>QGHH01000947.1 GCA_003640645.1 Fredinandcohnia aciditolerans | reverse complement strand
AAGGAGGCTGGCTTCGAGGTGCAGATCGAGCCCATGGCGTTTTCGGCGCTGATCGGTTCGCTGACTTCCAAGCGCATCGACATCGTCTCGGCGGCCATGTTCATCACGCCGCAGCGCCAGCAGGTGGTGAGTTTCTCGGAGCCGGTCTATCGCTATGGCGAAGGCCTGATGGTGCTCAAGAGCGACAACAAGGAATACAAGTCATTCGCCGACATGAAGGGCATGACGGTGGGGGTGCAGGTCGGCACCGCCTTTGTCGAGCCGATCCAGAAGAGCGGCGTGTTCAAGGAGGTGAAGCTCTACGACAATCCGCCGGACATGATGCGCGACGCCAACGCCGGCCGCATCCAGGGCGGGTTCATGGACTATCCCATCGCCGCCTACATCCTGACCCAGGGCAACTATCCCAACCTGAAGATGGCGCAGTCCTACCAGCCCACCGTCATGGGCAGCCTGGGCCTGGCCACGCGCAAGGACGACACCGCCTTGCTCGAACGCATCAACAAG
>QGHH01000946.1 GCA_003640645.1 Fredinandcohnia aciditolerans | reverse complement strand
CCTGCCCTTCGCCAAGTCGATCAATGTCGAGGGCGCCTATCGCTGGTCGGACGGCAGCACCGTCGGCAGCTATGACACCTGGAAGATCGGCGGCGACTGGTCGCCCATCCAGAGCCTGCGCTTCCGGGTCATGAAGGCCAAGTCGGTCCGCGCGCCGACCCTGGAGGACGTCGCCGGCCTCAGCCAGACCTTCGGCGTCGTCGTCGACCCCTGCACCGCGGCCAACCGCAACGCCAACGCCACGCGCGCGGCCAACTGTCTCGCCGACGGCATTCCGGCCAACTACAGCCCGGTCCTGCAGGTCCAGCAGAGCGTCGGCGGCTTCGACGGCGGCAACCCGGCGCTGAAGCCCGAAGAGAGCGAAACCCTGACCTATGGTCTGGTCTTCCAGGCCGCCGGCCTGGAGAACGCGCCGGTGTGGTTCCGCGGCCTCACGGTCACGCTCGACCGGTTCGAGATCGACCTGAACGGCGCAATCGCTTCGGTCGGCCGTCAGCTGACGACCAA
>QGHH01000945.1 GCA_003640645.1 Fredinandcohnia aciditolerans | reverse complement strand
GTGCATTTGATTGAATCCCGAACCCATGCTGCCTCCTTCGCTTTCTTATCGTCGCGCCGGCCGGGCCGGCGGCGTCAGCGCGCCTGCAAGTACGCCGCCACCCGCGCCTTCAGGCCCGGCTCGGCGGCCGAGCGCACCAGCCGCGCCAGGTCGGTATCGGGCTGCTCCGCGGACAGGGCCGCATACAACTGCGCCCGGGCCGCGCCGGTCAATGCGCCGGCGGCCTCTTCGGCCTGGCGCTCGATCTCGGGCCACGATTCCTGCGCCGTCACGTGGCTGACGAAGCCGTCGCGGTAGGCCTCGGCCGCGCCGAACGTGCTGGCCTGTTCCAGGATGGCGCGGGCGCGTTCAGCGCCGACCAGCGCGGCGAAGCGGCGCGTGCCCAGCACCAGCCCGAACTTCAGGCCAGGCATGCGAAAGCTCGCGTCCGGCGCGCTGACGCGCCACTTGCAGGCGCCGAACAGATCGACGCCGGCGACGAAGTTGCGGCCATGCGCCAGCCCCACC
>QGHH01000944.1 GCA_003640645.1 Fredinandcohnia aciditolerans | reverse complement strand
CATGTGTGTTTAACTTAGAGATAGGGAAATGATTTTGATTTGCAAAAACAAACCAAGTGGTGGCAAAGGACGATCCAAATATGCCAAAATTGAATCAAAACAATTTGAGTTCTTATTTGAAGTGATATTGCAATTGTTCTAGTTGCTTTATGTTGTGTTGGCATAAATCACCAAAAAGGGGGAGATTGAAAGGGAAATGTGCCCTTGGGCCATTTCTAAGTATTTTGGTGATTGAGTGTCCAACACAAGTGCCCAAGTGTAAAAAGGTGGACAAAGTGCAAATCAAGAGTAAAGGTATGTTTCTAAGCCTTAGTACATTGGTTTTGTGTACTAATATACTTGTCTAAGTGTTAGAAACAGAAAGAAGAAGAAAAGAGAAGAGTTGGCTGTGTACAGCCAAAAGGCTGTTTCGGTCTGGGGCACCGGACTGTCCGGTGGTGCACCGGACAGTGTCCGGTGCGCCAGGCTGCCTCTGGCAAAGTGGCCACTCTCGGGAATTACCCATGG
>QGHH01000943.1 GCA_003640645.1 Fredinandcohnia aciditolerans | reverse complement strand
GAAGCGCGTCAACCGCGATATCGCGATCGCTTCGCTGACCGCGTCGGACGTCACGCCGTTGTCGCGCGGCATCCGTCTCGGCAACTTCACCTCGATCCGCGCCGAGCTGCGCTCCGAGCTGGAAGCCGCCTTTACCGGCCAGAAGGACATGCAGACCGCCATCGACGCAGTCGTCGAACGAGGCAACCAGATCCTGCGCCGCTACGAGCAGACCTACAAGGGCGTCGCTCTGCCATAAGCAGGCCAGACCTTATCCGGGCGTCGCGGCTTGCCGCGGCGCCCCTTTCACAAACATGAGCGGCAAGGAGCATCCGCATGGAAAAGCGTGCGACTTTCTCCAATCTGTGGCTGGCGGCAGCCTTCATCGCTCCGCAGATGCTTCTGATCTTCGTTTTCTTCTACTGGCCGTCCGGTGAGGCGCTCTACTGGTCGCTCACCCTGGAGCCGCCTTTCGGCGGCAGCAACCAGTGGGTCGGCCTGCAGAACTTCATGACCGTGTTCGAGGAC
>QGHH01000942.1 GCA_003640645.1 Fredinandcohnia aciditolerans | reverse complement strand
TCGAACCGGTAGCGCCCTTGGCAGGTGAACGCGGGGGCCGGACGCCCGGTGTCGTGGAAGATGCGGTCGCCTTCTGCGAGGTCCGACCAGAAGCCGGCCCATCGGCCGGCGGGCGCTTCGTTCGCTCCGCCGTCGAAGCGAAACGGAAGAGCGTCGACGGCGATCTCGTTTTGACCACCGGCGAAAGCGCCTTCCATCAGCGTGAAGATCTCGTCGATGGCCGGGTCGGTCATGGCGTAGCATCCGACCGAGACGCAGGCGCCATGGACCATCAAGGCCGAGCCCGTCCGGCCGAGGGCCTGATCGTAGGCGTTGGGGAAGCCGAGATTGAACGCCCGATGATACTTGGAGGCCGCGTTCATCTGGGCCGGGCGCACGGCGTAGAACCCCTCCGGCGCCTGACCGTCGCCCTCCTTGATCTTGGGCCCCGCCGTTCCGGACCATCGGCAGATCGGAGAGGTCTCGAACAGGCCATAGCGCCCGCCGTCCGACAGCCAGAGCTCCAGCC
>QGHH01000941.1:247-508 GCA_003640645.1 Fredinandcohnia aciditolerans | reverse complement strand
AAGGGCGCGCGCATCATCGACATCAACATGGGTTGCCCGGTGAAAAAGGTCTGCAACGTGGCCTCGGGCTCGGCCCTGCTACGCCACGAAGACCTGATCGCCCGCATCCTGGACGCCGTGGTCGAGGCCTGCGCGCCGCTGGGGGTGCCGGTCACCCTCAAGACCCGCACCGGCTGGGACCGCGACAGCCGCAACGCCCTGCGCGTGGCCCGACTGGCCCAGGACGCCGGCATCGCCGCCCTGCCACTGCATGGACGCACC
>QGHH01000941.1:0-233 GCA_003640645.1 Fredinandcohnia aciditolerans | reverse complement strand
GCGGAATATGACACTATCCGCGCCGTCCGCGCCGAGCTGAAAATCCCGCTGATCGCCAATGGCGACATCGACTCGCCCGAAAAGGCCAGGCGCGTCCTGGATTACACTGGCGCCGACGCGGTCATGATCGGCCGGGCGGCCCAAGGGCGTCCCTGGATCTTCCGCGAGGTCGACCATTACCTGCGCACGGGCGAAACACTGGCCCCTCCCAGCTATGGGGAAATGCGCGAACT
>QGHH01000090.1 GCA_003640645.1 Fredinandcohnia aciditolerans | reverse complement strand
GCAACGGCGGAACGACTGGTTGATCAGGCGCGAGATTTCCTTCTTCTTCAGCGCCTTGTTCAGCACGGTGAAGGGCAGGCCCTTGGGCAGGATCTCGGACAGCAGCGCGCGGCCGACGGTGGTTTCGTGGCGGCGGATCACCGGCTGCCATTCGCCATTCTCGTCACGCTCGTGTTCCTTCAGGCGCACGGTGATGCGGCTTTGCAGCTCCACTTCGCCGTTGTCGTAAGCGCGTTGCACTTCGGCGACGTCGGTGAAGAAGATGCCTTCGCCCTTGCCGTTGATGCGCTCGCGCGTCGTGTAGTACAGACCCAGCACGATGTCCTGGGACGGCACGATCGACGGCTCGCCGTTGGCCGGGAACAGCACGTTGTTCGACGCCAGCATCAGCGTGCGCGCTTCGAGCTGGGCTTCCAGCGACAGCGGCAGGTGGACGGCCATCTGGTCACCGTCGAAGTCGGCGTTGAACGCCGCGCAGACGAGCGGGTGCAGCTGGATCGCCTTGCCCTCGACGAGCTGGGGCTCGAACGCCTGGATGCCGAGACGGTGCAGCGTGGGCGCACGGTTCAGCAGGACCGGGTGTTCGCGGATGACTTCTTCCAGGATGTCCCAGACCACCGGTTCCTGGCTTTCCACCAGCTTCTTGGCAGCCTTGATGGTCGTGGCCAGGCCCATCATCTCCAGGCGATTGAAGATGAACGGCTTGAACAGTTCCAGGGCCATCAGCTTGGGCAGGCCGCACTGGTGCAGCTTGAGCTGCGGACCCACCACGATGACCGAACGGCCCGAGTAGTCGACGCGCTTGCCCAGCAGGTTCTGACGGAAACGACCGCTCTTGCCCTTGATCATGTCGGCCAGGGACTTGAGCTGGCGCTTGTTGGCGCCGGTCATGGCCTTGCCGCGACGACCGTTGTCCAGCAGCGAGTCGACGGCTTCCTGCAGCATGCGCTTTTCGTTGCGCAGGATGATTTCAGGGGCCTTCAGCTCCAGCAGAC
>QGHH01000940.1 GCA_003640645.1 Fredinandcohnia aciditolerans | reverse complement strand
GGTGCTCGGCGGCATCGAATCGCTGCTCTCGGCCGTGGTCGCCGACGGGATGAGCGGGCGCCGCCACCGCTCGAACATGGAGCTGGTCGCGCAGGGCGTCGAGATGGGCGGCCATGCCAGCGCTCTGGCGGTCGCGGCCGAGCTGCCGTCGCGCCTGTTCAAGCGCTCGCGCTTTGCCGCGCGTGGTTATGACGCCGACTTCGACGCGCATTTCCTGCGCTGGATGCTGTCCGATGGCGCCGGCGCGTTGCTGTTGGGACGCGGCGGCCGGCCGTTGCCGGGCGCGTCCAAGGGCGTGCGGCTGCGCCTGAAGTGGGTGCACCAGCGCTCGTTCTCGGGCGACTATCCGGTGTGCATGCAACTGGGCCTGTCGGCCGACCGGCAGAAGGGCCACCTGGACTATCCGTCGTGGAACGAGGCCGAGGCCGATGGCGCGCTGTCGCTGCGCCAGGACATCCGCCTGCTGCCGCATCTGTTCGACATCGGCATCCACGAGTACGCCAAGCTGG
>QGHH01000939.1 GCA_003640645.1 Fredinandcohnia aciditolerans | reverse complement strand
CGTGGGGCTGCCCCCGTGCAATTCATGCGCGGCCTGCAGCGCGGACGCCGCCTCGGCCGTCATCTGGGTGATGTCCTCGGTGACTTCGCCCAGCTTGGCCGACTGGGCCAGCGAGACCTCCACCACTTCGCCCATGATCTCGGTGACCCGCCGCGACGACGCGACGATGTCTTCCATGGTGGTCCCGGCCGACTGCACCTGGCGGGCGCCGCTGCCGATCTGCTCGACCGACGTGGTGATCAGCCCCTTGATCTCCTTGGCCGCGGCGGCGCTGTTCTGCGCCAGGCTGCGCACTTCGGAGGCCACCACCGCGAAACCCTTGCCGGCCTCGCCGGCGCGCGCCGCCTCCACCGCGGCATTGAGCGCCAGGATATTGGTCTGGAACGCGATGCCGTCCATCACCGACACGATCTCGGAGATCTTGCGCGAGCTGGCCGAGATGCCCTGCATCGTGTTGACCACTTCGGCCACCGCCGAGCCGCCGCGCTCGGCCACGTCCGACGCGCTGG
>QGHH01000938.1 GCA_003640645.1 Fredinandcohnia aciditolerans | reverse complement strand
TGCCGGCGATGTTGTCGAAATGGTAGTAGGCCAGCGCGCCGCGCAGGCTGTTGCGGCTGTCGATCTTCCAGTCGGCGCCGGCCTGGCCGGCGAACAGCCATTTGCTTCCCTTGGAGTCGGGGGTCTTGGCCAGGCCGGTGGTCGGCTCGTCGAAGAAGATGATCTCGGGATTGGACACCACGGCGCGGGCCAGGCCGACCCGCTTCTGCAAGCCGCCCGACAGCTCCGACGGGTAGAGGTCGGCGTACTGGCGGCCGGACAGGGCCGCGCGGGTGCGGCTGTCGGCGGTGTCGACGATCTCGCCGTCATAGAGGATCTCGCCGGCGTCGGGCAGGATCAGGCCGGCGGCGGTCTTGATGGTCACCGACTTGCCCTGGCCGGACGCGCCGATGATCACCAGCGAGCGGCCGGCGGCGACGCTGAGGTCGAGGCCGCGCAGGACGTGGGCGTCCTCGAAGCTCTTCCGGACGCCGCGCCATTCGAGCTTGGGGGGAGGGGGCGTGCTCATC
>QGHH01000937.1 GCA_003640645.1 Fredinandcohnia aciditolerans | reverse complement strand
GGTGGCCGAGACGATGATCAGATCGGGCCGGGCCGCGTACGCCGCTTCCAGGTCGACCTGCCCGGCCGGCCACAGCGCCTTGAGGCCGCGTTCGCGCGCGACCGCCGCCCATTGATCGAAGAAGCGGCCATTGGCGCCGCCGGCGCTGGCCACGAGGGGTGCCTCAATGGCCAGCAGTGTCCCGGTCACCGTCACCGACGTCGACAGCACGCGCCGCGCGGCGGCAACCAGCGTGGTCTGCGTACCATCGGCATTATCGAAGCGTCGTGGCCAATCCGGCGCCGTCTCCGCATGCGCCGCCGCCCCCAGGCCCAGCGCAAGCGCCATCAGCCACGCGGCCAGCCCGCGGCACGCCGTCACCACGACAGTCGCGCGGTCGCCATGACCGTACGTCCGGTGCCGTAGTAGCAAGAGGTGGCCGCCGAGCACGTCGCCACGTAGCGCTTGTCGGCCAGGTTGCTGCCATTGAGCGCCAACTGCAGGTTCATGCCGCCGATCTTGCCCGCGTC
>QGHH01000936.1:280-510 GCA_003640645.1 Fredinandcohnia aciditolerans | reverse complement strand
AAAACTATGTTTACATTCAAACAATTCGCTATTCAACAAGACAAAACCGCTATGAAAGTAGGAACCGATGGTGTTTTATTAGGCGCATGGGCTCCCATAACTCATAATCCGTTTAGTATTTTAGATGTTGGCGCCGGGACCGGAATTATCGCTCTCATGCTTGCGCAACGCACAGCTGCGGAGCAAATAGACGCTTTGGAAATTGATGAAGATGCCTACGAACAAGCCGT
>QGHH01000936.1:0-270 GCA_003640645.1 Fredinandcohnia aciditolerans | reverse complement strand
CTCCATGGGGAGACCGTCTGTTTTGCTTTCATGCCGGTTTAGATGAATTTATAGAAGAACCGGAAGATGAGTATGATTTAATTGTTTCAAATCCTCCTTTTTATTCTGAAGATTACAAAACCGAGAATGAACAACGCGATTTAGCTCGTTTTCAAGATGCTATGCCCTTTGAAGAATTAATTGAGGCTGCCGATTTATTGCTTTCTGAAAATGGAATATTTGCCGTTATCCTTCCCTATAAAGAAGAAGGTCGTTTTATTGCTCTGGCAA
>QGHH01000935.1 GCA_003640645.1 Fredinandcohnia aciditolerans | reverse complement strand
CAGGCTGTGGCCGGTGAAATAGAACGGATAGTCATCCAGCGACACCGTGTTGTTCGGCAGCATGACGAAGTCATCGTTGCCGCCGGCCGGCAGGTAAGGGCGGTCGCGGTCCTTTTCGCTGGCGTCGTAGCGGTAGCCGAGCCGCCGCAGCGTGGGCAGGGTGCGGTGGCTCTTGCGGCCCGACGGCGAACACCAGCACACTGGCGTCACGCCCAGCCGCTGTTGGATCAGGCTGTGGGTCTTCTCCAACAGCGCGGGTTCGTCCTCGCCCAGGTCCCAGGCTTCGTGCAGGTAGCCGTGGGCGGCGATCTCATGGCCGGCGGCCAGGATGGCGCGGAAGGTGTCCGGGTAATGCTCGACGTCGTAGCCGCAGGCGAAGAAGGTCGCCGGCATGGCGTGGCGCGCCAGGATCTCCAGGTGGCGTGCCACGCCGCGGCGGATGGCGTAGCGGCCGGCGGTATGGATGCCCCCGCCGGGGAACTGCTTGCGGCCGACCTCGACGGCGGGGCC
>QGHH01000934.1 GCA_003640645.1 Fredinandcohnia aciditolerans | reverse complement strand
ACGACTACAATTCATCAACATACTGAGCCACAGAGCGATTCCCCTGGCGTAAGTTGCGAAACTCACGCTTCTTCAGACTCATTGCACCAGCTGAGACATGCGGAAAGCCAGCATTTGACTCGTGGCTAGACAACTTGCATTTTTAAATAATTTTGACAACTTGATTTCTCGCACACGAGTCCACTAACACCACAACAATACACTATCGTGGAATCATTCCGTCTCCGTACGGAAATGCCGTCCACGACACTCACGCTTATCTTGGCAATTTTATGAGTAGCCATTGAAGTTATCTATGAACAACATATGTCTCCAAGTAGTCCATATCCGCGGACGCGGCTATTCGAATAGATCATAACCCTGCAGGGGTGTACTTCTTCACACACGCTCTCGCCACTTATCGCCATGAGAGCTCTAAGCGCTATCGCTCCTCAGAGGAGGACAATTCCAGTCGGCCACCTCCCAAGCAGAAGGCCAAGCAGCCTGCAACCAAGCCCAAGAATTGATTAT
>QGHH01000933.1 GCA_003640645.1 Fredinandcohnia aciditolerans | reverse complement strand
TCGATCAGGCCAGCATCGACGCCTACGGCGTGCGCAAGGCCAATCCCGCGACGCTGCATTCGATATGCGACCCCGGCATCGCCGCCCAGATCGCCCAGATCATGGTGCAGCGCAGCTGTTACGTCCGCCAGACCTTCACCTTTCAGCTCGCCGACAACTATTGCCTGCTCGAACCGATGGTCGATGTCGTCACCATCACGAGCGGCGACCTGAACCGTCAGCTGGTCCGCATCACCGAGATCGCCGAAGCCGGCGACGGTCTGCTGCAGGTCACCGCCGAGGAGGTGCTGGTCGGCTCCGCCAGCGCCCCGCAATTCAGCCGTCAATCCGCCGCCGGCCCCGCCCCCAACTACGACATCAGCCCGGGCGCGGCGGTGAACGTGGTGCTGATCAACCCGCCTGGCGCTCTCCTCAATGGGACGTTGTACGAGGCGTGGCTGGCCGTGGCCGGCGGGCCGAACTGGGGCGGTTGCGAGGTGTGGGCGAGCCTGGACGGAACCAACTACGAGC
>QGHH01000932.1 GCA_003640645.1 Fredinandcohnia aciditolerans | reverse complement strand
GGCGAGGCTTCGGGGTGGTGCTGGACGCTGAACACCGGCTTGTCGGCCAGGGCGATGCCGGCGTTGGTGCCGTCGAACAGCGAGACGTGCGTCTCCTGCACCGGGGCGGGCAGGCTGTCGCGGTCGACGGTGAAGCCGTGGTTCATCGACACGATCTCGACCTTGCCGGTGGTCAGGTCCTTGACCGGGTGGTTGGCCCCGTGGTGGCCCTGCTCCATCTTCACCGTTTTGGCGCCGACGGCGAGGGCCAGCATCTGGTGCCCGAGGCAGATGCCGAACACCGGCTTGCCGCTGTCGATCAGCTTCTTGATCTCGGGGACCGCGTCCTCGCCGGTGGCGGCCGGGTCGCCGGGGCCGTTGGACAAGAGCACGCCGTCCGGATTGCGGGCCAGGATCTCCTCGGCGGTGGTGTTCGCCGGCACCACGGTGGCGCGGGCGCCGACGCTGGTCAGGGCGCGCAGGATGTTGCGCTTGACGCCGTAGTCGACGACCACGACCTCGTATTTGGGC
>QGHH01000931.1 GCA_003640645.1 Fredinandcohnia aciditolerans | reverse complement strand
ATTATGTGCGCCTGGGGGAGGCACTGCTAATCGTTCCGCCTCTGAACGAGCAGTTCCGGGAAAGCATGTAACGGTTTTCCGTCCGGGGTTGCATAAAAACAAAGAGACAGAGCGTTTCCGTGAGAAATCGAAACGCTCCAGAGAGGGGTGGCATGACGGAGCTGATTGTCCAGCAATTGGTGAACTGGGTGACCCTCGGGTGCATCTATGCTTTGCTGGCTATCGGCTTCAGCCTCTCGCATGGCGATGTCGCGATGACGTCGCCGTTCATCGCACTGGCCGCGGCGCAGGCGCTCGCCATCGCGATCGGCGTCTCCGGCCCGGTCTGGCTGATCGTCTCCGCTTGCATTGCCGTGTTCGCCGTCGGTCTCATCGGCGTCATCCTGGACAAGGTGGTGATCCGCCGCTTCAGGGATGCGCCGGCGATGATGGCACTGGTTGCCACCGTCGCGCTTGGCATCGTCATTCGCGAACTGATCCGTCATCTCTACCCGCAAGGCTCCAACCCAC
>QGHH01000930.1 GCA_003640645.1 Fredinandcohnia aciditolerans | reverse complement strand
TCCGGGCGTGCAGTTGACCGACACCTGTCCGGTTGCATCGACATTGCCGCTCAACACGCCGGTTGTGCCGAAGTCGACGGGCTGTGTCGAGATCAGGCAGTTCGCCGCCACTGTTGCGGTGGTGTTGAAGGATGGCCGGGCAACGACAACGCCGGTGGTGACGGTGCAGTCGTTGCTGGCTGCCGAATATCGGTAACGAAATTCCACGTGGCTGCCGGAAAAGGCGGACAGATAGCTGCCCGGCGGAACGGTGCCTTGACCGCCGGGCACGGCGCCGTAGAGCACGGTACTTCCCGAACCCGAACCCAGAATGCTGAGCGTCATGGCAAGAACAGGAGGGCGGGATGGATAGGGCCACAGATATGAACCCCATACGGTGCTTCGGCTCGCATCCGAATAGATCTGGAAATTCATGATATTCGTGCCATTCAGCATCTGCCTGCTGGATGCCGTCGTCCCGCCGGAGCCTTCGCCCAGATTGGGGCAGATCAAGATGCGCGACAGTGCCGT
>QGHH01000929.1 GCA_003640645.1 Fredinandcohnia aciditolerans | reverse complement strand
GAGGGGAGACGGATGGATATCAAGTGGCTGGAGGACTTCGTGGCGCTGTCGAAGGCGCGCAACCTGTTCCAGGCGGCCGAGGCGCGCAACGTCACGCATCCGGCCTTCGGGCGCCGCATCAAGGCGCTGGAGGACTGGGCCGGCGTGCCGCTGGTCGAGCGCGGCCACCAGGTGTCGACGCTGAACGCGGCCGGACGCAGCATGCTGGCGGCGGCCATCGACGTGCTGGACATCCTGCGCGAGACGCGCCAGGGCCTGCAGAAGCCGGAACAGGAGCGTGTCCGCCGCATCGCGATCGCCTCCGGCAAGACGCTGGCGCATTCGGTGCTGCCGGGGCTGATGGCCAGGGTGCAGCAGGGCATGCAGCCGTTCCAGCTGAAGGTGGTCACCACCACGCTCAACTTTGGCATCGACATGCTGGCCGACGGCGAGGTCGATTTCCTGCTGTGCCACGCGCACGAGCCGCTGTACGCGCAGATCGACAACCCCAACTACCGCTTTCGCCGGGTC
>QGHH01000928.1 GCA_003640645.1 Fredinandcohnia aciditolerans | reverse complement strand
GGCGGCCGGCGGCCCCGACCCGGCGCAGCTCGTCCCATTGCAAGGTGGTGGCCATGCTGCCGCCGGCGACCTGCCGGCCATAGACGCCCTGGTCGGCCAGGGCCTGTTCGATGCGGACCGCCGACCAGTCGACGTCGAGCTCCTCGGCGACCAGCATGGGGATCGAGGTCTTCACCCCCGGGCCGATCGCGGGGTTCTTGGAGACGATGGTGACCGTCCCGTCGGCGGCGAGGCGGATATAGGCGTTGACGGCCGCGGCCGGGGCGGCGTCGCCCTCGGCGGCCCAGCCGAACGACAGCATCAGGCCGCCGCCGGCGATGGCGCCCAGGCACAGCGCCATCGAGCGGATGCCGCCCGCCGAGGCGCGGCCGGCCGCAGGCAGCACGCGGATCGCCAGCGCGTTGACGGGCACGTCGGCCCAGGTGCCGGCGAGCGCGGCGGCGGCCGCCAGCGCGAACAGCGTGACGCCGTCATTCAGCAGGTCGCGCCAGCCCAGCGCCAGCAGCACGG
>QGHH01000927.1 GCA_003640645.1 Fredinandcohnia aciditolerans | reverse complement strand
TCGTGCCGTTGTTGGCCAGGGCGCCAAACAGCACGTCCACCGCGATCGCCAGCGGCTCGGCCAGCACGTTCATGCTTTGTTCGTACGTGGCCATGGCGTCGCGAAAGTGCGACGTCATTCGAGAGGTCATATCCATGGCCGCGATTATCTCACGGGCGGACCCGAATCAAGCCAGCTCGAACGCCGCGCGCAGCCACCGGACCTGGTCGCCGTCGAACAGCACGGCGTCGAAGCGGGCCGGCGGCACGGCGCCCTGCCAATGGCGCTGGGCCAGGGTGGGCAGCCAGTGCGCCGCGGCGCGCGCCAGGCGCGCCTGCTTGTCGCGGCCGATGCTGGCCGCCGCGCCGCCGGAGGCGTCGCTCTGGCGTGAGCGCACCTCGACGAACACCAGCACATCGCCGTCGCGCATGACCAGGTCGATCTCCCCGGCGCGGCAGCCCAGGTTGCGGGCCAGCAGCACCAGGCCGGCGGCCCGCAACAGGCGCAGGGCGGCGTCTTCGTGGCCGTCGCC
>QGHH01000926.1 GCA_003640645.1 Fredinandcohnia aciditolerans | reverse complement strand
GCCGTCATGGGCCTTTCGGTCAAGGCCGGGGTGCTGCCGGGGGGGCCGATGTTCCACGCCCACGCTTGGGGCGTGACCTTCGCCGCCCCGGCGGTCGGGGCCAAGCTGGTGATGCCGGGGCAGAAGCTGGACGGTCCGTCCGTATACGAATTGATCGTCAGCGAGGGCGTCACCGTCTCGGCCGCCGTGCCGACGGTGTGGCAGATGCTGCTCCAGCATCTCGACGCCACGGGCGGGCGCATCGACACCCTCAAGCGGGTGTTCATCGGCGGCTCGGCCTGTCCGGAATCGATCATCCGCGGCTTCAAGGAACGCTACGGCGTCGAGGTCTTCCACCTGTGGGGCATGACCGAGATGTCGCCGGTCGGCACCATCGGCGGCGAGACGCCGGCGGTGGCCAGGCTCAGCTACGACGAGCAGATGGCCTATAAGCTCAAGCAGGGCCGCTGCCCGCTGGGCGTCGAGATGAAGCTGACCGACGACGCGGGCGCGGTCCTGCCGCACGACGGCA
>QGHH01000925.1 GCA_003640645.1 Fredinandcohnia aciditolerans | reverse complement strand
GATGTCGGGAATCGAGCAGCGCGTGCAAGGCTTGACGAACGCCATGCTGACCGCGCCCGTGGTGATCATGGCGGTATGGTCTTCCTCGAAGGCCTCCCAGTCGCCCTGCACCACGATGTTGGGACGGAACCGATCCATCGGCACCGGGGCCACGCCCTTGGCCTGCAGGCGGGCATTCAGGTCATCGAGCGACGCCTGGTTCGCCACCAGCAACGGGAAGCCATCGGCGAAGCCGAAGAAGTGATCTCCCCCGAACGTCTGCGCCAAGTCTGGATGGCTTTCGGCCCACTTGTCGACCCATTCCGGCTTGGCGGGCCGCGTCGCGCCGGTGTCGACCTTGTACAGGCGACAAGGCGTCTTGAGGAAATCCGAGCACCACTGCGCCGCCGCCTCGCTCTCGCGGCGCGCGTCGAGCGTGTCCTTCCAGACGCCCACGCTTTCGACCCCGGGCTGCAGCGCCGAGCCGTCCAGCGGCACGTCCAGGTCGGGCATGCCGGGCGCCGAAAGCCGC
>QGHH01000924.1 GCA_003640645.1 Fredinandcohnia aciditolerans | reverse complement strand
CAAGTTCAAGAACCCCAAGACCGGCCGCGAGATCATCGTCAAGGATGTCATTGCCGATGCGTTCCTGCAGCAGATCCTGCTGCGCCCGGCCGAATACGACGTCATTGCCACCCTGAACCTGAACGGCGACTACATTTCCGACGCGCTGGCCGCGCAGGTGGGCGGCATCGGCATCGCCCCGGGCGCCAACCTGTCCGATTCGGTCGCCATGTTCGAGGCCACCCACGGCACGGCGCCCAAGTACGCGGGCAAGGGTTCGGAGATCCTGTCGGCGGAAATGATGTTGCGCCACATGGGCTGGACCGAGGCGGCCGACCTGATCATCTCGAGCATGGAGAAGTCGATCCTGTCCAAGAAGGTCACGTATGACTTCGCCCGGCTGCTGGAGGGCGCGACGCAGGTGTCGTGCTCCGGTTTTGGCCAGGTCATGATCGAGAATATGTGACCGGGATTATCGGGCTCGTCACCGGAAAGCCCGTGAGCCGCAAGGCTTGCGGGCCTTTTCACGGCC
>QGHH01000923.1 GCA_003640645.1 Fredinandcohnia aciditolerans | reverse complement strand
GCAGGTGCCGACGGTGGCCAGCATCAGGCCGCGCAGGATCAGCAGGGGCTTTTGCGGCGCGGCGCGCAGGTCGGGCCAGCCATGGCGCCACAGCAGCCCCAGCGCCAGCGTCGCCACGGCGAGATAGCGCATGATGTTCAGGAACGGCGCCGGGTAACGCATCAGCATCTGCTTGGAGCCGGCGTCGAAAGTGGCGAAGGCCACCAGCGCCGCGAAGAACAGCAGGATGCCGGCCCGCCGTGAACCGGCGGCCGGGATGACGCCGGGCGCCGTGGCGGAGGTGATGGCCATGGCGGGGTTCAGGCGCGGGCCAGGCCTTGCAGGAATGCGTCCAGCGCCGGGCCGATGGCCTGCACCATGTAGCCGCCTTCCTGCACCACCACCGTGGGCACGCCCAGGCTGGCCACGCGCGCGCCGATGCCGCGGTAGGCGTCGATGTCCAGTTTCAGGACGCTGATGGGATCGTCCTTGTAAGTGTCGAACCCCAACGCCAGCACCAGGGCCTGCGGCC
>QGHH01000922.1 GCA_003640645.1 Fredinandcohnia aciditolerans | reverse complement strand
ACGTCTGGATTCTGACTTCGCCGCCGGCCGGAAGATTTTCCAGGCATTCCCGTATCGGCGTTTACTCAACGGTCATTGTCTCGATGCGAGACAGAATGTCACAGACCTTGCACGGCCATGATGGAGCCACGCATGCGCGCCCTGCGCCTCGATGATATGCCGCTGATCGTCAAGATCGCCTTCGCCCCGGTGTTCGCCCTGGTCATGCTGGCGCTGATCGCCGGCGGCTCGATCATGGTGTTGCGCGGGCAGACCGCGACGCTCAACCGCGTCGTCAGCCAGGACATGCCCGACAGCCTGCGCCTGGCCGACATCTCGCAGCGGATCACCGCCGCCCACGGCGAGCTCTACGTGCTGCTGACGCACCAGTCGGCCTCGATCGACACGGGCAAGATCGACGGCCAGATCAAGGAGCTGGACGCGCAGGTCAAGACCATCCGCAAGGACGTCGACAACGCCCTCGCCGTCGCGCCGGCCAGCCAGAAGGCGCCCCTGGCCGCGCTCAAGAAGG
>QGHH01000921.1 GCA_003640645.1 Fredinandcohnia aciditolerans | reverse complement strand
GACCTTCGATAACGTCAAGAAGAAAGGGTTTGTCCAATGCGGCGTTTCGACCGGCATTCCGGGATTCTCGATCGCGGACAGCAAGGGTGAGTACAAGGGCCTGGACGTGGATCTGTGCCGCGCCGTCGCCGCCACCATGTTCGGCGACGCCAGCAAGTTCAAGGTCACGCCGCTGAACACGCAGCAGCGTTTCACCGCCCTGCAATCGGGCGAAGTGGACGTGCTGACCCGCAACACCACCGTCACGCTGACGCGCGACACCACCCTGGGCCTGATCGGCGTGGGCGTGAACTACTACGACAGCCAGGGCGTCATGGTCTCGAAGGACCTGAACGTCAAGAGCGCCAAGGAACTGAACGGCGCCACCATCTGCGTGCAGCCGGGCACCACCACCGAGCTGAACCTGGCCGACTGGTTCCGCGCCAACAACATCGAATTCAAGCCGGTCGTGATCGACAAGGTCACCGAAGTCGTGCGCGCCTTCGAGTCGGGCCGTTGCGATGCCTTCACC
>QGHH01000089.1 GCA_003640645.1 Fredinandcohnia aciditolerans | reverse complement strand
GTCCAAGCCCAACCCCTTCGACCTGCTGGGCGCGATGTTCATCATCGAGGGGCTGGGCTCGATCAAGGCGGCCGGGTGGGGCCGGGCGATCGCCCGGCAGCTGTCCCTGTCCGACGAGGCCGTGCGGTTCCTCGTCTATCACGGAGCCAACGACGGCGATCACATGACCGAGTTCGAGGCGATGCTGGCCATGGTCCTGCCCGATCCGGCGGTCGAGGCGCGCATCGTCCGCTGCGCCGAGGTCACCGGCCGGCTCTACGCCATGCAGATCGAAGACGTGCGCTGAGGAGGACTGGTCCCATGGCTCGCAAACCCCGTCTCGGTCAGCGCTTCGACGCCGCCGCCCACGATCCGGCCGATCCCGATCCCTGGCTCGCCCTGTGGCTGGACCACAGCCTGCCCGTGGACGAGGACGCCAAGCGGGCCCTGGTCGTCGGCAACGCCTCCTATTCCCGCAGCTTCCTGCTGCCGGCCCTGCGCCCGCTGATCTTCGTGTTCTTCGTGGTCGTGCACCTGCTGCGGCGCGTGTTCGTCCACTGGCCGAACTTCAACGGCGCCCTGCACCGGCTGATCTACTGGGGCCTGAAGACCTTCGCCACGCCGCAGACCAACCTGCTGATCCTGCGGCACTTCCACCTGGGCGCGCAGATCCTGTCGTTCATCGCTGCCAACTCACCGGTGCGCATCACCACCACGCCGCTCGAACCGATGGAGATCGACGATCTCAAGGACGAACTGTTCGTCAAGCACGACCTGAACCTGTTCAACTTCGTGATCCGGCTGAACCAGGCGTTGCGCGACGCGGGCGTGGAAATGCATGCGCCCGAGCGCGTCGACTTTTCGATGATCCGCGATCCTGATCTGAAGCTTGAGGACATGCCGCAGGGCAAACTGAATTTCCTCGACCTGCAAAGCGCCATCGAGCTGTTCACGCCGCTGTATCAACTGATGCTGACCGACAACGACTTCTGGCGCGCGGCCAATTCGCTGCAACTGGACG
>QGHH01000920.1 GCA_003640645.1 Fredinandcohnia aciditolerans | reverse complement strand
ATTCGGCAAGATAGGACTGGCGAGGGAATATCAGGAATTTGTAGAAGCCGCGCTCAAGGGGCGCAGCGTGAACAGCATGGCGAAGGCGTGGGGTCTGAAACAGCAGACCCTGGATCGCTATGTGAAGGGCACGCACCTTCCGGACTACCGGACTGCTATGCTGATGGCTCAGGAAGCGGGCGTCGCGATCGATGCGACGTTCATCTTGCTGGCACAGGAAGAGAGCAAACGCAAAAAAGCCGGCGCCGCTTTCGCGGTTCCGGCTATTGCTGCTGGTGTCGAGAACACCACCAAAAATTCGACCACAGATAAGTGGTCGGGGCGAGAGGATTCGAACCTCCGACTCCTGCGTCCCGAACGCAGTACTCTACCAGGCTGAGCTACGCCCCGAGTCTGGGCATGGGCTTAAACATCTCCCACACCCTACAGCTACTGACTTCGTTGCGCTCAGTGCAACCAAATCAACTTCCCGCTTCGGCTTGAAGGTTTTGCCCTTCCCGCCTCGTGAATTC
>QGHH01000919.1 GCA_003640645.1 Fredinandcohnia aciditolerans | reverse complement strand
TGGGCGTAGTAGCGGCAGCAGTCCACGGCCTCGCGCACCTCGGCCACGGCGTCGGGCAGGGTCTTGCCGGCTTCGCGCGACAGGATGGCGATCAGGCGGTCGGCGTCGCGCTCCAGGGCGTCGCCCATGGCGCGCAGGGTCCGGGCGCGGGCCGGGCCGCCGGCGCGGTCCCAGGCGGGCTGGGCGGCGCGGGCGAGGCGGAAGGCCTCGTCGATGTCGGCCGGACCGGCCTCGGAGGCCTGGCCCAGCACGTGGGCGGCGTCGGCCGGGCTGGTCACCGCCGAGGGGGCGACGCCGGCCAGCAGCTTGCCGCCGACGATGGGGCCCGCGATCAGCTTTTCGGCGTCGACCGCCGCCACGGCCTTGGCCAGCCGCTCGCGCTCGGCGCGCACCGACAGGTCGACGCCGGCCGAGTTCGGGCGGCCGGGGCCGTAGACGTCCGCCGGGCGCGGGATCTTGGCGTGGCGGTCGGGATGGCTTTCGACGGCGGTGATCGGGTCGACCACCACGTC
>QGHH01000918.1 GCA_003640645.1 Fredinandcohnia aciditolerans | reverse complement strand
GGCGCCATCTCGGCCACCAGCTTGGCGTCGCGGCCGGGATCGGCGCGCAGCTTGTCGATGCGCGCCACCGCCGCCTTCAGATAGCGCGGGAAGTGCGACAGTTGCGCATAGGGGGTGTCGCGGATGAACCACTTGGGCATCAGCGCCCCCAACTGCTGCTGCAGGTCGGCGTAGGCCGCGGCGTGCGGTTTGGCCTGCGGCAGCTTGCGCTGCAGGGCCGCGTATTCCGTCAGCACCGCGCCCGCCAGGCGCGCCACTTCCTGGGCCAGCAGGCCCAACCGGCCCTTGCCCTCGGCCCGGCGCGCCTCGAACTGCTGTTCATTGACCGGCCAGGGCTCGGCCAGGCAGGCCTGGCCGAGCGCGCAGTCGATGATCTGGTCGCGCAGGTCCTCCTGCGTGCCCAGCGTCATGTAGAGCATGCTGATCCTGGTCAGGTCGGCCAGGTTCTTTTCCAGGAACTTGACCTGCTCGCGCAGGCCCAGCCGGAACAGCTTGAGCAGGCCGGCGCGATG
>QGHH01000917.1 GCA_003640645.1 Fredinandcohnia aciditolerans | reverse complement strand
ATGGACGGGCCGGTCAACTACCTGAAGGGCGTCGCCGCCATCCGCCGCCTCCTGCGCGAAGGGCGCTTCGACGTGCTCAACACCCACAGCCGGCGCGACACCGTGATCGCCGCGGCGGCCGGCCGCCTGGCGGGCACGCCGCTGATCGTGCGCACCCGCCACCTGTCCAACAAGGTCGGCTCGCTCTGGTCGTACACGCGCCTGCCGCATCGCGTCACCACCGTCAGCGACCACGTGCGCGAGCACCTGATCGAACGCGGCGTGCCGGCCGATCGCGTCGCCACGGTCTATTCGCCGATCGTGCTGCCGCCGCCGGTCGAGCATTCGACCCTGCGCGAGGAACTCGGGCTGGCGCCGGACGATCTGGTGGTCGGCTGTGTCGCCGTGATGCGCGCCACCAAGGGCCACAAGGACCTGATCGACGCCATCGCGCCGCTGATGGCGACCCGGCCCAAGCTGCACCTGGTGTTCGTGGGCGGCGGCTCGCCAGTGTTCGAGCAGACCCAGGCCTA
>QGHH01000916.1 GCA_003640645.1 Fredinandcohnia aciditolerans | reverse complement strand
GCTGGAGCGCTGCGTGCGCGGCAAATCGGTGTTCGTCAGTGGCGCTGGGGGATCGATCGGATCCGAACTGTGCCGCCAGATCCTGACATTGCAGCCCCGCCGCCTGGTGCTGTTCGAGATGTCGGAGGTCGCTCTCTACGCCATCGATCACAATCTGCGCCAGCTCAACGGCGACAACGCCGTCGAAATCATTTCAGTCTTGGGCTCGGTGCGCGACTACGACCGATGCCTGGCCCAGCTGCGGCACTTCGAGATCCAGACCATCTACCATGCGGCCGCCTACAAGCATGTGCCCATCGTCGAGGCCAACGTTCATGAAGGCATACGCACCAACACATTCGGCACGCTGGCCCTGGCCAGGGCCGCGGTGGATGCACACACCTCGGATTTCGTCCTCATTTCCACCGACAAGGCAGTGCGGCCCACCAACGTCATGGGCGCCTCCAAGCGACTGGCCGAACTGGTCCTGCAAGCGCATGCGCAGCTGTCTGACGGCCCGCGCTTTTCCATGG
>QGHH01000915.1 GCA_003640645.1 Fredinandcohnia aciditolerans | reverse complement strand
GGCGTTGCGTACGACCTCACCGCCCTTTTCCGCTTCGCGCTTGGCCTGTTCCACGGCGCTGCTGGCTTCGTTCGCGCCGGCGGCGGTCTTCTTTACTGTCGCGTTCAATTGATCGAGCGCCGCCGCGGTCTCTTCAAGGCTCGCCGCCTGTTGCTCGGTGCGCCGTGAAAGATCGTCCGCCGCTTCACTGATCTCGCTCGATCCTGAGCGAATCTCCGCCGAGACGCCGGCGATGGTCCCCATGGTTTCTTGCAGGCGCGCCAGGGCGACGTTGAAATCGTCACGTAGCTTTTGATAGTCGGCGGGGTAGGGCTCCTGGATTTTGTGGCGCAAATTTCCCGCCGACAGGCGTTCCAGCGCCGCGCCAAGGCTTGCAACGACTTGCTCCTGGGCGGCGGCGGCCTCGGCGCGCTCGTGTTCATGGCGGCGGCGCTCGTCCTCGCCAGCGTCGAGATAGATCGACAGAACGAAGTCGATGTCGAGCATTGCAGCCTTAACCAAGGCGGCGGACT
>QGHH01000914.1 GCA_003640645.1 Fredinandcohnia aciditolerans | reverse complement strand
TATCTTTCCGGTCTGTTGATACTGGCAGTTGCCGTCAGTGCTACCATCTTCGCGTTGAACCGTGCCGGCTCCTATCGCGCCGAAATCGATGCATTGAGTGGCCACATCGTCACCTTCGCCCGAGATCTCAACAACGCCACCGGTTTTGCTGAAACAGCTGTCAGCACGTGGAGCCCGAGCACACGTCTCGAGTTGGCCAAGTCCGCCAAGGACCACGCGCAACGCCTCAAGGCAGGCATGGAATCGCTCAATGCCGAGCTTGCAGCCATCACGCCGAAGCTCTCCAAACCGACCCAGGACGAATTGAATGCGGCTTCCGTCAACGGTTACCTGCTGTGGTCGGCGCGCGATATCCTGCGCAACTTCGACCTGATGATCGGCGCAACACGCGCCACTGACTGGAACTATCGTGAGATCCGCAACCAGAACGACCTGTTCGCCCAGCCCATGCTGGCGCGCGCCAGGACCGCAATGGACGTCGAACGCCGTATGGCGGAAGCACGCAGCGATCG
>QGHH01000913.1 GCA_003640645.1 Fredinandcohnia aciditolerans | reverse complement strand
GTTGTCCTCGACGATCAGCACCCGCAGGCCGTCGAGGGCGGCCGGGCTCTCCCCGGCCGCGACCTGCGGCGGCTCGGCCTCCGGGGCGCCGATCTCCAGCCAGAACCGCGAGCCCGAGCCGGGGGTCGAGGCGAAGCCGACGCCGCCGCCCATCAGCTCGGCCAGGCGGCGGGTGATGGCCAGGCCGAGGCCCGAGCCCCCGAACCGGCGCGTCGTCGAGGCGTCGGCCTGATGGAACCGCTCGAACAGCCGTCCCCGCGCCGCCTCGGGAATGCCGACGCCGGTGTCCTCGACCTCGAACACCAGGCGCGGGCCCAGCGGCCCCTCGACGGGACGGGCCCGCACGGCGATCCAGCCTTCCAGCGTGAACTTCACGGCGTTGCCGATCAGGTTGAACAGGGCCTGGCGCAGCCGGACGGGATCGCCCCGCACCCAGGCCGGCGCCGCCGAGACGTCGACGGTCAGGCTGAGGCCCTTGGCCTGGGCCTGCGGCCGCAGCAGGCTGGCCACGCC
>QGHH01000912.1 GCA_003640645.1 Fredinandcohnia aciditolerans | reverse complement strand
TCTGGCCGGGCGTCAGGCTGTGGACGCCGGCTGTTACCACGCGGGTTCCGGCGGCCAGGCCGTCCGCCACGGTGAAGGTACCGCCGGTGCGGGCGGTCACCTGGATCTCCTGTGGAGCGACGCTCGCCGTCTTCTCGTCGACGATCCACACCTGGGTCTTGCCGTCCTTCTCCAGCAGCGCCGACAGAGGCAGCTCGATCGCCGGCTTGATGGTAGAGGCGCGGGTTACCGTGACGGTCGAGCCCAGCCGAAACGCATCCGGCGGGTCGATCAAGGAAAGCCTGACACGGCGGCTGCGGGTGGAATCGTCGGACTGCGGCGCCAGTTCGCGCAGCTTGCCCTGCGTCCGGATCGATGGCAGCGACTGCAGCGCAACCTCGAAGGGTGCGTCTGCGGCAAGATCCCCGGTCAGCCAGTCCGGAATGTCGACGACCGCCTCGCGGGTGTCGGCACGGGCGACGGTGACCACCATTTGCCCGGGCGACACGGTTTGGCCGACTTCGGCTCCGACCG
>QGHH01000911.1:263-513 GCA_003640645.1 Fredinandcohnia aciditolerans | reverse complement strand
CGTAGGTCTCGACGATCTCGGCCAGCGCGTCCGCCTCGGTGCGGTACACGCCCGGCTTGGACGTCAGAATCACGAACACGGCGTCATTCGCGTCGCGGGTCATGCGGGGTTCCTTTGCGGATTGTGTTCGGGGAGGGCCTGGCGGCTGCGGCCGTGGGCGACGGCTAGCGCTGCTCGGCGGCGGCAACGACCTCGCGCGGCGGCGCCGTCTCGACGTCCTGCGCCAGTTCGATATCGTGGTCGAGCCATA
>QGHH01000911.1:0-232 GCA_003640645.1 Fredinandcohnia aciditolerans | reverse complement strand
CCTTCCAGTTCACCGGCGGCAGGTGTTCCCCCCCCGACAGCACGCGGCAGGCGCATTTGGCGCATTTGCCCATGCCGCATTCGTAACGCAGGTGCGGAAAGGGAAACTGCCGGATGCCGGCGCGCACCACCAGGTTGGCGTTGTCCGGCACCACCCCGGTATGGGTCTGGCCGTCTTTGTGGAATACGACGGTAGGCATGGATCAGGTATCCGGTAGCGCCCGCCGCCGCCC
>QGHH01000088.1 GCA_003640645.1 Fredinandcohnia aciditolerans | reverse complement strand
CGAAATGGCGCAGCACCGCGTCGCCGGCGGCATGGCCGTGCGTATCGTTGATCCGCTTGAAGTGGTCGATATCCAGCAGCAGCACCGAGAACGTCGAGCGCTCGCGCGTGGCGATCAGGATCTCGCGGCCGATCACCGACGGCAGGAAGCGGCGGTTGAGCACGTTGGTGAGCGGATCGCTGCCGCTTTCGATCTCGGCCACCATGTCGAACAGGCCGTTGAGCAGGTGCTTGATGCGCGCCACCAGTTCCTGCAATTCGCGCACCTGGTCCGGCAGCGACGCCGGGCCGCATTGCAGCAGGCCGGGCAGCACCACGTCGTCCAGCCGCTCCACCGCCTCGGTAATCTGCCGCAGCGCCGGCGCACTCTCGAACAGCACGCCGCCCTTGTGCTGCAGCCACAGGCCGAACTCGGAGGCTGCCAGGCGCGGCAACACCTGCTCCGGCGCGCGATAGTGCAGGCCGATCAGCACCGCCTGGCTCCATTCGAGCAGGGCGGCGCGCTGGCGCTCGCGCTCGGTGGAAATGTTCTGGCCCAACGCGAACAGCCGATACGCCTCGTCATTGCGGGCGCCGCGGTTGATGTCGCGCATGAAGGCGCGGCTCATCTGCTCGATCGCCAGGTCGAACAGATTGCAGACGTACTGCGTCGCGACCGAGGCCGCCACGCCGTCCAGGTCGCTGGCGCGCAGGCGCATTGCGATTTCGTTTTTCAGGATGCGGGCGCCGGCCATCACCAGGTGGATCGGGATGTGCACGCGCGCATGCACCTCTCCCACCTTCTTCTGTACCGCCATCAGCGCCGCGATGTCGCCCTGCTCGCGTACGCACAGCAGGCCCTTGAGCCAGCCCTTCATGCCCTTGTGCAGGCGGGTGGCGACAATTTCGTGCGACAGGCGCGGGCCGGCCTCGGCATCGGCCAGCAGGGTGGAATAAAAGGCGTCGACCAGCTCGTCGGCGCTGTCGGACACTACCGCCGCGACCTGGCCGCGGGTATAGGCATCGACCGACGA
>QGHH01000910.1:253-513 GCA_003640645.1 Fredinandcohnia aciditolerans | reverse complement strand
GTTGATCCCCCGAGATATCATTGAATGAAGCGGTTTGGCGTGATGGTCATACCGTATCGTCGATACCGCCTTCAACCTCAGGAGACCTCCCATGCTGCTGCAAGCCTCCGATTCCACGCTGCTCATCGTCGACATGCAGGGCCGCCTGATGCCCGTGATCCACGACGGCGACGCGGTGTTGGCGGCCAACGCCAAGCTGGCGCGGGCCGCTCGGCTGCTGGATGTGCCCGTGGTCGCGACGGAACATCACAGCAAGATGC
>QGHH01000910.1:0-243 GCA_003640645.1 Fredinandcohnia aciditolerans | reverse complement strand
GAACTGGTGCAGTCCACGTTCCAGAAGATGCACTTCTCCGCCGCGCGCGAGCGTGGCTTCGAGGCCTGGCTGCCGGCGGCGCGCAAGACGGTCCTGGTGACCGGCTGCGAAGCCCACATCTGCGTGTTGCAGACCGTCATCGGTTTGACCGAGCTGGGCTACAAGGCAGTGCTGGTGGCCGACGCGGCGGGCTCGCGCAAGCCATCCGACCATCATGCCGCGCTGCGCCGCGCGCGCGCCCAC
>QGHH01000909.1 GCA_003640645.1 Fredinandcohnia aciditolerans | reverse complement strand
GGCCAACCCGGCGACCCAGCGCAACGTGGCGCAACTGCGCGCCGACGGCATCAGCATCCTGGGTCCGTCGGCCGGCGAACAGGCCTGTGGCGAGACCGGCGACGGGCGCATGCTCGAAGCCCATGAAATCCTCGCGGACCTGATCGCCTTCTTCCAGCCCAAGCTGCTGGCCGGCCGCCACGTGCTCCTGACCGCCGGCCCCACCTCCGAGCCGGTCGATCCGGTGCGCGTGCTGAGCAACCGCTCGTCGGGCAAGACCGGCTACGCCCTGGCCCGCGCCGCGCGCGAAGCCGGCGCCCGCGTCACGCTGATCACCGGCGCCACCGCCCTGCCCGTGCCGCGCGGCGTCACCGCCCTGTCGGTGATGACGGCGCGGCAAATGCACGACGCGGTGATGGCCAGCGCCGCCGACGCCGACATCTTCATCGCCGTGGCGGCCGTGGCCGACTGGCGCGTCAAGAACGTCAGCAACCAGAAGCTGAAGAAGACCAGCGAAGGCGGCGGCGCGCCGCA
>QGHH01000908.1 GCA_003640645.1 Fredinandcohnia aciditolerans | reverse complement strand
TTTATCTACAGCCGCCGGTGCTAAAATGATACGAAGCAGACTGCCTGAAGCCAATATTGGCACTACATTTTCATGTACGCATATCGAACCCGAAACTGACAAACCAAAAGATAAAGAAGCCGCAAAACGTGTAGATACGTTACTGAACAGAACTTTTATAGAGCCTATTTTAGGACTCGGTTATCCGAAAGAGGATTTAGCAGTCCTTAAAAAACTCAAAAATTATATATTGGAAGATGATTTGAACAATATGTCTTTTGATTTCGATTTTATTGGTCTCCAATGTTATACCAGAGAGGTAGTAAGAGCTTCCTTACTGATTCCCTATATTGGTGCCGAACTAGTCAGTGCCGAAAAAAGAAACGTACTCGCAACCGAGATGGGCTGGGAAGTTTACCCTCCGGCTCTGTATCATATCATAAAAAGGTTTAACGCCTACGCAAACATAAAGAAAATCATTATTACCGAAAACGGTGCCGCTTTTCCGGATATTGTCAAAAATGGAAAAGTGTA
>QGHH01000907.1 GCA_003640645.1 Fredinandcohnia aciditolerans | reverse complement strand
CGTGAAATGGGACAAGCCGGATTTCCGCGGCAAGGCGGCGCTGCTCAACGAAAGGCAGCAGGGCGTGAAGAAACGCTTTGCGACGCTGGTCATCCAGGCACCCGGCGCATGCGACGCACCTTACATGTCCACGCTCTGGCATGAGGATGCGATCGTCGGCGAAACCACATCGGGAGGCTGGGGCTACAGGGTGGACAAATCCATTGCACTCGGCATGGTGCGCGCCGATCTGGCCGTGCCGGGCACCGAAATCGAAGTCGAGAACGCTTCAAGGCGACGGTCCAGGACGACAGACCCTTGTGGGACCCCGAAAATCAAAGGCTGCGCGCATAATGACCCTTCCCTTCCCTGACCACGCCTTCGGCGCCTTCCTGTTCGACATGGACGGCACCATTCTCAGCTCGATCGCGGCTGCCGAGCGGGTTTGGGCGGCGTGGGCGCAAAAGCATGGGCTTGATGTCGAGACATTTCTGCCGACCATCCATGGCGTGCGGGCCGTGGAGACGATCCGTC
>QGHH01000906.1 GCA_003640645.1 Fredinandcohnia aciditolerans | reverse complement strand
CGAAATTTAGGCCGAAATTTGCGACTTCAGATTTCATCATAGACAACCCGGGGCACGATGGCGCGCAAATCGGGCGGTCGCGCTTGCGGCATATCAAGGCGGCGCGCAAAACAAAAAAGCCAACCGGCTAAGGTTGGCTTCATTGTCGTTCGGGTTTGCGTCTTTGCTTGAGCAAAGCGCTTGCACCGGTCTCGAGTCGCGTCTGCCGGCTTTTAAGCCTGGCGATGCGCTTCGAGGGTCTTTGGTGGGTAGTACTGGGTTCGAACCAGTGACCCCTGCCGTGTGAAGGCAGTGCTCTACCACTGAGCTAACCACCCCGAAAGAGGCGAAATATTAGCACGCTTTTTTGAAAGTGTGCAAGTCGCCGGGAAAAAACTTTCAGGCGGCCGCCACCGGCGCCTCGAGCTTGCGCCAGACGCACTCGCCGCCAACCGACTTGTCCCGCGCCGCCCGGTAGGTGGCGTGCTCGGCCAGTTCGGCCGCGCTGGCCTTGACCCCCGGCCGGCCGGAGGC
>QGHH01000905.1 GCA_003640645.1 Fredinandcohnia aciditolerans | reverse complement strand
CCGCCACGCCCGTTCTTCGGCTCTTTAGGAACCAAGCCGCAAAAACGTAGAGCCCCAAGCTGGTGGCGATGACCGCCGCCAAGCAGGCGACCTTGGGGCCGACCAGATCGTCCCCGAACATCGACCATACGGCGGCGTAGATCAGGTAGAGCCCCGGCGGCTTCAGATCCCAAATGACGGTATAGGGCGGATGGCCCGACGCCCAGGCCTTGCCGATCATCAAGAACAGCGCCTCATCGCCATCCAGGGCGACCACATCAAGGTACGGCCCGCGAACGACGAGGGTCCACAGCGCCGCGAGGCCCGCGACCGCCAGCCAGACAGCCGCCTGACGACCTGAAATCGAGCGGCGGTGATCGCTGCATAAAATTGGCTTGGCCATGTCGCCCCTGCTGCACCCTGCGCGTGCAAGGTAGGCGGACTATCGACGATTCATGCAACCATAAGCCATGCCGCTTGGGCGCACGGCTGTCCTACAAGCCCTCGGCGTCGGGCGACGCGAACCATCAAGGAC
>QGHH01000904.1 GCA_003640645.1 Fredinandcohnia aciditolerans | reverse complement strand
GGCCGGGCAGCGCCACGCCCACCAGGCCCGCGGCGACGCCATCCATCATCTGCACCGGCCCCAGGGCGCAGGTCGGCGGCACCATGGCGGCCAGCACTCCCCGCACGGGCAGGACAGCGCAGGCCAGCGTCAGAATCCGCCAATAGCCGTACCGACGGGCGTGGCGCCCCGCCAGCAACGCTACCGGGATCATCACCAGTTGCGCCACGATGATGGTCAACGCCGTGTAGGCGCTGGGATCGGCCTCCCCACGCGAGGTGGCGGCCTGCCCCAGCAGCGGCAGCATGGCCGCGTTGCCGAGATGGAACAGCATCATGACGAGCGCCAGCAGGCGCAGCGCCTTCGAGCGCGACAGCACCTGCCAGATCGTCGGCACTTGTGCCTGGGATGCCTGGGGCCGCGCGCTCGGCGCCGCGCCGCGAGCGACCTCATGATCGATCGCGGACGGCCGGATGCGGGCCAGGCAGAGAAACGCGCCACACGGCACGATCATCATCAATACGAAGACGGCGGA
>QGHH01000903.1 GCA_003640645.1 Fredinandcohnia aciditolerans | reverse complement strand
ATCTCGTTGCCGGTTTTGTTTAGTGCCGTTGGCGAAGAAACGAGATTATGCACGAACTAATTTCGGCGTGCAAGTCGGTTGGGTGCAAAAAACGAAAAAGTTGCATTGAAGTCGCGTTCAGGGGGACGCATGCGTGGCATGCGGGGGCATACGTTGGCATGCGGCGAGGGGCGTCAGCCGCTTCCGCGACGCCGGGCCCCGGGCGCACAATCCCGGAAAATCAACGGCTTGGACGAGTGCTATCGTGACCGCTGCGGGAACCCGGGTGGAATCCGCCATGATGTTTTGCCGGCAGGAGATTTTTTCGCATGAGCACCACGACTTCTTTTCCCACGCGTCCGCTGGGGCGCAGCGATATGTCGATCACGCGCATTGGGGTGGGCGCCTGGGCGATGGGCGGCAACGCCTGGGCCATCGGCTGGGGGCCGCAGGATGACGCCGACTCGATCGCCGCCATCCGCCTCGCGGTCGATCGCGGCATCAACTGGATCGATACCGCCGCCGTCTATGGACT
>QGHH01000902.1 GCA_003640645.1 Fredinandcohnia aciditolerans | reverse complement strand
GGCCAGTACCCGGCCGCCTCGGCGGCGTTCCAGGACTATGTCGACCGCTACGGCGACACCGCCCGCGCGCCGGAGGCCCGCTACTGGCTGGGCGAGACCAAGTTCGTGCAGGAAGCCTATGGCGAGGCGGCGGTGGCCTATGTCGGCGCCATCCGGGGCTGGCCGCAGACCGCCTGGGCCCCCGACGCCGTGGTCAAACTGTCCCAGTCGCTGATCGCCCTGAGGAAGCCGGCCGACGCCTGCAAGACGCTGGAGGAGCTGGAGCGGCGTTATCCCAAGGCCAGCGCCGCCGTGAAGACCCGCGCGACCGCCGCCCGCGCCCGGGCCAAGTGCGCCGCCTGACGCCGCCCGCCGGCCTGCCCGCCTCCGCCTTCGAGGCGCTCGACCGGCGTCTCGATCCGCATGCGGATCGCCCCGTCGCCGTGGCCTTCTCCGGCGGCGGCGATTCCCGGGCCGCCCTCCTGCTGACCAAGGCCTGGGCCGACCGCGCGGGCCGCCCGGTGGCCGCGATCAC
>QGHH01000901.1 GCA_003640645.1 Fredinandcohnia aciditolerans | reverse complement strand
CATGATTTTTTCGGAAGAAATAAGATTTTTGACATAAAAATAATAGGAGGGAGACGCGCATATGGGCCACAAGCCAACAAGGCGTGACCCCTTGGCCGTGCCATGTTAACCTTCAACCTGTTCAACCTAGCAAACCACTGATTGGCTATGTTACTGCTTGCTTAACCCTGTTGATAGCGTTGCTAGTTGCAGGTGCAGTTGCTTCCATGCAAATTAGAGTCCAAAACAAGGGCAAAAGAGTTTGGAAAAGTAGATACGATGGAGACGTATCAGTCACCGGGATGTACGAGTGTTGAACGCGGAGGTGCCGTGATTCGGCACATAGATCGGAATCACACCGCGATCTGAATCGCTGCGAGTACGACTCCATCAACCGCGTTCTTGCAACGCTTCCGCTTAGCGATCTTCAAAGGTATGAAGATCCACTCACCCCTCTCTCATTGCTGGTCTCTCCATAGGAAGATCTGAATATGGCGTAGGAATTTTTTTGATTTTTTCTATGTTACCCAACATG
>QGHH01000087.1 GCA_003640645.1 Fredinandcohnia aciditolerans | reverse complement strand
GTGTCTGGAGCAGATATGTTATATGTTTTCTCTTCACTACCCTTCAGTCTGTGTTTTTGTGAGAGTTTTGTGAACCTTAAGCAGTTGGCTTGAACAAGGGGTCCTCCGAGAAGAGTTTCTCCACAAAGGTGGTGGCTGCTGCTGGAGGAGGGCACTGGGCTGAGACTGAGGTGGGGAAGGGCCGGATGATGGGCTCCATCTGTCCAGGAATCTGGGGGTCGGGCTTGGCTGGCAGGACGACTCCTACTTCAGGGACATCAGGGAAGATAGGCAGGGTCACGGGCTGGTCCACGGAGGGCAGTGTCTTCACTTCACCCTCTGGGTGGTCGTGGGTTTCCTTCTCGTGGTCATGGTCATGGTGATGATGGTGGTGCTCGTGCTCGTGCAGGTGAGCATGCTTGTGGTCATGGTCCAGAGCCAGCTCGTGGTCGTGGTCATGGGTGTGCACGTCATCGCCATGCTTGTAGTCGTGGTGCTGGTTGGGAGAGTCGCCGGTGTGGTTGTGAGCTTTGGCGTGATGAGCGTGCACGTGATCGTGGCCATGCCCGTGGTCGTGGGAGTGGTCGTGAGCGTGCCTGTGGCTGCTGCCAGCGTCGTGGTCGTGTGTGTGGTGGTGCTCGCTGTTGTCAGCGTGCTGGGCGGTTTTGTCGTGATGAGCGTGGCTCTTGGTGTGGTCGTGTTCATGATCGTGTGAGTGTGTCTGGTCGGCACCGTGTGCTTGGTCGTGGCTCTGGTCGTGGTCGGGTTTGTTCTTGTGTTCGTGGTCAGTCTCTCCGCCCAGCAGGTGCAGTTTCTTCTCCCTCTCAGCAGCCTCGGGCTCATAGATCTCACACTCTACATTGATAGTCTGCTCATCACCACCGGGAGAGTTGTAGAGGGATCCCACACAGAAGCCCTTGTGAGCGAACTCGCAGTCCATGACTGGGCACTTGTCAGATGCCACAGCTTCTGCGCTCTTGGTGCAGGTGGTCTCCTGGATGGTGTACTCTACATTGTAATACATGGACGTGGCCACCCC
>QGHH01000900.1 GCA_003640645.1 Fredinandcohnia aciditolerans | reverse complement strand
CGACCATCGATACGTCCGACTATCTGTTCGACCGAGCTTATGAAAAGGCGCTTGCCGCGGAGGATACCGCCAAGGCCGGGCGGATCGTGGCTGCTTACCTCGAGCACACAAGGGAGCAGATCGCCTACTACGCCAACCTCAACCACCAGGTGCTCGGCTATGAACCGCCCGCAATCATGCTTTTGCATGTTAACAGCCTGAATGCCGCAACCCTCGACCGTATTCTGATCCTGTTCGAAGAAGCCGGATATCGCTTCACGACGCTGGAAACGGCACAGGCCGATCCCGCCTACCAGCAGCCGCTGACGGTCGCGACGAAGTTTGGTCCGATGTGGGGTTATCGCTGGGCGAGACAGTACGACGTCAAGGTCAACGGAAGCGCAGAGAAGGAGCCCCCCGAGTGGGTCGTGCAGTACGGCCGCTAGTGCGTTTCCGTTTTCACGGAAACTTCTAGCTCTTGTTTTTATACATTTACGGAACCGGGAAGTGCATTTTTTCCTGGAATTTCACTGGC
>QGHH01000899.1 GCA_003640645.1 Fredinandcohnia aciditolerans | reverse complement strand
AAATCAGCCCAGTACTATTCACCAGTTTTCCTTTTCTTTTTATTCCAGAGCCAAAACAATTATAGAAAATGGTAGAAAAATCCTAAAATTGTGAAACCAATTTTCCTAGACTTGTTATTTTCCATAGTATTTAATAAAAATAGTTTTATGATTTTTAGAAGAAATAAGGAATTTTAAGGCATTTAAAGTAGTTTAAGGTATTAGTTCTGGATTTTTAGAAAATAAATGGTAATTCCAAAAATGCCCAAACTTTTTATATGAGCTCTACACATTATTTAGAAGCCTTGGGTAGAATTTGGTTTGATTTGGACCTTGTTTGATAACTAGAACCCAAAACCCCTACCCCTGCCCTTTGAACTCCTTTACCGACTCCGGAAACCCTAAGTTCCCGGAATTCCGTGAAGGAAAGTTGTATTCAAGACATAAATAATAAGTTTATGTTATCTTTGCATCCTCATGTCCTTCAGCTTCTGCCACGACGTGATTGTCCGTGGCCGAAGGGAAGAATACCATG
>QGHH01000898.1 GCA_003640645.1 Fredinandcohnia aciditolerans | reverse complement strand
GAGTATTTCGGCATCGGCGTCACCGTCACGCTCGGCTCTCACACCTTCGAGCCGGAGGCGATCAAGGCCTTCGCCCGCAAGTTCGACCCGCAGGTCTTCCATGTCGACGAAGAGGCGGCCAGGAAGAGCCTGCTCGGCGGTTTGTGCGCTTCAGGCTGGCACACAGCCTCGACCTGGATGAAATACAATCTGAAGACGCCGAAGCGGCCCGATATCGCCTGGGATGGCCCTGGTCCGGAGCCGGAATACGGCCCCTCGCCGGGGTTCCGCAACCTCAAATGGCTGAAACCGGTATTCGCGGGCGAGACAGTCACCTTCACACGCACCGGCCTGGCTCACCGCGCACTGGCATCGCGGCCGGGCTGGCGGTTGCTGACCATTCTGTGCGAGGCCTTCGATTCCACCGGCGACAAGGTGATCGAGTTCGAAAGTTCCGTGCTGGTGAAGGCTGAATAAGCTATTCAAAACCCGAGCATCGCCATCGCATCCTGACAGCAGGGTGTCAGCATGCCTG
>QGHH01000897.1 GCA_003640645.1 Fredinandcohnia aciditolerans | reverse complement strand
GGCCAAAATCGCATCGCGGTTTTGTCAGTTGTCCATGCTCGACGGCAGCCGCTATCGTCGTACCTACACTGGAGCCTTGCCTCGCATGACATTGAAATTCGACGCCCGATTTGATCCGAGCTATGGCTCGGCTGTAGAGCTTGCACCGGGCGTCCTGCGCATCACGGCGCAAAATCCCAGCCCGTTCACCTTCCACGGCACCAATTCCTACATCATCGGTCGCGATACGCTGGCGGTGATCGACCCGGGACCTGAAAACGACACGCATTTCAACACGTTGGTCGAAGCCATTGCCGGGCGGCCGGTCAGCCATATCTTCGTCAGTCACACACATCGCGATCACTCGCCACTCGCCGTCAGACTGAAAGCAGCGACGGGCGCGACGGTTCTGGCCGAGGGGCCACACCGCCCTGCCCGACAGCTCCGGATCGGCGAAACCAATCCGCTCGACGCCAGCGCCGACACCGAATTCCGACCGGACATTGTCCTGCCTGACAATTCCCTGACCACGGGCG
>QGHH01000896.1:267-515 GCA_003640645.1 Fredinandcohnia aciditolerans | reverse complement strand
GCCTTCACCGACGCGGGCATCCTGGTGCACGCCTACCTGATGTACGGCTTTCCCACGCAGACCGTGCAGGACACCGTCGATGCGCTGGAGTACGTGCGCCAGCTGTTCGAAAACGGCTGTATCCAGAGCGGGTTCTTCCATCGCTTCGCCTGTACGGTGCATTCCCCGGTGGGGCTGAACCCCGAGGAATACGGCGTGACGCTGCGGCCGCTGCCGGACGTGACGTTCGCCAAGAACGACATCGGCTT
>QGHH01000896.1:0-257 GCA_003640645.1 Fredinandcohnia aciditolerans | reverse complement strand
GACCGGGGTGGATCACGACGCGCTGGGACGGGCGTTGAAGAAGGCGATCTACAACTACATGCACGGGATTGGGCTGGACGAGGACGTGCGTAGCTGGTTTCCGTTCAAGGTGCCGAAGACGACGGTGGGGCGGCATCGGATTGCGAAGGCGCTGACCCAGCGGGCGTAGGCGACAGGCCGCGCTTGTATTCCCCCGGCCCTACGCCAAACTCCTTCCGGAACGCCGCCGCGAAGTGGCTGGGATTCGAATACCCCAT
>QGHH01000895.1 GCA_003640645.1 Fredinandcohnia aciditolerans | reverse complement strand
GCCGGCATCGGCCCGAGGACGTCGAGGGGTTCACAGAGCTCGCTCGGCAGGCCTTTCCCGCGTTCGCCGAACGGATCGAATGCTTCGGCGCCGACTGGCTGGGAAGGCAGTTCGCCGCCGACCTGGGCCGCGTGGCCGCCGGGCGGCCTCAGGTGCGGATGCTGGAGCCCGGGACGGGCGAGGCGTTGGAGATTCCCGTGGACGTCGAGGCCTTTCACGACCAGGAGCTCGTCCACCACGCCGACGACGCGGTGGCGCACGGGTTCTACAAGCAGTGGCTCGCGCAGGGCGGCGCCCGGCCCTCGTATGCGCAGTGCGTCGGGTACCGGCGCCCGCTGTACCTGGGCGGCGCCGACGACGTGACCAATCTCGAAGTCGGCGACTTAGACGTCTATTGGACGATCTCGGCCCAGCTCCTGGCGAAGGTGCGTGACCTGCCGCCCGGAACGCCGATCGGGAACATCTCCATTTCCTAGACGCCCGGACGCCGGCCCCAAAGTAAACGCCTCTTAACT
>QGHH01000894.1 GCA_003640645.1 Fredinandcohnia aciditolerans | reverse complement strand
CCTGGCGCTGGAAGCGGCGGTCGAGGCGAGGGACAGACCCGCCGGAAATCTCCGGCTGACCGTGCCGCGCACCGCGCTGAACCTGGTGCTGGCGCCGAAGCTCGGAGCCTTCGCAAAGGCCTATCCCGAGATCGTGCTCGACATCGTCATCGAGGACCGTTTCGCCGATGTGGTCGAAGGCGGCTTCGATGCCGGCGTGCGGCTTGGCGAAAGCCTTCAGCAGGACATGGTTGCCGTGCGCATCGGCCCGCAGATCCGCAGCGCTGTCGTGGGGGCTCCCTCCTATTTCGCCAGGATGCCGAAGCCGAAACATCCGCGCGACCTCGTCGGCCACCGCTGCATCCGCTTCCGCTTCTCCAGCGGCGTGCTCTATCGCTGGGAGTTCGAGCACGACGGGGCCGAGTTCGAGGTCGGCGTGCGGGGGCCGCTGATCGTCACCGACTCGGCGGTGCTGCTGGAGGCGGCGGCGCAGGGCGTGGGCGTGGCCTACGTCTATGACGAGCGCATCCCCGACT
>QGHH01000893.1 GCA_003640645.1 Fredinandcohnia aciditolerans | reverse complement strand
TGGGAAGACGGCGACGACGTCATCATCGTGCCGTCGCTGCAGGACGAAGCGGTGATCAAGCAGAAGTTCCCGAAGGGCTACAAGGCGGTGCGTCCCTATCTGCGCATTACGCCCCAACCGAATAAGTAAATAAGAAATCCGTGCGCAAGGCGGTGCGTCACCGCTTGCCCGGATTCTGGCGCCAGCCACCCGCAAAGCCGCGTATTCCCTGGGAATGCGCGGCTTTTTCACAGGGGGCGGCGGCCGCGCTATATGCCTGGGAGCGATGAGCAATCAAAGAATGATTCGTTCCGTTCAGAACAGGCCCCCGGCAAACTTGCTCCCACATTGCCAAACACGCGAAGGGAGCAGGGAATGTCTTTCAGGAAAGCCGGATGGTTGGCCGCCTTGGCCGCAGTGACGATGTCTCTCGCCGCGATCGCGCCGGCGCAGGCGCAGCAGAAGCAGACTCTTTTGAACGTGTCGTACGACCCGACGCGAGAACTGTATCGCGCCATCGATGACGCCTTTATCAAG
>QGHH01000892.1 GCA_003640645.1 Fredinandcohnia aciditolerans | reverse complement strand
AGGATTCAACCCGGCGGGTTCGGTCGGCCGGCCCGGGACGACGGATCCCCCTCGCCCCCCCCTCCGGGGGGGGGTCGGGAGGGGACCGCCGCCCGGCCGGCCCCGGCCCCCGTCGGGCGCATGTCCACCGAGGCGGTGCGCCGCGACCGGCTCCGGGTCGGCTGGGAGGGCCTCGGCGGGCAGGTGGCTCGCTGCCGCGGGGCAGCGAGTGTTACAGCCCCCGGGCCGCACCTGTCGCCGCCTCCCGGGGCCGAGGGAGATGACCGCCGCCGCGCCTTCCCCCCGCGGCCCACTGCTCACCATCGGCCCCCCTCCCCTCGCGGGGGGGCGGGGTGCGGGGTTGCGGTACGGGGGCCGTCGTGCCGGGGACGGGGCCCCCTGCTCCCGGCGCGACTGTCAACCGGGGCGGACTGTCCTCAGTGCGCCCCGACCGCGTCGCGTCGCCCAGGGCGGGGACCGGCCCACGTAACAAGAGGCGCCAGGGGTCTGCGGCGATGTCGGCAACCCACCCGACCC
>QGHH01000891.1 GCA_003640645.1 Fredinandcohnia aciditolerans | reverse complement strand
ATGACGAACTGCACGGCCATGGCGCACAGGATCAGGCCCAGCACCCGCACGATGATGGTCATGCCGATGCGGCCCAGCATGCGGCTGATCAACCCGGTGGCCCAGAAGGCCAGGAGGATGGTCAGGGCCACCCCGGCGATGACGCCGAAGCCCATCACCGCGCCGGTCAGGCCGAAACGCTTGGCCTCGCCGGCGTAGATCACCACCGTCGAGATCGCCCCCGGCCCGATCAGCAGCGGCATGGCGAAGGGCACGATCAGCCGCTCGAACCGGCGGCGGGCGTAGGCGCGGGTCGACAGCGGCTCGCCGTCGGTGGCCGCCTCGGCGAAGGCGGCGGTGAAGTCGTCGCGCGCCATCTCCAGGCCCAGCAGGAACAACAGGATGCCTCCGGCGATGCGGAAGGCCGGCAGCGAGATGCCGAAGAACTGCAGGAGGGCCAGGCCGCTGAAATAGAAGAAGGTCAGGAAGACCATGGCGAACAGGGCGATGTAGACCGCCGTCAGCCGCCGGCCGGCC
>QGHH01000890.1 GCA_003640645.1 Fredinandcohnia aciditolerans | reverse complement strand
TAACGGGGCTAAGCGATAAACCGAAGCTGCGGGTGTGTACTTTGTACACGCGGTAGGAGAGCGTTCTGTAAGCCTGCGAAGGTGGCTTGTAAAGGCTGCTGGAGGTATCAGAAGTGCGAATGCTGACATGAGTAGCGATAAAGGGGGTGAAAAGCCCCCTCGCCGTAAGTCCAAGGTTTCCTGCGCAACGTTCATCGGCGCAGGGTGAGTCGGCCCCTAAGGCGAGGCAGAGATGCGTAGCTGATGGGAAGCTGGTTAATATTCCAGCACCGTCGTACAGTGCGATGGGGGGACGGATCGCGGAAGATCATCAGGGTGTTGGATGTCCCTGTTGACGTATCGAAGATGGCGCTTAGGCAAATCCGGGCGCGTAAATCAAGGGTACGGCACGAGCGAGCATTGCTTGCGAAGTGATTGGAAGTGGTTCCAAGAAAAGCCTCTAAGCTTCAGCTGTACGAGACCGTACCGCAAACCGACACAGGTGGACGGGATGAATATTCCAAGGCGCTTGAGAGAA
>QGHH01000889.1 GCA_003640645.1 Fredinandcohnia aciditolerans | reverse complement strand
ACCCCAGCGCCGGGGAGGTCGCCACCCCCGCCAGGCCGTCCTCGTCGCCCCAGGCGACGCGGTCGCCCCTGGCGGTCACGGCCAGGGCGCTGATCGGCGCGCCCTTGTCGGCCTTGATCGTCTCGATCCGCCGCGAGGTCAGGTCGCAGACCCAGACGCGGCCGTCGTCGAGCCCGGCGGCCAGCACGGTCCCGTCCGCCGTCCCGGCCACCCGCGTGACCAGGGCGCTCTGGTCGAAGCCGACCTCGCTGGCTTCCTTGCCCATCGGGCCGTTGGCCCCGCCGAACGGCCATCAGCATGCCCTTGGCCAGGAAGGCGAGGCTCTTCACCTTGGCCGGATAGCCGCCCATGCGCAGGTCCTTGGCGTCGGCCAGCCGCCAGCCGTGCAGCTGATTCTCCTGCATCGACGAGATCAGGAACTTGCCGTCGAGGCTGAACGACACGCCGACATGGCTGCCGGCCCATTTCAGCAAGGTCGGCTTCTGCTCGGCGATGCGGGCGTACCACAGCATGACCC
>QGHH01000888.1 GCA_003640645.1 Fredinandcohnia aciditolerans | reverse complement strand
GTCGGCGGGCCCATCATCGCCCCGCCGATGTTCTTGCCGGCCAGGCCGCCGAACGAGGTCAGCCCCGCCGCGCCGCCGACGGCCGCCACCACGGCCAGGGCGGCCCCGCCGGTGGCCACCGTCGCGCCGATCAGGACAGCGCCGGCCACCACGCCGCCCAGCACGCCGAGCAACATGCCCAGTCCGGCCTGGCTGTGGGCGATGTCGTCGCCGAGCCGCGCTGCGGGCATCTCGCTCATGCGCTCACCCGATCCGGCGGCGGCGCATCAGTGCGCCCTTTGTCCCGGCGACGGCGGCGCATCGATCCGCACGGACGCCAGGCCTCGCTCGAAGGCCTGCTAGTGGTCGGCGAAATCGTCGGCGGCGGCGGTGACGGCGTAGGTCACCACCACCTCGGGCCCGGCGCTGATGAAGAAAACCCGCTGCCGCAGCAGGCCGGCCGCCGACCGCCAGGTGAACTGGATCTGGAAAGCGTCGCGCTCGTGGCTGCGGCCGTAGCCTTCGCTCTCCCGCTGGA
>QGHH01000887.1 GCA_003640645.1 Fredinandcohnia aciditolerans | reverse complement strand
CGACACGCTGAAATCCTGGATGGGTGCCTTCGCCAGTCCTCAGCAGCAGGTCACGGCCGAGATAGATCGTGTTGCCTACACAGCCCCGGGCGACGCCTGCCAGTTTCCGGAATCGATCGTCTGCAAACTGAACAAGAGCACGCAGTGAGCGCGGCCCTTCATCCGCGCCCAATGGCGCAGCGACATCCAGGGCGATTTCAAGGAATTGCTGCATCTGCCGATGGAGGCCAACCATCCGTCAGGCGCGACCTTTGCTTCAAAATCGCCGCTACAATTTTTCGAAATCGCCCAAGCTGACGGTCCGGCCATGCTGAATGTCCTCTACCTGGTCCACGATCTTTGCGACCCGGCGGTACGCCGGCGCGTGACGATGCTGCAGATCGGCGGCGCCACCGTGACGCGCTCGTCCTTGTAGTCGGGACAAACCGCCTTCAAGACATCTGCCGAATCGAGTTCGCCACGCCCGACGGCCGCCAGAACGTCCTCGATATCCTTGCGTGCCAGCCGGTGCAGCACC
>QGHH01000886.1 GCA_003640645.1 Fredinandcohnia aciditolerans | reverse complement strand
AAGAGTGGTATCCGATTCATTGGTGGCTGCTGCGGATTTGAGCCTTACCACATCAGGGCTTTGGCAGAAGAGCTGGCCGCTGAGAGAGGCTCCCTCCCAGCTGCATCAGAGAAACACGGAATGTGGGGTTCTGGTCTGGAGATGCACACCAAACCCTGGGTCAGAGCCAGGGCCCGTCGTGACTACTGGGAGACTATCATGCCTGCATCCGGTCGTCCCAAGTGCCCATCCATGTCTACACCAGAGGGCTGGGGTGTTACCAAGGGCCACGCTGACCTGCTGCAGCACAGAGAAGCAACCAGCAGCCAGGAAATGAAGCACGTGCTGGAGATGCAGAAGAAAGCCAAGTCCTCTGCATGAGCGAGGCAGAGCAATGAAACTGAGGCACCCATTCCTTTAGTCAGTCATCAAGAGAGGGATGAGGGGGAAGGAGAAAAGTCTTTCCCAGTTACATTTGGAGATGAAAAGCACTTGTAACAGCGATGCTCCAGTTGTGGAGTATTACTATGTAAACCCC
>QGHH01000885.1 GCA_003640645.1 Fredinandcohnia aciditolerans | reverse complement strand
GCCCCCACGCAGGCGGCGAGCGCCCCCAGCACAAGCGGCCAGTGACGGCGCAGGCGCGCGCGCAGCACGCCGAGGCCGAGCGCGAGCCCGGCCGCGGCGCCGGCCGCCTGCGCGGTGGCGTCGTGACGCGAAGCCTCCAGGTCGTCCGCCTATTTGCCGCCCAGCGTCGCGCGCAGCATCCAGGCGTGCTTCTCGTGGGCGGTGAACCGCTCGGTCAGCAGGTCCATGGTCGCCTGGTCGCCAGCCGCCTCGGCCGCCGGGAACGCCGCCCGCGCCGTGGCGCACACCGCCTCGTGGTCGCGCATCAGCTCGGACACCATGTCCTCCCAACCCTTTTCCGGGTCGCCGTCCTTGATGCCGGTCAGGTTGGCGAAGGCCGAATAGCTCTGCGGGGCGAGTTCGCCCAGCGCCCGGATGCGCTCGGCCAGCTCGTCCAGCGCCGCCCATTGCTCCTGGTACTGCCCCTCGAACAGCACATGCAGGGACTGGAAGTTGGGTCCGCGGACATTCCAGTGGT
>QGHH01000884.1 GCA_003640645.1 Fredinandcohnia aciditolerans | reverse complement strand
TTGCTGTGCCTGGCGGGCGCCTGGCACGGGCTGCGCCTTTTCCACGCGGCGCTGTCCTGAACGCTCAGGGCGACACTGCCCCTCCCCGCTGCGCACCGAACACCGGACCGTCAACGATGACACGCCGTTTATCAGTTTGAGTCCGGACGCACGCAAAAAGACAGGCGGGACCATCACCGCGCAACACGGCACGGCAGCGAGAAGCTGAATGGCGTGTGTGTGCAAGCCGCGCCACCGCAGCGGCGCCGCGCCCGCTCAGTCGGTTACCAGATACGCCTGCCCCCCCGGCTTGAGGGAGGGCCGCAGTGCCTTGAACGGCACGCTGCCGTGCGTGCCCAGGCAGGCGCCCGAGGCGTGCCCCACGCCGGACACCGACAGGCTCAATGCCCCCGGCGCGGTGGCGCCCAGGGCCAGGTATTGCGGCCAGAGATCGGCGCAATCTTCCAGGATCCGCTGACCTCGCTCAACCCACTGTTCACCGTCGGCGCACAGCTGACCGAAACGATCCGGCAGCATA
>QGHH01000883.1 GCA_003640645.1 Fredinandcohnia aciditolerans | reverse complement strand
CTGCGGCGTGGCGGTCGCGGCCGACACGCTGGGCGCGTACCAGCAGGCCTTCAAGACCGACCCGACCTCGGCCTTCGGCGGCATCATCGCCTTCAACCGCCCGGTCGACGCCGCCACCGCCGAAGCCGTCAGCGCCCAGTTCCTGGAAGTGCTGCTGGCCCCGGCCTATGACGGCGCCGCGCTGGCCATCCTGGCCGCCAAGAAGAACGTGCGCGTACTGGAAGTGCCGATGGGCACGGGCCAGAACGCCTTCGACGTCAAGCGCGTCGGCGGCGGCTGGCTGGTGCAAAGTCCGGACGCCTACAACGTGCCGCGCGACGCCCTGAAGGTCGTGACCAAGCGCCAGCCCACCGAACAGGAAATGAACGATCTGGCGTTCGCCTGGAAGGTCGCCAAGTACGTCAAGTCCAACGCCATCGTGTTCGTCGGCGGCGGCATGACGCTGGGCGTCGGCGCCGGCCAGATGAGCCGCATCGACTCGGCCCGCATCGCCTCGATCAAGGCCGAGAACGCCGGC
>QGHH01000086.1 GCA_003640645.1 Fredinandcohnia aciditolerans | reverse complement strand
CATGTCGACCTGCGCCCGTTCATCCTCTGCGGCGAGCACACCGTGGTCACGCCCGGCGCCCTGACGCGGGTGGCGCTCCGGCGCGGCTCGCTGGTGGTCAATTCCAGCCAGGGCGGCGGCTCGAAGGACACCTGGGTGCTGCACGACGACGGCGGGGAGCCCCAGCCATGATGCTCGCCCGCGTCGCCGACAGCCTCTACTGGATCGGCCGCTACATCGAGCGGGCCGAGCACATCAGCCGGCTGTCGAACGTCATGCTGACGGCCAGCCTGGAGCAGAGCGAGGCCGCCGCCGAGGCCGCGCACATGGCCCTGGCCGCCGTCGGCGATCCCGACGAGCACCTGGCCGGCCGCACCCCGTTCGAGGCGGTGCGGGCCATGGTGTTCGACCGCGACGACCTCGGCTCGGTGGTCAGCTCGCTGGCCAGGGGCCGAGAAAACGCCCGCCAGGTCCGCGACCAGATCACCACCGAGACCTGGGAGCGGCTGAACATGCTGTACCTGCGGATCATCGATCCGCAGGCCGAGGCTGAGTTCGACCGGGGCCAGTCCGCCTTTCTCCACGACGTCGTCGCCGACCTTCACCTGTTCAAGGGCGCGGCCGACGCCACCATGAGCCATGGCGAAGGCTGGCGGTTCCTGCTGCTGGGGGTCTATCTGGAGCGGGCGCAGCTGATCGGCCGGCTGCTCGACGTCTGTTTCGGCGAGGCCGCCGGCGGCAAGCCTTTGCAGGACCACCTGGCGCAGATGAGCCTGCTGCGCATGGCCTGCGCGCTGGAGCCCTATCTGCGCGCCTACACCGCCGACCTGCAGCCGCGGTTCATCCTGGAGTTCCTGCTGTTCGACGAGGACTTCCCCCACTCGGTGCGCTTCGCCGCCGCCCAGATCGAAACCCACCTGCTGCGCCTCGGCCGGCACGCCGAAGCCGCCGCCCACGCCGGGCCCGAGCGGCTGGCGGGACGCCTGAACGCCCGGCTCGCCTTCGCCGACCCCAAGGAGCTGACGGCCTCGGGCGCCGGCCCC
>QGHH01000882.1 GCA_003640645.1 Fredinandcohnia aciditolerans | reverse complement strand
GGAGCCGCCTGGGCACTTTCAAGAAAGTGCCTGACCGCGTGACGTTCCACGCCCACTGAGCCCCACGAAAATAACGGACTGACCATGATCAAGAAGCTGATTGGTGCCGTGGCGTTGATGATGCTCACGTGTACCGCCACGTTCGCCGCCGAGGGCGGCTATCCGCTGGACAAGGCGCCTTACCGCGTCAACGACATGGCGTCGCTGCAAAACGGCGCCAAGCTGTTCGTCAACTACTGCCTGAACTGTCACAGCGCATCGTCGATGCGCTACAACAAGCTCAAGGACATTGGCCTGACCGACCAGCAAATCAAGGAAAGCCTGCTGTTCACCGGCGAGAAGGTCGGCGACATGATGAATGTCGCCATGACGCCCAAGGACGCCAAGAAGTGGTTTGGCACCACGCCCCCGGACCTGTCCGTGATCGCGCGCGCCAAATCCGTCAACGCCGGCCCCTCGGGTTCCGACTACATCTACACCTACCTGCGCACGTTCTACCGCGACACCTCGCGTGCCAC
>QGHH01000881.1 GCA_003640645.1 Fredinandcohnia aciditolerans | reverse complement strand
GTCTTGACGCCGAAATGGGCGTCGGTGGGCGGGGCGCAGACGGCGTTGCCCCACAGGCGATAACCGTGGCGCTCGGGCTTCGGCTGGCGCATCAGCGCCTTCAGGCAGAACGGCACCATCGATGTCCAGGTGCAGCCGTGCTTGAGCGACGCCGGCCAGAACCGCGAGGCCGAGAACTTGGGCTGGATGACGCAGGTCGCCCCCACCCACAGCGCCGCCAGCACCGAATAGGCCTGGGCGTTGGTGTGGAACAGCGGCAGGTGCGTCAGGTGCACGTCGTCGGGGCGCAGGTCCTCGTGGATGGCGCAGACCCGCGCCCCCCACAGGGCGTTGGCGTGGGTCCACAGCACCGCCTTGGGCCGCGACGTGGTCCCGGAGGTGTATTGGATGGCGAACGGGGCGAAGGGGTCGGCCGCGCGCGGCGGCATGTCGGCGGGGTCGCCGTCCAGGGCCTCGAACCGGGCGCCCGACTCGGGCGCGCCGGCCTGGGGCGCCTCGCCGTTGTCGGTGTCGGTGAC
>QGHH01000880.1 GCA_003640645.1 Fredinandcohnia aciditolerans | reverse complement strand
AGCACGTCGGTCAGTCCCTGGACGCGCATGGTCTCGACCGCTTCCTGAAAGCCGCTGTGGGCGACGGCCATCGCCTGGGCCTTGTCGAGAACGGTCCGATTGCGGATCGCCTCGGCGCAGGCGCGCAGGCGGTCGCTCTGGGCGGCCAGCAGGTCGCTGACCGCCGGCCGCAGGTGCTCCAGCACGGTCGGCGGCAGGCGTGCGTCCAAGGCGCGGCCGATGGTGACGACGTCGCCCCGGATGCGCCACAGGGTGCGCGGTACCGCCTCGGGCACGTCGCGGTCGCTCAGGCGGGAGGCGGTCTCGTGGACCGCTTCGCTCATGGCGGCCTCGACGGCGGCCAGGGAGGTGCGGATCGCCACCTGGGTGGACTGGATGGAATCGGCCACGTCCACGCCGTTGAGCTGCTCGCGATGCAGGGCCAGCAGGTCGGCCACCTGCCGCATGGTCTTGGCCAGATGATCGACGGCCGCGTCGTGGGCGCGGGCCGGGAAGATGAACAGGGTGGCGCAGACCCC
>QGHH01000879.1 GCA_003640645.1 Fredinandcohnia aciditolerans | reverse complement strand
TGCGTCGCGATGCCGATCCTGCCCTCGCGCAGCACCAGCAAGGACCCTTCGGAATAGATGTTGCGGATCTGCAAGGGGGCATCGCGCAGGGTCGCGAGTTTCTTGCGGACCCGATAGAGCAGCGCGTCGATGCGGTGCTGATCGTAGATGACTGCCGGATAGCCGAGATTCTGCGACATCCGCTTGTGGCTGACGGGGTACTTCGGACTCTGGATCAGCGTCGCCATGACGATGGATTGCACGTCCAGGGTCCAGTTGCAGTGCGAGATCGGGCCCGGCGTCGCGGTCACGAGCCGGCGTTCGAGCGCGCTGACGGTGACCGCCAGCAGCGCAAGCTGGATCGGCTTGATCAGGTAATGGTCGGCGCCGTCGCTCAGGCTCTGCAATTGAGCGGGCATGCGCACGTTGTCGGTTAGCACGATGATGCCCATGGCGGGAAACGTGCGGCGCAGCGGCGCGATGTGGCCGAGCATGTCGCCGTCGGGCAGCGACGCGGCGGTCACCAGGATGCCGGGCGG
>QGHH01000878.1 GCA_003640645.1 Fredinandcohnia aciditolerans | reverse complement strand
ATTGTTGACGGTGGCGTTGTACAGCTCCACCACCCGCACGTCGGCCTTGGCGCCGGCGCTCTGCGCGATCTGCGTGGCCGTGCGCTCGATGCGCTGGTGGATGTCCTTCTTCATGCCCTCGTCATACGTGCGGATGGTGCCCGTCATGGCGACGCTGTCCGGCACGATGTTCATGCGGTTGCCGCCGTGGATCGCGCCCACGGTGATGACGGCCGGCTCCAGCATGCTGTTGATCTGGCGGCTGGGAATGGTCTGCAGGCCCAGGATGATCTGCGAGCTGACCACGATCGGGTCGATGCCCGACCACGGCCGCGCGCCGTGCGTCTGCTTGCCGGTGACGTCGATCCAGAACTGGTCGGCCGCGGCCATCGCCGGGCCGCTGCGCCACGACAGCTTGCCCACCGGATAGCTGCTGGAGACATGCAGGCCGAAGATCGCGTCGACCTTGGGATTGTCCAGCACGCCTTCCCGCACCATCATCTTGGCGCCCCAGATCTTCTTGCCGTCCGGCTCGAAGT
>QGHH01000877.1 GCA_003640645.1 Fredinandcohnia aciditolerans | reverse complement strand
CAACCGGGTGATGCTGCCCAACTACGCCGGGCCGTTCTTCCGGGTCGGGCGCCTGTTCGCCCCCAAGTACCGGCAGGCCAGCCTCTACAGCCAGCTGACCTTGCGCGACGACGCCCGCGACGCCCGGCGATTCGCCTATGGCGACGTGCGGGAGGCCTTCCGGTACTATCTGGAGCACTATAATCGCGGCCGGCCGCTCGTGCTCGTCGGGGTGGAGCAGGGCGGCCTGATGGCGCAGCGGCTGCTGCGTGACGAGATCGCGCCGGATCGCAAGCTGGTGAACCGGCTGGCGGGGGTCTATCTCGTCGACGTCGCCGCGCCCCGGACCGACTATGACGGCCCCAAGGCCGGTCCGATCCCGTCCTGCTCTCGCCGCAACCAGGCGCGCTGCGTGGTCGGCTGGATCGACGTCTGGGACAACGACCACGACGCCGCCCAGCAAGCCCTCGACCGGGCCCTGGTCTGGAAGGGCGACCAGCTGGTCAACCTGGACGGCCGCGACGCGCTCTGCGTCAACC
>QGHH01000876.1 GCA_003640645.1 Fredinandcohnia aciditolerans | reverse complement strand
AGATTGTGTCCGAAGATGTGTAAACTTCGGACAAGGTCGAATCGAATAGGCGAGTTTGTGTCTGAAGCTGTGTGAACTTCGGACAAGGGTGGATCGAATAGGCGAGTTAGTGTCCGAAGCGGTATGAACTTCGGACAAGGGTGGGCCAAAAAAGCAAGGTTGTGTCCGAAGTTGTGTGAACTTCGGACAAGGACAAAGTAGAAAAGCAAGATGTGTCCGAAGATGTGTGAACTTCAGACAATGGTGGATCGAAAAAGCAAGATTGTGTCCGAAGATGTGTGAACTTCAGACAATGGTGGATCGAAATAGCAAGATTGTGTCCGAAGTAGTGTGATCTTCGGACAAGGGTGGATCGAATAGGCGAGTTTGTGTCTGAAGATGTGTGAACTTCGGACAAGGGTGGATCGAATAGGCGAGATTGTGTCCGAAGATGTGTAAACTTCGGACAAGGTCGAATCGAATAGGCGAGTTTGTGTCTGAAGCTGTGTGAACTTCGGACAAGGGTGGATCGAATAGGC
>QGHH01000875.1 GCA_003640645.1 Fredinandcohnia aciditolerans | reverse complement strand
ACTTCAGACACAGCCCAGCCGAAATGGCCTTGAGCTGTCCGAAGATACCTAGACTTCAGACACAGTCCAGCAAAAATTGCCTAGCGCAGTCCGAAGATGGCTCAACTTCGGACACAGCCCAGCCGAAATGGCCTAGCGCAGTCCGAAGATTGCTCAACTTCAGACACAGCCCAGCCGAAATGGCCTAGCGCAGTCCGAAGATACCTAGACTTCAGACACAGCCCAGCAAAAATGGCCTTGGGCTGTCCGAAGATACCAAAACTTCAGACACAGCTCAGCCGAAATTGCCTTGTGTTGTCCGAAGGTGCCTAGACTTCAGACACAGCCCAGCCGACCGAAATTGCCTAGCGTTGTCCGAAGATGGCTCAACTTCAGACACAGCCCAGCCGAAATGGCCTTGAGCTGTCCGAAGATACCTAGACTTCAGACACAGTCCAGCAAAAATTGCCTAGCGCAGTCCGAAGATGGCTCAACTTCGGACACAGCCCAGCCGAAATGGCCTAGCGCAGTCCGAAGAT
>QGHH01000874.1 GCA_003640645.1 Fredinandcohnia aciditolerans | reverse complement strand
CATGCGACGTTCCCCAACACCTTGTATAAACCCAAAAGCTTTGATCATCTCACTAAAGCGTATTCCGACTCCGAGATGCTTGCACCATTCCATACAAGGATCGCTGGAGCTTGCATACTTGCTAGTATCTTTAGGATTGACAAAACCTCATGGATATCTCGTGCCCATTTATGAGCCTTCAACCCGTCGGCCACAATCCGCACCTTGCGCCGGTGCTTGGGGATGCATGTCACTTATGAATTGCATGTGGTGGGGGCTGGAGTGGTCCAGTGTAAGAATGACCGCGTCGTCACAAGAGCAGGGAGCACACGGGGGGTCCCATCCTGGGGCATGTTTAGGTGTGGTTTGCTTGCTCTCAAGTTGCTAGAAATAGTGCTGATTTGGAGGTGCTGAAATATTTCTAAGTCTGAGATCTGTTATATTTTGTTGTTGTCTTGTCTTGCTTCTATCTTGTGATCTGTAGCTCTTTTGAGGTTGGTGCAATGGAGTAAGTTGTAAACCTAGTGATTCTCTAGCATG
>QGHH01000873.1 GCA_003640645.1 Fredinandcohnia aciditolerans | reverse complement strand
AATCTGATACCGGCACGGGTACAGCAAACATAACAACCTTGAATCATAAAATAACCGAAATCAACAGTCTTACTATTACACTTTTAGCAGAAAGTATAAAAAATGAAAAAAAAGGCATAAACAAAGCTGCTTACGAAACACTAAATACTAAAACACATAAGAACATAAAATATGTTTTAAAATCTGCAGAAAAAGTAAATGAATCTACCTGGAATTTAACCGGAATCTATACCATAGCAGGAGTTAGTAAAGAATATAAAACTCAGATAAAAACAAGCTTTGTCAATGAAATCATAAACTTACAAGGGGTTCAAAAAATAACTTTTGCCGATTTCGGAATGACTCCTCCTAAAGCATTATTAGGAACAATTAAAACCGGTAAAGACCTTACGATCAATTTTAACCTCTTTTTAAAATAAGCACTAATGAAAAAAATTTATATTCTGGCGATAACTTTAATACATATTACTACCGTAACAGCTCAGGACAGATTCGGTCAAATTCAAAATCTGATTCCAC
>QGHH01000085.1:781-1033 GCA_003640645.1 Fredinandcohnia aciditolerans | reverse complement strand
AGCTTCTCCAGCAGGTCGCGGACCTCGTCATAGGTCAGGAAACGGACGATCTGCGGCCGGGCGGCCTCCAGGGTGATCGGGGCCTCCAGCCGGCGGTCCTCGATCTTGAGCACGGCGAAGCCGCCCTCGACCTTGACCGGCCCGACGATCTCGCCGGGCTTGGCCGTCTTCAGGGCGGCGGCGTAGCCCTCGGGCATGACGTCGGCGGTGAAGTAGCCGAGGTCGCCGCCGTTGAACCGGGTCGCCGAATCG
>QGHH01000085.1:0-771 GCA_003640645.1 Fredinandcohnia aciditolerans | reverse complement strand
AGGGCGTCGAACGAGGCGCCGCTCTGCAGCAGCTTTCTGACGTTCTGGGCGTCGGCCTCGTTGGCCAGCAGGATCTGGCGGGCGTGGAACTCCTCGGACTGCTTCGAGAGCTTCTGCTGTTCCTGGTAGAGGCCGCGGATGGCGTTCTCGTTGACCGCCTTGTCGACCACGCTCTCGACCAGCATGTCGCCGAGGATGCGCTCGCGGGCGGCGGCCAGGCGGCGTTGGGCGGCGGGGTTGGCGTCGATCTTCTGGCGCACCGCCTCGGCGGCCAGCAGCCTCTGGTCGACCACCTCGTCCAGCACCCGGCGGAACAGGTCCGACGAGGCGTCGAGCGGCTCGCCCTCGCTGATCATGCCCTGGGCGACGGCCTCGCGCTTGACGTCCGAGGCCCACACGGTCTGGTCGCCGACCGTCGCCACCGCGGCGTCGCCGGCCTCGGGCGGCTTGGGAGCCGCCTTGCGTTGGCCGCAGGCCGTCAGCGTCAAGCCGCAGAGCGCCGCCAGGAGGGCGATCTTGACGCCGGAAGCGGCGTGGCTGGACCTGATGGAGCCCATGCAGCGCAAACTCCGAGGGGAACGGGGAAAACCCGTCGCGTTGACAGGCCTTGAGGGGGTGCTTAAGTCTCGCGCGCGTGCAAGTCGAGCGGTTTTTCGGCTGGCTTCAGCGCGCCCCAACGCTCCGATCGTCGAGGCCGTCCAGCCTTTGCGCCGGCTTCATGTTCAATACCCGGAACCAAGACCTTCATGCTCGGCCTCGCCAAAAAGTTTT
>QGHH01000872.1 GCA_003640645.1 Fredinandcohnia aciditolerans | reverse complement strand
CAGCGCGGCCAGCCCTAACCAAATCCACATAGTTACGTTTGCCTGAAAGGATGAGTCGGTCAGCGGATTGTACGTATTTCCATGACGCCGCGGTGACGCCCCCGCCCACCTCGGACAATCGCCTGGATTATGATGTGCGCTGGCTGCCGTCCCCGGCCGCTGGCATTTACCACGCATACACCCCCAATGACCGCTGCAATCTCCCCCGCCCGTCCCGTCCTCATCCTGCACACGGGCGACCCGGACGATACGCTCAAGAGCCAGTTCGGCGGCTATGCCGAACAGTTGGCGCGGGCCTCCGGCCTGGCGCCCGACGCCCTCGAAGTGGTCTCCGTCCACGCCGGCGAACGGCCGCGCGCGCCGGACCAGTACCGCGCCGCCCTGATCACCGGGTCGCCGGCCATGGTCACCGACCTGGAACCCTGGAGCGAAGACACCGCCGCCTGGTTGCGCGAAGCCGCCGCGGCCGGCCTGCCGATGTTCGGCATCTGCTACGGCCACCAGCTCCTGGCGCACGCC
>QGHH01000871.1 GCA_003640645.1 Fredinandcohnia aciditolerans | reverse complement strand
CCATGGGTAATTCACTGTCATGTTCGTGGAACCATTCCTGGACAATCCTAGCCTTGTGGCATGGGGCATTATCCTGCTGAAAAAATCCATTAGCAGATGGATACACTGCTGCCATGAAGGGATGCACCTGATTGGCAATGATGTTCAGATATCCTGTGGCATTCAAACGTTGCTCCACTTTTATCAAGTGGCCCAATGTGTGCCATGAAAACACACCCCACACCATCACACCCCCACCACCAGCCTGCAATGTTGACACGCGGCATGATGGATGCATGTACTCATGTGGTTTTCTCCATACCCTAGTCCTCCCATCAGCGTGAAACAGCAGGAACCGGGATTCATCAGACCAGGCAATGTTTTTCCAATCCTCCAGTGTCCAGTGTTTTCGTTCCTTAGCCCACTGCAACCGCAGTTTCTTGTGTTTTGCTGAAAGAAGTGGAAGTCTTAGGTCGTCGGCTGCCATACCCCATTCCTGTCAAGGTATGACGAGTTGTGCATTCTTTTATGGGTCTTTCA
>QGHH01000870.1:252-520 GCA_003640645.1 Fredinandcohnia aciditolerans | reverse complement strand
GCAGGATCTTCAGCAGCGCCGTCAGTTGCGCGTCGCGTGTCTCGACCAGGTCGGCGATGCCGCGCGCGCCCGCCTCGGCGTTGACGCCGTCGATCAGGCGGCGTTGAAGTTCGGGCGTGACCTCGGGCGAGCCGAGGTCGTCCCACCAGGTCTGCACCGGGCCCAGCAGGTGGCCCATGAAATGGGCCAGGCCGCCGGCGCCACCGCCCAGGTTGAAGGTCATGTGTGGCCCGAACAGGGCCCAGCGCAGGCCGGGGCCTGGCGATAC
>QGHH01000870.1:0-242 GCA_003640645.1 Fredinandcohnia aciditolerans | reverse complement strand
GTCGATGTCGGCCACGCTGGCGACGGTGTCGGCGGCCAGGTGGATCGCTTCGCGCCAGAGAGCGGCCTGCAGGCGGTTGGCGATGTGGCCGGGGACCTCTTTGTTCAGGCGGATCGGGTATTTGCCCAACTGGCGGTAGAAGGCGATGCAGCGTTCGATGGTGGCCGCCGAGGTCTGCTTGCCGCCGACCACTTCCACCAGCGGGATCAGGTGCGGCGGATTGAACGGGTGGCCGATGACGA
>QGHH01000869.1 GCA_003640645.1 Fredinandcohnia aciditolerans | reverse complement strand
GGATCATCCACGGAGTCAGCCGTTTGTGCGGTTGCGTGGGTTGCCGACCTGGCAATTACTAGAACAATCAAGCCAGCGTTGGAAAGTTGCCGACGACGCGAAGGACTGGCCTCAGGCCGCGGACGCGGACATCTCGTGTTCGGCGGCCATTGCCAGGAATGCGGAGCGTGACATGCGACGGGCTTCGGCGGCCTGATCGATGCGGTGGACCAGGTTCTCGGGCAGGCTGATGTTCAGTCTGACGGCTTTGGTGTTGACCTTTGACAGGTCGATGTCGACCATCATCCAGTAGCCGCCCTGGAAGCCTTCGCGGCTCATCCACATTTCCGGCGCGGAGGGCGCAGGGATGGCTTCGGTATCGCCATGAAAATGCGCTTCCACGGCTTCCTGGGCCGCGCGCGGCAAATCCTGCAATTCGTCAGCGGCGGCGAAACAGCCCGGAAAATCCGGGAAAGACGCCCCGTAGGCGCTGCCTTCATCCTTGTGTACATGGACCGGGTAGAGCATTCAGATCTCCAAT
>QGHH01000868.1 GCA_003640645.1 Fredinandcohnia aciditolerans | reverse complement strand
ATAGATCTCATCCAACTCATCACCGTCCAGCAAGCCTACGATGAGATTACTCACGAACGATGAAGAGCATCATGGTGAGTCTGACCAACGTGCCAGAGCTGAGGTGATTCGTCGTCGCACCGACGAGCATGGAAAAACTGGGTTGAAGGTTTATGGATGCACAAGTAGTATCTCTACTTGGTGCGGGAGTTTTGGCTAATATGAGGTGGAAGCAATCGTCACATGCTGGAGATAGAACTGCTCATAAGGTATTGCAATCAGGTTTCTATTGGCCCACTCTCTTCAAGGATGCCCGTAAGTTTGTCTTGTCTTGTGACGAATGCCAAAGAATAGGGAACATCAGTAAGCGTCAGGAAATGCCTATGAATTAT
>QGHH01000867.1 GCA_003640645.1 Fredinandcohnia aciditolerans | reverse complement strand
GATTTTCCCCCGACACGCCGATGCTGGGCTGGTCGGCCAGCAAGAGCGTGCTGGGCGCCCTGGTCGGGGCGCTGGTCGACGACGGCCGCCTCGCCCTCGACGCGCCGGTCCTGGCGCCGGAATGGGCGGCCCCGGACGACCCCCGCCGCGAGATCACCGTCGACCACCTGCTGCGCATGTCCAGCGGGCTGGCCTTCGACGAACCCTACGTGCCGGGCTCCGACAGCACGACGATGCTGTTCGAGCGCGGCGACATGGCGGCCTACGCCGCGGCCAAGCCGCTGGCGGCGCCGCCGGGACGGGTGTGGTCCTACGCCTCGGGCACGACCAACCTGCTTTCGCGGACGGCGCTGCTGGCGGCGGGCGGAACCATGGCGGCCTGCCAGAAATACGCCTGGGAGCGCCTGTTCGAACCGGCGGGCATGACCAGCGCCGTCTTCGAGCCCGACGCGCGGGGCGTGATGGTCGGCAGTTCGTACTTCTACGCCACGGCCCGCGACTGGGCGCGGTTCGGCCAGCT
>QGHH01000866.1 GCA_003640645.1 Fredinandcohnia aciditolerans | reverse complement strand
GTGGTTGAAGTCGATCGAGACGTTGGGGGCGTCGGTCCAGCCCAGGATGCCCTTGAGCTGGTTGGCGGCCGCGAGCTTCACGGCCTTGTTGATCTCGTCCTTGTCCGTCTTGCGCTTGGCGACGAACTTGAAGTCGATGACCGAGACGTTGGGCGTCGGAACGCGGATCGACACGCCGTCGAGCTTGCCGTTCAGCTCCGGCAGCACCAGGCCGACGGCCTTGGCGGCACCGGTCGAGGTCGGGATCATCGACATCGCCGCGGCGCGCCAGGCGCATTTCCTGCGCCGGTCGATCGAGCTGGAAATCGTGCACGTGCTGGCGCAGCAACCCGACCCCCTGCTGGTCCAGCGGCTGCAGGCCAGCATCGACCGCCAGCGCGTCTGCCACGCCGCCGGCCAGTACCAGGAATTCATGGCGGCCGATCAGGCCTTCCACCGCGACATGCACGCGGCCGCCGGCGTCGCCGCGCTGTGGGACATGGAGCAACGCTACAGCGGCCACGTCGACCGACTGCGCCGCC
>QGHH01000865.1 GCA_003640645.1 Fredinandcohnia aciditolerans | reverse complement strand
GACTGGTGCCGAGATCGCCGTACACCCCGCCCAGCGCCCCCAGGACGAGGGCGGCGCGGGAGGACGGGGCGTGGCCGGCGGGCGCCCCACCGGTGGAAGAAGAAGGAACGCTGACCGAGCCGTGGCTCATGATGTGGGTTCTTGCCGAGTGAGTTGAGCCCCCTTGCGAGGGCCGGGAAACACGACGGAAAGCCGCGTTCCGGAAAAATCGGGCCGGCTGGTGAGCTTCCACCAGGCGCCGTGGGCGTGCGCGATCTCGAACCGCCGGCCGTGACCGACGGCGAACGATAGAACGCCTCGAACACGCGATCGCGTTCTTCGGGGGGGATGCCGGGGCCGTCGTCCTCCACCGTCAGCGACGGCGGATTGGCGCCGACGATCAGGGTGATCTTGCCGGTGGCGTTGCCGTAGCGCAGCGCGTTGTCGATCAGGTTGCCCAGCAGTTCAGCCAGCAACAAGGGATCGGCGTCGATCCAGATCGGCGCGTCCGGCGCCACCAGGTCCAGTTCATAGCGCGCTTC
>QGHH01000864.1 GCA_003640645.1 Fredinandcohnia aciditolerans | reverse complement strand
GATCCATCAGCCGACCATGCTTCAACCACTGCTGCGCTGTCTGCTTCTAGCCTCTGCTGTGCTGCTCTGCAACACAGCCCCCACCCCCACGGACAGACATGGAGGCTCAGACACCAAGTGTCCTTTGATGGTAAAAATCCTGGATGCAGTGAAGGGGACTCCAGCTGGATCGGTTGCATTCAAGGTGTCTCAAAAGACTGCTGATGGGGGATGGACACATATCGCCAATGGAGTGACTGATGCCACAGGAGAGATCCATAATCTGATCACAGAGCAGCAGTTCCCAGCAGGAGTGTATCGTGTTGAGTTTGATACCAAAGCTTACTGGAAGAACGAGGGGAGCACACCATTCCATGAAGTAGCTGAAGTGGTGTTTGAGGCCCATGCTGAAGGTCATCGTCACTACACTTTAGCCTTACTGCTCAGTCCGTACTCCTACACCACCACAGCCGTGGTCACAGATGCACACCAGTGATGCACATCAC
>QGHH01000084.1 GCA_003640645.1 Fredinandcohnia aciditolerans | reverse complement strand
GGTCTTCCGGCACGCGCAGGCCGCACAGGGCGTTGGCGATCTTGTAGGCGATCCAGGCGACCACGCCGGACCAGACGATGGTCAGCAGCACGCCTTCGAGCTGCACCCACAGTTGGCCCAGGATCATGCCGGGTTCCGCCAGGCCGGGGCCGCCCAGGACCTGGGCGTTGAAGATGACGGTCAGCAGGGCGCCGACGATGCCGCCGATCCCGTGCACGCCGAACGCGTCGAGGCTGTCGTCGTACTTGAAGATCTTCTTGATCCAGACCGCGCCCGCATAGCAGACCACGCCGGCCACCAGGCCCAGGTTGCGCACGTCGATGACGTGCGGCGCGCCCTTCAGGCTGTGGGCGGCCTGCTCGAAGGCGCCGGACAGCTTGCGGGCGCGGGCGAACAGGTCCTCGCGGCGGTAGATGTCCAGCGTCGCCAGGATGGCGGCGGCCGCCAGCGGGTGGGCCGAATAGGTGTAGCCGTGGAAGAACTCGATGCCGCCGGCCGGGCCGTTGACGATGGCGTCATGCACCTCGCGGCGCACCGCGACCGCGCCCGCCGGCACGGCGGCGTTGCTGACGCCCTTGGCCATGGCGATCAGGTCCGGCGTCACGCCGAAGAATTCCGACGCGGTGGCCGCGCCGAGGCGGCCGTAGGCGGTGATGACTTCGTCGAAGATCAGCAGGATGCCGTGCTTGGACGTGATCTCGCGCAGCTTTTCCAGGTAGCCCTTGGGCGGGATCAGCACGCCGGTGGAGCCGGCCATGGGTTCCACGATGACCGCGGCAATGGTCGAGGCGTCGTGCAGCGCGATGATGCGCTCCAGGTCCTCGGCCAGGTGCGCGCCCCAGGCCGGCTGGCCCTTGGAATAGGCGTTCTGCTCCAGGTTGTGGGTGTGGGGCAAGTGGTCCACGGCGGGCAGCAGCGCGCCGGAGAAGGTCTTGCGGTTGGGCGAGATGCCGCCGACCGAAATGCCGCCGAAGCCCACGCCGTGGTAGCCGCGCTCGCGGCCGATCAGGCGGGTGCGCTGGCCTTCGCCGCGGGCGCGGTGGTAGG
>QGHH01000863.1 GCA_003640645.1 Fredinandcohnia aciditolerans | reverse complement strand
CTCGCCACGTCGTCGCCTGAGTGGGGTCATCGTGTAACAGGTTGCTAGCCATCCGTCAGGATGATGAAAAAAAGGGCTGCATTGCTGCAGCCCTTTTGCAGGGGGCGATCGCCGCTTGCCGGCCGCGCCGCGGGTCAGCCGCCGCCCACCGCCACAACGATCTCGATCTGGTCGCCGTCGGTCAGCGCGGTCTGCGCGTGCTGGCTCTTGGGCACGATCTCGCCGTTGCGTTCCACCGCCACGCGCTTGCCGGCATAGCCCAGCGTTTCGAGCAGTTCGTTCACCGTGGTGTCGAGCGGAAATTCACGGGCGTCGCCGTTCTGGGTGTTGTGCATGGGTCGGTCTCCTCAGCGTTTGGCGTAGGCGTCGGTGGCGGCGATCAGGCGCGCCAGCGTGCCGGGTTCGTCGAAGGCGTGGCCCGCGTCGGGCACGATATGGAACTCGGCCTCGGGCCAGGCGCGGTGCAGGTCCCAGGCGGTGCGCGCGGGGGTGCAGGCGTCGTAGCGGCCCTGCACGATGGT
>QGHH01000862.1 GCA_003640645.1 Fredinandcohnia aciditolerans | reverse complement strand
CCGTGGTCAAGCGCAATGGCAGCCGCAGCGACTACGATCCCGCCAAGCTGCGCGCCAGCCTGAGCCTGGCGCTGCGCAAGCGTCCGGTCAGCACCGAGGACGTGGACGCGGCAGTGGCCCGCATCGAGGAACAACTGCTGGCCAGCGGCCTGCGCGAAGTGGCCTCCGGGCACATCGGCGAGCTGGTCATGAACGAACTGCGCAAGCTCGACAAGGTAGCCTACGTGCGCTTCGCCTCGGTCTACAAAAGCTTCGAGGACATCGGCGAGTTCGTCGAGGCGATCCGCGAGATGCAGGGACCGGTGCTGCCCGGCAAGTTGCGCAAGGAATGACGCCGTCGCGCGGGTCGGCCTGTCGCAGCGCGGCTTGTCGCGGCCCGGCCTGACGCAGCCGACCTGACGCAGCCGACCTGACGCAGCCGACCCCGACGCGGCCTGACCCGTAGGCGGCCAGACCCGAAGGCGGCCGCCGTGGCGCTACCGGCACCCTGCCGTCCGGCGCGCGCTATGGCGCCACCGTCC
>QGHH01000861.1 GCA_003640645.1 Fredinandcohnia aciditolerans | reverse complement strand
GCGCCATCCGAGCTCTTATGCTGGCTCGTTCCACGCAGACGAACGAACCAGGGCGCTGTGCGGTATTGCTGCCCGCTCTCGCTTCGATCGCAGGCAAGATAGCGCTCATCGAGGTCGGGGCCTCCGCAGGGCTGTGCCTGCTGATGGACAAATACGGCTACGACTGGGGTTCCCAACGCCTGGTTCCGTGTCGAGACGATTCGGGCTATCCGGTATTCCCTTGTGAGGTCACCGGCGCGGGTCCGCTCCCCCACACCTATCCTGAAATCGTGTGGGCTGGACTGGATTTGAGCCCAATCGATGTTCACTGCGACGAAGATAGGAAGTGGCTTGAAGACTTGGTGTGGCCCGAGGATGGCAATCGACTCGCACGCCTTCAGTCGGCGCTGCGGATCTGCGGACGCGAGCCGCCACAGATCGTCCAGGGCGATCTGCTGCGGGATCTTGCTTCCTTAATCGAAAAGGCTCCGGCGGAAGCGACCGTGGTTGTGTATCACTCCGCTGTTCTGAACTACGTTATG
>QGHH01000860.1 GCA_003640645.1 Fredinandcohnia aciditolerans | reverse complement strand
AGAACAAGCCTGGATCCCCGCCGTCGCGGGGACGAGCGGGGTAGGGGAACGCGATGAGGAAGGTTCTGGCGGCTTTGGCCCTGGCGGGCGTGACGGCGGCGACGGCTCAGGCCGCGCCGGCGCTCGCCGCCGATCATCCGAAATGGGCGATCGTCGTCCACGGCGGGGCCGGGATCATCGACCGCAAGGACATGGACCCCAAGACCGAGGCCGCCTATCGCGCGGCGATGTCGGCGGCGCTGGAGCGCGGGACCAAGGTGCTGAAGGCCGGCGGCTCGTCGCTCGACGCCATCGAGGCGGTGATCCAGGGCCTTGAGGACGACCCGCTGTTCAACGCCGGCCGTGGCGCGGTGTTCACCGCCGAGGGCCGTAACGAGCTCGACGCGGCGATCATGGACGGCGCGAACCTCAAGGCCGGCGCCGTGGCCGGGGTGACCCGCACGCGCCACCCCATCAGCCTGGCCCGCGCGGTGATGGACAAGTCGCCGCACGTCATGCTGATCGGCCAGGGCGCCGACGCCT
>QGHH01000859.1:258-522 GCA_003640645.1 Fredinandcohnia aciditolerans | reverse complement strand
CGAAATCGGGGATGCGGTCGGACAGCACCAGCCGCGGCGCTTCATGCGGCGTGCGGGTCAGTTGCTCGCGCAGCATCGGCAGATGGTTCTCGTAGATATGCGCGTCGCCGATGAAATAGGTGAACCAGCGGGGCGTGTAACCGGTGAGCCGGCCCACCAGGTGCAGCAGCGCCGCGCCCTCGGTCAGGTTGAACGGCGTGCCCAGCCCGACATCGTTGGAACGGATGTACAGGCACAGCGAGATTTCGCGGGTGGTCGCGTTAG
>QGHH01000859.1:0-248 GCA_003640645.1 Fredinandcohnia aciditolerans | reverse complement strand
TGGATGGTATCCAGGCACTGGCGCAACTGGTCCACCGCTTTATAGAGCAGCACCCTGGATACGCCGCCGTCCTGCAGGTCGGCCACCTTGGTGTAGCCGCGCGCCAGGGCGTCATCGACCTGGCCGGCGCGGTCCGCGTCCAGCACCTTGTACGCCGGCCACTGGCGCCACTGCACGCCGTAGACCGGGCCCAGGTCGTCCGGGCCCTCGCGGTACGGATTGGCCAGCCATTGCGCGTTTTCGTTGGC
>QGHH01000858.1 GCA_003640645.1 Fredinandcohnia aciditolerans | reverse complement strand
GGAGCGGCCGATGCCGGCGGTGCTGGCCGACATGGAGCGGGCGGGCGTCAAGGTCGACCCCGAGCGCCTGCGCCGGCTCAGCCACGACTTCTCCCTGCGCATGGCCGAGCTGGAGGCCGAGGCCCAGAAGATCGTCGGCCGGCCGTTCAACCTCGGCAGCCCCAAGCAGATCGGCGACATCCTGTTCGGCGAGCTGGGCCTGCCCGGCGGCAAGAAGACCGCCACCGGGGCCTGGGGCACCGACGCCTCGGTGCTGGAGGAGCTGGCGGCCCAGGGTCACGACCTGCCGCGCGTGCTGCTCGACTGGCGCCAGCTGTCCAAGCTGCGCGGCACCTACACCGAGAACCTGGTGGCGGCGATCTCGCCGCGCACCGGGCGGGTGCACACCTCGTTCGCCCTGGCCTCGACGACCACCGGGCGGCTGTCCTCGTCCGACCCCAACCTGCAGAACATCCCGATCCGCACCGAGGAAGGCCGCAAGATCCGCCAGGCCTTCATCGCCGAGCCTGGCCACGTGCTGAT
>QGHH01000857.1 GCA_003640645.1 Fredinandcohnia aciditolerans | reverse complement strand
CGGAGGCCAGTTCGCCCGCCATCAGCGAGGCGGCGTGCGGGTCCAGGCGCAGGTCCATCACCGCCTTGCGCGCGTCGCCGCCGCCGACGTGGAACTTGCCGTCCCCGCCGCGCTCGATCAAGTCGGCGTAGCGGGCGTAGCCATACTTGGCCCCGTGCTGCTTGAGGGTGCGCAGCCAGGTCTGTTCAGTGAACTGGAAAAGACCTGCCGCCGACGAGGAGCCGGCCTTGGCGGCCGGGTTGTAGCCGCTCTCGCGCTTGGCAGTCTTCATCAGGAATCCGAAATCGACCCCCGTCGCGTTTGACGCGCGCTGGATCGCCGCCTCCACGACTCCCCGGATCGATTGAACCGCCATGGGCGGGAAGGTGAAGTTTTATGGTTAAGCAAATCCTAATTCGACGAGGGGGCGATTTACGCATCTGACGCCGTAAATCAACGCAAGTTGAGAACGGCGTTATATACAACCATTCCCGACCATGTGACGCTGGGTCAACCTTAGGTCATGTTGGGAGGCATGAGCAT
>QGHH01000856.1 GCA_003640645.1 Fredinandcohnia aciditolerans | reverse complement strand
TTTCTTCCTGGTCATACCGAAGCCGGTCGAGCTTCTTGACACTGATCCGGATGCAGACGACGACGGCGAATTCGACGGCGACTTCCTTTATTCAAATCTTTACGAGCGAAACCCCTTTGGGTTGGACCTCGATTATTTCCGCGGAGTCTTGCATCGACTCGGCATTACCCTTCCCGAGAGCATGTACGTCGAGGTGCTTGCGGATCGTCGCAATAACGTGGGCAACCGCCTCGTCACACACCAGGCGGATGGCACGTTCTCCGAACATCCGATCTAAGACTGCTGTTCTCATTGACCCATCGGGGCCTCCCGATTGGGGGGCCTCCCTCTTAAAGGCCCAACTATGCCTCACCACTCAAACCGAGAAAGAATGACAAACGTTGAGTGCGTCACGGACTTAATGGAGTTCTCCTCCTATGGCCCGCTCGCTCAAATGTTTGTCGTAGACGCGCTCCTCAAGCACGCGACGAGCGTCGCGAAGCTCAGCGACGAAGATCTCCAAAGCTGGCCTGAGAATCATCTC
>QGHH01000855.1 GCA_003640645.1 Fredinandcohnia aciditolerans | reverse complement strand
GAGGCGCTGTCGATGAGCCATCATGCCCCGGTGCAGATCATTGCCGCGCTGGCTTCGGACCAGCCGGAGGTCGCCAGCCTTGTCCTGGCACGCTCGCCGCTGCTGACTGACGCCGACCTGATCGACCGGGTCGCCGGCGGCCAGAAAGCGACGCAGGAACTGATCGCGGACCGGCCTGCGGTGTCGATGACGGTCGCAGCGGCGATCGCCGAGATCGGCGAGGCCGATGCTTGTGTGACGCTGCTTTCCAATCCAGGCGCCGCGATCGCATCGATGAGCTATCGGCGCATCGCCGAACGGCATGGCCACGTGCCTGCGGTGCGCGAGGCACTGATCGCGCATGATACGCTGCCCGCAGACTGCCGCCATATGCTGCTGGTCAAGCTCGGCGATGCCCTGAAGGGCTCGCCGCTGGTGCTGGCGCTGATGGGCTCCGCACGCGCTGACCGTGTGTTGCGCGACGCCTGCGTAAAGGCCTCGGTCACCTTGATCGAGAGCACGCGGGCAGGGGAGCACCCGGCCC
>QGHH01000854.1 GCA_003640645.1 Fredinandcohnia aciditolerans | reverse complement strand
GAGGCCTCGGCGAAGCAGGCGATGAAGGCCTCGACCGTGGCGGCCTGGCCGTCCCAGCGGTCGAAATAGAGGTCCATGCCGCGCCGGAAGTCCGCCTCGCCCAGCAGCAGCTTGAGCATGCGGATGACCTCGGCGCCCTTCTCGTAGACGGTCGCCGTGTAGAAGTTGTCGATCTTCATATAGCTGGACGGCCGCACTGGATGGGCGAGGGGGCCGGCGTCCTCGGGGAACTGCCGCGCGCGCAGCGCCTTGACGTCCTTGATCCGTTGCACCGCCTCGCCGCGCATGTCGGCCGAGAAGCTCTGGTCGCGGAAGACGGTCAGGCCCTCCTTGAGGCACAGCTGGAACCAGTCTCGGCAAGTGATGCGGTCGCCGGTCCAGTTGTGGAAATACTCGTGGGCGACGACGCTCTCGATGCGCTCATAGTCGAGGTCGGTGGCGGTTTCGGCGTCGGCGAGCAGCAGGGAGCTGTTGAAGATGTTCAGCCCCTTGTTCTCCATCGCGCCGAAATTGAAATCGCGCA
>QGHH01000083.1 GCA_003640645.1 Fredinandcohnia aciditolerans | reverse complement strand
GCGCGCTGAACGGCTATCCTGAGGTCAACGAGGAGACACGCCGACGGGTCGTCGACGCTGCCAAGCGCCACGGCTATCGTCCCAATCCTTCCGCGCGCCGGCTGGCTACCGGCAAGACCGGCATGATCGGCTATGTGTTACCAACGGGCTCGGCCGTCGATATCGATCCGCATTTCGTCGAGTTCCTGTCCGGACTGGGCGACTATGCCCGCGCGCATGAACTTGATCTCGTGCTGTCGCCCGCCGATGCCGAGGAGCAGGAAACCACCTATCGGCGCATCGTTGCCAACAAGCAGGTGGATGCCGTCTATGTTTCCTCACCGCGCCCGCAGGACAGCCGCGTCGCCCTGCTCGACACGCTTGGCCTGCCCTTTCTGGTGCATGGACGCAGCGACGGCTTCGATTTCGACTACCCTTTTCTCGACATCGACAATGAGGGTGCATTCCATGAGGCGACACGCCTCATGATCCAGCTCGGCCATCGGCGCATCGCGCTCATCAATGGCGATGACAGGGAAACCTTTGCCATCCATCGCGCGCGAGGCGTGCGGCGCGCCCTGGCCGGCAGCGGGCTTGCCTTGCCGGACGACCAGATTTCTTCGACCGTCATGACAGAGGAGAACGGCTACCGCGCGGCAAGGCGCGTGCTGGAAGGCAGCAACGCACCAACAGCGATCCTCTGCTCCAGCCTCATCATGGCGCTCGGCATCGTGCGGGCCGTTCGAGAACTCGGCCTGACCATACCGGGCGACCTGTCGCTGATTGCGCATGACGACGTCTTCTCCTGGCTGAAGCCGGAGAACTTCTCGGTGCCGTTGTCGACCACCCGCTCCTCGATCCGCGCCGCCGGCGCCAGGGTAGCGGAGCGGCTGATCGCGCGACTGTCGGGCCTGGAGGATGGTGCTCGTGGCGAGGTGTGGCCCGTCGACCTCGTTGTCAGGGGATCGATCGCCGGTGCCCCTGCCGGCAGTTGACCCGAGGTCTAGCGGCCAGGAGCCGGCCAGATGTCTGCCGGCAGCGACGCGGCACGCACACTGGCGGCAAACGCCTGTGCAC
>QGHH01000009.1 GCA_003640645.1 Fredinandcohnia aciditolerans | reverse complement strand
TACCTGTCCCCAATTGAATATAGGGAACAGGTAGCTTAGGTGTTTTTTTTGATGTCTCAAATCACTAGGTCAGTTCACTCGTTAGCCACGTTTTTTCTATTTTGCTAATTGCTCAAGATTCCCGTTTTTATCCATTCGGAATGTCGGGGAGTTACGATCCTCTGTATCTTCAAACATGACTAAGCGTCTTGCACGGTCCATAATTTGTACAAGTGCTTGGTAGTCTTCTTGAATGATAGTCTGTTGGTCAGATAACTTTTCAAGTCTCTTCTCAAGCTCTTTAGTTTGTTGCTTTAATGATTCATTTTCACGACGCAAACGATTATTTTCCATTTCTAACTGATTCGAAAGAAAATCATTATGACGTAATGAAGATAAGAATGAAATACAATCTTCAAGCGTAATTGAATTATTGATTGGATTACTGAATGATTTAGAAGAAGGGATTAGTTCCGCAGAAACCTCCTCGATATAAACAGGTGCAGGTGTTTCTTCTACAAATGCCTCCTGACTGACTGTTTTTTCTTGAGATGTTCCTTTATCCTTGTTCATTCTATCTAATGCTCGTTTTCTTTCTTTACGCTGCTTTTTTGCAATAGCAATTGCTTGCTCATAATTATTACGGACTTCCGCATTCCATCTAAACCCACATGCCGCTGATGTACGGTTTAATTTATCGCCTACTTCGTCAAAAGCAGCCAATTGAGTTCCGCCTTCACGTATGTAGCGTAAAACTGTTTCAGCTAATAATAAATCATCTTCATGTGACCATGCGTCTTGTCTTACTTTCATATAACCAACTCCCAATTACTTAAAATAATAGATTTTTTCTTTATATCTAGCATGACCACGTTCTATTTTTTTTATACATTAGTAGTTTTATCAAAAAGAAAATACTACATAAGGAGTACAGTGACTGGGTTTTTAATGTAAAAGAATTGTTAATTTCTCTCACAACCTAAAAAAATGGGAACTTTTTCATCTATAATACGTAAGTAGTATTGTCGCATAATCCGGAAAACGGCGAACGAGATTCTACACGAATGAATCTCACAAACTGATAGGGGGAAAAAATGTGCAACCAGTTTTACAATTAAAAAATGTAAAAAAGACAATTGGTAAAAAAGAAATCATTAAGGGAATTTCCTTTGATGTATATCCAGGTGAAGTTTTTGGCTTTTTAGGGCCAAACGGTGCTGGTAAAACGACTACGATTCGAATGCTTGTAGGGCTAATGTCCATCACTGATGGTGAAGTCATGATAAAAGGAACAAATGTTGCCAAGAATTTTGAACAAGCTGTAAGACATATTGGCGGCATTGTTGAAAACCCGGAAATGTATAAGTTTTTAACGGGATATCAAAATCTTGTTCATTATGCAAGGATGGTAAACGGCATATCAAAAGAAAGAATCCTTGAGGTAACAAAGCTTGTTGGTCTTGAAAAGAGAATCAATGAGAAGGTTAAAACCTATTCATTAGGGATGAGACAGCGCTTAGGCATTGCTCAAGCATTATTACACAGTCCTTCGATTTTGATTCTAGACGAACCAACAAATGGATTAGATCCTGCTGGAATTCGTGAAGTTCGCGATTATATTCGAAAGCTTGCTAGGGAAGAAGGCTTAGCCGTAATTGTTTCCAGTCACTTGCTCTCTGAAATGGAAATGATGTGTGATCGAATTGGAATTATACAAGATGGTAGATTAGTGGGTGTACAAAAAGTCACTGATTTTATGAATGAAGAAACAAGCATTAGAGTCTTTTTTCAAGTGGGTAATGTAGAAAAAACTCTATCAATACTATCATCTGAATACCCTGCACTTGAAGTAAAACAAACCGAAAAAGGAATTGAACTCAACATTGAACATGAGATGATTCCGCAAATAAATGCTAGTCTTGTAAAAAATGAGATTCAGGTGTTTGGAATCACACAGCTTTCCAAATCACTAGAAGACCGATTCTTAGAAGTAACAGGAGGTAGCAGAATTGGCTAATATCGTGAAACTGATACAAAATGAAAATATGAAAATTTACCGTCGTATTTCCACTTGGATTATGCTTGTAATATTGATAGCAGTAGCTGTAGTTGTGGGAATTGTAATGAATATCACAGCTTCAGACTCTGTTGATGAACAATGGAAACAAAACTTACTACAACAGAATGAAATGTATAAGACAGATTTAGCGAACGAAGACTTACCTGACATGGTAAAGGATATTTCAAAAAAAGAATTAGCGATTAATGAATATCGAATCGAGCATGATATTGCTCCGATGGAATCTAGATCTACCTGGAATTTTATGACGATTGCTGCAGAAATTGTTTCATTGATTACATTGTTTACAATAGTTGTTGGTGCAAGTAGTGTTGCCTCTGAATTTACTTGGGGAACCATTAAATTATTATTAATACGACCAGTATCAAGAGCGAAGATTCTTCTGTCAAAATATTTAGCTACCATTTTGTTTGCGTTATTTTCTTTAGTTTTACTATTTGTAGTTTCATTTTTAGTAGGAAGTATATTCTTTGGTATCGAAGGCTCCACACCTCACCTTGTTTATAGAGATGGCGCCGTACATGAGGTTCATATGGTTTCACATATTCTCGGGGTCTTCGGATTAAAATCAATTAATTTAATCATGATGTCAACATTTGCATTTATGATTTCTACTATTTTTAGAAATAGTGGTCTAGCAATTGGTTTAGCAATCTTCTTAATGTTTGTAGGAGTGAATGTTACAGCCCTTTTGGCCACAAAGTTTGAGTGGGCAAAATACATTCTCTTTGCGAATACAGATTTATCTCAATATTTAACTGGGTATGTTCTAGTTGAAGGAATGACGATGACATTTTCAGTTATTATGTTAATTATTTATTTTGTCATTTTTAATACATTAACGTGGTTTGTCTTTACGAAACGTGATGTTGCTGCTTAATAAATAAGGGGGAAGAAATAGTTTAGTCTATTTCTCCCCCTCTTTTTGTAATTGTTCAAGTCGATCATATACTTTTGCAAAATACTTTTCTTGTCCATTTTGTTTGGGTTTAAAGTATTTTCTGTTCTTTAATAGTTCTGGTAAGTATTGCTGCTTAACCCATCCATTTGGATAATCATGTGGATATTTATAGCCAATTCCATGACCTAATTCTTTTGCACCGCTGTAATGGGCATCTCGCAGGTGATCTGGAATTTCCCCGATATTTCCCTTTCGAATATCTTCAATTGCCTTATCTAGTGATTTATAAGCACTATTTGTTTTGGGTGATAGACACTGTTCAATCACAACATTTGCTAGTGGAATGCGTGCCTCGGGCAGCCCTAATCGTTCTACAGCCTGGCAAGCAGCAATTGTATGAGCCCCAACCTCAGGTGCAGCGATTGAAATATCTTCATAGGCAATTACCGTTAGACGTCTGCAAATTGAAACTAAATCTCCACCTTCAATTAGTCTTGCTAAATAATGTAACGCAGCATTTACATCACTACCACGGATACTTTTTTGAAGACAGGAGAGCAGTGAATAATGAAGATCCCCATCTTTGTCATGGGAAAAGCCCTTATTTTCAACACATTCCTTAACTAGCTCTATGTCAACTTCAATCACTTCACTGTCTCTGACTTTTGAGGCCATAACAACATCCTCTAACACATTCATAGCAGAACGTGCATCTCCTTTTGTGGATGATGAAATGAGGTCTATTGCTTCTTCCGAAATTGAAATTTGTAAATCGCCAAGTCCACGTTCTGAATCCGCTAAGGCACGCAATATTAATTCTTTTATATTTTCTTTTGTTAAGGGACGAAGCTCTTTTATCTGTCCACATCTGCTCCGAATCGCAGGGTTTACGTCATGGAACGGGTTTTCCGTTGTTGCCCCGATTAATGATATCAAACCTCTTTCAACATGTGGAAGCAAATAATCTTGCTGCGCTTTGTTAAAGCGATGGACTTCATCAATAAAAAATATTAATTTCCCTTCCGTTTTTGCAGTTGAAACAGCATCCTCTATATCCTTTTTCCCAGCAGTTGTTGCATTAATTGAGATAAAGGGCATATCAACCGTACCAGCAATCGCAGTTGCAATGGAAGTTTTTCCAATTCCAGGTTCCCCGTAAAGTAAGATGGAAGGAACATGTCCATTCATAATCATTTTATATAAAGCTGTATCCTTACCAATAATGTGCTTTTGTCCAAGAATTTCTTCAATATGCTTGGGGCGCATTCGGTACGATAAAGGTGCTTCGATAAGTGATTCAAAAAGCAAAACATTCATCCCCTTATCCAACAAAATCCTAATCATTTTAATGTATGTACATCAACTTTATCATACGTTTCGACCCGATAAAATACAAATACAATGCAATTTATGATATAATGTCGTGAGTTTAGACGAAATCGAAATAGCAAATAGAGAAAAGTTATGCAACAGTGGGAGACATAAGAGATGGAGTGAGGAAATTGCGAGCACAGATTAGCTTTAGCCGCCACATTTTGAAGTGGTCTACTTTTTTTATTGGGATGTTAATCATGTCATTGGGAGTAGTCATGATCATCAAAGCAGAGCTTGGGGCATCACCCTGGGATGTTTTGCATATCGGACTATTTAAACAAATTGGTCTTACTATTGGCTCATGGTCGATCATTGTCGGCTTTTTTGTTTTGTTCCTATCCTCATTATTATTAAAGCGACTGCCTCAAATTGGTGCTTTTTTAAATATGATATCAGTAGGTATTTTCATTGATATGTTCATGATGGCTCCTTTCCTTGTAACACCAGAAAGTTTTATCGGGAAATTAATCATGCTGTTGATGGGATTACTTATTAACGGATATGGGATGGGAATCTATATATCAGCGAGTGTTGGTGCTGGTCCAAGAGACAGTCTGATGTTAGCACTAACCCAACTTACTAATTGGAAAGTGCAATATATACGTACAGGAATGGAAATTATTGTACTAACGATTGGGTGGTTGTTAGGAGGACCTGTTTTTATCGGAACTTTAATATATTGTGTAGGGATAGGCTATATCGCAGGTTTTGCATTGCCACAAACTCAGCGAATGCATGATGTATTAAAACAGAAATTGGCGAAGGCACGAATAGTTGAAGTGAATCATTTTAGTAATTAGAGGTGAAAGTGAATGAAAATATCAACAAAAGGTAGATATGGTCTCACAATCATGATTGAACTTGCAAAAAATCATGGAAAAGGACCGCTCTCCCTAAAATCAATTGCAGCAAAACACGAACTTTCTGAACATTATCTTGAACAATTAATATCACCTTTACGTAATGCAGGATTGGTGAAAAGTATTCGTGGTGCCTATGGAGGCTATGTATTAGGGGATGAACCTACAAAAATTACAGCAGGAGATGTTATTCTCGTTCTTGAGGGACCAATTAGCCCTGTAGAAGTCCTAGAGGATGAAGAGCCAGCAAAACGGGAATTATGGATACGAATACGAGATGCTGTAAAAGAAGTACTAGACAGTACTACACTCGAAGACCTCGCAAGCCACAGCGATGGAAACGATGCATATATGTTTTACATTTAAGGAAAACGTGTCATAATAACGTTACTTTTTTAAAAAAGGAGGGCTGATTTGATGCAGCATATTTATTTAGATCATGCAGCTACATCGCCCATGCACCCTGATGTTGTAAAGAGTATGCTTCCCTTTATGACAGAGGCATTTGGCAATCCGTCAAGCATTCATTTTTTTGGACGAAAAAGTCGTCATGCAGTTGATGAAGGAAGACAAACCATTGCCGGTTCAATCAATGCAAAACCAAACGAAATTATCTTTACAAGCGGTGGTACTGAGGCAGATAATTTAGCCATAATTGGAACTGCTATGAAGATGCAAGGAAAAGGTAAACACATCATTACGTCTGCCATCGAACATCATGCCGTACTTCATACTTGTGAAAATTTGGAGAAACAAGGATTTACAGTTACGTATTTACCAGTTAATGAGGCTGGACTCGTTTCTGTCAAAGACGTTGAAGCGGCACTAACTCCGGAAACAATCCTTGTAACAATCATGTTTGGCAATAATGAGGTAGGAGCCATACAACCAATTAGGGAAATTGGAGAACTTCTTCAGGATCATCAGGCAGTTTTTCACACAGATGCCGTCCAAGCATATGGACTGGTTGATATAGATGTCAATCATTATAAAATTGACTTGCTGTCCGTTTCAGCTCATAAAATAAATGGCCCTAAGGGAACCGGTTTTTTATTTATGAGAGAGGGAGTAAAGTTAGCTCCTCTTCTATTTGGAGGAGAACAAGAAAAGAAACGTCGTGCAGGAACAGAAAACGTAGCAGGAATTATTGGATTACAAACTGCTGCACAGTTGGCGAAAAAAACAATGAGCGAAAAAAACGCTCAATACCAAGATTTCAAAGAGGCTTTTGTTTCAGTATTAAAAGAACAAGAAATCTCATTTGAAGTGAATGGTGACTTAGCGAAGTCTTTACCACATGTGTTAAATATCTATTTTCCTGGTACAAATGTCGAGTCTATGCTTGTTAACTTAGATTTAGAAGGAATTGCAGCTTCAAGTGGGTCAGCCTGTACAGCTGGATCGATTGATCCTTCTCATGTCTTGGTTGCGATGTTTGGAAAGGATTCGGACCGAATCGCTTCATCTATACGTTTTAGCTTTGGTCTTGGAAATACAATTGAAGATATAAAAACTGCAGCATTAGAAACAGCAAAAATCGTTGCACGATTAACGAAATAGGAGGTGGAAATATGAAAGACCCTAAAGATACTCGAGTAGTAGTCGGGATGTCTGGTGGAGTAGACTCCTCAGTTGCAGCCCTTTTACTAAAAGAGCAAGGCTATGATGTAATCGGGATATTTATGAAAAACTGGGATGATACCGATGAGAATGGGGTATGTACTGCCACTGAAGATTATGAAGACGTAATCCGAGTTTGTAACCAGATCGGCATTCCTTACTACGCGGTCAATTTCGAAAAGCAATATTGGGACAAAGTCTTTACCTACTTTTTGGACGAGTATAAAGCAGGTAGAACACCAAATCCAGATGTGATGTGTAATAAAGAAATTAAATTTAAAGCTTTTTTAGAGCATGCTTTAACACTGGGTGCTGATTATCTTGCGACTGGCCACTACGCTCGTGTTGAGTTCAGAGACGGAGAATACAAGATGCTTCGTGGGGTAGATGAGAATAAGGACCAAACTTATTTCTTAAATCAACTTACACAGGAACAACTTTCAAAGGTCATGTTTCCAATCGGGAATATAGAAAAGTCAAAGGTGCGGGAGCTTGCAAAAGAAGCAAACCTTGCGACTGCTACTAAAAAAGATAGTACCGGGATTTGCTTTATTGGAGAACGTAATTTTAAAGAATTCTTAAGCAATTATTTACCTGCTCAACCAGGCGACATGGTCACTTTTTCAGGTGAAGTAAAAGGTAAGCATGATGGATTAATGTATTATACGATTGGTCAACGTCATGGCCTTGGAATTGGTGGAAGCGGAGAACCGTGGTTTGCAATTGGAAAAGACCTTAAGAAAAATATTCTTTATGTTGACCAGGGTTTCCACAATGAGTTTTTATATTCAGATTCCATTTTAGCTACAAATGTTAGCTGGGTTTCGGATATGAAACCTGAAGAGGAAGTAAAATGTACAGCTAAATTCCGTTATCGTCAACCGGATAACGCAGTAACGGTTAAAAAGGTGGACGACAATACAGTTAAAGTCATTTTTGATGAGCCCATTCGTGCGGTAACACCAGGTCAAGCAGTCGTTTTCTATAACGGGGACGAATGCCTCGGTGGTGCAACAATTGATAAAGTCTTTAAAAATGAAGAACGTCTAACATATGTTGGATGAAGAAACCTCAACTCTATATTTAGGGTTGGGGTTTTCCTGTGTTATAATATGAGTGCAAAAAAAGTCGATTCTGGAGTTGAATATCATTGGATTTAAATAAACAAGGCATTGAATATATGCAAGAAGGTAAGTACGAAGAAGCAGCGAAATGCTTTACTCAGGCTATTGAAGAAAACCCGAAAGAGCCGGTTTACTATATTAACTTCGGCAATCTTCTAGCGGCTGTGGGTGACCCTGAAAGAGCGATTGCTTTTTTTAGAAAAGCACTCGAGCTTGACGAAGGAGCGGGAACAGCTTATTACGGAATTGGTAATCTTCTCTACAACCAAGAAGATTTCTTAAAAGCAAAGGATATGTTTGAAAAAGCTCTAAAAGCAGGCTTGGAAAATAGTGATACATATTTTATGCTAGGGATGACATTGATTCAGCTTGGCCAACCAAAATTAGCACTGCCATATATGAAACGTGCAGTTGAATTAAACGAAAATGATGTGGATGCATTATTTCAGTATGGCCTCTGCCTAGCGGGTGAATCAGTAATTGACGAAGCAATCAAAACGTTCCATTCTGTAATTGAATTAGAACCAAATCACTCGGATGCCTATTACAATTTAGGTGTAGCCTATGCAGGTTTTAAGAATGATTATGAAAAAGCACTCTACATGTTTGAAAAAGCATTAGAAATTCAACCTGACCATATGCTTGCAGCAAACGGGAAAAAGATTGTTAGTGAAGCCTTAAGTGAATAATTGAGGGGAGGGGATACTTAATGGAACAACAGGAATCTTTAGATTTATTTGATGAACAACGAAAATTTATGAAGGGTACTCATTTAGTAACGATTTTTCATAATGAGCAAAATTTGTATTCTGTCGTTCGGATTAGGCTTCAAGAAACAAATGAAGACTATAATGAAAAAGAAGCAGTTGTAACAGGGTATTTCCCTCGAATTCATGAAAATGAAACATACATCTTTTTTGGTCGCTTAAAGGAGCATCCGCGGTTTGGCATCCAATTCCATGTTGAACAATTCCAAAAAGAAATTCCACATACTAAACAAGGAATCGTCCAATACCTTTCAAGTGATCTTTTTAAAGGAATAGGGAAAAAGACAGCAGAAAAAATTGTAGAGACACTTGGTGAAGGAGCCATTTCAAAAATCATCGCAAACCCAGATGTCTTGCAGGAAGTTGATAAACTTTCAGCAGACAAGGCCAAAGAGATTTATGAAACCCTACAAGAACACCAAGGTCTTGAACAGATCATGATTGGTCTCTCTCAATATGGATTTGGTCCTCAGCTTTCCATGAGGATTTATCAAGTCTATAAAGAGCAAACACTTGAAATTCTCCAACATAGCCCGTATAAGTTAGTCGAAGATATAGAAGGTATTGGTTTCGGTAGAGCAGACGAATTGGGACGCCAACTTGGGATTTCTGGAAATCACCCAGACAGAATCAAGGCTGGATGCTTATACATACTTGAACAAGATTCATTACAGGACGGACATGTCTACCTTTCTGTTGAAGACTTAATCAATCGTGTTCAGCAATTATTAGAACAAAGTAGCCGTGAAGAAATCGTTGCAACAGATATTTCTAAGGAAATAATAAGTTTAACAGAAGAAAGTAAGCTTGTTATTGAAGAGGACAGGGTCTACTTACCTACCCTTTATTATTCTGAAAAAGGATTAATTACAAATATAAAACGGGTCATGGAACAATCTGAATATGAAAATCTTTTTCCAGAGTCTGAATTTTTGCTAGCACTTGGTGCCCTTGAGGAAAGGATTAAAGTCCAATATGCGCCTTCGCAAAAAGATGCAATCCAAAAAGCACTTATGTCTCCGATGCTCCTCTTAACTGGTGGTCCAGGTACGGGGAAAACAACCGTTATTAAGGGGATCGTTGAATTATACGGAGAACTGCACGGCTGCTCCTTAGACCCAAAAGATTATAATTCCGAAAATCCTTTCCCAGTTTTATTAGTGGCACCAACAGGCCGCGCGGCAAAACGAATGAGCGAATCAACAGGTCTCCCTGCCGTCACCATCCATCGACTCCTTGGATGGAATGGAGTTGAGGGTTTTAGTCATGATGAAGATAACCCGATAAATGGTAAGCTTCTGATAGTGGATGAAGTTTCGATGGTCGATATTTGGATCGCACATCAGTTGTTTAAATCACTACCGGAGCATGTCCAAGTTGTGCTAGTAGGGGATGAAGACCAGTTGCCTTCTGTCGGTCCTGGTCAGGTGTTAAAGGATTTATTGGCATCTGAAGTAGTACCAACCGTACGTCTAACTGATATCTATCGACAATCAGAAGGTTCGTCAATTATTGAATTGGCTCATGATATTAAAAAAGGCGCCCTACCACCTGATATTTCCTCACCTAAAAAGGACCGCTCTTTCTTAAAGTGCTACCAGAACCAGGTACTTGAAGTGGTTAAGCAAGTTTCGGATAATGCAAAAAAGAAGGGCTTTTCCGTTAAGGATATTCAAGTTTTGGCACCAATGTATCGCGGTCCTGCAGGGATTGACAGTTTAAATGTTATGCTACAGGAGCTTTTTAATCCGCCTGTACACGGCAAGCGAGAATTAAAATATGGAGATATCGTTTATCGGCGTGGTGACAAGGTGCTTCAACTCGTCAATCAGCCTGAAAATAATGTGTTTAATGGCGATATTGGTGAAATCGAGTCGATCTTTTATGCAAAAGAAAACACAGAAAAACAGGATATGGTTGTTATAAATTTTGAAGGCAATGAAGTCACATATACAAAACAGGACTTAAACCAAATCACACACGCATATTGTTGTTCCATTCACAAATCACAGGGTAGTGAATTCCCGATTGTCATTTTACCGATTGTTAAAGGTTATTATCGCATGCTACGACGTAATTTAATTTACACAGCCATAACGAGAGCCAAAAACTTCCTCATCCTATGTGGCGAAGAAGACGCATTAAGACAAGGGGTTCAACGTGCAAACGATACAAATCGTCAAACAACCTTGTGCGAAAAGTTAAAAACTACCTTTGGTGCAATGGAGGAAGCTCCTATTCCTGTTGAAATACCTGAAAAGGCAAAGTCATATCAAGAGGTTATTTTCCAAACCGACCCAAATATTGGCATGGAAGGAATTACTCCATACGATTATATGGAAGTTGAATAAAAGCTGGGGATACCAGCTTTTTTCTTTTGGAAACTCTTGTACAGTATGACACCTTATCTGAAAGTGAATGATAAGTAATGTTCGGAGAGGTGGCGATTATCTTTGCGGACGTTCTCACTACTCAAGGATTTACCGGTCTATGATGAAAAGTCTGCCGAAGAGCTCGGCCGAGTTTCAGATCTTTGTATCACATCGGATGGCAAGGTGAATGCCCTGATCTTGAAAGGGAAAGGACTTTTTGAACGAGATCGAGTAGTCCCTATCGAAAGTATCTCCTCCATTGGAGATGATGGTGTCATGGTTTCGGACAGGTCGCTTTTGGAGCTACTTGACAATGAAGCCGATACACCCACATATTTTTTACACACCCATCATGGATTATTCCGAAAGCCGCTTTTGTCCTCTGAAGGTCAAAAATTAGGCTTACTTGAAGATGTATATTTTACAGAAGAAGTGGGCACTATTATAGGGTATGAAGTAACGGATGGCTTTTTTGCTGATATAACAGAAGGAAAAAAGGTAATCAAAACCAACGAGCCTTTAAAAATCGGTGAAGATGTCATCGTCGTATCTATAAATTAGGAATTCCATGATGTGAGGTGTACCCTGTGAAGTGCCCAAACTGTAAAAGTAAAGATATCGGTAAAATTGGTGTCAACCAATATTACTGCTGGGGATGTTTTATCGAACTATCCGTTAACAAAGGACAAATATTCACACATCAGGTAGAGGAAGATGGCACACTCAGTTCGTTGGATGATCTGTTTGCTGAGGACGACAGAAGGATCAGTATGTAATCCTAAACAAGGAGTGAAGAGGATATGAACAAAACAATGACTTCTCTAATCACTATAGGTCTAGGTGCTGCGGCATACGGAATTATGCAAAGAACAGATGTAATGTCTGCCCGCAACATGAAAAAAATGCGCAAACGCATTACGAAAATGTTTTAAATGAAAACCCCACGGATGTGGGGTTTTTTAGTATTGGATTTCTTCCAATCGTGCCAAGCACTCGAATCGTACCCGATCGCTAAAAGAAATGAGAAGAAGGGGAACATAAGCTGCCGAATCGTACCCGATCGCTAAACGAAATGAGAAGAAGGGGAACGTAAGCGGCCGAATCGTGCCCGATCTCTAAAAGAAATGAAAAGAAGGGGAACGTAAGCGGCCGAATCGTGCCCGATCTCTAAAAGAAATGAAAAGAAGGGGAACGCAAGCATTCGATCATATCCCGGTTGTTTAGTATAACAATAAAGATTGCAATCCTTAGTTCTTCTCTTTTTCATTCTTAGGAACGTAATAAGATGCTTTCGCCTTTTTAACGAGATCAAAGTTTGTTAATAATATTTTCCTCACTCTTTTTTTTGAAATTACCCCACACCACTCCATAGTACCTTTCGTCGTAATCTTCCTATCTGGAAAAAGTAAATTGAATTCTCTAATAGCACGTAATACAGCTGATTCCTTATTTTCCAATTCGCCGCAACTTGGACAAATAAGATCATTTTTATTTTCAACCTCCATAAACGAGCACCCACACTTACAAACAATCCCCTTCTCCAACTCCTCGTATGTATAATCTGGCAGGCGTGAATAGGGATTTTTCGTTATATGCAAAGAAGCCAATTTATGTGCTAATTCAATTTGACCATCGGAAACCCGAGAAGCTGCACCCGCATCTAGTTTTTTCAAAAATCGACCAAGTTGCGCATGGAATACATAAGGGCCATTTACCGGTGCCTCATATAAATAAAACTCTGGGCTGATAAAAATGACATGAGATACAACGGGGACATTAAACTTCAATTCTTGGAGGAGTTGCCGAAATAATGATTCACTACGGGAGATTTGGATGAGTGGGTTTTTGATTTCTTTTCCATTAATAATGTGCAAGCGTCCATCTTTGATGTAATAGTCTCCTTCGTAGTTCTTTACCTCAAAGATGAATATTTTCTTTTGTGTGATAAGCAGGGAATCAATTTGGAAGAGGGTGTTGTTCACTTTCAGGAGAAGGTCGTTTAATATGAGGCATTCATTTGTGAGGCCTAAAAGCAATTGGTCAAACTGTTTTTCACCTGCCCAGCCTTTTTCGAGGGATACATAGTTGTTTTCGTCTTCTTCCTCTAATTTTTTGTGGACTCGTAAAGAGCGAAGTAACTCTAGTTCAATGTTTTCACCACGTGGTTTAATAACTATAACCAATTTACCACATCCTTTCAGCTATATTTTACAAAATAATCTTTCTTTTAACAATATTTTAGGTAATGAGCACGACCCGTATAAAACATCATAGACTCCAAAAACTACTAACAAGGGAGTGGATGAAATGAGTGAAAATAGAATCAAATGGATCTTCAGAATATCACTATTATTACTAGCATTTTTGACTATCTACATTTTTTTGAAATTGGCACCAGTTTGGCTCCCGGTTTTGTTACTCTTAAAAACATTTCTGGTTCCTTTCGTTTTTTCTATTTTTATCGCTTATTTACTACATCCGATCATCGAAAAAATCAGCAATCGTGGAGTACCGAGATCGCTTGCAATCTTACTGATATATTTGTTTTTTTTCGGTGGGGTTGGTTTTGGTATATACAAAGGAATACCGGTGATTCTTGCACAGCTCAAGGATCTTGCTGAGAGCTTTCCGGAATTCAGTAAGACCTACAGGGTCTGGTTAAGAGAAATTGAATCAGGAAGTTCACAGCTTCCTGCTTTTGTTCACGCACAGCTTGATGATTTGCTTAATTCGCTAGAAAATTATGTGGATTTTCTGCTTTCAAGAACAATTGAATTTTTGAAAGCATTGTTTAATTCCATTTTCATTATTGCTATCATTCCATTCATTGTTTTTTATTTGTTAAAAGACCACGACCAAATGATGAAAGCACTTTGGTATATAACGCCTCGAAAACTTAGAAGAGCAGGTCAGCTTTTTTTTCGAGATGTTGATGAGTCGTTGGGGAATTATATCAGAGGGCAGTTGATTGTTTGTTTGCTTGTTGGAACAACAGCTTCAGTGGCATTTTGGATTTCCGGTATGAAATATCCCTTATTATTTGGAAGTATTGTTGGTATTACGAATATCATCCCATACTTTGGTCCGATCATTGGTGCAATTCCTGCCGCTATTATAGCTGCAACCATTTCAATCAAAATGCTAATCATCGTGGTTCTTGTTGTGTTTGGCCTTCAGTTTATCGAAGGAAACCTGCTTTCACCAATAATTGTCGGGAAAAGCTTACGATTACATCCGATTGTGATAATAGCGGCGTTATTAGTAGGTGGAGAAGTTGGTGGAGTTGTAGGGCTGATTGTTGCTGTTCCGGTTGTAGCCATATTAAAGGTGTTTATTGTTCACGCGAAACAGCATTTTACAGTTGCTAGAAAGGAACATTAACACAATGAACGCCGACGTTGACAAACATTTTTGACTTGAATATAATTGACAAGAACTAGGTAATACATAATGTAACAATTTAATCACAATCAGTGAAAACTATGAAGGAATAAGTATGTTACAGTACCATCAAACCAGAGAGAAATTTCCATGGCTGAGAGAAATTTCGGATGAAGGGTAACAGAAAGCTACTCCTGAGTGTAGGTAAACCTACCGGTGAATACCGTTATCAATATACGAAGGTGATGGGCACTATTTCTTTGTGTCCATAATCAGGGTGGTACCGCGAGCATACTCTCGTCCCTGTTTTTTAGGGGATTAGAGTATTTTTTTATGTCTAAAATGTAATTGGAGGTAATGAAATGAAACAGTTAACATCAGCTCAAGTTCGCCAAATGTTTTTGGATTTTTTCCAATCAAAGGGGCATGCAATAGAACCAAGTGCTTCTTTAGTTCCACATGAAGATCCGTCCTTACTATGGATCAATAGTGGTGTTGCGACATTAAAAAAATATTTTGATGGACGTGTAATCCCTCAAAATCCAAGAATTTGTAATGCACAAAAATCGATTCGTACAAATGACATTGAAAATGTTGGAAAAACAGCACGCCACCATACTTTCTTTGAAATGCTAGGGAATTTTTCCATTGGTGATTATTTCAAAGAGGAAGCAATTGAATGGGCGTGGGAATTTTTAACAAGCAAAGACTGGATTGGTTTTGACCCAGAGAAGCTTTCTGTTACGATTCATCCTGAGGATGATGAAGCATTTGAGCTTTGGAATAAAAAGATTGGAATTCCTGAGGATCGCATCATTCGTCTTGAAGGAAACTTCTGGGACATCGGTGAAGGTCCAAGTGGTCCAAATACAGAAATCTTCTTTGATAGAGGCGAAGAATTTGGAAACGACCCGAATGATCCAGAATTATATCCAGGTGGAGAAAATGAACGGTATTTAGAAATCTGGAACCTTGTGTTTTCACAATTTAACCATAATCCAGATGGTTCTTATACACCACTACCAAAAAAGAATATTGATACAGGAATGGGTCTTGAAAGAATGTGCTCTGTTATTCAAAACGTGCCTACGAACTTTGACACAGATCTATTTATGCCGATTATAGAGGCAACTGAATCCATTTCAGGTGAAAAATATCGTCAATCAAAAGAAAAGGATGAAGCATTTAAAGTTATTGCTGACCACATCCGTACAGTTACATTTGCAGTAGGTGATGGGGCGCTTCCTTCCAATGAGGGTCGTGGTTATGTAATCAGACGCCTATTAAGACGCGCTGTACGTTATGCAAAACAAATATCCATCAACCGTCCGTTCATGTATGAACTTGTTCCAGTTGTTGGGGAGATTATGGTTGATTTTTATCCGGAAGTTAAAGAGAAGACTGAATTTATTCAGAAAGTCGTGAAAACAGAAGAAGAACGCTTCCACGAAACTTTACATGATGGACTAGCAATACTATCAACTGTTATTCAAAAGGAAAAAGCAAAAGGCAGTAACATTATTTCAGGTGCAGATGTCTTCCGTTTATATGATACGTATGGTTTCCCTGTTGAATTAACTGAGGAATACGCTGAAGAAGAAGGTATGAAAGTCGACCACGACGGATTTGAGCGTGAAATGGAAAGTCAACGTGAACGAGCAAGATCTGCTCGTCAAGATGTTGATTCCATGCAGGTCCAAAGCGGGGTTCTTGGTGAAATTAAAGTTGAAAGCACATTTGTTGGGTATGATGAACTTGAAACTGAATCAACCGTTCTTGTCATCGTAAAAGACGGAGAAATGGTGGAGATGGCAAATGAAGGTGACGAAATTCAACTTATCTTAGACCAAACGCCTTTTTACGCTGAGAGTGGTGGACAAATTGCGGATGAAGGTACAATTGAAAACGAAAATACAAAACTAGTTGTAAAAGACGTTCAAAAAGCGCCTAATGGACAAAACCTTCATCGGGTAGTTGTTGAAAAAGGAAGTTTAACAAAAGGTGAAAAGCTTCATTCGAAGGTTGACCAAGAGAATCGTTCTGGTGTTATTAAAAACCACACAGCAACTCACCTGTTACATCAAGCATTAAAAGATGTGCTCGGTGCGCACGTAAACCAAGCGGGTTCACTTGTGACATCAAATCGTTTACGTTTTGACTTCTCTCATTTTGGTCAAATTAAGCAAGACGAGATTGAGCAAATTGAAGCGATTGTGAATGAAAAAGTGTGGAGCAGCATCCCGGTTAATATTGACTATAAATCTCTAGCTGAGGCAAAAGAAATGGGAGCAATGGCCCTTTTCGGTGAAAAATATGGAAACATCGTTCGTGTTGTTCAAGTTGGTGACTATAGTTTAGAGCTTTGTGGTGGATGTCATGTACCAAATACATCAACTATCGGGTTATTCAAAATCGTTTCTGAGTCCGGAATAGGCGCAGGTACACGCCGTATTGAAGCTGTAACTGGTGAAGCGGCATATCATGTAATCAATGACCAAGTAAAAATGCTACAGGAAGTTGCTAGCCTATTAAAAACAAAGCCTGCAGAAGTTCCAAGTCGTATTGAAGCATTACAACATGAAATTCGCAATTTGCATCGTGAAAATGAATCACTTTCAGCAAAACTTGGCAATATAGAAGCTAGAAGCCTTGTTGAAAAAGCAAAAGAAATTAATGGCGCAACTGTTTTATATAGTAAGGTAAATGCCCAGGATATGAATAATCTTCGTGCAATGGTCGATGACTTAAAGCAAAAGCTTGGCTCAGCAGTAATTGTCTTAGGATCTATTAACGAAGACAAGGTAAACTTAACGGCTGGTGTAACAAAAGACTTAATTGAAAAAGGTTTCCATGCCGGAAAATTAATTAAGGAAGTAGCAACTCGTTGTGGTGGTGGCGGTGGTGGCCGACCTGATATGGCGCAAGCGGGTGGTAAAAATCCAGAACAACTTGAATCCGCACTACGATTTGTAGAAGAATGGGTAAAAAGTATCTAAAATAAGTGAATTTGTATCATACTGTCTCAAAAGTATGATACAAAATGTCACTTCTTGTTTCTATTTAGTTGTGATTAGTGTACAATGAGTGGTAAGATTTACATGTACGGATGCGGACACCAGAATCTAAAGAGTGAGGTGCAAAACTTGAGCTCATTTGATAAAACGATGAAATTCAACTTTCCAGAGGAACCAGTTGAAACCAATGTAAATGAAGTATTATTCAATGTTTATGATGCTCTTCAAGAAAAAGGATACAATCCAATTAATCAAATTGTAGGATACTTGTTATCTGGAGATCCTGCATACATTCCACGTCATAATGATGCAAGGAATATTATCCGAAAGCTTGAACGAGATGAAATAATCGAGGAGTTAGTTAAGTCGTATTTAAAGATCCATCGTGAGGGGTAAAACGAATGAGGATTCTCGGTTTGGACGTCGGCTCTAAAACAGTCGGTGTCGCCGTTAGTGATGAAATGGGCTGGACTGCTCAAGGCATTGAAACAATCAAGATAAATGAAGAACGACAGCAGTTTGGCTTAGAAAGACTTGGTGAAATTATCAAGGAATATAAAGTAGAATCTGTTGTGATTGGTTTACCTAAGAATATGAATGGAACTATTGGACCACGTGGTGAAGCCAGTCAATACTATGCGGATATGGTACAGGAGAAATTCGGTTTGCCTGTTGTATTGTGGGACGAGCGTCTCTCAACAGTAGCAGCTGAACGTGTCCTATTATCAGCAGATGTAAGTCGAAAAAAGAGAAAGCAAGTCATTGATAAAATGGCTGCAGTCATGATCCTCCAGGGGTATCTAGATAGTAAAAATTAATGAGGTGGATTAAAATGGAACATGGTGAAAAGCAAATAACAGTAATTGACGAGCAAGGAAATGAAATTCTTTGTGAGGTTTTATTTACATTCGAATCAGAAGAATTTGGAAAGTCATACGTCCTTTACTATCCTGTTAGTGATGATAATGAAGATGATGAAGATATCGAAATTCATGCATCAAGCTTTAGCCCTTCTGAAGACGGAGAAGATGGTGAACTAAAACCAATCGAAACTGAAGAAGAATGGGACCTTGTCGAAGAAATGCTAAATACATTCCTTGATGAAGAAGGAGAAGAATAAAAAACAGCCGCGGGCTGTTTTTTTCTTTTGGCTCCTTTCTAATTGATTGGTGCTTTTATAAGAAATGCAAACAAGGTTGATTGAAGCGGAAGGCGCGACTCCAGCGGGAAAATCGTGAAACTTGAGACCATACAGGAGCGAATGCGATGAGGAGGCTCAAGCCACGCCCGCGGAAAGCGTCCGCCTGCAGTGAAGGTCAACGGTGTTAAAAACAACAAAATCTGCGAAAACAGTCTTTCTTTTTCTCCAACTTATGGCTTAAAAAATTCAATTGATACCTAAAAATGCACGAAATTTTTAGAAAAAACTGCAAAAATATAGTGAATTCTCCCTAAAATTGACGAATTAGATAAAAAAATGTAGTATAATAATTCGAGTGAGGGGAGGATTTTCGATATATGTCTGATAACGAATCGAAAAAGGATTTATATAAAAAGAATCTGCAAGAACGGCATAGAGAAGCCAAAACAATCCGTAAAATTGTGTTTATCGTATTTATCGTTATATTAGTAGTTTTATCTGGAATAATTGGCGGAGGCTATTTATATATAAAATCAGCACTTGAGCCTGTTGACCCTACAAATAAAGAACCAATCGAAGTGACTATACCTATTGGTTCGTCTCCAACAGCGATTGCAAGAATACTTGAAGAAAATAATATTGTGAAACACGCAAAAGTTTTTCGTTACTACACAAAATTTAAAAATGTATCAGGTTTTCAGGCTGGCGAATATACATTTAATCAATCTATGAATTTTGACCAAATCATCGAAAGTCTGAAATCAGGAATCCTTATGGGAGAAGCAGCCTTTAAACTAGTGATACCAGAGGGAAAACAACTTGAAGAAATTGCAACAATTATTGCGGAGCAAACCGGTTATACTCAAGAAGAGATCATGGAAAAGGTCGACGACCCTGCCTATGTTAAAGACTTGATTAGCAGGTTTCCAAATACACTATCGGATGAAATTTTAAACAAGGATATTAAACATCCACTAGAAGGTTATTTATTCCCAGCAACTTATTCATTTTATGAGAAAAAGCCTTCAATTGAATCCATTGTCGAAACTATGCTGGAACAAACGGATAAAATCTTAGTGAAATACGTAGGGCTAATGGAAGGGAACAATTACATTGATTCTACTCATAAACTATTAACCATGGCGTCATTAATAGAAGAAGAGGCAACGGCACAAACAGACCGTGAGCAAATTTCCAGCGTATTTTATAATCGTCTAGATGATGGAATGCCACTTCAAACCGACCCTACTGTTCTTTATGCATTAGGAGAACATAAAAAACGTGTTCTATATGATCATCTTGAAGTGAACTCGCCATACAACACATATAAAAACCAAGGTTTAACACCTGGACCAATTGCAAATGCTGGTGAATCATCCTTATCAGCGGCTTTAAATCCTGCAGAGACGGATTATTTATATTTCTTAGCCGCTCCAACAGGAGAAGTGTATTACTCCAGGACATTAGAAGAACATAACGCTAAAAAAGCACAGTATATAACCAATCAACAATAACTTACTAGGGAAGCCATATGGCGTTCCCTTTTTCTTTATGGTAAAATAAGTTGAAATTATTATCATACAAAAATAAAAAAGCAAAATTACTGCAACTTTAACCAATACCACCATACTGAAATGGAGGTTTTTTTCTTGTTATCAAGCAAAATAACCAATTATCTAGAAGATCTATTTCCAAAAAGAGACGAAATCATTGAAGAAATTGAACAATATGCAAAAGAAAACAATGTACCAATTATGGAACTAGTAGGCATTGAAACAATGCTTCAAATATTGCGTATATCTGAGCCAAAGCAAATTTTAGAAATTGGAACAGCAATCGGCTATTCTGCGATTCGAATGGCTCAGGCACTTCCAAATACAAAAATTGTCACTATTGAAAGGGATCTAGAAAGATACGAAAAAGCCCTTGAAAATATTGAACGAACAGGGACAGGCTCACAAATTGAAGTTATTTTCGGGGATGCTCTTGAAGCTGCTGAAGACGTAAAGAAACATGGGGAATTTGATTGCATTTTTATCGATGCTGCTAAAGGGCAATATCGACATTTTTTTGACATCTATGAAAAATGCCTTTCAAAGGATGGTTTAATTGTAACGGATAATGTACTATTTAAAGGGCTTGTTGCAGAGGAACAAATTGAGAGTAAAAGAATAAGAAATCTTGTTACAAAAATTAAATCCTACAATGAATGGCTCCTCGCACACCCAGATTATCTGACTACTATCTTACCTGTTGGGGATGGGGTTGCATTAAGTAAAAGAAGAGGTGTAACGGAATGAAGAAACCAGAGTTGCTGGTGACTCCTACATGTGTAGAAGATATTGAACCACTGATAAATGCTGGCGCTACAGCATTTATTATCGGTGAACAACGATACGGCTTACGTCTTGCAGGTGAATTTAACCGGGAGGAAATTGTAAAAGCGGTTGAGGTTGCTCATGCACATGACGCCAAAATATATGTTGCAATGAATGCACTTTTCCACAATGAAAAGGTCCCTGAGTTAAATGACTATGTTGCGTTTCTACGTGATAGCAATGTTGATGCGATTGTTTTTGGTGACCCTGCCGTACTGATGACTGTTAGAGAGGTAGCACCAGAAATGAAACTTCACTGGAATACTGAAACAACAGCGACAAATTGGTATACATGCAATTACTGGGGCAGAAAAGGCTCAAAGCGTGCGGTTTTGGCACGTGAGTTAAATATGGATGCAATCGTTGAAATTAAGGAAAATGCAGAAGTTGAAATTGAAGTTCAAGTACATGGAATGATGTGCATGTTCCAATCAAAGCGTTCCTTAGTCGGAAACTATTTCGAATATCAAGGCAATGTAATGGAAATTGAAAATCGTAAAAAAGAAAAAGATATGTTTCTATTTGATGAAGAGCGCGGCAATAAATATCCTATTTTTGAAGACGAAAATGGCACTCATATCATGAGCCCAAATGATGTGTGTATTGTCGATGAACTGGAAGAAATGATTGATGCTGGTGTAGATAGCTTTAAAATTGAGGGGATTTTAAAATCAACAGAGTATCTGATTGAGGTTACAAAAATCTATCGAAAAGCAATCGACTTATGTGTCGAAAATCGTGATGAGTATGAAGATATCAAGGATGAATTATTGACAAAACTTGAGGAACTTCAACCAATTAATCGACCACTAGATACAGGTTTCTATTATAAAGAAACAGTTTACTAACTTTAGAAGACTGATTATAGTTGAGCCTCCGGCGAGACATGCGATTTTCAAAGGAAGTTTTTCGAGCAGTAAGATCAAAGACTAAGAACGCCACTTCCTGTGGCAACGTCTTTATGACCCACTTCCTGTGGGCCTAAAATTTGGGCGCAAATACGCAAAGGGGCATTTGATATAAATGATAAAGGAGGATACTGTATGACAGCAGTTGTGAAAGAACCTATTTCAAAAATAGTAGACGGCAAACGTGTAATAGTTAAAAAGCCTGAATTGCTTGCTCCAGCAGGTAATCTTGAAAAACTAAAAATTGCTGTTCATTATGGCGCGGATGCTGTTTTTATTGGTGGTCAAGAATATGGATTGCGTTCAAATGCTGATAATTTTACATTAGAAGAAATCGCAGAAGGTGTGGAATTTGCGAAAAAATATGGTGCGAAAATCTATGTTACAACAAATATTTTTGCTCATAATGAAAATATAGATGGATTAGATGAATACTTGGTCGGACTAGAAAATGCTGGAGTATCTGGAATTATTGTAGCAGATCCACTTATTATTGAAACATGCAAGCGAGTGGCTCCAAAGATGGAAGTACACTTAAGTACACAGCAATCACTTTCTAACTGGAAGGCTGTTCAATTTTGGAAAGAAGAGGGATTAGAACGTGTTGTTTTAGCGCGTGAAACAAGTGCCGAAGAAATAAAAGAAATGAAGGAAAAGGTCGATATTGAAATCGAAACTTTTGTTCATGGTGCGATGTGTATTGCCTATTCTGGACGTTGTACATTAAGTAATCATATGACAGCCCGCGATTCGAATCGTGGTGGTTGTTGTCAATCATGTCGTTGGGATTACGACTTATTTAAAATAGACGAAAATGAAAATGAAGTAGCCCTTTTTGGTGAAAGTGATGCTCCATTTGCAATGAGTCCAAAAGATTTAAAGCTAATCGAATCGATTCCACGCATGATTGAATTAGGAATTGATAGCTTGAAAATTGAAGGACGAATGAAGTCAATTCATTATATTGCAACAGTAGTAAGTGTTTATCGTAAAGTTATCGATGCGTATAGTGCTGATCCAGATAATTTCGTCATAGATGAAGAGTGGCTGAAAGAGCTTGATAAATGTGCAAATCGTGAGACGGCTCCTGCCTTCTTTGAAGGGGTTCCTGGTGTATCAGAGCAAATGTATGGTACGCATAGTAAAAAAACCACTTATGATTTTGCAGGTCTCGTGTTAGACTATGAAAAGGAATCAGGAATTGTAACGTTACAACAACGCAATTACTTTAAAAAGGGAGACCAGGTTGAATTTTTCGGCCCTGAAATTGACAACTTTACACAAACAGTTGATACGATTTGGGATGAGGACGGAAACGAAATAGAAGCTGCGAAACATCCTTTGCAAATTGTTTCATTCAAAGTGGACAAGCCTGTTTATCCAAACAACATGATGCGAAAGGGGAAGTAAGATGAGCAGAAAGCCAATTGTCATTGGCATTGCTGGGGGATCAGGATCTGGTAAAACAAGTGTTTCCAAAGCCATTTATGAGCATTTTAGAGGCCATTCAATCATGATGATTGAGCAGGATTCCTATTATAAAGATCAAAGTGATATACCTTTTGAAGATAGATTAAGTACAAATTATGATCATCCATTGGCTTTTGACAATGATTTACTCATTGAGCATATTAAAAATCTTCTTGAATATAAAGGTATAAGAAAACCAGTTTATGACTATAAATTTCATACAAGGTCTTCTGAAGTGATCGATGTTGAACCTAAAGATGTCATTATTTTAGAAGGAATTCTTGTTCTTGAGGATGAAAGATTACGCGATTTGATGGATATTAAGCTATATGTTGACACGGACGCCGATATCCGCATCATCCGAAGAATGCTACGTGACATAAAAGACCGTGGCCGTACGTTAGATTCTGTTATCGAACAGTATGAAACAGTGGTTCGTCCGATGCATAATCAATTCATTGAACCAACGAAGAGATATGCAGACATTATCATCCCCGAAGGTGGACAAAATCACGTTGCAATAGACCTAATGGTAACAAAAATTCAAACAATTCTTGAACAAAAAGTGATTTTGTAATAACATAACAGAGAAAAAGGTGTTATGATAGTACAATCAATAAGGAAAGGAATGGTGGTAATTTTCTACCATTCCTTTCCCTACATACAATAAAGAAACAAATCGTACTACATATTTTAACTTAAAAGCAATCACAGGGGGATTGTAACGACTACAAGGAGTGAAGGGATTATGGTAGAGAAAGTATTTCCTATGACATTAGAAGGAAAGCAAAAATTAGAGCAGGAATTAGAGCATTTAAAGACAGTTAAGCGCAAAGAAGTAGTTGAGCGCATTAAAATTGCAAGGAGCTTTGGGGATCTTTCAGAGAACTCAGAGTACGACTCTGCGAAAGATGAACAAGCATTTGTTGAAGGACGTATTACAACAATTGAAAATATGATCCGTAATGCAAAGATCATTGAAGAAGACGCTGACAGTGCTGGCCGTGTTTCACTTGGAAAATCAGTGACATTTATTGAACTTCCTGATGGTGAAGAAGAAACATATACAATTGTAGGAAGTGCAGAAGCTGACCCATTTGAAGGAAAAATCTCAAATGACTCTCCAATTGCCAAAAGCCTTTTAGGTAAACATGTTGGTGATAAAGTAACTGTTCAAACTCCAGGTGGAGAAATGCTTGTCGAAATCACTAAGATTGACTAGTATCAACATTGCACCAGGATTCTTTATAACATTTTAATATGTATAAATAGTGTGACACCTCGTCGAAACTGTAGACGAGGTGTTTTTTCTATGGCTATTAAAAGACGAGCAGTACTAATTCTGATATTCATTCTGTTAGGCTTAGCTGGATTAATGGGCAGGCTTATACAATTACAACTAGTAAGTACAGAATCATTTACGGATAGAGATGTGAATTTAATTGAGGCAAGTGTATCGCAACGAACTCAAGAACTTGTTATTGATCAAGGACGTGGTAGATTTATTGATCGAAATAAAAAGGCGCTAACTCATGAATATTATCCTACACTCGTGTTGTTTCCTTTTTTAAAAAACGTTGAATGGCCAGTTGAAGAAGTGGCGGATATTGTAAATATTCCTGCTTCAAAACTAAAAAATGAAATCCATGAAGCGAAAAAACCGGTTATTGTAGGTGGAGAAAGACCCATAGAATTAACGGAAACGCAAATGAATAAAATCAATAAGCTCCAAATTCCTGGTGTATTTGCTGTCCATCGTCAATATGAACTCGATAGTGAAATCGCCGAACACTTAATTGGTTTAATCCGGGAAAACAGAGAGTTGTTTGAAAAACGTTATCCAGAGAAAAACTATTTACCGAAAAATACAAAGCTAGGTATCACTGGTTTACAATCTACGTTTGATGAATTTTTATTACCAGAAGGAGAAGCGAAGCTTTTATATCACGTAGCAGGCGATGGAGGACCTTTATTCGGTATTGATGTAAAGTACACAGCACCTGCAAATCCATATTATCCAGTTGCTATTCAGACAACACTTGATCGAGACCTCCAGTTGTTGACAGAAGAGATACTTGAGAAGCATGATTTGAAAAAGGGTGGAATTGTTCTTCTTGATATTGAATCTAACGATTTACTTGCTATGGTGAGTAAACCAGATATAAATTCATCAAACCCATTTAGGGATGGTTCTGCTGAAAATCAAATGATTATGCCACAATTCCCTGGTTCTGTGTTTAAGACAGTCATAGCCGCAGCTACAATTGAAAATCAACAAATCTCAAACGATCGAATGTTTAATTGTGACCAAGATTTGTATGGGGAAGGGCGAGCCGAATATCCACATGGTATGCTGAATTTTCAGGATAGCTTTGCAAAAAGCTGTAATTTCACCTTTGCTAAGCTAGCGCAAGAATTAATACAAAAAGACCAAAACGTGATTGAAAAATATTCAGAAATGCTTGGTTTACTTGGACCAGTTGGTTGGAATGGGGATGTATTTCGTTTTCAAGATTTTAAGCAGCTGCCAAATGAATACAATGGTCGAATTTGGACGGATGAACGTGACAAAAAAGTAGCAAAAGCAGTTGCGCAAACGGCAATTGGCCAAAAGGATGTTAGAGTAACTCCATTGGGAATTGCAAATATGATGGCAACTATTGCTCGTGGCGGATCCAAAAAGGAGGTTCGTACAGTCGGTGATGTATTATATAAAAACGGAACAACTCTATTCTCATTTTCGAAACAGGATATGGAAGGACCAAAGATCGCTCCATATACGGCAAGTAAACTTCAAGAATTATTAAGGGGAGTTGTTTTATCCGGAACGGGACAAAGGTTTGCACAACTTCCCTATACTGTAGCCGGAAAATCTGGTACTGCTGAGACAGGAAAAAAACAAGGTGATGCAGTCCTTGTAAATAAATGGTTTGCAGGTTATTTTCCATTTGAAAAACCAAAGTACGCGCTTGTAGTCGTCGATTTAGAACAGCCAGGATCAAAATCTGTAACCAATACTGTTTTTTATGAAATTGTACAAGGGATATATCAATTGGAACAGGAAAAAGGTACCAATCAAAGCGACTGACAAAGAAATGTCTTCAACCTTTCACACACACATGCTAGAATAAGAAGATAGTTTACTGATTAATAGTCGTTTTTAGGAGGTACTATTATATGGGGTATGAGATAAACAAACTGAATGAAGGGCCTCGATCTGAAAGAAGAGCGAAAAGAAAAAAGGTAAATCGAATTTTAAATATTTTAATTGTCCTTGTGGTTGTTATGATCGTCTTTTTTGGAGGAAAGTTAATTTTTGGTGATAAAAATGTTGATGATTCAGTAGCTTCCAAACAGACAAACCAACCGTCAAATGATAATGGAAAAGCTGCTTCAGATCCTTCAGACAACAAAGAGAATGAAGCAGAGAAAACTTCTGGCGAAACAAATGAACAAACGAAAGAAGACACCAAAGAAGAATCGCCTGAAGAAAATGAAGAGCAAAAAACAACAGAATCGGAAGAATCTGAAGTGATTACAGAAGGTGATCCTGAATCAAATATTGTGAAAACAATCGTTAATTCTGCTTGGAAGCCTGTCGGTACTGAACAAGCAGAACCACATACAACGAACTTCGCTCCTGATTCAGTTGACCGAAACGAAATGGAAATGGCTACAAGCTATGCCACTGGCTTTGACCGCTCAGATATGGTTGTGTGGTGGCTTGGCAGAAATGGTGGAAATTCGATAACTGCTACGGTTTCATCAAAAACAACAAAACAAGTACTTAAAGTATATTTAGATTGGGTTCCTAACGAAGGCTGGAAACCAACTAAAATTGAAGAATTAAAAGAAAATGACAGTGAAACTTATAAAAACTATAAAACTTCAGAACCTGATGAAGACGAAAACGAACCAGATGAGGATGAAGATTAAGTAAACGCAGGATATTCCTGCGTTTTTTTGTGCCGTTTTCTCAACTAATAATTGATAATAGCAGTATAATATGTTAAATTTAGAACAATTCATTGTTTAATTCATACTATACTTATAGGAATAATAATCAATTGCGGAGAGTGAGAAAAATGGGACGAGAATTTTTAGATGTTTTTGAAGGTTGGGCGGAATCCTATGATTCAACTGTGACCGGTCATGATGTGGAATATAAAGAAGTGTTTTCACGATATGATGACATTTTAAATGATGTTGTACAAAAATCTGGCCATGCTGTTTTGGAGTTTGGTGTTGGCACAGGAAATCTCACTCAAAAATTACTTAACGATAATAAAAAAGTGTATGGAGTGGAACCATCAAAGCCGATGCGGGAAATCGCATTAGAAAAGCTTCATAACTTTGCTTTTGAAATAGAAGATGGAGACTTTATTGTTTTCAATAAGCCAACTGCTCAGATTGATACTATTGTAAGTACGTATGCATTTCACCACTTAACTGACACCGAGAAAAAACAAGCTATTTCACAATATAGCAACTTGCTTGAAAAAGGTGGTAAAATAGTGTTTGCGGATACAATGTTTGAGAATAAACAAGAATATACAATGACGATTCATTCCGCAAAACAAAATGGCTTTCATAACCTTGCAAAAGATCTAGAGACGGAATATTACACAACTATTCCTGTATTACGTGAAATTGCAGAGCAAAATGGCTTTACTGTTGATTTTACACGTTTTAATCATTTTGTATGGGTCATGGAGGCAACGAAACAGTAAATACGAAAGGTGATACGTACTAATGAAGATAGCAATTATCGGAGCAATGGATGAAGAAGTAGCAATTTTAAGAGAAAAAATTGAGAATAGACAGGAAACCAAAGTTGCTGAAAGTGTTTTTTATACCGGGACGCTGAATGGGTATGATGTTATTTTATTAAAATCAGGAATTGGGAAAGTTAATGCAGCTATATCTACAACTATCTTATTACAGCAATTTAAACCAGATTATGTTGTAAATACAGGCTCTGCAGGTGGTCATTTAAAAACGCTTAATGTAGGAGATATTGTCATTTCTTCAGAGGTAAGACATCATGATGTGGATGTAACTGCTTTTAACTATGAATATGGGCAAGTTCCTGGATTGCCTGCTGCATTTAAAGCAGATGAAAAGCTAATCGAATTAGCTGAAAAAAGTGCGGAAGGAATCACAGATATACAGGTTGTGACAGGATTAATTGCAACAGGTGACTCCTTCATGAATGATCCAGAGCGAGTTTCATTTGTAAGTCAAAAGTTCGGTGATCTATATGCTGTAGAGATGGAAGCAGCGGCTGTAGCGCAAGTTTGCCACCAATTTAAAGTACCATTTGTAGTAATCCGTGCTTTATCGGATATCGCAGGTAAAGAGTCTGATGTATCGTTTGAACAATTCCTCCAAACGGCAGCAGCACATTCATCAAACGTGGTTGAAAAAATAGTAGAACAGATTAATAAGTCTTTATAACTTTATTCAGGATACCTTAGACCTTTGAAAGTAATTGATTCCATAATGATTTTTACAATATTTTGAATAGAGTCAGTAATAGGCTGAATAAAGTTATGCCCTGGCGGATGCCACAGATTTTCAATGGAAGATTATCGAGCAGTAAGATCAAAGACTAAAAACGCCACTTCCTGTGGCAACGTCTTTATGACCCACTTCCTGTGGACCTAAAATCTGGGCGGGAATTCGCCAAGGCGAATTTGATTAAAACGGAGTGAATTAACATGCAAGTGTATCAAAATGTTCACGGGCTTATCGGAAATACCCCGATTGTTGAGATTACGAAATTTCCATTAGCTAATGGTGTTCGTCTTTTTGCAAAGCTCGAATTCTTTAATCCGGGCGGGAGTATAAAAGATCGTTTAGGAGTTGAACTTCTTCAAGAAGCCTTTGCTACAGGTCAGATAACTGAAGGAGGAACGATTATTGAGCCTACTGCCGGCAATACTGGGATTGGACTTGCACTTGCTGCAATCGATCGTAATGTAAATGTGATTCTTTGTGTTCCTGAAAAGTTTTCAGTTGAAAAACAAGAGTTGATGAAGGCGTTAGGGGCCACTATCGTCAATACTCCAACAGAGGCAGGTATGACTGGTGCGATTGAAAAGGCAAAAGAGCTTCTTAATGAAATTCCAAATTCCTATTGTCCACAGCAATTCGCAAACCCAGCGAACCCTGAAACCTACTATAAAACAATTGGACCGGAGATTTGGCAACAGTTTGAGGGACAAATAGATATTTTCGTAGCAGGAGCAGGTACGGGAGGTACTTTTATGGGGACTGCGAAGTATTTAAAGGAAAAGAAACAGTCCATAAAGACCGTTATTGTTGAACCAGAGGGCTCAATCTTAAATGGTGGTGAATCAGGTCCACATAAAACAGAAGGAATTGGAATGGAATTTCTTCCAGGCTATATGGATACATCCTATTTTGACTCGATACATACTGTATCTGATGAAGATGCGTTCCGACGAGTGAAAGAAATAGCACGTTTGGAGGGGCTTCTTGTCGGCAGTTCTTCAGGGGCAGCCCTTCATGCCGCTCTTGTAGAGTCAGAAAAGGCACAGCCAGGATCACATATTCTAGTCATTTTTCCTGATAGTAGTGAACGCTATTTAAGTAAAAAAATATATCAAGGTGGGATTTAAAGATGAAACGTAAAACGATGCTTATTCATGGAGGAGTTGGCGAGGATCCACAGACAGGTGCGGTTAATACGCCTATCTACCAGGTTAGCACATATAAACAAGAAGGAATTGGAGGCCATAAAGGCTTTGAATATTCAAGAACTGGAAATCCAACCAGACATGCACTAGAAGAATTAATTAAGGATATTGAAGGTGGAGAAAGAGGGTTTGCATTTGGCTCTGGTATGGCTGCGATTACAGCCGTAATGATGTTATTTAATAGCGGAGACCATGTCATTTTAACAGACGATGTATACGGTGGAACTTATCGCATAATGACAAAGGTACTTAACCGACTAGGTATTGATTCAACCTTTGTTGATACGAGTAATCTGGACAATATTGAAGGTGAAATTCGTGAAAATACTAAAGCAATTTATATCGAATCTCCGACAAATCCTTTATTAAAAATTACCGATATTAAAGGGGCTTCAGCAATTGCAAAGAAACATAACCTCTTAACTATCGTTGATAACACGTTTAGCACACCGTATTGGCAAACACCAATTGCACTTGGTGCTGATATTGTTTTACACAGTGCTACCAAATATATTGGTGGTCATAGCGATGTAGTAGCTGGTCTTGCGGTTGTTAACTCTGCTAAACTGGGTGAAGAATTACATTTCGTTCAAAATTCAACTGGAGGGGTTCTTGGTCCTCAGGATTCCTGGTTATTAATTCGTGGAATTCGTACACTTGGAGTAAGGATGGAAGAGCATGAGGAAAATACGAAGAAAATAGTCGAGTTTCTTCAAAACCATCCAGCGGTTAATAAAGTATACTATCCAGGGATTGAATCCCATCCAAATCACGCCATTGCTAAAGAACAAGCAAAAGGATTTGGTGGAATGGTTTCCTTTGATGTTGGCAGTGAAGAAAATGCAGATAAGCTATTAAGTAAAGTTAAATACTTTACCTTAGCGGAAAGTTTAGGTGCAGTCGAAAGCTTGATTTCTGTGCCAGCTAAAATGACTCATGCCTCCATCCCAGCAGATCGCCGTGCGGAACTAGGCATTGGAGATGGGCTAGTACGTATTTCTGTTGGTTTAGAAGATGTTGAAGACTTAATCGAAGACCTCGAACAAGGCTTGTGATAAAAATATATACCTCTGGCCCTTTTATGGGTTAGAGGTTTTTTTCAGTGATTCAAACTGCTAATATTTACATCCGTAACAACCTATCAAGCTATGATATTATAGGGTAGAAGTTTAATAAATTGGTAGGTGGATACATGATGGAACAAAGTAAACAAATGAAGAACCTGCGTACTAAAGTCAAAGACTACACAAACTTCGGTTACATCCTTCTTGTATTAAGTGTATTTTTATATATCGGCGTTATCATTCCGGAGGGACGTTCTCCGTTTCAACTATATACAATGATGGGTTCTACACTCATTCTCTTAAGCTTGTCATTTACATTTTTTATTTTAGTGATTAAATATAAAAAACGACTCGAAGAATAATAGTCCTTCACCTAAATTTTTGGTGAAGGAATTTTTTTGCAAAAAAAGTGTTTACATGTGCACCTTAATTGGTTATAATTACCACAGTAGGAAAAAATTAATGACAAAAGGAGGTCGAGTAAAATGATGAAAGTAAAAGTGACGATGACAAATATTACAACTTCATATGAAACAATCTATTCGACCAAACCGGTGATTAATTTTTAATTTTATTGATACGTTAATCATGCCACAGGTGGAATAGTACGCCTGTGGCTTTATTATGCCCTTAACGCCACAGGACTCGTATACCTGTGGCCTTTTTGTGTCAATTTTTCCTGCACAAATTTTAAAATGTAAAGCTAACGAATAAAGGAGGTGAGCCAATAATGACCATCAATCTATTTTTCTTAACAATCTCGATTTCAAAACGTGAAAAGTCTATCGAGGAATATGTACATGAAGAAAAAGTCAATAAACATATGGAAGAAATGAAGGAACGCCAATATTCAATGATACGCTTATTTTAATCAACCAAAAATAAGAAAAGGAAAGGGGAATGTTGAAAATGTTAATGAGAAATTTTCCGATTATAGCTTGGTTATCTGTGGAGAAGGATTCCACCTAACGTACTAAAATCATAGGAGGAGTTTCGAATGCTTTCGGTACATGTGCTGATTTTTACCATTTTATTTTCAAAGAAAGATAAACAATAAATTGAAAGGAGCGCCATACGAGGCGCTCCTTTTTGCCGACTTAATTTTGTCAAATTTCTTTAACACAATGTTCAAAAGTGGATAACGTTTACACAGTTTCTAAGTGATAAAGTAAAAGTAATAAGTACATCCTTTATGGAGGTTGATAAATATGTTTATGATCGTTATGGGAGTTGTTATTACAGCTGTTATTGCCATTGTTATTGGAACAGAGGTAAGCGTAGAATTATAAAAAAATCAGAAAAAAAGTGGACTGCATAACCTGCAGTCCACTTATACTTTATGTCCTTCTTTTTTCTTTTTCTGCGCGATAAAATTCATGGAACATTTTCATCAATGCACGCTTTTCAATCCGTGATACATAGCTTCTTGAGATACCAAGCTCTTTTGCAATTTCACGTTGGGTTTTTTCTTTCTTTAAATCAAGTCCGAACCTGCCAACAATTACTTCCTTTTCTCGGTCATCAAGAACATCAATGTATTCTTTGATCTTCTCAAGCTCCATATTTAATTGGATGGTTTCAATCACATCTTCCGTTTCAGATTTCAACACATCAATTAGACTAATTTCATTTCCTTCTTTATCCTGGCCGATTGGATCATGAAGAGAAACATCCTTTTTTGTCTTTTTTAGGGCTCGCAAATGCATTAAAATTTCATTTTCTATACAACGCGCTGCATACGTAGCAAGTTTTGTGCCTTTTCCTTGTGAATAGCTTTCGATGGCCTTAATCAAACCGATAGTCCCAATTGATATGAGATCCTCTGTGTCCTCACCTGTGTTTTCGAATTTTTTTACTATATGAGCGACTAACCGTAGATTATGTTCAATTAACACATTCCGAGCATGTTCATTTCCCTCGGCCAACAATTGTAAGTATTTCTTCTCATCAGAAGAAGATAACGGTTGAGGAAAAGCATTGTTTTTAACATAGGATACTAAAAATAATAATTCTTTTACAAAATAACCTAATGCTGCTAAAAGTCCAGACATTCGCTCACCTCCACATATATCGTAGTGTATGTATCGTATATCCATTACACTACTACCCTAGGCGTTTGCCCATTTACTTAATGTTATGTGGAAAGATGCTTCCTTGTGTCTGTCCAATGTAAAAAAGCTGATGATAGTACAAAAGACGATCTTTTATACTCCAACAGCCCTAAAATATTTCGAGTTACTTTATAATAGTAAAAAATGGTGCGATTGCAATAATTAAAGCTAATCCAAAAACAACGATGGAACCAGGTTTATTTTTATCTTTCCAAAGAGAAATGGAAAACCCGACTGCATAGAGAGTGGTAATAGTCATCATCAAATAAATAAATGCATTCATACCTTAATCTCTTATCCTTTCATAACTTGGTAATTCCCACTGACGCCCAAATTCAGAAAAAGTGATATCGACATTAACGCTAATATCTGCTTCAGGATAGGATTTCATCCAATCATAATCCTCCCATTCTGGGATAGTTAAGAACTGTTTCCTAGCTTCTAGGGAAAAACCAAAGAGGTCAGCTTTGAATTCCTCCTGCGTACGTTTAAGCAGATTATTAATTCTTTGCTCAAAACCTTTTTTGATGTGATCCTTTAATTCGCTCCTTTTTTGCTCATTATCTGCATAACTCACCATACTATGGTCAGTTAATATTTTTGCTTGGAGAGGTAGATTCACCTTGATTTTTGGTGCTTGCTTTGATACATCCATAGTTATTTGAGGGGAGTTTATTTGAATAAAGCGTGATGTAATATAATAATTTTTCTTAAAAGGATCTGGGAAAGAAACCAAAAAGCTAGGGTTAGTTGCCTCTTTGTTAAGCAATTGAGTTAACCTTGTCTCCTCCACTGATAATTTTCCAATCATTTGTCCCTCTTTAAAGACTGCAGAACCAAGAAATTGGGCAGGGTTAGTATCACCAGTTACATGTAAGTTTCCAGCTATGAAGTTTGCATCTATGTTTTTTTTGGCAGTCACTTTGTCTTGCTCAGTTGTTGCATAGGCAGAAATAAATAGATCTGCATCTGCTTCGGTTATTCTAAAAAAATTGTGTATCTTAGAATTTGGAATAAATCCAATTTCGGTTGCATGGACGAACATTGTCTCAAAATATTCGTGTCTTCTTGTTTCAAGCTTTGGTTTGTTTTGATCAATAAAAGTCTTTGCCTCTTCCTTCGTAACTATGATTTTTGAATCACGTCTAATTTCACGGTCCTTGGTTGCATCATACATCCAGCGAACAAAATCCTTATCTTTTGCAAGCTCCTCTGAAACAATAAAGAAGTCTAAAATGTCGTATGTAATAGCTTTCGCTATAACAGCGTTAGCGATATTTTGTGATTGAATAAAATCTGAAGCATTGAATGTAATTGTTTCATGTGTTGGTTCACTTGAGCCTCCACCTTCTTGCGTTGAACCAGCTTCTGGATTAGATATTAGATAAGTGATTTCTATAAATCCTTTTACATCTGATTTATCAAGACCAATACCAAGGACATAAGCTCTTTGATCAATCTCCTCCATATCCCAGCAGCCGACTAACATAAATAAAATAAATAGTATTAAGAATGGCCTAATTTTTTTGGCTTGTTTTTTCATGTTTCAAATCCCCTCTAAGTTTTGCAACTATCCACATGACACAAGGAAGCAAAAGAAACATAGGGCTCAGAATGTTAATCAGATTTTCTCTTATCTTAAAGATTGTGAAGGTAGGCGCCTCTGGTGCAATCCCGAAAATAACAACGATTGTTGCTATAATGGGTGTTAGATATTCAAAATTTTTAATATTACATATACCCCCGATAAATATGGCAATTAAATATAAATAGACTGTAAAACGAATAAATGAGGCAATTATCCAAAATGGAAAGAAAAAAGTTTCAATATTTGTTAAAAATCCTACCCTAATTAAACGTATTAATTCTTGATAAGGATAATCAATCATTTTTAATCCCTCATAATCGAAAACAAGTAAATAGATGATAAATGAAATAGTAATCTCAATAATCACAATAGAAAATGCAATCCAGGTTCCTTTTTTATAGGCTTTTGCTGATACAAGGTAGGGAGCAATTAAACCTAAATAAAAGAATTCTACAAGTATAGATACATGGGTTGTACTCCTTTTTACTACTTCTACAATCCCTGGTCCGAAAATTGGAAACAAGAAAGAAGGACTACTTTCTTTTAGAGATAAAATTAAGGCGATTAGGAGTGAAAATTTTATATAGAAAAGTACTAGCCATGAAACACTTCCAATATGTTCAAGGCCCTTGTTTGCACCATAAGCACAAACAGCCATTAACACAGTATAAATGATTAAGATAGGCGTCTCTGTAAAATACATTGTTCCAATAATATCAACATAAATGGCAGAGTCCAAAGTTAGCCCAGTAAGTCCAAAAAGGACCAGAATACAGGAAAGAAAGGTTCCTATAAATTTTCCAAATATATGAAGAATAACGTCATGTAAATTTTTATTTTTGTAGGCTGTTATGACTTTTAATGTTAAAAAAATTGGAATAATAGAAAATAACCCAATAATAATGGGTGCCATCCATAAGGCGTTACTAAGATAGTTTACGAAAATGGCTGGGGTATCATCAGAAAGCTTTACACCAACAACCAGGATTACCATAGCAACAAATTCTCTTATTCAAATTTTACCTTTAGATTGCTCCATTTTTTATTCCTCAGCTTTTTTTATGACGTCTTTTGGCTTTAGATAACCTGGACGAATTCTTTCACTCTTTAAAATCTGTCTGATGATTGTATCCTTAGATGAAAGGTATTTTGGTGACATTGGAGATAAGTACGGAACACCAAAAGATTTTAAGGAAACCATATAAAACATCCCAACAGTAAACAAAGCAGTCATACCAAAAATACCAAATAGGCCAGCAGAAAGAATAATAATGAAACGTATAATTCTTATCGCAAAATTCATGCTTACATCACTTAGTGTAAATGAACAAAGACCACCTAAAGCTACAACAATAACTACAATGGGGCTAACAATGTTCGCTTGTACAGCTGCCTGACCTAAAATAAGTGCCCCAACAATCCCAATTGTCGGTCCGATAGGATTAGGGACTCGAAGTCCTGCTTCTCGAATAAGTTCGAAAGCTATTTCCATCATTAATATTTCTACAAGTGCAGGGAAAGGAACTTTTTCACGAGTTGCAGATATAGCTAATAAAAGATCAGTGGGGACCATTTCTGAATGGTAATTCGTTACTGATACATAAATAGCTGATGCGAAAAGAGTAATAAACAATGCACATACACGTAATACTCGGATGAAATTACCATAAATAAATCGTAAATAATGATCTTCAGGGTTATGAATAAAAGACCAAAATGTTGTCGGCAATATTAATGCAGCAGGTGAGTTATTCATTAATAACACGATATATCCGTCTTCTAAGAATGAAGACGCACGATCAGGTCTTTCAGTATACAAAAGACTAGGGAAGATTGATTTCGGTCTTTCTTCAATATATTGTTCTAAAAGTGAAAGGTTTTGGATTGCATCGACATCCAATGAATTTACTCTCTCTTTTATATTTTTGACCATTTTGTCGTTGGCGAGATCCTTGATATATAGAATATAAAGTTCATTATTAGATCGTTTGGATATAGTAGATTGCTCTACGATTATGTTTTCACTTCTAATCTTTTTTCGAATTAGTGATATATTTGTATCTACTTTTTCGTTAAAAGCTTCCTTTGGGCCCTTAATGACAACTTCATTTTCGGCTTTTTCAACGGATCTACTTTGAAAATCAGAGGTACCGATGATAAATGAATGTGGTTTACCATCAATTAGTAATACTGCATTCCCTTGATTTGCACCGTTAACAATATCTTGAACTTTGTTTACTTTTGAAAATGATTGGACTTCTATAAGGTCCTGTATTTCCTTAGATGGACTTTGATTGTTAAGCAAAGGTTCTAGAATATGATTACTAATCATTTTTATATCAGTGATAGTTGAAATGAATAATACAGCTGCTTTTTTATTTAGCCCACCAATCGTAAAATTATGGATTTTTACATCATTGTTTTCCGGGACCGAATATATCTTTTTTAATATTGAAATATTTATTTGCAGGTCTAAGTCAATTTCCTGCTTTTTTATTTGAATATCTTCAGTAGCAGATTCTTCCGGATATTGTTCGGGGTCTAGTTTATCGTTTTTAAACTTTTCTATATAGTTTTGAATTAAATTCTTCTTCATTACAAACAACTCCGGGTTTTTCCTAAGTTTACCACCAAAGGTAAAATTTCATTCAAAGAGTGTAAAACGGGTAAGAAAGTCAAAAGTTTCCCGAAATGATAGAAATTTTTTAAAAATCCATTTATAATGAATCATATAAATTATTTAGGGAGACTAAGTAATTAGAAGGGAGAACAAATATGAGCACGAGTACATATGAACTAAAATGGGATTTAGACGTATTTTTCGAAGGGGGGAGCAGTTCACCTGCATTTCACTCCTTCTTGGAAGCGCTACATAATGAACTTTCAGAATTCGATGCTTTAGTTGACGCTTTTCAAGTACCAACAAATGAGAAAGATAAAGAAGAATTATTAAACATACTAAATGCTTTCCAATCATCTTTTAAAAAGCTTCGCCAAGCGGGTGCCTTTGTTAGCTGTTTGACAGCACAAGATACTACAGATCGAGGCGCTACTCTTTTACAAGGCAAAACAACACAGTTAAGTGCACAACTTCAATCTGTACTTACTGCTTTTGATCAAAAGCTGGTTGCAATTGAGGAAACAGTTTGGAATAAGTTTTTATCAGAGGAACCATTAAATGAGCTATCGTATGTATTAGAAGAAAGAAGAATGAGAGCAAAAGAAAAGCTATCACTTGAGCAAGAAAATCTTATTAATGCTTTAGGGGTTGATGGCTATCACGCTTGGGGACAGCTTTATAATATGGTAGTTGGAAACATCAAAGTTCCATTTAAGGAAAATGGAGAAGAAAAACAACTTTCTGTTGGACAAGCATTTAACAAATTTTCAAGCTCTGACCGTAATGTTCGCAAAACGATGTTTGAGCAATGGGAAAAAGCTTGGGCTGAACATTCAGATTATATTGGTGAGTCGTTGAATCATCTTGGCGGGTTCCGTTTAAATGTGTATAAAGCACGAGGTTGGGAAAATGTTCTCCAAGAACCGTTAGATATAAACAGAATGTCTAAGGAAACGCTTGAAACCATGTGGTCCGTTATTACGGAATACAAAGCTCCATTTGTTGAGTATTTGAACCGTAAAGCAAAGGTATTGGGTCTAGATAAACTAAGTTGGTATGATCTTGATGCCCCTGTAGGACAAACTGAATCAAAGGTTTCCTATCAAGAAGGTGCGGAATTTATATTAGAACAATTTAGTAAGTTTGGAACTGAGCTTACTGAATTTACCCAAAAAGCATTTGAAGATAGCTGGATCGAAGCTGAAGATCGCCCTGGTAAGCGACCAGGCGGGTTTTGCACAAGTTTCCCTGAAAGCAATCAGTCAAGAATCTTTATGACGTTCTCAGGAACACCATCTAATGTCTCAACACTTGCCCATGAGCTTGGTCATGCATTCCATCAGCATGCAATGGCAGGAGTTCATACGTTAAATCGTAGTTATGCAATGAACGTGGCAGAAACTGCATCCACGTTTGCAGAAATGATTGTCGCTGATGCATCAGTAAAAAATGCAAAATCAGAAGACGAAAAGCTCGCACTTCTAGAGGATAAAATTCAAAGAAGTGTTGCATTTTATATGAATATTCATGCTCGTTTCCTATTTGAAACAAGATTCTATGAAGAGCGCAAACATGGTATTGTCAGCACAGAACGTCTTAATGAACTCATGCTTGAAGCGCAGAAGGAAGCATACTGTGGCGCATTAGAAGAATACCATCCACAATTCTGGGCGTCAAAAATGCATTTCTATATAACTGGAGTACCTTTTTATAATTTCCCATATACATTTGGTTATTTATTCTCTTTAGGTATTTACGCAAAAGCATTAGAAGAGGGAACAGATTATGAAGAGAAGTACATTGCACTGTTAAAAGATACAGCAAGTATGAAAGTAGAAGACCTTGCTGAAAAGCACTTAGGTGTTGACTTAACAAAGCGTGACTTCTGGGAAAAGGCAGTAAAACTTTCGATAAAAGATGTAGAGGAATTTTTAGAATTGACCAAGTAATTAGAAAAGCAAAATATGCACGGCTTTATGCAAAAGAGTCCTTTGGTGCCAAAGCCAGACATGAAAAAACACCTATCTGCTGTTAAAAGTGGATAGGTGTTTTTGAATTTGAATTAAACTTTCCTTAATTTAAATGTACCAACCATCAGGAAGGACAGGATAATCATGAGGTAAATAAAAAATTGAGGAGAAACATAAGGGATTGCTAAGAAGCTTAATGTCAAAAGACAGCCTGCAGCTGTAATTGGTAAGCCAACGAAGAAGCCTTTATTGTCGCTAATATTAAATTTTGCTAATCGAAATGCACCGCATCCGATATAAAAAACGGTGAAAAACATTCCTGGTGCTCCGAATTCATGAATAATTCCTTGGTATAATAAAAGTGCAGGTGCGACTCCAAATGAAATAATATCACACATCGAGTCAAGCTGTTTTCCAAGCTCTGATTCAATTTGAAATTTTCTTGCTACCATTCCATCAAATCGATCAGCAAGAGCGGCTAAAAAGATCAACAATAATCCTAAATTTAATTCGTTTTTAAGAATAAATAATATTGAAAAACCACCTAAGCTTAAGTTAATTAAAGTAAGAATATTAGCGGTGTGTGCTTTAAGCTTTTTTAAAGTTGAATCTAAATAATCTAATAAAAACATCTCATCACTCCTTTCTTGGAAAAGTCTTTGTAAAAAGGACCAAAAATCAATAAAATGGTATAGTATTACTTTATTAATCTTATTTTATTCGTTCCATTTTGCTTTTGTAAAGAGAATTGTTACATCCTAGGAGGAATTAGGTTTGCAAAAATGGCTTTATCGCTTTTTTATAGAATTAACAAATCATCGTTTTTCATCGGCGATTTTAAAAAAATTTTCACAATCAAGAGTTAGTGCTATACTTATTCCGAGTTATGCGAAAATATACAATATTAACCAAGCCGAAATGGAAAAAAACTTGACAGAGTTTTCAACCCTACATGACCTTTTTGTAAGACGGCTTAGAAAAGGAAGTAGGGAAATCGATCAGACCGAAAATACGGTTATTAGTCCTGTTGATGCTGTCATTGAAGAAACGGGGATTATTACCGCTTCAAAAGAAATGATTGTAAAGGGTAAACACTACCAGATTGCCGAAATGCTCGGTGATGAAGAGTCCCTTTCAAAATACATAGGTGGTACCTTCCTTATTCTTTATTTAAGCCCAAGCCACTATCACCGAATTCATAGTCCAATAACTGGGGTCGTAACGAAACAATGGGCATTAGGCCGGAAATCGTATCCGGTTAATCGACTGGGGTTAAAATATGGTAGAGATCCTTTATCCAAGAATTTTAGAAAAATCACAGAAATAAAGGGCAATGATACATATGTTGCAATGGTTAAGGTAGGTGCAATGTTTGTAAATAGTATAGAAACTACATATACAAGTGATACTGTGGAAAAAGGGGAAGAAATTGCGTACTTTTCATTTGGCTCAACCGTAATATTGTTATTTGAAAAAGGCAGTTTTATGCTTAACCCTAAAATTAATGCTTTGACGGATATTAAAGTAGGTGAAGTTTTAGGGATAATTAATGATAAAGAAAAAAAGAGCCGTTAAATGGCTCTTTAATTAAATGAATTATGATATATTTTTAATTTTATGTCCCAATGATCTGCGCATAATTTCAGTTTCAATAAGGTGAATAAAATCAGGACTTAGCTTTAATTTTATTGCTTTAAAATAAGATTCAACTAACAAGTCATCTGATAATTTTTTCATATCAACTGCCAATAGTTGGCCATTCACCTCCTAAATTAATTACATGTAATGTGTTCTAAAGTTTCTCATGTTGCATATACTATTATGTTATTCATTGTTGTTAAATTTACTCTATCACGAAAAAAATAATAGAACAACCGTTCTGTTATCCACAGGAAATGGTGGATAACCTGTGGGTATTTTGTTTATAAAATTTGGAAATCTATGTATATCGCTGTGTAAAATGTGTATAAGATTATCCACAGGTGTTGAAATTTACTGACTTTTGTCGAAAACTTTTTATTTTTTGTATAAAAAATGAAAGATTATCATGCATTTTGTCATCTTTTTGCTTTGTGGAAATCATATTAATTCGTTATGATAGGATGGGTATAAAAAGGGTAGTCCAAGAGAGGTGTAACAAAATGTTAAATGTTTTTTTACCAAATGAACATGTGAAATCAGTTTTTGAGGTTTCACCAAGCAAATTAAAAGAACTAGGCATCAAAGGTGTCATTACCGATTTAGATAATACGTTGGTAGAATGGGATCGCCCAAGTGCAACTCCTGAACTTGTTGAATGGTTTAAGGAAATTAAGGAGCAAGGTATTACCGTCACAATTGTCTCAAATAATAATGAAAAGCGGGTAAAAGAATTTGCAGATCCACTAGGTATTCCATTTATTTTTGAGGCGAGAAAACCATTAGTACGTGCTTTTAAGCGCGCAGTAAAGGAAATGGGTCTACAAAAGGAGGAGGTTGTTGTAATCGGTGACCAACTTCTAACAGATGTCTTTGGTGGGAACAGGAGTGGCATGCATACTATTCTTGTTGTTCCAGTTGCCCAAACAGACGGTTTTTTTACAAAATTTAACCGCCTAGTCGAAAGAAGAATATTAACTTGGATGAAGCGTCGTGGAATGCTTTATTGGGAGGATTAAATAGAGTGGAACAAGAGAAGATTAGCTGTATTGGCTGTGGAGTAGAAATCCAAACAGCTGACGAAACAAAATTAGGATATGCACCAGCATCTGCATTAGAAAAGGATAAAGTCATATGCCAACGCTGCTTTAAATTAAAGCATTATAATGAAGTACAAGATGTATCCTTAACCGATAATGACTTTTTAAAAATCCTACACGGGATAGGATCTACTAATGCATTAATCGTAAAAATTGTTGATATATTCGACTTTAACGGCAGCTGGTTACCAGGTCTTCATCGTTTTGTGGGGAACAATAATATACTATTAGTCGGTAATAAAGTGGATTTGCTACCGAAATCGGTAAAACCCAAAAAACTAGTAAATTGGATGACAGAATCATCCCGAGAACTTGGCTTAAAACCGGTAGATGTTTTTTTAATCAGTGCAGAAAAAGGTACAGGTATCAAGGAAGTAGCTGAAGCAATTGAGCATTATCGCTCTGAAAAAGATGTATATGTAGTAGGATGTACGAATGTCGGAAAGTCTACATTCATTAATCGTCTGATTAAGGAATTTAGTGGAGAGAAAGAGGACATCATCACTACTTCTCACTTCCCAGGTACAACATTAGATATTATTGATATTCCTCTTGATGAGGAGCATTCCTTATTTGATACTCCAGGAATAATCAATCATCATCAAATGGCACACTTTGTATCAAAACAAGACTTAAAAGTTATTACACCCAAAAAAGAAATTAAACCGAAAGTCTTTCAGTTAAATGAAGCACAAACCTTATTTTTTGGTGGCTTAGCAAGGTTTGATTTTATAAGTGGTGGCAGACAGTCTTTCGTTTGTCATTTCTCAAATTTGTTAAATATCCATCGCACAAAACTAGAAAATGCTGATGAATTATATGAGAAACATCAGGGTGAGCTCTTGCAGCCTCCTGGTAAAAATGAAATAAATGATTTTCCGCCACTAGTTGCCCATGAATTCATGATTAAAGAAGCGAAAACAGATATTGTTTTCTCAGGATTGGGTTGGGTAACCATTAATGATCCACATACGAAGGTAGTGGCTCATGTTCCAAAGGGCGTTGGGGTAATGATAAGAAAATCATTAATTTAAAAAAATAGAGTAATCTTAATGGTAATGGGTGAGGAAATGGAAAAAGTATATGGGGTAATTGGAAGTCCCATTTCACATTCGATGTCACCGATGATGCACAATGATATTTTTGAACATTATAAGCTTAATGCTAGATACCATGCTTTCCTTGTGGAACAGGACCAGGTGAAAGCTGCAATTGAAGGAATAAGGGCACTCGGGGTATCAGGCATTAACGTAACAATTCCACATAAATTAAAGGTAATCGACTATTTAGATGAAATTGAAGAGGTTACTAAGAATATCGGTGCGGTGAATACGATTGTAAATGAAAATGGGAAATTAGTAGGCTATAACACGGACGGAAATGGATTTATCCGTTCATTAAATCGCGTCATCAATAATGAGGAATTGTGTTCTTCGAATGTATTGATAATAGGAGCCGGTGGTGCAGCTAGAGGGATATTTATTTCATTAGCAGCTATGGGTGTGAAAAGAATTGATATTGTAAATCGCACGATTGACCGGGCAAAAGCCATTATTGACGATTGCAAATTCGCGGTTGACTCGCATGCATTCGCTTTTGCGGAAGCAGAGAGTAATCTGGGTAAATATAAAGTCATAATCAATACAACTTCAGTTGGTATGCATCCTCAGGTTGATGACATTCCGCTTAGACTGGAGAATTTGGCTCCAAAAACTATCGTAAGTGATATTATTTATAATCCATTTGAAACCAAGCTCTTGCAGGAAGCAGCAAAGCGTGGTGCAATTACGCAAAATGGAATTGGAATGTTTGTTTATCAGGGTGCTTTAGCATTTGAAAAATGGACAGGAATATTTCCAGACACGGACAGAATGGAAAGACTAGTTACAAAGCTATTAGGAGGTAAGACATGCTAACAGGTAAACAAAAACGATTTTTGCGATCGAAAGCTCATCATTTAGATCCAATCTTTCAGGTTGGAAAAGGTGGGGTAAATGACAACATGATTAAACAAATCAGCGATGCGTTAGAAGCTCGTGAACTATTAAAGGTAAGTGTACTTCAAAACTGCGAGGATGACCGTGATACGGTAGCGCAAGAACTGAGCAATGGTGCAAAAGCTGAATTGGTCCAAATCATTGGCAATACAATTGTGCTATACAAAGAGTCTAAAGAAAACAAGCAATTGGAGCTACCAAAGGCTAACAAGTAAGCATTCAAATAAGGAGGTTGAAAAAGTCCGAAGTTCAAGGCGAAGCGAGCACCCGAGTACCGGAGCAAGGCAATTGCTTGAGATTACTTCCTAGTAGCCTTGCACTGAAGAATTGAATTGACATCGTGAATATACTAGTAGACGCAAGCGCATAACTGGCTTGTTCACCATGTTCTCGGAGCTAAGTACGCAAGAAACTTGATGCGTCATTTTCAACCGACTAGGAGGGAAAAAATGAACCATATCGGAATCATAGGTGGTACATTTGATCCGCCCCATATAGGTCATTTGTTCATTGCTTCAGAGGTATTAACACAGTTAAATTTATCGGAGATTTGGTTTATGCCAAATCGTATACCTCCACACAAAGAACGGAAAAGTTATGTGACTGATGAGGAGCGGGTTGAAATGCTCTCTCTAGCTATTGCTGGCCAATCAAAATTCAAATTACAGCTTATTGAACTGGAAAGAGAAGGACCCTCATATACATACGACACAATTCTATTGTTACGCGAACAATATCCCGATACAAAGTTTTATTTTATCATTGGTGGGGACATGGTCGAATATTTGCCGCATTGGCATAAAATTGATGAACTCATTGATATGATAACGTTTGTTGGGGTGAAAAGACCGGGATATTCTTTTCCGACTCAATATCCAATCGTTGAAGTAGATGTTCCTCAATTAGATATATCCTCTTCGATGATTAGAAAAAGGCTGAGGGAAAATAGAAATACAATGTATTTAGTTCCTGAAAAAGTACGAAACTATATAGAGGAGAAGCATTTATATGGAACGTGATAAGGCCCTAGAACTTGTTAAAGAACAGTTAACGGAGCATCGTTATCAGCATACAATTGGTGTTATGGAGACAGCCATTGAACTGGCCAAACGATATGATGCTGATGTGAAAAAGGCCGAAACAGCTGCCATTTTCCATGACTATGCGAAATTTAGATCAAAGGAAGAGATGAAGCAGATCATTATCGACCAACATATGCCGAATGATTTATTAATTCATAATACAGAATTATGGCATGCGCCGGTGGGAGCCTATCTTGTTAAGACAGAGGTGGGGATTCAGGATGAAGAAATCCTTGATGCAATCCGTTTCCATACATCTGGACGTGAAAGAATGACTCTGCTTGAAAAGGTTATATTTGTCGCAGATTACATCGAGCCAGGTAGACATTTTCCAGGTGTAGAGGAAGTTAGAGAAATCGCAAAACAGGATTTAGATACAGCCCTCATTTATTCATTAAGAAACACCATCATGTTTTTGGCAAAAAAAAATCAAGCCATTTATCCTGATACTTTGCAAACGTATAATGCATTAATCTTAAATAAAAAGGGGGAATCCTAGGGTGAATGAAAGAGACATCTTAACATTTGCAGTTCAAGCTGCTGACGATAAACGCGCTGAAAATATTGTAGCATTAAATATGAAGGGGCTATCCCTTGTTGCCGATTATTTCTTAATCTGTCATGGGAATTCTGAAAAACAAGTACAAGCAATTGCACGCGAAATTAAGGATAAAGCCGATGAAAATGGTATTCAAATTAAGCGTCTTGAGGGCTTTGACGAAGCAAGATGGGTTCTTGTTGATCTTGGAGATGTAATAGCACACATATTTCATAAAGACGAGCGTACCTACTATAATTTAGAACGTCTGTGGGGAGATGCGCCTACTGAAACAGTAGAAGATGTGCTGAGTTTATGAGCTATGGGGAATTTGCCTATATCTACGATGAACTAATGCGTGATGTGGATTATGAGCAATGGATTTTGTTCTTTAAAGAGAGAGTTTCGCACTATAATAAAAAACATCCACTGCGTGTTCTTGATATTGGATGTGGAACAGGTGAAATTGCGATTCGACTTGCAAAAGAAGGCTTTGAGGTTGTTGGGGTAGATCTCTCTGAGGATATGCTGGCAGTCGCGAATAACAAAGCAATGGAAGCTGGAGTGAAGATTGAGTTTTACCAACAGGATATGGTGGAAATCTCGGGGTTAGATCCATTTGATGTGATTGTCATTTTCTGTGATTCACTTAATTATTTGCGCACTGAAGAAGATGTGCAGAAAACCTTTCAAAATGCTTTCAAGTTATTGGAACACGATGGACTTTTCTTGTTTGATGTCCATTCCGTTTATAAAATGGACTCCATTTTTATGGATGGGCCATTTGTGAGTAGTGATGAAGAGGTTAGTTTTATTTGGAATTGTTTTGAGGGGGAACATCCTCACAGTGTAGAACATGAATTATCGTTTTTTGTGAAAAATAAACATTCTGATGATTATACGAGATTTGACGAATTTCATGAACAGCGGACCTTTCCGATTCAGACTTTACAAAATTGGCTTGAGAGAATAGGTTTCAAAGTAGTTGATGTGCTTGCTGATTTTAGTAACCCAGTTCAGGAGACTTCTGAACGGATATTATTTACCGCAAAGAAATAGAGGGTCAGACGATGTCTGCCCTCGTTTTATTTGTCGTGAAAAATTGAGTATTCCTATTTAAGAAGGAACATGGTATATTTATCGAGATGGAGTCTCGTTAAATTGTTTATTCACTTCGTAAATATCCTCATCAAATTTTCGATGGGTACTTCTAAAAAGTTCTACAAATAACTCACCGATATTTTCTTCCATTGCCTTAATGCCTTCCCCAGTAACACCACCTTTTACACATACTTTTTCCTGGAGAGTGGGTAACGTATATATTTCCTTTTCAAGCAATTTTCCCATTCCGACAATCATTTCACTAGCTAAAATTGTTGCTTGCTCCTCTGTAATTTTCGTTTCCCTCACTGCTGCATTTATAAACTTTCTCACAAGATAAGTAAAAAATGCAGGGCCGCAGCTTACAATATCAGAAGCGACTCTTGTAATGTCGTTATTTATGTGAACCGGAGCAGAAATTTGCTCAAAAAGAAATTCCAAATAATCCTTAAATCTGCTGCTAATGCTACTTCCAAAAGTAAATAAGGATACGCCTGTTAGTGCGCGATTTGTAATACTTGGAATAATACGTGCGACCTGACAATTTACAATTGATTCGAGCTGTTCAACAGAAATCGGACTCGTAATCGAAACGATACATTTACTACTCGTTAGACAAGGAGATAATTGGTGTAAAAGTGGGTGAATTTCCAAAGGTTTTACACAAATGAAAATTAAATCAGAGCCTTTTACAACCTCCTCATTTGTCGATGCAACTGTGATATCTTGCAAGGAGTTCTTAATCGCTATTGCTTTTTCAATCGTTCGATTTGTTATCGTTAATTTTGAAGGCGGAACAGCAAGAGATTCTACAAAGGACTCTATTAAAATTTTCCCCATATTTCCTGTGCCAATAAACCCTATATTCAAGTTCGTCCCTCCTTTACAGACTATTCTCCTAAAACAATATGTTTTCCCGAATAAAATTATGAATGATTTTACTTAAAGTAAAAAAACAAAGGAGACCAAACCATGAATTTTAGAGAAAAAAAGATTAAGTTATTTATTATATGTTGTGGAGTCTGTCTAGTTATCTTTATTGTCTTTTATCATATTTTTGATCATGGAACAAGTGCAGAACCTTACGAGGTAGAAAAGGATTTGCTCTTTGAACCGAACGTTGAGGAAGAGACTGATGCAGAGGAAGAGATTAAGGTAATTCTTGTTGATATCAAGGGAGCGGTACATAATGAAAATGTATATGAGGCCGAAGCTGGGATGAGAATTAAGGACATTATCGTGATGGCAGGGGGATTTACTGAAGATGCAAACATCAATCAGGTGAATTTAGCACAGCGAGTGGAGGATGAAATGGTTATATATGTTCCACGCATTGGTGAGGATTTTGAAATGGAGAGCAGTTTGTCCACAAAAAGCGAAGGAAAGATTTCATTAAATAAAGGAACACAGGCAGATTTTGAAACGTTATCAGGAATCGGCCCATCAAAAGCGGCAGCGATCATTGCATTCCGTGAAGAAAATGGACCGTTTAAACAACTTGAGGACCTGATGGAAGTTAGCGGAATTGGGGAAAAATCCTTTGAAAAAATAAGGGACAAACTCAAATTAAATTGACGGTTTGTACAAATAACCGATAAAATAATTGTAAGATTTTGTTGAAGGGATGGGGAAAATTTGAATCGAATCAAATGGGATCAATATTTTATGGCACAAAGCCATTTACTTGCATTAAGAAGTACCTGTACACGACTAACAGTTGGCGCAACCATTGTACGAGAAAAGCGAATTATCGCAGGGGGGTATAATGGCTCTGTGTCTGGCGGTACACACTGTTCAGATGAGGGCTGCTATGTAGTCGAAAATCACTGTATAAGAACCGTTCACGCTGAAATAAATGCATTACTGCAATGTGCCAAGTTTGGAGTCCCTACAGAAAATGCGGAAATCTATGTTACTCATTTTCCATGCCTCCAATGCACAAAAGCAATTATTCAAGCAGGTATTAAGGTTGTATATTATGCGGAAGATTATAAAAATCATCCTTACGCAATAGAATTACTTGAGAAATCAAATGTAAGAATTGAGAAGGTTCCTCTTCAAGAAATGGTAATTGACTTAAAATCAAAAGAGAAATTAGCATTTGTTAATGATTTAATAGAAAAATTAACAGAGTCAGGTGCGGATGATAGAGAAATAGAGAAGTTGTATGAGAAAACTGCTACACTATTTTCAAATATCGGTTAGTTTGATAAATAAGTATGGGGACTATGTAAGAGGAAAGCTTGTTTTTCTTGCATCCTTTGCAATATTTGGAATACTAGTCCCCTATACAACTTTTTCATGGTTAAGTATAATCCTCACCCTACTCTTATTAGGATTTGTTATAATCCGCCATCATTATTCACTCGTTATCCTCAGTATTATCACTCTTTTTACTTTTATGTGTATTTTTACCATTATCGACTCCAACAATCATACAAATTTGACCCCTACCACAGAAAGGATTGATGCGGAGATAGTTGAAACACCAGATATTAATGGTGACAAGCTATCCGTTACCGTAAATACTTCAAAGAAAGAAAAACTGCTGTTAGTTTATTATTTCGAATCGGAGTTAGAGAGAAAGCAGCTAAGCTCTACTGTTCGAATAGGGTTGGTTTGTACTTTTCATGGAAGTCTAAAGGAACCCCAAGTCGCACGAAATCCCAATTCTTTTAACTATAAACAATATTTGTATACACAAAAAATCCATTGGATTTTTGAAGCGAATGAAATGAAAACAGAAAATTGTTCTTCAAACGAAAAGTGGACGATAAATCATATGCTTCTAAATATAAGAGATGCTGGAATCCATCATATTAATACTTATTTTACTGGCTCAACCGCAGGGATTATCCAAGCATTGATCTATGGGGAAAGAACAAATATCGCAAATGAGATAGAAAGTTCCTATCAATCATTAGGATTGGTACATTTGTTGGCGATATCAGGACTGCATGTAAGTCTCATGACAGGGATGTTTTACTATTTATGTATTCGCTTTGGCTTGACACGTGAAATAACCACAATTTTACTGTTATGTTTATTGCCAGCATATATCATAATTGCCGGAGGCTCCCCATCAGTCATTCGCTCAGTTTTAATGAGTATGCTTTTATTAGCAAGCATTAAATGGTGGGAAAAAGGCAGTGTCCTTGATGTCATTAGTTTTTCCTGCATGACTATGCTACTGTTTAATCCGTACTATATCGTAAATATCGGTTTTCAATTGTCCTTTTTAGTAAGTGCGTCCTTGATCCTTTCTTCTAGAGCCATTTTTAAATACTATCCAACTACAATTGCTTCTTTATTTGTTGTTTCATTGTTATCGCAAATTACTTCAATGCCGGTTCTACTATTCCACTTTTACGAGTTCTCGTTACTGAGCTTACCTCTAAATATGGTATATGTCCCATTATATTCAGTTGTGATTTTACCATTTGCCTTATTCACTGTTTTTTTGCTTAGCATATTCGATCCGATTGGCCAAATTTTTGCTGCGACGCTTTCGTGGATACTCGAAATTTTAAATCAAGCGACAGTTTGGGTATCACAATTCTCTTTCACTTTATTGACACTAGGTAAGCCAGGTTTCATCTTAATGATTCTCTATTGTTTATCTATTCTATACCTTTTAATTAGTTGGGAAAAAAGAAAAACCTTACTCCAAAGGGCACTTTTCGCGCCAATGTCAGTTTTGATACTCCATTTGCTATTACCATATATAAATCCATATGGTGAAATTACAATGTTAGATGTTGGTCAAGGCGATAGTATATTAATTGAGCTACCTTATCGAAAAGGAACGTATCTCATTGATACAGGTGGTAACATTGAGTTTAATCAAGAGCAATGGCGACAAAGAAGGAAAGAGTTCTCGACTGCAGATATAATCATTCCGTTCCTAAAGTCAAAAGGAGTACGAAGTTTAGATAAGCTAATCATTACCCACGGTGACCAAGATCATATCGGTGGAGCGAAGGAAATTGTAAAAAAAATGAGGATTAATGAAATCGTCATAGGAAAAAGCACGAAGGATACAAAACAAGAAACAGAGTTGAAGAAAATAGCTACTAAAGAAGGGATTCCCATACATGTAGTTGAACGTGGACAAAAATGGCAGGAAGGAGGAAATACATTTTATACCCTTGCCCCAAAGGGAGATGAAATGATGGAAAATAACAATTCAATCGTTATATTTACAAAAATCGGTGGTCTGAGTTGGTTATTTACAGGGGATATAGAAAAAGATGTGGAACTTGATCTTATCAATACATATAAAAACATGAGGATTGATGTATTAAAGGTGGGACATCACGGAAGCAAGTCCTCGTCTACGGAGAGATTTATCCAATCCTTAAAACCTAAAATTGCCCTAATTCCAGTGGGTGTAAATAATCGTTTTAATCATCCACATCCAGAGGTGATTAATCGATTAAAACAAGAAAAAATCATAGTATATAGAACAGACACAGATGGAGCGATACAATACCGTTTTTTCAAAAATTCAGGAACCTTTATAACCACAATTCCATAAGATACAGTAAAGGCAAGGAACGAAAAAAGACTGCCTTATATGGGCAGTCCTGGTTTTGACAGTATGTATTCTGTCGGTATTAAGCTCCGATAACTTTAATTAAAGTTGCGATAATGAAAATTATAGCGAAGAAGCCAAATGATACAACGAAAGCTACTCCAGCATCGATAACGTCATTTCGTGTGTTTTTTATATTCTTTTCGAATTCGTTCACGCCTAACCCCTCCTAAACACTTATAGTATAGCCTAACTAGTCAAAAAAATCTATAATTCCTTTAAAAAGTTGGTTTTGTTTTACAAATCAAAAAGTTAGAAACCTCAGTGAATAAAACAAAGCCAAAAAAAGGTAGAACCCTTTTTCCCCTATTATCCGATACTCTTCCTTTATTAACAACACTTGTCACAAATAGTTCAAAAAACAATGTAAATCCTAATAGTACATAAGAACAACATCACAGCAATAGTCAGGTTACAAATAATCATTACTCGACAAGATACCCGGGGCTTGTTTGGTAATGTTTCTATAGATAGGGAATTGGTGAAAACCAATTCCCTTTGAATTTTTATGGAGGTTGAAAAATTTGTGTTTTACCGATACGATTAGATAAGAATTGAAGGCATACAGTGGAGAGGAATAAGTATGAATTTAGAGCTTTGGAAAAAAATTAAGAAGAGGCAATTTGCGCCTGTTTATTTATTACATGGTTCAGAAACCTTTTTAATACAGGAAACAAAGGAGTTGCTGATCAAATATAGCGTTGAAGAGGAAGAAAAAGATTTTAACTTATCTATTTTTGATTTAGAGGAAACTCCTGTTGAAATTGCCTTGGCAGATGCTGAGACCCTTCCTTTTATGGGAGAAAGACGTCTGGTTATTTTACAAAATCCACACTTTTTAACAGCTGAAAAGAGCAAGGAAAAGGTTGAACATAATGTATCAGTACTCGAACAATATTTAAAAGAGCCTGCTCCTTTTACGATTCTTGTGATTACGGCTCCGTATGAAAAGTTAGATGAGCGGAAGAAAATTGTTAAGCAGTTAAAGAAAAATGCTGAAGTGTTGACTGTTAATACATTATCTGAAAAGGATTTACATAGATGGATAACTGAAAGAACAAACCAGCATCGCGTGACCATTTCACCATCTGCGATTCAAGAGCTGTTACATGTGGCAGGGACGAATCTTATGAACATAACCCAAGAAATTGATAAAATGTGTTTATATCTTGGGGAAAACGGAGAGATAACAGAGGAAACCGTTAAATTGCTCGTACCTAGGTCTTTGGAGCAAAATATTTTTTCATTAATTGACAAGGTAGTAAATAGGAAACTTGATGAGGCACTAAGGATTTTTTATGACCTTTTGCAAAATAATGAAGAGCCCATCAAAATATTATCTTTGCTTGCTACACAGTTTAGGTTGATTTTTCAGGTGAAGGAGCTTTCTAGACAGGGTTATGGACAACAGCAGATTGCTGGAAACCTTAAAGTTCATCCGTTCCGGGTCAAACTTGCGGGTGGACAAGCAAGTTTATTTACACATGAAGAATTGCTGGGGATTTTGAGCCAGCTTGCTGAAGCTGACTATGAAATGAAAAACGGAAAAATGGATAAAAAATTAATTTTGGAAATATTTATTATGAAGTTGGGTAAGTAAAATAGAACGCAAAAAAAAACGACTCAAATCGAGTCGTTTATTTATTATGCGTTAACCTCGTTAAGTTTTTTCGCTAAACGAGATTTTTGACGGTCAGCAACATTTTTATGGATAAGACCTTTACGAGCCGCTTTGTCAAGCTTGCTTGAAGCAGTAAGAAAAGCTGCTTTTGCGTTTTCAACGTCATTGTTAGCAACTGAAGCTTCAAAGTTTTTTACAGCAGTACGCATTGCAGACTTAACTGTTGCATTATGAGCACGGCTTTCATCACTTGTTTTTACACGTTTGATAGCTGATTTAATATTTGGCATACTTTCACCTCCTGCGAATATCAAGATGATCTAACACGATCAATCATCTACGAAAAATAACGAAAACCTTTTCTATTAAAGTTTTCCTTCGCTTAATGATCTCTTATACATTCATTGATACTCTGATGTTACAACAAAAGTTATTCTATCAAATTGGCTGTGAGAATGCAATACCAATCTAATTCCTACTTGATAAAAATTGCATGAACCACATTTTAACAGGTAAAGCTATAGATACTATGTAAAAATTGGAGGTCATTGGAATGGGAGAACAACTAGACTTAACAAAATACTCTGTTCGTACTGACTTAGCGCTAGAAGCAAGCGCAATGGCAGTCGAAGAACGAAATAAAACACTAAAAGAAGATCAACAGCCTATATCAGAAATTGAAGGTGTCATCATAAAGGAGAGACAAGAGGATGGAATTACCATCTCTACAGTCGAAATTACCGAGGAAGGTGCAAATGCAGTTGGAAAGAAAAAAGGAAATTATTTAACACTAGAGGTTCAAGGGATACGTCAAAAGGATTCAGAACTCCAACAAAAGGTGCAAGAAGTATTTGCTAAGGAATTTAATCACTTTTTATCAAAACTAAATATCGGGAAAGATGCTAGCTGCCTAGTTGTTGGTTTAGGAAATTGGAACGTAACACCAGATGCGCTAGGGCCGTTGGCAGTAGAAAACCTTGTCATTACAAGGCATCTCTTTGAATTACAGCCTGAAAATGTGCAGGATGGTTTTCGCTCTGTAAGTGCAATTGCACCGGGGGTGATGGGATTAACAGGAATCGAAACAAGTGACATCATCTATGGAGTCATTGAAAAATCTAAGCCTGATTTTATTATTGCCATCGACGCATTGGCTGCACGTTCGGTCGAGCGGGTGAATTCAACGATTCAAATATCGGATACTGGTATTCATCCGGGTTCTGGGGTTGGAAACAAACGCAAAGAACTAAGTAAGGATTCATTGGGTATTCCGGTAATCGCAATTGGAATTCCAACAGTCGTTGATGCTGTTTCTATTACAAGTGATGCGTTTGATTTTATATTAAAGCATTTTGGTAGAGAGCTTAAGGAAGGGGATAAGCCTTCACGTTCTCTAATACCTGCGGGCATGACTTTTGGGGAGAAAAAAGTATTAACAGACGATGACTTGCCTGGTGAGCAAGAAAGGAATACATTCTTAGGAATTGTCGGAACTCTACCAGAAGATGAGAAAAGAAAATTAATTCACGAAGTGTTGTCACCTCTAGGCCACAACTTAATGGTTACACCAAAAGAGGTAGATGTCTTCATCGAGGACATGGCAAATGTGATAGCGGGTGGCCTAAATACTGCATTGCATGGTGAGATTGGCCAAGATAATTCAGGTGCGTATACTCATTAATAAAATTGAATAGATTCTATCATTTCGGTTCTACTAACTCTTGTTTGCTCATATCAATATGATAGACAAACCATTGAGGAGGTAGAATATGAAGGGTTTTCGGTCTCAAGGAATGATGATCTCAATTCAAGGAACCAGCGTTGTAAAAGGGATTCTATTCCTCATATTTAGCTTTATCTTATTGTTTACGATTACGGGAGCAATTGTCTCTCTTAAACCAGAGTTTAGAATTAGTTCTTCGTCTATAAGTAATGTCGCAACAAATCTCTCAGGAGAAGCACTTGTTCATTTATTAGGGTATGAAAACCATTATTTTGTTCAAGGCTTACCTGAATCGACTACGAAACCAGACTATTTAGGAGCTGTTTTTAAAGCAGCGACAAACCTTACATTAGATGACCCACGGAGCTTCTTAGGTAGGGAGCTCCCTGGGTTCTCGATTTTTGATGGGAAGATAATAGTAGCAGGTGAAGGAACCAATTACACGAATATGCCGATAGAGTCTCCACCACCATTAGATGTTTTATTAGATGAAAGAAAAGTGGCTACACAAAATGTTGAACAGGCAGAAAAGCCTACTCAACCTGTGCCACCACCGACGATGACAACCGGTGAGAAAAAAGTGGCCTATATTTATCATACTCACTCAGCAGAAGCCTATTTTCCACATTTAAAAGGTGTAGATACAACCAATGCGAATAATGCAAGACATCCTGAAGTGAATGTAACCAAAGTAGGGGAAATGCTTAAGCAAGAATTAGAGGCAAGAGGAATTGGTACAGATATTGATAAGACAAATATGGACAAGTATTTAAAGTCTAAAGGCTATGATTATTATCAGTCATACAAGGGCTCTGGTGAGATTATGGCTAGCGCTATGGCAAGTAATAAGGACTTAAATTATTTCATTGATATTCACCGTGATGCTCATCGAAAAGAAAAAACTACCGTGGAGATTAACGGAAAGTCCTATGCGAAAATAGCATTTATAGTTGGATCAGAGAATCCAAACATTGCGAAAAATCTTGAGCTTGCCAATGCGCTCCACGATATATTTGAAAAAAAATATCCAGGTTTAAATCGAGGTATTTTTAAACAAGGCGGAGTTGGCAATAATGGAGTATATAACCAAGATAAATCAGGCAATGCCATGTTAATTGAATTTGGTGGTGTCGATAATAATTTCGAAGAACTCCGCCGAACTGCAGCTGCCGTAGCTGATGTCTTAGCAGAATACTACTGGCAAGCCGAAAAAGTGAATGCAAATGAAACGAATAAAGAATAACGTTATGGATGCTATATTCGGACCTTATTTACCTAAAAATAGCTTTCAAGACATGTTTTGGCGGTGAAAAGCAAAGGTTTGTATTGTTAAGCACCGTTTTAAGGTACATGCTCAGGTAAAAAAACAAAAGCGTGTACCGCAAGAACCGTTTAAAGGTACATGCTTAGGTGAAAAAAGCAAAAGCGTGTACCGTAAGCACCGTTTAGAGGTACATGCTTGGGTGAAAAAAGCAAAAGCGTGTACCGCGAGAACCGTATAGCGGTACATGCTCAGGTAAAAAAAAGCAAAAGCGTGTACCGCAAGAACCGTTTAGAGGTACATGCTTAAGTGAAAAAAGCAAAAGCGTGTACCGTAAGCACCGTTTAGAGGTACATGCTCAGGTAAAAAAACAAAAGCGTGTACCGCGAGAACCGTATAGCGGTACATGCTCAGGTAAAAAAAAGCAAAAGCGTGTACCGCAAGCACCGTTTAGAGGTACATGCTTAGGTGAAAAAAAGCAAAAGTGTGTACCGTAAGCACCGTTTAGAGGTACATGCTTGGGTGAAAAAAGCAAAAGCGTGTACCGCAAGAACCGTTTAGAGGTACATGCTTGGGTGAAAAAAGCAAAAGCATGTACCGTAAGCACCGTTTAGAGGTACATGCTTGGGTGAAAAAAGCAAAAGCATGTACCGCAAGCACCGTTTAGAGGTACATGCTTAGGTGAAAAAAGCAAAAGCGTGTACCGTAAGCACCGTTTAGAGGTACATGCTTAGGTGAAAAAAGCAAAAGCGTGTACCGCAAGAACCGTTTAGAGTTACATGCTTGGGTGAAAAAAGCAAAAGCGTGTACCGCATGAGCCATTTTGAGGCACTTGCTAAAGTGAAAAAAGGCACCTAAGTAACACATCATTGCTTGTAAAAACCGCTGAAAACAATATCCATGTAAAAAAACATTGTGTTAAAAAAGGGTGTAATTCCAATGGTTAAATTCATGATGAAATGTTTTTTAATAGTAACCGTGCTTCTTCTGGGTGTGTTGATCGGCATGCAGCAGGCGAATGAAGGGATGAAGAAAATGAGGGGCTATAATGACCCCTCCCTTCAAGGCGCCTTTCATATCACCGACAATAACGGTGAAGTTGAAGCATCTGTCTTAGGAAGAAAGGTCACAAGTCATGACCTAGAAGAAAAACAGAAACAACTTGAAAATGTAGAATCATTTAACTTTTTTTCAAGTATTGGTGAAAAACTAGGAAATGGAATCAGTGCTATTTTTGAAAAAATCATGATTGCTGTTGGAAATGGAATAGGAAATTTACTTGATAAAATTTAGAAGAGAGCATGCTATGAATAATAAGCAAGCTCTCTTTGTTTTATGGTCGTTTTTTTTCGTAATTGAATGTGACAAAATAGTTCTGTATAATCTAATCTAGTGTAGTTGTTCCATACAGGAGGATTTTTAATGAACCAAGAAGAGAGACGTAATAGACAATCTAGAATTCGAAATTTTTCAATTATTGCTCATATAGACCATGGTAAATCTACATTGGCTGACCGCATACTTGAAAAAACCAATGCGTTAACCCATCGTGAAATGAAAGAACAATTGCTAGATTCCATGGACCTAGAAAGAGAACGTGGCATAACGATTAAATTAAACGCGGTACAATTAAAATATAAGGCAAAAGATGGTGAGGAATATATTTTTCACCTTATTGACACCCCAGGACATGTTGACTTTACATATGAAGTTTCACGGAGTTTAGCAGCATGTGAGGGGGCAGTGCTCGTTGTCGATGCAGCACAGGGGATTGAGGCACAAACACTAGCAAATGTGTACCTCGCTTTAGACAATGACTTAGAAATATTACCCGTAATTAATAAAATCGACCTACCGAGTGCAGACCCAGAGCGTGTTAGACAAGAAATTGAAGATGTTATCGGACTCGATGCGTCAGAAGCTGTTTTAGCTTCTGCGAAAGCAGGGATTGGAATTGAAGAGATATTAGAGCAGGTTGTTGAAAAAGTCCCTGCACCGCAGGGGGACCCTGAGGCACCTCTAAAAGCTCTTATTTTTGACTCTTTATATGATCCTTACCGTGGTGTAGTTGCTTACATTCGAGTTATAGAAGGTAAAGTTAGACCTGGTGATAAAATAAAAATGATGGCAACAGGTAAGGAGTTTGAAGTGATTGAAGCAGGCGTATTTACACCTCGCGCAACCCTTCAGGAAGAATTAACTGTTGGTGACGTTGGATTTTTAACAGCTGCAATCAAAAATGTAGGGGATACCCGTGTGGGTGATACGATTACCAACGCGAAAAACGGTGCTACTGAACCTCTGCCAGGTTATAGACGCTTAAATCCTATGGTGTACTGTGGTTTATATCCAATCGATACAGCGAAATATAATGATTTACGTGAAGCATTAGAAAAACTTGAATTAAATGATGCGGCCCTTCAATTCGAACCAGAGACTTCTCAGGCACTAGGATTTGGCTTCCGATGTGGCTTTTTAGGTCTATTGCATATGGAAATCATTCAAGAAAGAATTGAAAGAGAATTTAAAATCGACTTAATTACCACTGCACCAAGCGTTATTTACGATGTGTTTCTAACGGATGGTACAGATGTACGAATTGATAATCCATCCGCAATGCCAGATCCACAGAAAATTGACAGAATTGAAGAGCCTTACGTAAAAGCAACCATGATGGTTCCAAATGATTATGTTGGTGCTGTTATGGAGTTATGCCAAGGCAAACGTGGTATCTTCATTGATATGCAGTATCTTGATGAAAGACGTGTAAGTATCGTATATGAAATTCCACTTGCAGAAATTGTTTATGATTTCTTTGACCAATTAAAATCGAGCACAAAAGGTTATGCATCATTTGATTATGAATTAATAGGATACAAGCCTTCAAAGCTTGTGAAGATGGATATTTTATTAAATGCTGAAAAAGTAGATGCACTTTCCTTCATTGTCCACAAGGATTCAGCTTATGATCGAGGAAAAGTGATCGTAGAAAAGCTAAAGGAATTAATTCCAAGACAGCATTTTGAAGTACCGATTCAAGCAGCAGTTGGTCAAAAGATTATTGCTCGATCAACCATTAAGGCAATGCGTAAAAATGTATTGGCAAAATGTTACGGTGGGGACATCTCCCGTAAACGTAAACTTCTTGAAAAACAAAAAGAAGGTAAGAAACGAATGAAGCAAGTCGGCTCAGTCGAAGTACCTCAAGAGGCATTCATGGCAGTATTGAAAATGGATGATAAATAAGAAAAGTGCAAGGCGCGAGGCCTAAGGTGACAAGCATAAGACAAGTGCTGACAGAAGGTGCCTTTTACCTTCCGAAGCGATTGGCTTAGACCAGAGAGCTGATGGCGCCTGGTACTAGACATATAAAGTAAGATGCCGCAGACTTTTCTGCGGTTTTCTTTATTCTATTAATTTACAACATCCGCTTAAAGAAAGAAGTGATTTTTTGGTACAAGCAGCATACCTTCACATCCCCTTTTGTGAACAAATTTGTCACTATTGTGATTTCAATAAAGTTTTTCTAAAAGGTCAACCTGTTGATGAATATCTTCTATACATGGATACAGAAATGAAAAATACAGTCGAGGTTCATCCTCCTGCTACTCTCAAATCCATCTTCGTTGGTGGGGGAACGCCAACCGTTCTTTCCGCAAACCAGTTAGAGACATTCCTAACGAGTATTAATCAATATTTAAAGCCCCAAAGCGATACAATCGAATTCACCTTTGAAGCCAATCCTGGTGATCTTACAGAGGATAAATTAAAAGTTTTGCTTAATTCAGGTGTCAATCGAATAAGTTTTGGGGTACAAACTTTCGATGATGAGCTACTCAAAGCAATTGGTAGAACACATCGTCGTGAAGATGTTTTTCACACAATTGAATTAGCGAAACGTGTTGGTTTTAAAAACATTAGTATTGATTTGATGTATGCTTTACCCCAACAAACGATAGAAAGTTTTCAAGAATCACTTAACTTAGCCTTTTCACTCGATGTAGAGCATGTATCAGCATACTCCCTCATCATTGAACCAAAAACAGTGTTCTATAATTTGATGAGAAAAGGAAATTTGCATCTGCCAAGCCAGGAAAATGAAGCAAGAATGTATGAAATTTTAATGGCGGAAATGGAGGAACATGGTTTTCGTCAATATGAAATTAGTAATTTCTCAAAAGATGGCTATGAAAGTCGCCATAATCTAACGTATTGGAATAATGAAGAGTACTATGGAATCGGTGCAGGCGCTCATAGCTATGTGGCAGGAAGAAGAATTTCAAATGCAGGACCAATAAAAAAATATATGCAAACCATAGATGGTCATGGCTTTCCGTATGTCGAAACGCATGAAGTAACAAAACAAGAAAAAATGGAAGAAGAGCTTTTTTTAGGATTGCGTAAAACAAAAGGTGTTTCGATTCCTCATTTTTCGGAAAAATTTTCAATCAGTATTTTTGATGTTTTTGCAGACCAAATTAAAGAACAAAAAGAAAAAGGTCTGCTCGAAGAAAAAGATGATTATATTCGATTAACTCATGCTGGAAAGTTTCTTGGGAATGAAGTTTTTCAAGCGTTTTTGCTGTAGATAAAGAAGGAGTTTAAATCGTTGACAATGGCACTCGTATTTGGTAATTTAATTATAGAATTAGCACTCGCAGATTAGGAGTGCTAACAGAGGTGATGTTCCTTGCTAACAGATCGTCAACTATTGATTCTTCAAGTAATAATTGATGACTTTATTAGATCTGCACAGCCAGTAGGGTCAAGAACATTGTCGAAAAAGGATGGGATTGTGTTTAGCTCAGCAACTATTCGCAATGAGATGGCAGATCTGGAAGAACTAGGATTTATTGAGAAAACTCATAGCTCATCTGGTAGAGTCCCATCTGAACAAGGCTATCGATACTATGTAGACCATTTATTATCTCCGAGCCGATTAACTTTAAAGGAAAAGCATGAGATAAAGTCTATTTTTGCAGAGAAAATTTATGAACTTGAAAAAATTGTTCAAAAATCTGCACAGATTTTATCAGATCTAACAAACTATACTTCGATTGTTTTAGGTCCCGCCTTTAAAGAAAATAAAGTGAAAAAGCTGCAAATTGTTCCAATTAACAATGAAACAGCTGTTGCGATTATCATTACAGATAATGGCCATGTTGAAAATCGGACTATTTCATTTCCGGAGTCCATCGATCCAAGTGATATTGAAAAGATGGTAAATATTCTAAATGAGCGTCTTGTTGGTGTCCCACTGACTGATCTAAAAAACAAAATTTATAAAGAGGTTGCATCTCTGCTAAAAACAAATATTCGTAACTACGATACGGTTATAAATGTTTTAGACAAAACACTTACACTATCTACCGAAGAAAAAGTGTTTATTGGTGGAAAAACAAAGATGTTAAGTCAACCAGAATTTCATGACATTGAAAAAATTCGATCTTTATTAACAATGATTGAAAGTGAACATGAATTTTCTCGACTGTTACGAACAGATAAAGCGGGAATCAATATTAAAATCGGTCATGAAAACAACAATATCGCAATGAATGATTGCAGCCTAATAACGGCAACTTATTCCGTTGGGAATGAACACCTTGGGTCAATCGCGATTTTAGGCCCTACCAGAATGGAATATTCACGTGTTATTACATTGTTGCAGCATATCAGTCATGATTTTTCAAAGGTGCTGACAAAACTGTATCAAAACGAATAGCCGTGGCTATATTTAGTAGAGGGTGGAATAACCCTCTAATACATATACTAGGTACTATGATAATAGGGACTTCACTTTAAGGGAGGTGAGTGTATTGGCTAACGAGAACGAAGTAGTAAAAGAAGAAATTGAACTAGAAGAAACTAACGTAGATAATGATGTGGTAGAAACGATTGAACAGGCTGAAGCAGAATTAGTAGAAGAACAAGAAGATGATGTGCAAGCCGAACTTTCGAAAGCCAATGAAAAAATTGCAGAACTTGAAGCTAAGCTAGAGGAGGCAGAAAGTCGAATTTTGCGCCAGATTGCCGACTTCGAAAACTTTAAGAGACGTGCACGCTTAGATCAAGAAACAGCTGCTACATATAGATCACAAAGTCTTGTAACTGATTTGATACCAGCTCTAGATAACTTTGAGAGGGCACTTCAAATAGAAGCGACAAATGATCAAGCAAAATCAATTATGCAAGGTGTAGAAATGGTATACCGAAGCATTATAGATGCCCTAAAAAAAGAAGGGGTAGAAGCAATTGAAGCAGTGGGAACACAATTTGATCCGAATGTGCATCAAGCTGTTATGCAAGTGAGTGAGCCTGATACGGAATCAAATGTGGTTCTAGAAGAGTTCCAAAAAGGATACAAACTTAAAGATAGAGTGTTAAGACCTTCAATGGTGAAGGTAAATGAATAATTCTAAGTTTTATTCAATTAGGAGGTTTTTTTATGAGTAAAATCATTGGTATAGATTTAGGTACAACAAACTCTTGTGTTGCTGTAATGGAGGGTGGAGAACCGAAAGTTATTCCGAACCCTGAAGGTAACCGCACAACACCATCTGTTGTCTCGTTTAAGAATGGGGAAAGACAAGTTGGTGAAGTGGCAAAACGTCAAGCTATTACAAATCCTAACACAATTATGTCAATCAAACGTCACATGGGAACAGATTACAAAACTGAAATAGAAGGTAAGCAATATACTCCACAAGAAGTATCTGCTATTCTACTTCAATACTTTAAATCGTATGCAGAAGAATACCTTGGAGAAAAGGTAACAAAAGCAGTTATCACTGTCCCAGCATACTTTAATGACGCTGAACGTCAAGCAACTAAGGATGCGGGTCGAATTGCTGGTCTTGAAGTTGAACGTATCATTAACGAGCCAACTGCTGCTGCACTTGCATATGGCTTAGATAAAACAGAGGAAGATCAAACTATTCTTGTATATGACCTTGGTGGTGGTACATTCGACGTGTCCATCCTAGAACTTGGTGACGGAGTATTCGAAGTTAAGTCCACTGCAGGTGACAATCGTCTTGGTGGAGATGACTTTGACCAAGTAATTATTGATTATTTAGTAGATCAATTCAAAAAGGAAAATGGAATTGATCTTTCAAAAGATAAAATGGCATTACAACGTTTAAAAGATGCTGCTGAAAAAGCGAAGAAGGATTTATCTGGTGTAACTTCTACACAAATCTCTCTTCCATTCATCACAGCCGGAGAAGCAGGACCACTTCACTTAGAAGTAAATTTAACTCGTGCAAAATTTGATGAGATTTCAGCTGGACTTGTTGAGCGTACAATGGGACCAACTCGACGCGCGCTTCAAGATGCTGGTCTTTCAGCTAGCGATATTGATAAAGTTATCCTTGTTGGTGGTTCAACTCGTATTCCTGCTGTTCAAGAAGCAATCAAGAAAGAAATTGGCAAAGAACCACATAAAGGGGTAAACCCTGACGAAGTAGTTGCGTTAGGTGCAGCAATTCAAGGTGGAGTATTAACTGGAGATGTTAAAGACGTCGTACTATTAGACGTAACACCTTTGTCACTTGGTATTGAAACAATGGGTGGTGTATTTACTCGTTTAATCGATCGTAATACAACAATCCCAACTAGTAAGTCTCAAACATTCTCAACTGCTGCAGACAATCAAACAGCTGTTGACATCCATGTACTTCAAGGTGAACGTCAAATGGCTGCAGATAACAAGACATTGGGTCGTTTCCAATTAACTGATATTCCACCAGCACCACGTGGAGTGCCACAAATTGAAGTAACATTTGATATCGATAAGAACGGTATCGTAAATGTTCGTGCAAAAGACCTTGGTACAAATAAAGAGCAAGCTATTACAATTCAATCTTCTTCAGGCCTATCTGATGATGAAGTTGAACGTATGGTACGTGAGGCTGAAGAAAATGCAGAAGCCGACAAAAAGCGCAAAGAAGAAGTTGAACTTCGCAATGAAGCAGATCAATTAGTGTTTACTACTGAAAAAACACTTAAAGACTTAGATGGTAAGGTAGATGCTGCAGAAGTTGAAAAAGCTAACGAAGCAAAAGATGCTTTAAAACAAGCAATTGAGAAAAATGATCTTGATGAAATTAGAGCAAAGAAAGACGCTCTACAAGAAATCGTTCAACAGCTTTCTGTGAAACTATATGAGCAAGCTCAGCAACAAGCTCAAGCAGCTCAAGGTGCACAAGGAGCAGATGGCGCAACTCAAGGCAAGAAAGACGACGATGTAGTAGATGCTGAATATGAAGAAGTAAATGATGATAAATAGAAAGGCGTTAGTGCCTTGTATAGAAACGAGAAAACTGGCAGCCTAAAACGCCATGTCCTGTGGGAAAGTTGCGCTAGCACATCCTGTGTGTAGGAGACTCCGACAAATAGGAGCAGTTTGCCTCCGCAGGAGGAGTTCAAGTTTCTCGCGTTTCTAGGCACTGAAACCAGACATCATTAAATAGAATTAAATGTAAAAAAAGTCGAAGTCAGGCCTGTCTTGGCTTTGACTTTTTTTGTTTAAAGTGGATACCTCTTAAAAGTTTGACAATTATGAACTTGATGCTTGAAACAAGTAATATTGCCTTTTCATAAAATTAAATGATACAATATTCTTTATGTGAATGATGCGGGAGTGGATTCAATGAGTAAAAGAGATTATTATGAGGTACTCGGGGTTTCGAAAAATGCCAGTAAAGATGAAATTAAAAAAGCATATCGAAAATTATCAAAAAAATATCACCCCGATATCAATAAAGAAGCAGATGCTGCAGATAAATTTAAGGAAATAACAGAGGCTTACGATGCCTTATCAGACGATAACAAACGTGCTCACTATGACCAGTTTGGCCATGCAGATCCAAATCAAGGGTTTGGTGGCTTTGGTGGAGGTGCAGATTTTGGTGGTGGCTTTGGTTTCGAAGATATCTTCAGCTCAATTTTTGGTGGCGGAACTAGAAGAAGAGACCCAAATGCACCACGCCAAGGGGCAGATTTACAATATACAATGACACTTAAGTTTGAAGAGGCTGTTTTTGGTAAGGAAACAGATATTGAAATTCCGAGAGAGGAAGAATGTTCAACCTGTCATGGGTCAGGTGCGAAACCTGGAACAAACCCACAAGAATGTTCACACTGTGGAGGTTCAGGTCAAATCAATGTTGAACAAAACACAGCTTTCGGAAGAATTGTAAACAGACGGGTCTGTCACCACTGTAGTGGAACTGGTAAATTCATTAAGGATAAATGTTCTACATGTAGTGGAACGGGTAAGGTGAAAAAACGTAAGAAAATTCATGTGAAAATCCCAGCTGGTATTGATGATGGCCAACAGCTTCGCGTATCAGGTCAAGGTGAACCAGGTATAAACGGAGGACCTCCAGGGGATTTATACGTTGTGTTCCATGTTCGATCACATGAATTTTTTGAGCGTGACGGAGACGATATTTTCTGTGAAATGCCACTAACCTTTGCACAAGCAGCATTAGGTGATGAAATTGAAGTGCCTACTCTTCATGGGAAGGTAAAGCTTAAGATACCTGCTGGTACTCAGACTGGAACAAAATTCCGTCTTCGAGGCAAGGGTGTGCCAAATGTTCGTGGATATGGTCAAGGAGATCAACATATTCGGGTGCGGGTTATTACCCCAACAAAGCTTTCTGAAAAGCAGAAACAATTGCTTCGTGAATTTACGGAAATAAGCGGAAATGAAGCTCCAGATGAACAACATGATAATTTTTTCGCGAAAGTAAAACGAGCATTTAAAGGCGAATGATACAAAAAGGGTTAGTAACTTTTTAACAAATGGATTGGAGTTGGTAGTAATGAAATGGTCTGAAATTAGTATTCACACTACACAAGAGGCGGTGGAGCCGGTATCAAATATACTTCATGAGGCAGGTGCAAGTGGAGTTGTCATTGAGGATCCATTTGACTTAACAAAAGAACGAGAAAATGTGTTTGGTGAGATCTACCAACTCAATCCTGATGACTATCCTGAAGAAGGTGTTATCGTTAAGGCATACCTCCCAGTCAATAGCTTTTTAGGTGAAACTGTTGAAGAGATAAAAGAAGCAATTAACAATCTTTTGCTTTTTGATATAGACTTGGGCCATAATAAAGTCACTATTAGTGAAGTACATGAGGAAGAGTGGGCCACAGCCTGGAAGAAGTATTATCATCCTGTAAAAATCTCTGAGAGATTTACAATCGTACCTACTTGGGAGATGTACGAGCCTGTTCATAGTGATGAATTAATAATTGAATTAGACCCAGGCATGGCTTTCGGAACGGGTACACACCCTACTACGGTCATGAGTATTCAAGCTTTAGAACGAACAGTTAAGGACGGAGATACAATTATCGATGTCGGTACCGGTTCGGGTGTGTTAAGTATTGCAGCAGCAATGCTAGGTGCTAGTTCTGTCAAAGCACTTGATTTAGACACAGTTGCAGTTGAAAGTGCAAAACTCAATATTAAATTAAACAAGGTTCACGATAAAGTTACTGTCTCTCAAAATAATCTCCTTGATGGTATTGAGGGACCTGTGGATCTCATTGTAGCGAATATCCTTGCTGAAATTATTGTCCGTTTCACTGATGATGCAGCAAAAATCCTAAAACCGAATGGAGCTTTCATTGTTTCTGGGATTATTAATACGAAAAAACAAGAAGTAAAGGAAAGTCTTCTAGCATCTGGATTCGAGATTGAGGAAGTACTTGTTATGGAAGACTGGGTATCAATGATTGCAAGAAAGATAAGCTATTAAAAGGGTGTTCAATAAGGAGTATGAAAGGGACCAAGAATTTCAAGGCGGTGCAGCTTTAAGTACCGGAACGTATGCAGTTAATACGTGAGGAACGGAGAAGCAAGCCAACACAGAAATTCGATGCGTCATTATCACCGGACATTTTGAACATCTTATAAAGGGTATTTGCAGGTGGTGGAAGAATAGATGCAAAGATATTTCGTCGATCATATTAACGAAACACAAGCTACAATTACAGGTGAAGATGTACACCATATAACACGGGTTATGAGAATGTCAGTTGGAGACTCTATTTTTTGTTGTTATAATGGTAGAGTAGCTATTTGTGCAATTACTGAAATTACCAATGATACAGTTTTGGCAAATGTTGTAGAATGGGTAGAGAACTCGAATGAGCTTCCCATTAAGGTGTGTATTGCAAGCGGACTACCAAAAGGGGATAAGCTTGAATATGTAATCCAAAAAGGGACGGAGCTTGGGGCATCTGAGTTTGTCCCTTTTGTTGCGGCACGTTCAATCGTCAAATGGGATGAAAAAAAAGGACAAAAAAAGGTTGAACGATGGGGGAAAATTGCAAAAGAAGCAGCTGAGCAATCCCATCGCGTAATGGTTCCAAACGTTACCAAACCATTATCATTCCGAGAACTATTGTCCTTTAGTCAATCTTATACTTATAAGGTAGTAGCTTATGAAGAGGATGCAAAGCGCGGTGAAAACTCTAATTTGGCACGTCTTTTATCACAAATGAAAAATGGGGAATCTCTTTTTGTTGTGATAGGGCCTGAAGGAGGACTAACCGAAAAAGAGGTTTCCTCATTAATCGAAAATGAGTTTATTTCCTGCAGCTTTGGACCAAGAATCTTACGTACTGAAACAGCACCATTATATGTTTTATCAGCTGTATCATATCATTTTGAATTAGCGAGGTGACAATCATGTCATTAGTTGCATTCCATACATTAGGATGTAAAGTAAATCATTATGAAACAGAAGCCATATGGCAGCTTTTTAAAGAGTCTGGCTATGAGCGTACTGAGTTCGAAAGCACTGCTGATGTGTATGTAATTAACACTTGTACTGTTACAAATACAGGGGACAAAAAGAGTAGACAGGTTATTCGTAGAGCAATCCGTAAAAATCCTGATGCTGTTATTTGTGTTACAGGCTGTTATGCACAAACCTCACCAGCAGAAATCATGGCGATTCCTGGCGTTGATATTGTCGTTGGTACACAGGATCGTAAGAAGATGCTTGAATACATCGAGCAATACAAAGAAGAGCGACAACCGATAAATGGTGTTGGAAATATTATGAAAACACGTGTGTATGAAGAACTTGATGTCCCTTCATTTACTGACCGTACCCGTGCTTCATTAAAAATCCAAGAAGGTTGTAATAATTTCTGTACGTTCTGTATTATTCCATGGGCACGTGGCTTAATGCGTTCTCGTGACCCACAAGAGGTTATCAAACAAGCGCAACAGCTTGTGAATGCAGGCTATAAAGAGATTGTTTTAACTGGAATCCACACTGGTGGCTATGGGGAAGATATGAAAGATTATAATCTAGCAGCTCTATTACGTGACCTGGAATCAAAGGTGATAGGACTTAAGAGAATTCGTATTTCTTCCATTGAAGCTAGCCAAATTACTGATGAAATTATCGAAGTGTTAGATAAATCCAAAAAAGTAGTTAGACATCTACACGTACCATTACAATCGGGCTCAAACACCGTATTAAAACGTATGAGACGAAAATATACAATGGAGTTCTTTGCTGAACGTCTCACAAAATTACGTCAGGCATTACCAGGATTGGCTATTACATCAGACGTTATTGTTGGTTTCCCTGGAGAAACGGAAGAAGAGTTTATGGAAACTTATAACTTTATTAACGAACATAAATTCTCTGAATTACACGTTTTCCCATATTCAAAGCGTACTGGTACACCAGCCGCTAGAATGGAAGACCAAATTGATGAAGAAGTGAAAAACGAGCGTGTACACCGTTTAATTTCACTATCTGACCAATTAGCGAAAGAATATGCGTCTAATTACGAAGGTGATGTCCTAGAGGTAATTCCTGAGGAAATCGACAAAGACGATCCTACAAGCGGTCTATACATCGGGTATACCGATAATTATTTGAAAGTAAAGTTCGATGCCACTGAAGATATGATTGGAAAAATCGTAAAAGTAAAAATTACAAAAGCCGGTTATCCATATAACGAAGGTAAATTTGTAAAAGTCGAAGAAGAACTTTCGGTTGAACAAGAACAAAGAACGACTGCATAAAGATTAGAAAAACGTAAAGAAGTTAATCATTGGATTAGCTTCTTTTTTTTATCGCATAATATGAAAGAGAAGTGCTAGTCAAGCTATTGCAACAATGATATGATGTTAGAGGTACGTACAACTGAAAGTTGAAGGGAGAAATACATAATGACAAATATTGCAAAAATGATTGATCATACAGCATTAAAAGCAGATACAACGAAAGCACAAATTGAAAAACTTTGTGCAGAAGCAAAGGAATATGGGTTCATGTCTGTATGTGTAAATCCAACATGGGTAGAAACGGCAGCAAGCTTGTTAGATGGTTCAGATGTAAAGGTTTGTACAGTTATTGGCTTTCCATTAGGAGCTAGTACTTCTGAAACAAAGGCATTTGAAACAAAGGATGCAATTGAAAAAGGAGCAACTGAAGTTGATATGGTAATCAATATCGGTGCTCTGAAGGATAAAAATGACGAATTAGTTGAAAAAGACATTCGTATGGTTGTTGAAGCAGCGAAAGGTAAGGCACTTACTAAGGTTATTATCGAGACATCCTTGCTAACTGATGAGGAAAAAGTAAGAGCTTGTGAACTTTCCGTTAAAGCTGGAGCCGATTTTGTCAAAACATCGACTGGTTTCTCAACAGGCGGTGCTACTGTGGAAGATATTCGCTTAATGCGTAAAACAGTCGGTCCAGATATTGGAGTAAAGGCATCTGGTGGTGTTCGTGATGTGAAAGGAACTCAAGATATGATTGATGCTGGGGCAACCAGAATCGGTGCGAGTGCGGGTGTTGCAATCGTCAATGGATTAACTGGTTCTTCAGATTACTAATAAAGAAAAAAGCTGGCCAAATGGCCAGCTTTTTATGTAGTTCTATGCACTTTAGTGATAAAATTTGTTAAAACTCCTGCAAATGGTAAAAATAGGAGTGAACTGAGGACATTAAAGATTAAACTAACGTGTGCGATTTGCACATCAGGATGTGATGTGAGTAACATGGCGATTTGACCAAGCACACTAATAAACGGGAAAAATAACGTTACCCCGATTACATTCACCCAAATATGAGCATATGCCGCTAATTTTGCTTCATGCTTACTCCCAATACTTGCTATAAACGCTGTAATACAAGTCCCTATATTCGCACCAAGTAATACGGCGATCCCTGCATTTAAAGTTAATAGTTGTTCATTCATAAACCCCATAATAATGCCAGTTGTCGCTGTGCTTGATTGAATAATAGAAGTTAAAATGGTTCCAACCCCTACACCAAAGAGATTACTTTGGTTTGTCTGTTGAAAAAAAGTATAAATTGAGGGGAAATCTCCTATAGGTCTGGCGAGTTGTTCGAATCCATTCATTGCAACAAACATGCATCCCAACCCAAATAAAAAGGCACCAAAACTAAAAACCTGCTGATTTCGAACAAATAAACATAAAAATCCTATGATTAATAGTGGGACAATCCATTCAAATATATCAATAGTGATCATTTCTGCAGTAAATGTCGTGCCTATATTTGTCCCAAGAATAATTCCAAACGATTGTTTAAAGGTTAAATATCCAGTGGCAATTAATCCAACTACAAGAACCATAACAGCAGAACTGCTGTGGATAATTGCTGTAATGATCATGCCAGTTAATAAACCTTTTATCGGATTATTTGTAAAACGAATTAACCATACTCTTAATTTTTCGCCTGTCAGATTATATAAGCCTGTCCTCATAACAGTCATACCATATAAGAAAATGGCGATAAATACAGCAAATAATGATATAAGTTCAATCATACATCTTCACCCCTATCACATTGTATGGACAAGGCTGCTTGAAAATGACTATTTCAATTTATTAAACTTTTTACTTATTAAATTTCCTGGAATAAGTAACAAACTGTAAAAAGTAAGGGTTTAGTAGGAATAGAGCATAAAACTTTATCAAAACTATTGAATATGAACTGTTTTCTAGTGTTCAATTGTGATAAATAGTTGACCAAAAAACATGCATATATTATAATTGCAAAGTACATGTTTATTTTTTAGACGATATTTAGCTATCGACACTAAGAGAACCAATGAAACATGTGTCTTAATTAGATGTTAGTGGTTGTTTTCGGAGGGAGGGAATTAGAATGTCAAAAACGGTCGTTCGTAAAAACGAATCGCTTGAAGATGCTCTTCGCCGCTTCAAACGTACTGTATCTAAATCAGGTACTATTCAAGAAGCTAGAAAGCGCGAATTCTATGAAAAGCCTAGCGTAAAGCGTAAGAAGAAATCTGAAGCTGCTAGAAAGCGCAAATACTAAAAGAGGGTGTAGTTTTATGAGTCTTCTCGAGCGTTTAAATAATGATATGAAAACAGCGATGAAGAATAAAGAGAAAGATAAGCTATCTGTTATTCGAATGGTTAAGGCTGCTCTTCAAAACGAAGGCATTAAGCTTGGTACCAATGAGCTATCAGAAGAAGCAGAACTAACTGTTCTTACTCGTGAATTAAAACAACGAAAAGATTCCCTCCGCGAATTTAGTAACGCTGGTCGTGAAGATCTTGTTAATAAAATTCAAACTGAAATTGAGATATTAGAAGTATACCTTCCAGAACAATTATCCGAAGAGGAACTTGTTGAGATTGTGAAAGAAACAGTACAAGAGGTCAATGCTTCTTCAAAAGCTGACATGGGCAAAGTGATGGCTGCAATTATGCCAAAAGTAAAAGGGAAGGCTGATGGCAGTCTCATTAACAAACTTGTTCAACAGCAACTATCTTAAACAAAGCACCTTACATTGAGTAAGGTGTTTTTCTTATATGAGTGGAAATAAATTGCTCGTCTCGCTGGCCTTGATCTTCATATCCATACATACATAAACCAAGAATTACCAACAAAAATAATGTATAGAATTACACACAATATTGAAACCTCTCTTACATCTCAATCGTATAACATACTATCAAGTCGTAAAAAAAATAGAGAGGGGGGAACGCCTTGAAAAGATTGAGAATATTTTTGTATCTTTCCATTATTCTTTTACCTTTACTCCTTACACTAACGCCCAATAAAAGCTTTAGTGCAACAGATCAGGTAGTTTACATCATTCCGTTGGAAGAAACGGTCGAAAAAGGCTTACATGCTTTTATTGATCGTACGATTACAGATGCTGAGGAAAAGGGAGCCGATGTCATCATTCTCGAGTTAAATACTCCTGGTGGGGCTGTTGATGCAGCAACTCAAATTGGAAAACGAATACAGGAAGCAGCTATTCCTACCGTTGCTTTTGTAAATAACGATGCCATCTCTGCAGGTGCTTTTATCGCCTTAAATGCCGATGAGATTTATATGTCTGAGAATGGAAGAATGGGGGCAGCAGGAATAATCGACCAGGCAGGGAATACTGCTGATGAAAAAGCCGTTTCTTACTGGCTTTCAGCTATGAAAGGCGCTGCTGAAAACAATGGTCGTGATCCAATTTATGCATTAGCAATGGCCGACAAAGAAATAGACCTGCCAGAACTAGGTGCTGAAAAAGGTAAATTTCTCACTTTAACAGCAAATCAGGCTCTCGAAGTTGGGTACGCAGAAGGTGTTGTAAAGAATCGAGCAGATTTACTAAAGACAATTGGCTATGAAAAGGCTGCTGTTGAGGAAGCTGAACTTAGCTTGGCAGAAAAAATTGCACGCTTTATTACGAATCCAATTGTCGTTTCGATCTTATTAACTATTGGAAGTTTAGGTTTAGTTGTTGAACTTTACTCACCGGGATTTGGTATTCCAGGTATAATGGGAATATCATCGCTACTACTCTTTTTCTACGGACATTTGGTAGCGGGACTAGCTGGTATGGAGTCCATTATCCTTTTTGTAATAGGAATTGTGTTAGTTTTATTGGAGTTTGTATTGCCGGGGGGGATCATAGGCTTGATAGGTTTAGGAGCAATTTTAACAAGCTTTTTCTTGGCAGGGAGTAGTGTTATGGTTATCGGAGTTTCATTATTAGTTGCTTTAGTAGCTACTGTCATTGTTTCAATTATTTTAGTTAAAATATTCGGAAAGAAATTACATGCCTTTAAAAAGATTATTCTCTTCGATTCTACGAATACTGAAAGCGGGTATGTGTCAAATAAGAATCGTGATGATTTAATTGGAAAACGAGGAATTGCCTTAACAACCTTAAGACCTTCTGGTACAGCAATCATTGGTGATGAAAGACTAGATGTTGTCTCACAAGGGAATTACATTGAGAAAGACACAAAAATTGAAGTGATCAAAACAGAAGGTTCTCGAATTGTCGTTCGAGAGGTTACTGATATTGATAAATAAACTTAATCTAGGAGGAAAATCAGAATGCCAACAGGTATGATAACTATTCTAATATTAGTTGCACTTGGTATTATTTTATTAGCTGTACTATTTACATTTGTGCCAGTTGCACTATGGATTTCAGCACTTGCTGCGGGTGTCCGTGTAAGTATCTTTACATTAATAGGGATGAGATTACGTCGGGTTATCCCAAATCGTGTCATTATTCCGTTAATTAAGGCCCAAAAAGCGGGATTAAATCTTAATACAAACCAGCTTGAGAGTCACTATTTAGCGGGTGGTAATGTTGACCGTGTTGTTAATGCATTAATCGCGGCACAACGTGCGAACATTGAATTAACCTTCGAAAGGGCAGCTGCAATCGACTTAGCAGGTCGTGACGTGTTAGAAGCAGTTCAAATGAGCGTTAACCCTAAAGTTATCGAGACACCATTTATTTCAGGTGTTGCGATGGATGGTATCGAAGTAAAAGCAAAAACTCGTATCACCGTTCGTGCCAATATTGACCGTCTAGTCGGGGGTGCAGGGGAAGAAACTGTTATTGCACGTGTAGGTGAAGGTATCGTTAGTACAATTGGTTCTCAAACAGATCATAAAAAGGTACTCGAAAATCCAGATATGATTTCTCAAACTGTTCTTGCAAAAGGACTTGACGCAGGTACTGCATTCGAAATTCTTTCCATTGATATCGCTGATATTGATATCGGTAGAAACATTGGTGCCGTGCTTCAAACAGACCAAGCGGAAGCCGACAAGAAAATAGCCCAAGCGAAGGCTGAAGAACGCCGTGCAATGGCGGTTGCAAGTGAACAAGAAATGCGTGCTCGTGTAGAAGAAATGAAAGCTAAGGTTGTAGAAGCAGAAGCTGAAGTTCCTCTTGCAATGGCTGAAGCATTACGTTCAGGTAACTTAGGAGTACTTGATTATACTAACCTTAAGAATATCATGGCTGATACTGATATGAGAAATTCAATTGGTAATAGCACTCGTCCAGAGGATGAAGAATAATAATAAACAGTAATTAAACCTCAAAAACTTGAAGGGAGGTTTACATTGTGGAATCACCTTTGCAAGGTCTGATTGAATTTGTAATGGCAAATGCTTGGATTCTAATCATTATTATCGGATTTATTGCTAATACGTTTAGGCGATTTGGCAGTGGGGAGAAAGAACCTACATCTCCAGTACCAATGCCAAAACAGTTTAATCCGTTTGGCCAAGAACCAAAACCTGAAAAAGATGAATATCAGGTTGAAACAAAATATGAAACTGAAGTAGAACCAGAAGAGATTCCCAATACTCAAGTTCCAAATACGTTTTATGATCGTTATCTAGAGCTTCAACAGCAGGGTGTCTATACAGAGACGGAAACTGTAACCAGGGAAGAGGAACCAATGCTAAAGGTTGTCAAACCAACTGCTTCTAGAGAAACAAGGCAAGCGAAAACATACTCGAAAAACAAGGTTGTTGAAGGTATTATATGGTCCGAAATTCTGGGTCCGCCTAGAGCAAAAAGACCATACCAAATCCGTCGTTAAGACTAGTGCTCTCATCTAGGAAGATGAAAAGAACCAAGAAGTTCAAGGAGGCGCAGTTTTGAGGACCGGAGCGTATGCAGTTAATACGTGAGGACCGGAGAAGCAAGCAACACAGAAGTTCGATGTGTCTTTTACATCCTCCTTAAAAAATGTACTAAGAACCCCTTTTCACTCATAAACATGAGATGAAAGGGGGTTCTTTGTTATGCCTAAAAACCTAGGTCAACGAATGAAGAGTTGGATCACAAACAAGATGGAACTTCCTGCTGACGTCATGATGGATCTTCCAAGAATAACCATGATTGGACAATTACATATTTACATAGAAAATCATCGAGGATTATTAACCTTTTCAGATAAAGAGGTACGGCTATTACTGAAACAAGGACAACTTCTGATAAAGGGAAATGCATTTGTGATTAAAACAATTTTACCTGAGGAAATAATGCTCGAAGGAAAAATTGAACATGTGCAATATATTGAGAATTGAATCATTGAATCAGTAGGAGGATAAGCATGAAAAATCATTGGATGCACTTTTTTAGTGGGAGTGTCAAAGCTGTTATTACTGGAAAAGGTACAGAGAGATTCATAAATGAATGTGTACGACAAGGAATTGTCGTGTGGGATGTAAAGAAGCCAGGAACCCATGCCCTGAGCTTCTCTATGTATTTAAAGGATATAAAAAAAATTCGAAGGGTTGTCCGTAAAAATGATTGTAAGCTTCGCTTTATTGGAAAAAAAGGATTACCATTCCTCGTTCAAAAGGCGATATACAATAGTGGATTTCTAATTGGAGCTTTTTTATTTCTTATCATTGTTACATTATTATCAAATATGGTGTGGGGCATTAAAGTAGAGGGTGCTAAGCCAGAAACAGAACATTTAATTATTAAAGAGCTGAAGAAACTTGGAGTTGAAAAAGGTAAGCTTCAATTTTTTATTGAAGATAATGAGTCCTTACAAAGGCATTTAGAAGAAGCGATTAACGATATTACTTGGATTGGTGTGGAGTTAAATGGGACGACCTATCATTTTGAGGTTGTTGAAAAGAACCAACCTGACCCGCCAGAACAGTATAGTCCAAGAAATCTTGTTGCAAATAAAACAGCTATTATCAAAAAATTAGTTGTCGAAGAAGGAAGACCAGTTAAAGCAGTAAATGATCTTGTTAAAAAAGGAGACATACTAGTTTCGGGCAAAATTGGAAAAGAAGGAGAAGAAGTCTACGTACCTGCTCGTGGGAAGATTTATGGCGAGACTTGGTACAAGTCTCAAGTAGAGGTAGAAATTACAACGAAACTTAATGTGATGACAGGAGAAAATAAACAAAAGCATTATATCTCGATAGGGGATTTACGTATTCCGGTATGGGGATATGGTAAAGTTGAATATAAGGAATATCAAACTGAAATAGATAAGAGACCTATCAAATTCTTTAATTGGGAACTTCCAATTGCGTATCAAAAAGTGTCTATTCGAGAAAGTGAAGAAATCACACGAAAATACACAACTAATGAGGCTGTCGAAGAAGCAAAAAGAATAGGTCGGAATGCTTTAGAACAAGATTTGGATAGTGATGCTGAAATTATTGAAGAAAAAGTTTTGCGTCAATCCATTAACAATGGTAAAGTAAAATTGGAAATAAAATATAATGTTATTGAGAATATCGTCACTACGATACCATTAGTTCAAGGAGACTAAAGGATGTCAGAAGATTTAGTAATGAGTAAACATCAACTGGAAAATCCAAACGAAGCGCTAGTGCTGTTTGGAAACAATGACCTCCACCTTAAAAGGATTGAGGAGGATTTAAATGTTTCAATTATAACTAGAGGCGAGGCACTTAATGTGTCAGGAAATTTAACAAGTGTTCAATTAGTTGAAGAAATTATTGAAAAGCTTCTTGGTGTAATTCGAAAAGGAATACGAGTAAGTGAACGTGATGTTATTTATTGTATTCAAATGGCGAAGAATGGAAATTTAGATTCATTTGAAGAATTATATGATGAAGAAATCACAAAAACTGCAAAAGGAAAATCAATTCGTGTAAAAACACATGGACAACGCCAATATGTAGCTGCTATCAAACAGCATGACTTAGTTTTCGGGATCGGTCCAGCAGGTACAGGAAAAACTTATTTGGCCGTAGTAATGGCTGTAAATGCACTAAAAAATGGACAGGTCAAACGAATTATTCTAACCCGCCCTGCTGTAGAAGCTGGTGAAAGCTTAGGATTTTTACCTGGAGATTTAAAAGAAAAAGTCGATCCATATTTAAGACCATTATATGATGGATTACACGACGTACTCGGAGCAGAACATACGGAACGACTAATAGAAAGAGGAACAATTGAAATTGCACCATTAGCCTATATGAGAGGGCGTACTCTTGATGATGCTTTCGTCATTTTAGACGAAGCTCAAAACACAACACTAGCCCAAATGAAGATGTTTTTGACACGACTTGGTTTTGGCTCTAAAATGGTCATTACTGGGGATATCTCGCAAATCGATTTACCTAGAGGGGTAAAGTCTGGATTACATGAAGTAATGGATATACTGAAGGATGTATATGGTTCTGCATTTATCTTCTTAGAGCAGTCTGATGTAGTACGTCACCCACTTGTAGCTCGAATCATTGAAGCTTATGAAAAGGCAGAAGCAGGACATTCATGACAAGACCCATGCGAAATGGGTCTTTTTTATCATTAGCGAAACTGGTAAAATCAGGTTAAAGGAGGTTAGAGAGATGAGGAAACCGAATAAGCTGCAACATAAATTGTCCATCTTAAAAAGCTATCAATCCCTACATATTTTGATATATATCCTCCTTGCGGGAATTATGTTTTTAGTCATGTTTAGCAATGTGAAACCGGATGTTTTACAAATCGAAGCTTTAAAACCGTCTGAACAGACGATCCGTTCACCCTTGACAATAGAGGATAAGGTTGCCACAAAAACAAAACAAGATGCAGCTGCAAAAGAGGTTGAAGATGTTTTTACTCTCAAATCAGATTATGCAGACAATCAAGTTGACCTAGTCATTTCAATTTTTGATTCTATTGATGAAACAAATAATGAAACAATGGATATACACAAATCAAAGGTCAAAGAGTGGGAAAGCCTTTCGGAGGATGATCGAGGAGAAGAACCAAAGCAGCTCACAGCTTCTGAAAAGTTACAAATTTTAAAAACAAAACTTCCACATGATTTAACTGATCGGATTCAAAACGATGTTTTTACAGCATTATTAACAGCTAGTCCCAATCAATTATCACGCACAAAGGATGCAGTTATCACCGCAGTTAATAATGTGATGAACACAAGAATTCCAGCTTCTGAAGTGGAGACTGCCAAAAATAAGGTAGTGGAGGAACTACGTTATTCAAGTGTAGATCCTGCTCTTCGAGAACCAATGCGGGAAATGGCGCGTTTTGCAGTTGTTCAAAATGTCTATTATGATGTTGAAGCCACGGAAGAAAAGCGTCAGCAAGCAATTGAAGCAGTTGAGCCAGTTAAAATCCTGCAAGGTCAAATTATTGTTGAAGAAGGACATTTAATCACTAGGGATATATATCGGCAGTTAGAGCTGCTTGGTATGACTAACACTAATAACCCTATACAGCCATTCATCGGCCTGTTATTGATTATTCTATTGATTATTACCGGGATAATTTATCATTTTCATAATGAGATGATTCCAACTGATCGGCATCGGAATATCTATTTATTAATTTTTGCGATTATCTTTTCTATTACCATTCTATTAATGAAGGGTATTAGTTTATTCCAACAAATCGATTATTCTGATATAGGATATATTGTGCCCGTGGCTATGGGGGCAATGCTGATAAAGCTATTGATTAATGAAAAAATTGCAATACTTTCAAGCATGGTTTTTGCAGTTTGTGGAAGCCTTATCTTTAATGAAGGTGTGACGGGCACGCTTAATTTCTCAGCGGGGATCTACTTCCTGTTTGGCAGCTTAGCTGGGGTACTTTTCCTAAGTAAGCACAATCGTAGGGGGAAAATTCTCCAAGCTGGACTCTTCGTAGCTTTAATCAATATCTTAGTCATATTTTCAATAATGCTATTGCAAAACGGTAGTTATTCAAGTCTAGACTATGGTTCTTCGATTATTATGGCCGTTTTATCTGGTGTAATTGCTGCTGTATTAACGATTGGGTTACTACCATTCTTTGAAGCAGGATTTAATATTTTATCAACGATGAAATTAATTGAGTTATCAAACCCAAATCACCCGTTACTGCGAAAAATTTTGACAGAAGCTCCTGGAACCTATCATCATAGTGTTATGGTTGCGAATTTGTCAGAATCAGCCTGTGAAGCAATCGGGGCTAATGGATTATTAGCTAGAGTGTCATCGTATTATCATGATATTGGAAAAACAAAGCGCCCGCATTTCTTTATTGAGAATCAGATGAATATTGAAAATCCGCATGATAAGATTGCACCACAGCTTAGCAAAACAATTATTACAGCACATGCTACAGACGGGGCAGAAACTTTGAGAAAATATAAGATGCCAAAAGAAATCGTGGATATAGCAGAACAGCATCATGGTACAACACTGTTAAAATATTTTTTCCATAAAGCTAAACAACAAAGTGAACGCGACATCCTAGAATCAGATTTTAGATATGTGGGTCCAAAAGCACAAACAAAAGAAGCAGCGGTGATTGGGATTGCAGATAGTGTTGAAGCAGCCGTAAGGTCTCTGTCAAATCCTACTCCACATAAGATTGAATCTCTAGTAAATAGCATTATTGCGGACCGCTTACAGGATGGACAATTTGATGAATGCGATATAACTCTTAAAGAGCTTGATGTAGTTGCGAAAACACTTTGTGAATCACTTAAGGGCATTTTTCATTCAAGAATTGAGTACCCTACCGAGACCACAAAACAGAAGGTGAAGGAAGCATGAGACTAGAAATTGATTTTAATGATGAAATTGGTGAAGTAAAAGAAGAAGAAAGTAGATTAGTTCAAGAACTATTATTTTTGGCTGCCGAAAAAGAAGGAGTCAGTGAAGGAACTGAGGTTTCTGTCACGTTTGTTGATAACGAACGGATTAAAGAAATAAACCGAGAATATCGTGACAAAGATCAACCGACTGATGTCATTTCATTTGCTATGGAAGAGATGGGTGAAGGGGAAATTGCGATTATCGGTGAGGACATACCAAAAGTATTAGGGGATATCATCATCTCGATTCCGAGAGCAAAGGAACAGGCTGAAGATTATGGTCATTCTTTTGCGAGGGAATTAGGTTTCCTTGCTGTCCATGGTTTCTTGCATTTACTTGGCTATGACCACATGACAAAAGAAGATGAGGAAAAAATGTTTTCAAGACAAAAGGAAATTTTAGAGGCGTATGGTCTTGAAAGATAAACAAAAGAATGAATGGTCACGCTTAATCAATAGCTTTTCGTATGCTTTACAAGGCTTGCGAGAAGCATTTTTTTCAGAACGAAATCTGCAAATTCATTTTTTTTTCTCGGTTATCGTTATTTTTTGTGGTTTCTTGTTTCATATTACAAAGGTAGAATGGTTGATTGTACTCCTTTTATTCGGTGGAATGTTTGCAATAGAAATGCTAAATACCGCAATTGAAAAAGTGGTTGATTTAGTCACGGATGAGTATCATCCCTTAGCCAAAAAGGCTAAAGATATTGCGGCTGGAGCTGTTCTTATATATGCGATAATCTCCATTTTAGTTGGATTGATCATTTTTCTACCTTATCTAATTTAGAGAAAATTCTTACAATTGTGTAACAAATGAAACATAAACGATGATTTCGTGAACGTTTTTATGTAAAATGAAAATACACTTCCGTACTAAAAATCAGGTTCAAAAAAGAGGATGAAGAGGACCGAGAATTTCAAGGCGGCGCAGCTTTGAGTACCGGAGCGAGGCATCTGCTTGAGTTAGCTCCCTTGCAGCCTTGCGCTGAGGAATTGACATCGTGAATAAAATAGTAGACGCAAGCGCATTACATGGTTATTCACATGTTCTTGGGGCAATGTACGCAGAAATTCGATGCGTCATATTCACCGCAATTTTTGAACACCTTTTAAGATACGAAGAAAGGAAGAAGAAATAGTGAAAACAGAGGAACTAATCAACGAAGCGAAAAAAGCAAGAGAATTAGCATATGTTCCATATTCAAAATTTAAAGTAGGGGCTGCGATATTAACAAAGGATGGTAAAGTGTACCATGGCTGTAATATCGAAAATGCAGCATACAGTGTTACAAACTGTGCAGAAAGGACAGCACTATTTAAGGCTGTTTCTGAAGGAGATAAAGAGTTTGCAGCAATTGCTGTAGTTGCAGATACAGAACGACCAGTACCGCCTTGTGGTTCATGTCGTCAAGTGATTTCAGAGCTTTGTGGACGTGATACAAAGGTATTCTTATCGAATCTTAAAGGTGACGTACAAGAGATTACAATTGATGAACTGCTACCAGGAGCATTTACACCGGAGGATTTACATGGAAACTAAGACTAATTATAAATCAGGGTTTGTTTCAATAATAGGAAGACCGAATGTTGGGAAATCCACGTTTTTAAATCATGTTATTGGACAAAAAATTGCTATAATGAGTGATAAACCACAGACGACACGAAATAAAGTTCAAGGTGTTTATACTGAAGAAAATTCTCAAATTATTTTTATTGACACGCCTGGTATTCATAAGCCAAAGCATAAGCTAGGCGATTTTATGATGAAAGTCGCTCAGAACACTCTTAAGGAAGTTGATCTAGTTTTATTTATGATCAATGCGGAAGAAGGTTATGGTCGTGGGGATGAGTTTATTATTGAACGACTAAAAAATATTCAGACACCAGTTTTTCTCGTTGTTAATAAGATAGACCAAATACATCCTGACCAATTATTGGAGTTGATCGAGAAGTACAAAGGACTTTATCCATTTAAGGAAATAGTCCCAATTTCAGCACTCCAAGGTACGAATACCTCTAGATTAGTTGAACAGATCAAGGTTTATTTACCAGAGGGACCTCAATACTATCCTGCTGATCAAGTAACGGACCATCCTGAGCGATTCATTATTACGGAATTGATTCGTGAAAAAGTTCTTCACCTAACTAGGGAGGAAATCCCACACTCGATTGCAGTTGTAATGGATTCACTCGAAAGAAGAGAAAGTGGAAATACGGTGTACGTTGGAGCTACTATTATTGTCGAACGTAATTCCCAAAAAGGAATCGTAATCGGAAAGCAAGGTAGTATGCTAAAAGAAGTAGGGAAACGAGCAAGAGCAGATATTGAAGCATTGCTTGGTTCAAAAGTTTTTCTAGAGCTTTGGGTTAAGGTTCAAAAGGACTGGCGCAACAAAAGTTCTCAACTTCGCGATTATGGCTTTAGGGAAGATGAATATTAAAGTCTAAGTATACGTAAATTCCAAAAAAATACACGGATTAGCAAAATTTATGTAACATGTTTTTTAGGATTTTCGGTCATGATATTCTTACAAGTGAATGAAATTGGAATAGTCTTTGCTAGTGTTTAAATTACAGAAAGGTGGGGTTACTATGTTAGATTTTACCTGGAAGGTGTTTAGTCAAACAGGTAATGTTGATACGTATCTTCTTTTTAAGGAATTGGAACAAGAGAAGACAGAGAGACCCGAGGCACAAAGTGAGGAGCTAGCAGAAATAGATTTTCCAATTACTTGACCATCCTAAAAACAAGCGTCTTAAACTTTTAAAAGGCATGTATGACGCAAATAATCAATGGTAATTGGATTGCCTAGTTGCCAACGGATGGTGACAGTAGTGCTACAAAAATGCGAAGGTATTATCATAAGAACAAGTGATTATGGTGAAACAAATAAAATCGTAACTTTGTATACCCGTGAATGGGGGAAAATAGGGGTAATGGCAAGAGGTGCGAAGAAACCTAGTAGTCGCCTCGCTGCCATTACCCAGGTTTTTACATATGGACAGTTTTTAGTTCAAAAGACGTCAGGTTTAGGTGTTTTACAACAAGGTGAAACGATTTCAACCTTCCGAAGTATTCGGGAAGATATTTTCCTAACGGCATATGCATCTTATGTTGTCGAGTTAACTGATAAATGCACTGAAGATAAGAGATCAAACCCGTTTTTATTTGAAATGTTGTATCAAACACTAAATTACTTAAATGAGGGGTATGATCCTGATATTCTATTGTACATATATGAGCTTAAGATGCTGCCATTGCTAGGGTTGTATCCTCGACTTAATGAATGTACAAACTGTAACAGTACAGAGGGAGAATTTGCTTTTTCAATTAGAGAGGGTGGCTTACTTTGCCACCGTTGTTATGAAAAAGAACCCTATCATTTAAAAGTATCGCAAGCAACAATACGATTATTGCGCGTATTTTATTATTTTGATTTAAACCGTTTGGGGAAAATTGACGTAAAAGACGAAACGAAGAAAGAATTGAAGATGGTCATTGACACGTACTACGAGGAATATTCAGGCTTGTATCTAAAATCTAAACGTTTCCTAGACCAACTTGAAAATTTACGTCTAACCTAACGTGGCGCACTTGACATCGCAGTGAAATTGGAATATAGTTCAATTAAAATATTTGCACGGTGAAGGAAAGTAGTACTTATTACAGTGAATGTGCAAAAAAGAGGATAAAAAGGACCGAGAAGTTCGAGGCGGTGCAGCTTTGAGTAGTGAACGTATGCAGTAAATACGTGAGCAATGTTCTAGCACGAAGGAAAAGTGATTTTCTTTTCCAAGGAACGGAAAAGCAAGCCAACGAGGAAATTCGATGTGTCATTTTTACCGGACTTTTTGAACATCCGCTTTAGTTCATAAAAGCGAACCTAGGATGGTGGAAGCTAGGGTATGAACAGATAAGGAAGGCGTTCCAGAGTGTATCGCTTGAAAGAGGCAATAACTCATAATAGAGTTATTTGCAAATAGGGTGGAACCGCGGGTAAACTCTCGTCCCTATGTCTACAATTAGGCATAGAGGAGGGGAGTTTTTTTATTTTATTTTAAATAGTTTTTTCAATCTAGCTGCAGCGCCTAGAAACTCGAGAAACTTCAACTTCTCCTGCAGAGGCAAAAAGCGCCTCTTTGTCGGAGTCTCTAGTTTCCTCGTTTCTGAGCAAGGCGCTTCCGCTTTATAATTTTGGAGGTGCAAGAATTAATGAATATTCAAGAAATGATATTAACCTTACAGAAGCATTGGTCAGATCAAGGTTGCATTCTTATGCAGGCTTATGATGTTGAAAAAGGTGCAGGTACAATGAGTCCCTACACATTCCTAAGAAGCCTTGGCCCTGAGCCTTGGAATGTGGCATATGTTGAACCTTCAAGACGCCCAGTCGATGGCCGTTACGGAGAAAACCCAAACCGTTTATACCAACACCATCAATTTCAAGTGATCATGAAACCGTCACCTGATAATATTCAGGAATTATATCTGGATTCCTTACGTGCATTAGGAATTAATCCATTAGAACATGATATCCGCTTCGTTGAAGATAACTGGGAAGCACCGACACTTGGAGCAGCAGGACTTGGTTGGGAAGTGTGGCTTGATGGAATGGAAGTTACTCAATTTACCTATTTCCAACAAGTTGGAGGCATTGAATGTAAGCCAGTGTCAGTTGAGATTACATATGGAATTGAACGTTTAGCCTCTTACATTCAAGATAAAGAAAATGTATTTGATCTTGAATGGACAAAAGGGTTTACAGTTCGAGATATTTTCCATCAGCCTGAATACGAACATTCAAAGTATACGTTTGAAACCTCAGATACAGAAATGCTCTTTAACTTATTTAGCATTTATGAAAAGGAAGCGCATCGTCAAATGGACGAAGGACTCGTTCATCCAGCCTATGACTATGTTTTAAAATGTTCTCACACCTTTAATCAATTAGATGCAAGGGGAGCAATTTCCGTTACCGAAAGAACAGGATATATCGGCAGAGTTCGAAATTTAGCTCGTAAGGTAGCTAAAACGTTTTATGAAGAGCGGGAAAAATTGGGCTTCCCGATGCTGAAGGCAAAAGGAGACGATCGTAATGAGTAATCGAGATTTATTGATTGAAATTGGATTAGAGGAAATGCCAGCACGCTTTGTAACAGATTCTATGAATCAGCTTTCTGACAAGATTACAAATTGGCTGATTGAACATAATATTTCATTTGAGCAAGTAGAGAGTTTTTCTTCACCAAGAAGACTAGCGGTTCTTGTTCGGGACGTTGCTGACAAACAAAAGGATGTTGAGCTAGAAGCAAAAGGTCCTGCGAAAAAAATTGCTTTAGACCAAGATGGAAATTGGACAAAAGCTGCAATGGGGTTCACAAGAGGACAGGGTGCTTCTGTTGAGGATATCTTTTTTAAAGAAATTAATGGTGTGGAATATGCACATATCAATAAATTTATTCAAGGAAAAAACACAAAAGAAATCTTAGGTGAACTTGAGAATGTTATCGTACATCTTTCATTCCCTAAAAATATGCGCTGGGGTGATCAAGACCTACGCTATGTCCGTCCTATTAAATGGATTGTCGCTTTGTTTGGAGCTGAAATTATTCCAATCACAATTACAAATGTATCATCAGGGAATAAAACATGGGGACATCGTTTCTTAGGCCAAGAGGTTGAAATCACATCTCCTAAAGACTATGAAAAAGTACTTATGTCTCAGTATGTTATTGCGGATTATCTAGAGCGTAAAGAAGCCATTACGAATCAAATTAAAATACTTGAAGAAGACAATAATTGGGAGATTCCAATTGACGAAGATTTACTTAATGAAGTAACGAATCTTGTTGAATATCCTACTGCTTTTTTCGGGAAATTTGAAGAAGAATTTTTGAATTTACCTGAAGAAGTCTTAATTACAAGTATGAGAGAGCATCAGCGCTATTTTCCTGTAAAGGACAAAAACGGGGCATTGCTACCTTACTTTGTTGCAGTTCGTAATGGTGATCATAACTATCTTGAAAAAGTTGCTAGAGGGAATGAGAAGGTTTTACGAGCACGTTTATCTGATGCAGACTTCTTTTATAAAGAAGATCAAAAGTTAGAAATTGATAACTTAGTTAAAAAGCTTGATAAAATAATTTACCATGAAGAAATTGGTTCAATTGGTGATAAGGTTAGAAGAATCCAGCATATCACTAAGACCGTGGCAGAACTTTTGAAAACCGATAGTCAAATACAGGAAAAAGCAAATAGAGCAGCCGAAATATGCAAATTTGACCTTGTAACCAATATGGTATATGAATTTCCTGAGCTTCAGGGAGTAATGGGTGAACGCTATGCACGAATAAGTGGAGAAGACGAGGCGGTGGCGGTAGCTATTAACGAGCATTACATGCCTAGACATGCTGACGATTCCAGTCCAACTTCCACTATTGGAGCATTAGTTAGTTTAGCTGATAAATTGGATACAATTATTGGATGTTTCTCTATCGGTATTATTCCAACAGGTTCACAGGATCCATATGCATTACGCCGTATGGCTTCTGGTGTCGTTCAAATCTTACTTGATAAAGGTTGGAATATTGGCCTTGAAGAATTAATCGATGATGTATTAGATCTGTTTATTGAGGCAAAAGTTGCGAAACTTGAAAAACAAGAAATTAAGAAAGAACTTGTTCACTTCTTTAAATTACGAATCAAACATGAACTAAATACTAGAAACATCCGCTATGATATAATTGACGCGGTTCTTGGCACCAAGATTGGAAATGTTGGTCTTGTTATTAAAAAAGCGGAAATGCTTGAGAACAACAAGGACCATCAAGATTTTAAAACAACGATTGAGTCATTAGGTAGGGTTGTTAACATTGCCAAAAAAGGCGAAGAAGCTGAAATTAATCCTGGCCTTTTCCAATCTGAAGAGGAAAAGCATCTCTTTGAGAAGTATACGGAAGTAAAACCAAAAGTAATTGAAAGTCTGAACAATCATGAAGTAGCAGAAGCATTCCATTTATTAGCTTCATTGAGAGAGCTAATTGATCAATACTTCGAACATACAATGGTTATGGCAGAAGATGCGGCAGTAAGGCAAAACCGACTTGCACAAATGGTGCAACTAGCGAACATTATTTACTTAATTGGGGACATGAACGCAATTATTGTAAAATAAGCGCGAACAACATTTTTGACCTCAAAAAAGAAGCACATGGGATAAACATATTAAAAACTAGGAGCAGAAGAATTAGCTCCTAGTCTTTTTCTATTTACTATACGTGATTACGCAATTAGTATATAATAATTATTAATTAGTATAACTCTTTTCGATACTTTACTTATTTTAAAATAAATATTATAGATTTTAGGAATGGTGGTGAGTACAATAGAACTGAGTAAGAGGCAAGAACAAATTGTACAAATTGTAAAAGACAATGGGCCTATCACTGGTGAAGCTATTGCAGATCGTTTAAATTTGACTAGGGCTACTCTTCGTCCGGACCTCGCTATTTTAACTATGGCAGGATATCTTGAAGCCAGGCCACGTGTCGGCTATTTCTATACGGGCAAAACAGGGCAGCAATTACTTGCGGATAGGATCAACAAAATTAAAGTGATGGATTACCAATCTATCCCAGTTGTGATAAATGAGAGTATATCTGTCTATGATGCAATTGTTACTATGTTTTTAGAAGATGTCGGTACATTGTTTGTAGTAGATAAATCATCACTTCTTGTTGGGGTTTTATCTAGAAAAGACTTACTGCGGGCTAGTCTTGGAAATCAAGATTTAAAATCAGTCCCTGTCACCATTATTATGACAAGAATGCCCAATATTACGATGTGTGAAAAAGATGATCTTTTAATTGACGTGGCAAATAAATTGATTGAAAAACAAATTGATGCATTACCAATTGTTAAGCACTCGGAACGGGGTATCGAGGTAATTGGCAGAATTACTAAGACAAATATGACAAAAGCGTTGGTAGGACTTGCTAGTGATGAAATTCTTTAATGAACAATTGATCTTTTAAGTTAGGAGATGGAGAATTAAAATGAGTAATCGCGTTGTATATGTAGTATCAGATTCAGTTGGGGAAACAGCTGAATTAGTTGTTAAAGCGGCAGTTAGCCAATTTAACGGCTCACATACTGAAATTAAACGAATTCCTTATGTAGAAGATACAGCTACATTAGCAGAGGTTGTAGCGCTTGCCAAACTGAATAATGCAATTATTGCATTCACACTTGTAGTTCCAGAACTACGAGATTTTCTTGTGATGGAAGCTGCACGTGAAGGAGTAATTGTAAACGATATAATAGGTCCACTAATCGAAAAAATGTCTGGCCTTTATGAGAGTAACCCAAGATTTGAGGCTGGTCTTGTACGAAAACTCGATGAGGATTATTTCAAAAAAATCGAGGCTATAGAATTTGCTGTTAAGTATGATGACGGTCGTGACCCAAGAGGGATATTGCGTGCGGATATCGTCTTAATCGGTGTTTCTAGAACATCTAAAACACCTTTATCTCAGTATCTTGCACATAAGCGCTATAAAGTGGCAAACGTTCCAATTGTACCAGAAGTTGATCCACCCGAAGAACTCTTCAAAGTATCACCCAACAAGTGCTTTGGACTAAAAATTAGCCCAGAGAAGCTAAACCATATTAGACGTGAAAGATTAAAGTCATTAGGTTTAGATGATCAAGCGATCTATGCAAATATTAATCGCATTAAAGAAGAACTGGACCACTTTGAATCACTTGTGAATAAAATCAATTGTGATGTAGTGGATGTCTCAAATAAAGCGGTTGAAGAAACGGCAAATATTATTTTAAATAAAATAAGTAATCGATAAATATAATCTCAAGACACCTATACAGTAAAAACATATCTCATAAAAAGATATGTTTTTTTATGGCGCTTGAAAGAATTTTGTATTATAATAAAAAATTGTGATAAAAATACATATTTTTAGGTTTAGAGTTCGATTGGATAGAATAAACTATATATTGAAGGTTGTCAAGGAAAAATTATGGAATGGGTGAATTAATTTTCGACATTTTTTTCTTGTTTCAGTGGTTCGCCTTCGAAAAATGATAGAATATTTACCCATAATTGCTCACCTAAAGATAGCTCAATCACAGATTTTTGAACTTATTTTTAATCTTTTTTCTTGAAAAGAAGGATTCTTCGGAGTGATGTAGAATAGAGAAATATGACGAAAAAAAGAATAAAATATTTGTGGATGCTGATGCATGTCCAGTTAAAGAAGAAATACTTAGCATAGCAGGTACATATAATATCAATGTTGTATTTGTAGCGTCATATGCCCATGTTATGTCGACCCCGATGGGGGGGGAATGGGTGTACGTGGATGCTGAGAAAGAGGCAGCAGATCTCTATATAATGAATCACGCAATTAAAAATGACATCGTCATTACCCAGGATACTGGCTTAGCGAGTATTTTAGTAAATAGAGGTGTAAATGTTATATCACCTCGTGGCAAAGAGTTTAAAGAAGAGGATATGGAACAGATCCTCCATTTTCGCTTTTTATCTGCAAAAGAAAGACGTAGTGGTTCATATTCCAAAGGACCAAAACCCTTTACTGACGAAGACAGACAACATTTTACTAAAATTTTTAAAAAAAGTTTGTCGAAACTTGCAGGATTTAAACTCTAAACATCGAATAATTTAGTACTTGGGGATGTTATACATGGGATATCGAATACCCGAAGAAACAATCGAAAAAATTCGTATTTCTGTTGACATTGTTGATGTTGTTAGTGAATATGTTCAATTGAAGAAGCAAGGTAGAAATTATTTTGGCTTATGCCCATTTCACGGTGAAAATACCCCTTCATTCTCTGTATCTCCCGATAAACAAATCTTTCATTGTTTTGGGTGTGGAGCAGGTGGAAATGTATTTTCTTTTTTAATGGACCTAGAAGGGTACTCCTTTTCGGAAGCGGCAATAAACCTTGCTAATAAAGTGAACATAGATTTGTCAGATTATGAACAGCCAACTGTTGTTTCTGATAAAAACAATGAAGCATCAAAAATGCAAGAAGCACACGAATTATTAAAGAAATTCTATCATCACCTATTACTTAATACAAAAGAGGGTCAACCAGCGCTAGACTATTTAACCAATAGGGGCTTTACAAGAGAAATCATCGATAAGTTTGAAATTGGCTATGCCCTTGACTCGTGGGACTTTGCCACGAAGTTTCTCCAGAAAAGAGGTTTTAGGCCTGAGTTGATGGAAAGGGCCGGCCTGCTTGTTAAAAAGGAGGATACCGGTACATTCTTTGATAGATTTCGAAACCGCATAATGTTCCCGATATGGGACCACCAGGGTAAAACTATAGCATTTTCTGGCAGGGTGCTTGATAAGGGGCAGGAACCAAAATATTTAAACAGTCCCGAAACTATTATTTTTAATAAAAGCAAGACCCTTTATAATTTTCATCAAGCTAGACTTGCTATTCGAAAACAACAGCAAGTGGTTCTATTTGAAGGATTTGCAGATGTCATTGCAGCTGATACAGCTGATGTTCCTAATTCAATAGGTACGATGGGCACATCCTTGACGGATGAACATGTGAAAATAATTAGACGGAATGTGGAATCTGTTGTTATCTGTTATGACTCTGACAATGCGGGGTTAGATGCGGCTTTACGAGCTTCAACTATGCTGGGTGAAGCGGGTTGTTATGTTAGAGTAGCTACAATGCCAAATGGCATGGACCCTGATGACTACATTAGAAAATATGGCGCAGAGAAGTTTAAAAATGATGTAATAGGGGCAAGTCTTACATTAATGGCATTTAAAATGCAGTACTTGAGAAAAGGAAAAAATCTTCAGGATGAAGGAGATCGCATCCGTTATATAGAAGATGTTATTAAAGAAATTTCCTCATTAGAAAAAGCTGTAGAAAGAGACCATTACTTGCGCCAATTATCAAGTGAATTTTCTATATCACTTGATGCATTAAAAACGCAACAGCTTCAGTATTATAAATCTGAACGGAAAAAAAGGGATAATTTCTCTTCGAATAGAAATAATACGAAAGCGAAACCTGCCGTATCAAAACATTTACTAAAAGCCTATCATAATGCAGAACGATATTTAATTGCTTATATGTTACGTAGTCGGGATATTGCTGAAAAAATACAGGATCAGCTTCAAGCCGAATTTAATATCGAAGAGCATCGAGCGATTGTAACGTACTTATATGCATTTTATGAAGAAGGATTTGAACCAGATATCAGCACACTACTAACAAGGGTTCATGATGAGAGTTTAAAAAGGATTGTCACTGATATTGCAATGATGTCAATTGAAGAGGAAGTATCGGATTCTGTTTTATCAGATTATGTGAAACAGGTGTTGAATCACAAAAAAATGTCAATGATAAAAGAAAAAGAATCTGAGCAACTCGAGGCTGAACGAAGTAAGGATTATTTAAAGGCTGCTACAATTGCAAATGAAATCATTCAAATGAAAAAAGCATTAATTTAACAAATAGGTTTTCTAACCTCTATGTCTTACAAGTTTGGAAGGAGGGGAACAAATGGCTGAAAAGTCTAAAGAAGTCGATACAGAATTAACATTAGAGCAAGTTAAAGAAAAATTAACAGCACTAGGAAAAAAGCGCGGTGTATTGACATATGAAGAAATCGCAGAGCGTATGTCTGGTTTTGAAGTTGAATCTGACCACCTTGATGAATACTATGAGTTCCTTGGAGAGCAGGGTATTGAATTATTAGGTGATAGCGGGGATCACGATGTTGATGATGACAATGAAGATGATCCAAATATTCAAGAATTATCCAAGGAAGAAGAATTTGATCTTAATGATCTCAGTGTTCCTCCAGGAGTAAAGATAAATGACCCGGTGCGTATGTACCTAAAAGAAATTGGCCGTGTTGATTTACTATCAGCTGATGATGAAATTCAACTTGCTGAACGAATCGAACAAGGTGATGAAGAGGCTAAACGTAGACTTGCTGAAGCCAATTTACGACTTGTAGTAAGTATTGCAAAGCGTTACGTTGGTCGCGGTATGTTGTTCCTAGATTTAATCCAAGAAGGTAATATGGGACTTATTAAAGCTGTTGAGAAATTTGATTATCGCAAAGGATTCAAATTTAGTACGTATGCAACATGGTGGATACGTCAAGCCATCACACGTGCGATTGCAGACCAAGCTAGAACAATCCGCATTCCGGTTCATATGGTAGAAACAATTAATAAATTAATCCGTGTACAACGTCAGTTACTCCAGGACCTTGGGCGCGAACCAACGCCTGAAGAAATTGCAGAAGATATGGATTTAACACCAGAAAAAGTAAGGGAAATTTTAAAGATTGCACAAGAACCTGTATCATTAGAAACACCAATTGGTGAAGAAGATGACTCACATCTTGGAGACTTTATTGAAGACCAAGACGCAACTTCTCCATCAGAACATGCTGCATATGAGCTATTAAAAGAACAACTGGAAGATGTTCTGGATACTCTAACAGATCGAGAAGAAAATGTATTACGTCTCCGCTTTGGATTGGATGATGGACGTACTCGCACTCTCGAAGAGGTTGGTAAAGTGTTTGGTGTTACTCGTGAGCGTATTCGACAAATAGAAGCAAAAGCTCTACGAAAGCTTCGTCACCCAAGCCGAAGTAAGAGATTAAAGGATTTCTTAGAATAAACATTTTTCATTTACATTCCGTAGTTTACTTCATACAATTGAAGTAAACTATTTTTTTTGTTTTGACCCATCCGATGTGGGCCATGAAGACATTGCCACTCAATTGTGGCGTTTTTAGATTTAGATATTAATTAAACAAGGTGAGCGCTTTCATGAATCAAGATAGAAAAAAGATTATTATCAATGAAATTCTATATTGGCGTAAAAATAAATTACTGCCAGAAGCATATTGTAATTTCCTACTCTCGTTATATACAGAGGGTGAAGGAATTGATTCAACAAAAGAAACAATTTCAACTCAGAAAACACCATTTGTTTGGATTATTGTAATTGGTTCACTTTTACCAGTTTTATTACTTGTCACTTATTTTACTGAAATATCGACTAATTTGCAAATGGTATTAAACTTTATTTTTTTAATTATCTGCATTTTAGGCCTAATTACTCAAAGAACTAATTCACTTTTCGTTCATATTGGCTCCATTATTCTCGCTCTATTTATTTTGCTTTTAACAGCGAATTTTAGTGAACTCATTTTTAAAGGACAGGCACTATATTTAATAGGTATGATCTTTTTTAATTGTATCGGCTGGATTTTTGTTGGGGTATTTTTAAAGATGCGCTATTTTTTGATTGCAGGTATTCTGGTTAGTATAATTTCAGTCGTCACTTTATTGAATATTTAAATTATTTGAAAATTCGTCAACTCCCGATATAATAGATATGAAAACGTATACAACGGGAGGGGTATTATGAATTTCGATTTAACGACCGAGCAAAAATTGATTCAAAAAACAATTAGAGAGTTTTCCGAAGCAGAAGTTGCACCAGGTGCTGGACAACGGGATAAAGATAAACGTTTCCCAAAAGAAATTTTTCAAAAACTTGGAGAATTAGGGATGATGGGTTTGCCGTTTCCTGAAGAATATGGTGGAGCAGACTCTGATACAATTAGCTTTGCAATCGTGGTCGAAGAACTAAGCCGTGCCTGTGGGTCTACCGGAATTACATACTCGGCACATATCTCACTTGGTGGTGCACCCCTTCATTTATTTGGAACAAAAGAGCAAAAACTTAAATACTTAACCCCTATTTGCACAGGAGAGTCTTTGGGAGCCTTTGGATTAACAGAACCCAATGCTGGATCAGATGCAGGCGGAACCCAAACAGAAGCCCTTCTTGATAATAATCAATTTGTCATTAATGGAAATAAATGCTTTATCACAAATGCTAGTTTTGCAAAGCATATAGCCCTCACAGCGATAACGGGCCGTCATGGGGCTAAAAAAGAAATAAGCGCAATTATAGTCCCAACTGATGCAGAAGGCTTTAAGGTTATTGACAACTACGAGAAAATGGGACTGAATGCTTCAAACACGACGGAATTAGTTTTAGAGGACGTACATGTACCTGAAGAGAACCTGCTTGGAAAACGAGGAGAAGGCTTCAGACAGTTTCTAATTACGCTAGATGGGGGAAGAATCGGTATTGGAGCAATGGCTGTTGGAATTGCACAAGCAGCCTATGAGAAGGCCCTAAATTATGCAAAAGAACGTAAACAATTTGGTAAGTCCCTTTCAAGCTTTCAAGCTATTCAATTTAAATTAGCAGATATGGCGATGAAGATTGAACTAGCACGGAATATGGTATATAAAGCTGCTTGGTTGAAGGATCAAGGCAGAAATTTCTCAAAAGAAGCCTCAATGGCGAAGCTTTATGCCTCTGAAATTTGTATGGAGGTGACAAATCAAGCCGTCCAGATACATGGTGGTTATGGCTATATGAAGGAATATCATGTTGAAAGATTTATGCGAGATGCAAAGCTTCTTGAAATCGGAGAGGGGACATCTGAAATTCAACGAATGGTCATCGCACGTTCAATTGGATGCTAAAATGAATATGTTTGATATAGCTCCTTACCAATCGGTAAGGAGTTTTACTATTTATTATGACAAATTTGTGACATTTTTGTGTAAAATAATTTTACAATATTATGTTAAATAAGTTCTTGTACAAATAGGTCTTTTACTTCTATCATTTTTCAAGTAAAATAGAGAGTGTTTGTATAGAATAATAATTATATCTATTTTGATGTACATAAGGTAAGGGAGGTCAGAATAATGAAAAAGAATCCATTAATACCATTTGCCCTGATTGCAGTTTTCGGTATTGGACTTATGTTCCTATTAGGCTTTGTTGGACTAGGTAACATGGATGAAATGGCAAACCAAGGTGAAGAGGCTCCAGAGACAGCAGCTGCTTCCCCAGAAGAAGTTGTCCAAGGTACATGTGCAGCATGCCATGGCCAAGATTTATCAGGTCAAGGTAATGCACCTGCATTAAAAGGTATTGATCTTTCCGTAGAAGAGATTCAGGATGTAATCACGAATGGTAGAGGTGCGATGCCAGGTGGCTTGGTAAAAGACCCTGCACAAGTACAAGAAATCGCAAATTGGTTAGTTGAACAAAAATAAATAATAAAAAAACCCTTTGCATAAATGTAAAGGGTTTTTTACTGCCCTTCCCAGTGAGATGGAAGTTTCTACTAACATCTTGTATAATTAAAACTAAAAAAATGTGGTGTTATTATGAATGAAGAGAGATTGTCGAAGCGGCTTGAAACAGTCGCATCATACATACCAAAAGGAGCAATTTTAGCAGACATCGGCTCTGACCACGCATATCTTCCATGCTATGCATACTTAAATGGGTTCATCTCTGGGGGAATTGCTGGTGAGGTTGCAGAGGGGCCATTTCAATCTGCAAAAAAACAAATCACCAAAAGTAAGCTTGATTCCAAAATTGAAGCTCGTAAAGGGGATGGACTTGAAGTCATTCAACCAAATGAAGTTACATGTATTACCATAGCAGGTATGGGTGGTTCGCTCATTCGCTCCATTCTGGAAAATGGTAAAAACAAACTGCCAGGTGTAAAAAGACTTGTCCTACAACCAAATATTGGTGCATCAGCAATTAGAGAATGGCTTATTGAAAACGACTGGGAGCTAATCGCCGAAGAAATCCTTGAGGAAGACAAAAAAATCTATGAAGTTTTAGTTGCCGAAAAAGGAAACCCCCTTAAGCCTTATCAGCATAAGGAACAAGAACTTTTACTAGGACCTTTCCTACTAAAAGAAAAAAATTCAGTTTTTGAAAAAAAATGGGCTCATGAACTTAAACATTGGGAAAAGATTTTTTCACAGCTTGAGACAGCTGGAGAAACACCCGAAAATCGGACACGAAAAGATGAGCTTAAACAAAAAATAAAAATAGTAAAGGAGGCATTACAATGAGCAAAATACCTAATGGTTTTGAAGTGATACAAATATTTGAGCAATTTTCTCCAAAGCACTTAGCCGTCGAAGGTGATCGAGAAAGAATCGGTCTTCAAGTTGGGACATTAAACAAGCCGGTAAAAAAAATCATGGTTGTACTTGATGTGTTAGAAAACGTCGTTGATGAAGCCATTTCACATGATGTTGATTTGATTATTGCGCATCATCCTCCTATTTTTCGGCCCTTAAAAACGGTTCAAACAGATACGCCGTCTGGAAGAATCATTGAAAAATGTATTTTACATAATATAGCGATTTATGCAGCACATACAAATTTAGACGTAGCTGTCGGTGGCGTTAATGACATGCTTGCGGATGCTTTGGGTTTAACGAATGTTGAATTGCTTGCGCCGACCTACGAGGAAAAATTAAAAAAACTAGCTGTTTATGTCCCTCCGGAGTCTGCTGATAAAGTACGAGCTGCTTTAGGCTCTGCTGGTGCAGGTTATATCGGAAATTACAGTCATTGTACGTACAACACGCCTGGTACAGGAACATTCTTACCACATCAAGGGACAAACCCCCATATAGGTGAAGTCGGTAAATTAGAAGTTGTGGATGAAATCAAAATAGAGACCGTTTTCCCGAGTGGCATTCAAAAGAAAGTGATTACTGCTATGCTTAACGCGCATCCATACGAGGAGGTTGCTTTCGATATCTATCCCCTTGAAAATGATGGTAATGTGCTTGGACTTGGACGTGTTGGCTATCTTGAACAGGAAATGACACTTGAGCAATTCGCCTTGCATGTGAAAAATAAATTAGAGGTAGATGGACTTCGTGTTGTTGGTTCTCTTTCAGATAAAGTGAAGAAGGTTGCGGTGCTTGGAGGAGACGGAAATAAGTATGTATCACATGCTAAAAGAGCTGGTGCAGACGTGTATATAACAGGAGATATGTATTACCATGTTGCTCACGATGCAATGATGATGGGACTTAATATCGTTGACCCTGGACACAATGTTGAAAAGGTCATGAAAAAAGGGGTAGCAAATATGTTAAAAGAGCGTTTTAAAGAAAAGAAATTCGAGGTTACTGTAATTACTTCAGAGCTTAATACAGACCCATTTCAATTCCTATGAAAAAAGGTACTCCAATTTTACTGGAGTACCTTTTACTTTAATTTATGATCGCTTTTGAACGTTTATTTTTTAGCTGCTTTTACCTTTGGTAACACTTTATGGAGTGGAACTTTTCGAGATCGTTCCCATGTTTCCTCATTTTCAGGATCGAATTGCTCTAAAAAGGTAATGACCTCTTTTGTAATCGGCGTTGGGGTGGAAGCGCCAGCTGTTACGGCTACTTTTTCAACACCTTTTAGCCATTCAAGTTGTATATCACTTACGTCTGCAACACGATATGCTTTTGTTCCTGCAATTTCTTCGGAAACTTGTGCGAGTCGGTTTGAGTTATTGCTTTTCGGATCTCCAACTACGATCGTTAAGTCGGCCACAGTTGCTTGTTGGGCAACAGCTTCTTGTCGAACCTGTGTAGCTAAACAAATTTCATTGTGGACTTCAGCGTGTGGAAACTTTTCCTTAACTTTATCCATTACATGAAGAACGTCCCACTGACTCATTGTTGTTTGATTAGTCACAACAAGCTTTTCATGATTTAACTCAAGGTTTTCAACATCTTCAACCGTTTCAACAAGATGAACGAAACCGGGTGCTACACCTAATGCGCCTTCAGGCTCTGGGTGGTTCTTTTTACCAATATAAATGATATGATAGTCTTCAGCTGTTTTTTCCTTAATTAAATCATGTGTTCTAGTTACATCAGGGCAAGTTGCATCAAGTGTAACAAGACCACGTTCTTTTGCTAATTTCTTCACCTCAGGTGAAACGCCATGTGCTGTGAAAATAACGGTACCCTCTTTAACCTGATTTAGTATATCTAAACGGTTTGCTCCATCAAGCGTAATAATTCCTTCTTCTTCAAAGGCATCCGTTACATGCTTATTATGAACAATCATTCCTAGTATATATATAGGTCTTGGTAATGTTTTATCTAAAGCGGCATTTTTCGCAATTACCATCGCATCTACTACACCATAGCAGTATCCACGTGGAGCAATTTTGATTACTTCCATGCTCTTCTCCTCCTCAGTCAATAAATCGGATAGCTCATACCTATTGGTACTCTCGTAATCTCGTATTTATTATATCTGAGTATGAAGGATAATACAAAGTCTTTTAAATGTAAAGCTTTGGAACAGATTTACCGGTACCGCTAGCTTTTGAATTTTCTTCTTCATTTTCAACTTCTTCACTATTTGATGTCACATCCGATAGTGAAATAGTCTCATTATCTTCTTCTTCTTGTTCATTCCCTGCATTTTTAATAGCACTATACATCCTAACCATTGCGGGGATGTTTTTCATTAATGGTCCATATTGTTGAACCATTGGAACTACAGATTCGGCCATTTTTAATGTTTTTTGTACATTTCCCATTATCGCACTAAGGTTAGAGGGATTTGCTAAACCTTGAAGGGTGCCAGGGTTCATTCCTTGTGAAGGATTAAAGAAACCCGGCATACCACCCATTCCTTGCATCGGGTTTGACTTTCCCATTCCAGGGATTAACTTTTTCAAAAGGCCACCTAATCCGGATCTTCCTTGTCCTTGCATGCCCTGCATACCCTGCATACCCTGCATACCACCGAACATTCCTGGTGGTCGAACCCCATATTGCTGTGGAAACATGGATGGCGGTCTCATCGGTCTCATTGCTCTCATTGGTCTCATTTGATTCATTGGTTGTCGTGGATAAAACATTTGCTTCTCCTCCTTTCAAATTACCTAGGTTAAGTAGAAGAATGAATCGGGTGATAATACCTTATTTTTAGGATATGCGGTGGGTGAATTAAATGTTTTCCCGATTACCTCAAATGGGCGCAATTGGTATTTTGACAAGCTTTCCTATATAATAAATTGTTAGGTTATGAGAAAACATATAATTAAACCCAAACCTTGCAAAACAAATTCATATTTATATAAATGAGGGATCGTAATGACAGTAAAAGATTTTGAACGTTTTCAACTTCAGCCATTTATACTTGAAGCATTAAAAGAGGTAAAATTTACAAAGCCAACTGAAATTCAAGAACGGTTAATACCGAGCATTCAGCGGGGCGAAAGTGCCATAGGGCAATCACAAACAGGTACAGGTAAAACCCATGCGTACATACTACCAATAATTAATAATATTGATTCAGCAAGACAGGAGGTACAGGCCGTTATAACTGCGCCTACTCGTGAGCTTGCAACTCAAATCCATCATGAAATTGGAAAAATCATTAAATTTAGTGGAGAGAATCCCATCACAGCAAAATTGTTTGTAGGTGGTACGGATAAAGTGAGGGCCATTGAAAAACTGAAAACACAACCACATATTGTGGTAGGAACTCCTGGAAGGATTCACGATTTGATTAAAGAACAAGCTCTTCAAGTTTACACAGCGAATCAAATTGTAGTCGATGAGGCTGATCTAATGCTTGATATGGGCTTCATCGAAGATGTCGACCAAATTGCAGCGAGGATGGCCGAAGACCTACAAATTTTAGTGTTTTCAGCAACTATTCCTGAAAAATTAAAACCATTTCTAAAAAAGTATATGGAAAACCCTAGATACACTCATGTTGCACCTGAACAAGCTACAGCCGCCAAGGTAGAACATATACTTGTTCCATTACGACATCGGAATAAGCTAAACCTTTTGCAATCAATGTTAGAGGTTTATAATCCATATTTAGCCATTATTTTTACCAATACGAAAAAATTGGCAGACGAGGTAGCGGATGGGTTACTTACAAAAGGGATGAAGGTAGGAAGACTCCACGGAGACCTCCCTCCAAGAGAACGCAAAAAGGTCATGAAGCAAATTAACTCATTAGAGTTCCAATATGTAGTGGCAACAGATTTAGCAGCAAGAGGAATTGACATTGAAGGTGTGAGCCATGTCATCAATTATGAGCTACCTAGTGATCTTGATTTTTACATTCATAGGGTTGGTAGAACGGCAAGGGCGGGCTACTCAGGAATCGCAGCAACTATTTATGAGCCAGCGGATGAAGATGCAATCATAAGACTTGAAAAAATGGGCGTTACTTTTGTAAATAGGGACCTTGAAAACGATGAATGGGTCAATATTGGTGAAAGAAACAAGCGAAAGGCTCGCAAAAAACAAGTTGATGAAATTGATAAACTAGCACAAAGTCAGGTGAAGAAGCCTAAGAAAGTGAAACCAGGCTATAAGAAAAAGATGAATCAAGAAATGGAAAAAATTAAAAAGCGCCAAAAACGTTTAAAGAGAAAATAAACATGAATTATGATAATATACATTTATGAATTAGTTGGGAGATAGGAGAGGTATAGCATGCTAAAACTTGGCTCACATGTTTCGATGAGTGGGAAAAAAATGCTTCTTGCAGCGAGTGAAGAAGCAGTGTCATATGGTGCAAATACATTTATGATTTATACAGGAGCACCACAAAATACAAGACGTAAAAAAATAGATGATTTAAATATAGAAGCAGGACATGCTCATATGAAGGAAAATGGGATTGATGAAATTGTTGTACATGCTCCGTATATCATAAATATCGGTAATACTTCAAACCCAGCAACATATGAACTAGGTGTAAACTTTTTGCGTTCTGAAATTGAGAGAACAGAGGCGCTCGGTGCAAATCAAATTGTTCTTCATCCTGGTGCACATGTAGGCGCAGGTGCAGAAGCAGGAATAAAGCAGATAATTGCAGGTTTAAATGAGGTTCTGACAAAGGATCACAAAGCACAGATAGCATTAGAAACAATGGCTGGTAAAGGCACTGAATGTGGTAGATCATTCGAAGAAATTGCCCAAATTATTGATGGAGTTACGCACAATGAAAAGTTATCTGTCTGCTTTGACACTTGTCATACTCATGATGCAGGCTATGATATTGTGAATGATTTTGATGGGGTCTTAGAACAATTCGATAAATTAGTGGGGCTAGAACGAATAAAAGTCCTTCATATCAATGATAGCAAAAACGATAAAGGGGCGAGAAAAGACCGTCACGAAAATATTGGTTTTGGTAAAATTGGTTTTAATGCAATCAATTATATTGTTCATCATCCATCCCTAGAAAATGTCCCTAAAATACTTGAAACACCATATGTAGGTGAGGACAAAAACAATAAAAAGGCTCCATATAAGTACGAAATTGAAATGATTCGATCAAAATCATTTGATGAAGGCTTACTCGAGAAAATAACCAATCAGTAGAAAAGCTGTCAATCGACAGCTTTTTTTAACTTGTAAATTTGATAAACAATTGATTTAGTTTTCTTGCGACCTCAGGACTTGTAACACGGGCAATTTCTCTTAATAACTGATTTTTTTCTTCGGGATTAAAGATATTAATATTCTTGTTTTTTCGAATTAATTTTAATACATTTGTTGCTTGTTCTTTGGATACATATATATCATATTGTTTTCCGTATTTCATTAAGTCATCAGGTGTTAACGTTTTTAATTTTTGGTTAATGATTTGTTGATAAATATTCATTGTTATCATCTTCACCTTCCTCTCGTTAGTCTATTTCATAACGAAAAGGTGTGTGCATAAATCTTTTTTGATTATCAAATTCTTTACTTTATAAAATTCATCCTGTATACTTCTTAAAGTATAAATCGTAATGATTCTTAATAAGAACAAAAATTAACGATAGATAAGGTGATAACTTGACACATCCAAATTCGGTATTAAAGATAAAGGATCTTTCTTTTCGATATGAGGAACAAACCGTGTTAGAAAACATTAACCTAGTTGTCCCTCAAGGATCTTTCTTAGCTATTGTCGGTCCTAATGGATCTGGTAAAACCACGCTTTTAAAAAGCATTCTCGGATTAGTTAAACTTCAAAAGGGGTCAATTGAATTATTTGGTACACCGATTTCAAAATTTAAAGATTGGCCAAAAATAGGTTTTGTTTCTCAAAAAGCAAACAGTTTTAACTCAGGATTTCCGGCTACGGTATTTGAGGTTGTATCAAGTGGCCTAACGGCAAAGCTTGGACTATTTCATTTTTTCAAACAAGAACACAAGAAAAAAGTCATGGACGCACTTCAAGCAGTTGGAATGGAAAAGTTTCTATATCGAAACATTGGGGAGCTTTCTGGAGGGCAACAACAGCGGGTTTTTATTGCTAGGTCGCTTGTCAGTGAACCAGATCTTCTTATCCTTGATGAACCGACTGTTGGGGTAGATGCCCAAACTGTTCAAACATTTTACAATATGCTTGAGGACATAAATAAAAACAAGGGGATTACTTTGATATTAGTTACCCATGATGTAGGGACAGTATCGGAAAAAGTGTCACATGTTGCATGCTTGAATAAGCATCTTCATTTCCATGGAAGTGCTGATGAGTTTGAACATGTACAGGATCAGGACTTATCCCAATTTTATGGACATTCGCTTCAAGTAATTACTCATGAACATAGCCATGGAAGGTGAAACGATGCTTTCAGATATTTTTCAATATGAATTTTTACAAAATGCATTCTTTAGTGGTTTGCTAATTGGATTTATTGCACCGTTACTCGGTGTTTTTATAGTTGTAAGACGACTGTCACTCATTGCGGAAGCCTTAAGCCATGTGACGTTAGCAGGGATTGCTGCGAGCCTTTTACTTGAAAAGAAGCTTGGGCTCGCCGGACCTATCAATCCCATCTACATGGGAATGACATTCTCAGTCGTTGGTTCTCTATTTATTGAGCGTTTAAGAACGGTGTATAAGCATTATCAGGAACTTGCAATACCCATTATTTTATCAAGTGGAATTGGTTTAGGTGTTATATTTATTTCACTCGCGGACGGCTTTAACACAGATTTATTCAATTATTTGTTCGGTAGTGTAAGCGCGATTAGCCGGTCAGATTTATGGACCATTCTTGCCATTTCTGTGCTTGTTATTATTATCGTTACTTTTCTATACAAGGAATTATTTTTATTATCATTTGATGAAGAGCATGCAGCTGTTTCAGGGATTAATGCAAAAACAATTCATTTTATCTTTATTGTTACCGTAGCATTAGTTATTGCTGCATCAATGAGGATTGTTGGAATTTTATTAGTGTCATCTTTAATGACATTGCCTGTTGCAGCAGCCATTCGAATTGCAAAAGGCTTTAAACAAACGATCATCCTCTCAGTTGTATTTGGAGAGTTAGCCGTAATTATTGGATTAGTGCTTTCATACTATCTTGATTTAGCTCCAGGGGGAACCATCGTTGTACTTGCGATTATTATTCTTTTAGGTGCAATTAGTTGGAAAAAAAGGCGGAAAGGAAGATCAGCATGAATGTTTCTGAAGCGATGCAGTTAATGAAGGAAAAAGGATTTAAACATACAGGGAAAAGACAGGAAATGCTTGAACTCTTTTCTGCATCTGATAAATATTTAACAGCTAAGGATGTTTTGGACGATTTAAAGGAAAACTATCCTGGACTAAGTTTTGATACAATCTATAGAAATCTTTCATTATTTGTAGAGCTAGGTATATTGGAAATGACGGAGCTTTCAGGTGAGAAGCATTTTCGGTTTACATGTGGTGGAAATCACCATCATCATCATTTTATTTGCTTAGAATGTGGTAAAACCAAGGAAATAGAATCATGTCCAATGGATAAAATGAACGATAATTTAGCTGGATATGATATAACCGATCACAAATTCGAAATTTATGGTTCATGTCCAGAATGTAGAATTTAACGCCTTTTAGACTAATCTGTATTGGTATTAGAGTCAATGATTAACAATAATATTTCTCGCTCCTTTAACTCATACTAAAAATGCTCCTTACCGATAAGGAAAGCGAGGGATAAGCATGGCGGAAGAAGATACAAACGTAAGAAAGATTCGAGACGATGATTTTGAATACGTTGATCCAAACTTAGGTGCAAATGCTGACTCAAGCTACGATGAGGAAACGGCAGCAGAAGTTGCCGCTCCAATTAATTATGGGACCACAAGACGTGAAGCGAACTATGAAGGAAACAATACGGATGATAGGGTAGCGGGTGGTGCTGGTTTAGGCTGGCTAGCTCTAGCTTTATCAATCATTTCCTTGTTTGTAATGCCTGTACTATTAGGAGCAGCAGGTATTATTATTGGATTTATCGCACGTCGTCGTGGAGCAACTGGTTTAGGAGCATGGGCAATCGGAATTGGTGCTGTTTCGATTATTGTTGGCATCTTTATCCTCCCATTTTTTTAACAACTTGATTATGTGAAATAAAAACAAGCCCGACATATTGTCGGGCTTGTTTTTTATTTTTGTGTCCAGTCTCAGCGCCTAGCCCCTCGAGGTCACAAGTCAATCCATCATGAAGGTTAAAGAACAACCTTCTGCTGGCTCGTCTTGTGCTTGTCGGTGCTGAGCAAGGCGCCGAAACTTTTCTATTGCTCGGCTGCTTGTTTAGCATAATATTCTTCAGCAAGCTTATCGATTTCTTTTTTTAATTCTTCTACCATAGTTTCTTCCGGTACTTTTCGTACAGTTTTACCATGGCGGAACAGTAGGCCTTCTCCTCTTGCTCCTGCAATGCCGATATCAGCCTCACGTGCTTCACCAGGACCGTTAACTGCGCATCCTAATACAGAAACCTTAATTGGTGCTTTAATCGTTGAGATGTACTCCTCAACCTCGTTAGCTATTTTAATTAGATCAATTTCAATACGTCCACATGTCGGGCATGAAATTAATGTTGCTGCATTAGCTGCCAAACCAAAAGATTTTAGCAATTCGCGGGCAACTTTAACTTCTTCTACAGGGTCTGCACTTAATGAAACCCGTAATGTATTTCCGATTCCCTTACTTAAGATGGCACCTAAACCGGCAGCACTTTTGACTGTTCCTGAGAATAATGTTCCTGATTCGGTAATTCCTAAGTGAAGTGGGTAATCAAAAGCTTTTGCAGCTTTTTCATAAGCTTCAATGGCAAGCTCTACGGTTGAAGCTTTCATTGATACAATGATGTCATGAAAATCAAGATCTTCTAAGATTTTAATATGGTGTAAAGCACTTTCAACCATACCATCTGCTGTTGGGTATCCATATTTATCAAGGATACGCTTCTCTAATGACCCAGCGTTTACACCGATTCGAATCGGAATTCCTTTTTCTTTTGCAGCTTTTACAACAGCTTCAACTTTTTCTTTGCGACCGATATTACCAGGATTAATCCGAATTTTATCGGCTCCTCCCTCAATCGCTTTTAAGGCTAATTTATAATCAAAGTGTATATCAACTACAAGAGGAATTGAAATTCTCTTTTTGATTTCAGATATTGCATTTGCTGCACGCTCATCAGGACATGCTACACGAACGATTTGACAGCCTGCTTCTTCAAGCCTTTTTATTTCAGCAACCGTTGCTTCTACATCATGTGTTTTAGTTGTGGTCATACTTTGAATAATTACTTCATTATTACCACCAATCGTTAAATTACCTACCTTTACAGGACGTGTTTTTGTACGATGGATGATTTCACTCACAAATATCGCTCCTTTAAAAAGCATTTGAATAACTTATATAAGAGTAATCCTTTATTTGAAAAATATCTAGTCTAAAGAATCATTTACTTGCCTATTTTACAGTTGAAATAAAAAATTGACAAGAAAATACCCTTATTCATCCTTATATAATGGAAATTTGTAAGTTTTCCCAATTTGTAGAAGCTCTGCTTTGCTTTCTGGATTTAGTCCTTCAAAATCTTTGATTACAGTTTCGATAGATAATAATTGCCTATCTTCATTTACCCTTTCGACGATGGAAAGTAATGTGTCACCTGCTTTTACTTTAACTTCTATAAATGGATCGTTTGATGTCTGAGCAATGACTTCGGTTGCCTCTATCTTTTCTTCTTTTGCTGTTGCTGTTGGTAGAGTCCCAATTCTTATGTCGTAATAAATAATATATACAATAAATACGATGGCTAGGAATGCAAATAAACGTTTCATATAAAAACCTCCGCTAGGTCTACTTAATACAGAATATGCTTCGCTGACTACTATATTCCAAAAAATAATAGAGTTAGAAGAAAAATTTAATAGGAAAAGTATAGGAATACATAAATCTGCATATCAAGTGAAAAATAGAGTTACTAGAGAAGGAAAAATAACCTAATGTTACAGTATTGTAAATTTCATTCATAAAATCTTTACATTAAAAATAGACTACGATACCATCTTTAATGAATTTGCTTACAAATTCGATAAATTTTTTAGGAGTTGGCATAGTGGAACTAGACGTACAAAGTATGATATTTCAATTTATTGGTGGTCTTGGTATATTTTTATTTGGTATCAAGTACATGGGGGATGGACTGCAGAAATCTGCTGGTGATAAACTAAGAGATATTTTAGACAAATTTACTACCAATCCGTTCATGGGTGTTCTTGCGGGTATTATAGTAACAGGCTTAATCCAAAGTAGTTCTGGAACAACTGTAATCGTTGTAGGACTGGTTAGTGCTGGATTTATGACATTACGACAGGCTATTGGCGTTATTATGGGGGCAAATATCGGAACAACAGTAACTGCATTTATTATAGGTATTAATATTTCCGATTACGCACTCCCAATCGTCGCTGTAGGTGCAATCCTGCTTTTCTTCTTCAAAAATAAAAGAGTACATAATTTTGGACAAATTGTGTTTGGTTTCGGTTCTTTATTTTTAGGTTTAGAATTAATGGGAGATGGAATGAAGCCTCTCCGTACACTTGAAGCGTTTCATGATTTAACAGTAAATATGAGTTCGAATCCAATACTAGGTGTTGTGATTGGTACAGTATTTACTGTCATTGTCCAAAGCTCAAGTGCAACAATTGGTATACTGCAAGGGTTATTCGGAGAAGGTTTGTTAGACTTAAACGCAGCACTACCAGTTTTATTTGGTGATAATATTGGAACGACAATTACTGCAGTATTAGCATCAATTGGAGCTTCAGTAGCAGCTAAAAGAGCTGCCTTGACACATGTTCTATTTAATATTATTGGAACAACTGTTTTCCTGATTTTACTTATTCCATTTACAAATTTAATATCATATCTACAAGAAGTTTTGAGTTTAAATCCAGAAATGACTATTGCTTTTGCGCACGGTACATTTAACCTATCAAATACAATTATTCAGTTCCCGTTCATCGCTGTTTTAGCATTCATTGTTACGAAGCTAATTCCAGGCGAGGATTCGTTAATTGAGTACAAGGCAAAACATCTTGACCCCGTCTTTATTGAACAATCTCCTGCAATTGCATTAGGCCAAGCGAGAGAAGAAGTCATTCGAATGGGTGAATTTGCTGTTAAGGGTCTGGAAGAATCAAATACCTATTTAAATGAGAAATCACAAAAATATTCAGATACAGCTATGCAAATTGAGGACGCGATAAATAATTTAGATAAAAAAATTACAGACTATTTAATCAACATTTCATCAAGATCACTCTCAGCACAGGAATCAGGCTTACATTCAACGCTTATTAACACGGTTCGAGATATCGAAAGAATCGGTGACCATTTTGAAAATGTGGTGGAGTTAGTTGACTATCAGATTTCAAATAAAGTGAAGTTAACAGAAGATGCAATGGAAGATTTAAATGAAATGTTTAAATTAACAATCTATACAGTGAATGAAGCCGTTCAAAGTCTTCAGAAGAATGATCGTACATTGGCGATTGATGTTGTAAAACAAGAAGAAAAGATTGATACAATGGAGCGTTCATTACGTAAGAAGCATATTTTGCGTTTAAGTGAAGGTAAATGTTCTGGACAAGCCGGAATCGTGTTTGTTGACATTATCAGTAATCTTGAGCGTATCGGTGACCATGCGGTTAATATTGCAGAAGCAGTTCTAGGTGAAAGACAACTTTAATATTCTTACATTAAATACAAGGTGTACAATGCCTTGTGTTTTTTTAAAGGAGGATGCAAAAATATGGTACTTCTTATGTGGATAATTATTATTTTATTGTTTGTAATTGCATTTATCGGGCTTGTCTATCCGATTATTCCAAGTGTGCTTTTCATTGTAGGTGGCTTCTTAGTTTATGGCTTCTTCCAGGGATTTGATTCTTTTTCGATTTGGTTCTGGGTGGTTGAAGCATTATTTTTTCTTCTATTATTAGGTGCTGATTATGCAACTAATTTAGTTGGCGTAAAAAAGTATGGTGGCAGTAAGGCGGCTGTGTGGGGAAGTACGATTGGACTTATCGTTGGGCCGTTTATAATTCCAATCTTTGGTATTATTATCGGTCCATTCCTTGGTGCATTTTTAGCAGAACTAATCGTGCATAAAAAAGATGTAAAAGATGCACTTAAAAGTGGTGTAGGATCCCTTATCGGGTTTCTTAGTGGAGTTCTGGCAAAAGGAATCATTCAAGCTATTATGATAATCTATTTTTTAATTGCTGTATTATGATGAATAATCCTTCTTTATCAAGGGAACTTTAAATCTGGTACTATTGTTTACCCATGAAAAATTATGAATTAATAGTGCTTTTCATTTGAAAGGTTATACTTATTTTGGTAATCTTACAAGTGAGGACTACTGAAGACGAAATCGTTTTCAAGGTTCAATTTTTACATACATATTTAAGGAGGAATAAACAATGGCATACGAATTACCGCAATTACCTTATGCTTATGATGCTTTAGAACCACACATTGACAAAGAAACAATGAATATTCACCACACTAAGCATCATAATACTTACATTACAAACGTAAACAATGCAATCGCTGGTAAAGCTGATCTTGAAGGAAAATCAGTAGAAGAATTAGTTTCTAATCTTGACGCTGTTCCTGAAGATATTCGTACAGCAGTAAGAAACAATGGTGGTGGACATGCAAACCACAGCCTATTCTGGACGATTCTTTCTCCAAACGGTGGCGGAGAGCCATCTGGCGAATTAGCAGAAGCAATCAATAGCAAATTTGGTGGCTTTGATGCATTCAAAGATCAGTTTACTAAAGCAGCTACAACTCGTTTTGGTTCTGGTTGGGCGTGGTTAGTTGTTAACAATGGTGAGCTTGAAGTTACAAGCACTCCAAACCAAGATTCTCCTTTAATGGAAGGTAAAACTCCAATTCTTGGTCTTGATGTTTGGGAGCATGCATACTACCTAAACTATCAAAACCGTCGTCCTGATTATATTTCTGCATTCTTTAATGTAGTTAATTGGGAAGAAGTAGCAAACCGTTACAATTCTGCAAAGTAATGAAGAGTTTGAGCCAGTGGACCCGTCCACTGGCTTTTTATTTTTCAAAGCTAAGGAGCCTCCTGCATTTCTTTGTATATCTCCTTTTTTTTATCACACAATAATGATGTAGATAAAAAAGGGGAGTCAGCAAATGTTTGGTTTTAAAAAGGTATTAGGTGATGTACCCATACACAGGGACTTAATTTTGTTACTAGTGATTGGTGGGTTGTATGCATTAAGTATTGCTTTATCGAACACCTTTGTAAATGTGTACTTATGGAAGCAGTCAGGAGATTTTAAGGATTTAGGGTTATATAATTTAGCAGTCGTTGTTTTACAACCATTAACCTTTATCCTGGCAGGCAGATGGGCTAAGAAAATAGATAGAGTGATTGTGCTAAGGCTTGGAGTTTCATTCTTAGCCATTTTTTATATCACCGTTCTCTGGATTGGTGAAAATGCCTCACAGTATTTGTTAATATTAGGGGCTCTACTTGGAATAGGTTATGGCTTTTACTGGTTAGCCTTTAATGTTTTAACCTTTGAAATTACTGAGCCTGAAACGCGTGACTTTTTTAACGGATTTTTAGGGTTGCTTGGCTCATTCGCAGGAATGATTGGTCCCATTGCAGCGGGAATCATCATATCTTCAATGAAAAGTTTTACTGGTTACACGGTTATTTTTGGAATTTCCTTAGGTTTATTTACTGGTGCTGTTGTGCTTAGCTTCTTCTTAAAAAGGCGAAGTGCCGAAGGAGATTTTGTATTTAGACGAATATTAGCTGAACGGAAAAATAATTCAAACTGGAAGAACATTCTTCATGCCCACTTTTTCCAAGGAATCCGTGAGGGTACATTTGTATTTGTCATTTCAGTGTTTGTATTTGTGGCAACAGGCAGTGAGTTGGCTTTGGGGAAATTTGGATTAATCAATTCAGGTGTATCGTTTTTGTTTTACTTCCTCGCAACGAGGTTAATCAAAAAGAAAATGCGCAAAAAGGCCATACTTCTAGGCGGATTAATGATATATCTAGCAATATTTGCGATTCTTTTTGATGTAACCTATGCAAGGCTGATTATATATGGAGTTATTATTGGAATTGCTTATCCCATCTTACTCGTCCCCTATAATTCCTTAACCTATGATGTGATTGGTAAAGGGTGGAACGCAAAAGAGATGAGAATAGAATATGTGGTAGTGAGGGAAATCTTTTTAAACTGTGGAAGAATACTCTCGATTATTCTTTTTCTAATTGCAGTTACTTTCTTCGACGAGAAACAAAGCATTCCAATGCTTCTAGCAATTGTCGGGGCGGGACATATACTACTTTATATTCCAATCAGGCGTATCCAAACACCTGATGCATCTGGTCCAGTCCAATCAAAATCTGGTGCGAATCGCAAGTTAATAGAAGGTGAAGGCGGTTCAACTGCTTAAGGCAATATTTAATCATGGAAAAAAACTTGAGTTTCTTTTACAATAGAAGATAAAGGCACCTAGCCTGGGTTAGGTGTCTTTTTTATTCATAAGAATATTACTTAAAGATAAAATTAGAAATAAGCAAATAAATAAAGGTAGTTGATGTTTATGATCAAAAAGAAAAAGTCACATGTTCCATTTCGTTTAAATATGTTATTTTTCGCTGTCTTTTTGCTGTTTTCAGCCTTAATCCTACGACTTGGGGTTGTGCAGATTGTACATGGTGAGAAATTTCAAAAGGAAGTAGAAAAAACAGAAAATGAAATTGTAAATCTTCCTGTTCCGCGAGGTAAAATTTACGATAAAAATGGAAATGTCATCGTGGATAATAAGGCGTTAAATGCAATCACATATACACGTGCAAGAGGGACTAAGCAAGAAGAAGTATTAGAAGTGGCAGAAACCCTTGCAACGTTTATTGACATGAAGACGGATAAAGTAACAGAACGTGATTTGAAAGATTTTTGGATGCTTAAAAACCCAGATGAAGCAAATGCATTGGTCGAAGAAGAAATGAACAAAGTGGAAGCTGGTGAGTTAGAATTATCCAGTAAAGACATCTATAAGCTCCAAATCGAACGAATCACGGAAGAAGATCTTAAACAGATCACAGGAGCAGAGCTAGAGGTTGCGGCAATTTTCCGTGAAATGACTAAGGGCTATGCACTGGTCCCACAGATCGTAAAGAATGAAAATGTAACACCAGAAGAATATGCTGTAGTCAGTGAAAATCTCGAGCATTTGCCAGGTGTCAACACTACAACTGACTGGATTCGTGATTATAAATTTGATAACACATTAAAATCCATTCTTGGCCGAATTTCTGATACAGATGAAGGGCTACCAGGTGATAAGCTTGATTACTACTTAGCTCGAGGGTATAACCGGAATGATCGTGTTGGTTTAAGCTATTTAGAAGCACAATATGAATCTGTATTACATGGTCAAAAGGCAAAAGTTGAAAATATTATTAAGGGTAATGCCGTACAAGAAACAATCATGATTTCAGAAGGGCAAAGAGGTAGTGATCTTGTTTTAACAATCGATATGGAGCTTCAACAAGCAGTTGAACAAATTATCGAAGAACAAATGTTGGTTCACAAACAAATGAAGGGTACACAATATCTAGACCGCGCATTTGTAGTCATGATGAATCCAAAGACTGGTGAGATTCTAAGTATGGCTGGAAAGGTCTATACAAGAGGCAAAGATGGCAAAATGGGCTTTCAGGACTATGCTCTAGGTACAATGAATGCAGCTTATGAAATGGGATCAGCTGTTAAGGGAGCTACTATGTTAACAGGCTATGATACAGGTGTCATAGATATCGGTTCTATGTATTATGATTCCCCAATGAAAATTGGTAAAGAAGGATCACTTAAAGCATCATGGAAGAATTTAGGGCCTACTAATGATTTAAAAGCACTAGAATTGTCATCTAACGTATATATGTTTAAGTTATTTCTCGAATTAGCAGGTGGACATTATGTGTATGGCCAACCAATTTCGATTGATACCGATGCATTTCGTACTGTAAGAAATTATTTTAGTCAGTTTGGTTTGGGAGTGAAAACGGGAATTGACTTACCTGGTGAAGCAACTGGGTATCCTGGGCCAGATCTTACTCCTGGTCTATTAATGGACTTAGGCATTGGACAATATGACACTTATACAACGTTACAATTAGCGCAATATGTGTCTACGATTGCAAACGACGGTTATAGGATGCAACCAAAGATCGTTAGACAAATTCATCAACCAACCATGAAAGATAATGAATTAGGGCCAATTCAAGAACCTTTCGAACCAACTGTTATGAACAAAGTTGACATAGACATGAAATATATTGAAAGAGTTCAACAAGGATTTAAATTAGTTTTCCAAGGATCAAGTGGAACAGCTCGAAGCGCATTTTCAGGTAAACCTTATAACGCTGCTGGTAAAACCGGTTCAGCTCAATCGTTCATTAAAGGTGTAGAAGCAGTAAATAGTACACTTGTTGGATATGCTCCATTTAATAACCCTGAGGTAGCATTTGCTGTAGTATTACCTTACGCATATTATGGAAATACATCACATAATATGAACCTTAAAGTTGGAGAAGCCATTTTAGATAAATACTTTGAACTGAAAGAAAAGCGAGCTACAGAGTCTCAACAAAAAAATTCCGAGGGAACAGATTCTACAGCAGACGAAGAAACATCTACTGATGAAGATGATGCACAGTGAAATGAATAAGAATGAAGAAAGTCTAACGATTTCGTTAGGCTTTTTTCTATGAGTAATGAAAGCTCGAACAAATAATAGGGGATTTCATCATTCCGCCCGAATTTACATAACATTTACATTCAATTCATACGAGATTAATAGAATACGATTATTCTAAGTTTGTAAGACAAAGCAAAACAAACTTACTCTTAGGGGGAATTAAGGAATGAAACGCTTGAAGTTTTTAGGTTTAGCAATGATTACAATCACAATGCTAGTATTAGCTGCATGTGGTAACGAAAGCAGTACTGGAGATAGTGAAACGGAAAACAAAAACGAAAGCGCAAGTGCCGAATTAGAGGGCAGTGTTGTAATTGATGGATCTGGAACAGTTTATCCTTTCATGTCAAAGATGGCAGAAAATTATATGACGAATGAGCAAGAAAATGTATCAGTTGAAGTAAGTCGCGCTGGAACAAGTGCTGGTTTTAAAAAGTTTTTAGTTGAAGAAGGCGGAACAGATTTTAACGATGCATCTCGTCAAATTAAGGACGAAGAAGTAGCAACTGCCGAAGATTTAGGAATAGAAGTAAAAGAATTAAAGGTCGCTCTTGATGGGTTAACATTTGTTGTACACCCTGATAATGACTGGGCTGAAGAATTAACTCAACAAGAAGTAATTGATATTTTCTTAGCAAGTGCTGGTAAGAAGAATTGGTCAGATGTACGTTCAGATTTTCCAAATGAGCCGATCAAAACTTACGGTCCTAACGAAAACCACGGTACGTATGAATTCTTCTGGGAAAACATTTTAGACGAGCAAGACTTAGTAGCTGAAGCAAATCTTCAACAAGAATACTCTACATTAGTAGACTTAGTGTCAAAAGATAAAAATGCCATTGCTTTCTTCGGTTACGGTTATGCAGTAAATAACAAAGATAAAGTTAAAATTGTAAAAATTGATTTTGGTAACGGTCCTGTTGAACCTAACCTAGATACAATCAGTGAAGATGGCGACTATGCTCCATTCACAAGACCAGTATTTACGTATCTAAATGTCAATATGGCGAAAGAAAAGGCACAAGTATTAGACTATGCAATTTATACAATGGAAAATGCTGCTGAAGTAGCTTCGGAAACTGGATTTGCTCCACTTCCAGAAGAAGAATTAAGTGCAGTAGTAACAGAATTAGAAGGTTTAAAATAAGAAAAAATCCGAAGGTGAGAGCAATCTTTGCTTCTCATCTTCTACCTAATTATAGATAGAAAAAATTTGGTCTTTAATAATGATGTAATGGATCGAAGGGAGTTTATCATGAAGCAAGGTTCTAATGTGAATGTGCGTGAGATGATTGCCAAAAATAAAAGTACAAAAAGCATAAACACGATTATAGAGAAAGTCATTCCAAAAGGCTTACTCTTAATTGCGATTATCTCGATTTTAACAACAGTTGGTATTGTACTTACACTTCTTTTTGAAACATTTGAGTTTTTTAAACGTGTACCATTTCTTGACTTCTTTACAGGTACCGTATTAAAACCCCTTGGCGATAATGCCGAATTCGGGGTATTGCCTCTATTAACAGGAACGATTATTTCATCGGCTATAGCAATGCTCGTCGCAATACCTGTCGGAATGATGTCAGCCATTTATTTAAGTGAATATGCATCTGAACGAGTAAGAAAAATTTTAAAACCAATTCTTGAAATTCTTGCGGGGATTCCGACCATTGTATATGGTTTCTTTGCTTTAACGTTCGTAACACCCCTATTACAATCAATTATTCCTGGTCTTGAACCGACCAATATCCTTAGTCCGGGCATCGTGATGGGAATCATGATTATTCCTATGGTTGCATCGCTATCAGAGGATGCAATGAGCTCTGTACCAAATTCCATTAGAGAAGGTGCGCTTGGTCTAGGCTCAACAAAACTTGAAGTAACGTGGAAGGTTGTTATTCCTGCAGCAATGTCAGGAATTATTGCATCATTTGTTCTTGGCATATCTAGGGCAATTGGCGAAACCATGATTGTGACACTTGCTAGTGGAAGTTCCAAGAACTTTACTTTTGATGTTACCCAATCAATGCAAACTATGACCTCTTATATTGTTGAAGTAAACAGTGGAGATGCACCTGCGGGGTCAACTTTATATTATAGTTTATACGCTGTAGCTATTACACTATTCGTGTTCACATTAGTAATGAATCTACTTGCTCAATATATTTCTCGCAGGTTTAAGGAGGAATATTAAAATGAAATATGTAAATGCCGCACAAGTTCAAAAGAAACTTAATTCTCGACTTTTTACAAACAATATAGCAAAATCACTTTTCTTTTTATCAACTTTGTTTGGGTTAGTCGTGCTAGTTATTCTTTTTTACCGAGTCATATCTCAAAGTCTTGGCTGGATAGATCTCCAATTTCTAACTAGCAAGCTTTCGACTGTTGCTGAGAACGCTGGAATTATGGGTGCCCTCCTCGGGACTCTGTGGTTAATGCTTGTTGTTGCACCAATCACACTTTTTCTGGGTGTAGGTACAGCTATCTATCTCGAAGAATATGCAAAAAAAGGACGTTTACAACGGTTTATTCAAACAAATATCTCAAATCTTGCAGGTGTTCCCTCAATTGTATTTGGTATTTTAGGTCTTACCATTTTTGTTCGCGGTTTTGGATTAGGCAATATCGTGTTAGCGGGTGGGCTTACAATGTCGTTACTGGTACTTCCAATCGTAGTAGTTGCTAGTCAAGAAGCAATCCGAGCAGTACCGGGTTATTTGAGAGAAGCATCTTATGGAATGGGAGCTACTAAATGGCAAACGATAAAAAATGTAGTTTTACCAGCTTCATTACCTGGAATTCTTACAGGGGTTATTTTGGCACTTTCTAGAGCAGTTGGAGAAACAGCTCCACTTGTAGTAATAGGAATTCCAGCCTTATTAATTCCTTTTCCAGATAGTATTTTTGATAAGTTTACTGTGTTGCCAATGCAAATCTATTATTGGACTCTCGATTCTGCATTAGTAGCTGAATACGCAAATCTAGGAGCCGCAACTATTGTCATTTTATTAATCGTACTATTCTTAATGAATTCAATAGCCATCATAATTCGAAAAAAGTTCCAAAGAAAATATTAATTTTTTACAAGTGAAAACAACAAGTAATAATATCAGGCGCAATTTGGTCAATACACATTTGATTCTACTTTGAAGGGGAGAAACTCAAATTATGACATTACAAGTAATGACTAATAATAATATAAATCCAGATCAGACAAATAGAAAAATTATTTATGATACAATAGATTTAAACCTATGGTATGGGGAAGATCATGCCCTCAAAAATATTAATTTTCCGATCTATGAAAACGAAGTAACAGCAATTATTGGCCCTTCAGGATGTGGAAAATCAACTTATATCAAAACCTTAAATCGTATGGTTGAACTCGTTCCGATTGTTCGCATTTCAGGAGAAATTTTATACAGAGGAAAAAATATTTTCGATAAAACATATAAAGAAGAAGAACTAAGAACTCGAGTAGGGATGGTTTTCCAAAAACCGAATCCTTTTCCAAAATCAATTTATGACAATATTGCTTATGGACCTCGTATTCATGGGATTCGAAACAAAAAGGTTTTAGATGAAATTGTTGAAAAAAGTTTACGTGGAGCTGCTATTTGGGATGAGGTAAAAGACCGACTTCATGAAAATGCTTATGGTCTCTCAGGAGGTCAGCAACAAAGAATTTGTATTGCAAGATGCTTGGCAATTGAACCCGACGTGATTTTAATGGATGAGCCGACTTCTGCGCTTGATCCCATTTCAACACTAAAAATTGAGGAACTTGTTCAAGAACTTAAGCAGAACTTCAGTATTATCATTGTTACTCATAATATGCAACAAGCTGCACGTATTTCAGACCGAACAGCCTTTTTCCTAAGTGGAGAAGTTATTGAATATGAAAATACAGATAAAATGTTTTCAAATCCATCTGACAAGCGCACAGAAGATTATATCACTGGCAGATTTGGATAAAAAATAATAAGAGGGGTGTATGTCATGGCAATACGTACGACATTTGATAAGGATTTGGATCGACTTAAAGAATTATTGATTGAAATGGTCAATCTATCGAAAGCAGCAGTTGAAAAATCAGTACAGGCACTTGCGCATCAAGATCTTGAATTGGCTGAACAAATCATTCAAGATGACCCAAAAATTAATGAACTCGAAGAACAAATCGATAATATTATCGTTCAATTAATCGCACAACAACAACCAGTAGCATCTGATTTACGTGCCATCATCGCCGGGTTGAAAATCTCAAGTGATATTGAAAGAATAGGGGATCTAGCCGTAAATATCGCAAAATCGATTATCCATATTGGAGACGGTCCGTTCATTAAACCTATTGTTGATATCCCCAAAATGGCTGAAAAAGCTTTAGATATGTTAAACAACGTAATCAAAGCGTATATCGAAAAAGACATCCATTTAGCCATTCAAACAGCTAAAGCAGATGATGAGGTTGATGAATTATACGGAAAAATCATTAAAGAACTATTGGAATTAATGCCAAACAATCCTAACTCAATTAACCAAATTACACAATTAGCCTTTATCAGCCGCCATATCGAAAGAGTAGCAGACCACACAACAAATATGGCTGAACACATTATCTATATGGTGAAAGCTAAAAAGGTCGATTTAAATGCCTAAAAAAACTCAAGCCGATCTCGGCTTGAGTTTTAATTTGTCGTTAAATAGTAAATAAGACCATATACAATTGTAGAAAAAATAATACCAATTGCGATTCCCCGTAACAAATATTTATCCATCATATGAGCCCCATTTTCCTTGCTTGTTCCAGAATGAGTCGAACTTCTTCAACGGGTAAATTTGTTTTTGTTCCGATTTCCTCATAGCTTAAACCTTTATCATATAGGGATAAAATGGTGGAGTTTGATAAAGACATGACACTTGTTTGAGATGGTCCTGTTTCATAATCGATGTCATTGGTTAGAAGCTCTTCTTCAAGTACTTTTATTTTTTTCTTCAAAAGGTATGTTTCTTGAACTATCGAAAGGGAAAGTTGATCCATTTCTTCTTGTACCATTTTAACTCTGTCCTTTCCATAGAAAGAAACGACAAGAAGAAGGATAGCGATGGCTAATAAGATAATAATAGCGTATTCCATACTGTCACTCCATTCCATACTCTATCTTATCGTAACTTGTTTAGGTGGACAATACTAGTACGTTTACGTAAATTATATTTTGAAATAGTAATTAAATTTACTTTGTCCAAAAAATAGGACTGGAATTTTGGGAAGTTAAGTGGTATGATAGGTAAGTCTGATTAAAGCTTTATATGTTTGGAGGGAAATGAAGATGCGTGTTAAAATCACTTTAGCTTGTACTGAAACTGGTGATCGTAATTATATTACAACTAAAAATAAGCGAAACAACCCTGACCGTCTTGAACTTAAGAAATATTGCCCAAGACTAAAAAAGGTTACTCTACACCGCGAAACAAAGTAACAGTAGGAAAGCAATTTCCTGCTGTTTTTTTATATTATATAAAGTAATTAATGGAGAGGAGCGAATAAGTTGAAGCGGAAACAGGAATTGAGAAAAGAGATGAAGGAAATGTTGCGTTCAGTTGATAAAGAAGCTTTAGACAAGTGGTCTAAGGAGATAACTGAACATGTTCTCACTTTACCTGAATGGGTGAATGCAAATACGATAGGAATCACCATTTCAGGGGAGTATGAGGTCAACTCAAAATATCTAATTGAAAAAGCCTGGGAATTAAATAAACGAGTGGCTGTACCAAAATGCCATCCAAAAACAAAAACCATGACATTTCGAGAAATCACATCCTATTCTCAATTAGAAGTGGTCTATTATGGCCTCCAGGAACCAATTGAGGAACAAACAACTGTCGTTATACATAATGAAATCGATCTATTATTTGTGCCAGGTCTTAGTTTTGTAACAAATGGATACAGATTAGGCCATGGTGGAGGTTATTATGATCGGTATTTAGCTCAATACCAAGGAGTTACAATGTCTTTAGCATTTCCTGTACAGGTTTTAGACGAAATACCTGTCGAGTCTTTTGATATTCCGGTTCAAAAAATCGTAACAAATACAGGGATAATTAAAGCAAATGGCTAATCTTCTTCTCCAAATCATTGCCTCCATAGTTGTAGCAATATTGGGATATAAATTTAAATCATTAACATTAAGTGGAGTAGTAGGGACAATTCTTGTTGGTAGTGCCGTGTCGATAGGATTTGGTTATCGGGGCTTGCTTTTATTAGGAGTCTTTTTTGCGAGCTCAAGCTTATGGAGTAAAATCAAAGTAAGGGATAAAACCAATCTCAAAAATAAAGTTGCTAAAGGAGAACAGAGGGATATTGTTCAAGTTTTTGCAAACGGTAGTGTCGCTGGGGTTACAAGCCTAATGTTTGCTTTCACTGACTCTCTTTTCTGGCTTGTCTTCTTTGTTGGTTCGATTGCAGCTGCGAACGCAGATACTTGGGCTTCGGAAATTGGAACTCTAAGTAAAGAAAAGCCAATCCTACTAACAAAATGGAAGCGTGTTGATACGGGGACATCCGGAGCAGTTACTGTTTTAGGAACTTTTGCGGGTTTTTTGGGTTCTTTACTTATTAGTTTTATTTCATTTTTAATGTGGCCAGATCTTTCATTTTTTCTGTTTCTTGGACTGACCCTAATCGGCTTTTGCGGCAATCTAATTGATACGATTTTGGGAGCGAGTATTCAAGTTGTTTATGAATGTCCTGTATGTGGAATGGAGACAGAGAAAAAGTTCCATTGCGAAAAAGAAACGACCTATTTAAAAGGTTTGCGAATTTGCGATAATGATGTTGTAAACTTTTTATCAATCCTTCTAGCATCAGGATTTGGGACATATTTCTTTTTTCTTTTACTAGGATAAAATGAAAGCGATAATCAAAAAGTATAACTAGGAGGGATGAATATGTTAAGCTTATTGACCCGAATAGCTATTCTTTTTGGTGGGATATATGCAGTTTATAGGTATCGATATCGCATATTTAATCGCGTTTTCGGCAATCCTGCAGTTCGTCGGATTGCTATTAGTACCTCGATGAAAATCCCATTTATTCGTAACAAAATGATACAAACAGCCTTCCGATAATAGATAAATCAAGTACGCCTTGGCGTACTTGCGTCTAGATTTTTTAGGCCACACGAGGTGGGTCACAAAGACGTTGCCACAGGAAGTGGCGTTCTTAGTCTTTGATCCTATGCTCGAAAGGTTACTTTTAAAAAATCTATGGCATCTGCCGGAGGCTTAACTTTGTTCAGTCGTAGTTACAAGGCCTATACTTTTAACTTCACTACTGATAATGTTGAGCTTTGCTGAATAAAGTGAACCTGTTGATTAACTTTCAACAGGTTTTTTCAATTTCGAAACAGAAATTTGGTAACGGAAATAGAAAAACGTTTATAATAAATATAATACCCATTGGAAGAGGGGGGATAAGGTGTTCAAGCAAGATTATCTATTTTGGAAAATGATACAGGGGCTTCAGGAAGAAGGCGGTTATCGTATTCTCCAACTATCGAAATCGAATAATGAAATTTGGTTAGAAACGATGCAGAAGAATAAGCCAAGAATAATTCGTATTCTGCGTCATGATTTAGATTGGAGCAATTGGATGCAGCGGGATATGGAGCTCACCGCTCAGCGATTGGAACAGCTTAGAAAACGTCTATTTGCCCGGAAATTGGAAGCTCTTAATATTTACATAACGACATACCCACCAGTTGATGACTGGAGATTTCGGTTAGAACAACCGCTTCATGCAGGTGCAAAAGGCTTAACTACCTTACGAACTGTTTTAATTAATTCTGAACATAAAGAAACAGGACTAAGGGAAGTCTCAACACTTGTTCATACTGAATTTACAATCGATGACTCTATTTATATCGATCTTGAAACAGTTGAAAACATTAAGCATGAGGTTATTACGGTTGCGAATAAGCGAATATCGAATGAAAAGCAAATTTTCCAAAATGGAAAGCCTTTTTTTACATATATTCTAATTGCGATTCAATTAGTTATGTTTGCCATTTTAGAATTTAATGGTGGAAGTACAAACACAGAAACCTTGCTTAAATACGGGGCAAAGGAAAACTTCCGGATATTAAATGGTGAATGGTGGCGTTTTTTCACGCCAATGATTTTACATATTGGATTTCTTCATCTCTTAATGAATACCTTTGCGTTGTATTATTTGGGATCAGAGGTAGAGCGACTATATGGGAAAATAAGGTTTTTATGGATTTATGTTTTTGCCGGGTTTATAGGAAGTCTTGCAAGCTTTGTTTTTAACGCAAATATTTCTGCTGGGGCTTCCGGGGCAATTTTTGGATGCTTTGGAGCATTATTATTTTTTGGTGCTGCTTATCCGTCATTGTTTTTTAGAACGATGGGTCCAAATGTAATTGGAATTATTATCATAAACCTTGTACTTGGATTTATGATTCCGGGTATTGATAATTCAGGGCATATTGGAGGCTTGGTTGGGGGCTTTTTAGCAGCGAGTATTGTTCATTTGCCAAACCGTAAAGAATTTGCGAAACGAGTAGGTGGGCTTGTCGTAACATTGGCGACTGTAGGTACACTTATTTATGTAGGATACGTGATTCAGCCACACGCTGATAACCCACGATTTGTCGTCCAAACTGCTCAGGAATATATACAAGCGAATGAGATTAATAAGGCGTATGAGATGCTTAAAAATGCAGAGGAAAATGGAACTGACACACCAGAAGTTTACTTTTATCTATCCTATACTGAAATTAAGCTTGGAAAACTTGAAGATGCTCGGGATCATTTACAAATCGTTACTCAAAAGGCACCAGATATCTCAGAAGCACATTATAATCTAGCTCTTATATATGTTCAGTTGCAAGAATTTGAAAATGCAAAAAATGCAGCGGAACAGGCTGTTGAAATTGACCCGGAAAATGAAAACTATCAAGACCTTATCAATGAAATAAATAACATGGAAGATTCAATGTAAAGTGTCTCAAGTGAGGCACTTTTCTATATTTGTCCTGAATAAGTATTATTTTCCAATTTTACGTCAAAGATGGATTAGTAGCCTACGAAAGCAAACTAGAGGTCTTTGTGTGATTGGAGTGATACTCATGGGAAATGAAAATAAAGAGCCAAAACATCCGGTCTCATCGAATTTAGAAGAAAATCGAAGTTATTTAAAAGAAGCCCTTGGTGTAGACAAAAGCTTTGATGTAATCCAAATTGATGTCGAATATGCCGGCAAAGACATGTCAATGTTTTTAATTGATGGCCTTATTAAAGATGATATTTTGCATTTATTGCAAAAATTTCTTGCTAAACAAGACGAGAGTACTTTAAAAATAGATGGATTAGAAAAACTACTGAAGACGTATATTCCATATGTAGAAGTGGAAAGCACAGACGACCTAGATAAGGTTGTTGACATGGTCCTTGCGGGTCCAACTGCTCTAGTCATCGAAGGCATTGATAAAGTTATTTTAATAGATGCTAGAACCTATCCTGTAAGGGGTCCTGAAGAACCTGACACAGAACGAGTTGTAAGAGGGTCAAGGGATGGCTACGTCGAGACGGTTGTCTTTAATACTGCATTAACGAGAAGAAGAGTTCGGGATAAATCCCTTCGAATGGAATATATGCAGGTGGGAAGACGTTCAAAGACAGATATCGTGATCAGTTATATTGAAGATATTGCTGATCCTGATCATGTTAAAGAAGTTAAAGATGCCATTTCAAAGATTGATACTGATGGTTTGCCAATGGGTGAAAAGACAATTGAGGAATATATATCAGGACGACATTATAATCCATATCCGGTTGTAAGATATACGGAAAGGCCAGATACCGCAGCTGCACATCTATTCGAGGGTCATATTATCATCATGGTGGATGGTTCACCAAGTGTTCTTATCACCCCAACTACATTTTGGCATCATATGCAGCATGCCGAGGAATATCGTAACAGCCCCGTAACTGGGCTATACTTGCGCTTGGTTCGCTATTTTGGTGTATGGGCATCACTGTTTTTATTACCGTTATGGTATTTGTTTGCTGTTCATCCTGAGCTATTGCCAGATAATCTTAAATTTATTGGTCCAAATGATGATGGCAGATTACCATTAATATTACAGTTCTTTTTAATTGAAATTGGAATTGATTTGTTGAGAATGGCCGCCATTCACACTCCAACTGCCCTTGCAACAGCACTAGGGCTTGTCGCAGCCATGTTGATTGGACAGGTGGCAGTTGAAGTTGGTTTATTTACAAATGAGGTTATTTTGTACCTTGCAATTGCAGCCATAGGAACCTTCTCAACACCAAGCTATGAGATGAGTCTTGCAAACCGCTTAGCTAGGCTATTTTTCTTATTAACGACCAGTATATTTGGAGTAATTGGTTTTGTCGTAGGAATTACACTATGGATTCTCTATTTAGCACGAATGAAATCATTTAATGTTCCATATTTATGGCCGTTTATTCCGTTTTCCTTCAAAGGATTTAAGGATGTTTTATTCCGTGCTCCTATTCCATTAAAAAGAAATAGACCAAAAATTTTACATCCAAAAGATCCAGATAAATAAAATTCTTTAGGAGTGTTCTCTTTAAAAGTGAGCACTCCTTTTACATTTTTATGGACTTTCATGAGAAAGACTTGCGTGTTTCTATTATTTAAAATAAGCTAGTATATATTGTGGAATGCAGAAGGTGAGAAAGTGAAAACAATTTATGATATTCAACAATTTCTAAAAAAATTTGGCACGATCATTTATGTTGGTGACAGAGTTGCTGACCTGGAATTAATGGAAACTGAAATACAAGAGCTTTACAATTCACAGCTCATTGAAACAAAGGATTATCAATCAGCTATTTTTCTACTCCGCCAAGAAATTGTCCGGGAAACCGAAAAAAGAGCGAAAAACAAATAAAATAGGGTATGTGTTCAAAAAGGAGGATGAAAAGGACCAAGAAGTTCGAGGCGGTGCAGTTTTGAGTAGCGGAGCGTATGCAGTTAATACGTGAGCACAAGGAATACCTCTTCCTTGAATCCGCTTCGCACGCCGGAAAAGTGGTTTTCTTTTCCAAGGAACGGAAAAACAAGCCAACGAGCTTCCACAGGATGTGGTGACTTCGACGTTCGACACAGGACGTGTCGGTTGTTAGTCGGAGTTCCTCTATCGATGTGTCATTTTCACTGGATGTTTTGAACATCCTCACAAAGGAATGGACGATATGGATAAATTATTAATTGGTATCGATTTAGGTGGTACAACTGTCAAACTTGCCTTTATCACACAAGAAGGTGAAGTTGTTATAAAATGGGAAATTCCAACGGATAAATCTGGAGCAAAAATTATCCCGGATATTGCAAAAGCAATTGAAGCAAAAATGTTAGAACTTAAGCTTTCAAAAAAACATTTCGCAGGTGTAGGAATGGGTGCCCCTGGGCCAGTTCATTTTGAAGATGGCGTTATCTATAAAGCAACCAATCTCGGATGGAGCGAGATGTATCCTCTAAAAGCAGAGCTTGAAGCAAATATTGGGTTGCCTGCAGTTATCGATAACGATGCAAACGTTGCTGCTATCGGTGAAATGTGGAAGGGTGCAGGTGCAGGCGCAAAGGACTTACTTTGTGTAACGTTAGGAACAGGTGTCGGTGGAGGCATTATCTCTAATGGTCATGTAGTTCGCGGAGCCAATGGGGCAGGTGGAGAAATTGGCCATATCACTTCCTTGGTAGAAGGTGGTGCTTTATGTGGCTGTGGAAAAACGGGCTGTATCGAAACAATAGCATCTGCTACTGGTATCGCACGTTTGGCAACTGAGGCCCTTCAGGGTGGAAACGACTCAAGTGTACTTCGAGAACAATTTGAACAAACTGGAAAAGTCACCTCAAAGGATGTTTTTGATGCAGCAGGCAAAGGGGACCATCTAGCCCAAGAAATCATTGACAATGTAACATTTCACCTTGGCTTAGCTTTAAGTCATGTCGCTAATGGACTAAACCCAGAAAAAATCGTTATAGGTGGCGGTGTCTCAAAAGCAGGTGAGCAATTACTGCTTCCATTAAGAAAGCAGTTTAAGCGTTTTGCTTTTCCAAGGGTAGCCGAAGCTGCTGAAATAGCCATTGCCACATTAGGAAACGATGCGGGTGTAATAGGTGCAGCTTATTTGGCTAAAAACAACCAATAAATAGGAAAAAGAGATTTCACAATGAAATCTCTTTTTTTACAATTTTGTTAGAATATTTAAAAGATTGTTACTTTTGGCTACTATGAAACTTTCTAGTCAACTAATCGTCTTATATGTATATACATAATGTACATCTATATGATTCTATAAAATTTAGTTGTTTGGATGATTGATTTTTAGTCAAAAAAGTATTAAGATTATCTTTAGATTTTTCTAAATTACCTAAAAATGGAAGTAAAAACATTAATCTTTGGTGCTCCGCGGTCTTGAAAACAAGGAGGTATATTGATGATTAAGTCATCAACTTTTTCCAAATCAAAGTTCATCTTTTTAGCTGCATTTATGCTTTGGATAAAAACATATATCGTATATAAAACTAGCTTTGATATAAAAATAGAAAACTTGATGCAAGAGTTTATTTTACTAATAAACCCATTAAGTTTTTTGTTGCTGTTCTTTGGTCTTTCTTTCTTTATTAAGGATAAGCATCGAACTAAGTTCATTATATTTGCTAGTTTACTATCTTCATTTGTGTTATTTGCCAATGTTGTATTTTACAGATTCTTCAATGACTTCTTGACTCTTCCTGTTCTTTTTCAAACAAGTAACATGGGGGATTTAGGAACCAGTATTACAGGAAATTTAAAGGCAACAGATCCACTCCTGTTCATTGATGTAGTTATTCTAATTTTGATCAATAAATATAAACCAAGTTTTACTGCTGCTGAAGTTATCACGAAAAAGGAAAGAAGATCCTATTTCATCCTTGTTGCAGCTATCTTCTTTTTTAATCTTGGATTAGCAGAAGCTCAGCGACCACAGTTATTGACAAGAACCTTTGACCGTGAAATGTTAGTGAAAAATATCGGGACATACAACTATCAAATTTATGATATTGTCCTTCAATCAAAATCTTCCGCCCAACGAGCTTTGGCCGACAGCAGTTCACTTATCGAAATCGAAAACTATTTAAAAGCAAATCAAAAGGAACCAAGCGATAAATTTGGTATTGCACAAGGAAAGAATGTCGTCGTGATTTCAATGGAATCACTTCAAAACTTCGTCATTAATGAAACCATTGATGGGGAAGAAATTACGCCATTCTTAAATGATTTTATAAAAGAAAGTTATTACTTTGACAATTTTTATCATCAAACAGGTCAAGGAAAGACATCAGATTCAGAGTTTTTATTAGAAAATTCATTATATCCACTTGGTCGTGGAGCCGTTTTCTTTACCCATGCTAATAATGAATTTACAGCAACTCCTGAATTTATTAAGGACTATGGATATTTTTCATCAGTCTTTCATGCGAATAACAAGACTTTCTGGAATCGCGATATCATGTATGATTCTCTCGGTTATGATGAATTTTTTGATCTTGAAAGTTATGAGGTTACAGAGGAAAATTCAATTGGATGGGGCTTAAAGGATATCGATTTCTTTGAACAATCCATTGACTTATTAAAGTCACAGCCACAGCCGTATTACTCAAAATTTATTACATTAACAAACCATTTCCCTTTTGAACTTGGTGAAGAGGATAAAATGGTAAATGAATTTAATTCAAACTCAAGAACATTGAACCGTTATTTCCCAACCGTTCGCTATATGGATGAGTCCATCAAAATCTTTATCGAACGACTTAAAGAAGAAGGAATGTATGAAAATACCATATTTGTTCTTTATGGGGATCACTATGGAATTTCTGAAAACCATAATAAAGCGATGGCACAGTTTCTAGGGAAAGAAGAAATCACACTATTTGATTCAATTCAACTGCAAAAGGTACCATTAATCATTCACATTCCTGGAGTGACAGATAAGAATCCACAAGTGATTTCAACTGTATCTGGACAAATAGATTTAAAACCAACCATTTTAAATCTCCTTGGAATGGATATACGTAATGACGTTCATTTCGGTAGTGATTTATTTTCTGAAGAAAAAATACCATTGACTGTCTTACGTGATGGAAGCTTTATCACAGATAAGTATGTATTTACGAAGAATACTTGTTATGATAAAGAAACAGGTGAAGAGACAGAAATTAGCTATTGTGAGCCTTACATGGAAAAAGCAGGGCTAGAATTGGATTATTCAGATGAGATTGTCTATGGAGACCTACTCCGTTTCTATAATGGAACATCTTATCATGAACCAGTCCCTGAAGAGTTTAAAGAATAAGGAAATAAAAGCCTTGGCCCAAATGAGGGTCAAGGCTTTTCCGATGGCATGAAGTACATCCCATCGCTCATAAAATGGTAGGAGAGGATAACAAGGAGGTATTAGGAGTGAAGGTCATTGTCCGTCCAGGAGACACGTTCTGGTATTACAGTCAATTGTTTGCTATCCCTATTCATTTATTAATTGACTCAAATTTACATTTGAATATAAATAATTTGCAGATTGGAGCAGAAGTAAGGATTCCCGGTTTTCTTTTAAAACAGCATAAAGTTGTTCAGGGTGATACGTTATGGAAGTTAGCCAAATCTCGGACACTTATGGCAGATACTTTATTTTTAGTGAATCCAGGGATAACAGCCGAAAATCTACAGGTTGGCCAAATGATTCTGATTCCAGAAAGAGTGGTTCAACCAATCGTAAATGGAAATAGGGAATACGATTTTGCTGATATGGTGAGTGAAATTGAGCAATTAAAGACGATTTATCCATTTCTTCAAACCCGGTCTATTGGTAAAAGTGTATTAGGTAATGATCTGCTTGAACTTCGAATTGGTAGAGGAGAAAAGAGGGTTCATTGGAATGGGTCGTTTCATGCTAATGAATGGATTACAACAAATGTCATTATGACCTTTATGAATGATTATTTGCTGGGTTTAACAAATATGGCTCCGATTAGAGGGTTTTATGTCGAGCCCTTATATTTGGAAACACTCTTATCAATAGTTCCTATGGTGAATCCAGATGGTGTTAATTTGGTGCTTAATGGTCCTCCTGAACAGAAACCATATAAAGATGAAGTTGTAAACATTAACAATGGAAGTCTTGATTTTAAAGACTGGAAAGCAAATATTCGCGGTATTGATTTAAATAACCAATTTCCAGCGAATTGGGAGATTGAAAAAGAAAGAAAGGAACCAAAGTCGCCCGCACCACGAGATTACCCAGGCGATGCTCCCTTAACGGAGCCAGAAGTAATAGCCATTGAGAAACTAACAAGAGATGCAAACTATAATCGTGTATTAGCCTTCCATACCCAAGGAGAGGTTATTTATTGGGGATATGAGGGGTTAGAGCCATCAGAGTCAGGTACCCTTGTGAATGAATTTTCAAGGGTTAGTGGATATAGAGCAGTTCGAACGATAGATAGTCATGCAGGATATAAGGATTGGTTTATTCAAGAATGGAGGAAACCAGGGTTTACATTTGAATTGGGGGAAGGTGTTAATCCACTCCCACTTTCTCAATTTGATGAAATTTATCAGGAGACCCTCGGAGCATTTTTAGCCTCCTTGTATATGTGAAAACGCTCTCTAGAAAAGTCGGTGAAAAGGCCGGCTTTTTTCCTTGCGCTGAAACTTTTTAACGTGCATAATCGTATTATCTGTTAAGGGAACAATAGAACGTGGAACTCTATTTTAGATGCTAGAAGAGGTGAGTTTTGAGTTGATGAGAAATTTAATATTCTTTTTTATGTTACTTTTTCTACTAGCTGGCTGTAATTCTCATCAACATTTTGATTCAAGTGATGCGCCAAACAGTAGGAATAAGAATGTCACAAAAGGTCCTGTACCTGCAGAATTCTTTGGAGAAAATCAAGAGGTAAAGCCACTTGATCTCAGCGGGGAAGAATTCAATAGTGTAGGTGAATGGTATGATGATGAAAGCATCCTCTATGTTACCGATGATAATGGTATTTCAACAATATATAAGTATCACTTGTTCACTGGTAAAAAGGAGCTGTTCCTTCAAACCTCTGCCCCGGTGCTTACAATGAAGGCAAATGAGGACCATTCCATGTTTTTAATACATACATCAGATTCTCAAAATATGGCGAAGTTAATGGCGGTAGACAAAGAAGGAAACGTGCAATTTGAATGGGAAATCAATTCCTTTGATTTGTTTTACAGCTGGAATCCTTATCATCCAAGTGAGGTATTTGTAACAACGTTTTTAGAGGATTGGTCGTTTCAAACCCATTTGGTGGACATTCAGACCGAGGAAAAAACGAAATTTGAGGTCTTTCAGCCTTTTATTCAATGGGTTAGTCCCAATACAATTTCATATTTAAAATGGGACCAAAACGACTTAGATTACTTTGCACCACTATATTCGTATCATTTAGATACAAAAACAGAAGGACTCTTATTTGAGGATATTATTTCGTTCGTTACTTTTAAAAATCTACTTGTCACATATGAATTGATTCAAGGGGAGGAGGCATTTGCGAAGGTTGGCCTTTACCACCCAGAACAGAATAAAAAGCTATATGAATTTAAAATGCCACTCTTAAGTGACTATTCAAAATGGTATATTCCTTCAGCCGATTATGTCGTCGAACAAAAGAAATTCTACTCGTTTCAACCATATTCAAATGGAGCATTTGATACGTACGGGGAAAAATTCGAATTGGTTTCCTACGACATCAGTACAAGGAAAGAAGAGGTCATTCTTGAAAAAGTAGATGATCAACCCCTTAATTTTTCTCCAAATGGTTTCTTATGTTTATATGGTTTTCAATTTGAGAAGATTATCGATATGAGGACAAAAAAAATAACAGACCTTGTAGTAAATTAAGGGAAATGAAAAAAGCCATCGTATCTGATGGCTTTTAAATCTTTTTATTTTCGTCCAGCTTCAACGCCTAGCCCTTCGAGGCCACAAGCCAATCCATCAATAAGGTCAGTAATCAACCTTCTCGCTGGTCGTCTTGTGCTGGTCGGACTTGCACAGGAAGTGCTGACATCGACGTTTGCCACAGGACGTGGCTGTAGTTAGTCGATGTTCCTATTTCAAGGCGATTGCGCATTTGTTATTAGTGAGCAGTTGGGAAACCATGTTTCCAGATTGTCATGATTGTGAACCAGCCTAATACTAAAAAGATTCCTGTAGAGAATAATAAGGCTAAAAGGTTCTTATCGCGTAAAGAACGTATAATACCAAATGCAGCTAAAATTACAACTAGTGAAAAGATAATCATTAGACCCATGTGACTTACCCCCTTGCTATAATCAATGTTACACTTAAAAGTGCGCCTTTACTTTTAAATATTCATTACTATTTTTCCCCATAGCATGAAAATTTACAACATCCCATCATTCAACTCATGAAAAATGTTGCTTGAAAAAGGCTGAAAACCCTTTATGTAAAGAAATAGATAGATTCAATCTATATTCTAATCGTTTTATACGTATTTGTCGAGGAGGAAAAAGTGACACTTTCAAGACAAATTACCTTTTAGGCAAAACCTTAAGTGCAATTGTTTAAGTGCTTTTTCGTTTTCAATTGATAGTGTAGAATAAAGGATAGATTAAAAAGCATCGGAGGGAAAGGTATGAAGTGGCAAAGGATTCCGTTAGGACCCTTACAAACAAACGCGTACATTTTGACCAATTCAAACAAGAAGTGCCTCATCTTTGATCCGGGTGGGGATGGACAAAGATTAAATACGATATTAAGGCAACAGGGACTTACCCCAGTTGCGGTTCTTTTAACACATGCTCATTTTGATCATATAGGTGCGATTGATGATGTAAAAGCTAATTGGGATGTTCCTGTGTATATTCACGAGAAAGAGAAGAATTGGCTGAAAGATCCTGCTTTAAATGGTTCAGCATATTTTATTCCTGGGCAAGAAATCTTATCAAAAGCAGAACCAACCATACTTCCAAAAGAAGGAAGTCTTGAAATAAGTGACTTTCATTTAGATCTGTATTATACTCCAGGCCATTCACCTGGAAGTGTTTCGTATTATTGCCAAGAACTTGGAGTAGTTTTTTCAGGAGATGCCTTATTCCAAGGAAGCATCGGGAGAACTGACCTACCAGGTGGAAGCCATGAACAACTACTTAGCAGTATTCATAAAAAGCTTCTCACATTACCAGAAGAAACAATTGTCCTATCTGGGCATGGACTTGAAACAACGATTGAAGCTGAAATGGACTCAAACCCGTTCTTAAATGGGTTTTAACATTAAAACACAGAAAAGGTCTAACTCCGGTAGAGTCAGACCTTTTCTGGGGGATGTTTTTAACATTAAGAATTCCTTCCTAATGTCAAATTTGGCATAAGCCAATACTTATATATCCGTATAATGGGAGGGATATTGTAAGCTACTAAATTTACAATATAATAATATAAACACTGTGTCAATGGTGAAAAATAGTAAAAATAAATGTTCAAGAGGAGGGTGAAAAGGACCGCGAATTTCAAGGCGGTGCAGCTTTGAGTACCGGAGCGAGGCAACTGCTTGAGTTAACTCCCTTGCAGCCTTGCGCTGAGGAATTTACATCTTGAATAAACTAGTAGACGCAAGCGCATAACCAGGTTATTCACAATGTACTTGGAGCAGTTTACCCAGAAATTCGATGTGTCATTTTCGGACGACTTTTTGAACATCCTCTAAAAGGTGAGCATATGCTAGATATATTAAAAGATGCCATTCAATCATCTTTAAACAAACAGATTACATATGAACAGTTTATGAATACTGTGTTATATCATGAAAATAAAGGCTATTACAAGAAAGACCAAGTAAAGGTTGGGAAAAAAGGAGATTTCATCACAAACAGTAATATCTCCAATGTTTTTGGCAAACTGTTTGCAACCCTCTTTCATAAGCTTATTGCTCACGAAAAAACTCCACCATATATCTGTGAAATAGGTGGTGGAAATGGTAGATTTGCAAAGGCTGTTCTTGACGAATTACAAGATTCTTTTATTGAAACCTATCAAAAAATAACCTATATAATGATAGAAACAAGTCCGTACCATCAACGTTTGCAGCAGGACATTCTACCTGTAGGCAAAAAAGTGATTCAGTATCAGAGTCTTGATGAAGTAAAAAGAGATTTCCCTGTTTTTCATGGAATAGTGTTTTCAAATGAATTATTTGATGCTTTTCCGGTGAGAGTGATTGAGAAAAAAGATAATACGATTTACGAAGTGAAGATTACACTAACAGAGGAAGACCGCTTAACTGAAATTCTTGTACCACTTACGGATGAACAAATTAATAAATACTTAGATGCTAACAAAATCGTACTGACGAATGGACAAAGATTTGAAATTCCACTTCAAATGCTTTCCTACTTAGAAGAACTAACTAGTTTTCTAGGGAATGCTATTGTTTTTACGGTTGATTATGGGTATACGAATGCTGAATGGAAAGAAACAGCGAGAATAAGGGGGAGTCTTAGGGGGTACTACAATCATCAATTAATACATAACCCACTTATGCACCCAGGGGAAATGGATTTAACAACCCATATTCATTTTGACACGCTTGTTACATATAGTTCTAAGCTAGGACTTGAATTCGTGAAGAAATGTAGACAGGATGAATTTTTATTAGAGGCGGGGATTCTTACGTTTTTACAGGAGAATTTTGACCCTAACCCATTTTCGGAAAAAAGTAAACAAAATCGGGCGATTCGTTCTCTTATAATGGATAGTGGAATGAGTGCAGCCTTTCATGTTCTCATACAGCAAAAAAATGTAAAAGTATCTTGGGAAAATATCTTCCAAGGAAAATAAAAAAGCGATGTCTCCATCGCTTTTTTTTAGTGACCTCCACCAAGTGGCATCATAAATGTGGTGTAGTAAGAGAAGGCACAGAAGAAAACAGTTAAATATGCACCAAACACGTAAATGTACATTCTTTCAGACAATTTTAAATAGCTTAAAAGGACGAAAAATCCGGTTTGTGCAAAGAAAATTAGTGCTAGAACATCCATACTACCAACGTAGAACATTACTGCAAATATACCTGTCCAAAAACCTAAAACTCGGTACATACGTTCCATATGTATATTTCCCCCCTTAGACATGATTTAACATCACTTTTATTATTATAATGTAACGATTGCACAAATGTAAACATCACTTTGCGACAATTGCGTGATAACTGCAGGAATTACAACCAAGAATGATATTTTCGGACTCCTCCAGTACCACGTCTTCAAAGAGTAAATCAAACATTCCTCTTAGAAATGCATGATGCATTCCACAAACGGCTTCAAAGTTTTCTTGAGCAATTTCTCTGAATGGACAATTATTAATCTTTAAAAAGATTTTTGTCTTATCTTTATTATGGTCTAAATCTGGATAAAAACCCGCAACTGTGGATGCCTTTTTTAAAATATCAAGCTTTTGATCAAAGGTAAGCTCATGGATTGAAACTGGGATTTGATGGTTCACTAGTTCCTCTCCGAACCTTCTGCCTGTTAGTTCAAGTGCTTGTTTCCCCACGTCCCCAAGTGTAGCCATCGTTTCTATGGCAATTTTTGAAAGCAATTGATAATCCCGAAACGGGAAATTAATTTGAATGTGATCATCCGATAGTCGATAAAGACGACTAGGTCTGCCACCTTTTCCAGTTTTCTTTGCTTCTGAAACAAGCATATTGACATCTTCAAGCTTTGTTAGATGAAGCCTTGCTACATTCGGATGAATTTCAAATTCTTCTGCAATTTCTTGAACGGTAACATCTTTATTTTGTTTAATAATATATTGGTAAATATAATAACGGGTTGGATCTGCTAAAACGTTTGTTATTTTCAGTGTTTGTTCCACCGTCTTCACTCCTTGCGACCCTAATGATACCCCAATTATAGTACAGTTAAATACCATCAATAAGTGATTTATATCACTTGTAGGTAAAAGTTCATAAATAATCGAACATATTTTTCAATTGGCATAACTCGCAGGTACCGAACATACAATGTATTGATTCCTCCTAATAATAGATTCAAATTTCCACCAAAATACAACCCTAATGGCAGGGGTTGTATTTTTATTTTTTTTGAAGTCCCCATGTTCAAATAAAGTTCACAAATATTTTTTTATAAAAAGAAGGAGTTTGTAGATATTTGTTGAAATATGTTACCTGCAAGAGAAAAATTATAATTAGAGTTCAAAAAGGAGGATGAAGAGGACCGCGTCGATAAAGACGCCACGTCCTGTGGCATTGTCGACACTAGCACATCCTGTGCGTCGAAATTTCAAGGCGGCGCAGCTATGAATACCGGAACGTATGCAATTAATACGTGAGGAACGGAAAAGCAAGCCAACACAGAAATTCGATGTGTCATATTCACCGCACTTTTTGAGCATCATCTAAAAAGGAGTGAATTATTTGAGTGAAATCGAACAGCTTGGTGACCTATTGATCGAGGATGCTTGGTCAATGAATGTATCAGACATCCATTTTGTTCCGAAAATCAATGATGCAGTTGTCCAATACAGACTCGATAGTGAATTGTTCAATAAGCAAAGGATTCCAAAGGATGTCTGCGAACGGTTAATTTCCCATTATAAATTCCTTGCTGGAATGGATATTGGAGAAAGGAGAAGACCACAAAACGGTGCAATAACCCTAAATCTAAAAGGTATTAACATTAATCTTCGATTGTCTACACTGCCCACACCCTACAACGAAAGTCTAGTCATACGTATCCTACCTGAAACACCAACCTATTCTCTTGCAAATCTATCGCTTTTTCCGACAATGACAACTAAACTTCTTTCACTTCTGAAGCATTCACACGGGTTAATTATTTTTACTGGACCAACAGGATCTGGCAAAACAACCACCCTCTATTCCTTACTACACGCAACGAAGAAGCTTTTCAACCGAAATATCATTACATTAGAAGATCCCATTGAAAAAAAAAGTGAAGATGTTCTTCAGGTTCAGGTGAATGAAAAAGCCGGAATCACATATGCTCATGGATTGAAGGCCATTTTGCGTCATGATCCCGATATTATCATGGTGGGTGAAATAAGGGATTCAGAAACAGCAAAGATTGCTGTTCGAGCGGCGCTGACAGGTCATTTGGTTCTAACAACAATGCATACAAGAGATACAAAAGGTGCCATTTATCGGCTATTAGAATTTGATGTGTCCTTGCAGGAAATTGAGCAAACATTAATAGCAATCGCAGCACAAAGGCTAGTTGATCTCAAATGTCCCTATTGTGAAGGGAAATGCTCCCCGCAATGTAAAAAGTATCGAAAAGTAAGACGAGTGGGGGTGTACGAGCTTTTAAACGGACATGCCCTGAATGAAGTAATGAAGGAAGCGAGGGGTGACAAAGCAGAATACCGCTATGAAAAATTAAGGGATGTCATTAAGAAAGGAATTGCCCTTGGATACTTATATCCGGATGCGCTAGAAAGATGGGTTGTCAATGATATCAAGGAAAAGAAATAAGAACTGGACCTTAAAGGAACAATCATTATATTTGAGTAGAATCGGTAATCTTCTTGATCAAGGCTATTCCTTTGAACAAGCCTCACAATTCCTTTTGTTCCAGTTGCCAAAGAAGCACAACAGGGACATTGAAGTCATCATTGAAAGCTGTAAACAAGGTGAATCCTTATATACTGCCTTTAGCAAGGTGGGCTTTCATAAGGATATTCTTAGTTACTTGTACTTTGCCGAGCAGCATGGTGATATTTCATTTGCCCTCCGTGAAGGAAGTACAATGTTGCAGAAAAAGATTATCCAATTTGAAAAAGGAAAAAAGATAATACGTTATCCACTCGCTTTATTAATGTTTGTTGGATTCATGTTTACCATGATTGAAAAAATCCTTTTACCGCAATTTCAAAGCTTGTTTACCTCGATGAGTTATGAACAGACGTTGATTTCTAAATTTTTATTAAGGCTCCCTGAGCTAAACCGATATTTCCTCCTCATTGTCGGTTTGCTACTGATTATTGGCCTCACGTACTATTTTCTTCATTTTCAAAAACTTACCCCAGTTGAAAAAATGAAGCTGCTCTTAAAGATTCCCATTTTAAAAAAAGTAACAGTTATGTTTAATTCCCATTTCTTTTCCGTGCAACTTAGTAACTTATTAAAAGGTGGATTATCGATTTTTCAAGCGTTAACGATGTTTGAACAGCAGCTCCACTCGCCATTTTTTCGAGAGGAAGCAAAAGAAATGAAACAGCTTCTACGAGCGGGGAATCGATTCGAAGACATTTTGAGAGTACGAGAATATTATGAGGCAGATTTAGCGATGATTATTTTACATGGCCAATCTAACGGAAATTTAGCTAGTGAACTCCAGCATTATAGCCTATATGTAATGGAAAAAGCCGAGGAAAACGTTACAAGATTATTAGCAGTCGTCCAACCAATCCTATTTGCGACCATCGGAATTATCATCATGTTGATGTACGCAGCCATCATGGTACCAATGTTTCAACTATTAAATGGAATATAGAAAGGTAGATGTTGATGAAACTGAAAAATCAAAAGGGGTTTACCCTTGTGGAAATGTTAATTGTGTTATTAGTCGTATCAATTTTGCTTTTGATAACCGTGCCCAATGTGACGAAGCATAATTCAGTTATTAAAGATAAAGGGTGTGATGCACTTGTGAAAATGGTTGAAGCCCAAGTGCAGGCGTATGAGTTGGAACATGACAAGACACCGACAGAACAAGATTTAACAGATGATAAATATCTTAAAGAGGGCATTCCAGCTTGTCTAAATGGTGACACCATTACAATTGATGGAAACGGAAAAGTTGCACAAGTTGAAAATACAGCCTCTTCTCAACCATAAAGGCTTTACCTTAATCGAAGCCCTAGTTGTCCTATCAATTGTGATTGTAATATCCTCGATTAGTCTTTTGCAGCTAAGACCACTACATGAATCTAAGAAGATAGATCATTTTTTGGAACAGCTTCAAAATGATATTTTTTACAGCCAACAATATGCGATCAGCCATAATGAATCAACTAGGCTTTATTTCAGTGTAAGCGGCTCATATTATGAACTTAGTAGTGCAAAAACGAATGATGTGATATTGGTTCGAAAGATTGACCCGGCGATTCGAATCATTATCACTACACTGGGGTCGAGGTTGGTATTTACAAGTAATGGGAATATTCAGCGTTCGGGGGAGATCTTGTTTTTGTATAAGGATAACAAATACACTGTAACGTTCTTGTTGGGAAAGGGGAGGTTTTATGTCAATAAGGAGTAAGCAAGGCTTTACATTAGTAGAAATGCTCCTTGCGATTTCGATTTGGCTTATGCTTTGTGCAACACTCCTTCCCCAGCTATTGCTTATCATAACAGAACGAAAAAACACCGAAATTTTTAATATGGGGAGACAATTATTATCAGAGGAGCTCAATAAGGAGTACAACGGTGATGAATCAGATCTAGATAGGATTATAAAAAACGGGGTTACCTATCTGTTTTCAAAGACATTTAATGAGGAGTTGCAAAAATGGGAGCTTTGTATAACGTGGGAGGACAAGCTTTCCAAAACGTACGAAAGATGTGGATACCTAAATGGTGAGTAATGACAAGGGTTTTACATTAGTAGAGATGTTAGTGACTTTTTCAATTCTGCTAGTCATTCTTTCACTTATTTCACCTTTCCTTAGTGTAGTGTTCCGAGATAATAATGATCAGTTCAATAAACTTGAATGGCAAATTTTAATTCAGCAAATGAAAATGGAAGTCCGTGAAGCAAGTGAAATAACTGTATCAAAAAATAATTCAGTGTTCTTTAAAAATCCGTCTGGTGAGTTAGTGAGTTTCGAAAAATACAATGACAAAATACGAAGGAGGGTAAATGGAAAAGGTCATGAGGTGTTGCTTCAGCAAATAACTGATGTGACATTTGAGTCGAAAACAGATGGTTTTTTAATTTCAGTGGTAACAGTAGATGGGAATACGTATCAAGCCGTTATTTCCGCATTCACAACAGTGGAGGTTAAGGAAGCATGAAAAATGAACAAGGTTTTATTCTTCCTGTTACAATTGCGATTTCTTTTTTATTTTTCCTTGTGTTCACGTTTCAAGTAAATGCGTATATGACGGAAAAAGATTTTTCAAAGGAAACAGAAGAGATATTCATTTTGGAGAACCTAATGCAACTAGGGGTTGGGGGAATACAGGCTAAATTAAAGGAAGATATAGAAAGCACAGGAGAAACTGGTTTTCTCAACTTTCCTAACGGAACAATATCGTATACTGTTGTGCCATTAACGACCACAACATCACAAATTACCATCTCTTGCACGACAAAAGAACAGCGCAAATATAGTGCGAGCTTTGTATATGATTATGAGAAGAAAGTGATAGGTTCTTGGATTGAATTACGTTAAGACAAACATGGATGTTTTTGTTATAATTTATAAAAATCGAGTGGACGCATATTAGCCGCATTTTTAGGAGAGTAGAGAAATGAAAGCCGTTTATTTAACAGGATTTATGGGAGCAGGAAAAACAACAATCGGACAAAAACTTGGGCAAGTCTTAAACATGCCTGTGGTTGATACGGATCAATTTATTGAAGAAAAGATAGGAAAAAGAATTGTTGATATTTTTTCACAAGATGGTGAGCAAACCTTTCGAGGCTATGAACGTTCATTTCTAAAAGAAATACCAACAAATGATATGGTGATCACAACCGGTGGAGGAATTGTCATTCAAGAAGAAAATCGTCAGTGGATGATGCAAAATGGTCACGTCATCTTCTTATATTGTGACATTGAGCAGATCTTTGACCGTGTTCAGTTTGACCCATCTCGTCCATTGTTTGATTCAGAGAAAAAGGAAAATACAAGAAAACTTTATCGTGATCGAATGCCTTTTTACAATGAGGCACATTATAAGATTGACACAACCGATAAAAATCTAGACGAAGTTGTCGACGACATAGTGTCGTGGTTACATTCGCAAAAAAATGGAAATAATAATATCACTGAAGCTTGAATAAGGCAGGTGTTATTATGTCTACAAACGATTATGTGAAGTTTGTGACCCAACAAATAGTCAAGACTTTAGATCAGCCAAAAGAAGTGCGTAAGGCGACACGAAAGCAGCGTAAGGAAGAACAACCACCATTAACCAATCGCTGGTTTGGTATCATGCCGCTCGCTGTTTCCCTTATGTTTAAAAGAAACAAAAAAGAAGAGAGCTGACAGCTTATGTGTCAGCTCCTTTTTTTTACAAATGTCTAGCTCCAGGCGCCATCGGCTCTCTGGTCTAAGCCAATCGCTTCGGGAGGTAAAAAGCACCTTCCTGCCAGCTATTTTTATGCATGTCGCCGATGGGAAGACGCCTTACGCATTTCTAATTAATACCAGAAACCGCCGCCATACGGGTAGTATGGGTAATACGGTGGGCGATAATATGGATATCCATATCCGCCATAGAAATACGGATTGAGAAGAGTACTTCCAATAAGTCCTCCAACTAATCCACCTACTAAAGGTGCTCCCCAAAAAAACCGTCCCGCTCTGCTAAATCCATATGGACTTCTATATGGTCCCATCTAATAACCTCCTGTTTTTAATCTCCCACTACGTGCACGGGATATTTCTTTTTACCGTGATTGGGCTAGAATTGCTCCTTATTCTTGCCTCACTAACATGGATATGTAACCATGGGCCAGAAGTAGTGGGCGTTTGTCTACGTTTTGAAATTTATTTCGTAAACCGGATTTTATGGAATATCGTTTCTATTCACAAGAATTTGTTAGTATGATAGAGTAATAGGTACTTGAAAAGTTAGGATGTTCAAAAAGTCCGGTGAAAATGACACGTCGAATTTCTGCGTAAACTGCTCCATGTACATTGTGAATTACCTGGTTATGCGCTTGCGTCTACTAGATTATTCAAGATGTAAATTCCTCAGCGCAAGGCTGCGAGGGAGTTAACTCAAGCAGTTGCCTCGCTCCGGTACTCAAAGCAGCGCCGCCTTGAACTTTCGACGCACAGGATGTGCTAGTGTCGACAAGACATGAGGCCGTGGCGTTTTTGTCGACGCGGTCCCTTTCATCCTCCTTTTTGAACCTTTATTTAAAGGTAGGAGTGACAGGTTAAATGACTACAAAAAATGAAAAAATTGTTGATCAATTGAATCGACCTCTACGTGATTTGCGCATTTCTGTCACAGATCAATGCAATTTCCGTTGTTCGTATTGTATGCCTAAAGAAATCTTTGGGGATGATTATCAATTCTTAAGGCAAGGCGAATTATTATCCTATTCTGAAATAGAAACGTTGACACGAAGCTTTGTCAAACTTGGTGTGCAAAAGATTCGCTTAACTGGTGGAGAACCGTTAGTTCGAAAAAATGTCCATGAACTAGTTGAGCGTTTAACTCATATAGAAGGTATTGAAGATATTGCTCTTACAACAAACGGTATATTCTTACCGAAATATGCAAAGCAATTGAAAGAAGCGGGCCTGCAGCGTGTGAATGTTAGCCTTGATGCGATGGATAACGATATTTTTAAAGGAATGAATGGTCGTTCTGTTGGAGTGAAGCCGGTATTAGCGGGAATTGAAGCGGCACAAGAAGCCGGACTTCATGTGAAAATGAATATGGTGGTCCGAAAAGGAAAAAATGACTCGCAGATACTACCGATGGCGAGGTATTTTAAAGATAAAGGAATCACGCTTCGCTTCATCGAATTTATGGATGTTGGAACGACAAACGGTTGGAATTTTGATCAAGTGGTTTCGAAGAAAGCAATCCATGACTTAATCCATAGTGAAATGCCATTAGAACCTGTCGATGCGGATTATTTTGGAGAAGTAGCGAAGAGATATCGTTACGTAGGTACAGATGTGGAGATTGGTTTCATTTCATCTGTTACAGAATCCTTCTGCTCAAGTTGTACCCGAGCACGAATTTCGGCAGATGGAAAGCTGTATACATGCCTATTTGCAACGGCTGGCCATGATTTAAGATCCTTAATTCGATCAGGTGCATCCGAAAGTGAGATTGATCAAACACTTAAGTCGATTTGGCAAGTGAGACGTGATCGTTACTCTGATGAACGAACAGAGGAAACTGCGAAGAAACGTAAGAAAATTGAAATGTCTTATATAGGTGGGTAAATGGAAAAGAGGTGCACAATAGATATGCACCTCTCTTTATTATGCAACTTAAGCAAGGGATCTCTCGGTTCTATCAGACCTTACTAACCAACGGTGGATAGCTATCTCAACTAATGTAATAACAAGGGCTGTTAAGATTGCGCCCCAAAGGGTGACTCTAGCTCCATCGTAGAACAAGGAAAGAAAATATACTACAAGGGCTGCAGTTACAAAATCGGCAATATCTGTCATCACCGTAGTATCTCTTCTTAGCATCGCTTTCTCCATAAAATAACCAAGAATGGCTAACAGTACACCAATACCAATTGGCTGATACCATGCAACTAAATCAACACTATCAAAAATGCCAGAACAAATGGCTACAATTAAAGGTAATAAAATTAATTTCATAATAAAGTTAGTCACGGCATTCACACCTCCTTTACCTCGTATTTTTCACATAATTGATGGATTATATGTAAAAGCACTATCGGTCTGTTTCCACAACGGTAATATTTTTTACTCGTTCAGTCTCTGGTTCAAACGTGATATTTACAAAAACACCGAATTCACGATTATCCTGCTTCAGCCAAAGTTTGAAACGTTCAACATACATTCCGTTTTTCTTATGTCTACCAACATGTAAATAATCAACAATTTGAGCGGAAGGATAACGTTTCTGTGTCTCCTCCATCGCAAGTTTTCCCCATTTTGCATACTCTGGGACTGGCTTTTTTTGCTCAGCTGAAAAAGCTGCAGAATCATTGTCGATAAAAACAGTTGGCGTTAATAACAAACAAAAACTACAGCCAATAAATATTTTACGCAGCACATACAGCACCTCACTTTTACTTTAGGAATTCCCTGCATTAGGAAAATTTATGCAGTTTAATGGAAAGCTATGGTATTATGAGAAAAAAGGGGGAGTGCTAGTGTGCAGGCTATTTAAAATGTCTATTGGATTTCTTTTTTTACTTGCTCTGATCGGCTGTAGTAATGAAAACAATCCTTCAAAAAAAACAGATGGTGTGCTGACTCCAGTCAAACAAAATGAGAGAAATTCGCAAATCATTAGTTCACTCGGTTTCGATACACTATTAATGTACGACCTTAACATAAAAAATGAAGATATAAAGATGATTCATGTTTGGGTAGAGCATTTTAAAAATGGAGAAAAACAAGAAGATATCGTACGTGGGGCGACCGCAACCAACGAAGATATGACGTTGGCTGCTGCCAAAATGAATTTTAACCTGGATGACACTACTTATGCCCAGTGGACGTTATCGATGACCGATGGCACAGGTTCTACCACGTTGCAGTCACCAGTTATGGAAATTGATACATCAATCGGCACTGCTCAATCTCAACTTAATGACAAAATAAATATTGAAGCAGAAAAGCCCCAAGTACTTGCGTTAATTGTGAGGGATGGCACTAACGGTATTAGAGTTGGCTTGGATGAAGATGTGATTGAAAACACAGTAAAAGAAAACGATGAAGTGTATGTTGTAAGGGTAATGATTAGTAAAACAGAGGATTATGAATAAAAAGCGATCTTCTACCGGATCGCTTTTTTTGTATGAGCGTTCTGCATGATTTGGACCTTCAACGTGCATATTAACTTTATGTGAAAAGCTAGCTGGTAGGAGGAAAATCATGCGGAAACGAATTTTTATTTTTGCGATTTTGCTACTTAGTTCATTATTACTTGTCAGTTGTAAAGGAGACGACAAGGCGAAAGAACAAGAGAAAAAAGAAGATCCAAAAGCAACCAAAATTCAACAAGCCGACGAACAAATCATGGATCTGGGCTCTCTGGGCTTTACAACAGAAGACCTCGTTAAAAATTGGAACGAAGCTCAAACAGAAATGAAAGATTCCGACAAAATTGAACAATTGGATGTAAGAAATGGTGAATTTAAACACGATGTCAACAACGGAATGATTCTTGAAGGAATTGTAAATGAAACAACAAATGAAGTCGTTCGTTTATCAATCGTAAAAAAAGACGTGGAATCAGATAACCTTAGCACCACGTTAGATAAATATGAAGACACAATCGCAGCATTCTTCTTACTGGTTGCCGTAACAAACACAGAAGAGGCAGTCAAAGAAGAGGACATCGGAAAAGTCACATATAAATTGGGGCTACTTCGTGACAAGGATAAAAAAATAAACGGAACTGCAACATTGAACAACATCACCTATAAAGCTCAAGAAAATGAAAGAGGTTTGGTGATATCAGCGGTTGAGAAAACGGATTAAATGAAAAAACCTTGGAAGGATTGTTCCTTTCAAGGTTTTTTCAACATTATTCTCCTTTTTCTTTTAACAAAACTGTCTTTAGCTCTTCAACAACTGCATCAAATTCTTTGCCTTCAGTTTCAATGCCATGTGATTTTGCTGTATCGAGAATTTGATTTCTCCTAGAATCTTGTTTCATTCGTAGTTCTTCGTATTTATTAGAGGAAGGCTTTATTAACTCAGTTTTCTCCCTATACGTTTCTTTAAGTTCTGTTATAAGGGCTTCCTCTGATTTACCTTCAACTTCAATTCCCGCTTCTTTAGCCTTCTCTTGGAGCATTATAGAACGAATTTCAGCTTGAATTTCCTCTGAATCCTTACCTTCAGTTTCAATACCTAAATCCTTTGCTAGATTGTTTGTATAATTATCATAGTGTTCACTCTCCCTAGCTTGGCTACGAAGATCACTCGTGGAATCTGAAGTTGTTGTTTCTTCGGTCGTTAAATATTCATGTTCGTTCGTACTTGAGTCCTTCACTCTAGTATCATCAGTAGGTACTAAAACCTCGCGTTCTTGATTGACCTCAATATCTGTATCTTCACTTGCTAATACGGGTATTAATTGTGTGGAGCCTAAACAAAGTACAACGATTATACCAGTTATCACTATTCCTTTTTTCATTGGTTTCAATCTCTCTCCCCTCACCTGTTATAAATAGTTAAACCTAATCATTCGGCACGTTACATCTTCACTATTTCCATTGTTATTTACTTTTATTACTCGGAATCTAAATTCATCATTTTTTTTTCACGTTATCAATATTATTCCCTCCTTTGTTTTTTATGTAACCATTTTTCCAGTTACTAAATTTTATATAGTTTTGAAACTCTCGGAAGTCCTCTTTGCTTAATCCGTCATCAATTGCATTTTTTAAGAGCTTGGTCCACTCTTGATCAAGTGGTTCATTAGAATGAGGAATTGTTTTTTCTTCTCCTAATAAAAATTCAATATTTGTATCGAGTGGCTTTGAAATCTTAGTTAAGAATTGAATAGAAGGATTTTTTTGTACATCTCGTTCAATATAGCTTAAATATGACTTTGAAACCCCAGCGCGTTTTGCAAGTTCGGTAATCGTGAGACTTTTCTGCCTTCGTAATTCTTTAATCCTCGAACCGATCATCTTCCTTCTCCTTCGTTAATTTGAATACTTACACGTTCATTATAAGGAACTTATTGTTCTTAATAAAATAATAAAATAGTAAGGAAATAAGAGATATTACGAGAAAACGAACGATATACGTTCTTTATTAAGAAAAAGTGACTGATTTTGGGATTTTTCAAATATAAGACTTATGGGCTATACTCACATTGTAAGTTCGTTACAGAGAACACAAATGAACTTTACTAAGTACAGTTCTGGTTGATCTCCTTATCAATACATAAGGATTCAATATAAAAATTTATAAGAGAAAAAGAGGAGGAAACAAAAATGAGTTTGAAAAAGAAATTAGGTTTAGGGGTAGCATCAGCAGCACTAGGATTATCACTAATCGGGGGAGGAACATTTGCGTACTTCAGCGACACAGAAGTATCACACAATGAATTTACAGCTGGTACATTAGATTTAGCAGTAAACCCATCAGTTGTAATTGATGTTGAAAACATCAAGCCTGGAGATATAATGGTTCGTGAATTCCTATTAGAAAACAATGGTTCTTTAGATATTTCATCAGTTGATTTAGCTACAGCTTATAACGTTGTAGATGCAAAAGGTGATAATGTTGACGACTTTGGTAAACACATTAAGGTGCTATTCCTTGAAAATGCTGATAAAACAGGTGATGGTTGGGTTATCGGAGATTATAATGATGTAATTGCAGAAACTACATTGTATGATCTTCAAAATATGGAACCAGATGCAGTTGAAAACGTACAAGGCTTCTTTACCCACTTATTTGGATTAAACGGTGAAGGTGATGGTTTAGAGAATGGTACTAGTGACCAAATGTATGTTGCATTCGAATTTGTTGACAATGGTGCAGATCAAAACGAATTCCAAGGTGATACTTTAAAACTAGATTGGACATTTACTGCTCATCAAACTGAAGGGGAATTAAAATAATATTTCATAATTGAAAAGGGGAAGGGGATTCTATCTCCTTCCTTGTATACATACTAGTTACAATAATCTTGTGAAAAACGTTATTTATAGGGAGAAAAAAGGGGAAACGAAGATGAGTATGAAGAAAAAATTAGGACTAACTGCCGCAACAGCTATTCTAGGATTAGGACTTATTGGTGGGGGAACATTTGCTTATTTTAGTGACACTGAGGTATCAAATAATTCGTTTGCTGCTGGAACATTAGACTTAGAGCTAAAAAGTACTGATGACAGTGCATATGTTGATTTAAGTGTTGATAATATGAAGCCAGGTGATTGGATAATTAAACAACTTCGCTTATATAGCGAAGGTTCACTCAAAATTAAAGATGTAAAAATGAACGTTGATTACACAGTGTCTGATACAAATGGTGACAATGCTGGGGAAGATTTCGCAGATCATATTCTAGTAAGAATTAGTGAAAATAGACAAAATGGTCCAGTTGTACTTGATTGGACACCACTTTCTGAAATTGAAGATTTAGTTGTTGCTGAAGATTTAAACTCTAAAACAGGTCCATTAAATAATTCGGACAGACAAGTATTAATTTTCAACTATAAGTTCGATGATAATGGTGCGGATCAAAATAAATTCCAAGATGACAAATTAGATTTCCAATTGATTTTCGATGCTAGTCAACAAGATGGGGAACTTAGATAGCTACTAATAGGGGAGGAGAGCCCTCTCCTTCCTGTTTTATATATATTTATGAAAGCATAGCACCTGAGTTGTTTTCATAAATATATATAAATCCAGAATTGCGAATTTGAAGGGGCTGAGATAGCATTGCGAAAAACAAGTAGATTACTAAGAGAAATGAATAAAAGATATAAAAAATACAAAATCATATTTAAGGCTGCCCTTGTATTTTATATTCTAATATTCGCTATGAATTATTTTACTTCAACAACAACGGCATATTTCACTTCTAAATCACAAGGTAATATCTTAATTACTGCAGGTGAATGGTCGCCACCAGATAATAGTAATCTTGTATTCCCTGAGCCAGCTAACGATAATCTAAAAGCATGTCCGGCAGATATGGAAGTTATTTTAAGAAATACTGGAAGCGACATGACGACACAAAGTATTTATGAAATATATTTCACTTCAGAGAATGGAAAGCCTAAAAATCAAGGTGAAAAAATTTATGAAGGTGTTATTCCAATTCTAAAAAGTGGAGAAGAGATTACGTTAACACATAAAACAAGTAATGAAGGATTTTATGAGTTTAAAGCTATTCAAACGAATAAACAGTTTGATGATGCATGGAGCAAAAAGAAGCTCAAAGTAAAATGCATGAACAACAATTCTAATCAAAATGACAATTCTAATGAAACAATCGAAGTTGAAACGGAAGAGCCAGTTATTGAAAAAACTAAGGAAAATAATATAGAACCTGAAAATGAACAACAAAGTAATGAAGTATCCAGTGAGGAACCAACAGAAGTTACAAATGAAGAAGCAACATCTGATGGGATGGTAGGAACAACTGGTGATTCAGCTGAAATTGCGAATGATATCATAGATGATAATAAAGAGGAGAAGGATGAATAATGAATAAAAAGAAGGTAATTAAGAAGTGGATTAATCATATTGTCACGAGCTTGCTCGTACTATTATTAATAGGGGTAGCAGCTTTGGTAGTTTCAAATAAAATCTCAGGTGGGGAACCAACAATTTTTGGTTACCAACTTAAAACTGTATTATCAGGGTCAATGGAACCAGGAATCAAAACAGGATCTATTATCGCAGTAAAAACAGGCGGAGATATGACGCGGTTTAAAGAAGGTGACGTAATCACCTTTATGGAAGAAGATGAAAAACTCATCACTCACAGAATTACTGAAGTCCTAAAAAACGAGAATCAAGTGATGTATAAAACAAAAGGGGATAATAACAATACAGAAGATATTAATCCAGTATTAGCTCAAAATGTAGTAGCCGAATATCGTGGATTAACGATTCCTTATCTTGGATATTTTGCTGATTTTGCAAGTTCAAAAAATGGAACAATCATATTAATGATAGTCCCAGGGGTTTTGATCTTCCTATATTCTATTTTCTCACTTTGGAGAACAATTTCAAAAATTGATATAAGCAATAAAACAAAAGATGCTATCGAAGAAACAAAAACTAATTAAGGATCAATATTCTTTAAATATTGATCCCCTTCTAGGGAAGGAAGGGAGCAAATAATGAAGTTAGGTAAGAGTTTTATTAGAAAAATATATTTTATGACAGTGTGTACTCTTCTATTTTTTTTTCTAGCAAATCAAGTTTCAGCATCTCCATCTAACAACAATAAAGAAATAGATATCAATACAACACCTGAAAAAGTATTATTTGATGTTGATAATTTTAAACCGGGAGACTGGGCAACTAGAACATTAATCATAAAAAATAGTGGTACTGAGGATTTTAACTATTTAACTTCAGCAGATCGAAAGTCAGGATCGAAAGAATTGTATGAGGAGTTATTTCTAACTATTTCTGATAAGAATGGAGATATTTTCAAAGGAAAATTGGGGAATTTTAAAAAAATAGATCCTAGACCAATAGTAAGTGGTCAACAAGAGGAACTAATATTTACGGTAGAATTTCCTCCACATTTAGGGAATGAGTACCAGGGTTTAGCAACTGAAGTGGAAATGAAGTTCTATGCAGAAGGTACTTTAGGTGGAGTCCTTCCTGTTGATGGACCTAAATTGCCTGAGACTGGTACTAACACCTTTAATATACTAATTGCTGGTATAATTTTAGCTTTAGGTGGAGGTTTTATATTTTACTACCTGAGAAAACGTTTAAGATCGTGATTGATAGATATTTAATTTAATAGGGAGTATATTCGTTCGTGTGTTCTTTATTGAGAATGAATAAAAGCGGATCATAGGATATATCTGAATAAGTTCTCAATATTAACTTAACTTTATTAATGATGATTTGCGAGGTTTCCAATGAAATTTATCCTCATTTTGCTAGCTTTTTTAAATCTCATAGACGCATTTATCACCCATTTCGGAATCCTTGGCGGCCATATATCAGAAGCCAACCTGTTAATGTACACAATATACGAAATCCATCCGGTATTATTTCTACTTATAAAAGCAATGCTTTCTTTATGTTTGATTTCACTTTATTTTATCATTCGTATCCCAGTGAACCGATTAATTCGTTCTTTATCCTATGTAGCCACTGCTTTATATGCATATGTTTTTATCCTCCATGGCTATTGGATTACTCAAATTTTCTAAATGGAGGAGTCTCTATGTATACAAAAACATGTTCAAGATGTTATCGACCATCTTTTAGGAGCAGTAAACAAGGTAAATGGAACTGTCCAATTTGTAATCATAATCTCGCAACATTTCGTGCCCGTGATGCTGGAGAAGCATATCCTTCATCATTACAGAAAAAATACCCAATTCCTCAACAATCTGAATCCCACAGTAATACCACTTTCGATACATACATATAAAATAAAAAATGCTTCAGGCAACCAATGTGCCGAAGCATTTTCTATTTATTATCCATCTTCCATTTGTTGAATTCTAAGAATGATCGAAATTCCTCTTTGGAAACTCCTGATTTCATTGCCTCGCGTACTAGTCTAGTCCATTCTGAATCAAGTTCTACACTTTCAGGTTCTGATTGTTCATGGAGCAATTCGTTGACTGTAACTCCTAATACTGTAGATATTTTTTCAAGAAATTGGATAGAAGGGTTTGATTGGAGATTCCGTTCGATTGAGCTCAAGTATGATTTGGCAACTCCAGCGCGATCTGCTAGTTCAGATAGGGATAATTGTTTTTGCAAACGAAATGTTTTGATACGTTGACCAATCATTCTTTCTCACCTTCCTTCATATACCTATTATAGCATATAACGAAGTAAATGTTTTATAACAAGAACACAAAAAACTGAAAAATAAAAAGGAACCCGATAATTTAGGTTCCCTCGCATCCTTATGTTTCCAATCCGTAGCTTCAAAAGGTTATTGTTATATGTATAGATAAGGTCCGTTATGCTGTTTTACTTTGGAGGAAAGCTTGAATATCCTGGACGCTCATTCCCATCTCCACTGCTTCTAATATAAGGTCGATCCAATCTTGATCCAATTGCTCATCTTTGTTTTGTACTTCATTTAACATTTCGTTTCCTCCCAAAATACAATTAGTATTCCAGGCAGTCCAGCCGTCTTAATTGTTACGTCCAATCTTAGACCTGTGACTTTGCGTCCCTATTTTTCAATAGGTTTGCCTTTGTCTGTTCGAATGTTAGCCGTCTACCTAAAACGATAGTCTCTTATGTATAGAACCTTTGTATTACATTTAGAAGTATAAAACATGAAAATGAAATTTTCTGTAAAAATCTGACGATGTCAAAATATTTACAAAACACGAAATATAGTTCGTCCGACCAATCGAATTTTAGTAGTTTTACTCTATTTATGTAGAATAAACTCGAATTATAGGGATTTAGACCTATAAAATGTAAACTTAATGAAGTGGTTGGTTAATACATAGTGATATTCTAACCAGGTTTTTTGTAAAATTACCAAAAAATTGTAAGGAATTTGTCGAACGATTTCTTTTAAAATACCCTCAAAAAAATAGTACCTACCCTCGGAAGGTGAGGATAGGTCAATTTTACATCGTGTTTTGACAAAGATAAAACAACCCGCCATTGATAATTTCGACAAGAACTTTCGGTTCGTATTGCTCTTTGAGTGCTTCTTTTTCAATTTCATAGCTTTCAGGTTTTTCTTCGATGCCCTCATAAAAGGAATTTAACAAGGCTAAATCTTCGTCCCAGCGCTGCCTTGCTTCATCTGCCCAAGAGTGGTCCTGAGTTTCAACATACCCTCGCACATATTGCTGGAGACGGTTAATTCCACTTTGTGGCTTAACAAGCGGTGACATTGTATACGTATGATCAGGTATCTTAGGAGTAAGCGGCAACTTTTCAACTTTTTCTTGGAAATCTTCAACAATGATTCCATTAATAAGCTGTAACCCGAGTGACATCAGCACATCACGCTTGCGGTCACTCTTGTATGAAATTTTTACATTCAACCCAAGCCACGGGAAAAGAGGGGTATTCCCTTGTGCACCGGGCGGTGATTGCTGATACAAGCGTATATAACTTGCGAGCTTTTTCGTCGATTCAAAAATCTGATGTAAACGGGGGGCACCAAAATGAATAAAGTCGCCCTTCACATTGTCAGGCGTTTGATCCCGATCTGTAATTAGTGTAAGCTTCATCGGATTCGGAGTTCCGCCTGTTTTTTCAACATATGTCCAATAAAAAGGTCGGTTCATAAGTTGTTTATCTAAATCAACCGTTAATTGCACGGTCATATACCCGGGATGACGTTCAAGAATTTCACAATGGTTTGAAACAAAATAATTCTCTAGAAAGTTAACTATTTCCTGTTGCTGCATGCTGCTCACCACCATTTTGTTCTTCAAAGCTTAAGATTGAAGTTAAATTTTCCATCTTGATTTTCATTTCGCCCTCGCTGCGTGAACGAAGCATGATGTCCTGAATATGGTCTTCGATGTTTCCGAGATCCAATCTTGTTAAGATATCATCCAATTGTCCAATGACACGTTCAAACAGATTAATTTTTTCATATAATAGCTTTAAAATATGCTCTTCAACCGTGTTCTTCGTTGCGAAGTTATAAATATGAACATCCTTTTCCTGGCCAAGGCGATGAATACGCCCAATCCGTTGCTCAAGTCTCATTGGATTCCACGGGAGGTCATAATTTATAATATGGTTACAGAATTGTAGGTTAATTCCTTCACCACCAGCTTCCGTAGCTATCAACACCTGGAACTTGCCTTTAAACAATTCTCTCATCCAATCTTTTTTCCCGCGTTTAAATCCACCTCTAAAAGGAACAGAAGAAATTCCATTCTGTTGCAGGAACCATTGCAAATACATTTGGGTTGCGCGGTATTCGGTGAAGATAATGACTTTATCATCGATTTGCTTGATAAATTCAACCGCTTTTTCAGCCTTAGAATTTTGTGTAACCTGTTCAACCTTTTTCATGAGGCCCATTACCATATCTTCAGGAACCGCGCTACTTCCGTCTTCATTCTTTTTCTCAAGCATTTTTTTCAATGTAAAGTAGACAGCTTCTCGACTACTACAAGCCTCTCTTTGTAAGGTTAAGATTGAAAACATACTGGATGCAAAGCCTGAAAAGCTAGACCGATAGTCAGAAATGGCATCATATAGTTCCTGTTCAGTCTCAGAAAATTCAATTGGCACTGTTTCCACCTTGCGTTTTGTCCACTCAATTCCAGTATCATCACGGCGATTGCGAATCATCACTTTATTCACTAATTCTTTTAAATGCTCATGGTCATCGATTGAACGACTCTTCTTTCCGAATGATTCCTCGAAATTCTCCTGATTCCCTAAATGCCCAGGCTTCAGCAAGGACACCAGATTAAATATTTCATCGATTCGGTTTTGAATCGGAGTAGCTGTTAATAGTAAACAAAACTTCTTTTTCAGGTTTTGAACAAATTCATAGTTTTTTGTTTTGTTGTTTTTTAGCTTGTGAGCCTCATCGATAATGATCAAATCATAATCCTGTTCATAGACGATTTCACGATGAGGACTTCTTTTTGCCGTATCAATTGACGAAACAATTACATCGTATTGCTCCCACATATAGCTCTTTTTTTGCTGAACTGCAGGAATATAAAACTTCTGATTTAATTCCGAAGCCCATTGTGACACAAGGGATGCTGGCACAAGGATCAATACTTTCTTCACCAGCCCACGAATCATATATTCTTTTAATATGAGGCCAGCCTCAATCGTTTTTCCAAGCCCAACCTCATCTGCTAAAATGGCTTTTCCGTTCATTTTTTCTACCACTTGCTTTGCAACTTCAAGCTGATGTGGTAGTGGTGTTAGCTGTGGTAAATGCTTAGGAGCCTGAAGTCCTTCGAATTCAGGTATCGACTGGTGTTTTTCTACTTCGTATGCAAGTTTATATAACTCCCAGTTCGCCCAAGGACCGTCATCGTCAATTCGTTGCAGAAAGTCACCTTGCCACGACTGATCAAATTCAAAATCGACATTCATAAAATTACAGTCCTTTCTCAGTTGAGATGTATAATATAGAAGAAAGTAAGGTTTTTCTTAAAATACGAACGTTTTACCGATAAAATAAATTAATGTTAAGAAAATAAGTTATTGCTCAAATCTCAAGATGATGGTAGGATGAAGGTAGTTCGAAAACGCTTCTCTACGCTATTCAGTAGGGATTAGCAAATTAAATTAAATGATAAAATAAGAGCTTTTGGGCTTGGACATGATAAATTTTCCATAGTCGTTTCGTTAGTATTACCAAAAAAATGAAAAATATGAAGACCGCGAATGAGAACAAGGGGAGAGACTACATCTATGTAGCGCCGAAGGAGCAAGCAAGCCGATTGTGAATCTCTCAGGCAAAAAGACTCTTGTTTGACGCAACTCTGGAGAGAGCCGATCAATTTCAGGGCATTAGAAGCAAGAAGATTGAGGAAGTGAAGTTTTGAGGACCGGAGCGTATTAAATAATACGTGAGGACCGGAAAAACGAACTGACGAAGAGATTCGCCGCTGATAATGATCTGAATGGCCACCAAAGGGGCAAACCTAATTGAACTTCAATTAGGTAAACTTTCAGGTGCAAGGACAGAGACTTCACAATGCTGTGGAGTTTATCTGTCCTTTTTTGCATTTTCAGAATCTTTCGGTTATGGAGCAAAAAACCAAATAGCTTATTAAAACGATGAATGTTAAGGAGGAATTCGGTTGTCTGAATTAAAACGAACACCACTATTTGATGAATATCAAAAGCATGGCGCCAAAACAATTGATTTTGGCGGATGGGATCTTCCAGTCCAATTTTCAAGTATTAAAGAGGAACATGAAGCGGTTCGTACAAAAGCAGGTCTTTTTGATGTTTCACACATGGGTGAAATTGATGTGAAAGGAAAGGACAGCTTAGCTTTTCTCCAAAAAATGATGACAAATGATGTTTCACTTTTAAAAGATGGCGCAACACAATATACAGCAATGTGCTATGAAAATGGTGGAACGGTTGATGACCTATTAATTTATAAAAAATCTGATGACCACTACCTACTCGTTGTAAATGCTTCAAATACAGACAAAGATTTTGACTGGCTTAAACAGCATGTCTTTGGTGATGTGGAAGTCGTTAACATCTCGAATGAGATCGGCCAAATAGCCATTCAAGGGCCACTAGCTGAAGCAGTATTACAAAAGATTTCGAACACTGACTTAAGTGAAATCAAGTTTTTTAAATTCCAAGATGATGTTGAAATCGCTGGAAAGAAAACACTTGTATCAAGAACAGGATACACAGGCGAAGATGGTTTTGAAGTCTATTGCCACGCTGAAGACACAGCTGCGTTATGGAATGCTATTTTAGAAGTTGGAGAACCAGAAGGTGTTTTACCATGCGGACTAGGTGCACGTGATACATTGCGATTTGAAGCAAATCTTGCGCTTTATGGACAAGAACTTTCAAAGGATATCACGCCAATCGAAGCAGGAATCGGTTTTGCGGTTAAGCCGAATAAAGAGGCCGACTTTATTGGTAAAGAAGTATTAAAACAGCAAAAGGCTGAAGGTGCTCCTCGTAAAATCGTAGGAATTGAAATGATCGACAAAGGAATTCCTCGACATGGCTATGAAGTTTATATTGAAGACGAGCAAGTGGGTGAGGTTACAACCGGAACTCAATCGCCAACGCTTCAAAAAAATATCGGTTTAGTTCTTATTAAATCAGAGCATGCCGAATTAGGAAAAGAAGTTGAAGTTCAAGTTCGTAAAAAACGCCTTAAAGCGGTAATAGTAGCAACACCATTTTATAAGCGACCTAAAAAATAAACGGATAATTGGGAAAGGGGTACATCAATGAAACATCGTTATTTACCAATGACGGAACAAGATAAAAACGAAATGCTTCAGTCAATCGGCGTATCTACAGTCGATGAGCTTTTTAATGATATTCCAGAAAGTGTTCGATTTAAAGGCGAATACAACATCAAGAAGGCAAAATCAGAATCAGCTTTAATGAAGGAACTTTCTGTACTTGCAGCAAAAAATGCTGATTTACGCCACAATGCGTCTTTTTTAGGAGCAGGTGTGTATGATCACTACATGCCAGTAATCGTAGATCATGTTCTTTCACGTTCAGAATTTTATACAGCATATACACCATACCAACCAGAAATTTCTCAAGGTGAGTTACAAGCCATTTTTGAATTCCAAACAATGATCTGTGAGCTTACTGGAATGGATGTAGCAAACTCTTCTATGTATGACGGTGGAACTTCACTTGCAGAAGCAGCGATGTTAGCTTCAGGACATACAAAAAATAAAAAAGTCCTAGTTTCACAGGGAGTACACCCAGAATCAAGATTAGTTCTTGAAACATATGCAAAGGGTCAATACATTGAGGTTGTTGAAGTTCCAACAAAGAACGGTGTTACTGACGTAGAAGCATTAAACTCTCTAATGGATAAAGATGTAGCTTGTGTTATTGTTCAATATCCAAATTTCTTTGGTCAAATTGAACCATTAAAAGAAATTGAAGCAGTTGCTCATACAGGTAAAAGCATGTTCGTTGTATCAAGCAACCCGTTAGCACTTGGAGCATTAACACCTCCTGGCAAGCTTGGTGCTGATATCGTGGTTGGGGATGCACAGCCGTTTGGTATCCCAGCTGCATTTGGTGGACCACACTGTGGATATTTTGCAGTAACATCAAAACTTATGCGTAAAGTACCTGGCCGTTTAGTAGGTCAGACAGTAGACGAACAAGGAAAACGTGGCTTTGTATTAACACTTCAAGCACGTGAACAACATATTCGACGTGACAAAGCTACTTCAAATATTTGTTCGAACCAAGCGCTTAACGCATTAGCAGCATCGGTTGCTATGACAGCATTAGGTAAAAAAGGTGTAAAAGAGATTTCAACTCAAAACATTCAAAAAGCCTATTATGCTAAACAACAATTTGCAGCAAATGGTTTTGAAATTGCATTTGAAGGGCCATTCTTCAATGAATTTGTTGTAAAAGTAGGTAAATCAGTTAAAGAAGCGAACGCTCGTTTATTAGAAAATGGAATTATCGGTGGATATGATTTAGGTCGTGACTACCCAGAATTAGAGGGTCATATGTTAGTAGCAGTTACTGAGCTTCGTACAAAAGAAGAGATTGATACTCTTGTAAAAGAATTGGGGGATAGCCATGAATAAGCAAGATCAACCATTAATTTTTGAACTATCTAAACCAGGCCGAATTGGTTATAGTTTGCCAGATTTAGACGTACCTGAAATCAACATTGCTGAAGTTATCCCTAGTGACTATCTTCGAGTAGAGGAGCCAGAACTACCGGAAGTATCAGAATTAGATATCATGCGTCACTATACTGCATTGTCCAAGCGTAACCACGGGGTGGACTCAGGATTCTATCCATTAGGTTCATGTACAATGAAATACAATCCGAAAATAAATGAAAATGTTGCACGATTCAATGGATTTGCCCACATCCATCCATTACAAGATGAAAGTACTGTCCAAGGTGCAATGGAATTAATGTATGATCTTCAAGAACACCTAAAAGAAATCACTGGTATGGATGAAGTTACCCTTCAACCAGCGGCTGGTGCCCATGGTGAGTGGACTGGATTAATGATGATTCGTGCGTACCACGAAGCAAACAATGATTCAGCTCGTACGAAAGTCATCGTACCAGACTCTGCACACGGTACAAACCCGGCATCTGCAACAGTTGCAGGCTTTGAAACCATCACAGTAAAATCCAATGAAGACGGACTAGTTGATTTAGAGGATTTACGTCGCGTAGTAGGACCAGACACTGCGGCATTAATGTTAACAAACCCTAATACATTAGGTCTATTTGAAGAAAATATTCTAGAAATGACAGAAATCATTCACTCTGCCGGCGGTAAAGTGTATTATGACGGTGCAAACCTAAATGCGGTGTTAAGTAAGGCGCGCCCTGGAGACATGGGATTTGACGTTGTTCACTTAAACTTACACAAAACCTTTACTGGACCACATGGCGGTGGGGGACCAGGTTCTGGCCCAGTTGGTGTGAAAGAAGATCTCATTCCATACCTTCCAAAACCAGTACTAGTTAAGACAGAGGAAGGTTATCAGTTTGAATATAACCGTCCACATTCTATCGGACGCGTAAAACCATACTATGGAAACTTCGGAATCAATGTTCGTGCATATACGTACATTCGTTCAATGGGACCAGATGGACTTAAAGCTGTAACTGAAAATGCGGTTATCAATGCAAACTACATGATGCGTCGCCTGGAACCTTATTTTGACCTACCATATGATAGACATTGTAAACACGAATTCGTCATTTCAGGTAGACGTCAAAAGAAATTGGGTGTTCGTACATTAGATATCGCAAAACGATTACTCGATTTTGGTTATCACCCGCCAACTATCTACTTCCCATTAAATGTTGAGGAATGTATGATGATTGAACCAACTGAAACAGAATCTAAGGAAACACTGGATGACTTCATCGAAGCCATGATCCAAATTGCAAAAGAAGCAGAAGAAAATCCAGAAATCGTTCAAGAAGCACCACATACAACAGTTGTAAGTCGACTTGATGAAACATTAGCAGCTAGAAAACCTGTTTTACGATATCAAAAACAATAAGTATATATAGTAGAGACTCGTCCTAATTTGGGTGAGTCTTTTTTTTTACCATATATTACCGTGGTATAAACTATTGAAAAATATACGTAGGGCTGATAATATAGATTAAGTCATCACGACAACGTGATTGATTAAGTCAAAACTTATAAAGAAGAAAAATACTTCTTAAAAAAGTTGTTGACATGAAATGTTGTCTGGTGATATATTATTAAAGTCGCTTTTGAGCGGCGCTAAAAAAGTTCTTTGAAAACTGAACACAATACAAGCGTCAACGTTTAATTCAAAAGTAACAAACTATTGAGCAATCAATACTCTTATTGGAGAGTTTGATCCTGGCTCAGGATGAACGCTGGCGGCGTGCCTAATACATGCAAGTCGAGCGAACCTTTGGGAGCTTGCTCCCAAAGGTTAGCGGCGGACGGGTGAGTAACACGTGGGCAACCTGCCTATAAGACTGGGATAACTTCGGGAAACCGGAGCTAATACCGGATAACATATGAGACCACATGGTCTCATATTGAAAGATGGCTTTTAGCTATCACTTATAGATGGGCCCGCGGCGCATTAGCTAGTTGGTGAGGTAATGGCTCACCAAGGCGACGATGCGTAGCCGACCTGAGAGGGTGATCGGCCACACTGGGACTGAGACACGGCCCAGACTCCTACGGGAGGCAGCAGTAGGGAATCTTCCGCAATGGACGAAAGTCTGACGGAGCAACGCCGCGTGAGCGAAGAAGGTCTTCGGATCGTAAAGCTCTGTTGTTAGGGAAGAACAAGTACCGTTCGAATAGGGCGGTACCTTGACGGTACCTAACCAGAAAGCCACGGCTAACTACGTGCCAGCAGCCGCGGTAATACGTAGGTGGCAAGCGTTATCCGGAATTATTGGGCGTAAAGCGCGCGCAGGCGGTCCTTTAAGTCTGATGTGAAAGCCCACGGCTCAACCGTGGAGGGTCATTGGAAACTGGGGGACTTGAGTGCAGAAGAGGAGAGCGGAATTCCACGTGTAGCGGTGAAATGCGTAGAGATGTGGAGGAACACCAGTGGCGAAGGCGGCTCTCTGGTCTGTAACTGACGCTGAGGCGCGAAAGCGTGGGGAGCGAACAGGATTAGATACCCTGGTAGTCCACGCCGTAAACGATGAGTGCTAAGTGTTAGAGGGTTTCCGCCCTTTAGTGCTGCAGCAAACGCATTAAGCACTCCGCCTGGGGAGTACGGTCGCAAGACTGAAACTCAAAGGAATTGACGGGGGCCCGCACAAGCGGTGGAGCATGTGGTTTAATTCGAAGCAACGCGAAGAACCTTACCAGGTCTTG
>QGHH01000853.1 GCA_003640645.1 Fredinandcohnia aciditolerans | reverse complement strand
CACGTCCTCTGGCTGGACGCCCTGCAAGCCGCCGCCATCAGCGCCGCCCCCGTCATCCTGGCCGTGCTGGCGCACGAGCCGCGCCTGGGCTGGACCGCCATCGCCGCCTTCTGGGCCTGCTTCGGCGATCCTGGCGGCCCGCTGCGCCAACGCGCCGCGTCGATGCTGGCGCTGGGCCTGATCGGCGCGCTGTTCTGCTTCCTGGCCAGCGCCAGCGCGCACACCCTGTGGCTGCTGCTGCCGCTCACGTTCGTCTGTTGCACCTTCGGCGGCCTGCTGCGCGTACTGGGCCCCGCGGCGGCCATCGTCTGCACGCTTCTGTCGGCCGGCTTCGTGGTGGCGGCCGAACTGCCGTCGCCGACGCTGGGCGCCAGCCTTTCGTATACGCTGTTCTTCGTCGCAGGCGCCCTCTGGGCCATCCTGATGACGGCGCTGGTGTGGCGCCGCCGTCCCTGGAAGGACGCGACCCACGCGGTGGCGCACTGCGATCGGGGCCTGGCCGACTTTGCCGACGCGCTGGCGC
>QGHH01000852.1 GCA_003640645.1 Fredinandcohnia aciditolerans | reverse complement strand
GACACCGACATCGACAACATCGGCCCGACCCGCCAGTCGGTCTCGTTCGACGCCAAGGCCTCGGTCGACCTGCCCGACACCCTGATCCTGAGCGCCACCCATCAGCTCAACGAGAAGTGGGAACTGCTGGGCGACATCTCGTGGACCGGCTGGAGCAGCATCCCCGACCTGAAGATCCGCAACTCCGGCGCCGGCGCGCGCGATGACGACCTGCCGCTGAACTTCCGCGACACCTGGCGCATCGCCGTGGGCACGACCTACAAGTTCGCGCCGGACTGGAAGTGGAAGTTTGGCCTGGCCTACGACCAGTCGCCGGTCCACAAGGCCGAGGACCGGCCCACCTCGCTGCCCGACAACGACCGCTACTGGTTCTCGACGGGCGTGCAGTGGCAGGCCACCAAGAGCACCACGCTGGATCTGGGCTATACCTATCTGTACCTGCGCAAGACGGATATCGACACCACGTCCGGCAACGCATTGACGAAGGGCCGCGTCGCGGGCACCTATGACAGCAGCGGCCACAT
>QGHH01000851.1 GCA_003640645.1 Fredinandcohnia aciditolerans | reverse complement strand
TGTGAATGCTGCTGTGGCCACCATCAAGACCAAGCGCACCATCCAGTTCGTGGATTGGTGCCCCACTGGGTTCAAGTGCGGTATCAATTACCAGCCCCCAACAGTTGTTCCTGGTGGTGACCTTGCCAAGGTGCAGAGGGCAGTGTGCATGATCTCTAACTCTACCAGTGTTGCTGAGGTCTTCTCTCGTATTGACCACAAGTTTGATCTCATGTATGCTAAGCGTGCTTTTGTGCACTGGTATGTCGGTGAGGGTATGGAGGAAGGAGAGTTCTCTGAAGCCCGAGAGGATCTTGCTGCCCTCGAGAAGGATTATGAGGAGGTCGGTGCTGAATCGGCTGAGGGTGAGGATGATGAAGGAGAGGACTACTAAACATGTTGGCCGATCTCGCCTCATTGTTATGAGTGTTGGTGCATTGAATATTACCATTTGGTTGGTGTGTCTGTCTGTTATGTCTTTGTTTTTTCTCTTTATAAGAAATGTTATCCCTGTGATACTTCTTGTTTCCAAGGCTTTTGTGAAC
>QGHH01000850.1 GCA_003640645.1 Fredinandcohnia aciditolerans | reverse complement strand
TCCATGCGGGCCTCATCTGCATCGCCGGGAGCCTCTGCGGGTGCCTCCCCTGCCTGGGCCTCAGGCCAATCTCCGGGCCATGCGACCTCTGCCCTGAACTGGTCTGGAGTAGGGCATGAAAAAGAAGCGAAGCCCTGGCTCTGCATGCTAAGGCTCATCTGGTACAGACAATCATGGGTCCGTACATGTGCTCGGTGGTTGGCCGCCTGCTGGCGAACCAAATGCCGTAAATACTGCTCCATGTCAAACGACCCAGCCTGATGAGGTGGCGGCGCGTCTGCGGCCTGCGGAGCATCCCCCTGGGCCTGTCTCTGCATGCAGTACTTCTCAATAAAAGCTCGGGTGATGGGCGGCCGAATCACCTTGGTAGGTGCAACGGGGACTCCGAACGACTGGCAGAGTCCTGTGATCAGTGCGGGAAATCC
>QGHH01000849.1 GCA_003640645.1 Fredinandcohnia aciditolerans | reverse complement strand
GGGTCCGGCAAGACCGCCACCATGGCGGATCGTGTGGTGTGGCTTGTTGCCAACGGCTGGGTCCGGCCGGAAGAAGTCCTGGGCGTGACGTTTACGCGCAAGGCGGCCGGGGAACTGGCCAGCCGGATCCGATCCAAGCTCTCGGCCCTGCAACGGATTGCGGCGGAGGACACCGGCCACAGGATATTTCCCGAGGGCCTGCTCAGCGAGGATGCCCTGGAACCTAAAGTTTCCACGTACCACTCCTACGCCAGCGGCATCGTGTCCGACTACGGGCTCCGGCTCGGTGTCGAACGTGATGTTGTCCTCCTGGGCGGGGCGCAGGCCTGGCAGCTGGCTAGCGAAGTTGTTGAGGCTTTCGACGGCGAATACGAACATTTCCGTGCTGCCAAATCGACGCTCGTCAAAGCCGTCATCCAGCTCGCGGGCGAGTGTGCTGAACACCTGCGCGATCCGGCCGAGGTGCAGGAATGGCTGATGGAGCGGGTCGCGGAATTTGAAGGCCTGCCCTACGTGGCCGGGGC
>QGHH01000848.1 GCA_003640645.1 Fredinandcohnia aciditolerans | reverse complement strand
GACTTTTGCTCATCCATGGCGAGCACAAGGAGAACCAGCGACATTGCCATTATTGAGTTTCGCTCGGCGCGCCTCAATCTCTGCCGCAACTACTGAAATCCGCATTCCTCGAGGAACGAGATGACGGTCCGGCAAACCAGCCGCGGTGTTTCCATGGCCATGTAGTGCGTGGTGTTGATCGCGGTCATGCGTGCGCCAGGGATCATTCCGGCGACCCTGGCGATATCCTGCTCGCTGCGCGAAGTGTCGCGCGTCGCATGCGCCACCAGCGTCGGACAGGCGATCCGCGGCAACAACCCGGTCATGTCAAGATCGGCGAGCATGCGCCACATCGCGCAAAGCCCCATCGGATCGGTCGCCAGGCGCAGTGTTGCGAAGCGCGCCGGCACATCGGAGCTGCCATCGGCAAATGCCGCGCGCACGCCATGCCGCTCTATCGCCTCGATGCGACGCAGCGCGGCCTCGCGCCTCTCCACGCTCATGATTGTCGCCGGCGCCAGCATGACAAGGGCCGCCACTCGGTC
>QGHH01000847.1 GCA_003640645.1 Fredinandcohnia aciditolerans | reverse complement strand
AGGGAGGAAATCGGCCTGGAGCCCGCTCAGCCGCGGTCGACCGTGGTGACGCGCACCGTGTCGGGGGCCAGCGCGGCCCGCAGCCGCGCGAGCGCCAGTTCGGGCCGGGCGGCCCCGCACATGAAGATGTCCAGCGCCGCGAAGCGGTGCTCGGGCCAGGAATGCACGCTGATGTGCGATTCGCTCAGCATGACCACGCCCGTCACGCCCGCGCCTTCTCCAAAATGGTGGAAGTGCGCGCCCAGCACGCGCGCGCCGGCGGCCTCGGCGGCCCCCAGCAGCTCACGCTCGAGCGCCTGGGCGTCGGCCAGCAGGCCGGCGTCCACGCCACGGAAGTCGGCCAGGATGTGGCGGCCGGGCGTCGCGTGCGGCGTCACTTGTGCGATCCGCCCGACGACCAGCCCGAGCTGCCCGACGATCCGCCGCCCCAACTGCTGCTGCTGCCGCCGCTGCCACCGCTGGTGAAGCGGGCGCCGGGCGAGCTGGCGCCGGTGGCTGCGATGACCACGATCAGGGCGTAGATGG
>QGHH01000846.1 GCA_003640645.1 Fredinandcohnia aciditolerans | reverse complement strand
GATAGCCGAAAGGCGATTCCAGCTCGGGCATGAACTTGAAGTTCATGCCATAGATGCCGGCAATGGCCGTGGGCACCGCCAGGATGGCGGCCCAGGAGGCGAGCTTCTTCGAGATCGCCGTCTCCTGGCTCTGGCCGACGAGCAGGCTCGCCTCGAAGGCAAAGGCCAGCACTTCGCGCAGGGAATCGATCTTTTCCTGCACCGTGCGGATGTGGTCGGTGACGTCGCGGAACAGCGGATGCATGTCGGCGTCGATCTGCGGCAGCTCGGAGCTGGTCAGACGGCGGCAGACCTCCACCAGGGGCAGTGCCGCGTTGCGCAGGCGCAGGAGGTCGCGCCGCAGCATGTAGAGGCGCTCGATCGCCTTGGCGTCCATGGGCTTGACCAGCACGCCGTCCTCGATCTCCTCGACCTCGTCCTCGATCTGCTCCAGCACCGGGAAGTAGTTGTCGACGATGAAATCGAGGATGGCGTAGAGGACGAAATCCTCGCCCTTGGCCAGCGACGTCGGGCAACTCTCCCAGT
>QGHH01000082.1 GCA_003640645.1 Fredinandcohnia aciditolerans | reverse complement strand
GCTGTGGAAATTCAGATAGACATTATGTGTCTTGATGAGAGAAATGCTCATAAAATACCATGGTGTCCAATGATCTAGACAGCATTCAGAACTGGGCAGACACATGGCAAATGACATTTAATAGAGAAAAGTGTAAAGTATTGCATGCAGGCAATAAAAATGTGCATTATAAATATCATATGGGAGATACTGAAATTGAAGAAGGGATCTATGAAAAAGACCTAGGAGTTTATGTTGACTCAGAAATGTCTTCATCTAGACAATGTGGGGAAGCTATAAAAAAGGCCAACAAGATGCTCGGATATATTGTGAGAAGTGTTGAATTTAAATCAAGGGAAGTAATGTTAAAACTTTACAATGCATTAGAATATTGTGTTCAGTTCTGGTCACCTTGCTACAAAAAGGATATTGCTGCTCTAGAAAGAGTGCAAAGAAGAGCGACCAGAATTATCCCGGGTTTAAAAGGCATGTCGTATGCAGACAGGCTAAAAGAATTGAATCTATTCAGTCTTGAACAAAGAAGACTACGCGGCGATCTGATTCAAGCATTCAAAATTCTAAAAGGTATTGACAATGTCGACCCAGGGGACTTTTTCGACCTGAAAAAAGAAACAAGGACCAGGGGTCACAAATGGAGATTAGATAAAGGGGCATTCAGAACAGAAAATAGGAGGCACTTTTTTACACAGAGAATTGTGAGGGTCTGGAACCAACTCCCCAGTAATGTTGTTGAAGCCGACACCCTGGGATCCTTCAAGAAGCTGCTTGATGAGATTCTGGGATCAATAAGCTACTAACAACCAAACGAGCAAGATGGGCTGAATGGCCTCCTCTCGTTTGTAAACTTTCTTATGTTCTTAAGAGGCTCTCTTTGGTACTAAAAATCCTTGTTTATCAATCCTGTTGCGTGGATTGGCTTCCCCCAGTAGCACATGACATGGCATGCAGAGCGCAGCAGCAGACACGTGACCCACATGGAAGGGGTTTCTTTAGATCATTCTTAAAAGTCGGAGTAATGGATTTGTTTATGAAGGACGTGAAAGAAAAACGAATTTCCTTGCA
>QGHH01000845.1 GCA_003640645.1 Fredinandcohnia aciditolerans | reverse complement strand
GAGGCTTGAGCTGACAGGCCATAGAGAGTCATTGATCCCTTGTGGTCAAGTGTAAAACATGACTGGTCAACTTTGATGTTCTCAGAGATAGACAAACGACTCATCTTGGGTGCTGCAACATGAGCACTGGCATCTACACTGAAGTCAAGGATTCTCAAAGTAGATGTAGCCTTTGAGTTAAGGTTCATTTTGAACTCTGGTGTGACTGATGTAGTTGTGGTGTTCTCCAGGTCAGCAGTGGTACTGAGTGTGTAATGAGGTGAGCTAACTCTGAACTCTCCATAGAGTTTTCCAAAACAGGGAATCTTGCTCATATCTACCACTTTCTCTTTCAGCTCCATAGTGAATGTGTCATAATCAAAAGATTTGATTTTCTGGACCAATCTCATGAAATAGTCATTCATGTCATCAATCAGCTGTCTGAAGTCAAAGGAATACAGTTCGTTCACAAGCTCCTGAACAGGCACCATAACTCTTTTGAGCAAAGGCTGGATGTTAATTGACCTGACAGCAGCAAATGCAGAC
>QGHH01000844.1 GCA_003640645.1 Fredinandcohnia aciditolerans | reverse complement strand
CATGGAAACTTTGTGAATATTGATTACAGAAACTTTTAAACAAAAATTATTATCCCCTTGTTTAAGTCCATTGTATTATAAAAATAATGTGCCAAGTAAAGCCTTTATGATTAGTCTGGGTGATAGTTGTTTCATTATGCTGAAAAAGACAGAAACTTTGTGCTCACGAAATTATTTTTCATTTTTATCCAGAAAGAGATTTTGAGTTGATTCTTTTTGCTGCTGATTGCTACGCAAATTCTTCAGACTGTCGTAATTTTTCAGAATTTTTGAAGTACCAGAAGTATACGAAGTATACAGATTGCTACAGACTGGTCTGTTTTTGACAGATTCTGTTTTTGTTGAGTTGGTTGCTTATTTTGATGAAACTATGGATAGTATCGGGGGGTATTAGCCATGGGCACATAACAAGCATCGTGTGGCCCACTTAGAAGTAGCGCTACCTAGCTTACTGAGCTACTGCTATTGTTACTACCCCTAGCGCTTATTAGGACCCGCACTACCGATACTTAACAGTAGTGCATG
>QGHH01000843.1 GCA_003640645.1 Fredinandcohnia aciditolerans | reverse complement strand
GATGATTGATCTCACGCCCATGGCTCTTCACTCCGTTCGCCCGTCGCCGATCCGAAGACGACCGGGCGACGAAGGGAGCATGGCGCCGGGCGCCTGAACCGACATGAGGCCGTCCGTTCAATCTGCGGTCATCGGCGCTCGCCCCCCCGGCCGGCGAGGGCCACCTAGGCCGGCGAGGCCCCGCCGCCGGCCGCCGTCGCGCAGACGCCCGGATCGATCATGGCGTGACGGCCAACGCAGAACACGTCCTCGTAGTTCGGTCCGGCGCTGGCCAGGCATTGCAGGTAGTCGGGCGTGGCCAGCCGCACGCACCGGCCGCTGTTGGCCTCGCCGGCCAGGGCCGCCGGCGTCGGCCGGCCCAGCGTCTCCAGGGCGGCCAGGGCCAGCCCGCGGGCCAGAACCGGCGTCATCACCGGCGCGGCCGCCGCCGCCGGCTGCAACGACCGGCGCAGGCCCGCCGCGTCGTCGTCGGCCGGCCGATAGCCGGCGTCCGAGATCAGCTTGACCTCGGCCAGCCGCCCCTTGG
>QGHH01000842.1 GCA_003640645.1 Fredinandcohnia aciditolerans | reverse complement strand
GAGGGTTTCCTTGAACACCGACGTGATCGGCACGGAGGCCCCCAGCCGCACATGGATCGGATCGCGGCCGTCTTCGGTCCGCAGCACCGCCTGGGCCGCGCGCACCAGCGGATGGTCCGGCGCCAGCGTCGAGGCCGGCGAGCCGTCGTGCATCGCCACCACCTCCAGCGCGGCGCCGGGCGGGCAGTGCGCCCGCAGGTGCGCCAGGACCGCGCGGATCACCCGCGCCGGGTCCTGGCCTTCGACCACGCGCACGGTCAGCTTGGCCGAGGCCTCGCAGGCGATGATGGTCTTGGTGCCGGCGCCGGTATAGCCGCCCCACATGCCGTTCACGTCCAGGGCCGGGCGCAGCGTGATGCGCTCGCGCGGGCTGTAGCCGGGCTCGCCATGGCTGGTCGCGCCCACGTCGTCGAAGAACGCCGCCTCGTCATAAGGAAAGGCGGCGGTGTCCTGGCGCTGGCGCGGCGTGGGCGGCGCGGCGTCGTCGTCGAAGCCGGCCACCGCGACGCGGCCATCGGCCGCATGC
>QGHH01000841.1 GCA_003640645.1 Fredinandcohnia aciditolerans | reverse complement strand
GATCACCGCTTCGTTCATGCCGGCGTCTCCTCGGCGTACAGCCGTTCGATCTCATCCGCATAGCTGCGATAGATGCTGGCGCGCCGCACCTTCATGGTCGCCGTCACCTCGCCATCGTCATGGTCCAGTTCCTTGGTCAGCAGATGGAAGCGCTTGATCTGCGCCACGGGCGCCAACCCCGCATTGGCGCGCGCCACCTCGCCCGCCACCAGCTCGCGCACCTGCCCGCATTCGGCCAGCGAGCGGAAATGGGTGAAGGCGATGCGCTGCGATTCCGCCCACTTAGCGCCGGCCGTCGGCGACGATCACGCATTCCTTCACGTACGGACTGCTCTTGACCGCATTCTCGATCTCGGATGGCGTCAGATTCTTGCCGCCCGCCGTGATCATGATGTCCTTCAGGCGATCGACGATGCGCAGTTGGCCGTCCCGCACCGCGGCCACGTCGCCCGTGTGCAGCCAGCCGTCGCGCACCGTGTCGGCGGTGGCGGCGTCGTTCTTGTAGTAGCCCGCGAACACCATCTCG
>QGHH01000840.1 GCA_003640645.1 Fredinandcohnia aciditolerans | reverse complement strand
CTGGTCAGCGCCCGCACCGGATCGGCGGCGGAAAGCTTCGCCTACACCCTGCAGACCGCCCGTCGGGCCACGATCGTCGGCGAGACCAGCGCCGGCGCCGCCAATCCGGGCCAGCCCTACGACGCCGGCGGCGGCTTCTTGGTGTTCATCTCGTCGGGCGAGCCGATCAACCCGCTCACCAAGACCAACTGGGAGCGCGTCGGCGTGCGTCCGGACGTCGCCGCGCCGTCGGCGCAGGCGCTGGACCGGGCGCAGGCCCTGGCGCTCGAGGCCGTGCTCAACACGGCGCCGGCCGACGAGACCGCCGATGCGCGCTGGGCCCTGGAGGCCCTGCGGGCCAAGGCCCGGCCGCCGACCGGGCTGGCGCTGGGCGACTATGTCGGCGCCTTCCCGCCGCTTAGCCTGACCACCGAGGACGGCAAGCTGCTCCTGCACAACGGCCGCCGCCCCGTCCTGACCCTGGCGCCCCTCGGCGTGGACGCCTTCACCGTCGAGGGCGAGCCGACCCGGCGATTGACGTTCGCCC
>QGHH01000839.1 GCA_003640645.1 Fredinandcohnia aciditolerans | reverse complement strand
CCTAATCTCATACTTTATTCGAGAGAGAGAACACTATGGCCGCTAAGGGTGAAGGTCCCGCGATCGGTATTGATCTTGGAACTACCTACTCATGTGTTGGTGTTTGGCAACATGACCGTGTTGAGATCATTGCCAATGATCAAGGTAACAGGACGACCCCGTCTTATGTTGCATTTACCGATTCCGAGAGGTTGATTGGTGATGCCGCCAAGAACCAGGTCGCCATGAACCCCATCAACACCGTCTTTGATGCCAAGAGGTTGATTGGTCGTAGATTCACTGATGCCTCTGTTCAGAGTGATATGAAATTGTGGCCATTCAAGGTATTTTCTGGACCCGGTGACAAGCCAATGATTCAGGTCAGCTACAAAGGTGAAGATAAAGAGTTTGCTGCAGAAGAGATATCATCCATGGTACTCATGAAGATGCGTGAGATTGCTGAGGCTTATCTTGGCTCCACAATCAAGAATGCTGTTGTGACTGTCCCTGCATACTTCAATGATTCACAGCGTCAAGCTACCAAGGA
>QGHH01000838.1 GCA_003640645.1 Fredinandcohnia aciditolerans | reverse complement strand
AGCGCGGCTCGACCGAGCTGGCCGCCGCCCTCGCCGCCACCGTGCCGTCGATCGACTTCCCGCGCCCGGCCGTCACCGACGGCACGGACTCCATCCGTCCCGCCACGCTGCGCGGCCAGGGGCCGGACCAGACCCTGGTCCTGGTCAACGGCGCCCGGCGGCACGCCTCGGCCCTGGTCAACCTCCACGGCTCGGTCGGGCGCGGCTCGGCCGCCGTCGACCTGATCGCCATTCCCGGTGGCTTTTCCTTCGGCGACTATCTGCGCTGCGGCGCGATCGCCGCGCGCTCGCCAGTGATGCGGGCGGTGGCCGAAAAAGCAGCCAAGGGCGTCATGGTGGTGGGCGTCTGCAATGGCTTCCAGATCCTGGTCGAGGCAGGCCTGTTGCCGGGCGCGCTGATGCGCAACGCCTCGCTGAAGTTCGTCTGCCGCGAAGTGAAGCTGCAGGTCACCAATGCCAACACCGCCTTCACCCGCGGCTATCAGCCGAACCAGATCATCCGTTGCCCCGTCGCGCATCATGACGG
>QGHH01000837.1 GCA_003640645.1 Fredinandcohnia aciditolerans | reverse complement strand
GAGGTGGCGCCGCCGGCCAAACTCTTCAGCGAACCGGCGCATCCGCGCACCCGCGCCTTCCTGGCATAGGTCCTCTAGGCAGATCCCTTTCCACGCCAGTCATCTGTGCGGAGCACTGGCATACCCGTCCTTCGTGGCGGGCAAGCTTTCGCACGTCTCGAAACAGGAGCAGGCACATGACCATTCATCGCAGTCGGTTTTCCTTTGTATTGGCGGGGTTCGCCGGCCTTGGGCTGTGGGCGACGACATCCATGGCAGCCGAGTTCGATCTCAGCCCGGAACAGCCAACGCGCGTTCATGCCGAGAAGAGCGAGAAGGCGATCGCGGCGATCCCGAAGGACTACAAGTTCGTCGAGCCCGGCGTCCTGACCGTCGGCATCAATCCGTGGGATCCACCGGTCGCCACCTATGCCACCGACGCCAAAACCGTCGTCGGCACCGATCCGGACCTTGCCGTCCTGCTCGCAGAAACGCTCGGCCTCAAGCTGAACCTCGTCGCCGTTGCGTGGGAAGACTGGCCGCTTGG
>QGHH01000836.1 GCA_003640645.1 Fredinandcohnia aciditolerans | reverse complement strand
TTTTATCCTTTGAGCGATGGCCCTTCCATGCGGAACCACCGGATCACTATGCTCTACTTTCGTACCTGATCGACCTGTATGTCTCTCAGTCAAGCTCCCTTATGCCATTGCACTCTACGCACGGTTACCAAGCGTACTGAGGGAACCTTTAGAAGCCTCCGTTACTCTTTTGGAGGCGACCACCCCAGTCAAACTACCCACCAAGCAATGTCCCCCGTATCACGGGGTTAGGCCTCAGATAAACAAAGGGTTGTATTTCAACAATGACTCCACAACGCCTGGCGACGCCACTTCAAAGTCTCCAACCTATCCTACACATCATTTATCCAAGGTCAATACTAAGCTATAGTAAAGGTGCACAGGGTCTTTTCGTCCCACTGCGGGTAAACGGCATCTTCACCGTTACTACAATTTCACCGAGCTCATGGCTGAGACAGTGTCCAGATCGTTACGCCATTCGTGCAGGTCGGAACTTACCCGACAAGGAATTTCGCTACCTTAGGACCGTTATAGTTACGGCCGCCGTT
>QGHH01000081.1 GCA_003640645.1 Fredinandcohnia aciditolerans | reverse complement strand
GGCGCGGCGACTTGCCCGCCGTGCTGGCCGCCTATGAACGCGACGTCGGCCTGTCGATGACGGCCGGCTTCCTGGTGCTGCTGTTCGGGCTGGTCGTGGTGGCGGTCCACAACCGCTGGCGCTCGCCGGCCCAGATCGCCGTCAGCCTGGTCGGCTGGCTGTTCGCCCTGAAGGGACTGCTGCTGCTGGTCGGCTTCACGCCCTTCGCCCAGGCGACCGCCGGCCTGGTCGCCGCCCCCGCCGCCATGCTCGGCTTCGGCCTGGTCTTCATCGCCCTCGGCGCCTGGCTCTCCTGGGCCGGCTTCCGGGGCGCTTCCGCTTCCAGTTAAGGATTTTCCAGATGAACAAGCACGTCGCGCCCGCCGGTGTGGGCGACAACGCCATTCCCACCGGCGAGCGCCCCGGTTCGCGCAAGGTCTATGAGCCGGGCGCGCTGTTCCCGGACATCCGCGTGCCGTTCCGCGAGGTTGCGGTGCACCCGTCGGCCAACGAGCCGCCGGTGACCATCTACGATCCGTCGGGCCCCTATACCGACCCGAACGCCAGCATCGACATCCACAAGGGCCTGGCCCGGCCGCGCGACGCCTGGGTCCTGGCCCGCGGCGACGTCGAGGCGGTGGCCGACCCCCGCCAGGTCAAGCCGGAAGACAACGGCCACGCCCAGGGCAAGCACCTGGCCCCGCAGTTCAACGACGTGCGCACCGTCTATCGCGCCAAGGGGAACGCCTGCGTCACCCAGCTCGAATACGCCCGGCGCGGGATCATCACGCCGGAGATGGAATACGTCTCCATCCGCGAGAACCTGCGCCGCGACGCGGCGGCCGCTTTCATCCGCGACGGCGAGAGCTTCGGCGCCGACATCCCTGATTTCGTGACGCCCGAGTTCGTCCGCGACGAGGTCGCCCGCGGCCGCGCCATCATCCCGGCCAACATCAACCACGGCGAACTGGAGCCGATGGCGATCGGCCGCAACTTCTACCTACGACGTCTAGATGGTGGACACTCCCGATAACAACGGCGACTTCCCCCCCCCCCATCCAAACGATGACAAATCTGGGCAGGAGAATTTAAGCA
>QGHH01000835.1 GCA_003640645.1 Fredinandcohnia aciditolerans | reverse complement strand
GCGGATCACGTACAGCTTGCGTTCGAGCGCGTCGGGCACCATTACATCGGCGCCGCGGCCGATGAACAACTGGCGGATCACGGGTTCGCAGTCGCGCACGGTGGGCGACATCGGCATGTCGACGTCCACGGGCACGTTGCGCCAGCCCAGCACGACCTGGCCCTCGGCGCGCACCGAGCGCTCCAGTTCCTGTTCGCAGGCCAGGCGCGAGGCGGTTTCCTTGGGCAGGAACACCATGGCCACGCCGTATTCGCCGGGCGGCGGCAGGGTGATGCCGTGCTGGGCGAACTCGTCGCGATAAAGCGTGTCCGGGATCTGGATCAGGATGCCGGCGCCGTCGCCCATCAGCTTGTCCGCGCCCACCGCGCCGCGGTGATCGAGGTTTTCCAGGATCTTCAGGCCCTGCTGGATGATGGCGTGGCTTTTCTTGCCCTTGATGTGCGCCACGAAGCCCACGCCACAGGCGTCATGCTCGTTCTTGGGGTTGTACAGGCCCTGGGCCGGCGGCAGGCCGATGCGGCTGGCAT
>QGHH01000834.1 GCA_003640645.1 Fredinandcohnia aciditolerans | reverse complement strand
CCTCGTACAAGGAATGCCAGGACGATCTGCAGAAGTACGCGCCGCGCGCCGGCATCCCGCTGGGCGTGCCGTGGAAGAGCATGAGCGAGGAGCACAAGCGCTGGGTGCTGTACGGCACGCCCGACTGGAAGGGCGGCAATGACGCCTGGAAGCACCAGTGGTACGGCGTGCAGCGTTTCTTCGATTGGCTCGAGACCAAGTCGTACAAGATGCACGTGCGCGTGCTGCTGTCCAAGTACCGCAGCTACACGCCCTGCCCCACCTGCAACGGCGCGCGCCTCAAGCCCGATGCGCTGCTGTGGCGCCTGGGCACCAAGGCCGAGGCCGACAGCGTGCTGCCGCCGGAAGACGGCCGCTACAAGCGCTTCATGCCGGTCGGCGCCAACTGGAGCCGCGCGCAGCTCGACAACCTGGACGGCCTGTCGATCCATGACGTGATGCTGCTGCCGATCGAACGGGTGCGCGCGTTCTTCGACCAGCTGTCATTCGAAGGCGCGCTCGACGCCGCCACCGACCTGCTCATGACG
>QGHH01000833.1 GCA_003640645.1 Fredinandcohnia aciditolerans | reverse complement strand
ATAGTCTGAGGATGCATAAGCTGTTAAATCAGATAAAGTCAGAGCTAGCTACTGAAATATCATTCGAATTGTTTTTAAGTAATCCAACTATTGAATCTGTAGCGCTACATATTGAAAATTTAAAGTCGTTACAAAATCCGGTAACATTAACAGAGAAGAAAAAAATTCTTATATAAAATGAAAGCAGCCTCTATTTTAAAAGAAATAAGATTAAAGGGTTTAGATGTGAAACTATCCGGGGAAAATCTTGAATTGATTTTTCAGGAAGAAGATATCGATAATTCGCTCATTGAACTGGTAAAAGAAAATAAAGAAAGTATTCTCGATTACTTAAAGAAAATAACATTAGTTGGTTCTCCTAATAAAATTCTTAAAGCAGCTAAAAAAGAGTTGTACCAGGTAACCTCTTCTCAATTGCGATTTTGGATTTTATGCCAAATGGAAGAGATCAATAGTGCCTACAATCTGCCTCTTGTTTTAAAACTGGAAGGGAATATAAATACCGACAAATTACAGGAGGCTGTTAA
>QGHH01000832.1:255-527 GCA_003640645.1 Fredinandcohnia aciditolerans | reverse complement strand
CGTGCCGCCCTTGAACACGGCAGCGCCGGCAACGAGAACATTGGCGCCGGCAGCGGTGACCAGCGGCGCGGTTTCAGGCGAAACACCGCCGTCGATCTCGATGTCGATCGGCCGGTCACCGATCAGCGCCTTGACCCGCTTCACCTTCTCGACGACCGCCGGGATGAAGGCCTGCCCGCCAAAGCCCGGATTGACCGTCATCAGAAGGACGAGGTCCAGGCGATCGAGCACGTATTCGATGACGCTTTCCGGCGTACCGGGATTGAGCGCGA
>QGHH01000832.1:0-245 GCA_003640645.1 Fredinandcohnia aciditolerans | reverse complement strand
GCCCTCTTGCCGAGATTGCGGATGGTCTGCAGCGACCGGTCGAGATGCGGACCGGCTTCGGCATGCACGGTGATGCCGTCGCAGCCTGCCTCGGCGAAAGCTGCCAGATAGGGATCGACCGGCGCGATCATCAGATGGCAGTCGAAATAGGCTTTGGTGCGGTTGCGGATCGCCTTGATGACCGGCGCACCGAACGTGATGTTGGGCACGAAATGCCCTTCCATGACGTAGAGGTGGATCCAGTC
>QGHH01000831.1 GCA_003640645.1 Fredinandcohnia aciditolerans | reverse complement strand
GATCCGCCGATAGGCCGTGCCCCGGGCGGCCTTATCCCCTATATAGGCGCCGATGAGCCGACCCTTTCTCAAGATGAACGGCCTCGGCAACGATTTCGTCGTGGTCGAGGCGCGCACCGCCCCGTTCCGCCCGGAGGCGGCCGAGGCGCGGGCGATCGCCGACCGCGACGCCGGTATCGGCTGCGACCAGATCGTCAGCATCGAGCCCAGCCCGGGCCAGGGCGGCGACGCCTTCATGCGCCTCTGGAACGCCGACGGCGGCGAGGTCGAGGCCTGCGGCAACGCCACCCGCTGCGTCGGCTGGCTTTTGATGGAGGCCTCGGGCCGCGACCGGGCGGTGATCGACACCGTGGTCGGCCCCTTGGTCGCCAGCCGCGCCGGCGAGCGCCGCGTCGCCGTCGACATGGGCGCGCCGCGCCTGGACTGGCGCGACATCCCCCTGGCCGAGGAGATGGACACCCGGGGGATCGAGCTGCAGGTCGGGCCGATCGACGATCCGGTGCTGCATACGCCGGGCTGCGTCTCGA
>QGHH01000830.1 GCA_003640645.1 Fredinandcohnia aciditolerans | reverse complement strand
GGCGGCTGGACAGCTGGACGATCGGCCGCAAGCTGGGCTTCACCGCCACCACGGCGATCTACGCCGCCTTCTCCGCGGCCTTGCTGATGTGGGGCGTGCTGGAGCCCTGGAGCTAGTCAGAGCCCGGCGGCGATCCGCAGCTCGCCGGTGCGGCGCACGCGGATCGATATCCGTTCGCGCTCGCCCGGCCGCCGCTCGACCAGCAGGCGCGAGACCTGGGCGTCGTCGTGGAAGGCGTAGCCCTTGATGGCGTCGAGCAGGGCCTTGGCCAGGTTGTCGAGATCGAGCCAAGGCGGGTCGCCGACATAGTCCATGGCGATCTCGACCGAGAACTCGCCCCAGGCCGGGCGCGCGCCGCGCCTGCATGGTGCGCGAGTCGAGCTCGTCGGTGTCCACGCCGCCCAGCGTCACCTCGGCCGTGCGATAGCCCTCCGAGCCGACCGGCTTGAAGCGCCAGGCGTTCACCGCCTGGTCCAGGGCGCGCAGCGTCCGGTCGGGAAGGTCGGCGAGATTGCCGGTCGCGCCGT
>QGHH01000829.1:288-528 GCA_003640645.1 Fredinandcohnia aciditolerans | reverse complement strand
ACCAGCGCGGCGCGGATGTCTCCGACCACGTTGGGGGTGCCGGCCTCTTCGCGCGCTTCCAGGCTGGCGCTGTAGTCGTGGTGGCTGGGCGATACGAACTTGACGGTGCCCCCGCCCGGGAAGGTCGGCGTGGTTGGCACGACCGCGTCGCGGCGCACGATCAGGATGCCGGACGCGCCGGGCCCGCCGATGAACTTGTGCGGCGAGAACACGATGGCGTCGATCGGGGCATCGGCCGCG
>QGHH01000829.1:0-278 GCA_003640645.1 Fredinandcohnia aciditolerans | reverse complement strand
ACGGCGCGCCGCCGGCGTAGTCCCAGATCATCCGGGCGCCGGCGCGCTTCACGCGGCGGGTGATGGCCTCGACGTCGGCGACGATGCCGGTGACGTTGGAGGCGGCCGACAGCGCGCAGATGACCAGCGTGCCGTCCGGCGCCCGCAGCGCGGCGTCGAGTTCGCCCAGGTCCGGGCCGCCCTGCGGGCTTTCCGCCAGCACGACGATGTCGGCGCCGCATTCGCGCCACGGCAGGAGGGTGGAATGATGCTCGTAGGGGCCGATGACGACCCGCACC
>QGHH01000828.1 GCA_003640645.1 Fredinandcohnia aciditolerans | reverse complement strand
CCTGATCGAGATCACCTATGAATCGCTGGAGCGCGGCATCGCGGCGGTGAAGCCGGGCGCCACCACCGGCGACATCGGCTACGCCATCCAGTCCTATGTCGAGAGCCAGCGCTGCTCGGTCGTGCGCGACTTCTGCGGCCACGGCCTGGGCCAGGTGTTCCACGACAACCCCAACATCCTGCACTTCGGCCGCAAGGGCGAAGGCGCCGTGCTGAAGCCCGGCATGTTCTTCACCATCGAGCCGATGGTGAACCTGGGCAAGCCGCAGGTGAAGCTGCTGTCGGACGGCTGGACCGCCGTCACCCGCGACAAGTCGCTGTCGGCCCAATGCGAGCACTCCATCGGCGTGACCGAGGACGGGGACGAGATCTTCACCCTGTCGCCCGAGGGCCTGTTCAGGCCGGCGCTCGAAACCGCCGCCTGACGTTCGCCGCCTGACGGTCGCTGGGCGAGACGAACGCCGCCCCTTCCTCGTGGCCGCTTCACGCGTCATGGTGGGCGTCGGCGCGGATTGCAATCGGGGGACGG
>QGHH01000827.1 GCA_003640645.1 Fredinandcohnia aciditolerans | reverse complement strand
AGGGCATAGCTCACGGCGGGCTGCGTCAATTGCAGGCGCTGGGCCGCGCGGGTGACGCTGCGTTCATGCAGCACCGTCAGGAAAACCCGCATGAGATTCAAGTCGAAGTCCACGCTCGCCCTTGTTATCAGTCTGGTTTATGCATTGAATAATACCCATAAATTTGACACATAAATAGTTGATTCCTAGACTAATTTTCATGAGCCGCGGCAGTGACCATGCGGCCGCCGACAACAAGGGGAAGAGCACGGCATGCATGCATTGACTTTGCCGTCGCTGTTGCGCGACCAGGCGGCGCGCCAGGGAACGCGGCCGTGGATCCAGGCGCCGGGCGGCGCGCTGCGTTACGCCGAGGCGCCCGAGCACGCGGCCCGCTGGGCGGCGCTGCTGGCCCAGGCCGGCGTGGGCCGTGGCGACCGTGTCGGCCTGATGGCCGGCAACCGCATCGAGTTCATGTCGCTGGTGCTGGGCTGCGGCTGGCTGGGCGCGGTGGCGGTGCCGCTGTTCACCTTGTTCGGCGTCGACGCG
>QGHH01000826.1 GCA_003640645.1 Fredinandcohnia aciditolerans | reverse complement strand
GGCTGTTATTTGATCTGAGCCCGAGTCTAATTTTTCGAACCTTGATCGATGTCCGACTATTTTAATCCGAGTCCGTACTCTCAAATGGAATACTCAATATGTCGTCCTCTAATTAATTCTTACTCGACTCAGCCAAATATCTCTATTTCCGAACCGATTTCAAAAAAATCAACATCGGCGATGATTTTTGAATGTCGCGATTTATCTCTTTCAATCATAAATCCGAAAGCCGGTCATATCCCAAGACGATTTATTTTCGAATC
>QGHH01000825.1 GCA_003640645.1 Fredinandcohnia aciditolerans | reverse complement strand
CTTGATCACGTCGATGTCGTCGAAACGCACGAAGCCGGACGTCGGCCTCTGCAGCGTGGCGACGGTGCGCATCAAGGTCGACTTGCCCGCGCCGTTGCGGCCCAGGATCGTGACCAGTTCGCCGCGCCGCACGTCGATGTCGACGCCGTGCAGCACATGCGATTCGCCATACCAGGCGTTGAGGTCCTTGATCGACAGCATCAGTCGTCCCCCTCTTCAGCGCCCATATAGGCGGTAATGACGCGCTCATCGCGCGATACCGTGGCGTAGTCGCCCTGCGCCAGCACCGCGCCGCGCGCCAGCACCGTGATGGTGTCGGACAGGTCGGCGACCACCGACAGGTTGTGCTCCACCATCAGGATGCTGCGATTGGCCGACACGCGCCGGATCAGCGCCGCGATACGCGCCACGTCTTCCTGGCCGAGGCCGGCCATCGGCTCGTCCAGCAGCATCACTTCAGGCTCCAGGGCCAGCGTCATGGCGATTTCCAGCGCCCGCTTGCGGCCGTAGGGCAACAGGGCCGCCGTG
>QGHH01000824.1 GCA_003640645.1 Fredinandcohnia aciditolerans | reverse complement strand
GGAACAGCGCCACCGTCGAGATGAAGAAGCCCCACACCAGCATCTGCGGCCCGCTGGTGCCCAGGCCGGGCGCCAGGCGCTCGAGCGCGGCGCCCAGGGCATAGCACAGCAGCGCCAGCGCGATGGGCACGGCGGCGTCGAAGCGGTCCAGCCAGCGCAGTTCGCGGTAGCGGCGCAGATCCGGCACGCGCGCCAGGTCGGTGGCGAAGGCGCGCGGCGTCAGGAACCAGCCCATGTGGCTCCACCAGAAACCGTGGCGGGCCGGCGAGTGCAGATCCTGTTCGTCGTCGGCGTGGCGGTGATGGTGGCGGTGGTGCGCCGCCCACCACAACGGGCCGCGCTGGGCGCACGAAGCGCCGAGAATGGCGAAAACCAACTGCATGGCGCGCGAGGTGCGGAAGGTGCGGTGCGAGAAATAGCGGTGGTAGAAGCCGGTCAGGGCGAACATGCGCACGGCGTAGAGCGCCACCGCCACGGCCACCGCCACTGGCGAAACGCCGGTCCATGCGACGCCCAGGCAGCCAACGT
>QGHH01000823.1 GCA_003640645.1 Fredinandcohnia aciditolerans | reverse complement strand
GGCGTTATAGCCCCACACCTCGGTCAGCAGCTCCTCGCGCGCCACCGGCTTGGAGCCGGCGCGGTAGAGGTATTTGAGGATGTTGGTTTCCTTCTCCGTCAGCCGGATCTTCTTCTGGCGCTCGTCGATCAGCAGCTTCTGGGCCGGGCGGAACTCGTAGGGGCCGATGCGGAACACCGCGTCCTCGGACGCCTCGTGGCTGCGCAGCTGGGCGCGGATGCGCGCCAGCAGCACCGCGAAGCGGAACGGCTTGGTCACATAGTCGTTGGCGCCGGAATCCAGGCCGAGGATGGTGTCGCTGTCGGTGGCGGCGGCGGTCAGCATGATCACCGGACAGGTGACCCCCTCCTCGCGCATGCGCCGGCAGGCCTCGCGGCCGTCGAGGTCGGGCAGGTCGACGTCGAGCAGGATCAGGTCCGGCCGGATCTCGGCGGCCCTGGCCACGCCGGCCAGGGCGGTCTGCACCTCGACGACGTTGAAACCCTCGTGCGTCTGCAACTGTTCGGCCAGGGCGCCGCGCAGGTCGTC
>QGHH01000822.1 GCA_003640645.1 Fredinandcohnia aciditolerans | reverse complement strand
CTATCATTTCTCCCGCATCAGAAAAATCTCCATTTTGATTGTAATCAATAAACATAGCGTAACCTGCGGTATAAAGTACAGAAGTCCGTACTGGTGTGATGCTGATGGTATAAGTACTTCCCTGAGTAACATCGGTAGAAATCGCTGTTAAGTTTTCGTAACCCGCTGTTCCGGTAGAAGTATTATTAATAGTGCCAAATACAACTTTACCAATTTTTATATCAGCGGCGTCGTTTCCTGTAGAGGCACAATATGTCGCAGCTAATGTAGTAACGTTTACCATATTACTGGCTGCAGAAGCATTTCCCGCTGCATCTCTGGCTTTTACAGAAAAAGTGTAAGCCTTTAACGCTAGAAGTCCGGTTACAGTATAACTTGTTGCGGTAGTTGTTCCTTTTAGCCTAGTTCCTTCATAAATTTCATATTCGGTAACGGCAACATTATCTGTAGCAGCGGTCCAGGTTAAGCTGGCTGTAGATCCTGTTGTTCCTAAAGCTGCCAAAGAAGTTGGTGCTGTAGGAGCAATCG
>QGHH01000821.1 GCA_003640645.1 Fredinandcohnia aciditolerans | reverse complement strand
CAATGGTGATCTCGTGCGGATACTCGCCGGCTGCCTCGGCAAAGATGGCGGCGGGGCGGGCGTGCAGGCCCACGCGGCTGGCGATGGTGGCGGTGCGTTCGAACATGTGTGCTCCTTGGATATCAGGTCGAGACAGGTGGTTGGTCAGAATACCGAACCGGGTCAGACAGTTACTGGAACCGGCTCCACGGTATCAACGGACTTGCGGACGGCCCAGCGCTTGAGGGCGATCACTGCCAGGGCGGTGACGACGGTGCCGACAAGGAAGACGAAGATGCCTCCGTGCGGGGCCCTCGCGCCTACGCCCGCTGCCATGGAGATGGCACCGGTGACTGCGCCGCCGAGCATGCTGGCGGGGATGACGCGGAGCGGATCGGCCGCGGCGAACGGGATGGCGCCTTCGGAGATGAAGGACGCTCCCAGCAGCCAGGCGGCCTTGCCGTTTTCACGCTCGGCCAGGCTGAAACGCTTCTTGTCCAGGACGGTGGAAGCGAGGGCCATGGCCAGCGGCGGAACCATGCCCGAGGCC
>QGHH01000820.1 GCA_003640645.1 Fredinandcohnia aciditolerans | reverse complement strand
GCCGCCAGAGACGGCGGATTCCAACTGCTCCCGGCTGACGGTCTGGCCGGCGCGCTCCATCAGCGCCAGCAGGGTCCGGTATTCGCTGGCGCTGAGCGTCACCTCGGCGCCCGCGCGGGTCACCACCCGCCGCGCCGGATCCAGCGACACATCGCGGCAGCGCAGGACCGAGACCACCGAATTGCTGCTGCGGCGCACGACGGCGCGCAGCCGGGCCAGCAGCTCGTCGAGCTGGAACGGCTTGACGATATAGTCGTCGGCGCCGGCGTCCAGACCCGCTATGCGGTCGCTGACAGCGTCGCGCGCGGTGGCGATCAGGACGGGGGTGCGGTCCTTGCGGCCGCGCAGGTCGCGCAGCAGCGACAGGCCGTCGCGGCGCGGCAGCCCCAGGTCCAGCAGCACGAGGTCATAGGGATCGGTGCGCAGGGCCAGTTCGGCCGCATGGCCGTCCTTGACCCAGTCGACGGCGTAATGTTCGGCGCGCAGGCAGTCCAGCACGCTTTCACCGATCATGGTGTCGTCTTCGACG
>QGHH01000819.1:290-529 GCA_003640645.1 Fredinandcohnia aciditolerans | reverse complement strand
ATCGTCTTGTGCGCTTCACCGGCAGACTGTCATGCGATCGAGCAGTACACAAGAGTGCGATCTGCGATCGCAAAAAATATTTCTCGACAGACAAAGCCATGCTCTGATCGACACCCAGAAAGGCCTCCGGCGCATCGACAGGAGGCTTTGAAAACATACTGAAAACGTTGGGACAGTGGCGTTGCCGCCATCGATAACTCACGCTTCGGCGCATACATCTCGAATAGCGTGGATGGCCG
>QGHH01000819.1:0-238 GCA_003640645.1 Fredinandcohnia aciditolerans | reverse complement strand
GGTCCGGATTGACGAACTCCGGCCAGGTCGACAGCTTCACCGCGGCGAAATCGGTTTGCGGGTCCATGTAGATATACTGGCCGAAGATACCTCGACACATGTAGGACCGCCGCTCGGGATCCTCGATCCAGAACTGGTTGTGGTAAGCACCGTGCGGCAGGACGGTCCGATAGACGCCCTGGAAGAGCTCATGATTGCCGCGCCGGGTTTCCTCGATCCATTCTGACGGAACGATCTG
>QGHH01000818.1:277-529 GCA_003640645.1 Fredinandcohnia aciditolerans | reverse complement strand
GTAGGTTCAGTTTTCTGTACGTACTCTTTTCCATTTAGCTCAGTATACACTCTTATCTCAGGGGAGACGTTAGGAGGACAGAGATGTTACTACTCCTTGTGGGGTATTTTCATTACGCTCTTGACCCGCAATATATCCAGATGACTAATATAGCACCCAAGAAATTGACAGACTCATGTATTTAAAGTTTTTTTATGAATCGGAGTATGATCAGTACTCGTTCGGTTTATTAACGGTTAAATATTGGATAGA
>QGHH01000818.1:0-267 GCA_003640645.1 Fredinandcohnia aciditolerans | reverse complement strand
CCATGGGTAATTCAATCAGCTCAATTGTGTAGGTTTGCAAAAGATGGACCACCTTGCCCTGTCTGGGATGAGTGTGGTACTCCATTGAAATTACTCTGGAGTTATATAGGTTTTTCGTCTCATTGGAATACATGGGACGCCTCAATTAAATCCAATCATTAATCTGGTGAGACAGCTCTTATCCCTTTTACGAATAATAGTTTTCAAAAGATCCGGACTAACTTTTCAGAATGAATAGGTGTCATGTACTGAATGAATTTCCTTGCA
>QGHH01000817.1 GCA_003640645.1 Fredinandcohnia aciditolerans | reverse complement strand
ACACCGTGTCGTTCTTCTTGGTGACGCCGATCACCCGCGCCGGCATCGACCCCAGGAACACGATCTGGCCGATCGGGTCGGTGTGCGAACCGAACAGGGTCTTGCGGGTGCTCTCGTCGATCACCACTTCCTGGGCGCGCCGCGCCACGCTGGTGGCGTCGAAGAACTTGCCCTGCGCCAGCTTGACGGCGCGCACCCGGAAATACTGCTCGCCCACGCCCTGGATCGAGCCATTCACCGCCACGTTGCGATAGCGCAGCGTGTTGCTGGTGGAAACCTCGGGCGTGACGCTGTCCACGTAGGACTCGCGTGACAGGGCCTCGGCATCGGCCGGCACCAGGGTGCGGATGGTCAGGGCCTTTTCGTCGCCGAAGTCCTTGCCGGGAAACACTTCGACGGTATTGGTGCCGATCTCGCTGATGTCTTCGAGGATCTTCTGGCGCGAACCCTCGCCCAGCGCCACCACTGACACCACCGCGGCGATGCCGATGATGATGCCCAGCATGGTCAGGGAGGTGCGCAGGCGGTGC
>QGHH01000816.1 GCA_003640645.1 Fredinandcohnia aciditolerans | reverse complement strand
GTGCCGGCGTTGCCAGGACCTCCGGGTTCACGAAGTGGCCGCGCCGTTCGCGGGCCACCAGGAAGCCCTGGTCGACGAGTTGCTGGAAGGCAAGCACCACCGTGCCGCGCGCGACGCCGAGCTTTTCGGCAAGGATGCGGCAGGACGGAAGCGGCATGGATGCGGCGATCTGACGGTCGAGAATGGCAGCCACGATTGCCTGACGGATCTGCGCCTGCAGGGTCTGGCCGGACTCAGCCGAAATCCTGAACAGGCCCGACCATATCGCTGTGTCGTTACGCTGTGGCATATTCGGGCGCTCCTCGTTGGTCAGTCTTTTTTGTTTTGTGGACCATTGGACTGTATGATTGGTCCAAGGGTTTGCGCCAATCAATTTTTCTGATCCTTGGGATTTATGCCAGTGATCCTTCATTCCCGCCGGTGAACACCAAAAAGTAGAAATTTCCCGTCCTGGTTGGCGCCATGGCATGTTTGCCCCGACGCGTTTCACGCGGACGCAAAATGTGCGCAAACGCCAACTTGAACCGATTG
>QGHH01000815.1 GCA_003640645.1 Fredinandcohnia aciditolerans | reverse complement strand
GCCCACCGACACCGGCCGCACCAGGCCCAGCATGCGGTGGTCGGCGTCGACCTGGATGATGCGCGCGTTCTGCGGCCAGTAGTCCAGCCCGTGCTGCGGCAAGGTGCCGAAGGGTCCCAGGCGCGTGCCCAGCGCCAGCACCACGTCGGCCTGCGACAGCAGCTTCATGCCGGCCTTCGAGCCCTGGTAGCCCAGCGGTCCGCACCACAGCGGATGGCTGGCCGGGAAGGCGTCGTTGTGCAGGTAGCTGGTGACCACCGGCGCGCCCAGCAATTCGGCCAGCGCCACGCATTCGGCCTGGCCGGCCGAGAACAGCACGCCGCCGCCGGCGACGATCACCGGGAATCTGGCGCTGGCCAGGAGGCGCGCGGCCGCTTCCAGGTCCTCGTCGGACCCCGGGCCGCGGCGGATGCGGCGCGGCTCCGGAATCGCCACGTCGATCTCGCCATAGAAATAATCGCGCGGGATGTTCAACTGGGTCGGGCCGCGCTCGGCCAGCGCGTTGTCGAAGGCCTTGGCGGTGAATTGTGA
>QGHH01000814.1 GCA_003640645.1 Fredinandcohnia aciditolerans | reverse complement strand
GGTCGAGGCGGCGTGGATCGCGCGGGCGGCCGGCGCGCCGGTCAAGCTGATCTGGAGCCGCGAGGACGACATCCAGCACGACTTCTACCGCCCGGCCGGCTTCCATCATTTCAATGCGGGGCTGGACAAGGCCGGCGGGCTGGTCGCCTGGCGCGACCACTTCGTCACCTTCGGCGAGGGCGAACAGTACGCGCGCAGCGCCGGCATGAACGCCAGCCAGTTCCCCTCGCGCGCCGTCGCCAACTACCGGATCGACGTCTCGACCATGCCGCTGGGCGTGCCGACCGGCCCCCTCCGCGCGCCGGGCAACAACGCCTTCGGCTTCGTCATCCAGTCGTTCATCGACGAACTGGCCCACGCCGCCGGCGAGGACCCGCTGAAATTCCGGCTCAAGCTGCTAGGCGAGCCCCGGCTGCTGGGCAAGCCCGGCGAGGGCGACAGCTTCGACACCGGCCGCATGCGCGGCGTGCTGGAGCTGGTCGGCGAGAAATCCGGCTGGGGCCGGGCCACGCCCAAGGGCGTCGGCCTGGG
>QGHH01000813.1 GCA_003640645.1 Fredinandcohnia aciditolerans | reverse complement strand
CTCTCGAAAATTGACGGATGCCCCCCAAAAGCTTTGACCCCCCGTAGTGGTGCGGCATTCCGATTCGTTTTTGCGGATACTGGTCATCCAAATAATTTCCTTCCTCCCGCCGTGATTAAACCCGGCAGGTTTGCTGCTGCCTCGGCACGTGTGTGCTGTTCGGGTTATGCATTGTCTATGTACGAGACGAAGGCGCAAATCTTGCGAAGCGCTAAGGAAGCGCAAAAGAGCAATCCCCTGTTTCTGAAACGAATCGGCGATCACGTTGCAGAACTCCCTCTGGAAGATAATGATGGGATGTGTGGTGAGCCGAGCTTGACTGGTCACTTCGATTTTTTTGAGGCCGTCGCCTTCATTGGCGAGCAGAGGGTAGTCGCGATAGAAAAGGTTGAGCTATGAAAAGGTTCGCGGCGTCTGAGGCCCCGCGGGCGAAAGTCTCGCTTTTAGATCGGCATACGTACATATGCGATCTCATAAACATAGAAGGCCCTCTCCTTTGTCTTTTTCGAGATGCCAAAAGCAACTGGCTCT
>QGHH01000812.1:263-531 GCA_003640645.1 Fredinandcohnia aciditolerans | reverse complement strand
CGAAGTTCTATGATGTCGTGATCGGTAAACGTGTGGCCAGGGATGCGCCGGTCGGTACGCCAGTGAGCTGGGAGCTCATCGGCTGATCCTGCGTCAATGCTGGCGACCTCGGGATTGCGGCGTCGATGTGCTGGAGCCTGGACGATGTCCGTTGTCGCCGCCAGGCCGTATTCCAGATACCCTTTTGGCCCTCTCGCTATCCCACGGTGTCGAGGGTGGTACCGCAATACAGCGAGAATCGAGGGGCGCTGCGCCTGATACCATTCCC
>QGHH01000812.1:0-253 GCA_003640645.1 Fredinandcohnia aciditolerans | reverse complement strand
ATTCTAAACGCCTGTTCGTGCTCCCGCATTCGCTGGTGGGGAAAACAAGTTGGCGGAGTCGCCTCTGCCGACAGCGTAGTATAGCAGCCCTTGCCTGCGGAGTTCGGCAGGGTCGTAGAGATTGCGTCCGTCTACGATGACAGGCGCTTTCAGTTGTGACTTCAACCAACTGAAGTCGACAACGCGAAACTGTTTCCATTCGGTGCAGATCACGAGTGCGTCGGCATCGGCCACGGCATCTTCCTGTCGCTCC
>QGHH01000811.1 GCA_003640645.1 Fredinandcohnia aciditolerans | reverse complement strand
GTGCCGACCAGCGGCGTCATGCCGCCCGCCACCGCGCCGCACAACTGGTACGACAGCGAGATGCCGGAATAACGCACGTGGGTGGGGAACGCCGAGCTGATGTAGCCGGCCATGGCGGAATAGATCGCGGCCATGAAGACCAGCACGATGGCGATGCCGCCGACGATGCTGTAGGGCGTGCCTTGCGACACGAGCATGAACATGGGATAGGGCGCCAACACCGAGAAGAAGGCCGCCGTAATGAGGACCCGGGTGGGGCCAACGGCGTCGGCCAGCCAGGCCGCCACCGGCTGCACGAAGAACTGGATGATGGCGACCACGAACAGGCAGTCCAGGACCAGCGTGCGGCTCAGGCCCATTGTCTGGGTCGTGTACGACAGCATGAAGGTGTTGGTGAAGTAGATGCCGCCGATCGCCACGGTGCACACCCCCATGCACAGCAGCACGGTGCGCCAGGCGGTGCGCAGCACTTCCTTGGCCGGGATCTCGGCGCGTTCCTGGCGCTCTAGCACTTTCGCGAAATCGGGCGATT
>QGHH01000810.1 GCA_003640645.1 Fredinandcohnia aciditolerans | reverse complement strand
CCCCCAAATGAATTGCCTTTTTCAAGGCTTTAATATCCCCAAAAACTCATGAAAATTTGCGTACCCCCCCAAAGTCGGGCGTAAAATTTTGTATTTTGGGGGTCTCGCGCACGCGTGTACAGAAATGGCTCTACGGCGCCACCTAGGTTTCGGTTGTCGGAGGAGCCCCGGACACGGTTTCGCCCACGTGTACGGGACTTGGTGGGAGTATGTAACATGCCCAGACGCACAAAAAAGTCTCTTGGTGACCCAGGCTACAGTGAACCGTACGGCGTCCAATTTCTCCCAAATTTGGACTTTTCAGGTTTTTTGGCTCATTTCCAGGGGTCGCATTTGAACGAACTCCTCCTAGGGCTTTCGCCCGATCCTTTTGAAACTTGGCACATGGGTCCATGAGGCTTTGACGATGAAAAGTTATCAAAATCATAACTTTTTGATGTACTATGTCAGAGGGGCGGGGCCACGAAATTCTCCATTTTTCCATAAAATTTCAAAGTGCTATAACTTTGTGAAAAATTCTCCAATCTTCACC
>QGHH01000809.1 GCA_003640645.1 Fredinandcohnia aciditolerans | reverse complement strand
AACCCAGCACTTTCAGGTAGGCAACCTGCGCCCGCAGGGTATCCAGGGCGAGCGCGACATTCGGATCGTTGCGATGTCCCAGGACATCGACGTAGAAATAGTATTCCCACTCGCCGGTGCGGGCCGGGCGGGATTCGAAGCGCGTCATCGACACGCCGTTGGCCGCCAGCGGCGCCAGCATCTCGTAGACCGCGCCCGCGCGATTCGGCACCGCCAGGATCAGGCTGGTCTTGTCCTTGCCGCTGACCAGCGGCTCGATGTTGCCGATGGCCAGGAAGCGCGTGCGATTGTGCGGATCGTCCTGGATGCCGGCGCTGACGACCTGCAGGTTCCAGGCCGGCGCCGCCACCTCGCCGGCGATGGCGGCGATGGTCGGGTCGGACGCGGCCACGCGCGCGGCCTCGGAATTGCTGGCCGCGGCCACGCGTTCCAGGTCCGGGTAATTGCGTGTCAGCCAGCCCTGGCACTGGGCCAGCGCCTGCGGATGCGCGGAAATCGTCTTGATGCCGTCCATGTTGCCGGACTGCGACAT
>QGHH01000808.1 GCA_003640645.1 Fredinandcohnia aciditolerans | reverse complement strand
GCCGGCGTAGGGCCCACGGCCCGAGCGGTGGGTGACCAGGTCGCGGATGGTGAACTCCCGCGTCACCCACGGGTCGGCCATGCGGAACTCCGGGATGTGCTTGATCACCGGGTCGTTCCAGTCGAGCTTGCCCTCCTGGGCCAGCATGGCGATGGCGGTGGTGGTGAAGGCCTTGCTGATCGAGCCGATGCCGAACAGCGTGCCGGCGTCGACCGGGGGCGAGCTCGCCCCGTCCCTCGGCCCGGAGCCCTTCAGATAGGGCGCCTGGCCCGGCTGGATCACCGCCACGGCGACGCCGGGCACGTCGAACGCCTTGCGGGCCGATTCCACCACCTCGTCGATCTGCCGGGCGCTCAGCGTCGCCGGCCCCGCCGCGCCGGCCCCGCCGGCCGCCGCCAGGGCGCAGACCCCGCCCATCAGGGCCGCGACGATCCCCCTCATTCGCACCTTCATGACGTCCTCCCGTTTTCTTGTCGGCGCATAGGGAGGTAAATTTGCAAAAATTGCAATATCACGACGCCGTCGATCGATC
>QGHH01000807.1 GCA_003640645.1 Fredinandcohnia aciditolerans | reverse complement strand
GCGATCAGCGCCTGCACCGCGCGCCGTGGCGACAACAGCCACAGGCGCGTATCCGGCGCCACCGGGCAGGCTGCCGGCTCGCCATTGAGCGGCTCGCGGATGATGCCGCTGGCGAACGACGAGGCTGCCGCGTTGGGCCGGCCCGGGCGCACGCTGATGGTCGGCAGCCGCAGCGCGCGGCCATCGACGAAGCCGCGCCGCGTGTAGTCGGCCAGCAGCAGTTCGGCGATCGCTTTCTGCGTGCCGTAGGAAGACTGCGGATTGAGCGCGGTGTCGTCGCGCACGGTTTCGGGCAAGGCGCCGCCGTAGACCGCCACCGAACTGGTGAACACCACGCGCGGCCGGTGGCCGCGCTGGCGGCAGGCCTCCAGCAACGCCCGCGACGCATCCAGGTTGATCCGCATGCCAAGGTCGAAATCGGCCTCGGCCTGGCCGCTGACGATCGCGGCCAGGTGGAAGACCGCCGCCGTATCGGCGTCGATCGACGCGTCCAGCACCGCCGGGTCCGCGATATCTCCCTGGACCGAGCGCA
>QGHH01000806.1:298-532 GCA_003640645.1 Fredinandcohnia aciditolerans | reverse complement strand
GATCGGCCGGCGGCCGGAGCAGGTCGCGGCCATGGGCCTGGTGCGCACCTACCAGATCCCGCGCAGCTTCGGCCAGATGACAGTGTTGGAGAACGCCATGGTCGGCGCGCTGCTGCGCCATCCGCGCCTGCCCGACGCGCGTCGCGCCTCGGCGCGGGTGCTGGAGCTGGTGGGCCTGGCCGACCGCGCCGATACGCTGGCGGCCGAGTTGAATGTGGCAGGGCAGAAGCGGGT
>QGHH01000806.1:0-288 GCA_003640645.1 Fredinandcohnia aciditolerans | reverse complement strand
CTGGCGACCGAGCCGCGCATGCTGCTGCTGGACGAAGTGGCCGGCGGCCTCAATCCGGCTGAGGCCATCGCGCTGGCCGAGATCCTGCGCGGCATCCATGCCGACGGGGTCACGCTGATCATCGTCGAGCACGTGCTGGAGGTGGTGATGCGGCTGGCGCAACGCGTGCTGGTGTTGAATTTTGGCCAGATGATCGCGGAAGGGGCGCCCCAGGACATCGTGCGCCATCCCGCCGTGATCGAGGCTTATCTGGGGAGGAAGCACCGTGCCTGATGCGATGTTGAAGGT
>QGHH01000079.1 GCA_003640645.1 Fredinandcohnia aciditolerans | reverse complement strand
GGGCATAGCGCGTTACGGCATTCAGCAGGTGGAAGTGACCGGGTTCGGCTGCACCTCGCGCGGCCAGGCGCACCGGATCGGCAAGTGGATGCTGCTGACCTCCAACCTGGAGACGCGCTCGGTCACGTTCTCGGTGGGCCTGGACGCCTGCCGTGTGCGGCCGGGCAGCGTCATTCGCGTGGCCGACCAGCATCTGGCGGGCCGCCGCATCGGCGGCCGCATCCGCGAAGGCTCGGCGACGCAGGTCACGGTTGACGCCGAACTCGGCGTGCGGCCGGGCGACCGCCTGACCGTCAACCTGCCCAACGGCCTGTCGGAGACCCGCGTGGTGGCGACCGCGGTGGGCACCGGCCTGACCGTGGACAACACCGTCTTCACGGTGGACTCGACCGAGCTGACCGCCGACCTGGTCGGCCTGCCCGGCACGGTGCTGCACATCACGGTCACCACGCCGTTCTCGCAGGCGCCGCAGGCCGAGTGCGTGTGGACGCTGGAGTTCCGCGTGTTGAGCGTCAAGCGCAAGGAAGGCCTGGTGGCCGAGATCGCCGCCGTGCAGCACGAACCTGGCAAGTTCGACAACGTCGATTTCGGCACGCGACTCGATCCCAAGCCGATCACCGTCGTGCCGCCGTCGGTGCAACCGGCCCCTGTGAACATCCGCCTGGCGTCGCGCTCGGTGATCGACCAGGGCCTGGCGCGGCACGTCGGCGTCATTAGCTGGGACGCGGCGCCGTCGGCCGTGGCGTACCAGGTGCAGTGGCGGCGCGACAATTCCGACTGGGTCGAAGCGGGCCGCACCGGCGCGCTGACGCTGGAATTGCCGGATATCCGCGCCGGCGCCTACGTGGCGCGGGTGCGGGCGATCAACGTGTCGGACATCTCGTCGGTGTGGGTCAACTCCACCGAGACAATGCTGGAAGGCGACATCGCGCCGCCGCCGGCGTTGGCGCTGCTGGCCGCCAAACCGCTGGTATTCGGCATCGACCTGCGCTGGGCCTTTCCGGAAGGGCGTTTCACCGCCCAGCGCACCGAGATCTGGTACAGCGCGTCCGACGACCGCGCCAGCGCCGTCAAGCTGGGCGACTTCGCCT
>QGHH01000805.1 GCA_003640645.1 Fredinandcohnia aciditolerans | reverse complement strand
TGCCTCGCAGCGGTAGGTCGGGGGACTGGCCTGGGCGCTGTTCGAGGGGGGGCGCAACGCCTACGTCATCCTCGTCACCATCTACGTGTTCATGCCGTACTTCTCGACCGTGGTCGTCGGCGATCCGGTCAGGGGCCAGGCGGCGGTGGCCGCCTACGCCATGTACGTCGGCTTCATCGTCGCCCCGACAGCGCCCTTGCTGGGCGCCTCGATCGACAAGCTCGGGCGGCGAAAGCCCTGGCTGTTCCTGTGCGTGGCCGGCATGGTTCCGCTGATCTGGGCACTTTGGTGGACGAGACCCGCCCGCAGCGGCCTCAGCGTCAACGCCGTGATCGTCATCGCCACCGTCATCAACGTGCTGTTCGCCTACAGCGAGGTGCTGCTCAACTCGCTGCTGGTGCGCGCCGCCGGACTGAAGAACGTGCACAAGGCCTCGGGCCTGGCGCTGTCGCTCAGCAACTTCCTGGCGGTGACCGCGCTGATCTTCAGCATGTGGGCCTTCGCCCTGCCGGGGAAGGTTCCGTGGTCGTTCC
>QGHH01000804.1 GCA_003640645.1 Fredinandcohnia aciditolerans | reverse complement strand
GCCCGCGACCCCGAGTTCCGGGTCGGCTTCATCGCCTGCATGGGCGAGCTGCGCGACGCCACCACCGAATACATCCGCCAGTTTTCCGAGCGCGTCGGCACGCCACTGCCGCTGCCGGCGCGTGAGCTGGCCATCGGCCTCTTGGCGCTGTCCGACGGCATGCAGTTCAGCTTCGCCTTCGACCCGCAGAACGTCAGCGCCGAGACCACCGAGTCGGTGCTGGAGGGATTCTTCCGCCGCGTGGTGTTCGGCGAACGCGACCCCGGCTAGGGCCCCGCGGGCATTGTCACCGCCAGCGGCGGCATGATAGTAATAACGGCGGCGCGCCGGCTGGACTGAGGGGGCCAGCGCCGTTGCCTTGCGCATCCCTCGGGCGAAAGGAGCGGCAGCATGTCTTCAGAAACCCGACCATCCACCATCAATCGCCCGGTCTTCTACACGGCGGCGCTGTTCACGCTGCTGCTGGTGGGCTTCGCCATCGCGACGCCCAGGACCGCGCAGAACCTGTTCGAATCGATCCAGGGCTGGATCCT
>QGHH01000803.1:305-533 GCA_003640645.1 Fredinandcohnia aciditolerans | reverse complement strand
CATAAGGGAAACTGAAGCGAAACTGCGCGTACCTAGTCTGGAACGACAAGCTGCAGAGCACCGTCTGCGGCCCATGCGAAAGGCCCACAGTGACCGGACAGACTTCAAGCACCCAGACACCACGCCGCATCGTGGTCGCCGGCGGCGGCCCCGCGGCCCACCGCTTTGCGGACGCAATGCACGCCCGTGGCCTTGAAGGCTGGCAGGTTACCGTGCTCACCGAGGAAG
>QGHH01000803.1:0-272 GCA_003640645.1 Fredinandcohnia aciditolerans | reverse complement strand
TCAGCAAGGCGCTCACGGACAGCGACGTGGACCTCACCCTTGGCAGCGCCTCCATGTGGGACCACGACGCCCTGGCCCTGAAAACCGGCGAACGCGTCATCAGGATCAACCACGCTGCCAAGTCCGTGGAGACGGCAGCGGGCAACACCTATGAATTCGACGAGCTCGTGGTGGCCACCGGCTCAGACGCCGCCCGCCTGCCGATCCCCGGCGCCGAGCACGTGCACGTGTACCGCACACTCGAAGACGTGTGGGCGATCAACAAGGCAATC
>QGHH01000802.1 GCA_003640645.1 Fredinandcohnia aciditolerans | reverse complement strand
CGCCGCCGAAGGTCATCAGGGCGAGGCTCGATTGTCCGGCCGCCGTCCCGGGGCCCGATACGCGGGCGGTGGTCAGGCTGGTGTCGGCGACCATGGTCAGGTCGGATACGTCGCCGCCGGCCGAGACGCGCAGGTCGCCGCCGCCCAGGGCGCCCGCGCCGTCGGAGAACATCTGCGGATTGATCCGGACATTGGTGGCCATGCCCACGGTCCCGGTCCGCCAGGGCTGGTCAGGGCCTCCGACGAAACTCGTGCTCGCGGCCTGGGCCCTGGCGCCGACCAGGGCGTCGCGACGGCCGATGATGTCGCCGCCGGCCTTGAGCGAGACGTCGCCGCCGCCGGTGGCGTAGACCGGGTTGGCGGCGAGCACGCCCGGCGTCGCGTAGTTGTAGTTGAGCGCGTTGAGGTCGACGGGGACGGAGGCGTAGCCCGTGGGGTCGAGGGTCAGGCTGAGGCCGGTAGCCTGATCGGTTGTCGCCGTCAGCGTCGGGACCACCAGTCGCCCGGCGGTGTAGACCGCCGCGCCGCCCTGT
>QGHH01000801.1 GCA_003640645.1 Fredinandcohnia aciditolerans | reverse complement strand
GGACGAGCGCCGCGCCGGCAAGATCACGCAGGAACAATGGACCGAGGTCGAAGGCGGCATCGCCCGCAGCTACGGCACCTGCATGACCATGGGCACGGCCTCGACCATGGCCTCGATGGTTGAAGCGCTCGGCATAGCCTTGCCTGGCAATGCCGCCTACCCGGCTGTGGATGCCCATCGTGCGCGGCTGGCGCGGATGAGTGGCCGTCGCATCGTCGAGATGGTCGAGGAGAATTTGCAGCTGTCGCATGTCCTCACGAAGAAGGCGTTTGAGAATGCGATCCGCGTCAACGGCGCCATCGGCGGCTCAACCAATGCGGTCGTCCATCTTCTGGCAATCGCCGGACGTGTCGGCGTGGACCTGACGCTCGATGATTGGGATCGGCTCGGACGCGACGTCCCGACCATCCTCGATCTGATGCCTTCCGGGCGCTTCCTGATGGAGGATTTCTGCTACGCCGGCGGCATACCCGCCGTCATGAAGGAGATCAGCGATCTCCTTCATCTCGACATTTTGACGGTAACCGGCAGAA
>QGHH01000800.1 GCA_003640645.1 Fredinandcohnia aciditolerans | reverse complement strand
GCGAGACCGGCGGTCCCTGGGTCAAGCCCAAGGACGCGATGAAGAAGCTGGTCTGGAGCGCGACGGACATCGACGGCGGCAAGCCGTTCAAGGGCGTCCTCAAGGCCCCGCCTTCGGTCACCGGGCCGTTCCAGGACATTCCCGCCGAGGTCGGCGGCGTGTTCGGCCACCAGGGACCGGAGCCCCTGCCGACCTATTTCGCCGACAGCGCGGTGGTCGCCTACCGCATCGCCGAGGAAAAGCCGGCGGCGGCCCCCGTCGCGACCTCCTCGACGACAGCCTGACCACCACGGTCGCGGTGACCGAGAGCGCCGACCGCACGGGCTGGGTGCAGTACGATTTCCACGCCCCGCGCACCGTACGCTCGGCCGTGCTGGGGACCGCCCCCGCCGACCGCTTCGTCGGCGATCTGACCAAGGCCGAGCTCCAGGCCAGCGACGACGGCGTCTCGTTCCGCAAGGTCGCCGACCTGGCGACCGGCGCGTCGCACCAGCAGACCACCAGCTTCAAGCCGACGACGGCGCGCTACTATC
>QGHH01000799.1 GCA_003640645.1 Fredinandcohnia aciditolerans | reverse complement strand
GGATGCCCAGGTTCACGCCCGCCACCGGACCGGAGGCGTTGCCGAAGCTGACCCTCAGGCCGCGCGGCTCCAGGCTGTCCAGCGAGGGTTCCCAGGTGTCCTTGCCGACGCCGTCATAAACCACCGGCACCTTCTTGCCGCCGGTCAGTTCGAGCACGCGCTCGGCCACGTTCTCGCGCGAATAGTCGATGGTTTCCCAGGCGCCGTTGGCGCGGGCCAGCTCGGCCTTCTCGGGGCTGGAGACCGTGCCGATCAGCTTTACGCCGAGCGCGCGCGCCCACTGGCAGGCGATCAGGCCCACGCCGCCGGCGGCCGCGTGGAACAGGATGGTTTCGCCGCCTTGCAGGCGATAGGTCTGGCGGAACAGGTACTGCACCGTCAGGCCCTTGAGCATGAGCGCGGCGGCTTCGTCGAAGCCGATGCCCTTGGGCACCTTCACGACCTGGTTGGCCGGCACGTTGCGGGCCTTGGCGTAGGCGCCGAGCAGGGCCGCCGCGTCGACGTCGGCGTAGCGCTGGGTGGTCGACAGCGAGG
>QGHH01000798.1 GCA_003640645.1 Fredinandcohnia aciditolerans | reverse complement strand
TCGGCGCGCGGGTCTACGATTATCCGCGCACCGCCGACGGCGAGTACGCCTCGGAGGAGCCGCTGTTCCAGCCCGAGGGCAGCCTGGGCGTGCTGCGCGACCAGGACCGCATGGTGCTGCGCCGCGCCAACGAGCCGGCGGTGCTGACCGAGCAGGTGCGCAAGCTGCTGGAGGCCGACGCGCCGCTGGTGGTCGCCAAGTCCAATCTGCGCTCGCGCGTCCATCGCCGCGGCTACATGGACTATGTCGGGGTCAAGCGTTACGGCGCCGACGGCCGGCCCTCCGGCGAGGTCCGCTTCGTCGGCCTGTTCACCGCCGAGGCCTATGACGAGCCGGCGCGCGACGTGCCGCTGATCCGGCGCAAGGTGGCCCACGTCATGGAGCGGGCCGGCAAGACGCCGGGCAGCCACAACGAGATGCGCCTGCGCAACATCGTCGAGAACTATCCCCGCGACGAGCTGTTCCAGATGACCGAGGACGACCTCCTCGACATCTCCCTGGGCATCCTGCACCTCTACGACCGCCCGCGCGTGC
>QGHH01000797.1 GCA_003640645.1 Fredinandcohnia aciditolerans | reverse complement strand
GTGACGGGGCAAGCAATACTCCGTCCAACACCCCTCCTCCGGCCCTTTGGGCCACCTTCTCCCACAAGGGGAGAAGGGAACGTCGCGCTTCTACCGGAAACGCAAATTCTTCCGGCTGAGCTGGTCTATCGAAGTACAGCCCATCAGTTTCATGGCGCGTTCGATCTCGATGCGCATCTGCTCCAGCGCGCGCTCGACGCCGGCCTGGCCGGCGGCGGCACGCGGGAAAAGATAATAGCGGCCGAGCCCGACCGCCTTGGCGCCCAGCGACAGCGCCTTCAGCACATGGGTGCCGCGCTGCACGCCGCCATCCCTCCGGACCTCGATGCGATCGCCGACGGCATCGACGATCTCGGCGAGCTGGTCGAAGGCGCTGCGCGACCCGTCGAGCTGGCGGCCGCCATGGTTGGAGAGCACGATGCCGCTGCAACCGATCTCGACGGCGCGGCGGGCATCCTCCACCGACATGATGCCTTTCAGGCAGAACGGTCCGCCCCAGTGCCGCACCATTTCGGCAACGTCGTCCCAGGTCAT
>QGHH01000796.1 GCA_003640645.1 Fredinandcohnia aciditolerans | reverse complement strand
CAAGGACTTGCAGAAGGATCCTCCCACTTCCTGCAGTGCCGGTCCAGTTGCTGAAGACATGTTCCATTGGCAAGCAACAATTATGGGTCCTCCGGACAGTCCTTATGCTGGAGGTGTTTTCCTAGTTACTATTCATTTCCCTCCAGATTATCCCTTCAAGCCACCCAAGGTTGCATTCAGAACGAAGGTATTTCACCCAAATATCAATAGCAATGGTAGCATATGCCTCGACATACTTAAGGAACAGTGGAGCCCTGCACTAACCATTTCCAAGGTGTTGCTCTCAATTTGTTCCCTGTTGACGGACCCAAATCCTGATGATCCATTGGTTCCTGAAATTGCTCACATGTACAAGACAGACAGGAACAAGTACGAGTCAACTGCAAGAAGCTGGACCCAGAAATATGCCATGGGCTAACATATGGTATGTGCGAGGGAGAGCCATTTTTACAGTTCAAGTGTCCAGGCCTAACAGCCTTTGTATGAATATTTGTCGTCATCGATTAAGGCCCCTCCAGTTGAAAATGAATCGGG
>QGHH01000078.1 GCA_003640645.1 Fredinandcohnia aciditolerans | reverse complement strand
GTTGACTGCCCGGGCCACGCTGACTACGTCAAGAACATGATCACGGGCGCCGCCCAGATGGACGGCGCGATCCTGGTCGTGTCGGCCGCTGACGGCCCGATGCCGCAAACGCGCGAACACATCCTGCTGAGCCGCCAGGTTGGCGTGCCGTACATCATCGTCTTCCTGAACAAGGCCGACATGGTTGACGACGCCGAGCTGCTCGAGCTGGTGGAAATGGAAGTTCGCGAACTGCTGAGCAAGTACGACTTCCCGGGCGACGACACCCCGATCGTGAAGGGTTCGGCCAAGCTGGCGCTGGAAGGCGACAAGGGCGAACTGGGCGAGCAAGCGATCCTGTCGCTGGCCCAAGCCCTGGACACCTACATCCCGACGCCCGAGCGTGCCGTTGATGGCGCGTTCCTGATGCCGGTCGAAGACGTGTTCTCGATCTCGGGTCGCGGCACCGTGGTGACCGGCCGTATCGAGCGCGGCGTGATCAAGGTTGGCGAAGAAATCGAAATCGTCGGTATCACCCCGACGGTCAAGACGACCTGCACCGGCGTGGAAATGTTCCGCAAGCTGCTGGACCAAGGTCAAGCCGGCGACAACGTGGGCATCCTGCTGCGCGGCACCAAGCGTGAAGACGTCGAGCGCGGCCAGGTGCTGTGCAAGCCGGGTTCGATCACGCCGCACACCAAGTTCGTGGCCGAGGCCTATATCCTGACCAAGGAAGAAGGCGGCCGTCACACGCCGTTCTTCACCAACTACCGTCCGCAGTTCTACTTCCGGACGACGGACGTGACCGGGATCGTGCGCCTGAAGGAAGGCGTGGAGATGATCATGCCGGGCGACAACGCCGAGCTGAACGTCGAGCTGATCACGCCGATCGCGATGGCCCAGGGCCTGCGCTTCGCCAGCCGCGAAGGCGGCCGTACGGTCGGCGCGGGCGTGGTGGCCAAGATCGTCGAGTAATCGGCGACGGGCGCTTGGGGCCTGCCCGACCTGGGCGGGCCCGAGCCAGACAAGCCTGAACGAGATGACCCCGTCGGGAACCCTCCCGGCGGGGTTCTTCTTTGCACGCTCCCGTCCAGCGGCGGCGCGGGCCTCAGTCCAGCCAGCCGGCCTTCCTGACC
>QGHH01000795.1 GCA_003640645.1 Fredinandcohnia aciditolerans | reverse complement strand
ACCACGGGTTCGTCGGCAGGACAGGATGAAGAGGGCGCGACGACGGCGTTCTCGCTGGAGATCGCCGGCGGTGGGCAGACCGGCCTCTACCTTTCGGGCGCGGTGCATGACGCGGCACACGAGATCGTGCTGGTGGACAATGGTGGGGTGATTGAAGGACGCGTCGGCGGAGCCGGTGGCGTGCTTGCCTTCACGGTTTCGATCAATGCCACCAACGGCAATGTCACGCTGACGCAGCTCCAGGCGCTGGATCACCCGGACACCACCAACGCCGACGAAGCGCTGTATCTGTCCAGCAACGTGCTGAAGGCGGTCTACACGGTAACGGATGGCGACCATGACGTCTCGACCGCCAAGGTCGATCTTGGCGGTCGGGCCGGTGTGATCGCATTCGAAGATGATGCTCCGACAGCTGTTGTCGGCGGCGCCGGCATCCAGGCGACGGTTGCCGAAGACACTATGGCGACGGCGGACGGCGATGCCTCCAACGGCATTCCGGATGCCGGCCAGACATCGTCCAGCGACGAGGCCGCC
>QGHH01000794.1 GCA_003640645.1 Fredinandcohnia aciditolerans | reverse complement strand
CATCCTGTTCTGGCGGGCCGAGCGTTTCCCCGAGGCCCGCCTCGCCCCGCCGCGGGGCGATCCGGCGCGGCGGGCCTTCCTGCGCTGGATGGCCTTTGTCTCGGCGGCGATCTATTCGCTCTACTGGATTCGCGACGACCTCTCGCGGCTGGCCGCCGACGCGGCGCACGAGGCCGTGCTCGCCGAACGCACCGCCGAGCGCATCGCCTTCTGCAGCTTTTCGAAGGCGCGAACCTCGATCTGGCGGACGCGTTCGCGGCTGACGCCGTACTGGGCGGCCAGCTCCTCCAGCGTCAGGCGGCGCGCCAGATTGGCGCGCAGATAGTCGATGACCGGCGCGAAGCGCGGCGCGCCTTCGGGCCGCGGCGGCGCAGGCACGCGCGCATGGCGCCGGAACTCGGCCAGCAACGCGTGCAGCGCACTATCGAACGCCAGGGGTTCGCGCGCCCCCCACAGGGCGTCGAGCAGGGCGGTGACGCGCTGCGCGCTGGCGGCGTCATGGCCCACCGCGCAATCGAACCACCAGCCGGCCTC
>QGHH01000793.1 GCA_003640645.1 Fredinandcohnia aciditolerans | reverse complement strand
CCGTCTATAGCCATATTCGTCTCTGATAGCGTGCGGTGATGAAATAACCCGGCGGGTCATTCCCAGTCCAGCGCGCCCTTTTTCCATTCGTAGATGAAGCCGACGGTCAACACGGCGAGGAAAACCATGACCGTCCAGAAGCCGACGATTCCAACCGTGCCCTGGGCGATGGCCCACGGGAACAGGAACGCGATTTCCAGGTCGAAAAGAATGAACAGGATCGCCACCAGGTAGTAGCGCACGTCAAACTTCATGCGCGCGTCTTCGAACGCTTCGAAGCCGCACTCATAGGGGGATAGCTTCTCGGCGTAGGGACGCCGCGGGCCAAGGAGGGAGCCGGCCGTCAGAAGCGCGAACCCGATAAGGGTGGCCACTACGATAAACAGCAGGACGGGGAAATACTGTTGCAGGTTCATTCAGGCGTCCGTCAAATGCGCAAACCTTAGGATTGTAGCATTCGCGCGGTTACTTCCGGCTGAACTCTGTAGCGTGAACAGCGGGTGAAAGACTGCATTTCTCCAGTGGAACAATCGC
>QGHH01000792.1 GCA_003640645.1 Fredinandcohnia aciditolerans | reverse complement strand
CATGCCGAGCAGGCTGAGCACCACCGGAAGCTGGAAGCACAGGCCGAAGGCCAGCAGCAGGGTGGTCACCAGGCTGAGATAGTCGGAGACCTTGGGCAGCAGTTCGACCGACACGTCCGGGCCGATGATCTGCTGGCTGAGCGAGAACCACAGCACGAAGGGCAGCATGACGAAATAGACCAGCGCCGCCCCCATCAGGAACAGGGCCGGCGAAGCGACCAGGAACGGCAGGAAGGCCCGGCGTTCGCGCTTGTAGAGCCCCGGCGCCACGAAACGGTAGAGCTGCCAGGCCAGAACCGGGAAGGTGATCGCCACCGAGCCGAACGCCGCCAGCTTGACCTTGGTGAAGAAGAACTCCAGCGGCGCGGTGAAGACGAACTTCAGCCCCTGCCCGCCGGGCGCATGCGGCACTTCCTTCAGGCCGGTCAGGGCCAGCAGCAGGTCGAACGGTCCGTGCTTGCCGCCCGAGGCCTTCTGCGCCGCCAAGAGCTCCGCCCCGACCTGGAACGGGTGCAGCAGGAACATGTAGATCCT
>QGHH01000791.1 GCA_003640645.1 Fredinandcohnia aciditolerans | reverse complement strand
GTCGAGATCCGCGCGGCCCTCGGCTCCGCCGACGAGGCGGAGGACGTCGAAGACGCGCCGAAGGAGGCTTGAGCCGTGGCCCAGGTGACCATCGAGATCAACGGCCGGCCCTATGTGGTCGGCTGCGAGAACGGGCAGGAGGCGCACCTCGCCGAACTGGCCCGCCTGTTCGACCGGCAGGTGCGCCAGGTCAGCCAGGACGTCGGCCAGCTGGGCGAGACGCGGCTGTTCCTGATGGGCGCGCTGCTGCTGGCCGACGAACTGTCGGACGTCAAGCTGCGCCTCGCCCAGGCCCAGTCCGAGCTGGCCCGCATGCAGTCCGACCAGGCCCGCGTCGAGGTGCGCGCGGTCTCGGCCCTGGAGGGCGCGGCCAAGCGCATCGAGGCCCTGGCCGCCAGGTCCGGCTGATTTCGCGCGGCGAGGCTCGTCTGCGGCCCGAGGTTGTGCGAGGCTGGGGCCCAGCTTGGCGTGGAGTGTCGGCATGGAAGCGGTCACGGTGCTGGAAGAGGTCCTGCAGGGCGATCTGGAGCGCTGC
>QGHH01000790.1 GCA_003640645.1 Fredinandcohnia aciditolerans | reverse complement strand
CGCCGCTGTTGCCGAAATTGAAGCGGGTTTCGGTATAGGTCTTGAGGGTTCCGAGCTCGGTTTCCTGGCCGGTCCAGGTCTTCAGTGTGAAGCGGGCGTTCTTGGCATAGGTGTCACGCTCACGGCCATTCAGGCGGTCTGTCGTCTTGACGCCGCCGAAATCGCCGAGACCTACGTCATAGCGCACGTAACCGCCAACACGCAGGCAGGTCTCGGTGCCCGGGATATAGAAGTAGCCGGCGCCGTAGACGTCGCAGATCTTGACGTATTCAGCGGGTTCCGGCTCGGCGACGACGACGGCGTCGGCAGCACGCGCACCGGAAACCGCGAGCAGTGCCGCAGCCGAGCCGAGGAGAAGGCCCTTAACGTTCATTTCAAACTCCTGTCTTTGGAAACGTGTCCTCGAAAAGGCAGAATCTTTTTCCTTTTCGTGCGAAGCCATCGCATCGAATCCTGCTGTCGGCAAATTGATTTCAGATTCTATCGAATAGTTGTTGCCATAGTTGTTTCATATGTTGTGAGAATGCCACGATTT
>QGHH01000789.1 GCA_003640645.1 Fredinandcohnia aciditolerans | reverse complement strand
CAACCTGGGCGGCGCCAGCTTCAGCCGCACGGACTTCCAGAGCGCCAGCCTGCAACGCGCCAATATTCGCGGCGTGGACCTGTCCACCGCCAGGGGCCTCGACCAGGACCAGATCAACGAGGCCTGCGGCGACGGCGGCACGCGCCTGCCGTCGGGGATGGTGGTCCGGGTCTGCCAGGGACGCGGCTCCAACTACATGCCGCCCAAGCCCCCGGCCCCGCCGAAACCGCCAGCCCCGCCGAAGCCGCCCCGCTGGTGCGGGCGGCCCGCGCCGTCAGACCTTGATCGGCGGCGCCAGGCGGACGTGCAGTTCCTTGAGCTGCTTGTCCTGCACCTCGGACGGCGCGTTCATCATCAGGACCTGGCCCTGCTGTTTCAGCGGGAAGGCGATGACCTCGCGGATGGCCGTCTCGCCGGCCAGCAGCATGACGATGCGGTCGATGCCAGGGGCCAGGCCGCCGTGCGGCGGCGCGCCGTGGCGGAAGGCGCTCAGCATGCCGCCGAACTCGTTCTCGACCACTTCGGGGCCGTAGCC
>QGHH01000788.1 GCA_003640645.1 Fredinandcohnia aciditolerans | reverse complement strand
GGCAGCACCGTTTCCGGTCCTTCGGTGGCGGATCTGGTCAAGGCGGCTGATCCGGCACTCGACAAGGAACTGACCGGCAAGCTGGAGACCAGCGTCGCCAAGATGGAGGCAATCAAGGCGCGCGCCGAAAAGGGCGAGGCCTATGACCAGCAGATCGGCGAAGGCAACAAGGAAGGCAATGCCACCGTGCAGGCGGCGATCGATGCGCTGGTCGACCAGACCAAGTCGATCGAACGCGTGGTGGCGGCCCAGAAGCTGGACGCCATCGCCTTCGAAGGTTCGGCCAGCCTCGATTCACCTGAGAAGGTGTTCAAGTAGGAGCATGGCACCTGCCGCCGAGGCGGGTGTTAAGAGAAACCCAGAAAGCCAAGCGGCGCCGGCGTGGCGCCGCCAGCCATCCAGAACCGCCAATGCTGATTTGTCATTGCAATATCATCACCGAAAAGGAGATCGAGCAGGCGATCATCGCCTTGCTGGATGAGGATCCCTGGCAGCTTATCGTGCCGGCAAAGGTCTATCATTCGATGCGCAAGCGT
>QGHH01000787.1 GCA_003640645.1 Fredinandcohnia aciditolerans | reverse complement strand
CGCGCGCTGATCGCGCGGCCGAAGCTGCTGTTGCTGGACGAACCCTCGATGGGACTGGCGCCGCTGATGGTCGAGAAGGTCTTCGAAGTGGTGCGCACCATCGCCAGCGAAGGCGTCACGATCCTGCTGATCGAGCAGAACGCCCGCCTGGCGCTGGAGAACAGCCACCGCGGCTACGTGATGGAATCCGGCGAGATCACGCTGTCCGGTCCCGCCGCCGACATGCTCCACGATCCCAAGGTGCGCGCGGCGTACCTGGGGGAAGTGGAAGAGGCGTAGGCCTGTCCCTCTGCCGCATAAAAGAGCCCGGCCATGCCGGGCTTTTTTTATGCGCGTCGGACTCAGCCGGCCTGGCGCTTGAGGAAGCCCTCGATCAGGGCGGCGAAGGCGGGCGGGCACTCCTGCATCGGGTAATGGCCGCAATGCGCAATGACGTGCAGCGTCGCGTTGGGATGCCAGGCCAGGAAGCTGCCTTGCATCGCTTGCGCGTCGATTCCCGGGTCCCGATCGCCGACCACGACCAGGAACGGTGTCTC
>QGHH01000077.1 GCA_003640645.1 Fredinandcohnia aciditolerans | reverse complement strand
CCGGGCAGGCGTCACACCCTATACGTCGACTTTCGTGTTTGCAGAGTGCTGTGTTTTTAATAAACAGTCGCAGCGGCCTGGTATCTTCGACCGGCATGAGCTTACGGAGCAAGTCCTTCACCCTCACCGGCGCACCTTCTCCCGAAGTTACGGTGCCATTTTGCCTAGTTCCTTCACCCGAGTTCTCTCAAGCGCCTTGGTATTCTCTACCCAACCACCTGTGTCGGTTTGGGGTACGGTTCCTGGTTACCTGAAGCTTAGAAGCTTTTCTTGGAAGCATGGCATCAACCACTTCGTTACCTAAAAGGTAACTCGTCATCAGCTCTCGGCCTTAGAATCCCGGATTTACCTAAGATTCCAGCCTACCACCTTAAACTTGGACAACCAACGCCAAGCTGGCCTAGCCTTCTCCGTCCCTCCATCGCAATAACCAGAAGTACAGGAATATTAACCTGTTTTCCATCGACTACGCTTTTCAGCCTCGCCTTAGGGACCGACTAACCCTGCGTCGATTAACGTTGCGCAGGAAACCTTGGTCTTTCGGCGTGGGTGTTTTTCACACCCATTGTCGTTACTCATGTCAGCATTCGCACTTCTGATACCTCCAGCAAGCTTCTCAACTCACCTTCACAGGCTTACAGAACGCTCCTCTACCGCATCACTTACGTGATACCCGTAGCTTCGGTGTATGGTTTGAGCCCCGTTACATCTTCCGCGCAGGCCGACTCGACTAGTGAGCTATTACGCTTTCTTTAAAGGGTGGCTGCTTCTAAGCCAACCTCCTAGCTGTCTAAGCCTTCCCACATCGTTTCCCACTTAACCATAACTTTGGGACCTTAGCTGACGGTCTGGGTTGTTTCCCTTTTCACGACGGACGTTAGCACCCGCCGTGTGTCTCCCATGCTCGGCACTTGTAGGTATTCGGAGTTTGCATCGGTTTGGTAAGTCGGGATGACCCCCTAGCCGAAACAGTGCTCTACCCCCTACAGTGATACATGAGGCGCTACCTAAATAGCTTTCGAGGAGAACCAGCTATCTCCGAGCTTGATTAGCCTTTCACTCCGATCCACAGGTCATCCGCTAACTTTTCAACGGTAGTCGGTTCGGTCCTCCAGTCAGTGTT
>QGHH01000786.1 GCA_003640645.1 Fredinandcohnia aciditolerans | reverse complement strand
GAAGGTCAAGCGCGGCGGCGCCTTCCTTGGCGATCACACGCACCACGTCGCGCTCCGAGAGAATTCCGACGATCTTGCGATCTCCGTTGGTGATGACCAGCGCACCAATCCGCCGATCGGCGAGCAATCCGACCGCCTCGGTCAGCGTCGCGTTGGGGCCAAGTGTGACCACGGCGTGGCCCTTCGCCTCAAGAATTGCCTTAACAGTCATGGCGTCCTCCTCTGCAACCCTCCGTCAGCCCCAGGCGGACGGATATTGACGTCAAGCAGGGATATGGTGCGCCGTGACGGGCCGCATTTCAAGTATTCCGATCAGCGACCATACACTTGCCTGCGGTCGAAGAAACGCAGTCCCAGGAAGCCGGCGAGGAAGCCACCGATATGAGCCTCCCATGCGATCTGGCTGTCTTCCCCCGGCACGAAGCCGACCACGCCGGTGACGATGTTGATGATCATCCACACAGCCAGGAAGCTCAGCGTGGCACGCGAGCGGAACACCGCGCGAAAAGGCAGCAGCGGTCCGGCGAATGCGCCTTT
>QGHH01000785.1 GCA_003640645.1 Fredinandcohnia aciditolerans | reverse complement strand
TGCTTAAATTCAGCCTGAATACCCTCTCGGCTAGCGAAAATTTAACGCATTACAATGGTTATACTAGACTGTATGTTTGGCCACTAGCCTATGGTCCCATGCTGAAGGGATTAAAACCATCCGTGGCGGCGCAGACTCGAGGATTCCTTGGATCTGCCGCTTTATCCTGATGCAATCCACAGAAATGTTTCCACGTTTCCCCATCCGATGTGTGTACCATCATCTTATTCCCATCCGCATCTAGTTCGGTTCTTTTGCCCAATTTGTGCCATGATGCAAAATGGACGTATCAACTCCCCCAAGCTTAGACCTCGCTTGTCCTCAAGCGGAAACCGAGATCAATAAATATGCCCACATGCTGGATAGCGGTCGATGTGTGGAGTAATAGTAGTAGATGCAGAAAGTATCGGTCTACTTGTCTCGGACGTGATGCCTATATGTATGATCATTGCCTTAGATATCGTCATGAGGACGCGACCCAAGTGGAGTGTCAGCTCCCTGGAAATCAATCTTGAGGAATGCCATGAATTTCCGCTA
>QGHH01000784.1 GCA_003640645.1 Fredinandcohnia aciditolerans | reverse complement strand
GCCGACATCGTGCGCCTGTGCAACGCCCACGCCACCCCCGTGCTGCCGCAAGGCGGCAACACCAGCCTGTGCGGCGGCGCGGTGCCGGACGAAGCGGGCCCGCCCCCCGTCATCGTCAATCTCTCCCGCCTGCGCCAGATCCGCCGCGTGGACCCGGCCAACAACTCGATGGAAGTCGAAGCCGGCTGCGTGCTGGCCGCCGTGCAGCAGGCCGCCGCGGAACAAGGCCGCCTGTATCCCATCAGCCTGGGCGCGGAAGGTTCATGCCAGATCGGCGGCACCATCGCCACCAACGCCGGCGGCACCGGCGTGCTGCGCTACGGCAATACGCGCGACAACATCCTGGGCCTGGAGGTCGTGCTGCCCGACGGCTCCATCTGGAACGGCCTGACCGCCCTGCGCAAGAACAATACGGGTTTCGACCTGAAGCACCTGTTCATCGGCGCCGAAGGCACCTTGGGCATCGTGACCGCGGCCGTGCTGAAGCTGCACCCGCTGCCCACCCGCCACGCCATCGCCTGGCTGGCGCCCACCGAT
>QGHH01000783.1 GCA_003640645.1 Fredinandcohnia aciditolerans | reverse complement strand
TGATCGGGTCGCTGGTGGCGGTGATGTTGCCGGTCGAGTCGGTCTTCGGGACATAGAGCAGCTCGGTGTTGCGGTAGCCGACCGAGCCGGACTCGCCGAACATGTAATCGTAGGCCGCGCCGCTGGTCAGCGTCGTCCCCGTCGGGGTGATCTGCTGGAAGGTGTAGCTGAACGGCAGACCCGCACGACGCGGAGCGAACAGGTTGATGGTGGTCTTGTTGTCGCCGAAGAAGGCGCGGGTGTAGCTGGCGGTGATTTTGGTCTGATACTCGATGTTGTAGTTCGAGACCGCCAGTTGCGGGTTGTTCCGCGACGAGATCGCCCACTGGCTGTAGTTGGACAGCGCCACCGAGCTGGTGCCCGGGTTGGCTTCCTTCACGTCCGAATGGGTGTAGGTCACGTCGAAGCCGAGGCCCTTGGCCCAGCCGTCGTTCCAATCCTTGCCGACGCCCAGGGCCCAGACCGTGCCGCCGCCCTTCTTGTCGTTGGTCAGCATCAGGTCGTAGCCGGTGGTGCGGCCAAGGCTGTTGGTGAAGC
>QGHH01000782.1 GCA_003640645.1 Fredinandcohnia aciditolerans | reverse complement strand
CGGCGCGTTTCGAGCTGCGCCAGGGCCGGGCGCAGCAGGCGGATTTCACCGATGCCGGGTTGCGGCGCCAGCAGCTCGATCAGCGAGCCCAGCGGCCAGCCGCCGTCCGGCAGCTCGGCCGACAGGGCGGCGTGGCCGGTGGGCAGGCTGCGGGCGGCGCCGCGCGCCAACTGGGTGGCGCGCCACAACGCGGGGTGGATCTGTTCTGGCGACGGCATGGCGGGCGGACGACCCGGTTTTCCTGGGTGAAGATTCGGTGGGTGGCGGCACGGCCGGGCGGAGAGGCGCCTGGCCGGAATCGCTTATTGCTGTATGAATATACAGTATTTTACCCGACCCGGAAGGCACCGGATGTATCTGTCGCTTGCACCGTATTGGTGCGCGCCGCAAGGCCCGCTTCGAGGCGCGATGCGCCGTCGCCATCCCCGCCACGCCCCTGGAAGGCGCCGGTCGTTAACCCGTGCAGGGCTTGGCACGCTTCCTGCTTCTGTCCCCATGTCACCGTCTCCTCACGCAACAACGTCCAACAAAAGGAGT
>QGHH01000781.1:301-537 GCA_003640645.1 Fredinandcohnia aciditolerans | reverse complement strand
GCTCGCCGGGCTGGTGATCTACGCGGCGGGCAAGCCCTATCTGCCGGCCGACCCGCCGCGCGGCCGCGCGGCGCGCGAGGCGGCGGCCGGCGGCGGGGCCCGGATGAACGGTTCGGCCATTGCGCCCAGCCGGGCCGAGGTCCTGGAGGACTGCGCGATGCTGGGCGACGCCAAGATGTTCGTCCATCCGGCCTGGCCGCGCCCCTGGCCCGCCATGCGGGTCGAGAGCCGCAACT
>QGHH01000781.1:0-291 GCA_003640645.1 Fredinandcohnia aciditolerans | reverse complement strand
CGGCCGCATCGTCGACCGCGTCGTCCACGGGTCGCTGCTGGCCAACAATGGCGAGACGGTACGCCGCATGACGCTGGCCGGCGTCGGCCTTGGCCGCATGGGCGACTACCACGTCCGCGCCGACCTCGCCGCCGCCGACCTGATCTGCCGCGAGGCGGGGGCGACGGCGGTCGACCACCTTGGCCGGCCGTTCGGCTACAACCGGCCGGTTCCGCGCGCGCCCAGCGTGGTTTGCGCCGCGCCGGCGCTAGCCCCATTGATCCTGGAGCGTGTCAGGCATATCGAGCTGCC
>QGHH01000780.1 GCA_003640645.1 Fredinandcohnia aciditolerans | reverse complement strand
AGCCGAAAGGTTGCGCGGCCGGTGGTTGCTGTTGCTGGTTTACTCGATCTTCAGCAGACTCACTGGAAGATGAGCTGAGAGGGTTGGTGGGGTTAACCACAACAGCGGGGTCAAAGGGCTCAGGGTGAACGGACGTGGGGTCAAACGGCGCCGGTTCAACAGCAGGTGGCAGCGTGGGGTCAGAGGGAACAGGCTGCGGATCATTTCCTGCGTCGTCAAACAGAGACGGGAAGGTTGGGATCACGGGGTCCGGGGGGAGGTCGTGACCCTGAGGCTGCACCGGTCTGAGGACGTCCACGCTCTGTATCTTGAACATCTCACACGACACCTGAACATCAGGATGCACAATCAAGTCTCCGTGCACAGATCCTGTGCAGAAACCTGCAGTCTCTGTGTCAGAGTCACGCGTTCGTCGCTCGCAGGTGCCTCTTTCTGTCACGCCCTCCGGACACTCTTGGACTGTGTACTCCACAAAGCTGGCTTTCACAGGCACAGCCTGCGCTGAAGCTCTCATGATCTCCTTCACTCCGAGGTCTG
>QGHH01000779.1 GCA_003640645.1 Fredinandcohnia aciditolerans | reverse complement strand
GCTCGTCGGCGGGGTTGCGCTCGCGCGTCACCAAGCCCGCCTGCTCCAGCCGCTTCACCAGCGGCGTGACCGTGCTAGGCTCCAGGTCCAGCCGCTCGGCGATCCCGCCGATCGTCTGGCCGTCGGCTTCCCAAAGCACGCTCAGCACCAGGTATTGGGGATAGGTCAGCCCGAGTTCGTCCAGCATGGGCTTGTAGGTCCGGTTGATGGCCAGCGTCGTCCCGTACAGGGTGAAGCAGAGCTGGCCGTCCAGGGGCACGGTGTCAGTCGCTTTCATCGTTCGTCTCGCGGTGTCGTTCTCACAAAAATAGATATCGCGATAAATTTCTGTTTGACAAGGCGTCCGGTATGGGCGCATCCATAATTTATCGCGATAAACATTATCGCAGAAGCAAACGAAAGGAACGTCCCATGACCAAGCTCCGCTCTTTCCTGGCTCCCCTCGCCGGCCTGCTGATCGCCGGCGGCGCGCCCCTGGCCGCCCCCGCGGCCGCCCATGCCGCGCCCGCCCAAGCTCGCCCCGGCGCGGTGAAGAAC
>QGHH01000778.1 GCA_003640645.1 Fredinandcohnia aciditolerans | reverse complement strand
GACACGGCGGCGCCGCAACTGGTGGACCTGCATGATTGGCCGGCCTTGCGCGAGGTTGGCGGCAAGTTCCAGCCGCATCGCGGCCTGCTGGCGTCGGCCGTTGCCGCCAACGGCGTCCATGCCTGGATCGAGCAAGGCTCAGACGGCATCGCCAGCACGCCCTATGCCCACCTGCTGCGCGCGCCCCGGGTCGAGGCCGCGCCGCTCAACCGTCCCGGCCTTGCGCTGCCGCCGCGCGCGGCGCAGGCGCAGCGCCGCGCGCCCGAATTCAGCCTGGGCTTCGCGGGCGACGACCTGCTGCTGGTGGATCGCGGCATGGTGTTCGTGTACCGGGGCTTTTCCGCGCAGGACGAAGCGGTCGCCATCGAGCCGGCACTGCTTTACACCGCGCCGCCGCAGCGCCGCCCCGTCAGCGACCGCTCGGCGGTGATTCAGACGCCCGACGGCCGTGCCTGCGTGCTGTGCCGTGGCCGGCTTCTGCGGTGGCGCGACGGCCAGTTGCATCCCCTGGCATTGGGCCCTGCCGACGCGGCATCG
>QGHH01000777.1 GCA_003640645.1 Fredinandcohnia aciditolerans | reverse complement strand
AAACGCAAATCGCCCGATCCGGAGGATCGGGCGTCCACGTTTTCGGGCGCTGAGGCGCCGGTCGATCAGATCGACGGGGAGACGAACCCGATGGCCGCCAGCGGCAGGCCCAGCAGAAGCAGCGCCGTCACAGCGGCGCCAAGACGTTCGGTCCACACAGTGTAGTTCGACATTGGTCGTTCCTGTGCTCTTGGCCGAGACCCGGAGGACCTTGCTCAGGATTCCGCAAAACGCGACCGCGTCTTGCCCCGTTCTCGACAGGTTGGTGAAATAGTCATTCACCCATTCCAGTTCAAATGAATTTGCTGCAATGCAGCAAAGCAAGGCCTCGCTATGGCTTTCGCGCCACAGCCGCGCCGACCACCTCGCCGCTGTTTCCGGCTGGACCTGACCGCGCTATGCGGAGAACTCGCCCGATCGGAATCCCATGTCGCATACCCCCGCCAAGTCCTCGCTCAACCTGCTTCCCACGGCGTCGCTGCTGACGGCCATCGTGTCGGTCCAGGTTGGCGCGTCGCTGGCCAAGGGCCTCGTTCC
>QGHH01000076.1 GCA_003640645.1 Fredinandcohnia aciditolerans | reverse complement strand
ACAAGATCTCCGTCACCGACCTGCTCGGCTTCATCGAGGGATGGGGCGCCGGCCGCCTGGCGCTCGCCCTGTTCTGCTGCGTGGCCAGCTTCGCCCTGGTCGGGCTGGTCGAATGGCGCGCCCTGCGCTGGACCGGCGCGCGCGTGCCGCTGGGCGAGGCCCTGACCGGCTCGTTCGTCGCCAACGCCTTCGGCCACGCCCTCGGCGCCAACCTGCTGGTCTCGGCCGCCGTCCGCGCCAGGGTCTACGCCCGCCGCCAGGTCGGTCTGATGCAGGTGACCAGCGCCACGCTCTATCAGGGCGTGTCGTTCATACTCGGCCTCGGCAGCCTGACCGGGCTCGGCCTGGTGACCGGCGCAGTCCGCTCGCCGGTGGCCTTCGGCGCCCATGTCGCCGGCGCCGCCATCCTGGCCGCCGCCCCGGGCGCGGCCGACATCGGCGACCGCCGCGCCGCCATCCGCGAGGGCGTGCGCCTGCTGGGCGAGGGCGACGTGCAGCCGACGCCGGCCCAGCTCGACCAGATGCGCAGCCTCGTGCGCCAGTCGATGGAGGAGGGCGCCCTGGGGCTGGGTTCGTCGCTGATCTATGCGCCGGCTGCCTACGCCAAGACGCCCGAGCTGGTCGCCCTGGCCTCCGAGAGCGCCCGTTGCGGCGGCATGTACATCAGCCACATGCGCAGCGAGGGTAATCGCCTGACCGAGGCGGTGCAGGAGACCATCGACATCGCCAAGGGCTCGGGCGGCCCGGCCGAGATCTACCATCTCAAGGTCGCCGGCCGCGCCAACTGGGGCAAGCTCGACCAGGTGATCGGCATGGTCGAGAAGGCGCGGGCGGACGGGACCCGCATCACCGCCGACATGTACACCTACACCGCCGGGGCCACCGGCCTCGACGCCGCCATGCCGCCCTGGGTGCAGGCGGGCGGGCGCGAGGCCTGGATCGAGCGGCTGAAGGACCCGGCCGTGCGCGCCCGCAAGGCGGTGGTGCGCAAGGGGCGCGAGAACTACCTGTGCCTGCTGAACCTGCAGGACCAGGTCAACGCCGCCATGCTGGGCGGCGGCGATCTGGTCGGCACGGCGCTGACCGTGCGCTGGGTGCGGGCCACCCGCGACGGCGACATGACCGGCGG
>QGHH01000776.1 GCA_003640645.1 Fredinandcohnia aciditolerans | reverse complement strand
GCGCGTAGATGACGCCGTTGGCCAGGTTCTGCCAGGCATGCGGATCGGCGTCGTGGTGGTGATGGCCGCCCCCGTCGTGGGCATGGCCATGATCGTGGTCCTTGTCGCCATGCTGGTCACCGTGCCCGTCGCCATGGCCGGCGAACTTGCGCGGCGTCACGCCCTTTGACGCGACCACGGTCGGCCCGGCGAAGCCGGAGGCCTTGACCAGGCGCGGCAGCCAGGCCTCGAAGTCCAGGCCGTTTACGAACAGCACCTTGGCGGCCGCCAGCTTCTTGGCGTCGGCGGGCGTGGGTTCGTATTCGTGGGCATCGCCGTCCGGGCCCACCAGCGTGCTCACCTGAACGTCGGCGCCGCCGACTTCCTGCACGATGTCGCCCAGGATCGAAAAGCTGGCCACGACCGGCAACGGCTCGGCCGCCTGCGCCGAGCCGAAAGCGGCGGACAGCCACAGGCCGGCCGCGGCCAGCATGACACGGCGGCGCGCCAGGGCCGGGAAGAGGGAAGGCATGGTGAATCTCCTTGAGGGTTCAGGCCC
>QGHH01000775.1:245-538 GCA_003640645.1 Fredinandcohnia aciditolerans | reverse complement strand
CATCGTCATGATCGAGAACATCTCGCGCTACCTCGAGGAAGGCGACACCCCGTTCGACGCCGCGCTCAAGGGCGCCAAGCAGATCGGCTTCACCATCATCTCTCTGACGGTGTCGCTGATCGCCGTGCTGATCCCGCTGCTGTTCATGGGCGACGTGGTCGGCCGGCTGTTCCGCGAGTTCGCCGTCACCCTGGCCATCACCATCATCATCTCGGCCGTGGTGTCGCTGACCCTGACGCCGACCCTGGCCGCGCGCTGGCTCAAGCAGCACGCCACCCACCCGGAAAAGGGGA
>QGHH01000775.1:0-235 GCA_003640645.1 Fredinandcohnia aciditolerans | reverse complement strand
CCAGGACCTGTTCGACCGGGTGATCGACCGCTACGACGCCGCCCTGCGCTGGGTGCTGGGCCGGCAGACCGCCACCCTGGTGGTGGCCGTCGCCACCCTGATCGTCACCGCCCTGCTCTACATCGTCATCCCCAAGGGCCTGTTCCCGACCCAGGACACCGGCCAGCTCCAGGCCGAGGTCCACGCCCCGCGCACGGTGTCCTACGAGAAGATGGGCGAGATCCAGCAGGCGGTC
>QGHH01000774.1 GCA_003640645.1 Fredinandcohnia aciditolerans | reverse complement strand
TGACGACCGAGGGCACGGGCTCCTACACCAGCGGCGCGACCAGCATCGCCAAGGGCGCGCAATCGCTCAGGGACATTCCGCAGTCCATCAGCGTCGTGACGCGCCAACGGCTGGACGAACAATCGCTCACCTCGATCTACGACGCTCTCGCAAACACCACCGGCATCACCCTGCAGCAAAGCCCCCAGGCGGGCAAGTACGTGTATTCGCGCGGCTTTCGCAATACCTCCTACCAATACGACGGCATCCCGCTCGATCGCAGTATGTACGGCCGCGCCAGCAATTTCGGCGGCGGCACCGCCATCTATGACCGCGTCGAAGTGCTGCGCGGCGCGGCCGGCCTGCTCCAAGGCGGCGGCGAACCGGGCGGCGCGGTCAACCTGGTACGCAAGCGCGCCCTGCCCGAAGCGGGCTTCAGCGTCATCACCAAGGCCGGCCAGTGGGACCACTACGGCATGCAGCTCGACGGCGGCGGCCCGCTGAACGAATCCGGCACCCTGCGCGGCCGCGCAGTGGTGGACTACGAGACCCGCGGCTC
>QGHH01000773.1 GCA_003640645.1 Fredinandcohnia aciditolerans | reverse complement strand
TGTTCGCCTCGCGCTGGCGCTGCGACAGCATGCGGTTGCCGACGAAACCATGGCAGACGCCGACCACCACCGGCACCTTGCCGATTGAGCGCGCGAGCGACAGCAGCGTCACCAGAACATCCGGAGCCGTGTCCTTGCCACGCACGATCTCCAGCAGCTTCATGATGTTAGCCGGCGAAAAGAAATGCATGCCGGCGAAATCCTGAGGCCGGCTGACGGAAGCGGCCAGTGCAGTGACGTCGAGGTAGGAAGTGTTGGTGGCAATGATCGTGCCCGGCTTGGCCACCTTGTCGATCGACGCGAGCACCTCTTTCTTGACCGCCATGTCCTCGAACACCGCCTCGATGATCAGGTCGCAGTCGGCAAGCGCCGCATAGTCCGTGGTACCGGAGAGCAGCGCCATGCGTGCCGCCTTGGCGGCCTCGCTCAGGGAGCCACGCGAAACCGAGATCGCATAGTTCTTCTCGATGCGCTCGAGCCCGCGTTGCAACGCCTCCTGTGCCGCCTCGACCAGCGTGACGGCAATGCCGCCATTGGC
>QGHH01000772.1 GCA_003640645.1 Fredinandcohnia aciditolerans | reverse complement strand
ATGGCGCTCGATCACCTCGGCGCCCGCGGCGCGCGCCAGCGCCGCCGTGTCGTCGGTGCAATTGTCGGCGATGACGATGACGCGGTAATGCTCGCGCGGCCAGTCGATGGCCGCCAGGCTGCGCACCGTGCGCTCGATCACCGCGGTCTCGTTGTGCGCCGGCACCAGGATGTCGAAGCGCATGTCGCGCCGTTGCGGCTGTGGCCGCGGCAGGCGCGCCGACAGCAGCGTCAGCAGGCCCAGATAGGCGGTGGCCGCCGTGACGGGCAAGGCGATGATGAACAGGATCAGGTGCAGGAAGCCGGCCATGTGCTCAGGCGTACTCTTGGTAATGCCCGCCCCACAGCACGGACAGTTTTCCATAGTTGGCATAGGCGCGGCCCAGCCAGTGCACCGCGTGATGCCGGCCCAGCGGCCACGATACCAGCGCCAGGATGCCCGCGACCGCCATCTGCGCCAGCGCCCGCGCATAGAACGCCACGCGGCGCATGATCGCGGGGCGACGGTCGCGCAGGCGGCCGGCCTCGAAGTGGATGGC
>QGHH01000771.1:285-539 GCA_003640645.1 Fredinandcohnia aciditolerans | reverse complement strand
GGCGGGAAACCCGGGCCGGTGTCGGCGACCGTGAAACGCAGGGCCTGCTGGTCGGCGCGGTCGGGCTGCTCGCTGCGCATCAGTTGGGTCGTGACGCTGACCCGGCCTTCCCCTCCCTTCTCGGCGATGGCGTCGCGGGCATTGGACAGCAGGTTATGGATCACCTGGCGCAACTGGGTCGGATCGCCCTCGATGGCGGGCAGGTCCGCGCCCAGGCTGACGTCCAGGTTCAGCGCCTTGCCGGAGGCCGAACG
>QGHH01000771.1:0-242 GCA_003640645.1 Fredinandcohnia aciditolerans | reverse complement strand
CTGCATCACCGCCGGCGGCGTGCGGGCGTATTCGCGGAAATCATCCACCATCTGCTTGAGCGAGGCCACCTGGTTGACGATGGTGTTGGTGGAGCGCTCGACGATCTGCGCCTCGGCCGGCGGCAGCTTGCCTTCCAGCTTCATCGCCAGGCGCTCGGCGGAGAGTTGGATCGGCGTCAGCGGGTTCTTGATCTCGTGGGCCAGGCGGCGCGCCACTTCGCCCCAGGCGACGGTGCGGTTGG
>QGHH01000770.1 GCA_003640645.1 Fredinandcohnia aciditolerans | reverse complement strand
AGTGAAACGATCCGCCTATAAACGGCCTTAGCGCATGACCCCGAAAATCGGAATCGATTTTCGGAAAGGATCAGGCGCCAAATCAAAGTGCTAGAGCGACCTTTGCGCGTCCAAAAGGACGCGCGGCGCTCTAGTCGGGACTGACGGTCAGTTCGACGCGATCCGCCGAGAAGCGCGTCTGCGAATACTGGATCGGCTTGTCGCTGCTATCGATATTGATGCCACGCGCGACCAGCACGATGGCGCCGGGTGAAAGCTGAAGATCACGCGTGTCGGTATCATCAGCATGCCGTGCTTCGATGGTCGTCGAGGCGCGGCGATAGTCCGTGATGCCAGAGAGTGCGAGGGCCTGGGTAATCGAATGAGTGCTGGCGAAATGGCGCGCGATTTCGGGGAAACGTGCGGCATGAAACCAGGCAGTGGAACGTGAAACAGGAACGCCGTCGGCGAGGCCGCGCATTTCGAGGCGGATCACCTCTTCGGAGACCTCAAGCCCCAGTGCTGCGGCAACCGCGGCACTGGCAGGCTCACGGGCCGGG
>QGHH01000769.1 GCA_003640645.1 Fredinandcohnia aciditolerans | reverse complement strand
CTCCCACCAGATGACGAAGAAGATGCGGAGCCTACGGCGACGCTCGTGATCGACGTTCTAGACGCCGACATGGTCAACCTTCTTACCTCGACCACAATCGCGGCGACGGGACGAATTGCCATTGTCATGGCTGACACTCCCAACCTGGTGGAAATTGAAACCGTCGATCTTCAGATGAAGGGCGCCCACGGTGATTGGGGTCAGATCGAGATGAGATTTTCCATGAGGGACCTCTACGACGAGCCATTTCCGGCAACGCGAATGTCGAAGGAACGCTTTCCGGGGCTGCACCGATGAGTTGGGTCGCGCCATATGTAGGCATCCCCGATCTTGCCAAGGGCCGCTCGCGTGCCGGAACGGACTGTTGGGGTCTGGCAATGTTGGTCTATCGCGACATCAAGCGCATCGATCTGCCTGACTATGCCGCCGAATATCTGGATGATCGCGATCATGCCGAAATTGGTGCGATCGCGCGTCGGGAGAAGTTCGCAACGCGATGGCGTCTCGTCGCCGAGCCTCAGGAATTCGACCTCTTGCTG
>QGHH01000768.1 GCA_003640645.1 Fredinandcohnia aciditolerans | reverse complement strand
GTCGCCCTTGGGCTGCTGATCGACGACGACCGAACGGTCGGCCAGGCTGGCGTGCGGCTTGACGATGGCGAAGGAGTCGTAGATCGGCCGGCCGAGGGCCCAGGTCCCGTCGGCGAAGGCGATCGACCCGGCCAGGCGCAGCGACGAGCGCACGTCGGTGATCTTGCCCGACCCGTCCGTGGCGGCGACCTGCGCCAGCGAGGTCTCGACCCGGTTGAACTGGCGGTAGGCGGTGGCGTTGAAGGCCGTGCCGTCCGGCGCGTTCTGCACGTCGGCCGACAGCGACCATTCGCCGTAGGGGTCGCGCGGGGTGCGTTGCCAGGCCACCGACGTCCGCTTCTCGGCGGAGTCGTAGAAGGCGCGCACGCTCTGGTCGCGGCCGAGGCGGCGGTTCAGCGTGACCAGCACGCCGAAGTCCTCGCCCTGGCCGAAGCCGCGCTCGTCCCAGCGGACTTCGAAGCCGACGCTGGTGTCGAAGCCGACGCGCCGGGCGAGGGCGGCGCGGGCGCGGCCCGCATCCTTTTGCCCGTCGCGGCCGA
>QGHH01000767.1 GCA_003640645.1 Fredinandcohnia aciditolerans | reverse complement strand
CGCTGATAATTCAGATGAGGATTAACTGACGTGAAGAATTTGGGGTTGAGGAAATTCAGAGAAAGTCTTCAGCAAATTCTTCAAACAGTCACAGTGAAAGTCATCAACACATAATATGGGGAAAGTAAGGAGTTGAGGAATTAGAACCCGTTTCACAGCGAAGACAGTAGTTGATGACCCAGTTCCAACTGTTGTGACAGTTGTACGTCTGGTTTGGAGCGGCTTGGTATTGAAACCAAAGGACACACAGTCCCTACCGTATTCTCCTTGAGCTAAGGACACACAGTCCTCGCCCAACACTCGTGGTAAGTCTTCAGGGCAGACTTCCAAACCCTCACAAACTTGGTCACCCGGCGATCCACAATTGACTGCTGGATAGCTCTAGACCATGGTCCACTTCACGGATAGGATCCGAAAAGCAACGCCTGAGTTGCGAGACGTGGAAAACATCATGGTGAGTGAAGGAAACGGACTATCCCTACGGCGCTGGACGTTGACGCCGCCGAGTTCCAAACTAGGGCCATTGTGGAATTTAAGCA
>QGHH01000766.1 GCA_003640645.1 Fredinandcohnia aciditolerans | reverse complement strand
GAGGCCTTGGTCATCTGTCTCTGTCCGCTGCACGACTGCCACGGTGATGTTGAAAAGGGCCTGTCGCGTGATGTTTCGGTTCTCTGTTTTGAGATAGGCCGCGATGCGGCTGAGCACGTCCGGCGTGTCCGTGACCGCCACGGTCCCAGTGCTGACGGACAAGCTCGATTGGCCCAGACCTGGAGTGAGCATGCTTTTGATCATCCGGTCCACATCCTCCGCCAAGTTCGATTCAATCGAAACCATCGTGGTCTGTGTGGAGCCGCCTGACACGGTGCTCCCGCCTGAGCCTGAGGAAGACGTGGCGCCGGCGGCACCCTGGCCGCTAGTGCCGGATGATGCGAGCTGGGTGCCGGATTGCACGACAGACTGCATGTTGGTCTTGGACTGGATTGCGTATATGCGAAAGACTCTGGTGTCCAGATAGTGGATCTGGACGGCGCCATCACGGAAAGTCCAGCTCAAGCCCAGTCGTGAGGTCACGGCATCGAGCAGCCCCGGTAGGGGCTTGCCGTCCCAACGAATGCCGGAGATCGTTGT
>QGHH01000765.1 GCA_003640645.1 Fredinandcohnia aciditolerans | reverse complement strand
CTTATAAGTACAAACATACCAAGCGCGAAATTCGCGGCGCCAGCAACGCGGTCGCCACAGCGAAGGTGGCGGCCACCGCGCCGGCCAGGGTGTAGGCGCCCCGCACCTGCGACAGCATGGTGATGATGCCGATGCCGATCATGGGCAGGGCCAACCGCGCCACGGCGCAGGCGGCGACAAAACCGGCGGCGCCGGGCGCCTGGAACAATTCGCGATCGGGATTCGACACCCGGTACCTCTGGGGATGTTGCAGCCGGCGGCAGCGACGCCGGACAGATTGACATACGTAGCGTATGCAAGATGGTATTCACAGACAGTACGTATGTCAATTAACATACGGCTCGTATGCCACTGGAGACAGCCATGTCGCGATCGCGCGCCGAGATGATCGAAGAAACCCGCGGAAAACTGCTGGCGACGGCACGCGAGTCGTTCCGCCGCTCCGGCTATGCGGGCACGTCGATGGACGACCTGACCGCCGCCGCGGGGTTGACCCGAGGAGCGTTGTATCACCATTTCGGTGACAAGCAGGGCTTGCTG
>QGHH01000764.1 GCA_003640645.1 Fredinandcohnia aciditolerans | reverse complement strand
CATGGCGTGATTCGATGACGAGAATAGCAGCCGGCGCACGCCCTGCGTGGCGGCGGCCGTCAGGACGTTCAGCGTCATGTCGTAAGAGCCCAGCGCCTCTTCCCAACTGGCGTCGGGCGTCGAGTGGCGTGCCGCCAGGTGCAATACCGCGTCGGCGCCGGCGAAGTGGCGGGTCCAGCCGGGATCGGGCCGTTGCAGGTCGGCGGCCACCAGGGTCAGGCGGTCGCGCAGCTCCGGGCTGAAGACGCTGGCGTCCGCCTGGTCGATGCCGGTCAGGTGCTCGCACCAGGGCTGGCGCGCCAGGATGGCCAGGGCCTTGCGGCCGAGCTGGCCGGTGGCGCCGGTGACGATGATGCGGGCGGGGGGCAGGGTAGAGGTCACGGTGGATGTTTCCGGTTCAAGGCAGAGGGCACAGGCAGGCGGGAGAGCGCAGCGGGTAGGGAGCGCCGTGCGACTGCGCCAGGCCGGTGGCCGGATCGATGCGCACGGCGCGAAGGAGGTGATCGTCCTGGGCGGCCAGCAGCAGGAATTCGCCATCGG
>QGHH01000763.1 GCA_003640645.1 Fredinandcohnia aciditolerans | reverse complement strand
CAGGATTGCCGAGAAAGAGATTCTCGCACGTTGAGACGGTGATTCAAGCCGTTCACAAACAGAATCAAGTTGTTGGCGCTCTAGGCGCGCTGCGCGCTCGCGACATGGCCAAGTGCTGCGAATACCGTGCGTACGATGCCGGTCGCATCGAGCCCGGCATCGGCGTACATCTTCTCCGGCTTGGCATGGTCGGTGAAAGCATCCGGCAGGACCAGCGGGCGCACCTTGAGACCGCTCTCGAGCAGACCTTCATGGGCAAGGAAATGCAGCACCTGTGCGGCAAAACCACCGATGGCACCTTCTTCAACCGTCACCAGGATTTCGTGCGAACGAGCCAGGCGACGGATCAGGTCGTGATCGAGCGGCTTGGCGAAACGCGCATCCGCCACGGTCGTCGACAAGCCTGCCGCGCTGAGTTCGTCGGCCGCTGCGAGACAGTCCTGCAAGCGCGTGCCGAAGGAGAGCAGCGCCACCTTGGAGCCTTCGCGAACGATGCGGCCTTTGCCGATCTCCAGCGGCGAGCCACGCTCGGGCATGTCG
>QGHH01000762.1 GCA_003640645.1 Fredinandcohnia aciditolerans | reverse complement strand
ATCCGATGGTGAGAGATAGGCCTTGTCCAGCGTCATCTGGTGGCTGGGCAGATCGAACGCGACGATGACCTGCGCCGTGTCGCGGGTCACGGCCGGCAGCGGGACCTTGAAGTAGCCGCCGCGCAGAGCGCTGCGCAGTTCATTCGCCGGCAGGGAGGCCTGGCGCATCGCGCCGTCCCGGTCGATCGCCAGCAAGTGCACGGCCACAAGCGCGCTGCGCCTTGAAAAGAGATATTGCGGAAGGGCATCGCCGATATCAAAACGCAGCAGCGCCCGCTCGCCTTTGAGCGAATAGCTGCGATCTCCGCAGGTCCAGCGCGCGGGCGAGCGGACAATGGTGGGCAGGTCGTCCGACAGGCTGCTCGACGCCCAGCAGGAGCTTCGGATGTCCGTGGCAGCGCCGGCGGGTGCGGCGTATGCAAGCAGCACCACCAGTGTCGTCAGAAGCGCTTTGCGAAGGTCATTCCAGAACATGGATGGACGTTACACGGCCAATGTTGAGATGCGGTTACTGATCCGCTGGGATGTACTCGTGATCTT
>QGHH01000761.1 GCA_003640645.1 Fredinandcohnia aciditolerans | reverse complement strand
CCTGGGCATCATCGGCCCTATCCCGCTGGAAGAGTTCCATCCGGACAGCATCCGCAAGAAGATCGAGGCCAACCCGTTCGCGCGCGAAGCCGTGAACAAGAACCCGCGCATCCTGACGCTGACGCAGAGCACCTACGACGGCGTGATCTACAACGTCGAGATGATCAAGGAACACCTGGGCAGCTACGTCGACACGCTGCACTTCGACGAAGCCTGGCTGCCGCACGCCTCGTTCCACGAGTTCTACCAGGACATGCACGCGATCGGCCAGGACCGTCCGCGCAGCAAGGACGCGATGGTGTTCGCGACCCACTCCACGCACAAGCTGCTGGCCGGCATCTCGCAGGCCTCGCAGATCATCGTGCAGGAATCCGAGACCCGCAAGCTGGACCGCAACGTCTTCAACGAAGCCTACCTGATGCACACGTCGACCTCGCCGCAGTACGCGATCATCGCGTCGTGCGACGTGGCCGCGGCCATGATGGAGCCGCCGGGCGGCACCGCGCTGGTCGAGGAGAGCATCCGCGAAGCCATGGACTT
>QGHH01000760.1 GCA_003640645.1 Fredinandcohnia aciditolerans | reverse complement strand
GTGGCCTACGACAAGGACGAGGCCGTCTCGGGCGTCAGCCTGTCGGTGGACGAGGGCAAGATCGTCACCGTCATCGGCCCCAACGGCGCCGGCAAGACCACCCTGCTGTCGGCCATCATGGGCGTGCTGCCCTCGCGCGGCGAAATCGTGTTCGGCGGCAAGCGCCAGGAACACGCCGAGATCGAGGAAATGGTGGCGGCCGGCATGAACCTGGTGCCGGAGAAACGCGAGCTGTTCGCCGAGATGTCGGTGGAAGACAACCTGATGCTGGGCGGCTTCGACCGCTTCCGCCGCGGCCTGCGCGACCAGGACCAGACGCTGGCCGAGGTCTACGACCTGTTCCCGCGCCTGCGCGAACGCCGCGCGCAGTTGTCGGGCACGCTGTCCGGCGGCGAGAGCCAGCGCATCCGCCTGGCCAGCCAGATCGGCTCGGGCCTGACCGGCGTGCTCTACGTGCTGGACGAGCCGTCGATCGGCCTGCACCAGCGTGACAACTCGCGCCTGCTGACCAGCCTCAAGGGCCTGCGCGACCTCGGCACC
>QGHH01000759.1 GCA_003640645.1 Fredinandcohnia aciditolerans | reverse complement strand
TTGTCACAAGGGCAACGCGATTTGTTCCTGTCGGCGGTGCTGCTGCTGGTGTTCAAGGACACGCTGCTGTCGCTGGTGGCCAGCACCCAGCTCACCAGCAACGACATGCTGCGCATCGGCGACTGGATCGAGATGCCGCAGTCCAACGCCGACGGCTTCGTCAAGGACATCGCGCTGCATACGGTCAAGGTGCAGAACTGGGACAACACCGTCACCACGGTGCCGACCTACAAGCTGTTCTCGGAAAGCTACCGCAACTACCGCCACATGTTCGAATCGGGCGGCCGGCGCATCAAGCGCACCCTGCGCATCGACGCCAGCAGCGTGCGCTTTCTGACCGATGAGGAAGCCCAGCAGTTGATGCGCTTCCGGCTGCTGCACGACTACCTGCGGGTCAAGACCCAGGACATCGCCCAGGCCAACCAGACCATGGGCGAGCTGGCCAGCGTGCCGGCCAACCGCCGCCGCCTGACCAATATCGGCACCTTCCGCGCCTACGGCCTGGCCTACCTGAAGCAGAACCCCGAGGTGCGCCAGGAC
>QGHH01000758.1 GCA_003640645.1 Fredinandcohnia aciditolerans | reverse complement strand
TGGAACGGACACAAGCCGTAAATATAGCCTTGCCACCCGCGCGCGGACCCCGCCCGCACGCCTGTCCGGGTTCCGGCCTACAATCAGCGATTCATCAGCTTTCTTTCCCTATACGAGCCCATGGCCCAATACGTCTACACCATGAACCGCGTCGGCAAGATCGTGCCGCCCAAGCGGCAGATCCTGCGTGACATCTCGCTTTCGTTTTTTCCTGGCGCCAAGATCGGCGTGCTGGGCCTGAACGGCTCGGGCAAGTCGACGCTGGTGCAGGACGTGCTGTTCCCCGCCCTGCTCAAGCAGAAGGGCAAGCCGTCGGAAGCGCCGGGCGCCTTCGAGCGCCTGCTGGGCGCCGAGCAGATCGCCGACGTCGTCATGGTCGACCAGACCCCCATCGGCAAGACCGCGCGTTCCAACCCGGCCAGCTACGTGGGCGCGTTCGACGCGATCCGCAAGCTGTTCGCGCAGGCGCCGCTGGCGCGGGAACGCGCCTACACCGCCGGCACCTTCAGCTTCAACGGCGGCGACGGCCGTTGCCCGACC
>QGHH01000757.1 GCA_003640645.1 Fredinandcohnia aciditolerans | reverse complement strand
CACCGCCGGCCCCAGCGCGAACGCCATGTAGGCGCCGATCATGTAGAAGCTGCCGTGCGCCAGGTTGATGATCCCCATGATGCCGAAGATCAGCGTGAGGCCGCTGGCCACCAGGAACAGCAACAGGCCGTACTGGAAGGCGTTCAGGCTCTGGATGAGCAGGATGCCGAGGTTCATGGGGACTCTCCGGTCCTAGAGCTTGCAGCCGCGGGCCGGGTCGGCCAGCTTGCGAACGGCCACGTCGACCACCTTGTTCTCCAGGCCGTCGACGCGGCGCAAGTAGATGTCCTGCACCGGGTTGCCGGCCTTGGACAGCGTGAACGCGCCGCGCGGGCTATCGACCGTGGCGCCGCGCATGGCTTCGCGGAATTCGGCCTTCTTGCCGAAGTCGCCCTTGACCGCCGCCAGCCCCGACTGCATCAGTTGCGCGGCGTCGTAGCCTTGCACCGCGTAGACGTCGGGCTGCATGTTGTAGGCCTTGCCGTAGTCGGCGCGGAAGGCGTTGTCGCGCGGCGTGTTCAGGCCGTCGGCGTAGTGCAG
>QGHH01000075.1 GCA_003640645.1 Fredinandcohnia aciditolerans | reverse complement strand
ACTCGATCCAGGTTCTCTCACCGAGTACATACTGAAACGAATTATTTTCGTCATCTCTGTGAATATCTTTGGATGTCCCCATGATAAGGTAGTGTTTGCCTTTTACCAGATCTAAAGATTCCCTGCAGTGTGGATAACTGAGGAATGTGCGCAATTTATCCTGAGGACCCACATCAGAGTTTCCTTCCTTGATGACTTGCAGTACCCGCACAGTGTAAATGTCAGTGAACAATTCAGCTGTAAATCCTTCCACTCTCACTTTGTACACAAAATCTATTTTGCTGGTCGGAGTCGTCTCACATGACTTCTCTGTGCGCAGACGATTGTCGATGTTGCCCTTCTTCTGCATACTGCAGTTCTCTTCAGCACATGTGCACTCATCATTTCTACAGAGCCGCATTAGCTCTCCACTTCTCCTCTCTGGATGGTAGAATTTTACACAAGGTGTTTGTTCATAGTATTCATAGACAGACACAGCAGCTGGTTGTAAGACGCCCACTTTCATCGTCTGGCGGACCCTAAATGTGATCTCTTCTGGTCGTCTGTGAGAAACCTTGTCCAGGTAGATGATGAGTGAGCCTCTTTCTGACAAGGCTGTGTCCATCTCATATTTTGAAATGGTGCGGGCACGTCCTTTGGCCAATCTGTCCAGGTCCTTTGTATCAGCAGTGAAACCGGTTAATAAGCCAATATCCAAGATTGACATGGTTGCATCATGCTCCTTGTTCTTATACAAAACCTCGATTTTCAGCTTATATATCTTCTCATTCTCATCCATTTTATCTGGGATGAGCTGCACTGACAAGTTAAAATTCTGACAGTCACTTTCCTTTTCTTTAGGCAGAGCGTAATACAGCGATACCATTGTCACCGTTGCTTCTCCTGTGCCCCTGGCAATCACGTCCACATCCTGGTTTATATCTTTGATTTTAGATGTTCTCGTGCCGTAGCTGTTCTCTTTGTTGAAATGATACTTGTCCGGCTTTGACCTGCCTGGCAACTGTATGTCCACATTTAGATCGTACTCTGGTTCTCTAGCATTGGCCCAGTACTCTGCTACAGCTTGGTACACCATTATGGTAGCCTGAGTTGATCCATAGCCTCCGCCCACCTTCTGCTGTTGGGTGAACCATTGTCACCGTTGCTTCTCCTG
>QGHH01000008.1 GCA_003640645.1 Fredinandcohnia aciditolerans | reverse complement strand
ACCGCCGTATACGGAACCGTACGTACGGTGGTGTGAGAGGTCGGCTAATCAATTAATGATTAGCCTCCTACTCGATTTAGAATTTATTGAAAAAGTCTGAAAATGGTGATGTTCCTCACAGAAAAAATAAGGTAAATAAACTAAAATAGATTCCAATTATAAAGGGAGGGAATAGAGAGTGGAAAAAAAGAATTTGCCTTTAGTGTATTCTTGTTCAGGTTGTTCGTCTGCTGCACAAACAGCAAATACAATAGCGATAAAGATGGATCGAGAAAGTATAGCTGAAATGTCTTGCATTGCAGGTGTAGGCGGAGATGTAAAACCACTTGTTAAAACAGCAAAATCAGGAAGAGATATCATTGCGATTGACGGTTGCCCACTGGCATGCTGTAAGCATATTTTGGCTAGACATAACATTGAGGCTAAGCATCATTTTGTATTAACAAATTTTAATGTTCCCAAGAAACAACATGAAGATCCTGACCTCCAACTAACGTTAGATACTTACAATGAGATTTTGGAGCTAACTAGATAAAATTCCTATTGTAGTTCAAGGTCGTAAAAAAATTAAAGTAATAAAGGAGAATGTGTATATTGTAAGGAATTATATAAGAAAGCATTAAATAGGGAGGTCAATTATGTACAAAAAAATCCTATTAGCTGCAGATGGTTCTGAGCACTCTATACGTGCGGCCGAAAATGCAATAATGCTTACAAACGGAAAATCTTATCCAAAAATTGAAATCGTATATGTAATCGATCACAATAAAGTCAAATCCGATGTGTTAGAAAATTGGAATGCTCCTGATATAGGTGATAAACGAAGATTCCGATTAAGAGAAATAGAACAATTAATGAGGAAATCAGGAGTTTATTATGAAATAACATTTCTTCATGGCGAACCAGGACCTACTTTTGTAAATTATGCGAATAAAAATCAGTTTGATCTTGTCATCATTGGAAGCAGAGGACTTAATGTTCTACAAGAGTTTGTACTTGGAAGTGTTAGTCATAAAGTTGCCAAGCGTGCAAATTGTCCAGTGCTAATTGTAAAGTAAAATTGAGTAAAAGCAGTCAGTGCTTTATAAAAAAGAACTGACTGCTTTTTTATTTGCGTACTGCACTAAAAACTACCATAGAGAATTAAAATTTTTATTAAGTCACAGTGAAAATAGGAGAAAACAGTAGAAAAATGAAGGTGAGATTGAATGTTTGCGTTTACATAACATTTTCACAAATTAGCAATAATCCGCTATACTTTGATTTGTTAAAGACGGACCCGACTTTCATGAGAGTTGAAAGTCACTAGAAAAAACGAAGGCAAAAATTTGGCAACATACCGACTGTTCTGACCTGAAGGAGATAAAGGAAGTACGGCGAGAAATCAGGCTGATGTTAGGCTTAACGTACGGAGCGTGTGAGAGTCTTGATAGTAGCTGTTAGAGCTAGACAAAAAATGATAATAAAAAAAAAAATTGAAAGAGGTGCGGATTTGAATATATCTACATTTAAAAATGAATGGTTTGGCAATGTGCGAGGAGATATCATGGCGGGGATTGTTGTTGCACTTGCTCTAATTCCTGAGGCAATTGCCTTTTCACTAATCGCAGGAGTTGACCCCATGATAGGGTTGTACGCCTCATTTTGTATTGCAGTCACAATTGCGTTTGTTGGAGGAAGGCCTGGTATGATTTCTGCAGCAACAGGTGCAACTGCATTGTTAATGGTAACATTGGTTGCAGATTATGGACTCCAATACTTACTTGCTGCAACGATTTTAACGGGGATTATCCAAATTATCATGGGTGTGTTAAAGCTAGGAAGACTTATGAAATTTGTTCCGCGTTCAGTTATGACTGGGTTTGTGAACTCACTGGCAATCCTTATTTTTGCAGCTCAATTACCGCATTTTGTAGGTGAATCATGGCAAATGTACGCAATGGTAGCGGGGGCATTAGCGATTATTTATATCTTCCCGCGTTTTACAAAAGCTGTTCCATCACCATTAGTGGCGATCATCGTTATGACAATAATTGCAGTATTAACCAATAGTGGAGTACGTACAATAGGAGATATGGGGGAACTACCATCAACATTACCGATCTTTTTACTACCTGATATTCCATTCAATTTTGAAACAATAAAAATTATTTTCCCTTATTCTTTATCAATCGCAATTGTTGGATTAGTGGAGTCTTTACTAACAGCTACGATTGTTGATGATATGACAGATACAGAAAGTGATAAAAATAAAGAAGCACGTGGGCAAGGGATAGCAAATATCGTTTCTGGTTTATTTGGCGGAATGGCAGGTTGTGCAATGATTGGACAATCTGTAATTAACGTTAAATCGGGTGGTCGTGGAAGGCTTTCTGCGTTTGTAGCCGGAGTATTTTTAATGGTCTTAATCTTAGTACTTAAAGACTTCCTAGTTCAAATTCCAATGGCAGCCCTTGTTGGGGTCATGTTCATGGTTTCAATTGGAACGTTCGACTGGTCTGCATTACGCACTCTTCATAAGGTTCCAATCACGGATACCATTGTTATGATTGTAACAGTGATCACAGTCATACAGACACATGACCTTTCAAAAGGTGTTTTAGTTGGAATCATTTTAAGTGCAATTTTCTTTGCTTCTAAGATTTCAAAAGTAAAAGTTACAAGTCTTTCAGCAAAGAATTCGCAAAAGAAAGTGTACCATGTTTCAGGGCAGTTGTTCTTCGCCTCTGTTACTGATTTTGTTAATAGCTTTGATTATAAAGAAGATGTAAAAGAAATTGATTTGGACCTATCAAGTGCCCACCTTTGGGATGACTCTGCGGTAGGGGCAATTGATAAAGTCGTCTTTAAATATCATCAAAATGGCACTAAAGTAAACATTAAAGGATTAAATACAGAAAGCAATAAATTAGTTGAGAAGCTAGCAGCATACAAGACACCAGGTGCTCTTGAAAAAGCGGGAAATCAATAAGGTAGGGGAAACACGCAGTCTCTTTGGCAGCGTGTTTTTTTGTCTATAAAGAATATTATTAGGAAACAATAGAATATGATTTCAAAATTTTTACAGTTAGAGTAACTGAGGTGCCTTTTTGTGAATGCAATTTATGGTTTAATTTGGCTAGCTGCGTTATTTATTTGGGGAGATTGGAGAAATTATAGAAAATACTATCCAACCTACCTCTTTTTCCTATTGGGGGATTTTCTTTATTTATATTTATTATCTGACAAGTTTGCGATGTGGACATATACCCCTCAAGGTGTTGATGAGGGAAATGGACTGACCAACACACATATCGTTCTTTCAATTATGGCCATAAAATACCCTGCAACAATCCTCATCTTTTTAGGAAGATACCCTGAAGAACGATCACGGATAAAACAATTTATTTATATCTTATTATGGGTAGTCATTAATGCTGTGAATGAAGCTGTGGATTTATTTGTTGGACTTATAAGACATGATCATGGTTGGAGCTTGGGATGGTCAGTATTATTTAATCTTGTGATGTTCTCCATTCTTCGTTTACATTATGTACGTCCATTTCGTGCCTGGGTTGCCTCACTCATATTTATCCTCATTCTTTGGAATATCTTTGATGTCCCTTCTTCGGTATTTCGATAAAACTAACATATATACATCATCACCTACTACTGAATGATCCTCAGTAGTATTTTTTAAATACTTTGATGTTCCATTAGGAAGATAGGAATACCTTCCTAATTGGAAATAAGAATGGGTTCCTATATGAATAAGAATAGATGGTGATACATTATTTTTACAATTTCCGGCAAAATAGGTTTACAGATATGAAAATAACAAAAAAGCACTTTAGGACAAGTTGTCATTATATAAAATATGGAGAAAATGAACATGAATCTTACCAATATGTTTGAACAAAAAAGCATTAGTAATTTAATTAATCTTGTAGCAACAGCATTTAATAGTTTAAAAGATATCCTATATATTCTGCAAGTTGATCATTCTCAATTTACATATTTATATGCTAACCAAGCAGGATTATCAATTCTTAATGCTGATGAATCATTATTTGGGAAAACGATGGATGAATATTTGCCAAAAGAAAAGGCGCAATATTTGAAAATATTTTACAAAAAGGCAGTCTTGTCTAAAACAGTAGTGACATTTGAAGACGAGACTATACTTCCAAATGGCCAAATCATGTTTAATGAAACTGTGCTAACTCCTGTTATTAACGGAGAAATTGTATATCTTGTTGCAATCGTACGCGATGTTACTGATAAAACATTAAGAGTAAGGGAACTTCAACAAGCAAAAAAAGTATTGGAAGAGAATAAGCTAATGCTTGATTCTCTCATCGCGAACAATGTGGATGCCGTACTTATGCTTGATACAAATGGGATCATTCATGAGTTAAATGATGCAGCAGAGAGCATTATAGGATATAAACCAAGTGAACTAATTGGCGCTCATTACTCGAAAATAATGACACAAAAAGAATATAGAAAAATACAAAAGATTATTCAGCATGTATTAGGAGGAGAGTCTTTTTCTTACGAAACGAAACTTTCCCATTCAAACGGCAATGAAATCCATGTCAAAGTAAAAAACATACCAATTACGATTGACGGAACATTGACAGGAATTTATGGGATTGTGAAAGATATCAGCGCAAACAAAAAAGCTGAACAAGCACGAAGAGAAAGTGAAGAAACCTTTCGGATCATGGCAGAGAATTCTGTTGACATTATTAAAGTACTTACACCAGATGGAAAAATCACTTATGTATCTCCTTCGATTGAGGATATTTTAGGATACTCTGCATCAAAAATGATTGGTAAATCATTTATTGAAACTATACATCCTGATGACAGAGAAAAAATGAATGAAGTTTATCTAAATCTGATTGAATTAAAGGAAAATGTTGACATTGAGGTAAGGCGTAAACACCAGGATGGGCATTTTATATGGTTACATTCAGACTTAATACCCGTATTGGACTCAGAAGGACAGCCTGAAAAAATAGTTGTGATTTCAGGGGACATTACTGAATACAAAAGAAAGCTAAAAAAGTTAGAAAAACTGGCCTATTATGACCATTTGACGGGTCTTCCTAATCGGAGAATCTTCTTAGATCGGCTCCAACAATCTATGTATACAACAGATCGTAAAGGTAATTTAACAGCATTACTGGTTTTAGACTGTGACGCTTTCAAACAAATAAATGATAATCATGGACATGATACTGGAGATGAAGTGATTAAAGAATTCTCCAAACGTATACGTACAGTTATTCGCGACACGGATACTCTTTCACGAGTGGGTGGGGATGAATTTACAGTCGTTCTTCCAGAAATAATAGACGAGCAGCAAGTGGTAGACATTTCAAATCGAATTTTGAATGCAGTAAGACAGCCTATCGAAATAAATGAACACGTGCACAAAATCACAACTAGTATCGGTATTTCTTTTTATCCACTACATGGAACGGTTGCTGATGAGTTGTTTAAAAAGGCTGATGAGAATCTTTATAAATCCAAATCACTTGGGGGAAATATATTTTCGTTATAGAAAGATAAGCCATCGTTAAAAGGGGGATAAAAATGGCAGGACTATCTTTTTTTAAACAGCTTACAAAGCTTTCAAATGTGGACACAATAGTATCTAAAACAATGAATCAAGAGATGGATCATGATTTATCATTATTAAGAGAACTAATTAATAATCATCCACATGCTGTTCTGGCTTTTGATGCAAATGTGAATTTATTACATTACAACCCTTCAGCAGTAAAAACATTTGGTTACAAAGAAAAGGAATTATCTCAAAAGTTAAAACAATATTTTAACGATAGTGACAAATATGAAAGAAATAAACATTTTCAACGTGCTTTACAGGGAAAAGTACAAAATTATCGAACAGCTGTTACACATGCGAATGGAGAAAAAATTTATATTGATGTTAATCTAATCCCAATAAATAACAGTTCTGGGAACACAATCCTAATTTATGCAGTGGCAAAAGATATTACAACATATGTTCAACATGAAAAAGAATTAGTTAGAATCAAAGGAAGCCTTGAATTAGCACAAAAAGTCGGTGCAATCGGCAGTTATGATTATGACGTAATTGAGGATGAAGCGTATTGGTCAAATCAGATGTATGTCCTATTCGGTATTGAAAATACAAAAGGGTTTGTTCCAACATTTGATAGTATTACAGAACTTGCTCATCCCGATGACCGAGAAAAGTTTAAAATAGCTATTCTATCTGCTATAGAAGAAAAAAGAAATCTAAGTTTTGAATTTAGGATTCTTCGTAGCGATGGGACTACGATACATGTATATAACCAAGCAGATGTAATCTTGGACGAAAATAAGAAACCCGTTCGATTTATAGGAACTGTTCAAGATATAACCAAAAGAAGGACAGCAGAACTAAAGCTGAAAGAAAGTGAAAATCGAATCGAACATATCTTTGATAATTTGGAAGTCGGTATTTGGTCTTTAGATATAAAAAATGGTGAATACAATCTGGTCTCAAAAGGCTTTGAGGAGATAACTGGGTATTCTCCTTCTGATATAGGGAATCGGATTACCTGGGATTCACTAATCCATCCAGACGATTATATGGAATATTATGAGAATCAACAAAAAAAATTAAAAGGTGAAAATCTCTATCATCAATATCGGATCGTTCATAGAGATGGAGATATTGTCTGGATTCAAGATCAAACATTACCGGTTCTTGATAAAAATGGTGAAGTAATTAGGATTGATGGTATCGTTTCAAATATTACAGAGCAAAAAGAATTTGAAAAGAAAATTCAATATCTAGCTTTTCACGACTATTTAACCAAGCTACCAAATCGGATGCTTTTTGAAAATAAAATAAATGAACTAATTTCAACTTCAAACCAGGTTAACAGACATTTTTCAATTTTATATATTGATTTGGATCGGTTTCGAAATATCAATGAATCACTTGGACACCAAATTGGTGACAAATTGCTTTTTGAGTTTAGCCAAAGAGTGAATATGTTGCTGAATAAAAACACGTTATTTGCAAGATTAGGTGGCGATGAATTTGGCATTATTTTATGGGATTATGAAAATTCAGAATACCCAATTAAGGCTGCTAAGATAATCATTGACTGTCTTGACCTACCATTTGAAATTGAAGATTTCGAATTACTTATAACGACAAGTATTGGAATTAGTACATTTCCTGAGAATGGAAAAAACATCGAGGAATTAATAAAAAATGCCGATGCAGCTTTGTATAGAGCAAAGGCTAGTGGTAAGAATACGTATCAAATTTATTCTTCCTCATTAAGTATTAATTCTTTCAAACAGTTTTATCTTGAAAGGGATTTAAGAAAATCGATTGAGAACGACCAATTAGTCGTATATTTCCAACCAAGGGTTGATTCAGGTTCAGGTAAAATTGTAAGTGCAGAAGCTTTAGTTCGGTGGGAGCATCCGGTATGGGGACTTGTATCTCCACTTGAATTTATCTCGCTTGCAGAAGAAACCGGTTATATTAATGAAATAAGTGATTGGGTATTGGACCAAGTGTGTCAAAGTATCACCAGATGGGAAAATAAAAATTTGGAAGTTGTGCCTATTTCGGTGAATATATCAGCGCAACGTTTTTTAAAAAATGATTGGAAAGCAAGGTTGGTTTCTATTCTGGAAAAAAACAATACAGACCCATCTTTACTTGAGTTTGAAATTACGGAGACAACCATGATAAAGCATGAGGAAGCGGTTAGGTTGGCTTTACAATTTATGAAGAGCATGGGGTTTAAAATTGCTCTAGATGATTTTGGTACAGGCTATTCCTCTATCACTTATTTAAAGGATTACCCTATTGATACAATTAAGATTGATCAGTCCTTTACTAAACACATTGCAAAGACAAATAATGTCGAAACGATTATTAAATCTCTTATTTTTATGGCGAAAGGTTTAAACATGAACGTTGTAGCAGAAGGTGTTGAAACAATCGAACAGCTATCATTCTTAAGACAGCAGGAATGTCGAGAAATTCAAGGGTATATCTTTAGTAAACCAGTACCAGAGGAGACCTTTCAAAATTTATTAAGAAAAATGATTTTGAAACCAACCTTTAATAGTGATACCGCAAAATTTCCGAATAGAAGGAGATATTACAGAATTAATCTTTTGTTTCCACTAAGTTCACAAATGACGCTGACCACGATACTTGGAAATCAGGTTACATTAGGGAATACAGAGATTCTAATTGAAGACATTGGGCCAGGCGGGTTACGATTTTTATCAACTATCCAATTACCGGTACGTCCCGATATTACCTATCAATTCAATACAAAAATTATGGGTGAAATCATTACCTTAAATGGTCATGTTGTTTGGAAAGAAGAAGTGAAGGGAATCTTCCAGTATGGTCTTAAGTTTATTATGGATGAGACTCAAAGAGATGCGCTCGTAAAGTTTTTAAATCATTTCTCGCTCCAATTGCGTAATAACCCATTTGTACCAAACTGTGATTTTGTGAAAGACGAAAAGATTAGTTATTTACAAAGAGCAACCTCAAATGAGTAAAGGGGTGCTCTCTCTTTTTTTACATATGGAAAAAACTAGTCCATTTTACACTTAAAATAAACTCCACCCAAAGATATAGGTATGATATCCTATAACAGGAGTATATGGAAAATATCAGGGGTGGAGTAATGGCAGATATTGAAAAAATAAATATTCTCTTAGTGGATGACCGTCCAGAGAATCTATTAGCCTTGGAAGCTATAATCGAAAGGGAAGATTATAACTTAATTAAAGCATTTTCTGGGGAAGAAGCTTTAAAGTATCTATTAAAATATGAGTTCGCAGTCATTTTATTGGATGTTCAAATGCCAGGAATTGATGGGATTGAAACTGCGAAAATAATCAAAGCACGTGAGAAAACAAAAAATATTCCACTTTTATTTATAACGGCTAATAACATGGACTCGGATCATATTTTTAGAGGATATTCGGTTGGGGCAATTGATTATATACTGAAGCCTGTTGACCCAATAGTATTAAAGGCAAAGGTTGATGGCTTCGTTGAAATTTATACGATAAAAAAACAACTTATGATACAAACAGAATTACTAGAAATAAAAAATAAAGAAATTGAATTTATGGCTTTGCATGATTATTTAACGGGTTTACCAAATCGAAGAATGTTCCAGGATGAACTAACTGTTTGGGTAAAGGAATCTAAGAAAAGAAACCAAGCAATCGGAGTTGTTGTTTTAGATATTGACTACTTCAAATATGTGAACGATTCACTGGATTTTAATACAGGTGATCGGGTACTTAAGGAAATTGCGAAACGATTGAAGGCAACTGTAAGGGAAGGGGACTTTGTTGCTAGATTTGGCGGTGATGAGTTCTCCATTATTTTACCTAATACAGATCGTGAGGAAACATTAGAAATTGCTACAAAAATTAATGTTGCTTTTAATGAGCCACTATACATTGATCACTATGAATTGTTTTTCACAGCAAGCGTTGGATTGAGTATATTTCCATATGATGGAGAAGATCCGGTAACACTTGTGAAAAACGCGGGTACAGCATTGTTTCGTGCGAAGGAGCAAGGAAAAAACAATTATAAAGTGTATCACTCCGGGATGAATCTTCAATCTTATCGGACGTTTATCATGCAAAATGATTTACGTAAAGCTATTGAACGACAAGAACTTTCAATTGTTTATCAGCCTCGTATGAAACTTGAAAATGGCAAGATTACAAGTGCCGAAGCCTTATTGCGGTGGGAACATCCAAAATGGGGAATATTGTCACCAAGTGAATTCATTCCATTAGCCGAAGAAACCGGGCAAATCATCGAGATCGGTGAATGGGTACTTACAACTGTTTGCAGCCAATTAAATGAATGGAATAAGACAGAATTGTCTTCAATTAGGATTGCTGTAAATTTTTCAGCCCAACATTTTTTGCAAAAAGATCTAGTTGATAAAATCCAACGAATTTTATCTGAATACAAGGTAAGTCCTAGTTTATTAGAAATTGAGATTACTGAATCGGTTATACTGGGAAATGAGACAGTGATTTCCAAGACTCTTCATCAATTAAAGGATATGGGGATACAGGTAAGTATCGACGACTTCGGGACTGGCTATTCGTCTTTAAGCTATTTGAGACGTTTCCCAATCCATGCGTTAAAAATCGATCGGACTTTTATTCAAGAAATATCTAGTGACTCTCCAAACGATACTGTATTAACTGAGGCTATCATTTCATTAGCACATAATTTAAATATGTCCGTAATAGCCGAAGGTGTTGAGACGGAGATGCAAATGTCAGTTTTAAGGCAGTTAAAATGTGAAGAAATTCAAGGATACTTATTAAGCCCACCATTAATAAAAGAAAAATTCGAGGCATTTCTTCTAGGCCATAATGAAATTGACTTTATTTCTGAAAAGAGGACCACATCATTATCCGATCATAAGAAAATCGCTTCTGAACCTTTCAATGAACCTGAGACAATTCATAAAGAAATTACAGGCACAATTCAGATTACAAAGGAAGTCTTTGGCCTCTCATCAAGAGAAGTAGATGTTTTTGAATTACTGTTAACAGGATTAACTAATAAGGAAATCTCTGAAAAATTATTTATTAGTGAGCACACTGTGAAAAATCACATTACAAGGATTTTCCAAAAAATGAATGTTACTGATCGAGTTCAAGCAATTGCATTAGTATATCAAACATGTTTTGAAATCAGTGATTCAACGATCAGTAAATAAATGTGACATGAAAGGAATTCATTCATGAAATTTAGAACAAAATTATTATTTGGCCTTAGTACATTACCGATTTTACTTGTTGTTCTCATGAGTATTGGCTGGGCTCAGATCTCTGGTCTTAATAAAATGAGCACAACAATACAAGCAAACTATGAACTAACTATACTAGCAGAAGATATTCATCGGGATATTAAGGACGAAGGGATTCGACTGCGAAATCTTGTTTTGTTTAATGATAAAAAAATGATTCAACAAGAACTGGCAAAGTTGGAAGAAGAGAATCAATCCATTGTAGAAAATATTACTTTAATTGAAGAAAAGGCTAATACTGCAGAACAAAAAAATTTAGTAAAGAAACTTATAGATATAAATAGTGACTTTAATGTTTATCAGAATGAGCTAATCAATCTGGTTAATGCCGGGAGTAAGAATGAAGCTCTCGATTTAATTGATGAGAGTTCAAACAAACTACATGAAGATTTTTTTACCATTCTTTCAGACATAACTGAATCTTTTGAAGTAAGCATGGAATCAACATTACATGATAGTGTTTCAGAGTTTAAGAATGAACTTATAATTAGTGCAATAATTATCATAATTAGCGTCATTTTAATCATGGGTTTTCTTGCTAAAAGTATTTGGACACTATCAAATAGGTTAAATAAAGTCTCTACTGTAATGAAAGAGGTGGCAAACGGTAGTGCTGACCTTACTACAAAAGTTGAGATTGATTCAAGTGATGAAATAGGTGATGTCGCAAACTCATTTAATATAATGACAGATTCCTTACAACAGCAAATAAATAGAGAACAAGAATTGGCCTGGTTGAATTCTAATATTGCGGAAATTACAACGAGCCTAACTGGAATAAACGATTTAGAAACGCTAGCACAGACTTTCCTTTCTAAGGCGGTTCCTTTAGTTGAGTCTAGTCATGCTGTATTTTATGTCAAGGACATTGAAATCGATGATGATGATGAGGAAACTCGTTTTAAACTGCTCGCCTCCTATGCTTTTAAGGAACGCAAGAGTTTCTCCAATACCATTCGATTGGGCGAAGGACTTATTGGACAAGCTGCCCTTGAAAAATCGCCGATCATTTTAACAAATGTCCCTTCAGACTATGTACGGATAAGTTCAGGGTTAGGAGAAGCTTCTCCTTTAAATTTATACGTATTGCCGATTGTTTTTGAGGGGGATGTAAAAGCAGTCATCGAAATTGCATCTTTCAAATCATATAGTAAGACTCAACAAGATTTCCTAGAAGAGCTAATGAATGGTCTAGGAATAATCATTGAAAGTGTAGTGGGAAGAATTAGGCTAGCTAAATTATTGGAGGAATCTCAAACATTAATGGAAGAGATTCAAGCCCAATCTGAAGAACTGCAAGCGCAGCAAGAGGAACTTAGAGCAACTAATGAAGAGCTTGAGGAACAGACACAAGCACTTCGTCAATCTGAGGAAAAACTCCAAGTTCAGCAAGAAGAGCTGGAACAAACAAACGCTGATCTCGAAGAAAAAGCGAAAAACCTAGCTGATCAAAATAAGAGATTTGAACAAACAAATAAAGAGGTAGAGGCCGCAAGAGCAGAACTCGAGGAAAAAGCAAAACAACTTGCATTGAGTTCAAAATATAAATCTGAGTTTCTAGCAAATATGTCTCATGAATTAAGAACACCATTAAATAGTTTACTTATTTTATCTAAGCTCTTATCGGACAATACAGAAGGTAATCTATCTACTAAACAAGTAGAATATTCTAAGACAATCTACTCAGCTGGAAATGATTTGTTAGCACTAATTAACGATATTTTAGATTTAGCAAAAATTGAATCCGGAAAAATGGAAGTAAATCCTAGCAAAATAACAATCGATGATTTAGCTGATTACGTTGAAAGAAGCTTTAGACCAGTTGCAAATGAAAAAGGTCTACAATTTTCAATCAATGTGGAAAAGGGTCTGCCACCTTTCCTTTATAATGATGAACAAAAAATTCAACAGGTATTGCGAAATCTATTATCAAATGCTTTTAAATTCACCCGAGAAGGGGTGATTAAACTAGATATTTTCTCTTACCTAGAAGACAATAGCAATCCTGCTTTTTCTTTCTCAGTAATCGATAGTGGGATTGGAATTCCGACTGAAAAGCAGCAACTTATTTTTGAAGCATTCCAGCAAGCAGATGGTACTACGAACCGGAAATATGGCGGAACGGGCCTAGGATTATCGATCAGTAGAGAAATTGCTGCATTGCTTGGAGGCAAAATAGTCCTCCAGAGTGAAGAAGGAAAAGGAAGTACATTTACATTTACTGTTGGTGATTTTCAACATGAAATTGATCTTCAAAATGCTATAAATGAAGTTGCGGTATCTACCGAAAAGCCAATTTCAATCCAGACGAACAGTATTGAAACTTCTGTCGTATTTAAAGAAACTCCAAGTGTTGATGAAAATAGTCATATTAAACGGATTTTAATTATTGACGATGATCTGCTACAACGAAATACCCTTATGGAGTTTATAGGGAATATGGATGTCATAATCAAAGCAGTATCGTCAGGCTATGAAGCGATTGAAGAATTAAAGGTAAATTCGTTTGATTTTCTTATATTAGACCTAGGATTAAGAGATACAAACGGTTTTGATTTATTGGAGAAAATAAAGAATTCACATCATCATGAAGATGTAAAGGTATTAGTTTATACAGGGCGTGACTTATCATCAAAAGAGGAAATTTTCCTAAATAAATATGTTCATCGGATAATCATTAAGGATGAACACTCTCCGCAAAGGCTGAAGGAAGAAATTTCATTACTATTAAATTGCAGCGAATCAATGAATGAAATACCAGAGATGCCTTCAACTAGCTCTGTTAAGGATCAAACAGGACTACTAGGTAAGAAAATCCTTCTTGTTGATGATGATGTACGAAATGTATATGCGATTTCAAGTATTCTTGAAATGTACGGTATGAACGTAACCTTTGCTGAAAACGGGATTGAAGGAATTGAAGTATTGCAGCAACAACCAGATACTGACCTCGTATTAATGGATATTATGATGCCTGAGATGGATGGATATGACGCGATAAAAAAAATTAGAGAGAATATACAATACTCTTCCTTACCTATTATTGCGCTGACTGCAAAAGCAATGAAAGAAGATCGTGAGAAATGTATGGAGGTAGGAGCATCTGATTATATTGTGAAACCAATTAATCCTGACCAACTGATTTCTTTAATAAAGGTTTGGTTATATCAATAGAAGGGACTCCTTAGACTATGAATACTCAATTTGGTGCAGTAAATCTTGAAACGAAGGAAAGCTCAGATCTTGAAAAGATTGAAATTGAATTACTGCTAAACGGACTATATCAGTGGTGTGGCTATGACTTTCGAAGCTATGCTTACAATTCGATAAGAAGAAGAGTTCAGCATCGACTAGAGGCAGAAAAACTTTCAAGTATAACAGGGCTGCTTGAGAGGATTCTTCATGATCCTGCCTGTTTGCGCAGATTGATAGCCGATTTCTCAATTAATGTAACAGAGATGTTTAGAGATCCTTTATTCTTTTTAGAATTTAGGGAAAAGGTTGTCCCATTATTGCGAACATATCCTTCTATTCGTATCTGGCATGCGGGATGTTCTACGGGTGAAGAGGTATACTCAATGGCAATCCTTCTTCTTGAAGAGGGACTCTATGAAAAGACCAAAATTTATGCGACAGATATTAATGCGGATGTATTAAAGATTGCCAAATCAGGTAGATACCCGTTAGAGAATATGAAAAAGTATACAACGAACTATTTGCAAGCAGGTGGAAGTAATGCTTTTTCAGACTACTATACAGTAACAGATAATGGCGTAAAATTTCATTCGCACCTGTCTAACAATGTCGTATTTGCACAGCACAATTTAGTAACTGACCAATCGTTTAATGAGTTCCACGTCATAATGTGTAGAAATGTACTCATTTATTTTAATAAAGAATTGCAAAAGCGGGTTCATAGTTTGTTCTATGAAAGCTTAGCGATGTTTGGCATTCTTGGACTTGGAGACAAGGAAACGATTTATTATACGGACAAAGACAATGATTACGAGGAAATCAGTAAAAAACAAAAATTGTATAAAAAGGTAAAGTAAATGGTAAAGGTTGCTGTTAACACTCAGCAACCTTTTGTTATATGTATCACACGAGAGCGTCCTCTTTACCAAAGGTTAGGATGATTTTTCTTATGAGAAAGCCAACTATTAGCCCAGGAATTACACAGATCATTGGGAAAAATACAGGTCCAAATGTAATCCCCCAAAAAATAGCTTTAGGCGCCACCATTAAACCGACCGTAACAAAATAAGCACAAAATGCAAATGGCAAAAAGGAATAAGGAGCTTTTCCCCCACCCGCTTCTTTAAATGCATCCCACATGGCAAAAAAATACAAACAGGGATAAAACATGAGCCATCCATAATTAGTGGATTCAAGTGCTTGTTGTGTTTCACCTAAAAAGCTAAGCATGATGACTTCATTGAAATTTGCAAGGGTATTGACCAAGAACTCTAAGAAAATAAAGGTTAGACCCTTTACATATTGTTTATTTAATAATTGTCCGAACCCTGGTAATGCAATACTCCAAAATATACGTTCTACAGCTTTCACATCGTTTTATCCACCACACTTCAGTTCGCTATATATCTATTTTCTTATATTTCCCAGTTAATTATTCATTATATTTCAATGAAAAAGCACCTGCTGATCAGGTGCTTGGAAAAGCTTATTACATATGCTCATTTGGTGGAGCAGGCATTCCGTGAATAGAGTTTCTATCAAAATCACTATGTGTATGCTCTTTATTAGAAGCATACTGATTAGTGTCTATATTTACTTCCGATTGGACTTGTGATTGTTCTGCTTCTTGCGAGTAAGTTGTATTGTTTACATTTGCACTATTTTGATATTCATTGTAGTTTTGTTGAGCATTAATTGCTTGGTTTTGGTAATTTGGGTATTCATTTTGAAGTTGGTTTAGTTGATATTGAGATTGAGCTGGCCCTATTTGATTCTGTGGTTGCTGTTGGGGTGTATTTACTTCTTGGCCTGTAGGAGATTGATCTTGGCTTTGCAATTGTTCTGTAACTTGTGTAATGGCATCTACAGGTGAATCGGTTATTTTGTCAAAGAAACCTTTACCCTTATCTGGATTTGAAATGATCCCTAGTGCCCCTAAAAGCCCTAATATTGCAGTCACGTATGTTTCCCAGGCTGTTAAATCAATTTGTGCACCTAAGTCCTTAAATACCATATATAAAATCGAAGCAAGAGAGACCCATAATCCATAATTTTTCCATTTCATAAGCTGAAAACTCCTTTGTGTTAGTCTCTTACATATCTTATTCGATTAATATGAAAAATGTGACCGCCTAGAACCAGTTAGTCTTTATCCCCCAAAAAAACCCCTAAAAAAGGGGATTTTAAGATGTTGGAGTTTCATTTTGTAATCTTTCTAGGATTCTTCTTTTACGGTATAACATATTTCCGGTCTCCGTGAGATCTTGAATCATTGAACGATTGGAAATAGCGCCAAAAAGAATCCCGGCAATTGGTATCATTTGAAAAAGTTTTTTCCACCCAAATGTGTCGCGGTATGTATACACAACCTCACGCCAACCTTGGAGCTGTGACATCATTTCATTCGAAGAATTTCTGCCTTGATAAAAGGAGGAAAGTTCTTTTAAAATAGCCTGCTTTCCAACTACGTCTGCAGAAGAGAACTGTAAACATTTAATGATAAATATTCGCTCATTTTTTTCTTTTGGATCAAAACCATGGATTATCGCGATTTCTTGAAGTGTTTTTAATGACATTCCAAGTATAGCAGGGATATCAACGGCAAGTGTAAATATTCCGCCAATACCGGTCGTTGCTCCTTGCAGAGTGGCCACTTTTGCCCATTTTTCGGAATGCTCTTGACTAGCTTCGATCATGGTATGAAGTGGAATTTGTTCGATATCTGTAATTTTTTCAATGGGGGTATTTGCTTTTTTTTCGATTAAATTAAAAATCGCCTTTTCCTGAATCAGATATTTCCCACCGTTTTGTATATAGCTTCCAATTTCATCAAGAAGAATACCGATTTTCTCATGGATAAATTTTGGTGTTAGTTTATCAAGGAGTTTAAAAGGAAGTCGACCAATTCGTTCCCAAAACCATAAACCACTCTGGTCTTTTTCCCATGCTTCTATTTTTTTTAGTTCACTTTCGAGTATTTGTTTAGCTTCCATTTGCATTCCTCTTTCTGGTTTTATCCTATTAAGTATTACGGTTGTAGGTAAAAATAGTTTCATGAAATGAAATATTGGATATGTGTTTCAAGCAAAAGTAGTCTGAGGCTCTTAAAAGAGACTAGAGAGAACGAAGCCTCCTAAAACCAGGAAAGTGATGCTACTCCAAACGGTTTCGCATGGTATCCTGCTAAAAACAGGAACATAAATGTTACTCATTCCATTTCAAATCACCACCGCATTTCCAGAATAAAATGCTATAATAATTTAATCAGAAAGAAGGACCGTGATTGGATGAATATACTATTTGTAATGATTGGTGGATTTCTGGGGGCTTGTTCCCGTTATTTACTTGGAGAATTGGTACCTCCAACTACAGGTTTCCCGATTGGAACTCTATCTGTTAACTTAATTGGATGTCTATGCTTAGGATGGTTGTTAACTTTTATCGCTAAACAAAAAAATATTAGTCCAAAAATAGCATTGTTGTTTGGTACAGGTTTTATTGGTTCATTTACAACATTCTCCACTTTCTCAGTAGAAGTTGTTCAATTAATGGAGGAAGGGAATTTTGGTCTTTCTGTTTTATATGTGTTAACGAGTCTAATAGCAGGAATTATCTTATCAGTTTTGGGTTATCGGTTGGCTAAAATAATTAAAATGGGTGAAGAATCGTAATGATACTTGTTGGAATCGGTGGAGCAGCTGGAGCTGCATGTAGATACCTCGCGGGAATATGGATTGGAAAGATAACCGGTAACTCATTTCCATATCCAACCTTATTCATAAACATCTCTGGATCATTACTATTAGGAATTTTAACTGGCCTTGAGATAATCCATTCAATACCAGAGTGGACTTGGTTATTATTTGGGGTTGGCTTTTGTGGGGCCTTCACGACATTTTCTACATTTGGCTATGAAGCCATTCAGTTATTTTTTTCAAGACAGAACAAGAAAGCGTTCGTATACATAACAGCATCAGCGATATTATGTGCCGTATCGTCCTTTGCAGGTATTCACATCATCATCTAAAAAGCCAGGAGAACATTTTTTCACCTGGCTTTTTTATGACCTTTTATTTTTTCAACACGTCATGGTCAACATAACGCTCACCATTGATTTCACTGATAATATTAATCGCAACTTTAGCACCGTCGCCAGCTGTAATTATCGTATGAACACTTACACCTGCACACGTACCAGCAGCCCAGATTCCTTCAACATTTGTTTTACCAGATGAATCCACATCAAGAACTGTTTTAATACGAGGCTCTGTGCCTTCTTTAGTGGCAACTCCCGCAGATGCAGCTACGTCCGTTAAAGCTCCAGTAGCAAAAACGACGTATTTTCCTTCGTAATCACCGTTATCAGTTATAATCTTAAAACCGTTTTCAGTTTTTTCAACAGAAGTCACAGCCTGTTGAACAACCTCAGCACCAAATTTCGCAGCTTGTTTTTGGCCAATTTCAACAAGTTCAGGTCCTTCAATTTCCATAACGCCATAATGGTTTTCAACCCAAGCACGCTTGGTCATACCTTTATCACTATCTAAAAGTAATGTTTTCTTACCAGCCTTTGCTGTAAATAATGCTGCACTTGCGCCTGCAGGACCAGCTCCTACTATAACAACATCAAACATTGTTCAATCACTCCTTATGTAAAATAGTATTCAATCATAATTATACCCATTAACATCATGCCAATCTAATCATCTGCTTAAGTTAAATTACATTTATCTCTAGAACAAAATTAAAAAGGACAGAAAGGAAAAATCCCTTCTATCCTAGATGGATGCTGATGTTTAACTATAAGTTTGTTCCGTTTGTACACCAAATTTCGATTTACGATCATGAAGAAAATAATAGAGTATAATCCCGAATAACACATAAAAGGCACTAAAGAAATAGAAGGTGCCGAGTCCGATTTGTGCGCTTATCAGGCCTACTATTGATGAACCTAAACCAATTCCAGTGTCAAAAATGGATAAGAATGTAGCTGTTGCTGTTCCTCTGCGCGTAGGGGCTGCAGCTTGAATAGCAATTGTTTGGAAACTTGGGAATAATGTTCCCCAGCCTAAACCAATTAAAGCAGCAGCAATTAAGAACATCAAGGAAGTTGATGAAACCCCAAGACACAACATTCCAATAGCAAACACTACAATCGATGGATAGACAATTTTATTTGCTCCGTATTGATCAAACCATCTTCCAGTGAAAGGTCTAGATACTAAAAGTACAATGGCATATACTACGAAAAAGAAACTTGAAACCTCAAATAATCCAATTTCTTGGGCATAGACTGAAACGAAAGATAAGAGTGAAGAGTATACAATCCCTAATAGACCACCGACAATGGAAATTTTTATCGCAGGAACCTCAAACAGATCTCCGAAAGACAATTTGGTTTTTACTGTTTTTTCTTTTGATAATTCTTCTTGTGCTCTTTTAGGAACATTTACAAAATAGCCTGTTACCAACGCAAGCATCGAACAAATTGCTCCAACCATGAATACGCTGTTCATTCCTGATTTATTCAATAGTGTTAGCCCTAAGAATGGACCAATAACCATCGCTAAGTTATTTGACATAATAAAATATCCCATGCCTTCTCCTTTTCGAGAATCGGGAATAATATCTGCAACAATTCCTCCAGCAGCGGTTGTTGCCATTCCGAATCCAATTCCATGGAATAAACGTAACAATAAAACAGAGGAGATGGATGGAGTGAAGAAATAGAACAGCGATGAAATCATGAAAATTAGTAATGAGAGAGTAAGGACCTTCTTTCTACCAATGGTATTTAACCATTGACCCGCAAAAGGTCGTACGATGATCGCAGAGAATAAAAATACAGTCACCATGAGTCCTGCTTCTAATTCATTTCCGCCCAAATCATTCAATGTGTAAACCGGCAATGAAACTAATAAATAATAAAACGTCAAAAATACAAAAAAGTTACTAACCGAAAGATTAATAAAATCCTTCGTCCAAAGTTTTTGCTTTCCCATAGTATACCTCCTGGTGTTAATTCTTAATTTGACGGAACCAGTGGTTTAAAAGGTCATATAACTGATCCTGCAATTCTGTTGGAAAATTTTCTACGAGCTTTTCATTCATTTCGTTCATAGCTTGTTCCCATTTTGGATACTCAGATAGTGCCTTTTCCGTTAATTTAATTTGCTTGGTACGCTTGTCAGATCCTTGAACCTGTCTGACATATCCAAGCCTAACTAGCTTTTGTATATTTCGAGTCATCGGTGGTGCCTCAACAGTTAAGTAGTCACATAGCTCAGATTGTGTCAATGTCCCTTTTGTTTTTAAAACAAATAAAACGGACCATTGCGCGCTAAATAGTCCGAAGGGTTCTAATGTTTCATTTACATGTTTTGTTAGCTGTCGTGATAACTGATGCACAGCATGAAATAGAGTATGTCTAGTTTGCATATAAACACCTCAGTGCATATTTCTTTATAATTAGTTACCTAGGTAACTATATCATTGATTATCTTCAAAAAGCAAGACCAAGCATTAAAAAACGAGAAAGTTGGGGCGGATAAATATATGATATTAATCAAAAACTACTTGTAACCAAAACGAGCAAGGGGGATTATTCGTGATTTCTAAAGAAATTATTTCCATTTTACAGGAGAAAATTAAACTCATTGAAAGAGGAGATAAAGCAATTTATTTAGTTGGGCCAATTAAACTTCCTGTAAATTTAGATGGAGAGACAGTCATTTTTCATTGGTATTGCTGGCTACTTTGTGATGAGGTAACGTTGGATGCAAATCGAATCATTGAAAAGCTTTCATCAACAAATCTTGCAGAAAAACAGCAATCCAGTGTATTAGTATATGGAGATTTTGAAAATGCAGACGAGGCTTTAATTCGAATGCATAGTATTTGTCATACGGGTGATATTTTTGGAAGCAAACGTTGTGATTGCGGATATCAACTAAAGCAATCGATGAGAATTATTGTGGACCATGGGTCAGGTGCTTTATTCTATTTAGCTAATCATGAAGGTCGAGGAATAGGCTTATTTAGTAAAGCGATGGCTTATATCCTTCAAGAGAATGGATTAGATACAGTTGAAGCAAATATCCAACTAGGGTTTAAGGATGATGCTAGAAATTACGACGATGCGATTCGGGTCTTGAAGACGTTACGGTCTAAACCAGTTTCGTTAATAACAAATAATCCTAAAAAAATTGAAGCCCTTAAAAATTCAGGTATGAATGTCTCAGAACGGATGCCAATTTGGGGAGATGTGTCGGAGTTTAACCAAAAATACTTAAAGACGAAAGTGGAAAGAGCCGGCCATCTAGTTGAAATGGCACAGGATGAACAACCATTTTAAAATGAGGAGCTAGCCATTATGTGGACTAGCTCATTTCTAATCATACGGATAATTATCACCTTCTGTATTTCGAAAAGGAGGGAGAAACTGAATCACGATGACCACAGGTAACAAATAACCGATTAACGCTTCAATAATCGCTACAGCCCTTGAGACTCCAAATGGAGTTACGTCGCCATATCCAACCGACAAGAGGGTAATCGCACTAAAATATAACGACCGGGTTACAATATCTAATGACTGTTCTTGATGCGAATCTGATGCATAATGGTCATGTACCGCTCCAAGGTCTAGTAAATCTAAAAAAATATATAAAATGGCAAAGGTTAACAATGTATTAAGATACACAACAATAAAAATTAACCCACGATATAATGTCTTTTTTCTATGAATAAATGATTTCAATTAAATCACTTCCTTATAACCTGCCTTATTATATGTATATTAAAAAGTTAGTAGAATAGACTAGCCTTCATTTTAACCCAAAATTGAAAAAACTCGGCAAAGTTACCGAGTAAAATACACTTATATGATTACTGTTGGAATACATTATGATTTTCTTTGACATAGCTATTCATTTCCTGAAAGAACTTTTCTTTTTCATCAACTGTTACATAAAGCTTGGTGATATCCATTTTCTTCCCAAATGGGAGGTAAGCGACAACTGGGGATTTTAATTCAATTTCAAACTGTGGATCCTCTTCAAATAAATCAGGAAGTGTGATCGCAAAGCTATTCTTTTCTTGTGCTCTGGCCTTCTTAACTGTAACAGTTCTTTGTATAGATTTAATATTGTCTAACTCAAATTCTATTTCACGCCTAATTCCAACCTGTGCAAAGAGTTTACGGTCTTTAATTACGATTGGTGAAAGACGTACGGCATGGTAGTCTGCAATAATCCAAGCAAGAGCATATAAATCTAAAATGGTAAATATCCATGCTGCAATAGGGCTCCAAAAATGGGCTATTAAAAAGTGAACTCCGATTACCTCTATCACCATCGCATGTACCAACATAATATACAGCCCAAAATATCCTGATTCAGTATGAATGGTAAAAACACGCGTATCTGATTTACTATCCCATTTTTTCTTCCAAACGAAGAATGCATAATAGAAAATGGTGAAATCGTAAACAAGGATATCAAGAAGTTTTTTCTTTCCGAATGTTTGATGTAAGGCTCTACGTATAGTTGCAGGATAATAAAAAGAGTTTTCTTTTTGTAGTTTGTAGTGCTGGATGAGAGTTGGAATTTTACGGATTAACAAGACGGCAAGAAATAATTCAATTGCAATAAAGAGGCCTTCGATTAGAAAGATTCCGTATTTTGCGTAATGAAAAATCGCGATATCATGATGGGGAACAATGAAGTATGCATACCAAAAGCCGCCAATCACAACCGGAAGAAGAGTAATCATGGAAAAACGGTTCCGTACCACGAATAAATAGAAGAAGAGAGGTAAAACGATTGTTAAATCAAACAAGGATGCGAGAATCAATGTATCTGTGACAGGCTCAAATGGCTGAATGATCATCAAAGTATAATTTGAGCTAATGATCAATAGTGCCAAGATAATAAAAATATAAATTGATCTGTTTTTCTTGAGTGAGTGCACCATAAAAATTCCTCCTTCATTCCTACTCATTATTTGAGGTAGTAATAATGGTATGAAGTTTCCGCACAATTGTTTGGAATTGTATCATTTCTTCTTCTGTAAGTTTCGAGTAATATTTTTCCATTATTCTTTGGTCAATTTTGTCACTTTCCTCATATAATTCGATTCCTTTTGAACCAAGAGAAATGAGAATTTCACGCCTGTTCTTCGGGTTTATTTCTCTTTTAATATATAGTTCACTTTCTAATTTATTTAGTAATTGACTGACAGCACTTGCTGAGATATTCATAAGCTGTGCTAATTCGTTTACAGTAATTGTTTTGGCTTGATAGACATGATGTAAAACGACGGATTGTTTTGTGGTAATGTCATAGTGAAATATCGATTCGAATTCCTGAAGAAGTAGGGAATTAACTTCATCTAGTAGATTAAAGGTTTCTTTCATATAAGCCTTGGTATCCATGTTAAATCATCCTTTAAAGTTAATGTTTATAAATACTTAAGTTATCTTAAATATATTGTAATCTAAATTATTTATCATGGCAATAAAAAAAGGCAGCCTTTGCCACCTTTTAGAAAAATAGGTTAATGATTTGATAAATGATTCCTGCCAGCAAGGCTGAGATTGGAAGTGTTATCACCCAAGTAAGAACAATTTTACGAGCAACACCCCATTTAACGCCTTTTACACGCTGTGCTGAACCGACACCCATGATTGCAGATGAAATCACATGTGTTGTACTAACTGGTAAATGAATATAAGTCGCTCCAAAAATGATTAGAGCAGAAGATAGGTCAGCAGCCGCGCCATTTATTGGACGGATTTTCATAATTTTACCGCCGACGGTTTTTATGATTTTCCAGCCACCTATTGATGTACCCAGACCCATTGCAGTTGCTGCGGCAATTCTCACCCAAAGTGGTATATCGGTAGAGGTTGTAAATTCACCTGCAATTAATGCCATCGTGATAATACCCATCGCTTTTTGAGCGTCATTTGTACCATGGGTAAAAGATTGAAGGGCAGCTGTGAAAATTTGAAAGATCCTGAAACCCTTGTTTGTTTTATAAAGATTTGTGTTTTTGAAAATAACTTTAAAAATGCTCATCATTAGAAATCCAATTGCTAATGCAATAAAAGGGGAAAGAATGAGTGCTTCTAAAATTTTTATAAATCCACTGTAATTCAATATCCCAAAGCCTGCAGCAGAAATTGCTGCTCCAGCAATGGACCCGATTAATGCATGAGAGGAACTACTTGGGATTCCGTAGTACCATGTAATCAAGTTCCATGCAATTGCAGAAAGCAGGGCTGCTAAGATAACAACTGATCCATTTTCTATTGCAAAAGGATCAACAATATCTTTCGTTATTGTTTTAGCAACACCCGTAAATGTAATTGCACCAATAAAGTTCATGGAGGCTGCAAGGACAATAGCAACTCTTGGCTTAAGTGCCTTTGTTGAAACACTTGTCGCTATCGCATTAGCTGTATCATGAAAGCCGTTAATGAAGTCAAATGCTAATGCAAAAAAAACAATTAAAACCGTTAAAATTAATAAAGTGTCCATTAATAAGATTCTCCCTTATAATATGTGTTCAAAAAGGAGGACGGAGAGGACCTGCGTCGACAAAAACGTCACGTCCTAATTCATTGTCGACACTAACACATCCTGAGCGTCGAAATTTCAAGCGGCGCGAACTCCAGAGTACCGAAGCAAGCCAACATAGAATCTCGATGCGTCATATTCACCGCACGTTTTGAACATCAACTTTATGCATTTCTCATGATAATGGTCTCTAAAGTATCCGCAACATCCTCACAGAAGTCCGAAATGCCTTCAAGAATCTCATAAATCTCTTTTAGTTGGATAATTTTTATTGGGTCCTTTTCAGTTTGGAAAAGTTGTTTGATGGAAACCCTTAAGAGTTCGTCACATTGTGATTCATAATCATTGATTTTAATAGCATGTTTACGCATATCTAGCAGCTTTTTATTTGTAAGAAGTTCAATGGCATGGAAGATTTCAACCGTGCTTTTATGGATATAGTCAGCATATGAAGTCATGTATTCGTCTGTAATAGTCAAAGAATACATCTCAAAACGCGCTGCACATTGCTCCATTCCATCTAAAACATCATCCATTTTCATAGCCAATTGTAGAATATCTTCTCGCTCAATCGGGGTGATGAAAGATTTATTAAGTTGAGTTATCAATCCATGAATGACATCGTCACCGATTGTCTCATATTCTTTCATTTGACTCGAAAACTCTTTCAAGTCACTTACATTTTTAATTTTAAACTGTACGAAATAATCTGCTGCCTCTTTCAAGTTTGCAGAGATAGATGTAAGTGCATCAAAAAAAACGTCTTTTTTCTTATTTGCGAACATAATATTGTTCCTCCAATAATGAAATATAAAAACATACAAAGAATATTTTTATCTAAATTTGTCGAAATTACAATAAAAATTTTACAAAGTTTACAAAAATGTAATATAAGTTTGAAGTTGTGTTTCCTGAAAATACAACTGTACGTCAGGTATCTATGTATTTACTAGGTTCTTTTATTATCTATAGAAAATTAAGGAAATATACTTGAAATTTATCCCTTTTAGTGTAAAATTACACTATATGATAAATGGTATAATTTTACACTATAGGAATTGGTTGGTGGGATGAGTGACACAATCATTAGAGATAATCAAGACAATTCAATTACTTATCAAACACAAAGAAGAAATGCTTTTGTTTTCAAGGTTAGTAAGCAAAGTGGGGGAGGAATACCTTTTTCCGAGATTTGAAAGATATGAACAGGCTGTATGCTTAAGACGAAATCAAAAGCTTTTGGCATTCCAACTTGTTCAAACCTTTGAACAAGGAGATGACAAGTTTGTATACTTCGGTCCCCTGTTTTCGAGGATGAGCAGTTTTCTAGACCTTTTTATGTCTTATATTGAAGTATTAATGGATGAAAATATAGGAAGAAAAATACACCTGCTTGCAGAAATTGAGAATCCGGACGTTTTGGTGTTTTTTAAAGCGCTGTTTAATGATTGCGCTTACCCGAAATTCCAGGTATCCGAGGTTCCCGAAGAAGTAAAGGAGAAGGTTCACGTTTTCTCAAAAAAACTTTCACATATATATGAGTTAGATATTGAACGTCTAACCTCAAAATCAATAGATCCACTTTATCAATATACATCAACTTATCCAGAAGTAGAGAATTGGCTTTGTTCAAGAAAAGTGGAGCTATCACAAGGAACGAATGTCGTCCTATACTCCACAATACCGGATGGTCCAAGTGCTCGAGCTACATTCAATCGTCAACTGGAAAGCGGAAGAAAAAGAATGCTGAATTGGAAAGAAGGAAAAAAAGAAGTTCTGGATTTATTCGAGGGAGGGATTGTAAGTAATGTCTGACATTTATTTTTCGCAAATTAGAGAAGACAGTTTAGTAGAAAGAGAGATTTCAAGAATAGTAAGGCCACAGAAAGTGCTTGTAGTTGGATCAGGTGGATGTACAGCATTTTCTATTCTGACTGACACAATCAACCAAGTTCTCTGTGTTGATGTGAATCCTGCACAATGTGCTCTAATTGAATTGAAAAAGGCAGCGATACAGCATTTTTCGTTAAATGATTTCCTTTCTTTTATCGGGGAAACGAAATGTGATAATCGGGGTGAGATGTATGAAGAGATGGCTGAAGAATTGCCAGAATACGCGAGACATTTTTGGAAGCTGCATCGTAGTGAAATAGAAATGGGAATTAATCATTGTGGGATAAATGAGCGTTTTTATAGATTTATAGGGGAAAACATTTGCCGGAATGTATATGACGAGACTGTTTGGAATCAGTTGTTTTCTGCCAAAAACCTTGCTGAGCAACAGAGATTTTATGAGGAGTATCTAACAACTGCCCAATGGCGAACAGCTGTAAAAATATTGTTAAGTAAAACGACACACCTACAATTTTTTCCTAGCTTTATGTTTAAGAATGCCAGTGAACATGATTTCGGGAATTTCTTTTTAAGTCAATTTGAAAAGGAAGTGAAAACAAGGCCGATTCACAATAATTACTTTTTAAGCCAAATATTATTTTCTACTTATTTATATGATCATGTCGAGGGAGTACCTTTCTATTTAACTCCAGAAGGATATGAAGAAGTAAAAAGAAATATTGATAAAATGTTCATCTATCCAATGAGTATCCAAAATTTATTGGAGAAAGAAAATTCAATCGATGCTTTTTATTTGTCAAATGTATTTGACTGGGCAGATGAAAAAGGAAAAGCATCGATTTGTAGCCGAGTGATTCAAGCTAAATCAGCAAATAGTGTATTAATATTCCGAAATATGCTTAGTACGAGTATATTGCCAGATCGGTTTATACGTGATGAAGAGTTGTCATTGCGCTGTGAAACATTAGAACGTTCGATGTTATATCAAAAAATAACAGTCGGGCAATTTGTATGACTTATTCATTTATGGAACTTGATGAATCTCACGGTTTACAACTGCTTCAGTTATCGAATGAATCAAGTACAGGTAGCGATTTCTTTTATGTTGATCGGTCTCCGAACTTTTTTAAACTGTCAGAGGAATTTGGAAAGACAAGGCATTTCGGATTGTTTAAAGGAAGTGCATTAATTGGCTGTGTTGCAGTGAGTCAGCAAAAGAGGGTCATTGAAGGGGCATGTATACATGTGTATTACTTACATGACTTAAGGATTCATCCTGACTTCCATCGGACTTTTGCTTACTATCGCTTGATACAACAATTCGTATCTCTTTATCAAAATGAAGGTGCAGTCAAATGGATGTATTCTACCGTTCTTGATACCAATTCAAACAAAGCATCCATGACAAAAGGCAATGGGCTCCTTCCAAGTGGAATTGAACTTGGAAGAACGTTTCATATTGGTGTACCTATGTTCTTTAAATATCGGAACAATCATTTGGATGTAATTGAAATTGAAGGGGAAGAGGCATGGCAGATTTACAAGAGCTTAGCTACGTCTAAAGACTTTGCTCTATGTGATAAGAAAATTTTCTTAAAAGACAATGGTGTGTTCCTAGTTATTAGAGATAAGAAGGACGACTTAGCAATCTGTAAGCTTGTGAATCAATCAGATGCTAGAAGACTTCGACTTTCCAGGAGACTGCCATTCATTTATAAAATAGTAAATTTGATTTGTCGGGCAGTGGGTTGTCCACCATTGCCTGATAAAGGTGAGGAATTTCGGCTTGGCTATCTGGCGTTTTTCACATCAAGGGAGACACCCACAAAATATCGAAAGAAATATATTTCTTATATTCAAAAGACCTATAAGAACCGATTTACCTATTTATTTTTTGGAGTATCTACCAAAGAAGTAGATCAGTATCGAAGTAACCCTTTTTATATACAACTTTCATCAACAACATTTGCTTATGGGGATATTCCTGCAAACCTTTCAATGGATTTTCATGAAATAACACTTATTTAGGAGGATGTAATAATGGTGAAATTTGTAGAGTTAAAGAATGTGACAGATAGTATGTTTCAAGTTGAGAAAATCGAACAACATCCATTATTTATAGCTTTGGCAAAAGGGGAATTTTCTGCAGAACAACAAAAAGAAATCGCACTTCAAATTTACCACGTCGTTCTTTACTTTCCACGCTTTTTGTCAGCGATTTTAACAAATATGTCAGACTTTCGAATGAGAATGCCACTTGTAGAAAACTTGTTTGAAGAGCATGGGAAAATGAACGAAAAATATGTTCATAGCGAGACTTATAAACTGTTTTTAAAAGGGATTGGTATATCTGAAGTAGAAATGAACGAAAGCGAACCATGCATACCCGTTCTTGCATACAACCGTGCATTAACGGATCTCTGTCTCCACTATCATTATTTGGAAGGGCTTGCCGCACTAGGTGTTATTGAAGAAATTGTTGCCCGTGTATCTCCATTAGTTGGCCAATTTGCGAAAAACAACTATGGGAGCGAAAACAAGTCGCTCGTTCATTTTACAGATCATGAGGTACTTGATGTGCAACATGCCAACGAAATATATGAAGTAGTGGCTCAAGGCTATGAAGGAGAACAAAAAAGAATTATTGAACGTGGCCTGAAATTTGGGATGTACTATCACTCTAGGATGTACACAGACATCTTAGAATATATTCGATAGTTCCACTTCGTGCATACCGACACTTGAAGTTTTCAACTAGGTGCTAAACATTATCGGAAGTTCAAATTTCTCCACAGGTTGTTCATGAAAAATGGTCTCACGTGATATTAAAGAGGCGCATATTTTAGGTTAGTAGCCTGTGGAGGTGTTAGTAAATGGGGATAATTTCCGGTAAAGAATATATTAAAAGAATTAATAAACTGCATTCTGATATATGGATTGACGGGGAAAAGGTGAAGGGGAATATTTCTGAGCATCCTGCTTTCCGTGGAGTCATTGAGAGTCAAGCGAAGCTCTATGACCTTCAATGTAAATCATCAAATCAAGACATCATGACCTTTCCTTCTTCTAAAACTGGTAATCAAATAGGAACTTCCTATCTAGAGCCGAGAACAAAAGAAGATTTAGAAAAAAGACGCCTTATGATACAAACCTGGGCAAAAAGTACACTTGGAATGATGGGAAGATCCCCTGATTATATGAATACGTGCTTAATGGCTGTTAATGCTGCTGCAGATTTATTTTCTTCTAATAATCCGGAGTTTGTGAAAAATCTCCGTAGGTTTTATGAGGAAGCATGTGAAAATGATTATTCATTTACCCACACCTTTATAAATCCACAAACAAACCGTTCTCTTTTTCATATGGAAGACGAAGATAAGATTATAGCTGCCAAGGTTATTGAAAAAAGAACAGATGGAATTATTATTCATGGTGCAAGATTGCTAGCTACACAGGGGGGGATTACAGATGAGTTAATCGTCTTTCCGTCCGGTGGAAATATATTTAATAAAGATTATGCTTTTGCCTTCTCAATACCAAGTAACACAAAAGGATTAACTTTTCTCTGCAGAGAATCATTTGCATATAGAGAATCAACGTTTGATCATCCTCTAAGCTCGAGATTTGAAGAAATGGATACGATCATCGTTTTCAATAATGTTCTTGTTCCTTGGGAACGGGTCTTTTTGAATGAGAGTATTGATTGTGCCAATAAAATGTATTCAGAATCAAGCTTCTTTCCATTGGTCCTGCATCAAGTTCTTTCTAGACAGGTTATCAAAACGGAATGTCTGCTTGGAGTAGCACAAGCTTTAGTGGACACTATTAACATTGGTGAATATCAGCATGTACAAGAGAAAATCAGTGAAATTATAGTTGGGCTAGAATCTTTGAAAGCATTATTATTATCATCTGAACTGCAATCGAAATTGGATAAATGGGGTACAATGGCACCTGCAATTAATCCTCTATACAGTGCGATAAATTTATTCCCTCGTCTATACCCACGTTTTACTGAGATTCTGCAGCTATTAGGTGCAAGTGGATTAGTTTCAATTCCAACTGAAAAAGATTTTGCTTCTGAAATGAGAGCTGATCTTGATCAATATTTACAAGCTACAAACGCTAATGCGTATGATAGAGTTAATCTATTTAGACTCGCATGGGATCTTTGTATTAGTGCATTCGGATCGCGACAAACCCTATACGAGCGTTTTTTCTTCGGTGACCCAATACGACTTGCAAGTAACCTATACCGCTCCTACGATAGAACTGAACTCACAAATCAAATTAAAGAATTCTTAAAAAGCTAATTCGCGACAGTTCCCCCTCCACTAACCAATTTTTAAAAAATATATCTTTTGTATGATCATAAAAATTTTTCTTGTTCGAATAAATATATGTAGCGCTATTTTTGCGATATTATTCTTACTAGCACATTTGGAGGGCATTCGAATAATGGGAAAAAACTTCATGAAGACTTTGTCCGAAGTAGGAAAAGTAAAAATCATCCTGTTAATTGGGTTGGTTTTTATTTTAGTTATTACTGTTGGGCTCAACATGTATATCAATTCTCGGGATGTTAGTGCTTTGAACAATCCATTGCCGGAACCAACTATTATTTATGATAAAAATGGAGAAATTGCCAGTAAGGTACCTGGACCTAAAATCGAAGGTGTAAGCTATGAAAAAATTCCGCCACATGTCATCAATGCATTAGTTGCCATTGAAGACCGCCGATTTTACAAACATCCAGGGGTGGACTATATCGGTATTTTTCGTGCGCTTTTCCGAAATTTAAAAGCGGGTGGTATTGTAGAGGGCGGTAGTACGATTACCCAGCAATTAACAAAGAACGTCTTTCTAACTCATGATCAAACACTGAAACGAAAAATTGATGAATTCTTCATTGCTCAAAAGATAGAACGTACATTTTCGAAGGAAAAAATTATTGAAATGTATTTGAATCAAATCTATTTTGGTGAAGGGGCATGGGGCATAAAAAATGCTTCAAGAACGTATTTTGGCAAAGAGGTTAATGAACTAACAGTTAGTGAAGGAGCTATTCTTGCTGGTATTATTAAAGCACCTTCGACGATGAACCCATTAATTAACGAGGAAAAATCGCTTAACCGTAGGGATCTTGTATTAGCAGCGATGGAGGAACAGGGTTATTTATCTTCTGACCAAGTGAAGGAAGCTAAGGCACAAGAAATTGTGTTCAAGGGGCGCCAACTTGATCCATATGAAGGAAAATACCCTTATTATGTCGACTATATTATTGAAGAAGCCATTGAAAAATATGGACTCACCCAAAATGAGGTGATGTCTGGTGGTTTGGAAATTTATACAGAACTGGATCCTCACATGCAGGAATCTGCTGAAAATGTATATAAAAATGACAGCCTATTTCCTGCAAGTCCAGAAGATCAATTGCTACAAAGTGGAGCTATTTTAGTAGACCCGAAGACGGGTGGAATAAACGCCCTAGTTGGAGGTCGTGGAGAGCATGTATTTCGTGGTTTCAATCATGCAACTCAATTGAAAAGACAGCCGGGTTCAACAATCAAACCACTTTCAGTATACACGCCAGCTTTGGAACGAGGCTACAGTGTGTACGATGTCCTCCCTGATAAACCAATGAGTTTCAACGGCTACCAACCATCAAATGTAAGTGGAAGTTTTAAAGGCAGTGTCACTTTATACGATGCAGTGAGGAATTCCGATAATGTTCCAGCAGTTTGGCTCTTAAATGAAATTGGACTAAAAAGCGGGATTGATGCTGTAAACGAATTTGGTCTTCCGATAACGGAAAATGATCATAATTTGAGTCTTGCTCTTGGAGGTCTGGATAAGGGGGTTGCCCCCATTCACATGGCTGAAGCCTATACAACCTTTCCAAATGAAGGGAAAAAGATGAAGGCACATGCAATTTCAAAAATTATTGATACAAATGGTGAAACCATTGCCGAGTGGAAAGAAGCGCCTGTACAAATTACAACCCCAGAGGTTGCAAAAAGAATGACATTCTTGCTGAAAGGCGCTGTTGAGAACGGGTCTGGCCGAAATGCGAAAATAGAGGGAAGAGAAGTAGCCGGTAAGACCGGTTCAACTCAGGTAGCTATTGATGGTGTAAATGGGGCAAAGGATATTTGGATGGTCGGATATACACCTGAACTTGTTGGTGCAGTCTGGCTTGGATATGACAAGACAGATGAAAAACACTATTTAACGACTACTAGTTCAACGGCTGCAACCATTTTTAAAGAATTGATGCAACAGTCATTAAGTAATACCCCACCTACTTCATTCAATCTCCCAGCCTATCAGGCTCCTGTTAAGAAAAAGGAGAATGAGTGGAAGAAACCAGATAAGAAAAAAGATAACGGCAAAGGTAAAGATAAGTGGAAAGAAGAGGGAAAAAAGAAGAAAGAAGAAGCGAAAAAAAGGAAAGAAGAAGAGAAAGAGCGTAAAAAGGAAGAAAAAAAGAGAAAGAAGCATAAAGATGACTGAGAGGAAGGTCCCTGATGAAGGGATCTTTCTTTTTTGTTTAATACGACTGTTACATAAGATTTACTTATGGTTTGCAAATTATCTAAAATTCTTTTTAAAAAAATGAAACCTTTTTCAAGTATTTTCCGTAAATGAGATTGTAAAGAAAATTTCATAATTATTATGTTGGATTTGGAGGTGAAGCTATGGAATTATTCGGATATGACATTGAAACGATTTATTTGATTGGCTTAGTCATTAGTGGAATTGGTACCCTTCTTTTTATCTTATTTGGCGATTTTTTAGAGGGGATTTTTCCAGATAGTTTCTTAAGCCCAACACTTATCTTCTCATTCCTCACCTTTTTGAGCGCATCTGGGTACATTTTTGAAAAAATACTTTCCTTTCATAGTTTATTAATTTTTGTTATTTCACTAGTATTAGCACTTATTTTAGTCACATTATTAAATGTATTTGTATTAATCCCGTTGTCTTCTGCTGAGGAATCGATGGTATACAGGGAAGAGGATTTGAAAGGGAGAATCGGAAAAGTTATTACGTCAATCCCGATTGATGGCTTCGGCGAGGTTGTCATTGAGGGAATCAGTGGCACAATCGCCAAATCTGCTAAGAGCTTTAATAATGAACCAATTCCATATGATGAAAAGGTTCTTATTATAGATGTAAAGGAAGGCGTTGCCTACGTCCTGCCTTACCAAAATATGATGATTAAAGGGGGAAATCAACAATGACAACAGGAATTTGGATTGTAATTGGGGTAGTCGCATTTTTACTTCTTGCACTTATTGGGGTATTTGTTACAAAGTACAGAACGGCTGGTCCCGATGAAGCTCTTATTGTAACGGGTAGTTATTTAGGTGGAAAAAATGTTCATGTAGACGAATCAGGAAATCGAATCAAAATTGTCCGCGGTGGCGGTACATTTGTACTTCCTGTCTTCCAACAGGCTGAACCTTTAAGTCTCTTATCTAGTAAACTAGATGTTCAAACACCCGAAGTTTACACAGAGCAGGGTGTGCCGGTAATGGCGGATGGAACAGCAATTATTAAAATTGGTGGTTCCATATCTGAAATTGCAACGGCAGCTGAACAATTTTTAGGTAAACGAAAAGAAGATCGAGAAAATGAAGCAAGAGAAGTATTAGAAGGTCATCTTCGTTCAATCCTCGGTTCAATGACCGTCGAAGAAATCTATAAAAATCGTGATAAGTTTTCACAAGAAGTACAACGTGTCGCATCACAGGATTTAGCGAAAATGGGTCTTATCATTGTGTCGTTTACAATTAAGGATGTTCGTGATAAAAATGGTTACTTAGATTCACTTGGTAAGCCAAGAATTGCTCAAGTAAAGCGTGACGCAGATATTGCAACAGCTGAAGCTGAAAAAGAAACACGTATTAAACGTGCAGAAGCCGAGAAAGAAGCGCAGAAGTCTGAGTTAGAGCGAGCTACTGAGGTTGCGGAAGCAGAAAAAATCAATCAATTGAAAATTGCTGAATTCCGTAGAGAGCAGGATATCGCGAAAGCACGTGCTGACCAAGCATACCACTTAGAAGAAGCGAGAGCGAAACAAGAGGTAACTGAACAGCAAATGCAAATCCAAATCATTGAAAGACAGAAGCAAATTGAACTCGAAGAAAAAGAGATCCTACGTCGTGAGAAGCAGTACGATTCAGAGGTTAAGAAGAAAGCAGACGCTGACCGTTACTCAGTTGTTCAAGCGGCAGAAGCTGAAAAAGCGAAGCAGTTAGCTGAAGCAGATGCAAATAAATATCGAATTGAAGCAATGGCAAAAGCGGAAGCAGAGAAAATCCGTATTGATGGTCTTGCAAAAGCGGAAGCACAACGTGCACAAGGGGAATCTGAAGCAGATATTATCCGTTTGAAAGGTCTTGCAGAAGCGGAAGCAAAACAAAAAATTGCAGAAGCATTCGAGCAATATGGGAAAGCGGCTATCCTCGATATGGTTATTAAAATGCTTCCTCAATATGCGAAAGAAGTGGCAGCACCATTATCAAATATCGACAAAATTACAGTTGTGGATACTGGTAGTAATGGGGAAAATAGTGGCGCCAATAAGGTAACTGGTTATGCTACTAATTTGATGTCAACTCTTCAAGAGTCTTTAAAAGCATCCTCAGGTATTGATGTAAAAGAAATTATTGAAAACCTATCTGGTAAAGGTAATGTGAAAAACAGCATCGACCAGTTAACGGATGAATTAGTCCATACTAGAAAAGCGGAGTCAACAGATAAAGAATAATATGAATCAAAAAGCAGCTTACTCAAAAGCTGCTTTTCTTTTTGGCGTTGAATCTGTAAAAAAAGTGTTATTGCGTCTAGTATATTGGAAGACAGCGAGCATGAGTCGGAAAGAGAGTGTGATTCAGACAATGATAGAGGAACTTTCCAAGGATGAATCCGAATGAGGGTGTGATTCGGACAATGATATAGGAAATCCCCAAGCATGAGTCCGAATGCGGGTGTGATTCAGACAAGGTCAGAGGAAATCTTTGAGTATGAGTCCGAATAAAGGTGTGATTCAGACAAGGCTATAGGAAATCTCCGGGCATGAGTCCGAATAATGGTGTGATTCAGACAAGGCCATAGGGAATCTCTAGGCATGAGTCCGAATAAGGGTGTGATTCAGACAAGGTCAAAGGAAATTTCCAAGGATGAGTCGGAATGAGGGTATGATTCGGACAAGGTCAGAGGAAATTTCCAAGGATGAGTCGGAATGAGGGTATGATTCGGACAAGGTCAGAGGAAATCTCCGAGTATCAGTCCGAATGCGGGCGTGATTCAGACAAGTCCCGAGGAAATCCCCAGGTATGAGTCTAAATGCGAGTGTGATTCAGACAATGCTATAGGAAATCTCTAGGCATGAGTCCTAATAATGGTGTGATTCAGACAAGGCTATAGGAAATCTCCGGGCATGAGTCCGAATAATGGTGTGATTCAGACAAGGCCATAGGGAATCTCTATGCATGAGTCCGAATGCGGGTGTGATTCAGACAATGCTATAGGAAATCTCTAGGCATGAGTCCTAATAATGGCGTGATTCAGACAAGGCAATAGGAAATCTCCAAGGATGAGTCGGAATGAGGGTATGATTCGGACAAGGTCAGAGGGAATCTCCGAGTATCAGTCAGAATGCGGGCGTGATTCAGACAAGGCAATAGGAAATCTCCAGGCATGAGTCCGAATAATGGTGTGATTCAGACAAGGCAAGAAGAAATCCCCAAGTATGAGTCAGAATGCGGGCGTGATTCAGACAAGGCAATAGGAAATCTCCAGGCATGAGTCCGAATAAGGGTGTGATTCCGACAAGGTCAGAGGAAATTTCCAAGGATGAGTCGGAATGAGGGTATGATTCGGACAAGGTCAGAAGAAATCTCCGAGTATCAGTCCGAATGCGGGCGTGATTCAGACAAGGCAATAGGAAATCTCCAGGCATGAGTCCGAATAAGGGTGTGATTCCGACAAGGTCAGAGGAAATTTCCAAGGATGAGTCGGAATGAGGGTATGATTCGGACAAGGTCAGAAGAAATCTCCGAGTATCAGTCCGAATGCGGGCGTGATTCAGACAAGGCAATAGGAAATCTCCAGGCATGAGTCCGAATAAGGGTGTGATTCCGACAAGGCCCGAGGAAATCTCCGAGTATGAGTCAAAATGCGGGTGTGATTCAGACAAGGTCAGAGGAAATTTCCAAGGATGAGTCGGAATGAGGGTATGATTCCGACAAGGCCCGAGGAAATCTCCGAGTTTGAGTCAAAATGCGGGTGTGATTCAGACAAGGCAATAGGAAATCTCCAGGCATGAGTCCGAATAAGGGTGTGATTCAGACAAGGCCCGAGGAAATCTCCGAGTATGAGTCAGAATGCGGGTGTGATTCAGACAAGGTCAGAGGAACTTTCCAAGCATGAGTCCGAATAAGGGTGTGATTCAGACAAGGTCAGAGGAAATTTCCAAGCATGAGTCCGAATAAGGGTGTGATTCCGATAAGGCCAGAGGAAATCTCCGAGTATGAGTCAAAATGCGGGTGTGATTCAGACAAGGCAAGAAGAAATCCCCAAGTATGAGTCAGAATGCGGGTGTGATTCAGACAAGGTCAGAGGAACTTTCCAAGCATGAGTCCGAATAAGGTGTGATTCAGACAAGGCCCGAGGAAATCCCCGAGTATCAGTCCGAATGCGGGCGTGATTCAGACAAGGCCCGAGGAAATCCCCAGGTATGAGTCTAAATGCGAGTGTGATTCAGACAAGGCCAGAGAAAATCTCCAAAGATGAGTCGGAATAAGAGCGTGATTCAGACAAGGGCCAAAGGAAATCTCCAAGTAAGACTTCTAATGCTAGCATGATTCGGACAAGATCAGAGGATAACTCCATTATTGAGTCAAAATGGTGAATGTAATTTTCTATAGGATGGGTTAAACTGTTGAAAACGAATATATTAAATTTTTTTTAACTGAGAGTGAACTTTTTAATGACTTCATACGTACTATTAGCGAAAAATAAAAATAACCAAATCTTCTCGGGGGAGAATTCAATGCATGGATGAAAAGGAACTAATTCGCAGTGCAAAGCGTGGTGACTCACTCGCGTTTGCAATGCTTTTTAAAGAACATTATCCTTTTTTAGTTAAGTATTTAATAAAAGTTACAATGAAACCTGATATTGCTGAAGACATCGCACAAGAGGCAATGATGAAAAGCATGGAAAAAATTAATATGTATAACGGTAAAGCAAAATTCTCCTCATGGCTCATAACAATTGCTACGAACTTATACATAGACACTATCCGCAAAAAGAAACGCGAACAAAATTATCAGCAACAGGAGCAAGCATTACGAAAAATGAAGTGGCAATTCGAGAACCAATCTGAGGATTGGAATGATGTTCTTGATGCACTGGGAAGGCTTTCAGATGAAATTCGGATTCCAATTGTTCTCAAACATTATTATGGATATTCATATGAAGAAATCGCTGATATGCTTCATATCGCCATCGGTACTGTTAAATCAAGAATACATAATGGAATTCATACAGTGAGAAAGGAGTTGAGACCTAATGAAGAAAAACAAGCTAACTCTATTAAAAAACGAACAACGACTTGAAGAGGATCCAGAAACGATTCAAGATATAAATGAAGCACTCACTAAAATAGATCATCATTACTCGGTTTTCACTCCGGACCTACAAGTATTTGAACAAATGGTAGCAACTGCACAACAAAAACAAAAGAAGAAGTTTAGACGAGAACTGACCGCATTTATTTTGATTGCATTATTCATCATGACGGCTTTAATAACGGCATTTTTCCGACTTCCTCTAGCATTTATTGTAATTCAAGGTATTGTAACAATTAGCTTGCCAGTATATAGCTTCTTTCGTTATCGAAAAAAGGTGATTGTACATGAATACGAATGATACTCTACTTATTATGGTGGCTGTGATTGCCCTTCTTATTCAAAGCTTTTGGTTGTTTTTAGATGCTAGAAAGCGGGGGCATAATTATTGGTTTTGGGGAATATGGGGATTAATTCAATCACCGTTGCCCCTTCTTTGTTATCTTATTATTGCAAGAAAAATTTATCGACGTAAAGCAGGTAGGGAATGATGAGGAATATTGCAAAATATATTGTATTGATGATAGCCATTGTAGGACAAATCGTAGGAATTGTATTTTTGTTTATTGATATTTCAAAGGCACTAACATTCTATGCCTTTTACATGGTTGCCATTATTCTATTATTTGCCCTATTAGTATGGGAACGAAAACGTGAGAAAGAGGAGGATGACGAAAATGATTATCGTGACTACTGATTTTGTACCTGGAAAAGAAGTAAAAGAACTTAAAGGATTTGCAAGAGGAGGTACAGTTCAGTCAAAGCATATTGGTAAAGATATAATGGCTGGATTAAAAACAATTGTTGGAGGAGAGATCTCCGATTATACTGAAATGCTAGAAGAAGCCCGCCAAAAAGCAATTGGTCGAATGGTGGAAGATGCAAAAGCAAAAGGAGCAAATGCGGTAATCGGGATGCGATTACAAACCTCAGCTGTTATGCAAAATGCATCTGAAATTATTGCATATGGAACAGCAGTTTACGTTGAGTAACTAGTAAACTTTAAAAAAGCCTTGATAATTAAATCCAACATGTTATGATTGGAAATAAGAAAAAATTGCATAAATAATGTTATTCCACTAGGGGTGCCTTTAAATAAGGTAAATGTATTGATGGGGTTATACCTTTGAATCGTTTACTGTAAGGCTGAGATTGAGGATTGTTTTATCATAACCTTGAGACCCTTAGAACCTGATCTGGTTGATACCAGCGTAGGGAAGTGGGTAGACGGGTCTCTTTATTTTAATTTGTCTAAATCCAAACCACTTTCTTTACGTTGGTAAAGAAGGTGGTTTTTTATTTTGCAAATAACTGTAAAGGGAGGAAAATTGAAAATGTTATTTTCAGAAGAAATACGTAAAGAGGCAAACGATATTTGGGAGGCAAGCTTTGACCATCCATTTGTCACAGGGATTGGGGACGGTACATTACCAATTAAATGTTTCCGCTACTATGTCATGCAGGATGCCTATTACTTAACTCATTTTGCAAAAGTACAATCTTTAGGTGCAGCAAAGGCAGAGGACTTACATACAACAAACAGGCTTGCTATTCATGCTCAAGGAACTTACGAGGCCGAACTATCGCTGCATAAAAGTTTTTCGGGAAGACTTGGGATTACGGAGGAAGAAAGAAAAAACTTTAAACCCGCACCGACAGCATATGCATATACATCACACTTGTATAGAGCCGCATATTCTGGTCATTTGGGTGATATAATTGCTGCTTTATTACCATGTTATTGGCTATATTATGAAATTGGTGAAAAACTTAAAGATTGCAAACCAGAAGAGCCGATTTACCAGGAGTGGATTGCTGCGTATGGTGGGGATTGGTTTAAAGAACTAGTTGAAGAACAGATCGATAGAGTAAATGAATTGGCAGAAAAAGCGTCGCAAGAGGATCGTGACCGCATGAAGGAACATTTTATGATTAGTAGTCAATATGAATACTCCTTTTGGGAAATGGCGTACCAATTAGAGAACTGGCCGGTTCAATCAAAGCTATCTGTATGAACGAAGGAGAAGAGGAGAGGTATTAATGAGCAGAGGATTAAAACTAACTGATATTTTGGTTACGATCGTAATCGCCATTGCATTTGGAATTGTTTATATTGTTTGGGGTTCTTTATATTATGTTGTAAAACCAATTGGACTACATGCCGATCAGTTAATCTATGGAATGTGGTTTATTGCAGCGACTGTTGCGTATCTTGTGATTCGTAAACCTGGTGTGGCATTGCTAGCAGAAATTGCAGCTGCCTCAGGTGAATTTATTTTAGGGTCTCCATGGGGCCTAACCGTTCTGCTGTACGGTGTTGTACAGGGTCTGTTTGCTGAAGCAGTGTTTATGCTCTTTCGATATAGAAAATATAATCTTGCTGTGGTTGTCTTGGCAGCTATATTATCTTGTCTAGGGTCAGTAATAATGGATTTTGCGTATGGAGAAATAGGTGACTTAGCTGCCTGGAATCTCATTTTGTTCCTAGTTGCTAGATTCGTGGGTTCCATCTTGTTTGCTGGTGTTTTTGCTTACTACCTAGTTAGTGCATTGGAAATGACAGGGGTAACAAAACTTGTACGCCCACTATCCAGCAGTGATTTTGATGCACTAGATCAAAAATAAAAGGGGATCGAATATGGAATCAATTGCCTTTGTAGAACACCTACGTTTAACATTTCCTGGAGATAAGTCCTTGCTTTTTAAGGACTTATCTTGCCATATTAAAAAAGGGGAGAAAATATTAATTCTCGGGCCTTCAGGTTGTGGAAAGTCAACAATTCTTCAAGTGTTAAGCGGGATTATCCCAAACTCGATAGAATTACCAATGAAGGTAGATAAGTTACAGATCCCCAAAGCATGGGGCTATGTTTTTCAGGATCCTGATTCACAGTTTTGCATGCCTTATGTTGATGAGGAACTTGCATTTGTCTTAGAAAATTTACAAATTCCTAGGGATCAAATGGATGAACGGATAAAAAGTCTTTTAGAGCAAGTTGGATTAGATTTGGAAGATATCCACACAAACATCCAAACCTTGTCAGGAGGAATGAAACAACGTTTAGCCATAGCATCTGTATTGGCATTAGAGCCAGACGTATTATTTTTAGATGAGCCTTCATCCATGCTTGATCCAGCTGGGACACAGGAAATTTGGGAAGTGATAAGAAATGTTATGGTGGATAAAACAGTGGTCATCGTAGAGCATAAACTGGAGCACGTCCTTCCAATTGTTGATCGTATAATCCTTTTCAACGAAGCTGGAGAGATTATTGCAGATGGATCTAAAACTGAAATTTTTTCAAATTATAAAACGGTCATCAACGAACAAGGTATTTGGTATCCAGGAGTCTGGGATCACTTTGTTCAAGACTTTAAATGGATGCAATCTATTAATACGGCAGAGTTTAATCCCCCATCTATTCGACTAGAGGATTTTAAGGGATATAGACAGAAAAAGGAAAAAATATATATTAACGATGTTCAAGTTCAGGAAGGAGAGTGGATTGTGGTCAAGGGGAGAAATGGTGCTGGGAAAAGTACCCTGCTTCACTCCCTCATGCAATTCATTCGAACAAAAGGTCACTATTCATTATTTGGAGAAGTAGTTACAACCACAAAAAAGCTCGATCACGTCATGACCTTTGTATTTCAAAACCCGGAGCTTCAATTTGTAACAAACTCTGTTTATGAGGAAATTGCGTATTCGTTAAGGATTGATAAACGAAGTGAACTAGAAATATCTGAGACCGTAGAGGAACTACTACGAATCTTTCACCTCATAGAACATCAAAACAAACATCCTTACCAATTATCTATGGGACAAAAAAGAAGATTAAGTGTAGCAGCTTCTATTGTAAGAGATCAGCAAATACTTTTACTAGATGAGCCTACATTTGGACTTGACTCAAAAAATACGTTTGCCCTTCTTATTTTACTAGAAAAGTATAGACAAAAGAACAAGACAATCATTATGGTTACTCACGATGAAAAAATTGAAGAGTTTTTTGCGACAAGAAGTTGGACTATTGAGAATGGGAGATTAGTAAAAGATCAATTGTTGAATCAGGTGAAAGTAAATCTTAGCCTCTTGAAAGTGTAAACAGGGAAAGGAAATTACTCATGGAACTTTTAAGTAAAGATACATGGCTACATCGAATAAATCCAAGTATAAAGCTATTCGTACTAATCAGTTTATGTATTGCAGTATTATTCATTGATACTCTTCAGCTTCTTATTCATATTTCAGTGGTCGTGTTTATCTTATTTTTTGGATTCACTGGACATTCATTTAAACGAATCATTCTATTTACATTGCCATTCTTGCTTATTTTTCTCTCAACCTCATCATCTATGATTCTATTTGGTAAAGGAGAGACGGTACTATTTAAGTGGGGACTTATAACAATCTCCGAGGAAAGCATCTATAAAGGGTTAGTTGTTGGTTTTAGAGGAATTATATTTGCGGGTCTAGGCTTAACGTTTGCTTTAACGACGCGGCCTGTTTTTCTTTTTTATTCGTTGATGCAGCAGCTAAAATTGCCACCTAAATATGCATATAGCTTTATGGCTGGATTACGGTTAATTCCCATTATGATAGAAGAGTTCCAAACGATTCAAAATGCATTGCGCGTTCGTGGGATTGAACACCAAAAAGGGATTCGCTCTATCTTTATTAAACTAAAAGCATATTCGATTCCGTTATTATCACAAAGTATTAGACGAGCACATCGGATTGCAGTTGCTATGGAGGCAAAGCGCTTTTCGAATCAAAATAATCGTACATTCTATTATGAACTGACTCTTTCAAAGTATGATTTGGTTTTTATTCTATATTTCGTGATTATGGTAAGTCTTGGTTATTATCTTTCCAATCCATTATTTTTACTTTAGGAGTCTGGTTATTTCATGGAAAGGAACTAGATGTGTTACGATAATTTCAAGCTAAGGAATAAGATATTTTGGGATTTAGGAGTTTGAAGGAAGGATTGATGTGGGGTGACTGAACGCTATTCTCGCCAAGAGTTATTTACTCCAATTGGATTGGAAGGACAAAAGAAGATTAGAAGTAAGCATGTGTTAATTGTAGGTGCTGGTGCACTAGGTACGGGCAGTGCTGAGGGACTGGTGCGAGCTGGAATTGGAAAGTTAACAATTGTAGACCGTGATTATGTAGAATGGACAAATTTACAAAGACAGCAATTATATAGTGAAGAAGATGCAGCCAATCGTTTACCAAAAGCTGTTGCAGCAAAACAACGCTTAGAAAAAATAAATTCAGAAGTCGATATCCGGGCTCATGTCATGGATGTTTCCATTCAAGAGATTGAAAATATCATTGATCATGTTGATTTAATAATTGATGCTACCGATAATTTTGACATAAGAATGCTCTTAAATGATGCTTCACAAAAGTATAAGATTCCTTGGATTTACGGGGCATGCGTTGGGAGCTATGGAATTAGCTATGCTATTCTTCCTGGTCAAACACCATGTCTGCATTGCCTCTTAGAAACCGTACCGATGGGTGGACTAACATGTGATACGGTGGGAATTATTAGCCCAGCTGTACAGATGGTGGTAGCCTATCAGGTAACCGAAGCATTAAAAATATTGGTTGAGGATTACGATGCATTACGCAGTAAATTAGTTTCATTTGATTTATGGAAAAATCAACATACCGCGATTAAGGTTGATCGTGTGAAAAAGGAAAGCTGTCTTTCCTGTGGAACAAATCCAACCTATCCTTTTTTATCCTATGAAAATCAAACAAAGTCAGCTGTTTTATGTGGACGAGATTCTGTTCAAATACGACCTAGTGAAAAAATCGAAAGAGATTTAGATTCTCTTGCCGAGCTTTTATCCGCCCAAGGAGGCAAGGTCGAAAGAAACCCATACTTACTATCATTTCAGAAAGGACAAAACCGAATGGTCATTTTCAAAGATGGACGTGTTCTCATTCATGGAACAAAGGATTTATTAGAGGCTAAAAGCCTTTACCATCGATATTTGGGATAATTTGAAATTGAGGAACTTGTCGAAAAACTAGTGATTGACAATAACATGTCCATGATGGTAATCTAACAAAGTATTAAGATTACTACAAAATGGAAGGGAGGGTAACGAAATGAAAAAGCTAAAGATTTTTCCAATTAACTTTATACAATTCGTGACCCTTCCTATTGTAAATATGGATTGATAGTCCACGACTATCAAAATTAACATCTACACAAAGGATACACAGGTCACGCTCTGCGGACGTGTGTTTTTATGTGCTTTTTAGGGCATATCGCGCTTGCGCCGGTATGCCCTTTTTGCGTCTTTTTGGGTACAACAACCTCAAGGTCGTTTACTATAAAAATACTAAGGGAGGAAGTTGAAATGAATGTGATTATTGCATTGAAATATGTCGGAGATCCAGAAAGCGGTTAGAACAGTGGAATGTGAAGGGAGAGGATACCAATGTTTTCAGTTCTAGGAAAATTAAGATGGTTTTTTAAACAATATTGGAAAAGATACACCGTTGCTATTATATTGCTAACAATTGTAGGTATTTTAGAAATTATACCTCCTAAGATAATAGGTCTAGCGATTGATGAAATTTATATTGGAACACTAACCTCTGAAAAAATAGTCCAATATCTATTATTTTTAGTAGCTTTAGCTCTTGTTATTTACGGAATCACTTATATTTGGATGTATCAATTATTTGGCGGTGCCTATCTCGTAGAGAGAATCTTAAGAGGGCGATTTATGAGGCATCTGCTAATCATGAAGCCTAGTTTTTATGAGAAAAATCGAACTGGTGATTTGATGGCTCGTGCGACAAATGACTTAAAATCTGTTTCTCAAACAGCCGGGTTTGGGATATTAACTTTAGTGGATTCCAGTATTTTTATGCTGACAATTCTTCTTACGATGGGATTTTTAATAAGCTGGAAGCTAACATTTGCTGCACTGATTCCACTCCCGATTATGGCGATCATTATGAATATTTACGGAAAGAAAATTCATCAACGGTTTATGGAAGCTCAGGACTCGTTTGGAACCTTGAATGACCAAGTACTCGAATCGATTGCTGGAATTCGTGTAATTCGTGCGTATGTTCAAGAAAAAGCGGATGAACAACGCTTTAGTCATTTGACTGAAGATGTTTTTCGAAAAAATATAAAGGTAGCGAAAATTGATGCCTTGTTTGATCCAACAATGAAGATTTTAGTGGGATTAAGTTATTTAATTGGCCTTGGATATGGGGCCAATCTCGTATTTCATAATGTAATTACTCTTGGGGAACTTGTTTCTTTCAACGTATATCTTGGAATGATGATTTGGCCGATGTTAGCAATCGGTGAACTCATCAACATCATGCAGCGGGGAAATGCATCACTCGACCGTGTGAATGAAACACTAGCCTATCAGCCAGATGTTACAAATCACAAAAATACAATAAAAATCGAGTTGCCTGAACAAATCGAATTTCATCAAGTGACATTCCAATATCCTTCATCAACAGTGAAAAACCTTGAAGATGTTACTCTTACTATAAATAAGGGGGGCACTTTAGGAGTTGTAGGTAAAACAGGAAGCGGGAAGACAACACTTGTAAAGCAGTTGCTTCGTGAGTATCCTGTTGGTAAAGGAGAACTTATGATTTCCGGGACACCAATTGACCGCATTCCTATTGAGACACTTCACGGTTGGGTTGGTTATGTACCACAGGACCATATTTTATTTTCTCGATCAGTTCGTGAGAATATCCTATTTGGCAATAAGGAAGCAACAGATGATGAGCTAAAAAAGGCCATCGAACTTGCATACTTTACCAAAGATTTAACAATGCTTCCCGACGGTTTACAGACTCTTGTAGGTGAAAAAGGGGTAGCGTTATCAGGTGGGCAAAAGCAAAGAATCTCAATAGCACGTGCTTTATTAATCAATCCGGGAATTCTTATTTTAGACGATTCATTATCAGCAGTTGATGCGAAAACAGAAACTAAAATCATTGAAAATATTCGAAAAGAGCGTGCAGGAAAAACAACTATTATTACGACTCATAGATTATCTGCCGTAGAGCATGCGGATTGGATAGTTGTGTTAGAGGATGGTCGAATAATTGAAGAGGGAACACACTTACATCTATTAGCCATGAACGGTTGGTACAAAGAACAATTTGACCGACAACAGGTAGAACTAACAGAAAGTGGGGTGACAGCATGAACGTAGGAAAACGTCTCGTATCTTATGCACTCCTTTATAAGAAAATGATTATTTCAGCGCTAATAATGCTGTCGCTCGCAGTTGCAGCTGAATTAACGGGTCCATTCATTGCAAAGACTATGATTGATGACCATATTTTAGGAATCGAGAATAAATGGTATGTAACGACTGAAAGTATGGATGCTGTAGAATACAACAATACTTGGTATAAGCGTTCTGATAATTTCTTAGCGGGTGAGGATAAGGGTGACGAATCCCGTATTTTACAGGTTGGCCGCTCTTATTATTTTGTGGATGGGACAATCGAATTTGATGGGGAACGAACTGTGAAAAATGGAAATCTTGAAATTAGTAGAAATGGTGAAACACTCATATACCCTGCATCAAAATTATCCGTTGATGAGTTGCTCGCTTTTTATCGACCTGAGATTCCAAAGCTCATTAAATTAATTGTGGCCTATTTTGGTCTCTTAGTAGTTGCATCCATTTTTCACTTTGGGCAACGCTTTTTATTGCAAACATCCTCAAATCGTATTATTCAAAAGATGCGCCAGGATGTATTTGCTCATATACAGCGGTTGCCGATACAGTATTTTGATAATTTGCCAGCTGGTAAAGTGGTTTCAAGAATCACCAATGATACGGAAGCAATCCGAGAACTATATGTAACAGTTTTAGCTAATTTTTTCTCAAGTATTATATACATCACTGGGATATTTATCGCGTTATTTTTATTAGAGGTAAAGCTTGCTCTAATTTGCTTAATCCTTGTTCCAATCTTAGTTATTTGGATTAAGGTATACCGGATATACGCTTCAAAGTATAATCATAGGATTCGCTCACTGTTAAGTGAAATCAATGGAATGATCAACGAGTCCATTCAAGGGATGACTATTATCCAGGCCTTTAAGAGACAAGAAGAATCCCGAAAGGAATTTGAAGAGCTTAATGAGAAACATTTTTCTTATCAAAATAAGCTACTAAGTTTAAACGCTTTAACTTCTTTCAACCTTGTTGGGGTTCTCCGAAATGTATCATTCGTAGCATTAATCTGGTATTTTGGAGGAGCATCCTTGTCTGCAAACAGCGTTATTTCTTTAGGTGTCTTATATGCTTTTGTTGACTATTTGAATCGACTCTTTCAGCCAATTACTGGTATGGTCAACCAATTGGCGATTTTAGAACAATCATTAGTAGCGGGTGAACGGGTCTTTACGCTTCTCGACTTAGAAGGTGTCGATGTAAATGAGGAGAAACTACCTCGTTACAAAGGAAATGTTGAGTTTAATCATGTTAACTTTGGTTACAAAGAAGGGGAATATGTTCTAAAAGATATTTCCTTTGAAGCAATGCAAGGTGAGACCGTAGCGCTTGTTGGTCATACGGGTTCTGGAAAGAGTTCAATCATGAATTTACTGTTCCGTTTTTATGATATAAAGGAAGGACAAATATTGATTGACGGGAAAAATATAAATGATATTCCGAAACAGCAACTGCGTAAACACATGGGAATTGTATTGCAGGATCCTTACCTTTTTACTGGTACCATTGCAACGAATGTGAGTCTAGACGACCCTTCAATATCAAGAGAAAAGGTTGAAAAGGCATTGAAGGATGTTGGGGCAGACCAACTGCTGAAAAGCCTGCCAAAAGGATACGATGAGCCTGTGATCGAGAAAGGAAGTACATTGTCATCAGGACAAAGACAGCTTATTTCCTTCGCACGAGCACTTGCCTTCGACCCTTCAATCCTCATTCTTGATGAAGCCACGGCAAGTATTGATACAGAAACAGAGGCAATTATCCAAGATGCGTTAGAGGTATTAAAGAAGGGACGAACAACCTTCATTATTGCTCATCGTTTATCGACTATAAAAAATGCGGATCAAATTCTCGTTCTTGACCGAGGACAAATCGTCGAGCGAGGAAACCATGACGAACTGATGCAAAGGAAAGGGAAGTACTATCAAATGTATCAACTGCAGCAAGGTAAAAATTCAATCGCTGGCTAAGAAGAGGAGTCAGAAAATGTTCATTCCTTTGACAAGAATCCGCCATAAAATAAGCCTGATTTTTCCACATTAGATGATACTATAAAATCATCTAAAGATAATGGGGGAGTCAATGTGGAAGAATTATCAATTACATTTAATATTGCTGCAGCATTAGTTTTAGTATTCTTTATCGGTGCAATATTGATTGAATCATAAAAAAATCCACGATTTTCGTGGATTTTTTTGTTCGGAAAGTAAAAGGGCACCATATGTCAGCACTTGACTTAAGCTTCTTGCCTAAAGCCGCGCGCCTTCCATTTTTCTTTTTAGTCTGGTGTATTTATCATAATGCCCGCTACTTGTTGAAGTCTAGCATAAAAGGCATCTGCTAGCTCACCAGTAAGTTCCGTTTCCTCGAATGCCTCTTTCATGCAACGTAGCCAAGCTTTTGCTCGAGTTGGTGTGATTTCAAAAGGCATATGACGATATCTCATGGCTGGAGGTCCAAATTCATTACTATACAATGTTGGTCCACCTAGAAACTGGGTTAAGAACATATATTGCTTACGTTTAATTTCTTCAATATCCCCTTCGAATAAAGGAGCTAAATCTGGATCTGCATAAACCTTTGGATAAAATGCATTGACTAAATCATGAATGGCTTCTGCCCCACCAATCTCTTCATATAATGTATTAAGTTTGAAGTCCATATTATCACCGCCGCTAATTTTTCATTATTAGTACTATATCAATACTAAAAACATGATGGTGTGATTTGAATCACAACTTAACTCTATTCAGTTAAACTCCTACCTATATTGGAAGGTATTAATGCAAAAAACTTAACAAATCAGTTGAGTGTTTAAACCAGACTGAATAAAGTTAGAGCCTCCACGTATTTGATTAGATATAATGATTCCCATATAAAAGAATGTTTGCTATTATAAAAATAACCGGAAGAATTTGTATTATCATTTAACTAATACCTTTGTTTTATCTTAAACAAATACAGAGGTAATTACAATTAGGAGTGTGAAAATTACGTGGACGATTTGCCACTGAGTACCATTATTTTGTTACTCATTCTTATCATGTTATCAGCGTTTTTCTCAGCAAGTGAAACGGCTTATTCAAGTGTTAATCGAATAAGACTGAAGAATTATGTGGATGAAAAGCGACGCGGGAGTAAGAAAGCATTTTTTATTACGGAGAACTTTGATAACGCCCTTTCAACAATTTTAGTTGGAAATAATATCGTAAATATTGCTGCTGCATCAATCGCCTCAAAAGTAGCAACCGATCTCTTTGGTGGGAATACGGGACTTGTTATCAGTACATTTGTGATGACATTACTTATTTTAATATTTGGGGAGGTTCTTCCAAAATCATTTGCAAAAGAAAATGCGGAAAGCTTCTCATTAAGAGTCTCCGGTATATTATTTACATTAATGAAGATTCTAACACCAATTACATATCTATTTGGACTATTAAAAGCACTGGCTGCTAAACTCATCAAAAGTAATAATGAGACTCCGTCCTTTACAGAAGAAGAAATCAAAGTAATGGTTGATTTAAGTGAGGAAGAAGGAGTTATTGACAATAAAGAAAAAGAATTAGTGCATCGATCACTCGACTTTAATGATATTTTAGTGGGAGAAATATTGACACCCCGCATTGACATGATTGCGGTTGAAGTCAATGATTCGATAGAAAATATTAGAGATATGTTTTTAGAAGAACGCTTTTCACGTGTACCGGTTTATGAGGACAACATCGATAATATAATTGGAATTTTATCAGAACGTGAATTTTTAAGTCTTCTTGTTCAACAAAAGAACATTAATATCCGTTCAATTATTCGCAAACCATTCTTTGTCGTTGAATCGATGAAAATTTCTACACTACTACCTGAACTTCAAAAGAGTAAAACACATCTAGCAATTGTTGTGGATGAATTTGGTGGTACCTCAGGTTTAATTACGCTAGAGGACATTATAGAGGAAATTGTTGGAGAAATTTGGGATGAACATGATGAAAAGATTAAATATTTTACACAAATAGATGAAAAAACTTATGAAATAAATGCAGATATGCCACTTGACGATTTTTCCGATATCATTGGAATTGAGGAACCTGAAAGCTCACACTATTCAGTAGGTGGTTGGATTTTTGAATCATTTGAAAAAATTCCAGTTGTCGGAGATACGTTTGACTATTTGCATCTCACAATAAAAGTTACTGAGGTTGAAAACCGCAGGATTAGAAAGGCTTTCGTAGAAGTAAATCAACCTATATTAGATATCGAAAATTAACATATTCAGGGGACGGTTCTTTTGGTTTTCATAAAAGTGGAAACCCGTAGAACCGTCCCTTAGTACTTTACTGGATAATACTAGCCACAGTCTGTGGGATGGGGACTTTGTCATCAACGCCATATTTCTTCTCAAACGAGTGATATTCAAAAAGTGTACCTTCAGGTGAAGTCACGGCAAGGTCAAGAATGTAGTCGCCATGATTACCTTTTGTCTCTAGATAAAAGGTAGTATCTGCAATTTCTAGATGATAAAAATGATACTGGAATCCAAGAAATTCTTTGACATCAAAACGGGTGTCCGGGTGCGTCGAAATATACTTGGCAAGTTCATCTATCGTTGACATTGGCCGATTCAGTACAGTGTTTATTTTTTCTTTTACCATTTGTGATGTTGTTGTCAATGTATCTTTAGCCTTTGTTGTTATATCTCGAATAATTTGATTTACTTCACTCAATGCGGATCTCTCCTAATAGGGATTTCTAGTCTTATGAGTAGTAATCCTGATAGCCTTCATTTGATGATTCAGCCTTTTTTTCATTTGTGCTATTGTAAGGGGCTGTAATCTCGCCTTCCATATAAGAATCACTTACCTGTTCATGTGTTGTAGCTAATCCTTGTGATAATTGATCATTCTTACCGTAATCTTCTGGTTGATAATGTCTTGCAGCTAGTTCATTCGTATTGTTTTGTACGTTATCCTTCAAAGCGAATTCCTCCTAAAAATAATATCTTCTTGCTTAGTATCTCAACAACAATATTTAATAAATCAAGTCAATAGTTGGAAACCTTATAAAAAAACAAGAGACACCCTTAAAGGGTGCCTCTTAAGCCATAATATTTAATTTTTTATTAACCTTGACGACCACTCATAGATTGTTGAGCGAAAGATACTAAACGTTTTGTAATTTCTCCACCAACTGATCCGTTTGCGCGAGATGTAGTGTCAGCACCTAAGTTAACACCAAATTCTTGAGCAATTTCATACTTCATTTGGTCGATAGCTTGTTCTGCACCTGGTACTAATAATTGGTTACTGTTGTTGCTATTGTTGTTTGCCATTTTTCCTTCATCTCCTTAAACTGATTTTTATTTGGTGGGTTACTCCGGAATTGCACCAGATATAAGGGTTTCCTTAGCCTCTAGGCTAACCCGAGTAAAAACTGTTTAAAGATGTTTCGGTGTTGCTTGGTGAGTTGCTGTTGCTGTGTTTGTACTAAGTATTATGTGACGAAGAGAAGAATATATTCGAGAATTTATCTACCAAATAATTCCTATGAAAAAGAAAGCATAACAGTATTGTTTCGTCAAAAACTATCTGTAAGTAATTAAGAATATAGGAGAGAAGACCATGCCAATTTGTCCATTATGTAATGGCTTTAACAATGCTAGCTTCTCATGTACACAATGTGGGAATTTCTTGGAGGATTCAGGACGTATTATTGATTATTTTGGTCCCTACAGTGCTTATATGCAGATAGATTCCATGAAGAAAATAGATGGGATAGAGACAACTTTACAAAATAATGAATGTGCTCATTTGTTTTATTGTCCAAACTGTAACAACCAAGAAACAATCCTAATTAAAGAATAGCAAATCTACATGAATGTAAAAAAGTCGCCCAAGTGGGCGACTTTCTATTTTCAGGTTAGCGAATTCTTTTTTCTGACTCAGCATCGAAGAAATGGCATTTGTTCATATCAAATGCAAGTTCAATTGTTTCACCTGGTTTTGCTTGTGTACGAGAATCTACACGTGCAACGAAATCCGTATTCCCCAGTTGTGAATAAAGCATTGTTTCTGCACCAGTTAATTCAGATACTTCAATAAGTGCATTAATTTTAGATCCTTGAGAAGACTCGATGAATACAGGCTCATCATGGATGTCCTCAGGACGAATTCCTAGGATGATGTCTTTGTTTACATAGCCTTGCTCACGAAGAACTTTCATTTTACCTTCAGGTACAGCAATATTTACATTGCCGATTGTAAATGTACCATCTTTTAAAGTACCTGGGAAGAAGTTCATCGCAGGGGATCCAATGAAACCAGCAACGAATACATTTTCAGGGTTATCATAAACATCTTTTGGTGCACCGACTTGTTGAATAATACCATCTTTCATAACAACAAGACGAGTAGCCATTGTCATCGCTTCAGTTTGGTCATGCGTTACGTAAATAGTAGTTGTTTGCAGACGTTGGTGAAGTTTCGAAATTTCAGCACGCATTTGTACACGAAGTTTTGCATCAAGGTTTGATAAAGGTTCATCCATTAAGAATACCTTTGCGTCACGAACAATCGCACGGCCTAACGCAACACGCTGACGTTGACCACCTGATAAAGCTTTTGGCTTACGAGTTAAGTATTCTTCTAGTCCAAGAATTTTTGCTGCTTCTTTCACACGACGATCAATTTCGTCTTTAGGGAACTTACGAAGCTTTAATCCGAAAGCCATGTTATCATATACACTCATATGTGGATATAATGCATAGTTTTGGAATACCATCGCGATGTCACGGTCTTTCGGAGCAACATCATTCACACGTTTATCATCAATGAAGAAATCACCTTGGGAAATTTCTTCTAATCCTGCAATCATACGTAAAGTTGTAGATTTACCACAACCAGATGGACCTACGAATACGATGAATTCTTTATCTTGAATATGAAGATTAAAATCTTCTACTGCTGTTACTTTATTATCATATACTTTGTAAATATGGTCTAATACTAATTCAGCCATTGTTTCTCCTCCTAGTGTAAACGTTTTCGATAGTTAAAGTTTACTTTAGAGAGGTCAAAATCGTAAATGTGTAAATTGCACAAAACTTTGAAAGGGTTTTCGTGCATGTCTACAAATCTGAATAGTGCTCTAATTCTAGAATTGCTAAATAAGTCGTAACTGCACCATGAAAATGCTTTATATCGACTCCCGACTTTTCGATGAATTTCTCAATACGATACTGCAAGCTATTCCGGTGCATATATAAACGTTTAGCTGCATTGGATACGTTTAAATCACTTTCAAAGAAAACCTTGATTGTTTCAAGTAATTCATGATCGCCCTGAAGTTCCTCGGGTATTATATTTTTAAGTTGATTTCGAAAACTTCTATCTAATCCTTCTAAGAGTAAAAATGGCAAAACATCGTGAAGTCGATAGACTTTCTGTTTATGTAAAAAGTGCATCCCTTTACGAAACCATTCCCTTTCATTTTGAAAAAGCGAACCGAGATTGTCAGCGAGGGGATGGGTTTGTCCAATGAATAAATTCATATCCGTATAGAAATCACTAGTTAATGTAACAGTAATTTCATCATAAATAACTTCCTCAATCATTTCTTCATTTCTTGTTTCAATTAGAACCCCACTCGAGTCATTTTCCCATAAGAAGATCGTATCCCTTGGTAAAAGCGCTTGAATGGCTTCCTGGAATTCAAGTTTGTCGGTAATAGGTTGGTCAGCATAGAATTGAATAAATCGGCATTGTGTAAAAGACATTTGATTAGAAGAAATGTTTCCTTGTTGCAAAAACAAAAGGTTATACCAGAATGCCTGAGTATCTGTCATATCATTTTTATGTGTACCGTACGGTGTGAAAAGAGAAGACAGAAGAGTGGCCTCTTTTGGCGAAAGTTGCTCCTTTTTTATCCCAAACCAAGGTCCAGAATCTGCTAGAAACCACATATATTTCTCTGTATTATATGGTGATTCGGACGTTACAAACGCGTCCTTATAGTGATTCTTTAGATTTTCAATCATGTAAAATAACTCCTTATATCGAACATAAAAAATCTCCTTCCATTATAACAGAAGGAGAAAGTCTCGATAACTGTTATTCAATTTCTTTCGGTGGTTCTTCCTCTACAAAATCGCGTGCTTCTTCTATATTGGTTTGATCATGATAGCGATAGACACTTCCACCAGCCATCCCTTCGTTTATGAAGCGATCAACATCCATGAATACCTCATCTTTACCTTCATATTGAAGGTCTTCGCGCTCTTTTCCTTTTTTAGGCATAAAAAACCCTCCTTTTAAGCGGAAGTTCAAAAAGTCCGGTGAAAATGACACATCGACATCGGATCTTCGACTAAGTACCGACACGTCCTGTGTCGAACGTCGAAGTCACCACATCCTGTGGAAGCTCGTTGGCTTGTTTTTCCGTTCCTTGGAAAAGAAAATCACTTTTCCTACGTGCTAGAACATCTGCTCACGTATTAACTACATACGTTCCGCTACTCAAAACTGCACCGCCTCGAACTTTCGACGCACAGGACGTGCTAGTGTCGACAAGACATGAGGCCGTGGCGTTTTTGTCGACGTGGCCCTTTTCATCCTCCTTTTTGAACACGCAATTGTAGCCTTAGTTTGTGAAGGAGGTGAAGAGAATATCCAATTAATTATCGTAAACATGAAAAAGCATTAATTCATGAATTTGTTTGGTTATATCATTTATTACTTTTAAATCGGGATGATTGCCGTGCCAATCGATGCTTCCATCCTTATTATAGTTTCCATTATATTTCGTTCCTTGATAATAGAAAGAAAAACTCCATCCAGGAATTTTACTGCTATGATAAAGAGGTTTCCACTGAAAATGTGAGATCATCAATAAGCTCTCCTTAGGTAGTATTTGAAGGATTAGTAAAAACAGTTTAATACGCTTACACTTTTGTCCCTTTCATTATAAGGAGTTTGGTTAAATTTTCAAGCCCTTTCTCACGAATATAAGTCTCGTCAAATACCATTGGTTTTGAATTGATTTCGTAAATATAAATTTCGCCATCAACGGAACGCCCAAGGTCAATTGAGAACTCCCCAATAAATTGGTCAGTTTGCTCTGTAAGCTCTTTTCCAATCTCAAAAACAAGTTTTTGTAAAATGGCTTCATTAAAACGGCTGGATACCGATTCATACGGAATGATTGCCCCGCCATTTGGAACATGTGTGGTTACCCCATTCTCACCCGCAACTCGTACTCCAATACCGCTAATGATATACTCACTTTCGTCATAATGACATAATAGACGTAGGTCGTACCGCTTGCCTTTAAAAGTATCAGACTGAATGGCCTTTTGTAATAGATATTCCTCTTGTATAAACGATTCTTCATTTTTCTCCCAAAATGAGGCAAGGGATGAATAGCTTTGTTTTTCGTTTGGTGTTTCAACAATAAAAAGACTTTTCCATTTTTTTATTCGGTAAAGGCCAATACCCTTATGACCAGTTGAACTTTTAATATAGAGATCCTGATGTTTTGTTATCATTTGTTTAAGGTCTCTTTCTTGTTTAAGAAGTAGAGTATCCGGAAGAAATGATGAAACAAATTTATTCTTTCGTAAAATTTGATAAACAGACCATTTTGAAAAAAAGGATGGGTTAAAAAAAGGAATACCGTTTGTTCTAAAAAAAGAAACGATATCAATAAAATGATTTGATTTCTCCATGTGACGATAAGGAACACGATTATACACAACGTCTGGAAGGGGTGTCTGGAGTTTGATCCATTTTTGTATGGGCTGGTAAAAGGTAAAGCATTCAACTGAATGTTCTTGTAAAGAGTTTGGTGTCATAACGATTCCTAAGGCACCTTCGGACTGTAAGGATGAAAGAATTCTTTTTAAATCTTTGAGATTCCCAATAAAGGTATTGTCTTTGGAAGAGCCGGTAAGAATCCCAATCAAAGGTCCAACACGCTTTCCACTTTTTGAAACAGAAAAAGGGAGCGAATGCTCCTGCCTGCTCCCAACATAAGAAATGATTGTATTTTCCGTTCCGATATAAAGCCCATTCTCCTCCTCGCATTGATACCATTCCTGTTTTACGGTGTGATAGTAAATGGTGCTCATCTGAACACTTCCTCAGGGGCTTTAATCGTCGTTTCTGTTAAGTAGACAGCGTATTGTAGTGGGAGTCTGCTTGAGAGTTTATCGTATTTTCTTAGCTTTGGATGAGAAAAAATCGAACGTCCCGGCTTTGAATTCGCTTCGAAAAGCCATACACTTCCATTCTTATCAATACCTAAATCAAAACCAAGTTCCCCTATATGCCCTTTTTGTCGAGAATCAATAACTTCACTTAATAAAAGGGCTGCCTGGCTTAGTGAATCAGTGACTTTTTTGCATTCTTCAGCATCAGGGAAAATTTCAGTAAGTGTTCGGACCACGCCACCATTATTTAAATGAGTTGTCACACTGCCACGACCTGCAATTTTTCCAGCCATCACGCTAACCTGCCATTTTCCTTTTTCATCTTTATTCGTATGAATACGAAAATCAATCGTTTTATGATCACTTCGAATTAAATGAATCCCTTGTTGAACAATATAATGTTCCAATCGTCTATTACGGAAATGAGTGTTAACAAATGACTCAACGGAAGAAAAACGTTGGAGTCGATTTTTTCCGTCCGTATCACGAAATCTGCAATAATATTCATCTGTTTCACGATCAAACAGAATTTGATAGATACCTAAACCAAGACTTCCGTTTGCTGGTTTAATGTATACATGCTGATATTTAGAAAGCATTCGTTCAATTAGTGAAAAGGTCGGACTTTTATGGGTTTCAGGTAAATACGTAGCGACACGGTGATCACCCTCTAATAACTGATGGATTTCCCATTTATCAAAAAATCCAGGATTAAACCATGGAATTAAGTATTCATCATGTAAACGTTGTTTAATTTCACTTAATGTTTTATGTTTTTCAGTCCGTCGGTTTGGAAGACGGTCATAGACAACATTTGGAAATGGAATTTCAATCGTTTCCCAGCCATTATGGCTATGAAAAAGTCCATGAATGGTACCCGTATCCCAATCAATATGTTTCGCACCAAAAATAAAAACATATGCTCCGACAGCTTTTTCTTGGGCCAATAGCTTTGCGAAAAACAGTGTTCGTTCCCCGATTGGGCGAATCATCGACTCACTAAAACCAGCTGTGAAAATTCCGACCAACGGACCAATATAGAGATGATCCTCATGGATAATCACTTGTGTTGTACTTGTATAAGGAATTTTTAAGTTGTTAAAAATATCCTGGGAAATTTTAATTTCCTGTTGGTCAGTTTGAACGACCTTACATTCACAGGAGGACGTTCCAAAAAAGATACGCTTGATTGGTGTTTTTAGTTTGAAAGCTTTAGGAATATTCACGGTTCCTGTTACTTGTTCCGTAATTTTCATTGGAAGTGGTGTTCGCATTTATTACAGCTCCTTTTTAAAGTGTCTAGCTTCATGCGCCATCGGCTCTCTGGTCTAGCCAATCGCTTCTGAAGGTAAAAGACACCTTCTGTCAGCGCTCGACTTATGTTTGTCGCGAATAGCGGGCGCCTTTTGCTATTCTAATTAGAATGTAGATACGAGCAATATTGTAATAAAGTTGTATAAAGAGTTTCTGCTTGTTCCGGTCTCGTTTCTATAACTACCTTTCTACCTGGTTTTGAATTTGTATCTAATATCCAGAGGGCACCGTCCTTTGTAAGACCTAAATCAACTCCAAGTTCGAATAAGGGATCAAAATGTCCTTCAAGAACATCTGGTAACCTATTAATAATTGTATGAATATTATCAGAGAGTAATTGCCTTTGATTGAATGACATTTTTTCTGTCCAACTCTCAAAGGAATGAGTCTCCCCACCGCCACCTAAATTTGAGATAAGATGCTCAGGCAATCCTAGGCGGATTCCACGACCTTGTTCAATCCATACACCTTGCCCATTCTTTTGAAGAAGAATTCGAATATCAAAAGGTCGGTTATCTGCATCATGGAGAGGCAAATAGGTTTGAGTTAAATAGGGTTGGTGAGAAATGATACTATCAAGCCACTTTTTTAATTCCCCTCTTGTTTTAAACTGCTGTTTTTTTAGTTGATTAGCATCTTTATAGATTGCTTCAACGTAATCCTGGTGAAGAAAGAGACCAATAATCCCTTTTCCCATCGAACCTTTTTCTGGTTTTAGAATTAGTTGATGTTTTTTCATTAGGGTTCGAAGGATAGAAGAGGCGGAGAGTGCTTGTTCAGTTGAAGGGATATAAGGTGATAATTTCTCATCTTGACTTAAAATGTTATAAATCTCCCATTTATTTGGCAGCCCTTGCCCTAGAAATAGATTGCCCGGCCTTCTTTTTAACCAGTTCATAATTGGTTGACTTTTTTTAGAGACTTCATCCTCTGAGTAAAAACAGCGGTCATATAAATATGTTGGAAGTTCAAACAGGCTTTTTTCCCATGTATGTGAAATCTCATTGTATTTTTCTCCTTGAATCATTTCAGAGGCTGGTTCGATAGAGGTTGGTGTAAATCGAAATAGTTGAATCCCGAATTCAGGCGCACGTTTAGCAAGTTCCGTTGCATAACCTTTTTCCTGGTTCGGATAAAGCGTAACAAATCCCAGTGAAATCACAAGATTCTCCCCTTTCTTTTATCCTATTTTTGATTGATCATGTTGGTTGGATAGGAAGACACAATGCTGCAGAAGCGCTTTTGCACTTGGGCGAATTTTGGTCGATAATTTATCCTGTTCCTGATTTTTTGATGGTTTTGTATTAACCTCAATAATTGTTGGCTTTCCAGTTTTATCGAGAGCTAGATCAATCCCTAACTCCGCAAATAACCCATCCGCTGTTCCATCAATAATTTCTGCAACTTCAAGTGCTAAGTCCTTTATTAATCTCTTAATATGCGGAATCTCTTTCATTTCAAAGTTTTCTAGAAGGACGCTGTGGACCTTTTGAATTTCTCCACCTCTTGCCAGATTTGAAACAAATTCATCCTTTGAAGATACACGTGCAACAATCGAGGTTAGTTGCCATTTTTCACTGGATTGTTTTTGACAAAGCACCCGAAAATCCAATGGCTTTTCTTTATAGGAAAGAAGCGGAATACATTGTTGAACGATGAAAGTATGCTGTTTTAGCCTTGATAATAAAGATTGAAAGAGGGAAGGGAAGCTTTGATGGACCGTCTCAATATCACCTGAGAACGTTGTATAATCTAAAAAATAGGTATCTTCATCCGTTTTTTGAATCCGAAAAATATTTCTCCCCTGGCTCCCATGGACCGGTTTTACAAATACACATTGATATTTTTCAAGCATTTCAAAGAGAACATCTTTATTTGTTAATAGCATGGTATCAGGTAGGTATGAATGGAGATGCTCATTTTCATATAGCATTTCGTGTACTTCCCATTTATTCAGAAAATGATCATTAAAATATGGGATATTGTTCATTTGCAGTTCATTTGTAAAATCGATAAAACTCGAGTGTTGTTCTCGCTTACGTGAGTGAATCCGATTGTGAACCACATGAGGGTAGGGAACAGAAGATTTTTTCCATATTCCATCGATAAAGATGTACCCTTTTTGGTCATAAAATGTATTTAAGGTAAAAACGTAGAAAAGTACTCCGATTTCGCTTGCGTAGAGTGAAATTTCCTCGCAAAATTCTCCGATTGAACCAAATGATACCTGGTTGTTTTTTTCAGTTGCTTCCGTTAATAGCCCGATAACAGGACCCATTTCTAGTTTGTTATTTGCTTTTTTGAATAACGTTATTGAAAAGTTCTCAGGAGGAAGCTGTAATTCATTTAATATGAAAGTTGGACATTGAATGACAGGCTCGCTCTCATTAATAGATACGATATTTACCATAAGACTATTCCTGTTACAGTATAATTCAATTGTCTGTTCCTTTTGTAAGCCAAACTTCTTAATAATGATGTCACTCATCTTTATTTGTAAAAAGGAATCCTGCTCGTCAAAAACAGGAATCACCTCGATAAGAATTTTTTTCGTCATCATGATAACCCCATTTGCGTAACTTGACGTTCAAACACTATAATTGATAAGGTGATGATTCAATCCAGAAAAACTATATTGTTTCAATATATAGGCAAATGTCTGATATCGTATCGTATGAAAAGACGATAAAAACTGTGAAAAAAAATTAACTTTATCAAGTAGAAGTCCTCTATTTCTATAAGTGGGATGAAATAGTTTGGGGTAAACAATATAGTGGAAATTATCCCTTGCAGAATAAAGTTAAGCCTCTGCGGATGCCAGATTTTTAAAAGGAAATTTTCCGAGCATATGATCAAAGACTAAAAACGCCACGTCTTGTGGCAACGTCTTTGTGACCCACATCGTATGGGCCAAAAAAATCCGGTAAATACGCCAAGACGTATTTGATATTAAGTTAACAAAGGGTGAATTGTATGAACGTTTTCTTTATGATTGTATTTATGATGGTGATTGGAGCCATTATTGGAGGAGTTACGAATTCATTGGCCATCAAGATGTTATTTCGGCCATATAAAGCTATCTATATTGGTGGAAAACGCCTTCCATTTACTCCTGGATTGATCCCGAAGCGTAGGGATGATCTTGCAAGGCAGATGGGAAGAACCGTGGTAGAGCATCTTTTAACACCTGAAAGTCTAAAGAAAAAATTAAAGGATGAAAGCTTTGTCGCCAACATCGAAGGCTGGGCGAAGGAAGAGGTTTCTAAACTGCTTGATACTGAGAAAAATTTACTCGAGATAGCTGGACAAGTTGGGATACATAATCTTGATGAACGTGCAGAGGAGCAACTAACCCACTTTATTGAAACCAAATATAAAAGTCTACTACTTGAAATGGGCCAAAAGGAAATAGGCGATGTCATTCCTGAGGAGCTACTTTCAACTATCGAAAAGAGATTTCCAGCGGTTTCGGAATATATATCCGAAAAAGGTATAGAGTATTTCGAAAGTGAGGAAGGGAAACTTCGATTAAAAAGAATGATCGACGAGTTCCTATCGACCCGTGGAATGCTTGGGAATATGGTACAAATGTTTTTAGGAAACACAAGCTTAATAGATAAGATACAACCTGAGATTGTAAAATTTCTATCGAATCCGGGGACAAAGGAGCTTATACAATCTTTGATTGAAAAAGAGTGGAATAAGGTAAAATCCTGGGAGGTTAATATAATTGTTGAGCAGGTAGGTTCAGAAAAAATTCTTTCGTTTTTAAAGGAACAATCTCAAAACATTTTCCCTGTTAAGAAATATCTTAAAACTCCTGCAAATGAAGTATTACTTCCTTACAAAGAAAGAATCCTTGAGAAGATAGTTCCTAAAGGAATTGAGATGTCCGGAGAATTTGTGGCAAATCGTATTGAGAAAATGATGAAAAGCCTCAAGCTCGAGGAAATTGTAACAGATCAGGTTGGAACATTTTCTGTAGAGCGACTAGAGGAAATGGTGTTAGGTATTTCTAAACGGGAATTCAAAATGATTACCTATTTAGGAGCGCTTCTAGGTGGAATCATTGGAATCTTTCAAGGGATTATTGCACAGTTTCTTTAATAAACAAAAGCAAAAGGCTATATATAGAATATCCTAAAAATAACCTCTCTAATTTCTAGATGAGGGTGAATTATATGAAAATGTTTGTTATAGTGGAAAAGAACCATTTTGCTCGTAATAAATCTGGATAAAGGAGGTAGGTAAAATGGGTGTGAATTTATATGATGTTGCTTATGGTGTTGAAAAGGCGATTCGTGAGAGTGATGAGTTTAAACAACTAAAGCAATTATATGATCAAGTGAATAATGACGAAGGTGCAAAGAAATTATTTGAAAGCTTCCGAAACATTCAGTTATCCCTTCAACAAAAACAAATGATGGGTGAAGATATTTCACAAGAAGAAGTAGAACAGGCGCAAAGACAAGTTGCACTTGTACAACAACATGATACAATTGCAAAACTTATGGAAGCTGAACAGCGAATGAGCGTTGTTATCGGAGAGTTAAATCAAATTATGCTTAAACCACTTGAAGAATTATACGGAAGTATGGATCAAAAATAAAACTTCTAGGAATCCCGCCAATTTGGTGAGGGTTCTTTTTTTTGCTCATTTATGAGAAACATTAAGTTTCACATATTGTCGTCCATTTTTCAATAATAGTCTTTTGTTCTAATCAGTTTCATTTTTTCATAACCATATGTATAGGGGACGCCCAACTGAGAAGGAGGACCTGCCATATGTATAGGTTACTAGCAATAAATGTGGATGGCACATTACTACGTCCAAACGGTCGGCTTCAAAGTGGTACAAAGGAAGCCATCGATTTCGTCCGTGCAAAGGAAGTTTATGTGACTCTCATAACAAGACGTCACTTCCCATCGACAAAAAAAATCGCAAAAGCACTAAAGCTGAACTCATTGCTAATTACGCATAATGGAGGATTCATCAGTGATAACCTTGATGAACCTATTTATGTAAAACGTATTTCAGAAGAGAAAACATTTAATATTGTTCAGGTATTAGAAAACTTTAAATGTAGCATTCGCCTCCAACATGAAAAGTTTTCAATTGGCAATCGTGTGAGATTCCCTGGTAATTTAATCGCAAAAGCAATGTTTGGTTCTGGTGATCCACTCTTTTATCCAATGCAGTTTGTCGATTCGCTTGGGGATTATTTAACAGACAATCCTGTTGCACCACCTAAGATTGAGGTCTATTCACAAAGTGAAAATGAACTGAGGGCAATTAGAGAAACTGTGACTGAGCATTTCAATGACATTCAAGTGGATCTAACAGAACCACATAAGCTAGAAATCACTCCTTTTGGGGTTTCTAAGCTTAATGGATTAATAACGTTAGCTAATCACTTAGATATTCCATTGCATGAAGCAGTTGTTATTGGAGATTCAATAGATGATATTGAAATCATTGAATCTGCTGGCTTAGGGGTTGCAATGTGGAATGCACCGAAGGAAGTGAAATTTGCTGCTGACTGGGTGACTCGGTCCAACAATATGAATGGCGTCTCCTATATGATTAAAGAGCATTTCCGTAAGCAGCAAAGAATTGATTTTTTAAAACAAATTAAGATTGAAAAATAGAGTTGGGCTTGCCTCCACGGTTAGTGGGGGTTTTTTTATAGGGAGAATGCAGAAACAAAAACTACCCAAAATTCTCATATTGATTAAAAAAGGTACATTCTGTACACTTAAGTAAGTATTTTTTTGAAAAGGTGATACAAATTATGCGAATTTTATTCAATGGGCTCGGGGATGACCGGTTTTTGCGACCACTACAACTCATCACGAATCTTTTTTATGAAGAAAGTGAACTCTCAATTAGTGAGTTAGATAATCCTGAGCTATTAGTAGATTTCCAATATGAATATAATAGTCCTGTCATAACAACATATGCCAAACTGACTGACATCAAATCCGGGAACGAATTTATGGGAAGCTACCGCAAGGAATTTCCTCCATTTGAAAATGACAAAGAACTATTTAAAAAGATAAAAAATGCAGTCTCACATGTGTATGTAATGGTGATGCAAGATTTTACAGGTATTACTCAGCCATGGGGAATGCTTACTGGCGTGCGTCCAACAAAACTGTTACACAAAAAGGTTCGAGAGGGAAAATCTCATGAGGAAGCACACAAAGAGCTGAAAGAAGATTACTTAATTACAGATGAAAAACTTGAATTAATGCGCCAAATTGTTGACCGCCAACTCACAATGGTTCCTGATTTATATCAACTACAAAACGAAGTAAGTATCTATATTGGGATTCCTTTCTGCCCAACAAAATGTGCCTATTGTACATTTCCTGCCTATGCAATCAATGGAAGACAAGGTTCGGTTAATTCCTTCCTAGGTGGACTTCATTATGAGATGCGCGAGATGGGGCGTTGGTTGAAGGAACATCACATTAATATTACAACCGTATATTATGGTGGCGGAACTCCAACAAGTATCACGGCAGAAGAGATGGACATGCTGTATGAAGAAATGTACCAATCCTTCCCAAATGTGAAAAACATTCGTGAAATTACAGTTGAAGCGGGAAGACCGGACACAATTACACCGGAAAAACTAGACGTCCTAAAGAAGTGGAATATTGACCGTATCAGTATTAATCCTCAGTCCTATATACAGGAAACACTGAAAGCGATTGGCCGTCATCACACGGTTGAAGAAACAGTTGAAAAGTTTCATCTTGCACGAAATATGGGGATGAACAATATCAACATGGACTTAATCATTGGCCTTCCGGGTGAAGGAGTAGAAGAGTTCAATTATACCCTTTCAGAAACAGAAAAGCTTATGCCAGAGTCACTAACTGTTCATACTTTATCCTTTAAGCGTGCGTCTGAAATGACACGAAACAAGAAAAAATATAAGGTTGCCGGCCGTGAAGAAATTACAGAGATGATGAATAATGCTTCCACTTGGACAAAGGAACACGGGTATGTTCCATATTATTTATATCGAATGAAGAACATACTTGGAAACCTAGAGAATGTTGGCTATTCACTACCAGGGCAAGAGAGTATCTACAATATTATGATAATGGAAGAAATGCAAACAATCATCGGCCTAGGTTGTGGGGCAGCCAGCAAATTTATTGATCCTATGACAGGGAAGATTACTCAATTTGCAAACCCGAAGGATCCGAAATCCTACAATGATCATTTTATTGAATACACGAACAAAAAGATCGAAATTTTAGACGATTTGTTTGGAGTAGCAAAAGGGGTATAGGGAACTTTGCCTCTTTTTTTTCGTTTAAAAAAGAGGATTTTTTCTGTTAATGAGGAATTATTCAAGTACTAGAACTCATAAAGTTAAACAGACTCCTTATCATTAAATGTAAACGCTTTCTACTTTATTCCTATTAGATATGACTACCACATTAGTACCTCATTATATTTACACATCATGAAACATACATTTATAAAAACAAACCCTTATTACTAGGAGGGAAAATGATGACCGCACGTTATTTACAAGATGAGCATCACATATTTCGTGATGCCTTTCAGAAGTTTCTTGAAAAAGAAGCATATCCCTTTTACAACGATTGGGAAAAAAACGGGATAATTCCTCGTTCATTTTGGACAAAGATGGGAGAAAATGGCTTTTTATGCCCATGGGTTGATGAAAAATATGGTGGCCTTAATGCTGATTTTGGCTATTCTGTTGTCATTAACGAAGAGCTTGAACGAGTTGGGGCAAGCATGATAGGAATAGGTCTCCATTGTGATATCGTAGTTCCTTATTTAAATGAATATGGCACAGAGGAACAAAAACAAAAATGGCTGCCAACATGTATTTCAGGTGAAATGATAACAGCAATAGCGATGACTGAGCCAGGTGCTGGATCGGATTTGGCAGGGATTAAAACCACCGCGGTAAAGAAAGGTGATCATTACATTGTAAACGGTCAGAAAACATTTATAACAAACGGCATTCATGCAGATTTAGTCGTAGTTGTTTGTAAAACAGATCCGAAAGAAAAACATAAAGGAATTAGTTTGTTAGCAATTGAAAAAGATACCCCAGGATATACTCGTGGAAGGAAACTCGATAAGGTTGGTCTTCATGCCCAAGATACAGCAGAACTGATTTTTGAAGATGCAATTGTTCCTGCTGAAAATCTTATTGGAACCGAAGGGAAGGGCTTTTATTACTTGATGCAGCAGCTCCAGCAAGAACGATTAATTGTTGCTATATCCGCTCAAATTGCAGCTGAGACAATGCTAAAGCTAACAATGAAATATGTTAAAGAGCGCGAGGCTTTTGGGCGATCAATTAGTAAATTCCAACATATTCAATTTAGACTTGCAGAGATGGCAACTGAAGTTGAAATAGGCAGAACCTTTTTAGATGATTTGATTGAGAAACATATCGCAGGAAAGGATGTGGTGACAAAGGTTTCCATGGCAAAATGGTGGTTAACCGATATGGCAAAAAAAGTCGCGGCTGAATGTATGCACCTACATGGTGGATACGGATATATGGAGGAATACGAGATAGCGAGACGGTATCGTGACACACCAGTATCGGCGATTTATGCAGGGACAAATGAAATCATGAAATCGATAATCGCAAAAAATATGGGGCTATAAGGTTACGAGAGTAACTTGACTTTTTTAAATAATTTTGAAGTGGGGGAATGGATTATGATGATGAATGTACCATTGCTAGTTTCATCAATGCTCGAGCGTGCAGAGAGGTATTTTCCAAAGAAAACCGTTGTTTCGAGAACTTCAAATGGAATTGTAACTCATACTTACAAAGAGATAGGTGAACGAACAAGAAGATTATCAAGTGCCCTTGACAAAATCGGGGTAAGTAAAGGTGACCGTGTTGGAACATTAGCATGGAATCATCATCGTCATCTAGAAGCTTATTTTGGGATACCTGGTATTGGTGCAGTTCTTCATACCATCAATATCCGCCTTTCACCTGCGCATATAGTCTACATCATCAATCACGCTGAAGATAAGGTACTGCTTTTTGATGAAGATCTACTTCCATTATTAGAAAAGGTTAAGGAGCAATTAAAAACAGTAGAGGCGTTCGTCATTATGACTGATAAGGATGAATTGCCAGAAACAAACCTAGAACCACTTTATCATTATGAAAAAATTGTAAATGAAGGAAATCCTACTTTCCAATTTAAGAAAGACCTTGATGAAAATGATCCTGTAGGGATGTGCTACACCTCTGCAACAACAGGTAATCCGAAAGGGGTTGTCTATTCAAATCGCGGTGTTGTCTTACACAGTATGGCGCTCGGTTTAGCTGATGGTTCAGGATTGACGGAAAGTGATATTGCGATGCCAGTTGTTCCGATGTTCCATGTAAATGCCTGGGGATTACCTTTTGCGGCGGTGTGGTTTGGAACCACTCTCGTTATGCCGGGACCCTATTTTACTCCAAAGGTATTGGCTGAATTAATAGATTCCGAGAAAGTAACAATGACTGCGGGTGTACCAACAATCTGGCTTGGGCTTCTTAATGAACTAGAACAAGGCAGCTACGATACAAGCAGTTTAACTCGTATTTTATGTGGTGGTTCTGCAGCTCCAAAGGGGCTTATTAAAGCGTTTGAATCAAAATACAAAATCCCGTTTATCCATGCTTATGGGATGACAGAAACAACGCCACTTGTTGTGTTGTCGCGTCTAAAAAGCTATCAAAATAATCTTTCAGAAGAGGAAAAATTAGAAATACGCTCGAAACAAGGCTCTATCGTCCCCCTCGTTGAAATGAAAGTCGTAGGGGCAAATGGAGAAGTTGCCAATGACGGTAAAGAAATGGGAGAATTATTATTAAGAGGAAATTGGATTGCGGATGAGTATTATAAGGATGAGCGAACAAATGAAGCGTTCCGAGATGGGTGGTTACATACGGGAGATGTAGTCACAGTAGATGAAGAAGGAATTGTGAAGATTGTTGATCGAACAAAGGATCTAATCAAGAGTGGTGGAGAATGGATATCCTCTGTTGATATTGAGAATGCACTTATGGCCCATGAGGCAGTATTTGAAGCGGCGGTAATTGCAGTACCCCATGAAAGATGGCAAGAACGGCCAGTTGCATGTGTAGTATTAAAAGATGCTGCAAAGGACCAGATTACAAAGGATGAGTTATATGAGTTTCTAAAGCCACAATTTGCGAAATGGTGGTTACCAGATGACATCATCTTCATGGATGAAATCCCGAAAACATCAGTAGGAAAGTTCTTGAAAAGAGCACTTCGAGACCAACTGAAAGACCATCTATCACAAGTTAAGTAAACATGTAGGACACCTCGAAAGTAAACTGTATGAAGAGGTTCGGAATTAGATAAAACCAGGAGATGGCTTTATCACAAATATGGAAAAGAGGTTCGGTGTTGGGTAATCTAGGAGGTGGCGAACCTGCAAAGAAGCAAAAGAGGTTCGATATTGGGTATAACTAGGAGATTGTGAACCTGCAAAGATGGAAAAGAGGCTTGGTAATGGGTAAAACTAGTTGGTTGTGAACCTACAAAGATGGAAAAAGAGGTTCGATATTGGATAAAACTAGGAGATGGTGAACCCGCAAAGTTGGAAAAGAGGTTCAATATTGGGTAAAACTAGGAGATTGTGAACCTGCAAAGATGGAAAAAGAGGTTCGATATTGGATAAAACTAGGAGATGGTGAACCCGCAAAGAAGGAAAAGAGATTCACAACTGGATAGCTTTAGGGGGTAGTGAACCCACAAAGAAGGATAAGAGGTTCACAACTGGGTAAAATTAGGAGATTGTGAATCCGGAAATTCGCAAACCCAATATAGAGGTAAAAATCCTGGGTAAATTTAGTAGATATCTAACTTGCAAAAGGGTCATCCAAAAACTTTGGATGACCTTATCAATTTATTGAAAACGGTTTCTTTTAAGGTGATATCATTATATAATAGTAGAAACACCACTAAGGGGGGCTTAATAATGGCAATCGAACAAGTAGAAAAAGTGTTTCTTCATATTGATGAGCGAGTAGCCTATCTTACTCTAAATCGCCCAGAAGCACTGAATTCGATGGATATTGAAATGCTTAACCAAATTTTACATAGTTTAAAAGAAGTAGCTGCCAACGATGAAGTGGATATCCTTGTATTGGCTGGTAGTGGACGAGGCTTTTCAGCTGGTGGAGATATTAAAACAATGTTAAGTTCAACTGACGAAAGTGCTTTTGCACCTGTGATGGAACTTATTTCAGAAATAATGAAAACGCTATACTTATTACCGAAGCTAGTAATCAGCGCAATCCATGGACCAGCCGCTGGCCTTGGGTTAAGCTTTGCGTTAGGTGCTGATTACATCATAGCTGATCGACAATCAAGATTAGCTATGAACTTTATCGGAATCGGCCTAATTCCTGATGGTGGTGCACATTTCTTTCTTGAAAAAAGACTTGGCGAAGCAAGAGCAAAACATTTAATTTGGGAAGGCAAGCAATTATCTCCTGGTGAAGCCTTGCACCTCGGATTAATTGATGAGGTTGCAGAGGAAGAACTGCAAACGGCAGTCATTCATAAGGTGAAAAAGTGGAAGAAGAAACCTGTACTTGCTATGATTCAAACTAAGTCTATCTACAATCAAATGCACTTACCAGAGCTTGAAAAAATATTGGAATTAGAGAAACACGGACAGTATGCAATGAGAAGTACGAAGGATCACCGTGAGGGCATTCAAGCCTTTTTAGAAAAAAGAAAACCAGTTTTTAAAGGTGAATAATGAAGAAAATCCCGTTGAAAGAGCAGCGGGATTTTTTAATAAATAAAAACAGGTACCCCAAATTGGGTGCCTGCCTAACGATGAAATAACACTAATTTCCCTGCTGTGCTTGTGCAACGATGTGTCGTTTCTAAATAGTTTTTTTCTTTCAGAATTCTTTCGCCAGTTTCCTTTGCCTCTTTTTCGGTAGCAGCTTCAAATGTTTCTTCGAGTAATTTTTCTCCCGTTTTATCAAACACTGTTAACAAATAGTTCATATCAGAGCCCCCCATAAATAAAGTTAAAATTCAGATACTTAAAGTGTAGTTGATTGCAAGTTCCAGCGCAATAAATAAATGTGTTATGATAATTTTTGAAACTTTTTCCTAACTCATTCGTAAAAAACAACAGGAGAAGGAGGAGTCAAAATGGCATTACAGCTAGAAAATGTGACAAAACGATTCGGTAGCTTCACAGCAGTAGATAACCTATCAATCGAAATTCCTGAGCGTGAAATGTTTGGATTTCTAGGCGCCAATGGGGCAGGAAAGACAACAACATTTCGAATGATACTTGGATTATTAGATGCCAGTGATGGCCGAATTAGTTGGGATGGAAAAAAGATTAATTACGATACAAGTCACATGATTGGGTATTTACCAGAAGAAAGAGGACTTTACCCAAAAATGAAGGTGCGTGATCAACTTGTGTACCTTGCGAGACTACGCGGTATGCAAAAACAGGATATTTTAAAACAAATTGATTACTGGTTAGAACGATTTAAGGTTCCTGAATATGCGACGAAAAAAGTTGAGGAATTATCAAAAGGGAACCAGCAAAAAATACAGTTTATTGCATCTGTTATTCATAAGCCGAAACTACTAATTCTTGATGAACCATTCAGCGGGCTTGACCCTGTGAATGTAGAGCTTCTAAAAAAAGCTGTTGTGGATTTGAAAAATGAAGGGACCTCAATTGTATTTTCAAGTCACCGGATGGAACATGTTGAGGAATTATGTGAACATTTATGCATTATGCATCACGGTAAACCAGTTGTTCATGGTTCACTAAAAGAAATTAAGCGTTCTTTTGGAAAGAAAAATGTCATTGTACATGCCGATTTTGATATCAGTCATTTAAAAACTTTAGCAGGTGTAACAAGGGTGAAGGAAACTGCGGAGGGTCTCCATTTACAGGTTGAAAGTGAACAAATTTCACAAAAAATACTAGATTCCATTGTAGGAAAAGGCTTTGTTCGAAAGTTTGTATTAGAGGAACCTTCCTTAAATGATATTTTTATCGAAAAGGTAGGTGCATCTTATGAATAAGTTTTGGATTATCCTTTTTCACACATATGTGAGTAAATTAAAAACAAAATCATTTATTATTACGACATTGATAACTGCACTCATTATCTTTGGTCTGGCAAATATTCAAACGATTATTGAAAAATTTGATAAAGATGAAACAACCCATGTTGCAGTTCTTAGCGAGTCAGATGATCTTTATCAAGCGTATGAACAGACTTTATCAGCTATGTCTAGTGATATCGTCATTGAAAAAATGGAAGGTTCAGAAGAGAATGCACAAGAGCGGGTTACTGACGAAGAATTAACCGGTTATCTTATCCTAACGGAAACATCAGAGGGTCTACCAGTGGGAGTTTATAAGGCACCATCGATAACAGATTCTGAAATTACTGGGCAACTTGAACAGGCTCTTCAACAGTTGAAGGTGACAATCGCAACCACAAAAGCAGGATTAACTCCAGATCAGATTAATCAATTATATGCACCCGTCCAATTTGATAAAGTGGCACTTGAAGAAAACGCGAAATCGGAAGAAGAACTTAATCAAGCGCGTGGTTTAGTTTATGTCCTTTTATTTGTTATCTATTTTGCAGTCATCATGTATGCAAATATGATTGCGATGGAAGTTGCAACTGAAAAATCATCTCGTGTTATGGAGATTTTGATTTCGAGTGTTTCTCCGATTAAGCAAATGTTCGGTAAGATACTTGGTATCGCACTATTGAGCCTAACTCAATTTGCTGTGATTTTATTGGTTGGATATGGTTCATTGAAGCAAAGCATGGGTGGTATGGATGGTGGATTTTTTGAAGTATTTGGTTTTGGCGATTTGCCTGTATCAACCTTTGTTTACGCTGGTGTTTTCTTCATTTTGGGATACTTCTTATATGCAACACTTGCAGCCTTCTTAGGGTCTTTAGTAAGTCGAATTGAAGATGTTCAACAAATGATTACACCGATGACCTTGTTAATCGTAGCTGCATTTATGATTGCAATGTTTGGTCTAACAAAACCGGAATCATCCGCGATTACAATCACTTCCTATATTCCATTTTTTGCACCAATGATCATGTTTCTACGAGTTGGGATGCTAACACTCCCAGCCTGGGAAATTGCATTATCAATCGGAATACTAGTAATAACAATAACTCTACTAGCGATATTTGGAGCTAGAGTCTACCGTGGGGGAGTTCTTATGTACGGTAAATCTTCCTCCTACAAAGACATCAAAAAAGCCTTACAAATTACAAAGAATGATAAATAAGCTACAAGAATTAAACCGAGGGTATTATCCCTCGGTTTTTATGTGATTTAAAACATATAACCCTCTGATAATTTCATAAGAATAAGAACGTGCATTCGTATTGTGTAGGTGATAGAATATAGGTAAATGAGTCTAAAAGGAGCTAATTAATGAATGCACTTACCTTTTTACATATTGCGGATTTACATTTAGACAGCCCGTTTTCAGGGTTAACCAATCTGCCAACAGAAATCTTTAAACGTGTAAAAGAGAGTACTTTTACCTCCTTGGCTAGATTAATCAATATTGCGATTGAGCAAAAGGTTGATTTTATCATCATTGCCGGTGATTTATTCGATGGTGAAGACCGAAGCCTCCGTGCACAATCACGATTTCGTAAGGAAATGGAACGACTTGGAGAACATGGCATCGAGGCATTTGTCACTCACGGTAATCATGATCATCTTAGTGGAAATTGGCCACATTTTGAATGGCCAAGTAATGTCCATGTGTTTCAAAATGAGAATGTCGAGGTCATTCCTTACTTAAAAAATGGAGTAACCGTTGCGAATATTTATGGGTTTAGCTATGCAAAAAAAGCTGTGCTCGAAAACAAAACCAAATTTTATGAAAAGAAAGACGGTGCCACGTATCATATAGGCATCTTACATGGAAGTAAAGAAGGGGAGAGTACGCATAGCCGTTATGCTCCATTTTTGCTATCTGAACTACAGCAGAAAGGATTTGACTATTGGGCACTTGGACATATTCATACAAGTGAGATATTAGCTGAAGACCCTCCTATTATTTATCCTGGCAATATTCAAGGAAGGCATAAAAAGGAAACAGGTGAAAAGGGTGGTTATCTCGTAAAACTTTCAAAAGCTAAAACAGAATATACATTTTATCCAACATCCGATTTAGTATGGGAAAATACGACCATTGATCTTTCTGAGCTTACTAGTTTTGACCAACTTGTTGACAAATCACTTTCTCATCTTGAATGTCTTCGGAAAGAAATCCAAGGATTATTTGTAACGATTGAATATATAGGAACCGGACCACTGCAAGCACAACTTCAAGAAAATGCAATAAAAGAAGATCTCTTATCCATTTTAAACGATGATATATCAGAAAAGAATTTTGTCTATGTGGTAGGACTTAAACAAAACTTTCAAATAGAAATCAATCGTCAAAAGTTAAAGCAGGATTCACATTTTATTGGTGATTTATTGGAAAACATGGAAACCTATCAGGACTTTGATCATGCACTACTCCCTTTACGGAATAATCAAAGCTTCCGGAGGTATATTGATACGTTTACAAGTGAAGAACTACAGGAAGTACTTCACGATGCGGAGAACTTAATTTTACGAGAACTCTATTTTTCAAAGAGGGGGTGACGATATGAAAATCATTGGAATTCAGGTCTATGGATATGGAAAACTTGAAAACTTGGAACTTGGAGACCTGTCCCCACATCTTCAGGTATTTTTTGGTCAAAATGAAGCTGGAAAATCAACACTTATGTCGTTTATACATAGTATTTTATTTGGATTTCCTACGAAACAACAAAATGAGCAACGTTATATCCCTAAAACAGGAGCCAAATATGGTGGAAAGCTCATTCTCCAAACCGACGAGTATGGAACTATTTTGATTGAAAGATTACCAGGTAAAGCCGCAGGAGATGTAACTGTATTTATGCCTGATGGAACAGTTAAAGGAGAAGAGTTTATATCTGAGTTCTTCCAAGGAATGGATAAAAATCTGTATCAAAATGTTTATTCCTTCAATATTCATGGACTTCAAGGTGTACATCATTTAAAGAGTGAGGACGTAGGAAGGTTTTTATTTTCTGCGGGGACAGTTGGAACTGACGCATTACTTGAATTACAAAATAAATTAGTGAAGGAAATGGATGGTTTATATAAACCAAAAGGAAAGAATCCTCCACTTAATGTGGAACTTATCCGACTAAAAGAGGAACATGCAAAAGTTACGAGGTGGCAGGAGAAAAATAGTGAATATGAATCTCTCTTAAACGAACAACAACAAATCGAAAACGAACTAGTATCCTATGATTCCAAGATAAGTTCTTTAAAGCAAAAAATTCAAGAAACAGAGAAACTCCGATCCATTCAACCAATCGTAGAGGAATATCAAACCTTAAAAAATCGTTTGCAATGTTTACCAGTGTTTGAGCCTTACCCCGAGGATGGGCTGAACCGCTTAGAACAACTGCAAGCACAGATAAAACCATATCAGGCACAATTATCTGCTATAAATGGCCAAATTCTAGAATGGGAAAAGGAAAAAAGTGAAATCAATTTTGCCGAACAATACATCGATAACGAACAATGGATTTTGGAATTGGTTGAAAATAAAAACCTATTTAATGAAAAAGAAAACAGATTCCAGCTCGTTTCGAAAGAACTTCAAGAGATAGAAGATGAATTAAATCAACTAATAGAGCGAATTAATTTTACATTACCAGAAACAGATGTTTTGAAGTTAAATCTAAGTATTACTGCAAAAGATATGTTTTCTGAAGTTGTTTCTGAAACAGCACGACATAGGCAACAGAAGCATTTCTTAGATAATAGCTTTACGCAAATAAAAGACGCGCTTGATAATAGCGAACAAAAGTTAAGGGACTTAAAGCAACAGGTACTTCCAGAGGAACAACGAAAACGCTATGAAAAAAAGAAAAGTCAATATACTTCAAAGGATAACCTAGAAAATGAAAAGCTGTTAATTGAGGAAGAGTTAAATAGAATTGACCAAAAAATACAAAGAATGACAGAAAAAGAATCCGATAACAAACAAAAATATACTCGACTGTTTTATGGAATTGGTTTCACATTTTTGATTATCTCACTTTATTTCTATGTTACAAAAGAATGGATAATTGGTGGGATATTAACTGTCCTAGGTGCTCTTATGTGGCCAGTTGGAAATACGGTAAGCTCCCAGATGTCATCCCCATTCATTCATGAGCTCCAGGATGATAAAGAAAGATTAATGAAAAAATTGGAGGCTATAAAAGAGAAACTAACACATAGAAACCATTCGGATCATGAAGAGCTGTCAGCATTTCTTATTCGTGATAAGCATTTAATGCAACAGATTGAAATTGAAAAAGCCACACATCTTCAAAATGAACGTGCATTAGATAAGGTATTTAAAGATTTTGAGGAATGGGAGAAAACAGAGTACTCCTTAGAGGAAAAAGCAACAAACATCAAGAAAACATATGGACTTCCACTGCAAATTTCAAATGAAAGATTATTGGATGCTTTTCAAATTCTTGAAGCGATTAAGGAAAAAGCCTTATATAAACAAAAGCTCGCTAAAGCAAAAGTAGAACTTCAAAATGAGATATCGAACTTTCAATCTAAAATTAATAAAGTAGCAAAACAGTTAAACATAGAAGACCAAGGTTCCATAAAAGTTGATCAGATAGCGATCCGATTACAAGTAGAAAAAAAGAAATATGAATTGTTATTACAAATAGATGCGAAAATTAAGGATTCAGAAGAGCAGATCTTAAAACTTCGTATGGAAATCGAGCACCTTCAAAAGGAAATTCAAGTTCTATGGGATATTGCAAAGGTTTCGAATGAAGAAGAGTATCGGGCAAAGGGACAAGCAAATGATACTGCAAGAGAACTGAAAGAGCGAATGAATCTTCTTATGGCTCAACTGGTACGCTTTGGTGAGTTAGTTAATAGTTGTAATATAGAAACCGATTATGAAGCTCTAGTTGAGGAGATGTCAACTGAAACCACTCGCCTTCATGCAATTGAAAAAGAAAGGCAAGGTCAACTATCAGCAATAAACCACCGAATACAAGAACTAGAAGAAGGTGGAACCTATGCAGATTTACTTCATTCTTATGAGGCAAGTAATTCTTTAGTAAAAAACTATGCTAAAAACTGGGCAACACTTGCAGTTGCAAAAGATATTCTAACTAAAACAGTTGACCACTATCGAACACTTCGTTTACCTAAGGTAATAAAAAGGGCTGAACATTATTTTTCTATTCTCACAGATAAAAAGTACAAAAGAATTTACCTTGATAATGAAGTTGATGGTTTTATAGTCGAGAATAATAATGGCGTACGCTATAAGCCGACCGAACTTAGCCAGGCAACTTCAGAGCAATTGTATATTTCGCTCAGATTTTCGCTTGCTAATACGATGCATCCCGGTCAATCATTTCCATTTATTATTGATGATAGTTTTGTTAATTTTGATGCAGGCCGTTTATCTAATGTCATCTCTTTAATTAAAGAACTATCAAAAGAAAATCAAGTCCTCCTATTTACATGTCATCAACACGTTTTGGAAGGATTTGGTGAAGCAAAACCTATTATACTAGGTAATGAGGGTATCATAGAAAACCAAAAAAGTATGCTATAATTTTTGTAAGAAATTTGTTATTTTCATAGTCCTCATTTTTTAGAAGTGAGAGTAAATAGATTAGCAGGGGGAGAAAATATGGTGAAGGGCATTGTACATTATGAGGTGGGACAGCAGGTTGACGTATATTTATTTATTAAATCATCAACGAAAGGCATTGCAAGTAATGGAAAACCATTCTTGACTTTAGTTTTTCAGGATAAAAGTGGAGAAATTGAAGCAAAACTTTGGGATGCAACACCTGAAGATGAGACAAACTATGCTGCTCAACAAATCGTAAGACTTGCTGGCGAAATTAATAGTTACCGCGGACGAAATCAGTTGAAAATCAGAAATATCAGACCTATAACTGATTTAGATGGGGTTACTATTTCTGATTTTCTTGAAGTTGCACCAGTACCGCAGGATGAGATGGCTTCAAAAATCACACAATATATTTTTGAAATGAACAACTCTAATATCCAGAGGATTACGAGACATTTACTGAAAAAGCATCAAGCTGCCTTTTATGAATATCCAGCAGCAACCAAGAACCACCATGAATTTGTGTCTGGCCTAGCCTATCATGTTGTCTCAATGCTGGACTTAGCAAAAGCAATTGCTCACTTATATCCATCACTTGATACGGACTTATTGTACGCAGGGATCATTTTACACGACTTAGGCAAGGTTACCGAGTTGTCAGGCCCTATTTCAACAACATATACAGTTGAAGGAAATTTGTTAGGCCATATTTCAATTATGGTAAATGAAATCGGACAAGCAGCCAAAGAGCTAGGTATTGAAGGTGAAGAAGTTACGGTATTACAGCATATTATCTTAAGCCACCATGGAAAGGCAGAATGGGGAAGCCCTAAGCCACCAATGATTAAGGAAGCGGAAGTTCTACATTATATAGATAATCTTGATGCCAAAATGAATATGTTAGATCGTGCTTTAGAACGTGTTAAACCAGGCGAATTCTCAGACCGGGTCTTTGCATTGGATAATCGAAGTTTCTACAAACCAACCTTTCATAAATAATCAATCAAAACTCGACTCACTTTTTTTAATGAGTCGAGTTTTTTTATAAATAGATTTTCATCATTTATGGAAAGCTATGTAAAAAAAAGAGGTCCTGAAGAATGACAAAAGTAATACTTCTATTTTTTCTTTTTTTATTTGCATTTCATAATACAGCCATTGCGGTTACAAATGAATATGATGAGAAAGATAGCCCAATAAGCTTTAAAGTTGAAATGGTTCCTTGGGACATTGTAAATGAGATTCTTCCTAGAAAATCCTTCTTTACTATTATTGACGTTGAAACGGGCCTTCAATTTCGTGTGCAAAGAAGGGCTGGAAGCAGACATGCCGATGTTCAACCACTCACAATTGAGGACACAAAAATTATGAAGAAAATTTATAGCGGGAAATGGAGCTGGAAGCGAAGGGCGATTATTGTAAAATATGGAGATCAAATGATTGCCGCCTCAATGCACGGTATGCCACATGGTGCAGGTGCATTAAAAAACGGCTTTCCTGGTCATTTTTGTGTGCATTTCTTAGGGAGTACCACCCACAGTTCAAAAGAACCAGATTTTGCACATAATCTCATGTTATTAAAGGCGGGAGGCAGGTTAGACGATTACATTAATAATGCGGACCCGTATCACCTAATTGAAATATTTGTAGCCGGTATTAACCAATCAGATCGAAAAATAATCAAACAAACCTTTATGCCGAATTCAAAAAATAAGAAGCTTTACAAAACCTTAAGTCAAATTACAATATTTTCAATAACAAACATGTCCTATTTACCGTTAAGCGATTTAAAAGGACTATTAAGTATGGAAATACCAGTTGAAGTCGAAATATACAGGGAAAATCAAGGGAAGGAACGAAAACGAATCGTTTTTGTACTGGTTCGGAATAGTATTGTTGACCGTTGGTATATCCAACAAAATGACTTATTACAGCAACTTTAATTTTTGTAAAAAATATGAAGTTGGAAAAGGAATTTTTCAGTTTTTGTAGAATTCTGTAAATAATAGCTCTGATTTGGAGTGATTAAAATGACATCAACAAAGTCTCTATTTATTGGGGTATTAATTGGAAGTGTAATTGGTGGTGTATCCGTCCTTTTAAGTTCACCTACTTCAGGCAAGGAATTTAGAAAGGCATTAAAAAATAATCAAAAACAAATCTCTAATTCTCTGTCACAGGTTGTTTCCGATGGGAAATCCTTAACAGAACAGGTTTCTAAGTCAACGAAACAGGCGGTGAATACAATATCTGAGGTTTCTGGTGATATTAGTTATTTACTAAATCATTGGAAACAAGAGATTGAAGGTAATCAAAAAAATATTCAAAAAGAGCTTTCAGAAATAGAAAGCGCTTTAGAAAAACTAGAAAAAGCGGTTACAACCCCTTAGAATCAAATTTTTTTCACCTAATTTAAAAATTTCGTAAATTTACATCTTTATTAATTTTTATTTTATTGGCATAATAGTAATAAGAGAAAATAGAAAAGTGGGTGAATCTATGAAACATGAAGAAAAAATGGCCTCCATCAAAGAAGCGCTCCTTTTTAGTCAGAGAATCGCACAGCTAAGTAAGGCATTATGGAAATCTATTGAAAAGGACTGGCAACAATGGATCAAGCCTTATGATTTAAATATTAATGAACATCATATTATTTGGATAGCGTATCATTTGAAAGGTGCTTCAATTTCAGAGATTGCTAAGTTTGGAGTTATGCATGTTTCAACTGCATTTAACTTTTCTAAAAAGTTAGAGGAACGTGGGCTTTTACAATTTTCAAAAAAGGAAAATGATAAACGTAACACGTATATCGAGTTGACACCAAAAGGGGAAGAAATCTTTTTGAAAATTGTGGAAAGCTATAATCCTAGTAAAAATGGAGTTTTGGAAGGAGCAATTCCACTTAAAAAGCTTTACGGAAAGTTTCCAGAAATCGTTGAGGTTATGAGCATTGTCCGTAACATATATGGAGACGATTATATGGAAATCTTCGAGAAATCATTCCGTAATATTGAAGATGATTTTATTGAAGTAGATGGAAAGCTTTACAAACGAGTAGAAGAAAAAATAGAGTTGTAATCTAGAGTTAATTAATATTGTTGATTATCCCTTTAAACTCGTGCATTAAAGGGGTATATTTTCTTTCTTTAGCTAATACGTCGATTGTTGTTTTTGGATCTAAGTTAGGATGAAGCATCCCTACAAATTGAGTTAAAAGCGGCGTGAAACATATAAATCCCTCCGCTTTTTGTTTTTTATATTTAATGCTCATCTCTTCACATAGGTCCCATAAGTCTTCAACGTCTTTTTTTGTTAATTTTGCTTCCATTATTAATTGATGGAGCTGTGGTAACTTATCCCCTAACAACGGTAAGATGAGCGACTGATAATATTCAAGTCGCTCCAAACGTTCTTCAATTGACTCCATAGTTAACACCCCAAATTCCTCAGTTGACTCTACGTTTGTTTATAACTAATATGCCCAAAAATAGCGAAAAAAGTCGAAAAAACATGTATTTTATCGTTCTTTTGGATACCTATTGCATTTTTGTTAGAAACAAAGTAAAGTAGTTTAGTAAGTTTAGAGTAACTAACTTTAAAAAAATTTTTACTTCGATTTGGATACGACTTCCAATTATTTACTTCTTATGATTGCGGATGGTGATTTTGTATGACATGTTGGAAAACCATTAATCTTTCAAAGGATTATGGATTCCATCGAATTGTATTGGTATCCTTGATATCAATGTTCATTGCATTTATTCTTTTTTATTTGCCAATGAATCTTGTGTATTCTTCAATTAAACTGAATGAAGATGGATCAATTTATTTTTTATTAGCTTTATTGTTGATTTATCCATTACATGCATCCTTGCATGTTTTACCGTTTTGGGTAACTGGTAAAAAAATAAAAGTAACATTTAAATGGTTGTATGGAATTATTCCAATTGTTTCGACTCGTTCAAAAGATGCACTTTCTAAGCCGTTTATCATTTTAGTAATGAGTACACCATTTTTATTGATTACTACTCTTATGCTTGGTGCGTGTGTTGCATTTCCGGTCTATATACATTATTTTTCCATTATTGCAGCAATCAATTTTGGATTATGTGTTCCTGATTTTATCTATTTAAGTCAGTTTATTAAGGCACCAAGATCTTGTACTGTTGAAGAAGTAGAGGATGGCTATGATATTTTAATTCATAAATAAACTTTATTCTTATGAAATTTTGGAGTAATGAATAAAGTTGAGCCTTCTAGGAGTCTTAGATTTTCATGATTGAACAAATCTAGGGGAAAAAATGCTACGGCATATTTGATTTTAGATGGGGGGATGAGGAGTGCTCTTATTTTATATTCCATTTGCTGCTTTTATTTTGTTTTACATTAATCAAATGACTTACCGGCTATGTGAGCAAAAAGAAATTCCTGATGACCGCCAGCCAAAAGTTTATCGAACAATTAATATTTTGATTACCATTTTACTTATTTCCTCCTATGTAGAGGTCTTGTTTACGTAAAAGGAAAAAGGATGACCGATTTTTCGGCCATCCTTTTTCTTTTTTGAGAATGTTTTTATTTTTTCTAGCTAAATGGCCCAAGCCCCTCTCTGGTCAAGTCAACTGTCAATAAGGATAAAAGGCATCCTTCTAGCTAGCTTTTCTTTTGCTTGTCGGACTTTCACAGGACAAGAAAGGCTGGGAGCATATACAACGCACGAAGAAAATGCAAAGCATTTTCGAGGAAGTGCTGACGTCCACGTTAGCAACAGGACGTGACTAACGTGGACAATCAATAAGCTAAGCTTTTCTTAGAACCAAGCAGCACCAACGATGATTAGAAGGATGAATAACACGACAATTAGCGCGAATCCACCAGCGTATCCGTGACTCATAGTTACACCTCCTATATCTTAGTACGGTATTTTATGCGAAATCATTTGTGAACGAATAGGCGATTGTCACGCCTTTAGGAATTCTTTTTCACAATCAACTAAACTTTTGAACTTGAAAGGCAAAAGCCTTTTATTCAGTTCACTATATCCTATTCGCATAAAGCCTATATGACTGTGCGAATGTCCCAGATTTTTGAATAATCTTGCGAAAATGTTTTCTTTCTTTTTTAAAAGTATGTTATAGTAATTTTTGTACCCTTGGACAAACCGTATATAAAAATTGTACATAGTAGGAGTGTGTGTAATGAAAAAATCAATAATTGCTTTAACTGCTGCTGTAGGTATTCTTGGTCTAAGTGCATGTAACAATGCCGACGATTCAGCAGTACTTGTAGAAACAAAAGCTGGAAATGTTACAAAAGACGAATTATATAATGCCATGAAGGATCAAGCAGGCGCAGTGATCCTTAAAGATTTAGTTTATACTAAAGTATTATCAGAGAAATATGAAGTAACAGATAAAGAAATAGATGCAAAATATGAAGAAATGCAAGCTGCTCTAGGTGCTCAGTTTGATGCCATTGTTGAGCAAAATGGTGAGGAATTCGTACGCGAACTTCTTAAGTCAGACATGTTAAAAGAAAAAGCTGCATTGGAAGAAGTTGAAGTAAAAGAAGGCGAAGTGGTTAAAGCAAGCCACATTTTAGCTCAAGTTCCACAGGATGCAACAGAAGAGCAAAAAGCAGACGCTAAAAAGAAAATTGAAGAAGCGAAGGCTAAGCTTGACAAAGGTGAAAAATTCGAAGATGTAGCAAAGGAATATTCTGAAGATGGTTCTGCTCAAAATGGCGGGGACCTTGGTTGGTTTGGAAAAGGACGTATGGTTCCTGAATTTGAAGAAGTTGCCTTTACTCTTAAAGAAGGCGAAACAAGTGATATTGTTGAGTCACAATTCGGTTATCACATCATTAAAGTAACTGGAACAACTGAAGGTTTCGATAAGATGGAACAAGAGAAAAAGGACGAGATTCGTAAGGCTTTACTTCAAGCAGACCAAGCTGCACTTCAAACTGCTTTAGACAAAGCAATTGATAATGCAGATGTAAAAATTAAAGATAAAGATTTTAAAGATTTGTTTGAAGCGCCTGCTGCAGAATAATGAGAAAGGACCGTTTTTAAACGGTCCTTTTTATATTGTCTAGCTCCAGAGTGTAGTCCCTCTCTGGTCTAGCCAAGCCGGCAAGAAGGATAAGAGGCATCCTTCCAGCCGGCTTTTCTTATGCTTGTCGGACTTGCACAGACATCGACGTTTGCTACAGGACGTGGCAGTCGTAGTTAGTCGATGTTCGTCTTACAAGGCATTTGCGCTTTTCGACTTCTACATGGCCTCTGGTTTATTCATTTGCTTAGAACGTTTTTCTTTTTCGCTATTCATACGTTCGATATATACATTACCTTCTTGTTCAATATAGGAGTCTTCAATCTTCTTTTCCTCTCTAGACGTCCTAATCACCATATATGCACTAAAAAGAACTCCAAATAACGCTACATATACAAACCAAGGTACTGTTAACATAGATTCCACTCCTTGTCCCACTTTTTACTTCTACTATATGATGAGAAATGACTAGATATCACTTATTTTCATAGATTTTTGATGGAGATGAGGTGTAGGAACGATGGATCACTTGATTCTACCGACATTATTTCTTTTCTATAAATTATATATTTTCATTCTATCAGTTTTACTTCAGTTCTATCGATTTTAACTATTTTACAAAAATTGGACAGAAAAAGGGTGCCCGCCAATAAGTCGGACACCGGTGATTCATGATTATGCACTAACTGTAAAGTTTGTACGTCTAATAATTTGTTGTGCAACTGGATAAATAATCGCCATTGCAATTGTGCCCATTACAGTTGCTGGGATGACTACACCAATGAACAATCCGATGAATGTTCCAGGTAGACCAGCAATTATTAGTGCAGTGTTTAAGAAAACAAATCCAGAAACTAAAATTCCTACTGCAGTAATAGCACATACCATTACTAGTGATTGTGTCTGCTTTCTTGCAACTGTAAACATGCCATAGAATACGAATGCTGATACTAATTTATCGACAGGGTTCGCAATTTGACCACCTGGGAAGGTTGTTGTCAATGCAGAAATCACACCGCCGACAATTGCTACAAGCAATACGTATTTCTTTTCAGGGAATAACATAATTCCTAAAAACATGAAGATTAACAATAAGTCAGGCTTCATACCTAGGTAAATTCCCGGCATAACTGTGTGCAGTACAGCACCCATTCCAACTAATAATGCTAAAAATACTAAAACTTTTGTATTCATTTCTCATCTCTCCTCAGCTTTTCTAAGCTATATTTTTGGATTCTCCAATAGTGCACTCATTGCCTATTGCAAGAATCTTATCTATCAGTATATCAGACTATTAGACCAATTTACAGTTCTAATTATCTGATTTAAATGCCTTCATAAATAAAGCGAGGGCTTCAACAGACTCATAAGGTACCGCATTGTATATGGAAGCACGGCACCCACCGATAGAGCGATGTCCATTTAACCCTACGAAACCTTTTTCCTTAGCTTTTATTAAAAACTTTTTAGTAAGCTCTTCGCTTGGAAGTGTGTATGATACATTCATCGTGGAACGACTGCCTTTTTTAGCATGAGCTTTATAGAAACCATCAGATTCATCAATTGTCTGGTATAAAAGAGCTGCTTTTTCATTATTCTTCGCTTCAATTGCAGGAACGCCACCTTGCTCTTTGACCCATTCAAGCACAAGCGAAAGCATGTAAATTGAAAAAGTAGGTGGTGTATTATAAAGTGAATTAGAATTTACATGTGTTTTGTAATCCAACATGGTAGGTAGATTGCTATTGCCTTCTTTTAATAAGGAATCTTTAATAATAGCAACGGTTACACCAGATGGACCAAGATTTTTTTGAGCACCAGCATAGATCATCCCAAATTGTTCTACATTAATTTCTCTACATAAAATATCACTGGACATATCTGCAATTAATGGCACATTTGTATAGGTAGGGTACTTTTCCCATTGTGTACCATATATGGTGTTGTTTGATGTGATGTGAACATAAGCTGAGTTCTCTGAATGAGTGTTCGCACCTATTTCAGGGATGTAATTGTATTTATCTTCTTTACTGGATGCGACTATATTGGTTTCACCAAGTTTCTTTGCCTCATCAAGTGCCTTTTGTGACCAAGAACCAGTTAAGATGTAGTCACCTTTTTTACCTGGAGTGAGAAAGTTCATAGGAATCATGGAGAATTGTAAACTTGCGCCACCTTGTAAAAATAATACTTGGTAGTCATCAGGAATTCGCATGAGACTACGTAAATCAGAAATGGCTTGTTGATGTACTTGATCATATTCCTTACTTCGATGGCTTAATTCCATTACAGACATGCCAGTTCCTTTGAAATTATTCAGTTCTGCTTGTGCTCGATTTAAAACTTCAATTGGAAGAGCAGAGGGACCGGCATTAAAATTGTAAGCTCGTTGCATAATTGAATCCTCCTATTTTGTCGCTTTAGTTGAATAAAGTTATCTTATCATGTTTTTATGAAAAAAAAAGTGAAATTTTTAGAAAAAACACGAAATAGCGCTTTCACGACATAAAGAAAGACAAGACCTAAGTCTTGCCTTTTTAGGGGTTAATTCTGTTCAATTGATTTTGAAATGCTTGAGGCAATATTTTTTAAATCATCGGATGCATATTGACTTTCATGAGACTTCCATACGATGCCAAAGCCATCGCCTTTTCCATAACGAGGAATAAGGTGTAAATGGAAGTGGAATACAGATTGTCCAGCGTGCTCACCGTTATTTTGCAAAAGGTTCATACCGATTGGATTGAATTCTTTTTTTATTGCGTTTGCAATAGATGGTACAACTTCAAAGATATTTTGGGCAATTTCTGGCGTTAATTCAAATACATTTTCTTTATGTACTTTTGGGATAACAAGAGTATGACCTTTCGATACTTGGCTAATGTCTAGGAAGGCATACACGTGTTCATTTTCAAAAACCTTTGCGCTTGGAATTTCTCCATTGATGATTTTACAAAAAATACAATCACTCATTTACGTCCATTCCTTTCAATAATTCAGTTAATAACTAGTATTTTATCACATGTTCATACGATGTTAAAATTTTCATGTTGTAATCAATTTTTTAAAAAGAAAACAGGATGCGATCGCAAAGGATGCATCCTGTTTTTGAAGAAGGCTTTCTTGTTATAGGTTAACGGTATCTTTGATAAACACCTCATTTTTTTAGGAATGAAAGTCTTTATCTAATGGAGTGAGTCATTTCCGTAGTTCAAGCGGACCATCCCCTTGTCTAATGTTTATAAGTTAATACAACTTATAAAGCGACTAGGTAGCCTTTAACAAACACCTCATTTACAAAATAATGTTATTTTGTTAGGGGTCATTTGTTTCGAACTTACTTTATTCTCACATTTCCCAAAGTAACCATCCCCTTATAACAGGTATAAAAAGCTGTCGTCTAAAACAAGGATATTGTCTTTAACAAACACCTCATTCCAGGTAGATGATTAACATCAAAGGCTTTTTTACTTGCCCTCTTCAAAAATTAGTATGGCCGTTTTAAAATGTTCTATTCAATTTTTTTAACTATGTAAAAATGGCAATTTTTGATATGATAAAAAGAAAAGCGCAAGGCGCTCAGCGATAGGCGACAAGCTTAAGCTGAGCAAAAAAGAAGGAAGCGATGGCTTAAGCCCTGGAGCCCATGGCGCTTGTTGCTAGACTTCAAAAAAAGTAAATCCTTGTATAATAAGAAGGGAGCTATACATGGCACTACTAGAGATAAAAAATCTAACCGGTGGTTACACAAAAAATCCTGTTCTTAAGGATGTTTCCTTCAAAGTTAATCAAAACGAAATTGTAGGATTAATCGGATTAAACGGTGCGGGGAAAAGCACGACAATTAAACATATAATTGGATTAATGGAGCCAAAGAAAGGGTCTATTCATATTCAGGGGAAAACGATTCAAGAGGACATGGAAGCTTATCGATCCAAATTTAGTTTTATTCCAGAAACACCAATTCTTTATGATGAGTTAACCCTTTTTGAACATCTTGAATTAACCGCAATGGCTTATGGACTTGATAAGAAAGTCTTTGAAGAAAGACTTGAACCTTTATTAAGAGAATTTCGAATGGAAAAAAAGGTAAAGTTTTTCCCAGCTCATTTCTCAAAAGGAATGAAGCAAAAAGTCATGATTATGTGTGCCTTTTTAGTTGATCCAGATGTGTATATCATAGATGAACCTTTTGTTGGTTTAGATCCTCTTGGTATTCAATCCTTGTTAGAGCTAATGAATAAAAAGAAAAATCAAGGTGCGGGCATTTTAATGTCTACCCATATTTTAGCGACTGCAGAAAAGTATTGTGATTCCTTTATCATTTTACATAACGGAAAGGTAAAGGCTTCAGGAGCCTTAGAAGATCTCCGCAGGCAATTCAAAATGGAGAACGCATCACTCGATGATATTTATATCAGTCTGACAAAGGAAGAAGAAAATGATTGATATCAAAGAACTATGGAAAAAACGCCAGGTCCAACATTTTAAGGAAATTAGCCGTTATTTGCGATATATGTTAAATGACCATTTGTTAATCGCTCTCCTCTTTTTAGGTGGGGGAGGGGCATACTACTATAATTATTGGCTACAGGATGTTCCTAAGGAATTTCCTTACGCGATTATTATTGCTCTTGCTTTAGGAGCTATATTGACTAGTAGTCGGGTTCAAACTCTAGTGAAAGAGCCAGACCTTGTTTTCTTATTGCCAATTGAAACGAAGTTAACCTCTTATTTTCAAAAGGCATTTTGGTATAGCTTGTTTTCTCAAATTTACTTATTATTAATTGTGTTTGCGATTGCAGCACCTTTATATCTTGCTGTCACAGATAAAACCTTTTCGTCCTTAGTAGCAATCTTTGTAATTGTTCTTTTGAGCAAGGCGTGGAACTTGCTAATGACATGGTTAACTCAGCATGACCAAGAAAACTCAACTTATTATACTGACAACGTAATCAGGCTTATTTTAAATATCGTGCTAATGTATTTATTATTTTCTGATGCATCGATCATTTTTATCGGTTGTGTCGTGATACTCATGCTTGGGCTGCTTCTTTATTTTCATAAAGCAGTCGAGGGTAAAGGTCTAAAATGGAATACATTAATCGAATTAGAGTCAAAAAGAATGCTTACTTTTTATCGAATTGCTAATTTATTCACAGATGTTCCTAAGCTAAAGGAGCAGGTGAAAAAACGACCTTGGCTTAACTGGGTTACCGGTCTAATTTCATACTCTAAGAAAAATACATTTCGATATTTATATACGCGTACCTTTCTGCGGACAAGCGACTACTTAGGAATGTATACGAGGCTAACCATCATTGGCGGATTGATTATTTATTTTGTCCCTTTTCAATATGGTAAAGCGTTTGTGATGATATTGTTTTTGTATTTAACTGGCTACCAGCTTATCACTTTATGGAGACATCATAGCTTGAAAATATGGGTTCGATTATATCCGGTAAGTGAAGAATCGAAGTTAGCCTCTTATTTGCAGTTTCTATTCCAGTTGCTAGTTGTTCAATGTGTTTTATTTACAGTAATCCTTTTACTAACAATTGAAATCTCGACAACATTCGTTTTATTGGTTGTAGGTCTATTGTTCGTGTATCTTTTTGTATTTGTTTATACAAAGGGGAAGGTACAAAAGCTTGATCGGATGTATAGTTAATCATTTGAAACCTATCCCTATTATTAATCGTATTATGTATTAAATTAAAAGAGGGGTAGAGGCGCATGGATGATTTATATCTGTTAAAAGTGGAAGAGGAATTATTTCAATGGCGAAAAAAGCTGATTAAAAAATCTACTATGCTCCAACGTGTTTCAAAAAAAGCTCAAACTAAAGTGAACGAAATGATTCCTGAAAAGGCCCACACGGTCATTACCGAGAGCATCAAAAAGATGGTTCAAGCTACATTAGTTGGATCAGAATATACAACAAAGGGAAACTATCCAGATAAAATGACATTGGAGGTAAAAGAAAAGCTAATAGAAGAAAAATTAACAGTCTATAGACGAACTGCAGCTGCAGAAGGAGCTGGAACAGGGGCAGGAGGATTTTTTCTAGCCTTGGCTGATTTTCCTTTGCTTCTTTCAATAAAGATGAAATTTTTATTTGAAGTAGCAGCGATACATGGGTTTGATACGAAAAATTATGAAGAACGTCTTTTCTTGTTGTATGTGTTTCAGCTGGCTTTTTCTAGTGATGAACATAAAAAGAAAACATTTCAGATTATCGAGAATTGGGAACTAGAGAAACAGAGCCTAGTTGAAATGGATTGGCGTATCTTCCAACAAGAATACCGTGATTATATTGATTTCGTAAAAATGCTTCAATTACTTCCAGGTGTTGGAGCTGTTGTTGGGGCATATGCCAATTACAATTTACTTGATCACTTAGGAGAAGTTGTGAAAAATTGTTATCGTATTCGAATCCTACAATAAATAAAACGCAAGAATGGTGTGAAATACATCATTCTTGCGTTTTATTATTATACTGTAGCTTCTTCTGATTTTTCGACTGAAAGATAATTTAATGTTGCTGTTCCTAATGTTTTGGCAGCTATAAGCATTGCTTTTTCATCAATATCAAATTTTGGATGATGATGTGAATAAGCTTTTGTTTCATCAGCTGGCTTCGCGCCTGTAAAGAAGAAAGTCCCAGGTACATGCTGTAAATAATAAGCAAAATCTTCGCCACCCATTTGAGGAGCAGCTTCTGCAACTTTTATAACACCAGGTACATTTGCAGCAGCTTCAACTAGGAAATCCGTTTGTTCTTTATGATTAACGACCGCAGGGTAACCACGATGGAATGCATAGGAGTAAGTGGAATCTGCTGCAATACATGTTCCTTTTACAATTCGCTCTATTTCATGTTCGATTTGGTCTCTAACATCTTCACTAAATGTTCGCACTGTTCCTCCAAGTTTAACTGAGTCTGCAATTACGTTAAATGGATTTTCTGCAACGAACGAGCCTACTGACACAACTGCAGATTCAACTGGATCAACGCGTCTGCTCACAATTTGTTGTAAATTCATAACTAACTGAGACCCAATAACAACGGCATCCTTAGTGGTATGCGGATGTGCTCCGTGGCCACCTGATCCTTGAATTTTAACTTCAAAACGATCCGCAGCAGCCATGATTGGACCAACGCGGTATTCAATAGTTCCAGTCGGTGTTGTTGCCCATAGATGTGTGCCGAATACGACATCTACACCTTCAAGACACCCATCTTCGATCATAGAAATAGCACCACCTGGAGCAAATTCTTCTGCGTGTTGGTGGATAAGGACAACATTTCCTGCGAGTTGTTCCTTCATTTCATGAAGTGTTTTTGCTAATACTAGCAATGTAGCGGTATGTCCATCATGTCCACAAGCATGCATCACACCAGGGACAGTTGATTTATAAGGCACATCCTTTTCGTCCTGAATCGGAAGAGCATCGAAATCAGCGCGTAAAGCTACAGTTGGACCTGGTTTGTTACCATGAATTTTCGCAACAACACCGTTACCTCCTACATTTGAACGCACTTCAATTCCTAAACTTTTATAAAAATTCGAGATGTATTCAGCGGTTTTATATTCTTTAAAGGAAACTTCTGGGTGTTGATGCAAATAACGTCGAATTTCAACCAATTCTGAATATTTTTTGTCTAAAGATTCATATAGGTTTTGTAACATTTCTCGATTCTCCCCTTCAAATTATAATACTTATAAATTATATCATGATAAATTGTATCATATTGTAATTTTGCATAAAAAAAGGAGGACAGTTTGCCTCCTACTCAATTGACTGTAATATTGAATTCCCGTTTTTCGAAACTTTTACTTTAGCGTATTTTGCATTGCGCTGTAAGTCTAAACCTGTACCTTCTTTAACAAAATAACTTTCTATACCGATAATAATACCATTATAGCCATTGTACTTACCAGCAATTAGGACCTCATCTTGAGCAAGTTGATAGTCACGAGGATCAATAGAAGTGAGTATTTTCTCCCGTTGATAGATACCATGTTGGTCTTCTTTTGCAAGAATAAACACTTTATTTCCTGAATGAACATTTTTTAAATCATTTACTTCTGCAATTTCGTAACGCAAGATCACATAATCACCCTGAAGCATAGAACGGGGGTCAACAGGCGCTAACTCAAGTGTAATTTCTTTCCCGTTATTTAATAATGACTCACTAGTCCCAATTTGGTATCCCGCGATCGTCAACTGCAAAAGAAGAATGAGTCCAATAAGAATCCATTGCTTTTTCGTAAAAACTTTTACTTCCTTTAATTCACTTTTATCAGTCCTACGTTCAAAGAATTGAGTGATTACGAAGAAAATAAGTCCAATCAGTAGTAGTGACATTGATTTGTGTACAAGAGACCAAACAAGGTCGTAATAAGTTGATATCACTAGTGCAATCCAGAACACTAAAGTCATTCTAAATAAAAATAAATCGTCTCTTCGTGAGAAGAAAAGAACAAGTACTGTTGTTATGATAAAAAACAAAAAGCTATAGATTATTTCCTGCCAAAGTAAATGATCTAAAAAGGTAAGAGCGTAGAAAAAGAGTAAGGCGTAAAACAAACTTATTCGTTTTAATATAGCTTGCTTGCGAACAAAATAATAGATTGTTGCATTGACTAGTGCAATACCTATGAATACAGATTCTAAATGGACCCACATTCCGAATTCATCTAATATTAGGTTTATTAAACATCCAATGGTTGTAGTGTAGCTTAAGAATCTTATGTTTCCATCTTTCATGATAACAGTTACGACAATAGAAACGATTAAAAAGAAAATCGTAATGGGTGCAGATAGGAAAAATGCTTCCAGTAGACCTGAGAAAAATCCGATAAACAGAAGCGTGTTTCGGACATATGGCCCAAGCTTTTTCACAAATAAACCAATAGAAATAAATAATAAACTTAAAACAACCGTGGCATAGAAGCTAGAGAATAATAGGAAGAGAACTCCCCCAAAGCTTATTGAAAACATGAAGGAACCAATGAGTGTAACAATCACGATTAACGTACCTTTAATCGCTTGACCTATAGGAGCTTCAGAATGCTTGGATGATAAATGCCTGGCCAACAATATTCCTCCGATAATTAAAGCGATAGAGGCAATTGAACCTACTAATTGCAAGCCTAGATATCCAATTGATTCTCCGAATAAAAATGGGATTTCAATAATCTTTGTACAGACGTAACTACTGACCATTGTGAAAAGAATAATGGAAAGATACTTATCAATTTTCTTCGATGCAAGATAAAAATAACAAACAGCAGCAAACAAAATATATAAGACATTCGTCCAGCCACTATATGGTTCATATAATTCGAAAATACTCATTCCGATTAACATAATATGTGTCATGGTATATGACATGTAGCGAATTGCTTTATTATCCAATACCGGAGTAAAAGTAAGGATAAAGAGGATGAGATTAAGTACTGCAATTACAAGATATATGAGCCACTCTTGAAAATCTGTGCGAACAATGAAGTATGATGATGGATTCATATAGAACCAATAGGCGAGATGAAAAAGGATAAAGCTCATTATGGAAAAAGGAGCATAATTTGTGCTTATTGCAAGCAGTATAACTGGTATTAGCCAAACAAGAAATAGTACATAACTGTCGGCATGAGAATTATAAATTTGACCAATTAATGCAATAGATAAACCAAAGGTGATCGCACCACCCATTAAAAACCATTTTCCTAAAAAAACTTGTTGTGAAAGTAGTCTTGTGGAAAGTACTGAAAAGATATAAAACAAAAGCATTGCCGCCACCGAAAGCGAAAGCTTTTCATACCGTGAAAATTCTGGCCAGTTAGCAGCAAAAAAGTAAAGAATTCCAGATAAAATTAAAACAATCGAAGCGAAGTAACCGAAAGGAATCAACTTCTTCATATCATACTCCCCATTTCCTCAAGGAAAAATAAATATCCTACTCATACTATATGTGGTTAAGATGAATCGTTGTATTGATTATAATATATTTTGTCAGTTCCGATACCAATATTTAATGAACAATTTCATAAAAGCTTAGGGAAACCTATTCTTGAGGTGAATTACTTATGGAATTCTTTTCAGCAGAGTTTTTTTCAGCTCTACTTGCGATTATAGTAATTGATCTCGTTTTAGCTGGCGATAATGCGATTGTTATCGGTTTAGCGGCAAGAAATTTACCAAAGGAACAGCAAAAGAAGGCAATCCTCTGGGGAACTGTTGGGGCAATTATTATCCGGGCTACAGCTACATTAGCTGTTGTTTGGCTCCTAGAGTTACCTGGTTTGCACCTAGTTGGAGGTATTCTTCTCATTTGGATTGCATATAAGCTTCTTGTTGATGACCAAGATGAACATGAAATAGAAGCCAAGGGTTCTTTTGCAGCCGCTGTTAGAACGATTATCGTAGCGGATGCTTTAATGGGACTCGATAATGTTCTAGGAGTAGCAGGTGCCGCTCATGGTAACTTTGTTTTGGTCATAACAGGGTTAATCATATCGGTCCCAATCATGGTTTGGGGAAGTACGCTTTTCATTAAATTAATTGACCGCTTTCCAATCATTGTTACAATAGGTGCAGCTATCCTTTCCTATACTGCAGCTAAAATGATTGTAGGAGAGCCAATTCTACAAGACTTCTTTGATAATCCTTGGTTTAGGTACACATTTGAGGCGATAATCATTATTGCGGTTGTACTAATTGGAACAAAGGTGAAGAAAACGAAATCACATTCAATTAAAGAAAAACAAAAAGCTTCTTAAAAAAGGCAGTCATTTGGCTGCCTTTTGATATTCATAAAATATTTAGTATAAATGATGGATAATAATGGATACTAAAAACGAGTTTTGTACATAAGCAGAAAGGAAGTATTATAATGAAAAGGATAATTTTTACCGGTTTAGCATTATTTCTAAGTTTTTTGTTAGTAGGTGAAATTCAAGTATCTGCTGAAATGGAGAACGTCGACCAAAAGCCAAAGGTAGAATTAACGGATCAGCAAAAGCAAGAGCTTGATAAGCTGTATCTTGATCTTCTTGATACAAAAAAGGAGATTATTAACAAATACGTTGAATATGGTGTCCTTACAAAAGAAAAAGCGGATAAAAAACTAAACTGGTTAGACGAACATTATCAAAAGATCAAAGAACACGGATACATTCCAATGCATCATCATAAAAAGCACAAAGATGATGACGATAGAAATGATAATGACAAAAATTAATAATAATAAGCTAGGTAAAACATGTTCTGTTTTGTCTAGCTTTTTTTATTAAATTCAAATAATCATTTTCTCATTTGGTATCACATCCTCATATTTAGGCATCCTTTTTTATTTATTCCAATAGGAATAGTATAATAAAAACATTAAATACTTAAGGGTATTTGCAAAAGGAGAGGTGAAAATGCCCATTTCATTTATTAAAACAGAAAAACAAGAACGATTATATAAGCTGGTGAGTGAATTGACAGAAAGGTTTAATGAAAGAGCAGCTGAGTATGATGAAACAGGCGAGTTCCCTCTATTAAATATAGAGGAACTAAGAAATACTGGATATACTAGCCTTTCCGTTCCTAAGGAATATGGTGGGAAAGAGGGGCTTTCCTTATATGACCTTGTTTTACTTCAAGAAAGACTTGCAGTAGGTGATGGCTCTACCGCATTATCAATTGGCTGGCATTTAGGGGCAACTATGGATTTATTTGATAAAAAGCGTTGGAAGGAAGAAAAACGATCCTTTTATGCAAAAGAGGTCTTACAAGGTGCTCTTTATAATCGAGCGGCAACTGAACCTCAAACGGGTAGTCCAACGAGGGGAGGTAAACCTCAAACAACTGCTAAAAAAGAAGGGGATAAGTGGGTCCTCTCTGGAAGAAAATCTTTTACGACTATGTCTCCAGTCCTCGATTATTTTGGGGTAATTGCCTCAATAGATGGAACGGACCAAATCGGGGAATTTTTAGTGAAAAGGTCTAAGCCCGGAGTAATGATCGAAGAAACCTGGAATACAATTTCCATGAGAGGTACAGGGAGTCACGATCTTGTCCTAACAAATGTTGTGTTGGAAGAAGATGATTTAGTTGAAATGGTGACACCTGAGCAAAAAGCAACTCCAAATGGTTGGCTACTTCATATACCGGCTTGCTACTTGGGAATTGCAATGGCGGCAAGAAACTATGCTGTGAAATTTGCAAACGAATATTCACCTAACAGTCTAAATGGACCGATTAAAACGATTCCAAATGTAAGGCGGAATGTGGGAGAAATGGAAGTAGAGCTTTTAAAGGCACGCCATATTCTATATGCAATTGCTGAAAAATGGGATAAGACAGATGATCGAAGTCAGCTTGGTTCAGAGCTCGGACTTGCAAAATATATTGCTACAAATAGCGCTATTTCCGTTGTAGATAAAGCAATGCGGATTGTTGGGGCAAAGAGCCTTCAAAAGTCCAATCCGTTACAACGCTATTATAGAGATGTAAGAGCGGGACTCCATAATCCCCCAATGGATGACATGACAATCGCAAAATTAGCGGATCAAGCATTTAAAGAAATGGAAAATTAACTAAATCTAATTGAATGAGAAAGTAGTCGCTGTTTGCGGCTACTTTTTTTATTTTAAAAGTAAAAAATATCTTGACTAGAATAATATTAATTTCTATAAATAGGTAATCAATTTCTTACTATCAAAACTCGTAAATGCCTATAGAGCCTTATATAATAAGAGTAACTAAGATAGTGATTATTTACGGAACCCTTTAAATGAAATAAATTGAGAGAGTAATATACATTCCTGTTAGGAGGGAAATAGTTTTGAAAAATAGTAAAAAGAAATTTTTAGGTTTGTCTTTAGCATTAATGCTAGGAGCAGGTGGACTAGCTGCTTGTTCAAGCTCTGGTGCTTCTAACAACACAAATAAAGACGGTAAAACTAGTTTCACGATTATGGCAAACCTTTACACCCCAGAAGTTCCATCTGATAGGATTGAAAAGCTTCTAGAGGAAAAGACAGATGTTGATTTGACTATCCAGTGGACTCCAGATACGAGCTATGAAGAAAAGTTAAATACAGCATTTGCCACTGAAACACTTCCAGAGGCTGTTTTCCTTAAGAATCAAACAACATTCATCCAATTTAAGGAAGCAATCCGTGATGGACAGTTTTGGGAAATTGGCCCATATTTAGATGAGTTTCCAAATCTAAGTAAGTTAAATCAACAAATCCTTGAAAATACTGCTGTTGATGGTAAAATCTATTCGTTATACCAAGGTAGATCATTATCACGCCAAGGTTTGATTTATAGAAAAGATTGGGCAGAAAAATTAGGCTTAGGTACCCCAGAAACAATAGATGATATTTATGAAATGGCTAGAGCATTTACGGAAGATGATCCAGATGGAAATGGTAAAGATGACACATTTGGAATAACAGACCGTGCGGACTTATCATATGGTGCGTTTAAAACTGTAGCATCTTGGTTCGGGACTCCAAACAACTGGGGTGAAAAGGATGGACAACTTCTCCCTGAGTTTATGTTTGATGAGTACAAACAAACGATGGACTTTATGAAAAAGCTACGTGATAACGGTTATATTAACCAAGACTTTCCGGTGACAAGTAAAGAAGATCAACAAGCATTCTTTAAAAACGGAACTGCTGGTATGTACATTGGATCAATGTCAGACGTAATTAGTATTGATAAAGATGCGAAACAACTTAATCCAGATGTAGAATTTGATGTTCATAATAAAATTGTAGGTCCTAATGGTGAATACGGTATCTGGGCAATCCCAGGTTACGGAAACGTTGTATTATTCCCGAAATCAGCAGTTGAAAGTGAAGAAGAATTAAAAGATATCCTTGGTTTCTTCGATAAATTAGTTACACCTGAAATTTCAAACTTGATATTCTGGGGAATTGAGGGAGAACACTATACCGTTCAAGATGGTGGAGCACTTAACTCAGAGGATACTGAATTAACAACAAGGGAAGTAAAACCATATCAGTCACTTGAAATTGGTGAACCAAAGACAAATGGAAGATATGAAGGAGTCCATACCCTTCCTGCTAAACAAAAGGCTGAAAAACTAATTGTAGATAATGAAAATTATTTAATTCATGACCCAACAATCCCACTCGATTCGCCTACTTTTGCAGAAAGAGGAGAACTTCTGAATCAAAAAATGATAGATGCAACATATCAATATATTCTCGGTGATCTTGATGAGGCTGGATTTGAGAAAGCAATTGAAGATTGGAAAAAATCAGGTGGGGAAAATGTCATTAAAGAATTTAATGAAGCTTACCAGAATTTAAACAAGTAGTTTCAAAGTACAAAAGTGAGGGCTGAAATGATGCTTTCACTTTTTTCATATTCATTTTGTGAAGGTTATTAAAATTTTGTAAATGTGATAATCATTTTCTAATAATCGCCAATGAAAGTGTTTACAAACCTTGATATTATAGGTATATGTGAGAATTTGATTATTCACATTATTAGGACATGGAGATAAATTTAAGGTGTACTAAAAAAATAAATAGGGGGAATTACCTTTGAAGAAAAGTAAGAAGTTTTTAGGCCTATCCCTTGCGTTAATGTTAGGGGTTGGCGGATTAGCTGCTTGTTCAAATGAAAGCGCTTCAGGAGACAAGGGTTCTGATAAGCCAAAAGAATCCAATGAGAAAGTTAGCTTTACACTTATGGCTAACCTTCACACACCAGAAGTTCCATCCGACAAAATTGAGAAGTTGTTAGAGGAAAAAACGGGTGTGGATCTTACTATTCAGTGGACTCCTGATACAAGTTATGAGGAAAAACTGAACACAGCGTTTGCAACAGAAACGTTACCAGAAGCTGTATTCTTGAAAAACCAAACAACTTTTATTCAATTTAAGGAAGCAATCCGTGATGGTCAGTTCTGGGAAATCGGTCCATACTTAGACGAGTTTCCAAATTTAAGTAAATTAAATGAACAAATCTTAGCTAATACAGCTGTAGATGGAAAGATTTATTCAATCTATCAAGGAAGACCATTATCTCGCCAAGGTTTAATTTATAGAAGCGACTGGGCTAAGAAGTTAGGTCTAGGAACTCCTGAAACAACTGAGGATATTTATGAAATGGCTAAAGCATTTACTGAAAAAGATCCAGATGGCAATGGTAAGGATGATACATTTGGTTTAACTGACCGTAGTGATTTAGTATATGGAGCATTTAAAACTGTTTCTTCTTGGTTTGGAACTCCGAATGAGTGGGGAGAAAAGGATGGAGAACTTCTTCCTGAATTTATGTTTGACGAGTATATGCAAACAATGGATTTCTTTAAAGACCTTCGTGACAATGGATATATTAATCAAGACTTCCCAGTAACAAGTAAAGAAGATCAACAAGCATTCTTCAAAAACGGTACTGCAGGAATGTATATTGGTTCAATGGCTGACGTTGTAAGCCTTCACAAGGATGCAGTAGCGCTAAATCCCGACATTGAGTACGATGTTCATAATAACATTAAGGGTCCAAATGGAGAATTTGGTGTATGGGCAATCCCTGGTTACGGTAACGTAGTATTATTCCCTAAATCTGCTGTTGAATCAGAAGAAGAATTAAAAGGAATTCTTGGTTTCTTCGATAAACTAGCTACTCCTGAAATTGCTAACTTAATTTTCTGGGGTGTTGAAGGTGAACATTATGAAGTACAAGATGGTAGAGCTTTAGCATCTGAGGACCAAGATTTAACAAACCGTGAAGTAAAACCTTACCAAGCAATTGAAATTGGTGAGCCTAGTACAAACGGAAGATATGAAGGGGTATTTACATTACCTGCTAAAGAAAAAGCGGAAGAGTTAATCATTGATAATGAAAATTACTTAATTCATAATCCAACAAATGCACTTGACTCTGCTACTTTTGCGGAAAAAGGAGAACTCCTTGCTCAAAAAATGACAGATGCAACTTATCAGTATATCTTAGGAGATCTTGATAAAGCGGGCTTTGAGAAAGCAATTGAAGATTGGAAGAAGTCTGGCGGGAACGATGTAATTAAAGAATTTAACGAGTCTTATAAGAAGTCTAAATAATACTTTAACTCTTACTACTAGCATAAAAGGCTGTCCATACAGCCTTTTATTTTATTACAACATCAAAATGAATAAATGGGTAATGGTAATACCTATTATTCTATTAATCTGTAGTTTAGGGAAGTGTACCATATGTTACGCATTGAAAAGGCGAGGAGATTAAATCAACAAGCGGTAATTTCCCTTGTGAATCATGCCATATACCAATTCGGAAATTCGATGTCTTTAATCTTTCTCAATATTTATTTATGGAGATTAACCAATAGTTTATTAATCAATGCAATCTTCAATTTAGTAGCAATTCTTGCCCAGGCAATGACAACATTCTCAATTGGTAAGTTTGCTAAAAGGAAGGGAAAACTACTCGCGTATCGATTAGGTATCTTTATAACTGCATTCTTTTATCTTTTTATATTACTAGCCCAAGAAGAAATCGTGACGTTTTATATCCTATTTGCAATCATGAAAGGCATTTCGCAGGCTTTATATTGGCTGGGATATTTTACGATTGTACATGAGGTTTCAACGGATGAAAATCGCCTCAGGGTATTAGGAATAAATACCATTGTTATGAATGGAACGAATCTTTCAGGACCGGCAATCGCAGGATTTATCATTGGCCTATATTCGGGATTCCAAGGTTATATGATTGTCTTTGGAGCGGCATTTGTAATGTTTGCAATTGCTGCATTGGGAAGCTTAAAAATGAAAAAAGAAGAAAATCATCATACATCCTATTATATGAAATACCTACCAATAATAATTAAAAGGGAACCAGGGTTTAAGAGATCATTATTTGGCTGGTTTATATTAGGTTTTCCACATGGGATATTATCATTTATTCCATCGATATTATTATATGAGATCTTCCTTCAGGAACAAACAGTAGCTAACTTAAACATTGTTTTCCTATCGTTATCAATAATAGCGAGTTATTTCATTTCTAGGTTTGCTCAAGCTGAAGGTACGGTAAAGTATTTACTTATTTCTGCAGTGGGCTTCACACTTTCAGCTATATTTTTACTAGCAGATTTATCGGCTTCAACGGTGATTTTGTTCATGTCTATTTATTCCATATTCAAGCCATTGCAAGGAAATGCATACGAAGCTTTTTACTATAATATGATTGGACATCTCCCTTTAAAGTCAAATTTTAGGACAGAAGCAGTTGTATTGAGGGAGACAATAATCAATTTAGGTAGAGGTTTTGGGATAATCATTTTCTTAATTTTTGTTAATGGCATTGAAGCAGATAGTATACCAATCGTTCTGTTTTCACTAGCGGTATTCCAATGGTTTATCCCATATTTAGCTACAAATAAACAATCATTTCTAACGAAAAAGAGAAGTAGTCAGTATAATCATAATCTAAGATAAGTCTTCAAAGTCTCATATACTCTCATTATCTACTGAGTATATGAAACTTTGATTATTTACGATATGAAGAAAGATTTAGAAAATACAGGTATAAGGTTTGTTTCAAATACGGTAACAATGAAATCTCCTAATGTATGATGTATTTGCATGACAAGCCTTTAAAGGCAAATGCATTCAAGATTACGATTTTAAGATGAAAGGAAGATGAGGGTGAAGTCAGAAACAGTTGTCGAACAGAATAGCCAAACGGAACTAGCATTAAACAAAACAAAGCAAGTTTCTGGTAGCGATTTGCAAAGAAGCTTTAAGGCCGAATTAAAAAGGCGGATATTTAAGAATAAACTATTATACTTAATGATCCTTCCCGGATTATTGTACCTACTTATTTACAAATATGTCCCAATGCTCGGTCTCGTGATTTCATTTCAAAATTACAAACCATATCAAGGGATCCTTGGAAGTGAATGGGTAGGATTTGAACACTTTATACGTCTCTTTACTGATTCAGACTTCTGGATGATTTTTAGAAATACACTTGTACTGTTTGGATTGCATATTTTTATAGCGTTTCCAATTCCGATAGTTTTAGCATTAATGCTAAATGAAGTGAAGAATCTTTTCTTTAAAAGAACCATACAGTCACTGATCTATATTCCGCACTTTATGAGTTGGGTAATTATTGTTTCGATAAGCTTTGTGCTCCTAACAATGGATGGCGGACTAATAAACGAATTATTAGTAAGTTTAGGTTTGAATAAGGTTAACTTCTTAATGAATTCTGATTGGTTCAGACCGATTTATATCACACAAGTAGTGTGGCAAAGTGCTGGTTGGGGAACCATTATTTACTTAGCTGCAATCTCTGGGGTAGATCCAGGTTTATATGAAGCAGCAAAAATGGATGGGGCAAGTAAACTACGCCAAATTTGGCATATTACTTTACCAGCTATTCGCCCAGTTATTATTGTTCTTCTCATCCTAAAAATCGGTGACGTTCTAGAGCTTGGTTTTGAACATGTCTACCTATTATTAAATGCATCAAACCGTAATGTTGCAGAAATTTTTGATACGTATGTATATACAACTGGATTATTACAAGGTCAGTACAGCTATAGTACAGCAGTTGGGCTATTTAAAGGACTAGTTGGATTGATTCTAGTTGTCTTTGCAAACAGAATGGCTAAGAAATTCGGAGAAGAAGGTATCTATTAAGACAAAAGGAGTGAGAACATGGTTGGAGAAAAACAGTTCGGAAGTCGTATCTTTCGATGGGGAAATTATTTACTACTTGTTGTAATTGCACTAACAATGGTGCTGCCCTTTATACATGTAATTGCAGCGTCCTTTACAACAAGTGCAGAGTTAGCAGATAAACGTTTTGTCTTATTTCCAACTGTTTTTAGTTTAGATGCTTATAAGTATATTTTCTCAACTAATACAATATTTAAGGCATTGTTCGTTTCAATAGGCGTTACTCTTATCGGAACACTATGGAGTATGTTCATTTCATTATTAACAGCGTACGGATTATCACGTAAAGATCTAGTCGGTAGAAGACAAATCTTGTTCCTATTCGTATTCACAATGTTATTTAGTGGTGGAATGATACCAACATTCTTAATTGTAAAAGAAACAGGTTTACTTGATAGTTATGCAGCATTAATTGTACCAGTTACAATCAACGTATTTAACATGATTATTTTACGAAGCTTCATCATGGGATTACCGGAAGGGTTAATAGAATCAGCTAAAATAGATGGTTGTAACGATTTTGGAGTACTATTTAGAATCGTTATGCCAATTTCAAAGCCAGCTCTTGCAACCGTTTCCTTATTTTATGCTGTTGCATACTGGAACACATACATGCATGCAATCCTATATATTAATGATGCAGCAAAATGGCCAATTCAAGTTTTACTAAGACAAATTGTTGTTCTTGCAAGTGGACTAAGCTACGATAGCTCAGAATTTACAAATATTCCACCACCAGACATTACAATCAAAATGGCAGTAATTGTTGTCGCTACAATACCTGTATTAATGGTTTACCCATTCCTACAAAAATACTTCACAAAGGGAGCTATGCTTGGCTCAATGAAGGAGTAGTATTAAAAAAAACTAAATATAGAAGGTGAGCTACAGAGATGTATTATACCAATTCCTTTAACAAATTAGATTCTTTATTCAACGGATTTTTTGAATGGCTGGCAGGACAATACGATCCGGTCACAGGCGGTTTTTATTATGCAAAAAGTTCTGTTTCTGATAGCTCATTTACGCCTGATATCGAATCAACTGCCCAAGCATTAAACATCTTATCAAGAAATGAATTATTTACTAAAATGCCCGTAGAAGTACGGGCAAAATTTGTTTCTTTTTTCCAAGATAAACAAGACTCAGAAACAGGTTATTTTTTGGATGAAGATCCTAATATGAAGAATGATGAAGTAATGGTAAGCAGAGCCATCAATTATTCATTAAATTCTCTACATCGATTGGGCGGTAAGCCACTATATCCGTCACCAGTAGACCTCAATAAAGCACCAAACTATGTGTATTCCGAAGATGCATATCTAAACAAATGGAAAAGTATTAGTTTAGTGAATAGTTGGCGTGGCTGCGATTTATTAGCATCATCTTGCATGTATATCGGGCAAATGGATAAAGACAGGCAGGAAAAAATCATTAAAGTCGCTGCAAATTACTTAGAAAGCATACAAGATCCCGAGACAGGGCTATGGGGAGAAGGTAGCATGTATGTCCGCATCTCAGGGACATTTAAACTGCACACCTTCTATCATAAGTTTGGTTTACCTATGCCGAGAGTTGAAAAGATGTATCAAAGTATTCTTCGTTGTTTACGGACAGAGTTAGCAAAGGATATGTGCTACATTCGAAATCCTATTGATCTATTATCCTATATTAATCTTGATATACCCATTCATGAACTTGAGGAAATCATTCGAATCACAGTGGATAATATGGAAAAGCTTAAACGTCTGGATGGCGGGTTTTCAAGGGAAATTAAGAATTCACCAACTGCACCAAATATTGCCCAAGTAAAATCTGATGAGTATTATCCAGATATGCCTGTGGCGGTACATCTTGGTAAAGGATTATACGAAGGGGATATGAACGCTAGTACCCAAGCTACACTCATTCGTTTGCAATTACACAAGTTAGTAGGGATAACGGCAGAACCAATTAAGGGTTCTGAGAATTTTTTTAACCTATTAATAAATAGATTACAAGTATAGCAATAATTGTTGGAGGTAATAGAATGGCGTTATTAGACATCACACAATTAGGAGCGATTGGAGATAATCGTACAGATAACACGGAAATTATTGCTCAGGCAATTAATCAGTGTGCAGAAAACGGAGGGGGAACTGTTTTTGTACCATCTGGCAACTATTTGACCGGTCCAATTGTACTTAAAAGTAATATTACCCTTTATTTAGAAGCGGGAGCAACGATTACTTTTTCGGATGAATTTGATCGTTATCAGCCTGTCAAGACACGCTGGTCTGGCTATGAATGTTATGGGTATTCTCCACTAATTTACGGAGATAACCTTACGAATGTGGCCATAAAAGGAGAAGGTTCTTTTGACGGTCAGGGAAAAGCATGGTGGCGAATTAATAGACAGCTTCGTGTTGATAGTAAAGCATACTCTTCAAAAACAACAAAAAAAATCGCTCAACTAAATCAGAACTTTATGGAACCTATCGAGACGAATCTCGTCGAATGGGATTCTCAATTCCTACGTCCACCTTTACTACAATTGATGAACAGTAAACATGTCACAATTGAAGGTGTCACTTTAAAAAATTCACCTTTTTGGAATACACATCTCGTATATTGCAATCATGTAACCGTTCATAATGTGACATTTGAAAATCCAGCTGATACACCAAATGGTGATGGATTTGACATTGATTCTTGTACAAATGTCCGTGTTTCAGATTGTCATTTTGCCGTAGGAGATGATTGTCTTGTTATAAAATCCGGCATTAATGAGGATGGACGTAGAGTGGGTAAGCCTACCGAAAATGTGGTTGTAACCAATTGTACAATGCATCATGGGCACGGTGGAATTGTCCTTGGTAGTGAAATGTCTGGTGGAATTCAAAATGTGACGATATCTAACTGTACGTTTATAGGAACAGATCGTGGAGTACGGATTAAAACAAACCGTGAACGTGGCGGATATGTAAAAAATATCCTTGTAAACAATATTTATATGGAAGATGTATTTTGTCCAATTGCGATTAATTCATTCTATCGCCACGGTGTAAATGAAAAAGATCCATCTGTAAATAGTCCAGAGGCACAACCAATTACTGAAAAGACTCCTGCAATCGAACATATCCAAATTAGTCATATTACTGCTAGAAACTGCCGAGCAGCTGCTGGTTTTATCTACGGGCTTCCAGAAAGACCAATTAATGATATTTCAATCTCTCATTCTACTATCGAAATGACGATGGACCCAAATGAAGAGGGTGGAGAACCAGACATGGTTCAAGAGGAATTAATAATGGCTGGTGCAGGAATCTTTGGAAAGTACATTTCAAATTTAGATATCCATCACGTTCGTGTAGAAACGCGCCAAGGTACTGGTCTTCAAATTGAAGATAGTCAGCATGTGAACATCGACCATTTTACTATGAGAAAGCAGCATGACTCCTCCCCAGCAGTTATATTAAAACGAGTTGAAGATAAAAATGTTGAGGGATATGCTTCACAAATGGCAAATAAAAACTATCTACAAATAGATGAGCAGAGCAATTTTTTAAAACAGGATCTATAAAACATGTAGATTAATTTGATTGGGGGGATTTACATGTGGGTAACCCATCCATTTTTGGATGAATTATATCATGACACAGTCAAAAATGACAAGAAAACTTATGATGAAAAATGGCAAACAGCATTAAAAGAAAAATTTCATGAACGAATCGGTACTTTTAAAAATGACGAACCTCTTCAGCCCACCCTGGTCGAGAAAAAGCAATATGAGCACTATACAAGGTTTAGTGCTGAGATTACTACTCTACCAAATGTTAGGATGCAGATGTATGTGTTGGTACCAAATAATATTCACGGAAAAAAAGCTCCAGCGATTCTTGCCTTACATGGTCATGGATATGGAAACAAAGATATTGTGGGGCTAGACCCATCTGGAAATGATCGAAAAGGGGACCCCGGATTACATAAAGATTTTGCGGTGGAACTTGTCAAACGGGGATTTATCGTGGTGGCTCCAGAATTAATTGGTTTTGGGGAACGAACCTATTCAAATGATGACCGTGCGAATCCGTCTGATAATTCTTGTTATTCACTGGCGAGTCAGTTATTGCTTTATGGAAAGACACTTGCAGGACTTCGTGTTTTTGAATGTCAAAAAGTTTTAGATTTCATGGAGGGGTTAGAAGAAATCGACTCAAACCGAATTGGTTGTATGGGAATTTCGGGAGGCGGACTTGTTGCTACCTATACCTCTATCCTCGATCAACGAATCACTGCAACTGTTATTTCTTGTTATGCTAATACATTTAAAGGAAGTATCATACACAGAAGGCACTGTCTAGATAATTATGTACCAGGCATCTTGCAAGACGTGGAAATGCCTGAGTTAATTTCATTGATTGTACCACGACCACTCTTTATTGAAGCAGGAAAACAAGATCATCTCTTTCCAATTAAAGAAACTGAAAAAGCAATTAAGGAGATTAAAAGAATCTATACAGAACGTAAAAGTGAACACCTAATAGATTCACATCTTTTTGACGGTGGTCATGAGATATGTGGAGATCAATCGATTGAATGGCTTTGTTCCACCTTGGATGTTAGGTAACAATAAATCCAAAACTTAGTATGGAGATGATTGTTTACATGACGGAAGCAAAAAAAAGTGTTGTTGATCGGAAGATTTGGCAAGCAGATTTAGAGAATGGTTTTTATCAAAATCCTATTTTACATGCAGATTATTCAGACCCTGATGTTGTACGAGTAGGAAAAGATTATTATATGGTTTCTTCAAGCTTTCATATGTCACCAAGTTTGCCGGTCTTACATTCTACTGATCTTGTAAATTGGAAGATTATTAATCATGTGGCACAAACATTACCTTACGCTAGTTACGATAAACCACGACATGGGGAGGGTGTATGGGCTCCTAGTATTCGCTATCACGACAGAAAATTCTGGGTTTTTTTTAGTGCACCTGATGAAGGCATATTTATGAGTACGGCAGTAGACCCAGTGGGGGAATGGACACCATTACACTTAGTTAAAGAGGTCAAGGGATGGATTGATCCATGCCCATTCTGGGATGATGATGGTCAGGCATATTTGGTCAATGCTTTTGCAAAAAGCAGAACTGGTTTCAAAAGCATTCTCCATGTAAGTCGGATGAAACCAGATGGAACAGAGCTTTTAGATGAGGGTATTCATGTATTTGATGGAACACAGCATCATCCAACAATCGAAGGTCCTAAATTTCACAAGCGAAATGGCTATTATTATATTTTTGCTCCAGCAGGTGGGGTTCCAACCGGATGGCAAACAATACTGCGCTCAAGCAATATCTTTGGCCCATACGAGGATAAGATTGTTCTACATCAAGGGAAGACGAATATTAATGGTCCTCATCAAGGAGGTTGGGTTGAGACTGAAACTGGTGAATCATGGTTTCTCCACTTTCAAGATAAGAAAGCATACGGTCGTATTGTTCATCTTCAACCAATGTATTGGGAAAATGATTGGCCAGTAATGGGGCAAAATCAAAATGATGTAGGAATCGGAGAGCCTGTGATTCAATGGGAAAAACCAAAAGCACAAGCATCTTCGGAGGTTGTTGTTCCCGACATGAGTGATGATTTTACTTCGGATAAATTATGGCTTCAGTGGCAATGGCAAGCAAATCGTAAATCCCATTGGTACAATTTAAAAGACCAAATGTTGAGGCTATATGCTGTTGGCCTTTCTGGAGAAACCAATCTTTATCATATTCCAAATGTTATGACACAGAAATTCCCGGCAGAAGTTTTTAAGGTAACAACAAAACTGACTTTTTCTCCTGAATCTCCTGAAGATCACTGTGGATTGATTGTACTAGGAGAACAGTATGCTTCAATTGAAGTGAGGCAACTAGATGGTCAACTTGGTGTTTTTTATGTCAGGGGAAATGAGAAAGAGCTTCAAAACGAACGATGTGTCGGCAAAATCAAAGGAAATGAACTTTTTTTACATGTAGAAGTTAATGAAGGTGCGATTTGTAGATTTAGCTTTAGTGAGGATGGTATCAGCCTTGCACAGGCAGAAGACATCTTTGAAGCTACACCAGGAAAATGGGTTGGTGCTCAAATCGGAATTTATTGTTATAACGACAACCATGAGCATAGCAAAGGATACGCAGATTTCGACTATTTTTCAGTTCACAATTAAAAGGGCATTTAATGCCCTTTTATTGTTTTAGAATAAAGGGGAGAACAAAACAAATTGTCTACATTTAAAAATCCAATTATCCCAGGATTCTATCCAGATCCGTCTATTTGTCGAATAGATGATGATTATTACTTAGTCACATCTACATTTGAATACTTTCCTGGTATACCCATCTTTCATAGCAAAGATTTGGTAAACTGGAGACAAATCGGGCATGTGCTCACCAGACCAAGTCAATTGAATCTTGATGGAACACCTAATTCAAAAGGAATATATGCAGCAACCATACGTTACCACGATGGTGTCTTCTATGTCATTACAACCTTCGTAGAAAGTCAAACAGGTGCTAGAAAAAACTTTTTTGTAACAGCTGAAAATCCTGAAGGCCCTTGGTCTGATCCATATTGGTTAGAGGACTGTCCTGGCATTGATACATCATTGTTTTTTGATGATGATGGAAAAGTATATGTGACAGCAAATCGAAGACCTCCAGGAGGGCAGCTTTACCCTAAACACATGGAAATCTGGCTACAGGAACTAGACTTAGAGACAAAACAATTGACCGGAGAAAAATATAGTCTTTGGGATGGAGCATTAAAGAATGTCAATGCGCAAGAAGCACCACATATTTATAAGGTCGATGGAATCTATTATTTAATCATTGCAGAAGGTGGCACTGGTTTCACCCATTCAGTTACAGTTGCACGGAGCAAATGCGTAACGGGGCCGTATGAAGGTGCTAAAACGAATCCAATTTTGACACATCGTCATTTAGGAAGGGAATACCCAATTTCCAATGTAGGTCACGGTGATATCGTGGATACAGACAAGGGTGAATGGTGGATGGTTTGTCTGGGTTCACGTCCATACGGTGGTGAATATCGAAACCTAGGAAGGGAGTCCTTCCTCGTTTCACTCACGTGGGAGGATGGGTGGCCAGTCGTGAATCCAGGAAAAGGCATTGTTGAAATGGAAGGAATCAAGCCTAATATTGAGGAGAAAAGATGTCCAACCATACCAGCTTGTGACCATTTTGATTTACCGGAACTACAGATGCAGTGGAATTTCATCCGAACACCAAGAGGTGATTTTTGGTCATTAACGGAACGCCCAGGTTATTTGCGGTTACGATTGAAGGCTGAAACGATCACAGAAACTGTCAATCCTGCCTTTGTTGGTCTTAGACAGCGCCATATAAATTTTGCAGCTCGAACAAAAATGGAATTCTCACCAAACAATAAGTATGAGGCCGCAGGACTTGTATTGTTACAAAACTCGGACTTTCATTATCGAGTAGAATACATACAATCTGAGATCAAATTGATAAAGAGAGAAGCGGGACAAGAAGAAATTATTGCGACATGTCCTTACCAACAAAATGAAGTTTATTTAAAAGTTGAGGCATATGGTCAGTCCTATCATTTTTATGTAGCAAAAGAGCCAGAACAGTGGCAAGTCTTAAAAGAAGATGTGGATGGAAGAATATTAAGCACAGATGTTGCAGGCGGCTTTACAGGTGCTTATTTAGGAATGTATGCAAGTGCAAATGGCACTGAGTCGTTACGCCATGCTGATTTCGATTATTTTGAGTACATCGGATTAGATGATTGATGAAAAAATAAGCTCCCGATTTGGGAGCTTATTTTGGTAACCATTTATCATTTGAATGGAAAATAGTTTCTAAAGTGTATTTTGAAACTTCCTCTTCACTTAATGATTTTGCCCAGCTAACTCTGTGTGGGGAATCACTTCCAGGCCCTGTACTATTCCATTCGGAATACCGAGCTGTATTTTCATTTTCTTCATTTCGCCAATTATCCCATCCAAGGGGATGAATATGCTGGCCCATCCATGTATTGATAAAGACTGTATGGGCAAATGGCCGCCAAGGGCGTCCTAAGTATACTTCAGAGACACCCTTTGCTCCAGTTAGTTTGCAATTTTTGAAAACATACCCATATTCATTTTCCCTAGGAGTTGACGCAGCGGTAATATAGCCTTTGCGAAGACTATGAATCGTACAATCCGCAAAAACAGAGACAGCAGAGCCAAAAATGAAATCTACATGTCCTTCAATATAGCACTCTGAGAAGTAATGTCTTCCCTTAGATGTGTAAAGAGTATCCTGATTTGCTAATAACCTAACATGGTTAAATGTACATTTATCACCAGCTACATAAAGTGCAAGTGCCTGGCCGATGTCCTCACCATAACCGGCAACATTTTGAATTGTAAGATGTTTCAATTGGAATAAATCTGCATACGCTTGGAAAGTAGCTGTTTCAAATGTCCCAATTTCATTCCCATCTGCGTTTTTCATTCTGGCAAATTTACTACCTGAAATAATCGTTTCGTATTCACCAGCCCCAATAATGGTAATATTGGGTTTGTTTTCAGGTACAGTTATGATTTCTTCGTATATACCTTCGTTTACATAAATGGTTACAGGTTCCAGAGGAAAGACCCGAACCGCATCAATCGCGGCTTGAATCGTGGAATAATCACCATCTCCGTGTTGAGAAACAACTAGTTTTTGCATGAACACAATTCCTTTCTTAGGTAGCTCTTATTGACTCACGATATTTACCAGGTGTCGTTCCTTCAATTTTCTTAAAGGAGCGAATAAAGTTTTGGGAGTTATTAAAGTTAAGTTTATCTGAAATTTCTTTCACGGAAATATCAGTTTCAGCAAGCCATTTTTTTGCCATATTAATTCGATACATGGATAAATATTCACTAAATGAAATGTTCATTTCTTTCCTAAAAATACTGCTTAAATAATTCGGATTGTAATGTAACCTATTTGCAATCATATCTAGTGTAATATTGGATTCAAATTCCTCATGAATGATATGAACAATGTTTTCTGAAATTGTTTTGTACTGGGATTCAGCACGGTCATCAATTTTTTGAAGAAGGGGATCAATGATGACTGTGATAAACCAGTCCTTTACTTCTTCTCTAGACTTCAGTTCATAGATTTTTTCAAATATTGAACGATTGTCTTCTAAATCTAATACATTGATAGCCAATGTATGCATAAGTTCAATTAAATCACTTAATAATCTAACTAATGAAATATGGTATTGAATATGATTCAGATCCTCAGAGAAAATTTCATCAATTAGCTCATTGAGTAAACGATAGACATTTTCTTTGTCGTTTACTTTGATCGAGTCGAATAGTTCAGTTTCAAGTCGCTTAGGGAAGTAAGTATGCAAACCTTTTCCGATTTCAAGATTTTCAAAGAAAATAATCGATTCAGTACCATATTTTAGAGTGTATTTGAGAGCTTCTAGGCTCTCCTTATAACCATTTCTCGTCTCAAGCACATTTTTGAAAGGTTCACTTATGCCAATACTTACAGGGACACTGTATTCTTCTTTTATTTTTTTCTGAATTTGTTCAGCAAGATCATTTACATATTGATTAAACTCATGCTTCGTTTCTATGTTGCTTAATAGTAGGGTAACTTGAGTTTGTTTATTAACTATTGGCAGCATTCGCTCATCACTCGGAATCATTTCTTCAACCAGTCCATTAATAACAAATAATAGAACATCTTCTTCTTTTGGCTTATAAGAAGTCCCATCAAGACTGTCGATTTGAACTGTTAGAACACTGATCCATTTATAATCTAAGTTATAGCCAAAATATTTCATTCGGCCTTCTAACTCTTCAGCAGTAACATTTCCAGTTAAGAGTCGGTGCATGAAAAATTGTTTGAGTTGATTAATTTGGTTTGATAATGATTTTTCTAGGATATCATTTTGTTTCATCATGTCTTTTACATGGTTTTCTATAAAGACAAATTCATTCATATTTTTTCGTTCTTCTTTATTGGTTAATGAGTGTAAAATTACATTCTGTAATTGTTTAATAGGTTGATAGATTATTCTACTACCAAATAAAGCTAGTAATAATGAAACGCCAGCAATCAATAATGTAATGGCAAGTGTTAACCATCCGATGGATCTTGATTGTGCTGTTAGTTCACCAAGTTCAACGACAGAAACATAAGTCCATCCATTATAGAACGATTTTCGATAGGTAAAGAGATAGTCTGTACTATCAGATGCAATCGTAAATTGCCCAGTGTCTTCTTCAAGTGATGTATTTTCAGACAATACATCACTATATTCAAAAGCTTGTCCTACATTTTTTGTATCACTGTGTAAGACAACGGTTCCATTTTTGTCTAGAATATAAAAAGTTTCTAAAGAGTTGTCCTTCTTTAAAATATCGCGAAAACTGCATGTCGGTATATTCGCAATAATCATCCCTGTTTTGTTTGAAGAAATTGCAGGTATTTTCTTAATTAGGTTCAAATTATAGCCGCAAGCGCGGGATGCTGCTTGTTTGTACAAAGGTTCCTTCGATTTTTTTTCTAAAAGCCAGACAGAGCTTGTCTTTAGTGAAAGATAACGATCAGAGATTTCGTTCAGCTGTCCTTCAGATAATCGTTGTAGTCCATAATTATTAACGAGCCAATTATTTTGAAGACTAATCAGAGCAACATCAGTAAGACGTGTATCGAATGTTTGCTGATGACTTAGATCGTCTCTTAACTGGTTATACAACTGGAATTGTCCTGTTGTAAGTGGTTCTCTTAATGATTCTATAATTTTTGATGAAGATGCTAACTGTGTCAGGGATTGGTCCACTGACTTAATAACCTGCTCGACATTTGTTTGGATTTGGTACACACTATGTTCTTTTTCTTTTGCAACATAATTCTCCACAACAGAGGTTGAGCGAATGAATGAAAATATTCCGACAATAATGACGGGAATAATGGCCAAAATACTTACAAATAAAATCATCCTATGGAAGAAGCTTCCCGGTAGCTTAAGTTTCATGTAATCACTCCAAATCTATTCAAATGTGAGGGGATGATTATTAAGTTTGTAACATCCCTGTAATATTCGAATGTCTATTAATTATAAATGTAAGCGTGCATAATTTGAATAATCATTTTGTTACATTGTGTTCATATTATTAGAACATTCCTAATGAATTCAAGGGTATACTGGCCTATTTAAAAGTAAATTAAATGATTATAGTTATTATTATAATAGTATCCTATCATAAAGGCAGGAGAGTTGTTATCGTTTTCAAATTTTACCTATTTCAATGTGAGAAAGGATGAATATTCTTGAATAAGACGATAGTTGAAAAATCACCTTTATATTTTGCACAAAAAATGTGTGACACTTTGATGACAAAGTTTACACCAGAGGAGCTTCCACCTGGAGGACGCTGGCACTATCACCAAGGCGTATTTTTATGTGGAATGGATCTAGTTTACAACAAAACAGGTGAAGACAAATATTTTAATTACTTAAAGGCATATGTTGATCACAATATCGATGAAAATGGAAACTTATTCTTTGCTAGAGATGAGTTAGATTCAATTCAAGCAGGACTGTTATTATTCCCATTATATAAAGCTACTGGATTAAAAAAATATGAAATAGCAGCACGACGCTTACGCAATATTTTTACAACTTTAAATCTTACAAGCGAAGGCGGATTCTGGCATAAGGATAAATACCCGTATCAAATGTGGCTAGATGGCTTGTACATGGGTGGACCATTTGCGTTACATTATGCCAATGATTTCAATGAACCAAATTTAATCGATATGGTCATTCATCAGGAAAACTTAATGCGAAAGCATACAAAGAGTGAAGCGACCGGTTTATATCATCACGGTTGGGACGAAAAGGCCGTACAGCCATGGGCTCGTCCTGATGGTAAAGCTCCAGAGATTTGGGGGCGCGCTCTTGGTTGGTATGGATTAGCAGTTATAGACATGATTGATATTTTACCAGAGGGCCATCCACATAAGGAAGAGTGGATTGCATTCATTCAAGATTATGTTCGTGATGTCGTCAAATATCAGGATGAAAAGACTGGCCTATGGTACCAAGTTGTGGACAAGGGAGACAATGAAGATAACTGGCTTGAGACATCTGCTTCCAGTCTATTCATTTATGTCATTGCCAAGGCTGTTTCTAAGAAATATGTAGGCGAGGAATTTGAGAAATATGCAACAAAGGCATATGAAGGACTGCTCAAGTATAAAGTTCAAGAAACTGAAGAAGGCACTCTTATTATAGATGATATTGTAATCGGTACTTCAATTGGAGTATATGACTATTATATTAATCGTGAGCGCAGCCATAACGACTTACATGGTGCAGGTGCTTTTATTATGGCAAGTATGGAGATGGAAAAATTGCTTGCTGAACATCCGGGGGTAAAATAATCAATGAAAAAATATGCAGTTTGTGGATTAAGTAACAGAGCACTAAAAATGTTTATTCCACCATTAGTTGAAAAGTTTGCAAAACAAAGCGAGATTGTTGGTTTGCTAGACAGCGATGAATACCGTCTTGAATTATGCAAGGAGAAATTTCCTGTATTAGCTCAAACACCGACATATCTTCCAAATCAGATTGATCAAATGATCGAGGAAACTAAACCGGATTGTATCATTGTTGTAAGCCGTGACAACACACATATCGATTACATTTTAAAAGCACTTGAACATGATGTTGATGTCATCACTGAAAAACCAATGGTTACAACCGCTAAGGATGCTAACAGGGTCATTGAAGCAGAACAACATAGTAAAGGTAAAGTGACTGTGGCTTTTAATTATCGCTATAGTCCGTACCATCGAAAAATCAAGGAACTCGTTTTAGAAGGTAAAATAGGTAGAGTAACTTCGGTTGACTTGAATTGGTATATCGACACATACCACGGGGCGAGCTATTTCAAACGCTGGAATCGGAAAAGGGAACTTTCTGGTGGACTTTCAATTCATAAATCAACACATCATTTTGATCTTGTAAATTGGTGGATTGATCAATATCCAGAAGAGGTTTTTGCACATGGAGCCTTACATTATTATGGGCCAAATGGAGAGCTTAACCCAGACCCAACCACTGATAACAGATATTGTGGTACATGTAATGTAAAAGATAAATGTGATTATTACTTAAGATGGAATCCTCGTGAATTTTCGGAAGTAATTGAAGATGATCACTTAAACATGGGTGATAAAAAAGAAAACAAATATACGGATTATCGACCAGATGCATGTATCTTTGACTCCGAGATAAACATTGAAGATACGTATACAGCTAGTGTAAAATACAACAAAGGTGCTCTATTAAGCTATTCTATTAATTTCTCTACACCATTTGAGGGCTATCGCTTAGCCATCAATGGTACTAAGGGAAGAATCGAAACTCAAGAATTTCATGCACCAAGTCGGGTACCTTTCGAAGTGCCTGAGCAAACAATTGATTACTATCCTTTATTTGGTTCAAAAGAAGTTATTCATGTTGTCCAAACTGCTGGGGGTCATGGAGGTGGAGATCCTGTGTTAATTCATGATCTTTATCAAGGCATTGATCCAAGACGCCAATATGAAATACTCGCAGGTGCGGAAGCTGGAGCTTACTCAATTGCACTTGGAGAAGCTGTTTGGAAATCAGTCGAAGAGAAGAAACCAATTTCCATTAAAGAATTACTAAGAAGTTATCAAGGACAACTATAGGAATAAGTGTTTCAAAAAGTTGACAAGTCAGAAGCATAAAAGGTCAAGGAATTCGTTGGTTGTGGACCGGAACGAGGGGACAACATTGAGTATTCTTCCTTGTTGCCTTGTGCTGAGGAAAATACATCCTTGAATTAACTTGTATGCGAAAGCACACATACAAGGATTCGCAGTTTATCGTTTGGTGACTTTTTGAACTTCCTTAATAAACAACAATAGAAAGGGGAAAGACATATGCTAGGAGGATTGGACAGTCCATTTTACCGTTGGTGTGGGGCTATATCACGTTTGATTTATTTAAATATGTTATGGCTTCTATTTACAATAATGGGACTAGTTGTTGCAGGATTTGTACCCGCAACTGTAGCACTTTTTGCAGTAACTCGAAAGTGGATCATGGGAGATGAAGATATCCCTGTTTTTTCAACATTTTGGAGTGTATATAAGAAAGAATTCTTAAAATCCAACCTCCTAGGGCTTACCCTGTTCATAGCTGGATATATCTTATATGTTGATCTTGTATTTCTTCCAACCACAAGCATGTTTTTTATTGTGGTAAGGTACGCACTAATTGCAATTTGTTCAGTTTACATCGTAATTCTACTATATATTTTCCCAATCTACGTACATTTTAATGGGAATATAAAATCGTATTTAAAAAATGCCGTCATGTACGGTCTGTCCTACCCACTCGTTACTTTTGCGATGGTATTAGGGATTTTCATACTTTATATGGGATTTACTTATGTCCCATCTCTTATACCTTTTCTAAGTGTAAGTATACTAGCCTATTTTATTATGTGGCTTGCGCTAAAAGTATTTGCAAGAATTGAAGAAAAAGTAAATGGGAAAGACGAAGTAAAATCAAATGAGAGAGAACCAAGTTTTAGTAAATAGACAAATTGAAGGTGTTTCAATGAAAAACATTCATATATATATTGCCGGAGATTCGACAGTATCTGATTGCCCACCGAACGAAGAACCGCGTGCAGGATGGGGACAGGTAATCAACCAATATTTTAAAGAAAATGTTACCATTCACAATTTCGCAATTGGCGGTCGAAGTTCAAAAAGTTTTATAGATGAAAAGAGGTTAGAATCAATACTAAATGAAATTCAACCGAATGATTACCTCTTTATTCAATTTGGGCATAACGATCAAAAACAGGACCATCGAAGAACAGAACCTTATTCAACCTATCAAGAATATTTGAGCAAATATATCGAAGGCGCTAGAGCAAAAGAGGCAATCCCGATCTTAGTAACTTCGATGCATCGAAGAACCTTCGATGAAAACGGAAAAATAAAGAATAGTTTAGGAGAGTATCCGGAAGCGATGGTCGCCCTAGCAAAAGAAAAACAAGTGAGTCTCATCGATTTATGGAGTGATTCGCAGAATTTATATGAATCTTTAGGTCCTGAAGAATGCAAAAATCTTTTTATTTGGTTTGAGCCAGGTGAACATCGAAACTACCCTGATGGAATTAGTGATGATACGCATTTTCGAGAGGATGGGGCAAATAAAATTGCTGAAATTATTGCCAAAGAAATAAAAAAAACAATCCCAGATTTAGCGTTATATCTTAAGGATTAAAGTGAGGTGTTCATGTGATTAATCTAGGTATTCGCGCCCATGATGTGAAGGCTAGCTCTTTAGATGAACTTGTGCAAACAGTAAAAGATAAAGGGTTATCTTCTGTACAATTGGCCTTAGCAAAATCATTTCCACAACTAAATACGAGTTTAGGAAGTCTTTCACCGGGTTTTGCAAAGTATATAGGTAATGCTTTTCAACAAATGAACATCCAAATCGGAGTATTAGGTTGCTACATTAATATGATTCACCCAGATCAACAAGAACGTCAAAAAGCATTAGACCGTTTCAAGGAGCATATCCGTTATGCAAGAGATTTTGGCTGTAGTGTTGTTGGAACGGAAACAGGAAATGTCCATGCTAAAATGGGATTTACTGTAGATAATTTTCGAGAGAAACCTTTTTTTGATGTTGTAGAAAGTGTGAAAGAGCTTGTAAATGAAGCAGAAAAATTTGGAGTTATTGTGGGAATAGAAGCGGGAGTTAACCATCCTGTTTACAATTCAATGCTTTTAAAAAGGTTATTGGAGGAAGTAAATTCAAATAATTTACAAATTATCTTTGACCCAGTAAATTTGTTAACTGTTGAAAATTACATTTATCAAGATGAAATTTTCAAAGAGGCAATCGAACTATTTGGAGATCGTATAATCATTGTTCATTGTAAAGATTTTGTTATTGAGAATGGCAAGTTAAAGTTTGCTCCTCCTGGTAAAGGGCTATTAAACTACGACTTAGTCATGGAACTGATTAAGCCTAGAAAACCTTATATCCAATTTCTGCTAGAAAGTACAACCGAACCTTTTATAGATGATAGTATTGCATTTTTACAAAAAAAATACGAAAATGCTTAGTATGGGATAATACGTAGTATATTCCTCTTATACACATCAGAAAGGATGAAAGGGCTTTGAGAGATAAAGGAAAGGTCAAAGAATTATTTGCAGCCATGAGTACAGCTGAAAAAGCCAAGTATATTTGGGAGTACTATAGATATTATCTATTTGCTTTTGTTATTGTATTAATTGTAACTATCTTTCTAGTTAACGACTATTCGCCAAAAAAAGATTCTGCACTTTCGATTCTTGTTCTAGGAGATTTGGTAGATTCAAATGAAATTAAAAATATTCAACAAAGGCTAAATGAAGGAATTCTATCAGAAGAAGAAAGAAAAAAACAAGAAGTATCGATTCAGGTAATCCCATATGCTCCGGATGCTGCAGATTTAAATGTTGTCATGGCAGCTCTACAACGAGTTACTGGTGAAATTTCAACTGGAGAACTCGATGTTTTGTTCATTGATAAAGAACAGTTCGAGATTATGAATGGGGAACAATATTTCTATAACTTAGATAAATTAATTGATAAAGAACTACAAGTTGATAAGGAATTTCTGTATTTTGATTCTGAAAATCAGGCTACTGGAATCGATGCACAAGCTATGCCATTATTTAACGAAGCAATTGATGATCCAAATGTGGTAATGGGTGTTATTGTAAATACCCAAAGAACAGAAAACATAGAAAAACTTTTAAAGATATTATTTTAATATTAGTAATTTTTTCATTGCAATATTAGTATATTACGATATTATTTAAATTATAGGCAATTTAATTAGGAGGCTATATCCATGGAACATATGAAGCAACTTGTTGAAGCATTAAAAAACGGAAACGTTTTCGAAAATTCTAGCGAAGTAAAAGTTTACGAGAAATCCTTAACTCATCATGACAATGTAAGCCTTGTCATGGTAAGGGACCAACAGCAAAAATGGATCCTTGCATCAGGAGAAGGCGCTTTATTTGAAGAATTAGATGGTACAGTAATTACTGAAAATGGAAAAGCTTGTCCGTTAACGCATGAAAATCGTTTAGTATTAAATCGCTACTTTGAATATACTGTTCCAAGAGCATTCGGTACAAAAATTGCAACAATGGGTTTAGGTGACCGCTTAGGTCTCGCTTCACCAGGACATATCGAAACTGTTCGTGACCATAATGTAAAGCCAATTCTTGCTCAACAAAGTATTCGTGAATTAACATTAACGAATCGTACAATGAATGATGTGATTGACGCTGCTAGCTTTGCTGTATTCCAAGAAGGATATACAGGTGGATTTGGTGCAGACGGCGACCACTTAAAAGAAGAAGAAGACATTAAAATGGCACTATCACTAGGTATGTCAATGCTTACATTAGATTGTTCAGACCATATCCAAAACCGAGTTGAGGGCTTAACAGTAGAGGAAATCAGTGCTGAATTTGATAGCCTCCCTGAAGAAACGAAGAATCACTATAATGAGCTATATTTAAATAAAGAATTTGATGTAAAAGGTCTAGAAATTGGATTTGATGAAAATACATTAAAGAAATTTGTATTGTTATACGGAAAAGCTTTAGATTATATGGTCCATGTACATGACACATATATCGAAAAAGCAGACCGTGATATTGATTTTGAAATTTCAATTGATGAAACCGAAACAGTTACATCACCAGCAGCACATTTCTTTGTAGCAAATGAATTACAGAAACGTGGCGTAACAGTAACAAGCCTTGCTCCAAGATTCTGTGGTGAATTCCAAAAAGGAATTGATTATATCGGTGATATTGAACAATTCGAAAAAGAATTACGTGAACACGCGCGAATTGCTGAATACTTTGAATACAAACTAAGTATCCACTCTGGAAGCGATAAATTTACAGCTTTCCCGATTATCGCAAAGTATACAAATGGAGTTCTTCATGTTAAAACAGCTGGCACAAACTGGCTTGAAGCTGTACGTGTAATTGCAAAGGTAAATCCTGGACTATATAGAAAAATGCATGCATATGCACTAGAACATTTAAATGAAGCACTTAAGTATTACCATATTACACCAGATATGAATACAATCGTACCACTTGATACAGTTTCTGATGAAAACTTACCAGAATATATGAATAATGATGCAGCAAGACAAGTAATCCATGTAACATACGGATTATTGTTAACTGCAAAAGATGAAAACGGAAACTTCATCTTCAAGGATGAATTTTTCGGTACTTTGAATGATAATGAAGATGTGTACCGTCAAGCCCTTGTAAAACACATCGGCAAGCACGTTGAATTATTAAACCTATAAAAAATGACTATTTTCAAAACACCTTTCTTTTAGCTATACTGGCTAAGGGAAGGTGTTTTTTATGCATAAATTTATCCTTATACTCTTTTTTGTTCTATTTTTATCTGGCTGTGGGCCTCAAGGTACTGATCTGGAGTCTATTAATGAGGTAGAATTAACGGTTTCTGCTGCTACAAGTATGCAGAATGTTTTACAAGAATTAAAGAATAATTTTGAAAAGGAACATCCTACAATTGATATCGCCTTTAATTTCGGCGCATCAGGTGCACTTGCACAACAAATCTCTCAAGGAGCTCCAGTTGATCTCTTTTTATCGGCTTCTAAAGAAAAGTTCGATATCCTTATTGATAAGGAACTTATGGATGAGAATCTCCATCAAAATCTAACCGGTAATGAGATTGTGTTAATTGCTCCAAAAGAAAACGAAAAGCAGATTAAGGGAATAGAAGATTTGAAAACAAAGGCTGAACGGATATCAATCGGTATTCCAGAATCTGTTCCTGCAGGGAAGTATGCGAAGGAAGCAATCGAAAGCATGGATATGTGGAAAGAAATTGAAAATAAGTTAGTGCTCTCAAAAGATGTTAGGCAAGTCCTTACATATGTTGAGACTGGAAATGTTGATGCAGGGTTTGTCTACAAAACAGATGCACAATTTTCAGATCAAATTCGGATTGTGATGAGTGTGGATACTAAGTATCACTCAGAGATTATTTATCCGATTGGAGTCTTAAAATCATCAGAGCATTTCAATGAAGCAAAATTATTTTATAAATACTTATTGAGCGATGAGGCCATTGCTCTTTTAGAGGAATATGGGTTCTCAAACTTACCGTAAAAAAGCAATTGGATCAGAAATGTCCAATTGCTTTTTTGTTCTACGTCAAGCTTAAGCACCAAGCCCGCTGAGCATTTGCTTTTACATATACGGATGTACACCCTTCGCAATCTCCTGTACGATGGTTGCAAGGGATGAGATTTGTTGATCATCTAAGTTGAAAGAATCTTTGATTTTTGCTTCAAGATTATTCGTAATTCTACGTTTACCAACTTCTACAAGGGCAATAAGTGCAAAACTACAATTTACTGCTTTAGCAAAATCACGTTGAGTCATGTTATTCTTTTTGCGTAAAAATTTTACAATATCTTTGTTTATCCTAGGCATTTTACACACTCCTTACCTATGGCTTTTTACATGTGGGAATATATATATGATTGCGTAACTATTATTCTATGATATTCACAATATTACCATCATATATAAAATTCGTCTAGGCAGGTTTTCAGGATGTCCAGCTTCAAGCACCATCTGTTCGAGACAATAAGCGCTACACTTTGGAAGGGAAAAAACATTTTAAGTCAGCGCTCATCTTACGCTATTCACCAATAGAAGGACGCCTTGCGCTTTTCACATTGCCTAAGAATTTAAACAGCTGTAGAACCTGTCTACAGCTGTAATAGGGAATTACTTATCTCCATAAAGTCGGCGTGCAGCATGATTTGTTGGACCAACATATTCATTTAGTTGGAAGGAGTGACGAATGGCAGCTGTAATGAATTTCTTCGCTTCATATATGGCTTCCTTCACTTCTAATCCTTTTGCAAGTCCTGCTGCGATTGCAGCTGAAGAGGTGCAACCGGCACCGTGAGTAAATGTTGTTTCAAATCTGTCGCTTTCAAGGACCTCTATTTCTTTTCCATCATATAATACATCTACTGCTTTATCATGTTTCAGTTTTCCGCCACCTTTTACAAGTACATATTTCGCACCAAGGTCATGTATCTTCACAGCAGCTTCTTTCATTTGGTCAACACTTGTGATAGAACCGATTCCACTTAATTGACCTGCTTCAAATAAATTTGGAGTAATCACTGTTGCAAGTGGAGTTAGTATTTCTCTAAGAGCAACGGCATGATCAGGGAATAAAACTTCATCTTCTCCCTTACAAACCATTACAGGATCCACAACAAATTTTTGAAGATTATGTTTTTTAGCCGCATCTGCAGTAATTTCAATAATATCAACAGTAGGAAGCATACCAGTCTTTGCTGCATCGACACCAATTCCATCAAGGATTGTTGCTAATTGTGCCTTGATGATATCGAGGTCAACCGGAAATACTTGGTGATTCCACTTATTATGCGGGTCCATCGCAACAATTACAGTTAAGGCTGACATGCCGTAAACTCCATGTTCTTGGAAGGTTTTTATGTCAGCTTGGAGACCAGCTCCACCACTACTATCAGAACCTGCAATCGTTAATGCTTTTGGTAAACTCATATTTGAAACCCCCATCTAAAAAGTTTGACAGACTTATTATATAACAATTGATAAAAATAGATATATTATTGCAATAAAAAAACGACTTTACAATATAAGGAAGGTATAAAACGTTGATTTAGTAATAAAGAATTTGATACAATACACTGATGTAAGAGAAAAGTGTAATTCGATCCTAAACACATTCATATCTTGCAAATATTAATGATAGGCGGTCGAAAATAATGACAGAAACAAAACCTTATCGAGTATTACTTTACTATCAATATGTAACAATTGAAAATCCAGCAGAATTTGCAGCAGAGCATCTTGCTTTCTGTAAAGAAATCGGTCTAAAGGGTCGTATTTTAGTAGCGACAGAAGGTATTAATGGAACGGTCTCTGGAACTATTGAACAAACCGACAAGTATATGGAAGAAATGAGAAAAGATTCTCGTTTTGCAACAATGGTTTTTAAAATTGATGTGGCAGATGGACATGCTTTTAAGAAAATGCATGTTAGACCTCGTCCTGAGCTCGTCAACTTAAGCCTTGAGGATGATATTAACCCACATGAACTAACAGGTAAATATCTAAGTCCAAAAGAATTTTATGAAAAAATGCAAGATCAGAATACAATTATTTTAGATGCAAGAAATACGTATGAATATGATTTAGGACATTTCAGAGGCGCGATTAGACCAGACGTAGAAACTTTTCGTGATTTACCACAATGGGTAAGAGAAAACAAAGAAATGCTTGAAGGAAAAAAGATACTAACGTACTGTACTGGCGGTATTCGTTGTGAAAAATTCTCTGGTTGGTTAGTAAGAGAAGGCTTCGAGGATGTTGGCCAGCTTCACGGAGGAATTGCAACATACGGTAAAGACCCTGAGGTACAAGGTGAACTTTGGGATGGCCAGCTTTACGTATTCGATGAAAGAATTGCTGTTCCAGTAAACCAAAAAGAGCATGTGATTGTAGGGAAAGACCATTTTACTGGAGAACCATGTGAACGCTATGTAAACTGTGCAAACCCTGAATGTAATGAACAAATACTTTGTTCTGAAGAAAATGAGCATAAATATCTAAGAGGCTGTACACATGAATGTCGCGTTCACCCACGTAACCGTTATGTAGAAGAGAACGGGTTAACTGAGGAAGAAGTAGCAGAACGTTTACAAAACCTTGAAAAAGAATTAGTGCAACAATAATTATGAAAACCACAGTATGAAAAACCACTGTGGTTTTTTCAAATACATAATTCTGGTACAATATAGGAAAAGAAAGGGGAGAATTGTGAAAATTATTGCATCTCATCCGTATATCACTATTCAAAGAAAAATAGAGTGGAATGTGCAAAAGTATATTGAAAACCAGCATCAGTTGCGATTGTTTGAAGACCGAATCCTTTCTTCTGCTAATGAATTTCATCTAGAACATGTGTATGATGTTTCCTACAGAGCCAGCTTTTTATATCTCCACACAAACCAAGGAGTATTCTCCTATAATATTAAAGAAGACCCAATTGATTTTATTAAAGCTTTTAAAGGTTTAAAACAGTAAATAACGTATCGAGGTGAACTATGGAAATCGATAAAATTGTCAATATAGTTAAGGAACGCACTCCCTCTCTATTAGGCCGTGGAGATTTTAAGCGCTTTTCCATTCTTCTTCCTTTACTAAAAAAAGATAATGAAGTTCATATCCTTTTTGAGGTTCGTTCAAGTCAATTAAGACGACAGCCAGGTGAGATATGCTTTCCAGGTGGAAAAATGGACCCAACGGATAGAGATGAGCGGCATACAGCCATTAGGGAGACGATGGAGGAACTAGGGCTAAATGAAAGTGATATTACAAATGTAAGTCCACTTGATTATTTTGTTTCCCCGTTTGGTACAATTATCTATCCATTTGTAGGTGTAATAAATAAGCCTGATAAGATTCAACCGAATCCAGCAGAAGTTGGAGAAATATTTACGGTTCCACTGTCATTCTTACAATCAAATCCTCCACAGATTTTTAAAGTGAATTTTCATGTAGAGCCCGAAGAAAACTTTCCTTTTAACGATATCATTGGAGGGGAAAATTATAAATGGCAGGTAAAAGGTATGGACGAATGCTTCTATTATTATGAAGACCGTGTCATTTGGGGGTTAACAGCCGGAATCCTAAAACACTTTTTAGAAGTAATTGAAGAAAGCCCTATATAAAGGGCTTTTTGTGTTTTACTTTGTAAATTTTGAGCTTCTCCAATTCGTTACCTTTATTGATGTATGGGAAAACCTTAGGGTAAACCAGGATTCTACAATGATGCCAAAAAGGGCGGTACCAATCGCTAGATGAATAACTGCCCAAGGAATAGATAATGCCGTATTGATCGTGAAAATGCCTGCAATAATTTGTGAAAAAACGGTTAGTGAAGTTAGCATAAGTCGTAATTGAATGCTTGTACTCCAGTTCTTTGTGAATGCAAAATAAGTCAAAATAAATATGTGAATAGCAGAAGCATACGCAAAGAAGCGATGTGAGGATTGTAAAATCTGAGCTTTACTTAATGGAAGGAAAGAATTAGAACAAGATAACCATTCGCATGCTAAACCATACGACTGATGCTTTATATAAGCGCCAAAACCTAAGGTGAAAGTTAGCAGTAATATAAGGATGAAATAGTGCTTTTGTAAGGATGACGCATTACTTACGCTGACTGTTGAACTTGTTTGGCTTTTCCATATAAAAAGCAAGCATGCAAAATAGGCCATTGCAATAAGTAGATGAATGGTAACAACAATTGCTGGCAAATCAAGTACAACAACAATCGCACCAAGAATAACCTGAAGGATAAGGAGAAGCATCATCCAATTTGCTGTTGTTTTTACATGATTTTCAGTTTCAGTTCGCTTAACTTTTAAGAATAATATGGCAGAAAGAACAAAAAGCAGAGCACCAATTACACGATGTGCATATTCAATGAGTGTTTCACCTTCTAATACAGGTATTAATACACCGTTACATAATGGCCAATCTGGCCCACAGCCCATACCTGACTGAGATGAAGCGACATAACCACCAAACACAATAAGAAAATAAGCTACAAGAATAGATAAGATAGAAAGACCCCGAATGCCCAACAATCATACCCCCAATTATTTGATAGTATTAGTGTACCAACGTGTATTTCGGAATGTAGTGGTTTTAATCACACTTTTTAGAAAACTTAGCATTCATTATTAGGATGGTGGCAGCCAAACTTTCCTTGGATTACATCGGATTGCAGTAATTAGGAAGTAGAGGGGGCTCCAACCATCGTAGAGATATGTCTTCTAGCAGTATTAGGTAGTTGATAGCACCCCAATCGTCGTGGAGATACATCATGTTCCAGAAAATAGGAAGATGATAGCGCTCCAATCGTCGTGGAGATACACCATGTACCAGAAAATAGGAAGTTGATAGCACCCCAACTGACATATAGATACATCAAATACCAGAAAATAGGAAGATGATAGCTCTCCAATCATCTTAATAGCAAAAAAAGAGTATCGGTCTCCCAATACTCTTTCAAGTTTATATGTCAGTTTCCTAGTAGATCTCTAAGTTTATTTTCAACCTTTTCGCTGACATTCTTAATGTCCTTTTTTGCCTCTTCCAATACGATCTTCCATTTGGCACTTTCTTCTTTTAATGTTTCTTCGATTTTTTCAGCTTTCTCTTTAATTTCTTCCTTTGTAATAGTTTTTCGGTCTTCTTGTCCTGAAAGCTTCGCATTAACAGAAACGACATCAAAGGAGTCGACTTCCATTGTAGGAAGCACTTCGTCCATCATTGCTTTAAATAAAGGAACAATATAGTCAGAGCTACTACCTTGGATATAATGTGTTTTGTCTGTTTTGTCATAGCCCATCCAAACGGCACCGACGAAATTAGGTGTATATCCAACAAACCATTGGTCCTTAGTTCCATTAATCTCTTTATAAGGGAGCTGGGTAGAGCCTGTTTTTCCAGCAAGCTCGACTCCAGGGATTTTTGTTCCTTTACCTGAACCTGTTTCAACAACATTTAGTAGCATAGAAGTCATATCGTTTGCCACTTTTTTAGATGTAACCTTAGTTGTTTTATGCTTATGTTCTGCAATGACATTCCCTGTTGGTCCTACAATTTTTGAGATTAGATGTCCTTCCGGTCGTTTTCCATCATTTGCAAAGACTGAATAAGCCTCCGCTAGTTGTAAAGGTGAAGTCCCTTTATGCATTCCACCCAGTCCGATACCTAGATATTTATCTTCTTCTGAATATGGAATACCAAATCTTCGTAAAGAATCAAGTCCTTTATTAAGTCCAATTTGGTCTAACAGCCAAACGGTCGGTGCATTTAACGAGTGCTCAAGGGCTTCATACATTTTTACTTCACCTTGGTACGATTTTGAGAAGTTTTCAGGTGTGTAATCTCCATATGTTTTTAACTCATCAACTAATACGGAAGTGACTTCATACCCTTCTTCTAGTGCAGGAGTATATACTGCTAATGGCTTTAGTGTTGACCCTGGTTGAGCCTGCAAATGAGTTGCCCGATTAAAACCACGGAATACATGTTCACCACGGCCACCGACTAAACCAAGTACACCTCCAGTCTTTGGATGTAACATTACAGCACCACTTTGTACAAGAACGTCCCTCCCCTTAGGGAAAAGATAGTCCTTTTTATAAACATCTTCAAGGGCAGATTGTAAGTCTTGATCCATCTCAGTATAGAAGCGATACCCACGAGTCAGAATCTCCTCTTGCGTCAACCCATATTTCTTAATGGCCTCATCTAGCACTGCGTCAACATAATAAGGATAGTTTCTTTCTATATAGCTTCCACCACCATCCTCAAGCTTAATTTCTTCTTGTTTCGCTTGTGCATATTCATCATCGGAAATCATCTTTAACTCATGCATTTTTAACAGAACTGTATTTCTTCGCTTAATCACACCATCATAGTTTTTATAAGGATTTAATGCTGATGGTGCTTGGAGAATTCCAGCAAGCATTGCAGCCTCACTGATTGATACATTGTCAATTTCCTTATTAAAGTACTTTTTCGAAGCTTGGCTAATGCCCCATGATCCATTACCGAAGAAGACCTGATTTAAATACATTTGTAAAATCTCGTCCTTGGTATAATGCTTTTCAATTTCCAATGCTAGAAAAAGTTCTTCAATTTTACGTTTATAGGTTTGTTCAGGAGAGAGCAGCGCATTTTTTGTAAGCTGCTGAGTGATCGTACTGCCTCCACCTGTAATTCTTCCAGCAAATAAATTATTAAAAAAGGCGCGAGTGATTCCTTTTATATCAAAACCATTATGGGAATAGAAGCGCTCATCTTCTATTGCAATAACCGCATTTTTCACATGCTCAGGAAGTTCTTCGACCAAGACACCCTCAGTTCGATTCGTCGAAATATTGGTTGCTACTTCACCATCTTTATCATAAATAACAGTTGCTTGACGCAAACCGTCTTTCAACGATTGAACGTTTGCCTGACTAGCCATAAAGGCAAAGAAGAGCATAGTCAATAAGATAAACACCAAAACAATAAGTAATAAAATTTTAGTAATATGCTTATCTCGCCAAAAGCGTTTAATAGATTCCCAGAGCCGTTTTATATATGGCATTAATTTTTCAAAAATACCTCTCATATTTGTTTCTCCATTCATTAGGATACTGAACTTATATTTTATAACAGTTATTCGAATAAGAAAAATATAATATAATCAATTTATAGATTATATTTATAAGTTGTACGAATAGATGAAGTGTTTTATGGGAGGGTAAAAAATGGAAAAACAACAATTATTCATCAATGGAAAATGGGAAGAAGGCGCCCAATACGAAGAATTACGTTCACCCTACAATCAAGAAATCATTTCAATGATCCCTTTAGCCACAAAAGAACAGGTTGAAAACGCAATTGCAAGTGCCCAACAAACGACAAAAACAATGCGAGATCTAACAGCCTTTGAGCGCGCAGAGATCCTCGAAAAGGTATCTGATCTGTTTACTGAAAGGCTCGAGGAATGTGCACTTATCCTAGCTTCTGAAAATGCCAAACCATTAAAAGCTGCAAGGGCAGAAATTATAAGAACTGCTGAAACTTACAAATTTGCTGCAGAAGAGGCCAAACGCCTTCACGGAGAGACTGTCCCACTTGATGCTGCAAAAAGCGGGAAAGGAAGATTTGGATACACAAAAAGAGAACCGCTGGGTGTCATCGCAGCAATCACGCCATTTAACTTCCCTTTTAACTTAGTTGCACACAAGCTTGGCCCAGCCTTTGCGGCGGGAAATACGGTCGTATTAAAGCCTGCATCTCAAACACCTTTAAGTGCAATTATGACAGCGAAGCTATTTGAAGAAGCTGGACTGCCAAAAGGTGCTCTGAATGTCGTGACAGGTAAAGGCAGTGTGGTAGGTGACCTCCTTGTTCAAGATAATCGAGTGAAAATGATTACTTTTACAGGTAGTGTACCAGTTGGAATGCGAATTAAAGAGAAAGCAGGACTTAAGCGTGTTACCCTCGAATTAGGCTCGAATGCTGCTGTCATTATAGATAGTACTGATGATTTAGAGGCAGTAGCCGCTCGTTGTGCAGAGGGAGCATTCAATTTTGCTGGGCAGGTTTGTATTTCGGTTCAACGTATCTATGTGAATGAAAATGTATTTGAAGAGTTCGTTAAAAAATTGAAGTACTATACTAGTCAACTAGTTCTTGGGGATCCGAAATCAGAAACGACAGATGTATCAGCTCTCATTAATCCAAACGAAACGGCTCGAATCGATAATTGGGTCCAAGTGGCGAAGGCAGAAGGCGCAAAAGTCGTCTATGGTGGAAAACAAGATGGAACTGTCTTCCAACCAACGATCTTAGTAAACACTAACGAAAAACTTTCTGTTTCTTGTAATGAAGCATTTGGTCCGATTGTGTCCGTTAATTCGTATAAAACATGGGATGAGGCTATCAGTCTCGTAAATGACTCAGAATATGGTCTACAGGCAGGAGTATATACAACAACTATTCAAAAAGCATTTGAGGCAGCTGACCGATTAGAGGTAGGAGGAGTCATCATAAATGATATTCCAACCTTTAGAGTTGATAATATGCCATATGGAGGTGTTAAAAACAGTGGAGTTAGAAAAGAAGGTATCAAATATTCCACAGAAGAAATGACAGAATTGAAATTTGTATCCTTTAAACTATAAATACGGGTTCAAATGGAGGTTGAAAAGGACCGCGTCGATAAAAACGCCACGGCCTCATGTCTTGTCGACACTAGAACGTCCTGTGCGTAGAAAGTTCAAGGCGGTGTGAGCTTCCGAGTATCGGAGCGAGGCAACTGCTGAGTTATTTCCCTTGCAGCTTTGCGCTGAAGAATTGACTTCGTGAATAAACAAGTAGACGCAAGCACATAACCATATTCTTGGAGTTGCTTACGCAGAAATTCGATGTGTCATTTTTGCCCGACTTTTTGAACATCCTATTAACGAACAAAGCCTACAGCAACTTTCTGAAGCTGTAGGCTTTCCTTTTCTATGAAGCTAATTTTCTTTTCTTTTCGGGTTTTATAGCAAATAATCCACCAATTAAAAATGTCCCACTAATAAAAAATACGGAAAAAACACCAGCCCAGGATCCAACTAAACCAAAAAAGACAGGGGCTATTAATTGTGACAAACGATTAGAGGCAAGTCGTAAACCTAGAACTTCACCTGTTCTTGATTTTGGTGATGCATTATAGGTAGTGGTCATTGAAAGAGGCTGACCACAACCGAGTCCAAGTCCCATGAGAGCACTTAGCGCACTTAATAAAATCACATTTCCAGTGAACGGAACTAATAAGAATGAGATACCTGCCATAAAAACGGATGCAATTAAAACTTTGTCTCTTCCAAGTTTTTCTGTTAATGCAGGTAATAAGAACCGAACGAGAATAATCGCTAACCCCTGTATGGAAATAATCCAGCCAATTGTTGAGGTAGATATCCCATACTGCTTTGCGAATAGTGGAAAATAAGCAACGAAGATATCCTTTGAATATAGGACAAGCGCACTTGATATTAATGCTTTTCTTAATAAAGGCATTTTTAATAATCCAACTGAGGCACCTATGCTCATTTTTTGCTTCGTTTTTTGCTTCCTTAGGACAGGAATACATAAGGAAATCAAAATAGGTATGATATTAATAAAAATCGACGCAAGGAATACAGAAGAATAAGATATGTGTTCTCCTAAATATCCGCCGATTATTGGACCAATCATCGCTCCCATCGCAGTCGCAATTCCGAAAAGACTGTAATATTGATCCCGTTTTTCCTCGGAAGCAATATTTCCGAGTATGTTTTGTAATGAAACTGTGATAAAAACAGCAGCTGTTCCGACAATTAATTGCGATATGAACAAGCTTGCCATTGAAGGAAAATAATAAGGAATGACCATTCCAAGTGATATTCCGGCTAAACCAAGAAATACAGGTAATCGGTCTCCGATTTTATCGGCAATTCTGCCAGCATGGATTGCGAAAATTAATGGAAAAAAAGCATACGCAGCTGTAAGAATTCCAATATCAAATGTATTTGCCCCCATTTCAGAGGCATATAACGTGATGATCGGTCTAGTTGTATTTAAGATTGTTTGAAAACCAGTGCAGATAATGATGACTATCCAAAGAATCATGTTTCTCCCTCACCAAAAATTTCTTATTTTGTAATGATAAATATAGTATATTGATAGATATAAGTAAAATATTGTATTTGAATTAATCGTCATAAGATTTATGAATATCTAATGTACAAAAGGAGGGAATGAAATGCGAAGTCAGGATTGGGAAATTCTTAAGGTCCTCTATGAAAACAAGAATATTACAAGAACGGGTAAACAATTATTCATCTCACAACCGGCCCTAACAAATCGTATTAAACAAATTGAAAAAGAATTTGGGATCAAAATAATTAATAGGGACAGACGAGGTGTCCAGTTTACTCCACAGGGCGAGTACTTGGCGAAAAGTGCGGAAGAAATGATTTTAAAATTACAACAAATAAAGGATCATTTGACTAATATGGAGAGTAAGGTTGTTGGAACGATAAATTTGGGTGTGTCCAGTTTTTTCACCAAATATAAACTGCCACAATTATTAAGGGCATTTAAAGACAACTATCCAAATGTTGAGTTCAAAGTAACGACAGGATGGAGTCGGGATCTTTTCCATTCACTATATAAAAAGGACATCCATATCGCCTTTGTTCGCGGTGAATATACATGGTTTGAGCAAAAACACTTATTATTTGAAGATCAGTTATGTGTAGCTTCAAAGGATAAAATTGATATCAGCAATTTGCCTAATCTACCTCGAATTGATTATAAAACGGATAATCTACTAAAATCTATAATTGATCATTGGTGGATAGAAAATTTTACAAGACCGCCTATGGTTACGATGGAGGTGGATCAAGTGGATACTTGTAAAGAAATGGTTGTAAATGGACTAGGGTATGCAATAATGCCGGGCATGATTTTAAAAGGAAATGAAGATATTCATAAAGTGTTTATTACGGATAAAGAAAATAATCCGTTAATTCGTAATACATGGATGCTTTATCATAATGAGTCACTAGAGGTAAATGTAATTAACGCATTCGTTTCATTTATATCATCCTTAGATTTGCGAGATTTGTAAATTCTGTGAACTTTATGAACAAAATAGGGTTATTGTTGTTAATTTCTTTTAAATTGAAAACGATTACATTTTTGTATATTAAAAGTATTATAAGGTTGTGAAAATTTAAAAAAGGGGTGGGAAAATGAAAAAGCTTTTTTCGTTTATTGCAATTTTATCTTTACTATTTGTTGCAGCATGTTCGTCTGGTGCATCAGGTGATAAAAAATCATTTCCAACTGGGAATATTGAACTTGTAGCACCAGCAACTCCAGGGGGTGGTTGGGATGCAACTGCTAGAGCAATCCAAAAGATTCTTAAGGATGAAAGCATTGTAGACCAAAACATTAATGTAGTTAATAAGCCAGGGGGAAGTGGAGAAGTAGGCTGGCAATATCTTTCTACAAAAGATGCACACCATCTTTCTATTAACTCAAGTCTACTTATTACAAATAACTTATTAGGCCAAAGTGAATTAACTTATGAAGATTTCACTCCACTAGCAATTTTAACAACTGAGTGGATTTCAATTGCAGTTGGAAATGATTCCGAGTTCAAAACTGCAAAAGATGTTATGGAACAATTGAAAAAGGATCCAGGATCTTTAACAATTGCAGTTGCGCCAGGATTAGGTAACAACGATCACCTGTCATTTGTACAAGCAGCAAAAACATACGGTGTTGACGTATCTAAATTAAATTTCATGATATATGAGAGTGGTGGAGATGTAGTAACAGCTCTTTTAGGTGGTCACGTAGATGTTGCAACAATGGCGGTTTCTGAGTCTAAGGATCAGCATATTGCAGGCAACTTCAGAGTAATTAGCGTATCTTCTGATGAAAGAATAGAGGGTTTAGAGGATGTTCCTACATGGAAGGAACAAGGTGTAGATATGGTATTTCCTCACTGGAGAGGTATCATGGGACCTAAAGATATGACGGAAGAAGAAATTGCTTACTGGGATAAAGTAATCGGAGAAATGGTTGAAACCGATGCTTGGAAAGACTTAGTGAAAAATAATGACTGGACTCCACTCTACAAAAATAGTAGTGAAACAGCTAAATTCTTGGAAGAACAAACTACAATGTATAAAGATTTAATTAGTGAATCTGGTTTAGTTGACTAATGAAAAGACGTGGCCCTATTTAGTAGGGTCCTTCGTTCTTTCATGACCATGGGTTTTACTTATTAGAAAAATGAAATGAGGGAATATCATGACATGGCTTGTTGAACAACAAAAGAGTCAAAAAGAATTAGCTGAGGACTTTATAAATTATATAAAGGCAGGACCAATCTTGAAGATTATGGGTACACATGACGGCATGGCTGCATTAATGGCTAAAAAGGTTGGCTTTAAAGCATTGTACTTATCTGGTGGGGCTTATACGGCAAGTAGAGGGCTACCGGATTTAGGTGTATTACATTCACAAGAGGTTGCCGAAAGAGCACGTGAAATTATTCGTGCATCAAATTTGCCATTATTAGCTGATATTGACACTGGCTTTGGCGGAATCTTAAATGTTGCCAGAACGGCTAAAGAAATGGTGGAAGCGGGTGTAGCTGCCGTTCAAATTGAGGATCAGGATTTGCCAAAAAAATGTGGTCATTTAAATGGGAAAAAGTTGGTCACAGCTGATGAAATGTCCCAAAAAATTAAAATCATTAAAGAAGTTGCTCCTTCATTAGTTGTTGTTGCAAGAACAGATGCACTTGCTGTTGAAGGTAGAGAGGCTGCTATCCATAGACTAAAAAAATATGTAGAAGCAGGCGCTGATGCTATTTTCCCTGAGGCATTAATTACTGAAGAAGACTTCAGGGCTTTCAGCAAAGAATTTGAGGTTCCTTTATTAGCAAACATGACCGAATTTGGAAAAACTCCATACTTTACAGCTGAAGAATTTGAATCATTTGGTTACTCGATGGTTATTTATCCGGTTACTTCTTTGAGAGCAGCAGCGAAAGCATATGAAATTGTATTCTCTGAAGTATTCGAGAAAGGTACACAGCGTGATGTGCTAGATAAGATGCAAACACGTAAGGAACTATATGAAACCATTAAACTTCATGACTATGAGGATCTTGATCAAGAAATAGCTAAAACCATTGTTCCTGAAATGAAGTAGGGAGGAAGAATAATGTCTCAATTCTCTGTGCGTTGTGTTGTTTATAGAGGTGGCACAAGTAGAGGTATCCTTTTTCATGAAAAAGATTTACCAACAAATAAAGAATTAAAGCACAAAATTTTTTTAGAGGGAATTGATGCATACAATCCCTCACAAATAAATGGCTTAGGAAGTGGTACATCTCACACAAGTAAAATCATGGTTATTTCAGAGCCGACCGTTGAGGGTGCGGACCTTGATTATACATTTTATCAAATTGGCATTGGCGAGCAAGTTGTTGATGATAAAGGAACATGTGGAAATCTAATGGCGGCTATAGGAGCATTCGCAGTAGATGAAGGCCTTGTGTCAACGAACTCAAACGATGATTTTGTGACTGTATCAGCTTTTAATAAAAATATAAATAAGATGATAAAAATGATCGTTCCTCTGTCAAACGGTAAAGCAAAGGTATCAGGAGATTATTTGATGCCAGGAGTTGTTACCCCTGGAGCAAAAATCATGGTTAATATTCTTTCGCCTGGAGGGGGAAAGACGGGGAAAACAATTCCGATTGGTCTGAAAACAAAGATAGTTACTAGTAAAAGAGGCTATGAAGCATCGTTTATTGATATTGTTAATCCATTTGTGTATGTAGCAGCAAGTGAATTTGGGATAGTAGGTTCAGAGCTAAATCATGTTGTAGGAGTGAATCATGAATTATTGTCTGAGTTAGAGGAGATTCGATTGAAAATGGCAGTTGCCGCCGGTATCGCAAAAAACGAGGATGAAGCAAAAAACATTCCCTCTATACCGAAAATTGCTATAGTTGCTAGTCCACACGATTATGTGACTTCAGCAGGAGAGCATATTAACGCGAACGATATTGATATTGTCGCAAAAATGGTTTCTATGAAGAAATTTCACCGTACTTTTGCAGGGAGTGGGTTATACAACTTAGCTTCATCTGCATTGCTTGAGGGCACCGTTCCAAATCAATACTCCAGAAAGAGAGATGGAAGTGTTGAACAAATTATTCGAATCGGTCATCCTGAGGGTATCGCAGAGGTTCGCGTTGCATTAACCGAGGAGCAGGGTGATGTTGCTTCTGTTGGCCTAGATAGAACAGCCCGAAGAATAATAAAAGGTGATTTATATATCCCTGAAAAATAGTGTTAATCATAAATAGTCTAGCTGATTGCCATCAACTAGACTATTTTTTCAATGTTTAATAACAACAAGGGAGGCAAATTCATGAGTGTAACGGAATCTCTGTCTACATTAAAAAGAACATTATATGTGGATGGAAAAGAATATCAATATTATAGAATAAAAGATCTAGAAACGAATGGGTATCCTATTTCATCATTACCTAATTCTATTAAAATGCTACTAGAAGCTGCTGTTCGCCATCTAGATGGAAAGCAAATCACTACTTCACATATTGAACAACTTGCAAACTGGGAGAAGACACAATGGGAGAAAAAAGAAGTTCCATTCAAGCCGGCTAGAATTGTCTTTCAGGACTTTACAGGAATTCCTGCTATCGTGGATTTAGCTGCCATGAGAGATGCTGTGCAAAGAAAAGGTGGAGATGTATCGCGAATTAACCCCCAAATTCCAGTAGATTTAGTTATTGACCATTCAATGATTGTTGATTATTTTGGGACTCAAGAATCCCTGTCTGATAATCTTAAGCTTGAGTATGAACGAAATTTAGAAAGATATCGCTTTGTTAGGTGGGCACAAACTAGCTTTTCTAATTTCAGGGCAGTACCACCATCAAACGGGATTGTTCACCAAGTTAATTTAGAGTATTTGGCTACATCGATTGTCACAAAAAATGAAAATGGAGAAAATGTTGTTTATCCAGATTCTCTTGTCGGGACAGATTCTCATACACCCATGATTAATGGTCTAGGTACAATTGGATGGGGTGTTGGTGGAATCGAAGCAGAAGCAGCCATGCTTGGACAACCACTTTATTTCGTGATTCCTGAGGTAGTAGGAATAAAGCTTTCAGGTAAGCTTCAAGAGGGGGTTACTGCAACAGACCTTGCATTAACAATTACAAATTTACTTCGAAAAAAAGGAGTAGTAGGCAAGTTTGTTGAGTTTTTTGGAACGGGATTATCCAGTATTTCTTTAACTGACCGAGCAACAATTGCCAATATGGCTCCTGAATATGGAGCGACTATGGGTTATTTTCCGATTGATGAAGTGACATTAGATTATCTCGAGCTAACAGGACGTGGAGAAAACCGATCATTGATAAAGGCATATTATGACGCCCAAGGTTTATTTAGAACAGATGATACACAAAATCCGAAGTTTACTGAAATACTAGAGTTAGATTTATCATCAATTAAACCAACAGTTGCTGGTCCAAAAAGACCACAAGATAGTATTGAATTACGCTGGATGAAAGACGAGTTTACTAAGGTCGTATCAAAGCCGGTTGAAAGTGGCGGTTATGGTTTAGGTGAATCCGAACTTAATAAAAAGGTTGAATTAAAGGATGGTAGTGTAATTAGTACTGGTTCACTAGTGCTCGCAGCCATTACAAGCTGTACAAATACCTCAAATCCAAGTGTGATGGTAGCAGCGGGGCTAGTTGCTAAAAAGGCATTGGAACTTGGCCTTAAGAAGCCAAAGTTTGTAAAAACAAGTTTAACTCCAGGGTCACGTGTAGTGACAAAATACCTTGAAGCATCAGGCCTACTTAAGGCATTAGGGGAGATCGGATTTTATATTGACGGTTATGGTTGTGCAACGTGCTGTGGAAATAGTGGATCCCTTCTTGAATCTGTCGAAGAGGCAATTAAAGAGAATAATCTTCTTGTCGCTTCTGTTTTAAGTGGAAATCGAAACTTTGAAGGACGAGTACATCCACTAATAAAAGCAAATTACTTAAGTTCTCCGCCATTGGTGGTTGCATTTGCTTTAGCGGGTTCAGTTCAATTGGATATGTACTCAGAGCCCATTGGTTTCGGAAATAATGGAAATCCAGTTTATTTAAAAGATATTTGGCCAACTACAGAAGAAATTAATGAAGTGATCAGTTCTACTATTACGAACGAGCTATTTAAAGAGGAGTATGAACATATTTTTGAAAATGAGGCATGGTCATCGATTGAATCATCAGAAGGGTTGCTTTATAAATGGGATGATCAATCATCCTATATACAAGAAGCGCCGTATTTCCTTGAAGAGCTTTCAACTGAAAAGACAGACTCAGATTTCAAAAACATGAGGGCCTTATTAATGTTAGGTGACTCCATTACAACAGATCATATTTCTCCAGTTGGTCAAATTCCAGTAAAAAGCCCAGCCGGTATATTTCTATCAAATAAAGGTATTCCAGTTCGTGAATTCAATGCATATGGCTCAAGAAGAGGAAATCATCATGTCATGGTTAGGGGGACATTTGCAAATATCCGAATTCGAAATAGATTAGCTGACGGAATAGAAGGAGGCTTTACCAAGTATCTTCCAACTGGTGAAATCATGCCAGTTTATGATGCAGCAGTGAAGTATAAAGAAGAAAATCAAAACCTTCTAATCATTGCAGGTAAAGAGTATGGCACGGGAAGTTCACGTGATTGGGCTGCTAAAGGAACCGCGTTATTAGGTGTTAAAGTAGTCCTAGCAGAGAGCTACGAGCGTATTCATCGTAGCAATTTAGTAGGGATGGGAGTCTTGCCACTTCAATTTAATGAAGGTGAAAGCGCCGATACCTTACAATTAGATGGTAGAGAAGACTTTGAAATACAAGGTCTAAACGGAGAAATCAAACCAGGACAAATGGTTCAAGTGATTGCAAAGAAACAAAACCAATTAGAACACACTGAATTCACTGCTAGAGTACGTTTAGATAGTGCAGTTGAAATCGAATATTATCAAAGCGGTGGTATTTTACAATCCGTACTTGAAAATCTTTCTTAAACGATAAAAACCCTTAGTAAAATTACTAAGGGTTTTTATCTACAACTTAATCGATTATACATCCTAAAGGGATGTATTTTCGTTTAGTTCTGTCTTTTTCTTTCTTCTTCTGTTCATGAATATTGGGTAAGTAAGTGATAAAAGTGTTAAGATTAATAATGTAATCGAAATAGGTGAACTAACAAAGATACCTAAATCACCATGACCTGCTACAAGGCTTTTTCTAAAATTTTGTTCCATATCTGTTCCAACAATTAATGCCAAAATCATTGGAGCAATTGGGAAGTCGTAGAGCTTTAAGAATAAACCGATGACACCGAAAATAATTAAGATATAGAAGTCTATAATTGTGTAGTTCATTGTGTATGCACCAATAAATGCAAGGACTAAAATAATCGGATAAAGAACCTTTGCAGGTACATCTAAGATTTTTATAAACACACCAACCATAAATATATTGATCAAGAATAAGAAAATATTCCCTAAAAACATACTATCAATTAAACTCCATACCATATTTGGATCACTTTCGAATAGAAGTGGGCCGGGTTTTACGCCAAGCATAACAAGAGCTCCTAGCATTACTGCTGTTGTTCCAGAACCTGGGATCCCCATTGTTAACAGTGGTACGAAAGCACCTACTGCTGCAGCGTTATTGGCTGTTTCAGGTGCAGCTAATCCTTCAATTGCCCCTTTACCAAACTTTTCAGGGTGTTTTGAAAGTTGTTTTTCCGTACTGTACGCCATTAGTGAGGCAATCGCACCACCAGCCCCAGGTAAAATTCCAACTATGAAGCCAAGTGGTGAACTACGGAACATTGGCCACTTTGACTGCTTCCAGTCCTCTTTTGTAATCCAAACACGGTCTAATTTATGTTTCTTTCCAAGTGGATTATCAATTGTTAAATAGTTATAGAGAATTTCTCCAACTGCATAGATTCCAATAATAATAACTAAGAAGTTAATTCCATCACTCAAATGAACATTTCCAAATGTAAAACGGTGTACTCCTGTCTGAAGGTCGATACCAACTGTAGCTAGAACTAAGCCAATCCCCATCGAAATAAACCCTTTTGTCATATTTCCAATGGATAAGGAAACGACAGCTGATAAGGTGAAGAGCATAAGTAAAAAGTATTCCGCAGGACCAAACTGTAGAGCGAAATTTGATAGTGGCTTTGCTAAAAACATAAAGCCAATAACTGCGACAAAACCACCAATGAGTGAACCAATTGCCGTAATCGCAATCGCTGGGCCAGCACGACCTGCTTTTGCCATCTGGTAACCATCAAATGTTGCGGCAACTGCTGATCCGTCACCAGGAGTGTTAATCAAGATTGAACTTAATGATCCACCATACATGGCTCCATAGTAAATGGTTGCCATTAAAATTAATGCGCTTGTTGGATCCATTCCGAACGTAACTGGGATTAAAACCGCAATTGCTGTTGCCGGTCCTAAACCTGGAAGCATCCCAACAATGGTTCCTAAAAATCCTCCGAATACGACAAAAAGTATATTTTCCGGTCTAATTACCGTTGCAAAACCTTCAAGAATTCCTTGGATATCCACGTTATCCCCCCTTAATCTATGGTAAGCTGACGTCTAGAAGTTGAGAAAAGGCGTACCATGATCCCAAACTAAATAAAACAGCTACACTAATATTAACTTTCCATTTTTCTTTGCCATTCACGATAAATAAAATAGCTGCCATGAACAGTATTGTTGAAATTAAGAATCCTATTCTTTCAAAAATAAGCGTATAAATTAATGATAATACCAATGTAGAAATGATTAGAAAGGGAACTCTGCCCTTAAACAATAACTTGATTTCATCATTTTTTGGATAGTGATTTTTAAGTTCCTTTATGAGATAAATAACACTCACAATAAATAGAAAAATACCAACCATCATCGGAAAATAGAGTGGACCATTTGGGTCTCCCAATTTGGCTTTAGGTAGATTAATAGCTGAAATAAAGTAGAAAATGCTAATTAGAATTGAAATAATCGGTAGAATTAATCTAGTTGCCCCCATATTAATAATCTTCCTTTCTGTTAATCTTTTTTATTATTGATTCATTTTCTTGCCTTTTTAAACACCCCTCAAACTAGATTGGATTCTCTCATATAACTCTTATAACTATTTTAAAAGTTCAGACACAAATTTGTAACCGTTTTCAAAATAAGTTATATAAAATACGATAAATTCTTTTTGTTCATTTTGTTCACGAAAAAGCATCTTGAAAGAGTTCAAGATGCTTAACCGTTGTGATCATTTTTGTTTTGAATATTTGCGTTCTGGCCTACCAACAATCCCATATTCAAGTTCGGCAATTACCTCATTAGTTGATGCTAGGTACTCTAAGTAACGTCTTGCAGTTGTTCTGGATGCTCCCATGCGTTCACCCATTTCTTCAGCAGTAATTCCTGAAGCTAATTGGTCGATAATATCTCGCACTTTTTCAAGAGAAAGGGGGTCAATACCTTTTGGATAATGTACTTTCTTTTCAATATGCTGTATTTGTTTGCCCCCGAAATAGTGGTCTACAATAGTTTGATCGACTTCATTCCTGCTGTTTAATAGCTCTTTCTTTTCGATATATTTTTCAATTGTTTCCGTAAACTTTTCAAATGTTACAGGTTTTATGAGGTAATGAAAAACTCCGCCACGGAGTGATTCTTCTAAATGTTTCTTTTCCGTTGCGGCAGTTATCATAATGATGTCTACTTCAGGATGCAGATTTCGGATGATAGGTAAAATTTCAGTACCCATTTTATCAGGCATATAAACATCTAATAAAAGTAGGTCTATATTGTGATGTTTTTTTAACAAATCAAGAGTTTCCTTTGCGTTTGAGGATTTACCTATCAGATTCACATCTTTAATTTTTTGTAAGAATTGTTCATGAATCGAGGCTACTCTAAAGTCATCCTCAGCAATAAGTACATTTATCATCAGTCATCCTCCTTATTAATCTGACTTTTTATCGGTAGAAAAACAGTAAAAATTGCGCCGCCTTTGTTTCCATTTGATATTTCGATTGAACCATTTAACTTATCGACAACGGTCTTAACATTCCAAAGCCCAAAGCCCCTATTTTCTTCACCTTTAGAGGATACTCCTTTATCAAAGAGAAGGGACATTTTTTCAGTTGGAATCCCGTCGCCATTATCACTAACTTCGAAGACAATATCGTTTCCGATGTCGGTTACGAAAAATGTTACTTCACCTTCGTCTTGCATAACTTCGTCAATTGCATTGTCAATCAGATTTCCAATAATGATGATGCAATCCGTAATTGAAATATGGTTCGGTAGGTTAGATAGGTAGCTATTTTCATCAATTATCAAACTAACCTTCTTTTCAGATGCCTTTCCTATTTTTCCAAGTAGAATAGCTTGGAGTTTAGGATCTTTTATTTGATTAAACAAAATATCATTTTGAAAGTTTAGTTGATTTGTTTCGTCCTGAATCATAGCAATGGCTTGTTCATATTGTTTTAACTGAAGTAATCCAGATAAAACATATAATTTATTTGTGAATTCATGAGTCTGGGCTCTTAAATCCTCGGAGTAGTTTTTAATCTCGGTTAAGGTATCGACCATTTTCTTAATTTCTGTTTTATCTCTAAAGCTAGAAACAACTCCAACTGTTTTGCCATTTTCAATAATAGGCATGCGATTCACAATTAACACTCGATTGTTGATGACCATTTCATCATCAGTCTCAACCATATTTGTATCTAATACACGGAGCATTCTTGTGTTTGGCAGAATCTCAGCAATTGGTTTATTTATACTGTCACTTGAAATTCCTAGCATTTGTTTTGCCGATTTATTAAGTAATGTAATCTGTCCCTTATTATCAATTGCAAGAATTCCTTCTTTTACCGATTTTAAAATTGCATTCCTTTCTCGATATAAGGAAGCAATTTCATGTGGTTCAAGTCCCATTATGTCATTGCGGATACTCCTTGCTAATAGAACTCCGCCAAATAAGCCAACGATTAAAACAATAATCGCAATAAATAAGGTTTTCAGTAACTTCTTTTTAATATTTTGTTTTATCTCATTTTTTAAATAACCAACACTTACAACACCAATGATTTGTTGTCCAGATTCTCCTGAAATAATCGGTGCCTTTCCCCACAAAATATTCCCTAGTTGATTATTTGTTTCGATTGTGTAAAAGCTGCCAAAAACAATCGCTTTAAAGTTTTCGTCATCAAAAGCAGAATGATCGATACTAACTTCGGGATAAGAGAAATTTAGCCCATCCTTATATTCGATAAAAATATAATTAGCCCCAACTTGGTTGCTAATTTGCTGTGTAATTGCTTCCATCGAACCAGATTGTAAGTCTTCATGAGAACCATCTTTCAATGCCGGTATTAATGAAAGGGTACGTGAAGCCTGTAAAGAAAGCTTTTGCATGTCCTCATTGGTTTCTCTTGCTTCATAATAAATAAACATTCCTGTTAAGACTGATATCACAAACACAATTAATGAAAGTATTAATGTGATAATTTTAGTTTGCAAAGTAATGTTAAAGAGCTTTAACATGCGTCTCTCTCCGATGATATTAATATAGGAAGAATATGTAGAATCTACTAATATTATATCGAAAAATAGTGTAGATTCATAACATTAAATTTATTGGAACTTTTGTAAATTACTAATTTATTAAAAGTAAAAGAAGCCCTTATCCTGTAAGAGCTTCTTGTATGATCGATTATATTAAAAACATCGCTACAATTGTTGTTACCACCAGTCCGATTGTTACTGGAAGTAAGTTCTTCCTTGCAAGTTCAAATGGGTCGACACCGCATATTGCAGCTGCTGGGATAAGTGCCCATGGAACGAGGGTTCCGCCACCTACCCATATTGCTGCGATTTGCCCAAGTGCTGTTAATGTCGCAGCACCGGCCCCAAGAGCGGATGAAAACAAAGCGGCAAGTGATCCAGCTAATGAAATTCCTGAAAATCCTGAACCATCTAACCCTGTAATTGCACCAACTATGGTTAAGGTTACCGCACTGACTGGGGCGTTTAATGGTACAACTGATGCAAGACTAACCCCGAGGTCATTGACTATTCCCTGTGAATACTCTGGCAAGAAGTCGCCAATGATTTTTACAAAACCAGAGTCTCCGAGATAGAAAAAGGCGGCGATTGGAATGACTGGACCAAATACTTTGAATCCGAATTGAAAGCCTTCAATTAAATAGGTTGTTGTTTTTTCTAATCCAGCATTTTTATGAGCAACAAGTGAGATTAGTAGAAGAATAAAGATTGAGGTCCCACCAACAAGTGCTGTTGCGTCTCCACCGGAAAGATTTAAGACAGACATGGCAACAACATCTAGGGCGAAAAGGATAGGGATTAATATGGCAAAGAAACGTTTTGCGGATGTTGAAAGTAAGCTTTTTAAACGTTCTTCTTCTTTCTCTGATAGATCCTTAGTCAACGGATTGGAATAGTCAGTTTTACCACCTACAGAAAGAGTTCCTTTACGCATATCGCGTCGGAGTAAAAAGTAGGCTACAACTGTCGTTACAATCCCCATCACAAAAACTAAAGGGATACTTGCTTTCACAACTTCCATCACTTCAAGACCAGCAGCGTCCGCTGTAAGTTTTGGAGCGGCTTGAATGATAAAATCACTGGACAAAGCAATACCGTGACCGAACAAGTTCATTGCCATTGCCACACCCAAAGCAGGCAAACCTACTCTCATTGCTACCGGTAAAAGTACAGCACCGATAAGGGCTACAGCTGGAGATGGCCAGAAAAACCATGAAATCACCATCATGACAATACCAATTGTCCAATAAGCAAGGGCCGGGGAACGGATAAGTTTTGCAAAAGGAGCAATCATGATGTCATTAATTCCCGTAACAGTTAATGACTTACTCATCGAAACAATAATTGATATGACGAGAATGGTTGAGAGTAACTCGGTTATTGCGTAGATAAAGCTATTAAAGACACCACTTACGGAAGCGCTTATTGATCCAGTAGCGGTAATGGCAAGTAGAAAGATACCGAGAATACAAATAAGTGATGTGTCCCTCCTCATCACCATAAAACCAATGATTAAGAGAATAAACGAAACATATATCCAATGCAGGGCTGTTAATTCCACTAACATTGTGAAACCCCCATTTCTAATTCAAAATTCAACCAGAGGTAACTACACGTTTACCTATGTTTGTATTACAGAATATGTCGCTGGGGATTAGGTGTGAGAAGTGAACACAAATTTTAATCATCTGATATAGAGTGAAAAGTTTTTGTATAAACAGGTCCAGAAAAGATTGTTTGGTTTAAGCCGGCTTTCGTTTTTTGAATGAATTGTTCAAGTTGTTTAAAGCTTTCTGACCGGGTCCAATCTAAATAAAATGATTCTTTTTCCCAAAAGCTTACCACTATATAAGTATCACTTTTTAATGGCCTTAGTGAGCGAAAGGCAATAAATCCTGGAGAGTTTTGAAACACAGAACCCATTTGGGTGATGTTGTATTCAAATAACGGTTTACCTTCCTCTGTTACAGGGACATATGTGAATGCAGAAAATGTTGCACTCTCAATTTCTCCTATGGCAGTGAGGACTTCATATTTACGTGGTGCGGCAAAAACAGATTTCTTTGTTGTTTCATGAAGCAGAATCGCTGTTTCATTATTATAAAACGCAGTCATGTTTTCTCTTCTGTGCTTTTCCTGGAGTTTTATCAAAAAATCAATTGTACCGAACGCCATATAAAAGTTCATATAACTCCTCCTTTATTAATGTCTAGTTTCATGCACCATCGGCTCTCTGGTCTAAGTCTATCGCTCTGAAGGTAAAGAGTACCTACCTTCTGTCACCGCTCGTCTTATGCTTGTCACTTAATACAGGGTGTTTTGCGCTTTTCTTTTAGGGCATACATAGTGAGAAACTTTTACAGTTATACTAAAAGATAACATAACCAACTCAGATTGAATTAATTATATCTAGCTGCAGCACCTAGCCCCTTGAAGTTATAAGCCAATCCGTCAAGAAGGATAAACTGTATCCTTCTTGACGGCTTATCTTATGCTTGTCGAGGCTGACCGAATCGCTTCCGCTTCTAATTATTCCAAGGAGGTCACAGTATGAAAAGAAAATTATTCCTCTCATTGTTTGTTATTGTAGGTTCGTTTGTCCTTGGATTGTGTGGGTATTTGCTTATCTTATATGCAGGTGACTATGTCATTGATGACAAAAAACTTGTTATGAACTCAGCAACAAAACTTGTTGATGAAGATGGACAGTTTATTACGAAATTATATTATGAGAATCGGGATATTGTACGGATTAAGGAAATTCCGGAATATGTACAGCAGGCATTTGTTGCAGTAGAAGATACACGGTTTTATCAACATCATGGTATTGATCTTCAAGCAATTGCCAGAGCAATATATAAAGATATTATTGCCGGTGGAAAGGTAGAAGGTGGAAGTACCATTACGCAGCAGCTCGCCAAAAATGTCTTCCTTACGAATGAAAAAACATTCTTGCGAAAAACGAAAGAATTGATCATAGCCATTAATTTAGAAGAAGAGTACAGCAAACAAGAGCTTTTAGAAATGTATTTAAATCAAATTTATTTTGGTCATGGTGCATACGGAATTCAATCTGCATCAAAATTTTATTTTAACAAAAATGTAAGTGAATTATCGGTCGAAGAAGGTGCGCTACTTGCAGCAATACCGAAAGCACCATCAACTTATTCACCAATCTTAAATCCTGAAAAAAGTAAACAAAGACGGGACTTGGTCATTAATTTAATGGAGAAGAGAGGGTTTTTACAGCCAGAGGAAGCTGTTAGAGTTCAGGGAAAGACTCTGTCTCTAAATGTCCATGAAGTAGAGAGGGACCCCGCATTATTAACCTATATCGACATGGTAATTGATGAAGCGAAGACTCGCTATCAATTATCAAATGAGGAATTGCTTAGAGGTGGATATACAATTACTGTTCCTCTTCACTTGGAGATTCAAAAAACAGCTTTCGAGCTATTTAAGGATCAAAAGAATTTTCCGGGTGTTGATGAAAATGTAGAAGGTGCATTTGTACTGTTAGATAATGATACAGGTGGTGTTTTAGCTAGTATTGGCGGTAGACGCTATGTAAGTCGAGGCATTAATCGCGTTGTAATTAAACGACAACCAGGATCAACGATTAAGCCATTGGCAGTTTACGGCCCGGCATTGGAAGAAGATGAATTTGAACCCTATTCCATGTTAGTTGATAAAAAATTATCCTATGGTGAATATGAACCAAGCAATTATTCAGGTATTTATAAAGGTGAAATATCTATGTATGATGCTTTAGTAGAGTCTTCAAATGCTCCAGCGGTTTGGATGCTTGATAGAGTTGGTATTGATACAGCTAAAAAATATTTAACAAAAGCAGGTATCACAATTCCAGACCAAGGCTTATCAATCGCTTTAGGTGGACTTAAAGAAGGCATTTCTCCTATTGCAATGGCAAAAGCCTACCGAGCCTTTGCTCGTGGAGGAAAAGTGATTGAACCACATGTTATTAGCAAAATAGTAAACCGTGAAGGAAAAGTGATTGGAGAGGCATCAACACATGAGACGGAAGCTTTTTCAAAACAAACGGCTTGGTATATGACAAGAATGCTCGAAGGCGTTGTCGATAATGGTACTGCAAAGGTGGGAACTTATCAGGGTGCACTTGCAGGGAAAACTGGGACAACCAATTTACCTGGTGTAGAAAATGGAATAAAGGATGCTTGGTTTGTCGGATTCACACCATCCGTGGTAGGTGCAATTTGGATGGGCTATGATTCTACAGATGCCACTCATTATTTAAAAGGTGGAAGTGCATCTCCAACCAAACTCTTTAAAAAGATTCTTGATCAATCTGAATTGAAGAAAGTAACTGCTTTTTCGGCTCCAAAGGATGTAGAGGAACTTGAGCCACCGATACGGCTCGCAAAAATTGATGATGTTAAAGCTAGCTTGACCTTTAAACCACTTGGATTATTTACGGTTTCCCTAAAATGGACACCTGCAGAAGATGAACGGGTTGAATATCGAATATATGAGGAGAATTCAAAATCTGTAAAATATGTGGGTTCTGTTAGAGGGAGTGGGGACTTTGAGATTGAAAATGTAAATATATTTTCGATACCATCTTATTTTGTAGTCCCTTTTAACTCCCAGACGAAAGAAGAAGGAACAAAATCTCAAGTTGTTAAGCCTACCTTTTTCTCCAGTAAATAAAACATGTTAAAGGGTGGTGTTCATTTCACCACCCTTTATCCGTGAATGTTCGTCAAATTTTTGACATTTGCCTCGGTTTTGTATACAAGGATAGTAGAAACAATTATAGTGATAAAGTGAGGATATGAAATGATCTATTTATTTTATTTAGTAGTAGTTCAATAAGTGGGTTATGAATGTAATTAGAGTAACTAATTCAACTAGGAGTTCAACCCTAGGCTAAATAAAGTTAAAGCCTTCGGTGGATGCCACAGATTTTCAAAGGTAGCTTTTCGAGCAAGCTCGAAAAAATCTGGGCGCAATTACGCCAAGGCGTATTTGATTAAGTTAATACTTACTTATGCTATTATAAAGACTATTGTGTGAAGATGTTGAAAGGAAGGTAAATACATATGCAAAAGGGTTTTAATGATACATTGTTAAGAGCGGCTAGGGGTGAAAAAACGGAACATGTACCTGTTTGGTATATGCGCCAGGCGGGAAGATCCCAGCCAGAATACCGAAAAATTAAAGAAAAATACGGACTGTTTGAAATTACACATCAGCCTGAGTTATGTGCATATGTGACAAGACTTCCAGTTGAGCAATATGATGTGGACGCAGCAATTCTATATAAAGACATTATGTCTCCACTCCCAGCTCTCGGGGTAGATGTTGAAATCAAAGCAGGAGTTGGACCTGTTATCAGTAACCCAATCCGTTCAGTTAAGGACGTTGAAAAGCTTGGTGAAATTCATCCTGAAGAAGATGTTCCATATGTTCTTGATACAATTAAACTATTAACGACTGAACAGCTCTCCGTTCCATTGATTGGGTTTGCAGGAGCTCCTTTTACATTAGCAAGCTATATGATTGAAGGTGGACCTTCAAAAAACTATAATAAAACGAAGGCTTTCATGTATGCCCAACCTGAAGCATGGTTTGCTCTTATGGATAAACTAGCTGAAATGACGATTACCTATGTGAAGTCACAAATAGCTGCAGGTGCAAAAGCTGTACAAATTTTTGACTCTTGGGTAGGTGCATTAAATGTGGCAGACTACCGCCATTTCATTAAACCAGTTATGCATCGTATCTTTTCTGCACTTCGTGAAGAGAATGTACCACTTATCATGTTCGGAGTTGGAGCAAGCCATTTAGCATTAGAATGGCATGACTTACCGCTTGATGTTGTTGGACTCGATTGGCGCTTGCCAATCATGAATGCAAGAGAACTTGGAATTACAAAAGCAGTTCAAGGAAATCTTGATCCAGCCATTTTACTGGCTCCTTGGGAAGTCATCGAAGAAAAAGCAAAAGAAATTCTAGACCAGGGAATGCAACAACCGGGTTATATTTTCAACCTTGGACATGGCGTTTTCCCAGATGTTAAACCAGAGACACTTAAGCGTCTAACTACATTAATCCATGAATATTCGAAAGAAAAACTAATCTAGCTTCTGAGGTGTTTTAAATGACAAGAAAGAAAATGGGATTACTCGTAATGGCATACGGTACTCCATATAAAGAAGAAGATATTGAACGTTATTATACGCATATACGTCATGGACGTAAGCCTTCACCAGAAAGCTTAGAGGACCTACGTAGTCGTTATGAAGCAATTGGCGGAATTTCACCGCTTGCTAAAATCACAACAGAGCAAGGTGAAAGACTTGAAGAGCATTTAAATCAAATACAAGATGAAATTGAGTTTAAATTGTATCAAGGTTTAAAGCATATCGAGCCATTCATTGAAGATGCAGTAGCTCAAATGAAAGAGGATGGAATTGAGGAAGCTGTGAGTTTAGTTCTTGCACCTCATTTTTCAACTTTTAGTGTAAAAGCCTATAATGACCGCGCGAAAGAAGAGGCAGAAAAGCTTGGGGGCCCAACAATTACTTCTGTAGAAAGTTGGTATAAAGAGCCTAAGTTTATTAATTACTGGGCAAAGCAGGTGAAGCAAGTCTTTGCTTCAATGCCAGAAGAAGAACGTGAAAATGCAGTATTAATCGTTTCAGCACATAGTCTTCCTGAAAAAATCATCGCTGCTGGCGATCCTTATCCTAGTCAGTTACAAGAAACTGCTGATTTAATTGCTGAAGCAGCAGGTATCAAGAATTATGAGATAGGCTGGCAAAGTGCAGGAAATACACCTGAACCATGGTTGGGGCCGGATGTTCAAGACCTAACTAGAGACCTTTACAATGAAAAAGGCTACAAAGCTTTTGTCTATATTCCAGTTGGATTTGTAGCAGATCACTTAGAGGTTCTCTATGACAATGATTACGAATGTAAAGTTGTTACAAAAGAACTAGGTGTAAGTTATTACCGTCCTGAAATGCCAAATTCAAAGCCAGAATTTATCGATTGTTTGGCAACAGTTGTATTAAAAGAACTTAAAAAATAAATTGTCACTGAATTTTTACATTTAAATGAGTGTTCAAAAGGAAGATGAAAAGGACCGCGTCGACAAAAACGCCACTTCCTGTGGCATTGTCGACACTAACAAGCCATGTGCGTCGAAAGTTCGAGGCAGTGCAGCTTTGAGTAGCGGAACGTATGCAATTAATACATGAGCATAAGTAATTGCTTCAGTGAGCCCCTTCGCACGCCGGAAAGGGTGTTTTTCCTTTCCAAGGAACGGAAAAGCAAGCCAACGAGCTTCCACACGATGTGGTGACTTCGACGTTCGACACAGGACGTGTCGGCACTTAGTCGAAGCTCCGATATCGATGTGTCATTTTCATCCGATTTTTTGACATCCTATTGAAAGAAGGCGATGTTAAGTGAGTAATCATAAGGTAGTTGTAATAGGTGGCGGGATTACTGGTTTAACAGCAGCTTATTATCTCCAGAAAGAGGCAAGAGAGAAGGGCTTAGACATAAAGTGTACCCTTTTAGAAGCAAGCCATCGACTTGGTGGAAAAGTACAAACCGTGGAACGTGATGGTTTTGTCATTGAAAGAGGTCCGGATTCTTTTTTAGCTAGGAAAAAGAGTGCCTCCCGGCTTGTCAATGAGGTTGGTCTAGGGGATAAATTGGTTAACAATACTGCTGGTAAATCATATGTTCTTGTGAACGGAAAGCTTCATCCAATGCCAGGTGGATCCATCATGGGAATACCAACTCAAATTGGACCATTCATCACTACAGGTTTGTTTACCCCGTTTGGTAAACTTCGTGCGGCAATGGATTTTGTGTTACCTCGTACACCTGACGAAGGCGATCAATCACTTGGTCAATTTTTTAGAAGAAGACTTGGTGATGAGGTCGTTGAAAACCTTATTGAGCCATTGCTATCAGGGATATATGCTGGAGATATTGACCAACTAAGCTTAATGTCGACTTTCCCTCAATTCTATCAAGTTGAGCAAAAATACCGTAGCTTAATCTTAGGAATGAAGCAGACAACACCACCAAAACCAAAGCCAAGCGGGGAAACAAATTCGGCTCCAAAGGGACAGTTCTTAACTGTAACTTCTGGATTACAGTCATTTATTGATGCAATTGAAGCAAAACTTGAGCCTGGTACCGTTTTTAAGGGGATTAAGGTTGAATGTATTGAAAAACAAAGTAGCCATTACGTTATTAAACTGAACAATGGAAAAGAGATTACCGCGGATAGTGTAGTTGTTGCTACACCACATCATGTAACACAATCAATTTTTAATCAATACTCATTTTTTGATTCCTTTAAGGAAATGCCATCTACATCAGTAGCTACTGTAGCAATGGCTTTCCCTGAAGAAGCTATAAAAAAAGATATTGATGGAACGGGCTTTGTTGTATCACGTAATAATGATTATATTATTACGGCAGTTACTTGGACCCATAAAAAATGGCCGCATACGACCCCAGAAGGTAAAGTACTCCTTCGTTGCTATGTTGGTAAAGCTGGAGACGAAGCAATCGTTGATCAATCAGATGAAGAGATTGTCAAAGTGGTTCTTGATGATTTAAACAAAACAATGAATATTACAGACCAACCTGAATTTTCTATTGTAACAAGATGGAAAGATGCAATGCCGCAATATACAGTAGGGCATAAGGACAGGATTGAATCAGTTAAGAAAAATGTTGCCGAACAACTACCAGGTGTCTTTTTAGCGGGAAGCTCTTATGAGGGTCTAGGACTTCCTGACTGTATTGACCAAGGAGAAGAAGCGGTTAACAAGGTATTGGAATACTTAAAAGAAACTACACCAGTTTTAGTGTAAAAGAAAAGGAAGGCCTCGGCCTTCCTTTTGTTATTTAATCTCGTTACAGTGATCGCATTTGTTTCCGTAGCACTCGTGCTGCTCCTCGATATCATGGCCACACTCTACACATTTTTTGGGTGGTAGGTTTTTGAAAAATTCTGTACTTTTTACTAACATTTACAACCCCTCCGTTTCTTTTGTTATTTATAGTGTACTATAACAGTTTTAAATATGTCAACAACTGTTTTGTAACAATTTATTTTAAAAGTGAAATTTTTTTTTGTATCGATTATAGTGGTAGTGGGTAGGGTAAACCATTGAAGAGTAGATATTTTAAGGGAGAGAAAGGTGATCCTATGAAGGTAACTGTAGTTGGATTTTGGGGTGGATTTCCAGCAGTGAATGAAGCTACATCTGGTTATTTATTTGAGCAGGACGGTTTTCGGTTACTTGTTGATTGTGGAAGTGGTGTACTAGCACAGCTTCAAAACTATTTAACAATTAATGAGCTTGATGCGATAATATTATCTCATTACCATCATGACCATGTAGCAGATATTGGTCCGATGCAGTATGCAAGACTTGTAACAAGTGCAATACATAATCAACATAAAGAACTGCCGATATATGGCCACAGTGCTGATAAAGAAGGCTTCGCAAAATTGGAACATAAAGGACATACAAGAGCAATTGAATATAACCCTGATGAAACCATTCAAATCGGCCCATTTTCAATTTCATTTATGAAGACTAAGCATCCGGTTGTATGCTATGCAATGAGAATTACAGCAAGCGGACAGACTGTTGTATTTTCAGCTGACTCTAGTTATTTAGAAGAGTTTATTCCGTTTACTCAAGATGCAGACCTATTTATTTGTGAATGTAATCTATATGCGGATCAAGATGGTTCCAATATGGGCCATATGAATAGTACAGAAGTAGGTAAGATTGCCAAAGCGGCTAATGTAAGCGAACTTTGGCTAACGCATCTGCCTCATTACGGTAATCATGAAGACCTTGTCAATCAAGCTTCATCACAATTTAATGGTCTTATCAAATTAGCAAAATCAGGACTAACTTGGGAGTGAAAAACGATGTTATTTATCGATAATAAAGGAATACATGATCCACAAATTAACTTAGCCATTGAGGAGTATGCACTAAAAAATTTAGACATAAATGAGACTTACTTATTATTTTATATAAATGCCCCGTCAATTATCATTGGAAAAAATCAGAACACAATTGAGGAAATAAATACGCAGTATGTAGATGACAATGGTATTAAAGTAGTGAGACGCTTATCAGGTGGCGGAGCTGTTTACCATGACTTAGGAAATTTAAATTTTAGCTTTATTACGAAGGATGACGGAGAAAGCTTCCATAATTATAAAAAGTTTACGGAACCAGTAATTGAAGCATTGCATAAGCTTGGTGTAAATGCCCAACTAAGTGGCAGAAATGATATCGAGGTGGAAGGAAGAAAAATTTCAGGAAACGCTCAATTTTCAACAAGAGGTAGAATGTTCAGCCACGGAACACTAATGTTCGATTCAGAAATTGACCATGTAGTATCAGCACTTAAAGTGAAAAAGGATAAAATAGAATCGAAGGGGATTAAATCGGTACGAAGCAGGGTTGCTAATATAAGTGAATTCCTAAATGAAAAAATTACAATTGAGGAATTTAGACAAATGCTGCTACGCTATATTTTCAACACCGATGGTGATATTCCTGAATATGTACTAACAGAGAAAGATTGGAAAAACATACATGAAATTTCAAAAGAACGCTATCAAAACTGGGATTGGAACTATGGAAAGTCTCCAAAGTTCAATTACCAACATACTCATCGCTTCCCTGTTGGTTCAATTGATGTGCGATTAGAGGTACATAAGGGAATGATAGAAAACTGTAAAATTTTTGGAGATTTCTTTGGAGTGGGTGATGTAGAAGATATTGAAAAACGTTTAATTGGAACAAAATATGAAAAAGCGGAGCTCGAGAAAGCATTAGAGAATGTTGATATCCAGCATTATTTCGGTAAAATTACGATAGATGATTTTATCAATTTAATTTATTAAGTACATGACGAAAGCGGATTAGATTCATACAATCTAGTCCGTTTTTTATAAAAATATGCAATACCATCTTGATAGAAAAACTTTCTTTCAATATAATATATTTAGAATTTTATTTTTTGTCAATAAATGAATGACTATTCATTCATAATGTTGGCTGAGGGAGGGAGAAAATTGAATCTATCATCACGACTAGGGGAAACAGCACAGAAATACTTCGACAAACCAGCATATATTTTTCAAGGTAATGTAAGTACATATGCTGAATTAGATGGTGCAGTTACAAAGTTTGCAAATGGCTTGGAGAAACTGGGAATTAAAAAGGGTGATCACATTGCTCTAGTACTGGGCAACACTCCACATTTTGTTATTGGATTTTACGGTGCTCTACGTGTAGGAGCAACAGTTATCCCAATTAATCCGATTTATACTCCTGATGAGATCGGATATATTATCAATAATGGAGATGTAAGGGCTGTCATTATGTTGGACTTGCTTATCCCACTTTTTGAAAAGATGAATGAACACCTTCCGAAAGTTGATCATCTCATAGCTTGCGAAACACCACAGGGTACAAATAGTGGAGTCGATATCACAAAACTATCAATCTACCCAAATTTGAAATCGTTTACAGGAGTTGTTAGCTCAGGTGAACTCTCATTCGTTAGACCAACTCTTGAGGATGACGATATTGCCGTAATTTTGTACACATCTGGTACAACGGGTAAACCTAAAGGAGCAATGTTGACCCACATGAACTTGTACAGCAATGCAAGGGATGTTGCGGAATACCTGAAAATTTCTGAACAGGATAGGGTTATTACAACCTTACCGATGTTCCATGTTTTCTGCATGACAGTCGCATTAAATGCACCATTAATGAGCGGTGGAACAATGTTGATTGTACCAAAGTTTAGTCCAAAGGAAATATTCCAAGTCGCAAGCGAGTATCAGGCAACAGTATTTGCGGGTGTACCAACGATGTATAATTTTCTCCTCCAATATCCTGAAGGAAATCCTGAGGACTTAAGCTCTTTACGCCTATGTATTTCAGGTGGAGCTGCAATGCCTGTGGCACTTTTAAAGAGCTTTGAGCAGAAGTTCAATGTTCTTGTATCTGAAGGTTATGGATTATCTGAAGCATCACCTGTAACCTGCTTTAATCCGTTAGATCGGCCACGAAAACCAGGCTCAATTGGAACAAACATTGTAAATGTTGAGAATAAGATTGTCGACGAAAATGGTGAGGAAGTTCCTTGTGGTCAGGTTGGAGAATTGATTGTTCGTGGCCCAAATGTCATGAAGGGCTATTATAAAATGCCTGAAGAAAGTGCTGCAACCTTACGCAATGGCTGGCTTTATACAGGTGATTTAGCAAAAATGGATGAAGAAGGCTATTTTTATATCGTTGACCGCAAGAAAGATATGATCAATGTTGGTGGATATAATGTTTATCCAAGAGAAGTAGAAGAAGTGCTTTATAATCATCCAGGTGTTGTTGAAGTTGCTGTTTTTGGAGTGCCTGACCCGAATCTAGGTGAGGCAGTTCTCTGTTATGTTGTGAAGAAGGAAGAAGATTTAACAGAAGAGAATCTTCTAGATTATTGTCGTGAACATTTAGCTAAATACAAGCTTCCTAGTAAAATTGAATTTCTAGATGAACTTCCTAAAAATACGACCGGAAAGATCCTCCGTCGTGCATTAAAGGATTTAGTTACAAACAAATAAGGTAGAGAGCAGGTCAAACGGCCTGTTCTTTTTAGTATGGCGACAATGATAAAAAATTGTTAAAGGAATTTTTTAGTTTGAAGCGAAATAGGATGTAAGCGATATTACTATTTTAGAAGAGGTGGAACTATGACTACAGTTTTATACGAAGTTGAAAATAATGTTGCAACTGTCACATTGAATCGCCCAGAAGCGTTGAACTGCTTTAATTATGAGATGCTTAAAACACTTGATGAGGTTGTCGAAGATATTCGTACGAATGCCGATGTTCGCGTTGTTATCATTACTGCAACAGGTGAAAAAGCATTCAGTGTGGGTGCAGATTTAAAGGAACGAAAAACATTAAATGAAGCACAGGTTAGAAGAAACGTATATAAAATAGGTCAGGTTTTTGCTAGTATTGGAGATTTACCACAGCCAACTATCGCTGCAATCAATGGCTATGCATTTGGTGGTGGAATGGAGCTTGCACTGGCCTGTGATTTCCGAATTTCGGTTCAAGATACACAGATGGGGTTGACAGAAACAAGTCTAGCAATCATTCCTGGAGCCGGGGGAACGCAACGACTTCCCCGCCTTATTGGTGAAACAAAAGCTATGGAACTAATTTTAACTGCCAAACGAATTAGCGCCGAAGAGGCGAAAGAATACGGGATTGTATCAAGTGTTGTTCATCGAGACGAACTAATGGAAGCTTCCATGAAACTAGCAAATGATATGTTAAAGAACGGTCCTCTTGCCTTACAACAAGCTAAATTTGCTATAAAGCAAGGATTGAACACTGACCTGCATACAGGCTTTAAAATTGAACGTAAAGCGTATGAAGTAATTATCCCAACGGAAGACAGAGTGGAAGCACTAGCTGCCTTCAATGAAAAAAGAAAACCGAACTATAAAGGGAAATAATATAGTAAGTTCACAATAAGTATTTCTAGTGTAAGGACAAAGTTAAAATGAAACCATTCACCGAAAGTGTTATTAGAATCATTAAGCAAATTCCACCTGGACAAGTTATGACCTATGGACAGATTTCAAAACTCGCTGGAAGTCCAAGAGGCGCTAGGCAGGTTGTGAGAATCCTTCATTCGATGAGTAAGAAATATAACCTTCCTTGGTTCAGGGTTATCAACTCTAAGGGTGAAATTGCAATTGCAGATGAGGAAACACATGCTGCTCAAGCTATCTATCTACAGGACGAAGGGATAGAGGTTATTAACGGTATAATTGATTTGAAGAAATATCAGTATCATCCAGATTAAGAGCCCGGGACACAAGGTCCTGGGCCAACTACATTTCTTCTGGAGCTTTTACTCCTAGCAATCGTAACCCTTCTTTCAGTACGATGGTAACAGAACGGACCAATGCAATCCGATCGTTCATTTCTTCATCCACATGAAGAACCTTTACATGACTATAATACTTATTGAATTCTTGAGAGAGCTCTATTACATATTTTGCAATTACTGAAGGCTCATACTGCTGCATACTTCTTTGGATGGTGGCCGGGAAATCCATCAGAAGCTTCACAACTGACCAGCTATGCGAATCGGAAAGTCCATTTGTTATTTCTCCTGAAACCTTCGCCTTTCTTAAAATAGAGCAGGCTCTTGCATGAGTATATTGAACATAAGGTCCTGTAGTTCCTTCAAATTTAAGCATATCCTCAAGTGAGAATTCAATATTGTTGAGTCGTTCATTCTTTAAGTCATGAAAGATGATTGCACCCAAACCGACCATTTTCGAAATTTCATCTTTGTTATCGAGACTTGGGTTTTTCTGTTCAATGTTTTGCTTTGCGAGCTCGATTGCTTCCTTCATAACATTTTCTAACAGAACTATTTTTCCTTTTCGAGTCGACATTTTCTTTCCATCTTTGAGGATGAAGCCAAATGGAACATGGACCATATCGTTTGCCCACTGATAACCCATTTTTTCAAGTACTAGAAAGATTTGTTTAAAATGCAAGCTTTGCTCATGTCCTACTACATAGATTGCTTTAGCAAAATGGTAGTTATCTTGACGATAGATGGCTGCTGTTACATCTCTGGTGGCATAAAGGGTTGCACCGTCAGATTTTTTTATTAAACAAGGTGGTAGATTTTGTTCAGATAAATCAACTACCTCTGCCCCCTGTGACGGTGTCAAAAGATTTATCTTATTTAGCAATTCAACAGTAGTCTCCATTTTGTCATTATAATAGGCTTCTCCATTAAAGGAATCGAATTCTACATCTAGCAGGGAATAAATACGTGAAAACACCTTTAATGATTCCTCTCTAAACCAACGCCATAGGTTTAAGGCTTCTTCGTTTCCTTCTTCAAGCAATTTGAACCACATTCTTGCTTCAGCCTCCAGTTGAGGATTTGTCTGGGCTTCATCGTGGAAACGAACATAAAGCTGTAGCAACTCCGTTATCGGGTTTTTTCTAACGGCCTCATCATTACCCCAAAGTTTATAAGCTACAATGAGTTTTCCAAATTGTGTACCCCAATCTCCAAGATGATTAATCCGAAGTGGCTGATAACCACATTTCTCCACAATCTTGGCAAGCGAATTTCCGATAACAGTAGAACGCAAATGCCCCATTGAAAAAGGCTTTGCGATATTTGGTGAGGAAAAATCAATGGTTATTGTCGCTCCTTGACCAAAGCTGTTGTTTCCGTAATTAGACCCTTTGGTAAGAATGGTTTGAAGTATATGTTTGCTTATTTCCTGTTTGTTTAGAAAACAGTTTACATATGGCCCTTCTGCAACAACCTTTGCAAAAAGGGAGTCTTGAATTAAAGGTGCCATTTCCTGTGCAATAACAGCGGGTGATTTTCGTAAGTGCTTTGCAAGTGCAAAACAAGGAAATGCTAAATCACCTTGTTCCTGAAATTTTGGTTTTTCAATAAGCTTTATTACTTCTTCATAGGATAAAACATTTTGTAGATGCTTTGATATCACTTCAGCATATTCTTGAATAACATTCATTTTTTTAACCCTCCTTAAAAAAAATAAAATCTCGTCTCTAAAAAAGAGACGAGATTTACCCGCGGTACCACTCAAATTGTTCACGATGAACCTACTTAATAAGTAACGGGTTCCCCCGGCACACCCTACTAAAGGATGTTCAAAAAAGTCGGTGAAAATGACACATCAAATTTCTTTGTCCTTTTCATCCTTCTTGTTGAACTACACTATAAAAGTTTCAGGTGCGCTTCTCAGAAGTGCGGTTCATCTTGATCTCACCGTTAGGCTTCCACCATCCCCAACTCGCTATCGGTTACATCAGGACTAATCTCTTCCTCACAGAATTTCGATTATTTTTCATTTATGATAACTAAATATTAATTAGAAATCAATTAGTTTTTTATACGTTGATATTGTCAAAAATGATGATATGAAAAAGTATTGTTCTATCTGGCCCTACTTTTAACTAAAATATTATTAAGAGGGTTGTACATAAAGGGGGACAGCAGAGTGAAGAAAGTAATTAGTTGGTCACTTGGAATTTATCTCATCTTTGGTTTATTTATAGCGTGGTATTTATTTTTTGGAGCAAATACGGACATACCTGCACAGCTAAAGGGAAGTCCAGCGGACCCACAAACATTTATGAATAATCGTGAGCTTTTACTAAGTGAAGAGTATTCACAAATTAGAAACCTTTTGTTTTTCCTGTCAGTACCGTTTGAATGGCTGATTTATATACTTGTTCTCGTGATTGGGATTTCAGCAAAATTCCGTGATTGGTCCAAAGTATCAGCAAAGTTTTCAATCCTACAAACAGCGATTTATTTATTTTGGCTTTCCTTGTTGGTTGAAGTATTATCATTTCCACTATCATGGATTAGCTACAATGTTTCAAAAACATATAATATTACTGTACAGACCACTCAAAGCTGGATGAAGGACCTATTAATTGATTTTTGGGTGAATTACGCGTTAATGATTGTAATTGTAGGCGTCTTGTTTTGGTTGATTCGAAGAAATGAGAAAAGATGGTGGTTCCATGCATGGCTTCTTTCAATCCCATTCTCCATGTTTCTCATGTTTGTACAACCAGTTATTATAGACCCACTTTACAACGACTTTTTTCCATTAACCAATAAAGAGTTAGAAACAAAGATTCTTGAAATGGCAGATCGTGCGGAAATTCCTGCAGACCATGTATTTGAAGTGAATATGTCTGAAAAAACAAATGCCCTTAATGCATATGTAACCGGAATAGGGTCTAATTCGCGAATTGTGCTTTGGGATACAACACTTCAACGTCTAAGTGAAGATGAAATATTATTTATTATGGCCCATGAGATGGGGCATTACGTGATGAAACATATATATATTGGAATTGCTGGTTATTTGCTTTTAACCTTAGTTGGACTCTTTATGATTAGTAAGCTTATGTCCTTTATGGTAAGAAAATGGGGTCAACTGTTTAAGATATCAAGTGTAAAAGATATTGCCGTTCTTCCAGTGTTTCTATTGTTAATCTCTGTTTTAAGTTTTGTTTCAGACCCAGTTTCAAATGCTGTTTCAAGACACCAGGAAGAGTCAGCTGATTTGTACGCTCTTGAAATGACGGAGGATAACAAGGCAGCAGTTTCGTCCTTCCAGGAATTATCAAAGGCTGGTCTAAGTCAAGTGAATCCACCATTCCTAGTGAAGATGTTTAGATATGGACATCCAACAATGCTTGAAAGGATTACGTACACAAACGAATTCGAAAAGAATGAGAAATAACCAAAAAAGCCTTGTTTTCAGAATGAAATCTGTTAACAAGGCTTTCTTTTTTTAAGTGTTGTTATAGTACAGAATTACTGTTTTATAATTGTTGTATAAAAAAATGCAGAAAAATGTTCCAATTTCAAAAAGTCTGTTATATAATACTTTTGTATTTAATAATCTGTATTATAACAATTTAAGGAAGGTGTTAGGGACAAAATGACGACACAAACCTCAGGAATTCAGATCATGGGAAAGATGAATGAGCAGTATGAAGAAATTTTGACACCCCAGTCATTGAACTTCATTGAAAAACTAGAGAGGAACTTTGGAGAAAGAAGGAAACAACTTGTAGAAAAGAGGCAGCAAAGACAAAACGAAATCGATAATGGAAAGATGCCAACATTTTTGCCTGAAACAGAGCATATCCGAACTGGAGATTGGACAGTTGCGCAGATTCCAAAAGACTTAGAGGATCGGAGAGTTGAAATTACTGGCCCAGTCGATCGAAAAATGATTATTAATGCACTAAATTCAGGAGCAAAAGTATTTATGGCAGATTTTGAAGATGCTACCTCTCCTACTTGGAATAACATTATCAAAGGGCAGATAAATCTACGAGATGCCGTAAGAAAGACAATCACATTTGAAAATAAAAATGGAAAGAAATATCAACTTCACGATGTAACTGCAACACTTGTTGTTCGTCCGCGTGGCTGGCATTTAGAAGAGAAACATATACAACTTGATGGAAACCGAATATCTGCGAGTTTACTAGATTTTGGACTTTATTTTTATCATAATGCGGAATATTTGATTGAGAATGGAAGTGGGCCATATTTTTATTTGCCAAAGATGGAGAGTCATCTTGAAGCTAGACTCTGGAATGATGTATTTATATTCGCACAAAATGAGCTTGGAATCCCTCAAGGAACGATAAAGGCAACTGTATTAATTGAAACGATTTTAGCAACCTTTGAAGTCGATGAAATTTTATATGAGTTAAAAGAACACTCAGCAGGTCTAAATTGTGGTAGATGGGATTATATATTTAGCTATTTAAAAAGATTTCGGAATGTAGAAGATGTCATATTACCAGACCGCTCTGTAGTTACGATGACAGCCCCGTTTATGAGTGCTTATTCACAGCATGTCATTAAGATCTGCCATAAACGTAATGTTCATGCGATTGGTGGGATGGCTGCCCAAATACCTGTAAAAAATAACACTAAAGCTAATGAAGAAGCCTTTCAAAAAGTGAGAGCAGATAAGGAACGTGAAGCGAACAATGGTCATGACGGCACATGGGTGGCTCACCCAAGGCTCGTTCCGGTTGCTAGAGAAGTATTTAATACAGTAATGCTTGGAGCTAACCAAATTCACAAAAAAAGAGAAGACGTTCAAGTAACGGCCGAGGAACTCATTGCGGTTCCAGAAGGAGCTATTACAGAGCAAGGAGTTCGTACGAATATCAATGTTGGCATTCAATACATTGAATCATGGCTTCGTGGGCATGGTGCTGCACCGATCCATAATCTAATGGAGGATGCAGCTACAGCTGAAATCTCTAGAGCCCAGGTTTGGCAGTGGATCCGCCATCCAAAAGGAATACTAGCGGATGGAAGAAAGATCACACTTGAGCTTGTTCATCATCTGAAAGAAGAAGAACTTGAAAAAATTAAACAAGAAATCGGGATAGAAGCATTTGAAGCAGGTCGTTTTGCAGATGCATCTCGTCTGTTTGAGGACTTAGTGACGAATGATGAGTTTGTTGAATTTTTAACTTTACCTGGATATGAAATTTTATAGATTAAAAAATGAGTAGAATACAAGGAGGAATTTAAAATGACAAACAAAAGAGTTCAAAAACTGCAAGAAAGCTGGGAAATGGATTCTAGATGGAATGGAATTGAAAGACCTTATTGTGCTGAGGATGTTATTCGCTTACGTGGTTCAATTGATATTGAGCATACATTGGCACGTAGAGGATCTGAAAAACTCTGGAACCTCCTTCATACAGAGGATTATATTCATGCACTAGGAGCATTGACTGGTAATCAAGCTGTTCAACAAGTAAAAGCAGGTTTAAAGGCAATTTATTTAAGTGGGTGGCAGGTAGCTGCTGATGCGAACCTTTCAGGGCACATGTACCCTGACCAAAGTTTATATCCAGCCAACAGTGTACCAAGTGTTGTAAAGCGTATTAACCAAGCGCTTCAACGTGCCGATCAGATTCAATATTTAGAAGGCCAAGGCGATACTGACTGGTTTGCTCCGATTGTGGCAGATGCAGAGGCAGGCTTTGGCGGACAGTTGAATGTTTTTGAATTAATGAAAGGCATGATCGAAGCAGGTGCTGCTGGTGTACACTTTGAAGACCAACTTTCGTCTGAAAAAAAATGTGGTCATTTAGGTGGAAAGGTTTTATTACCAACACAAACCGCAGTACGGAACTTAATTTCCGCTCGACTAGCCGCTGACGTAGTGGGAGTACCAACGATTTTAGTTGCTAGAACTGATGCTGACGCTGCAGACTTAATAACAAGTGATATTGATCCTGTTGATCAGGAATTCATTACAGGCGAACGAACACCAGAAGGTTTCTTCCGGACAAGGGCAGGTATTGAGCAAGCAATTGCACGCGGTCTGGCATATGCACCATATGCTGATTTGATTTGGTGTGAAACCTCTGAGCCGGACTTAGAACAAGCACAGCGTTTTGCAGATGCTATTCATGAGAAGTTTCCTGGAAAGCTATTAGCCTATAATTGTTCTCCATCTTTTAATTGGAAGAAGAAACTAGATGAAAAGACCATTGAGAATTTCCAAAAAGAAATTGGAAAAATGGGTTACAAATTCCAATTTGTTACGTTGGCTGGATTCCATGCTCTAAACCACAGCATGTTTGAATTAGCTAGAGGCTACAAAGAAAGAGGTATGGGGGCATATTCAGAGCTTCAGGAGGCTGAATTCGCAAGCGAAAAGCATGGGTACACAGCTACAAGACATCAGCGTGAAGTAGGAACAGGATATTTTGATGAAGTGGCACAGGTTATTACGGGAGGAACATCATCTACGACTGCTTTAAAAGGCTCTACAGAGGAAGCACAATTTTCAAAATAAGACGCCTAAAAAAAACTGGCTAACATATTGTTAGTCAGTTTTTATTCGGTTATTCTTGGACTTTACAATTTTATATTATGACGTTTTGCTAAATAATTTGCGGTACTCCGCTGAAGCTTCCATAAACAATCCTTCATTTTTTGAGTCAATTGCTTCATTAACCCTCGTTTCCAAAAGCTCTTTTCTTCGTTTAAATAGGCTCTCATCGATAATCATTTGAATATATATGTCTAATACCGATTCCCTAGGTGCTTTGAAATTTTTCGTATCCCGTGACTTCATGATCTCAGAGTATGTTTTTCTTTTTTTCATGAAAGCTCACTCCTAATCCTTTTTAATAGTATATTTAGGTGGACACGTAAAATCAACCGAATTTTTAGACTTTTTAAAAATTTATTTGGAATACTAATAGTGTCTAGGCAAACTTTAACTGACTAAAGTTAAATTCTTGTATGATAATTTGTATTTTCATGCATGATAAGAATGGAGGTGGAAAAATATGAAAAATAATTTAGATGAGGGTTCAAATCACGATATCCCAAAGAATACACCATTAAATCCAGTTTTCGGCATGTCAAATGTCCTAGACACAAATAATCCTTTTCTTTCAGAATCTGCTTATGCGGGTAATTCGGTGGATGAGCATACGACATTAGAACAAGCAAACTCCTATCTGGCCGAAAAAGAGCTAGGACAAATAAATGAAAATTCATAGCAGAAAATAAACTCGGTGGTCTTCTTTTAAAAATGTTTTTGCATCCAAAAAAACATTTTAGAAAGAATTCCACTCTTTTTTTGTGAATTTTTTGTGAACTGTATAGTTATAAATACCTAGTAATGCTAATATGAAAATGCTTCCATTAGTAAAAATATTAGAATAATTTAAAGGGGGATGAATAGATGGAGGTTAAGCAAACGAATTATTTGATGGAATATGAAATTAATCCAGACACTATGGCGGTATTACCTATTGAAATAGGTAAAAATACTTGTTCAAGGGTACTTGAAGTTGAAGGTGAATATGTTGTTGCTATGAAGCCGACTGAGATTGTTGACCGAAGCTGCCGTTATTTTGGAAGCTCGCTTAAGGGCAGGCAAGAAGGGACACGTGAAATTATGGGGGTAACCCATAAAGCACCGATTATTGTTGAAGCGTCTAATAAGATTTTTTTATTTCCTACCGCATCGCCAACAAAGCAAGACTGCGCATGGCTATCTCATAACTATGTTTCAGATTGTAGATACAGTGTGAACGAGAACACAACTGTTATTTTTACAAATAAGCAAGCCATTAAATTGCAAATCTCGAAAGGCTCCTTTCAAAACCAACTCCATAGAACTGCACAACTGCGAACGATTGTTACCAATAGAATGGACAAGCCAAATAAACGCATAAATTTTGTATTAAATCCTCTAAACGATCCAAGTATTCCAAACTAATCTGATTGCCAATAATGAATTGGTTTTCCCAGCCTTACGTTTGTTCATTGTTAGTCATTGTCTTTTCGATGAAATAAGATTCAAGCAACTGTTGAACTTCATTTCGAATCCGTGGGTTAAAGTAGTTATGTTCCTCTTCATAGCCTCGATACATGAATGAAAATAATGTGAATGCCTCATCTCTTTGTTTTTCCCATACCTTCATATTTTTCTTTTTCATTTGTTGTTTAATTGTATAGAGGTCTTTTTGAACCATCTTCATTGTATGTTCAAGTAAATGGAGATATGGCTTCTTTAACTTAAAGTCAGCGGTTTCTATTGCTGTCAGGTCACGATTAAGGATGGTAAGAACCATGGGTAAAAAGATAGCTTTTTCAAAAATAGCTCGGTCATCCTCAGGTATTCTTGTCATGATTATCCCTCTTTTTTAGAACGTATGTTTGTATATATGATAAGACATATTTTTAGAAGAATCAAGAAGAGAGAAGGAAAAAGTATTTCTAGTGTCGAAATACTTTTATTAGTGGTGCATCATGTATGAGGTACTACAATGACAATTCGTAAACAAAGGACGGGAGAAGAATGACAGAGATAAAACGTAGAGGCATCGTAGCAGAGGATTTATATGAATTAAAAACAGTCAATGATCCACAGCTTTCTCCGGATGGAAGCAAATTTGTGTTTGTGGAGACTGAAATTAATAAGGATAAGCACGAGTATAATTCACATTTATATGTTGGCACTGTTGAAGGTAAAGTTACTCAATGGACTTTTGGTGATGTGAGAGATGGGTCGCCACGTTGGTCCCCGAATGGAGAATCTATTGCATTTGTATCGAATCGTTCTGGAAAACAGCAAATCTATTGCTTGCATACAAATGGTGGTGAACCAAAACAAATTACATATTGTGCAAATGGAGCACGAAATCCGATCTGGTCACCGGATGGTTCAAAGATCTTATTTACTACTTCATTAGCACATGACGAGAGCGTTACGGATAAAGAAAAGAAGAAGAAGGAAGAAGATGAGAAACATCTTGAACCGATGATTGTTGAAAGAATCCGTTATAAATCTGACGCAGCAGGATTTCTAGATAATAAAAATCAACATCTTGCATTGGTAGATGTAGCTACTGGTGCAGTGGAGCAATTAACATCAGGGGAACATGATTATACAGCAGGATGTTGGTCTCCAGATGGATCAAAAATTACATTTGTAGGAGATATCAATGAGGATTCAGATTATAACTTGATTTCTGATGTCTATGTGATGTCGCTCAAAGATAAGAGCTATGAAAAGATTACAAACGGCTCAGGGAACTTTGGTACTCCTTCTTGGTCTCCTGATGGCCAATATATTGCATTAGTTGGACATGAACAAGAATTTGTAGGAGCCACTTTACCAAAAATTTGGTTATATACAATTGAAAGTGCTGAGCTAACTTGTTTAACAAGTGAGTTAGATGCATATGTAGGAGATTGTGTTGCTGCTGACTTCCAATTAGGTGGATCCAATCCTGGTGTCATCTGGAACGAAGATAGTAGAAGTTTTTACTTTCTATTAACTAATCATGGCAGTACAGGGGTTTATTATGGATCTATTGAGGGTGAAGTCTATCCATCATTATTCGAGAACCAGCATGTATTTGCACTAACAGTAAATAATCATAAGGCAGTTGTTGGTATCAGTAAGCCAACAGAACCAGGGGATTTATATTATTTAGATTTGAGTACTGGAGAAATAAATCGACTCACAAATGTAAATGAAAAGTTTTTACAGGATATTGAATTGTCTGATGCGCAAAGCTTTACATTTAATGCCCCAGATGGCTGGGAAATTAATGGTTGGGTGATGAAGCCAGTTGGTTATGAAGAAGGTAAAAAGTATCCAACAATTATTGAAGTACATGGTGGTCCTCATGCGATGTATGCCAATACGTATTTCCATGAGTTTCAAGTGTTAACTAGTAAGGGATTTGTTGTCATCTTTACAAATCCACGCGGTAGTCATGGCTATGGTCAGCAATTTGTTGATGCTGTTCGAGGTGATTATGGTGGCAAGGATTATTTAGACGTGATGGCAGCAACTGACTATGCAGTGGATCATTTTGATTTTGTTGATGAAACAAAGCTTGGTGTAACAGGTGGAAGTTATGGTGGTTTCATGACGAATTGGATCGTCGGTCATACAAATCGATTTAAAGCCGCCGTTACACAACGTTCAATTTCAAACTGGCTTAGCTTTTATGGCGTAAGTGATATTGGATACTTCTTTACTGAGTGGGAGTTAAAAGGAAATTTCCTTGAAGATCCTGAAAAGTTATGGAATCATTCACCACTCAAATATGTTGGGAATGTAGAAACTCCTTTATTAATCATCCATGGTGAGCGTGATTTCCGTTGTCCAATCGAACAGGCGGAGCAGTTCTATGTTGCATTGAAACACCAAAAGAAACCAACAAAATTTGTTCGTTTCCCAGGTGCTAACCATGAATTATCTAGAAGCGGAAATCCAAAATTAAGGGTGGCACGCCTTGACCATATTAAAGATTGGTTTGTAGAATATCTCGTTTAATTAACGGGTGATTCTGGGAGGAAAACAATTAAATCACAATATACTTTTAGCGTGAATTCACATACGAATTCACGCTTTCATTTTTTTGATATATTTACCTTTCATGCTGATTTAAAAAAAGTTCAAATTTGCATTCCGTTTATTTAGTGTAACAATATGTGAATATGCGTGAAAATAGGTTGATAGTTTTACATCCAAGAAAATCCCATTTAAAATGTTGGAAATATCCGGACTGTTGCAGATTGCGGCGTTTTGTAAGTGTGGGAAAATGGGATTACTTGACTTCGGACAAACCAGAGGTGAAAGTGCCTTCCTTGTCTGAAGTTCCCAAAACTTCGGACACAGCAAAGGTATAAGTGCTTTTCCCTGTCTGAAGTTCCTTAAACTTCGGACACAGCAAAGGAGAAAGTGCTTTTCCCTGTCTGAAGTTCCTTAAACTTCGGACACAGCAAAGGAGAAAGTGCTTTTCCCTGTCTGAAGTTCCCTAAACTTCGGACACAGCAAAGGTGAAAGTGTTTTTCCTTGTCTGCAGTTCCCTAAACTTCGGACACAGCAAAGGTGAAAGTGTTTTTCCTTGTCTGAAGTTCCCTAAACTTCGGACACAGCAAAGGAGAAAGTACCGATCCTTGTCTGAAGTTCCCTAAACTTCGGACACAGCAAAGGAGAAAGTGCTTTTCCCTGTCTGAAGTTGAGGTTAGTCTTAATAGTGGACAACGTAAAATGAGATTTTATTATATAATACAATCATCATTTATAAGGACGTGT
>QGHH01000756.1 GCA_003640645.1 Fredinandcohnia aciditolerans | reverse complement strand
CACGAAGGTGCCGTACACGTCGTCTGTCACCAGCACCAGGTCCGGATTCTTGCGGATCAGTCCCACGATCTGCTTCATCTCGACCGGGCTGAAGGCGACCGACGGCGGGTTGCTGGGGTTCACCGTCACCGCCAGCTTGATCTTCGGATTCTCGAGCTTGGCGATTTCCGAGGCCGGATAGTGCCAGTCGTGGGTGCCGTCGGCGCGCACGCTACTGGCGTTGATGGCGACGATCTTGAACTGGAAGCGCTCCAGGTGCGCGATCTCGATGTAGGGCGTGAAGGTCGGCAGGAACAGCGCGATGGTATCGCCCTGCTTGAGCAGCCCGTTCTGCATGAGCGAATCGAAGATGTAGCACATGGCCGCCGTGCCGCCCTCGACCGGGAACAGGTCGAACTTGCCCTTGGGCGGCCGGCCGTCGCACATTTCCTTGATCAGGTAGTCATGCACCACCTGCTCAAGATGCACCAGGGCGCGCGGCGGCACCGGATAGTTGTCGCCGATGACGCTGTCGGTCAGCTCATGGATCCATTCGTCGGGC
>QGHH01000755.1 GCA_003640645.1 Fredinandcohnia aciditolerans | reverse complement strand
CGGCGTCTCGCTGCGCACCTTCCAGCGGCGCCTGGCCGAATGCGGCGTGAACTTCCTCGATATCCGTAACAAGGTGCGCGTGCAGATCGCCAAATGCATGCTGGTGGCCACCGACATCCCGTTGACGACGATTGCACTGCAGCTCGGCTACAGCGAGCCCAGTGCTTTCTCGCGCAATTTCAGAAGCCAGGTCGGCGAGACGCCTGCCGACTACCGCACCCGGGAAAGGCATATCTGATCGCAGGGCGGCCGATCGCCTGCATTTTGGCGCATTCTGTCAAGCGGGTCGCCGAATTGGCGATGCAAAGTCCCAGTCGAGAGCCTGTAGCTGCCCAGGGAGGAGCGGAGAGGGGCTGCGGAGGGGGACGCCGGACGAGCAGAAGCACGACGGCAGACCTTGTCGACATCATCCGTGGCCGCGATCCTTTCTGCCACCTCCAGTTTAGCACGCATCCCTGTCGGTACGGCATGGTTGCAGCACATCGATGGGCCGGCGCGGAAGGAACGAGCAAAGGGGAGGACCACCAATGCGTTTGGGTCT
>QGHH01000754.1 GCA_003640645.1 Fredinandcohnia aciditolerans | reverse complement strand
CTGGGCGCGGGTTTGAAGACGCAGGTGGTGCACGCCGTGGCCGGCGTGGACCTGGACGTGCAGCCGGGCGAGGTCATCGGCATTGTCGGCGAATCCGGTTGCGGCAAATCGACGCTGGGTCGCATCGTCTCGGGCATCCTGCCGCCCTCTTCCGGTGAGGTGCACTACCAGGGCCAGGAGGTGAAGGCCATGGCGGGCCCGCAGCGGCGCGCCTACGAGCTGGGCGTGCAGATGATCTTCCAGGACCCTTACGCCTCACTAAATCCGCGCATGCGGGTGCGCGAGATCATCGGCGAGGCGCCGGTGGCGCACGGCCTGATCCGCGCGCGCGACAAGGCCGAGTACGTCGCCGGCCTGATGCGCCAGGTGGGGCTGGACCCGGCGTTCGCGCAGCGTTATCCACACCAGTTCTCGGGCGGCCAGCGCCAGCGCATCGGCATCGCGCGGGCGCTGGCGCTCAAGCCTTCGGTGATCGTGTGCGACGAGGCCGTGGCGGCGCTGGACGTGTCGATCCAGGCGCAGGTGCTGAACCTGTTCGAGC
>QGHH01000753.1:313-541 GCA_003640645.1 Fredinandcohnia aciditolerans | reverse complement strand
GAAGGAGAAGATGTCCGAGATGATCCGCATCGAGGGCGCGGGCGGATAGATATAGGTGTTCCGCACCATGAATTCTTTCAGGATGTCGTTCTGGATCGTTCCTGAAAGCTTGGAGGCGGGCACGCCCTGTTCTTCCGCCGCGACGATGAACAGGGCCAGGATCGGCAGCACCGCCCCGTTCATGGTCATCGACACGCTCATCTGGTCGAGCGGGATGCCGCTGAACAG
>QGHH01000753.1:0-285 GCA_003640645.1 Fredinandcohnia aciditolerans | reverse complement strand
CCCGGTCGTGGTCGCTGTCGTAGCCGCGGTGGGTGGCCAGGTCGAAGGCCACCGACAGGCCCTTCTGGCCGGCGGCGAGGTTGCGGCGATAGAAGGCGTTGGAGTCCTCGGCCGTGGAGAAGCCGGCGTACTGGCGCACGGTCCACGGGTTGGTGACGTACATGGTCGGATAGGGGCCGCGGCCGAACGGCGCCAGGCCCGGATAGCCGTCCAGAAAGTCAAGGCCCGCGACGTCCTCGGGGCCGTAGATCGGCTTCAGGGCCAGGCCCTCGGGCGTGTCCCAGG
>QGHH01000752.1 GCA_003640645.1 Fredinandcohnia aciditolerans | reverse complement strand
GGGAAGCAAACATGGCGTGTCATTCTGATGAATTCAACTCATCTTAGCCAAGAAATTCTCGTTTGTCCTGATGCACGCCGCTGCGTAAATTTTGCCTCGCATCTTCCCTTTTCGTTTCACTCATCGAGGCATCCAAACATGAATACAGCTCAACAATCCAAGCGCCAGCTGATCCTGGCCTGCAGCCCTCGCCGCGACGGCAACACCGCCGCGCTCGGCGCCGCGTCGCACCGCGGTGCGCAGGCCGCCGGCAGCCACGCCAGCCTGCGGTTCCTGGACGACTACATCAAGGGTTTCCTGCCGGACCTGCGCCATGCCTCGGCGCCGGACGACCGCTACGCCGAGCTGTTCCTGGAACACTTTCTGCCCGCCGACGGCGTGCTGTTCTGCACCCCGCTCTACTGGTACGGCATGTCGGCGCAGACCAAGGCATTCTTCGACCGCTCGTTCACGCATTACGCCGGCACAGGCCCCGAACCCGAGGCGGTCAAGGCGCGCATGGCCGGCAAGCGCCTGGCCCTGGCGGTGGCGTCCGAGGAAA
>QGHH01000751.1:274-541 GCA_003640645.1 Fredinandcohnia aciditolerans | reverse complement strand
GACGATGATTTCGAAAAGTTCTTCTTCATCCGCGCGAACCCCAAGGGGATCATCTACGAGCGCTGGCGGCACGTGCACGGCTGCGCTCGTTTCTTCAACGCGGTGCGCGACACTGTCAGCGACAAGTTCGTGATGACCTACAAGGCAGGCGAGCCGAAGCCAACCAAGCTGCCCGGAGTTTCCAAATGAGCGGCGCCTTTCGCATCAGCAATGCCGGCCGGTTGATACCTGCCAGGACTGCCCGCTTCAGTTTCGATGGCAAGGCCT
>QGHH01000751.1:0-264 GCA_003640645.1 Fredinandcohnia aciditolerans | reverse complement strand
GTGTCGAGGGCGATACGCTGGCTTCAGCGCTGCTCGCCAACGGCGTGCATCTGGTCGGCCGCTCGTTCAAATATCACCGCCCGCGTGGCTTCCTGTCCGCCGGAGCGGAAGAACCGAACGCGCTGGTGGAAATTGCTCGCGACAGCGCCCGCAAGACGCCCAAGGTGCGGGCCACGGTACAGGAGCTCTATGACGGGCTGTCGGCCAAGTCGCAGAACCGCTGGCCATCGCTGTCCTTCGACGTGGGTGCGGTCAACGACGTGG
>QGHH01000750.1 GCA_003640645.1 Fredinandcohnia aciditolerans | reverse complement strand
CATGCGCCGCACCACGGTCAAGGCCGGGTTCGGCGACCGCAAGACCTATGAGGGCGTCTCGCTGACCGACCTGCTGGCCGAGGTCGGCGCCCCGTCCGAGGTGCGGCTGCACGGCCCCGCCCTACGCCAGGTGGTGACGGTCAAGGGAACCGACGGCTTCTGGATTCCCCTGTCGATCGCCGAGACCTCGGCTGGCTTTCGCGGAACGCCGACCATCCTGGCCGACACCGTCGACGGCGCGCCGCTGGCCAAGGAGGAGGCCCCGTTCCGCCTGATCGTCGGCGGCGACCTCAAGGCCGCGCGCTCGGTGCGCATGGTCGCCGAGATCGCCGTGCGCAAGCTGGACTGATCCCCCGCCTTCGCCGGATCGTCATACGCGCCGTCTAAAGCCGGCCCGAACCCTCGGGAGGCCTTCATGCGGACCTGGCTCATCGCCCTCGGCGCGACCCTGCTTTCCAGCGCCGCCTGCGCCGCGCCGGGCTGCGACCTGCGCGCGCCGGACGCCCGCGCCGCCGGCCCGGGCTGCGCGCGGGCCTGGATG
>QGHH01000749.1 GCA_003640645.1 Fredinandcohnia aciditolerans | reverse complement strand
TGCGCTCTATCATGGCCTCGGCTTCGAGGAAGTCTATCGTTACCACTACAGGCAACCAGCCGTCGCATGAGCTCCGAATCGTCCAAACCGAAGCGGCTGCTTCTGGTCGTTGCCTGTGCGCTGGTCGACGCCGACGGCCGCGTGCTGATCGCGCAGCGGCCTGAAGGCAAGCAGCTTGCCGGCTTGTGGGAATTCCCGGGTGGCAAGGTTGAACCAGGCGAAACACCGGAAGATTGCCTCGTGCGCGAACTTCGCGAGGAACTCGGCATCGAAACCAAGACGGCCTGCCTTGCGCCGCTGACCTTCGCCAGCGCAGGCGCTGAAATGGGTTCGTCCGAAGCAGATGCGCGACTATCCGATGCCACCGGCGGATGCGCCGCTTATCCCTTTCCTGATCGATCTGCTCTGATCGCCACAATTAGCGTTAACAGAGGTTTAATCCACTCGTGAAAGAGTAATCCCGGGGCTACGGCAAGGTGCCGTCTTGGGGTTGACGCATGGGCATGGATCGGGATTGGGCGGATATCCGTCCACAGCGTTC
>QGHH01000748.1 GCA_003640645.1 Fredinandcohnia aciditolerans | reverse complement strand
GAACGGCCAGGCCCTGCAGGACGCCGACGCGCGCCTGGCGGCGCTGGCGGCCGGCACGGGCGGCCAGCCCGACATCAACGAGCTGATCGCGCTGACGCGCCGGTCATTGGGTCGCGCCATCACCCAGCAATGGTTCCCGGGCGAGGGCGAACTGCGCTTGATCGGCCTGGACGTCAAGCTCGAACGCGTGCTGTCGCAGGCGCTCACCACCAGCGGCGGCCTGGAGCCTGGCCTGGCGGATACCCTGCTGCGCGAAACCCAGGCGGCGGTCGAGCGCCAGGAATCGCAGGGCCGGTGCTGCGCGCGCCGCTGTCGCGCTTCCTGCGCCACCACCTGCCGCAGTTGGGCGTGTTGTCGAATACGGAAATTCCGGATGAGCGCATGGTCCGTGTGACGGCGCTCATCGGCGGAGGTAATGGTCAATGAAAATAAGTCGCTTCTTTGGCGCGAACAGCCGTGACGTCATGCGCCAGGTGCGCCAGGTGCTCGGTCCCGACGCGCTGATCGTGTCGAACCGCAGCGTCGATGGCGGCATCGAGGT
>QGHH01000747.1 GCA_003640645.1 Fredinandcohnia aciditolerans | reverse complement strand
CGACTAATGCTCATCATGATCCCAAACGCGATCCCCATGGTGAACAGGGCCGTCCCCCCATAGCTCATGAACGGCAATGGCACCCCGACCACAGGCAGAATCCCCGTCACCATGCCCACGTTCACAAATACATAGATGAACAGCATCATCGTCAACGCCCCGGACAGCAACCGCCCGAACTGCGATGACGCGCGCGAAGCGATGGTCAGGCCGCGGGCCATCATCAGGCCGTACAGCACCAGGATGGCGATGCCGCCGTACAGGCCGAATTCCTCGGCGTAGACGGCGAAGATGAAGTCGGTCGTGCGTTCGGGAATGAAGTCCAGATGGGTCTGCGTGCCCTTCATGTAACCCTTGCCGTAGACGCCGCCCGAGCCCACCGCGATCATCGACTGGATCGTGTGGAAGCCCTTGCCGAGCGGGTCGGAACTGGGGTTGAGCAGCGTGCAGACGCGGTGCTTCTGGTAGTCGTGCAGCACCACCCAGTTGACGTCCGGTTCGCATAACTGGTCTTCGTAGTACACCAGCGTGCCGATGCCGAT
>QGHH01000074.1 GCA_003640645.1 Fredinandcohnia aciditolerans | reverse complement strand
GTGGGGTTGTTGATCTTGCCCATGAAGAGGATGTCTTCTGTGTTGCGTTCAATGATCATGACCATGAATGGACGATCGAACTTCAAGACAGGGACATGGCGGAAGGACATAAGTGTGATGCCGATGCCTGTAGCAGCTGCAGCGGTGGCTCCGGCCTCGTCCACATCCAGGGTAGCTTGGTGAACAACCTCTGAGACTGTCAGTTTTTGATCCTCTGCAATGCCGCTCAAATCTGCACGTTCAGTAAACATGTCTGTCATTCCCATTGCAGTCAACACATCATTCAGTGTGTAGGAAGTCTTGATGGAGAACTTTGGAATATATACGTCGTACATCCAGGTCTCCATCGACTTCAACCATCTGGTGACATGACTCGGGCAAATTGCTTTCTCCAGTGTTGCCATGTCGTCAGGCAACATCAGCAGCATGGAGTAGGAGCTGTTGAAGGGGAGGTGGAGGACCGATGTGTTGATCGCCTGGTCGTAATAGATATCAAATCTCTTCTCCTTATTCATCATCTGGACTTGAACCTTGGTGTTCTCGTCCACTGTGAATGTGTCCTCCTTGGTGAGCTCGGGTTCAAATGGAGTCGCCCACTTTCCTTTGTAGTAGATGTAGCTGATGAGATACATGACTGTCATTGGATCCGGGTTGCTGACCAGCTCTTCTATCTTCCCATTGGTCTTCCCTTTCACGTACTCGTTGATGGTATTGGCACTGTCTGCAGCATTGGCAAAGTCAACAGTGAACCCATCTGCAAAGTAGGACTGCTTCAAGGTTTCCAGGAACTCAGGCCGTGGCTTGAAGTTGTCGTCCACGAACACAGCGGTGCCTTCACTGGTGTCTTCTCCAGATGTCTTGTTTGCCTTTTCGAGGAGAGTGTGAAAGGCCTGATTTACATCTGCCTGTGTCAGTAGGGTGCTGTTGAAACCCAGACCACTGAAAATCTGCTTGTGGGTCTCCTCCTGTGCTCCTACGGACAAAGTAGCCAAGGCAACAGACACACTTGATGGGGAGAAGAAGATATTCTTGCCTTGCGAGTCAGCATGAGCTGCTAACTGGCTGTACAGACGGTAGGCAAACTCTTTGTTCGCTGCAGCCACCAGTGAGACGCTGTTGGCGCTGTTGTCGATTGCAGTGTCTTGATCTCCATGATGGTGGTCGCCTCTCCCCACACAGATCACTGC
>QGHH01000746.1 GCA_003640645.1 Fredinandcohnia aciditolerans | reverse complement strand
GCGCTGTCCGTCGTCCAGGAAACCATGATCGAGACCGGTCTGATGGGCTGGGCCGACTTTGCGCGGGTGACGTCCACCGCTCCCGCCGTGATCGGACGGGTGGCGGACCAGGGACGTCCGCTGGAGGCCGGCGAACCCGCAAATGTCACACTGGTGGACCCGGCTGCGCGCTGGACCGTGGACCCTTCTAAGATGGCAACCATGGGCCGTAACTCTCCGTTCGCCGGCAGGGAACTCCCCGGCAAGGTGGTGGCGACGTTCTTCAAGGGCCACCCCACCGTCCTTAGCGGCGAGCTCAACACCCCGTACCGCCACGGGCCCCACCAGGAAACAACCGCCGCCGCACCGGCGGGCGGGTACTGATGGACAAAGCACTCCCCGGACTCGCCATGCTGGCGATCATCGCGGTGGCCTTCGTGTTGCTCGGCATCGGGTGGCGGAACCGCCTGCGGCGCCAGTCCGACGTCGAGCAGCTGCCCGCGGTGCCGGCCGAACTGAGCCAGCCACTGGCCACCGCCGACGGCCAGTATGTTGCCACCACG
>QGHH01000745.1 GCA_003640645.1 Fredinandcohnia aciditolerans | reverse complement strand
GTTGTTCCAAGCCCGCCGCCACGGCGGCGGGCCGGCCGGCACGGGGCCGGCCTTTATTTTGAGAAATGCCTTCGGGGGTTCAAATTGCTTGAGTTTTTCCAGACGCTGAGTTGGGCAGCGGTATTCCAGATCATCCTCATCGACATCCTGCTCGGCGGCGACAACGCGGTGGTGATCGCGCTGGCGTGCCGCAACCTGGAGCCCAAGCAGCGCATGCAGGGCATCCTGTGGGGCACCGCCGGCGCCATCCTGCTGCGCGTGGTCCTGATCGCCTTTGCGCTGACCCTGCTGTCGATCCCGTTCCTGAAGGTGGTGGGCGGCCTGTTGCTGGTCTGGATCGGCGTCAAGCTGCTGGTGCCCGAGGATGACGCCCATGGCAACGTGAAGGGCGGCACATCCATCATCGCCGCCATCAAGACCATCATCATCGCCGACTTCGTGATGAGCCTGGACAACGTCATCGCCATCGCCGGCGCGGCCCAGAATGCTCACGCTGATCATCAGATCGGTCTGGTTATTTTCGGCCTGGTCGTGAGCGTGCCC
>QGHH01000744.1 GCA_003640645.1 Fredinandcohnia aciditolerans | reverse complement strand
CAACACCCTGTCGCTGTTCGGACTGGTGTTGTCGATCGGTATCGTGGTCGATGATGCCATCGTCGTCGTCGAGAATGTCGAGCGCCATATCGGCCTTGGCAGGACACCCCGGCAGGCGGCGCACCAGGCGATGGACGAGGTGACCGCGCCGATCATCGCGATCACCTCGGTGCTTGCGGCGGTGTTTATCCCGTCGGCGTTTCTCTCCGGCCTCCAGGGCGAGTTCTATCGGCAGTTCGCAGTCACCATCGCCATTTCCACGGTCCTGTCGGCCATCAACTCGCTCACCCTTTCGCCTGCCCTGGCTGGATTGCTTTTGACGCCGCATCATGCCGGTGCGCGCCGAGACTGGCTCACCAGGGGCATCGACCTCCTGTTCGGGCGCTTCTTCGGTTTGTTCAACCGCTTCTTCGACCGCGCATCGAACGCCTATGTCGGCGCGGCGCGGCGTGCCATTCGCGTCAGCGGCATCCTGCTGTTGCTCTACGCGGGCCTGCTCGGCGCGACATGGATGGGCTTCCAGAGCGTTCCGACCGGTTTCGT
>QGHH01000743.1 GCA_003640645.1 Fredinandcohnia aciditolerans | reverse complement strand
CGTCTCGATCAGCGGAGTGTCGGTCTTGGTGGCGCTGACGCTGGCGCCGGCCACGTAGCCCACGGTCGGCGCGAAGGCGCTCAGGGAACTGGCCGACACCGTCACCGGCGCCAACGTCAGCGTGTCGCTGGAGGGCGCCGCCACCAGCGTCCAGGAATTGCCGGCCTGGGCCCGCGCCTGCAGACCACTGCCAGCCAGGATGCGGGCGAAGCCGGCGCCCACCGGATAGGCGCCGTTCAGGCCTTCGGACCGCAAGCCGCGCACCTGCGCCGGATCGAACGACAGCACCACGCCCGCGCTGCGCGCGAATTGGGTCAGCGCATCGCCCAGCGGGCCAGCGGCGATCTGATAGGTGCGCGGCGCCTGGGCCGCGGCGGGCGAGGCTTGCGCCCAGGCGGCGGGCGCGGCGGCCAGCAGCAGAAGACAGAACGCCAGACCGGCGGAGCCTGGGCGCGTGACTGAGATAGGCATGAGTTCACAGACCTGCGGGAACGCCGCCCCCCTGAGCCGCATAGCACGGCTGTTCGACTGGCGGGGGGTTTC
>QGHH01000742.1 GCA_003640645.1 Fredinandcohnia aciditolerans | reverse complement strand
AGGGCATCACCGGCAAGATCACCTATGCCGGGACCGACCGCATGCCGCTGCGACCGGTCGTACTGATGCGCTACGAAGGCGGCGAGCCCAAATATGTCGAAACCGTCGTGCCGGCCGCGGCCGACGTTCCGGCGCCGTGACGCCATGCTGAGCGTCGAGGCCCTCAGGATCCGATATGGCGAGGTCGAGGCGGTGCGCCGTGTCGACCTCACGGTTGGCGCCGGCGAAATCGTCGCGCTCGTCGGCGCCAACGGTGCCGGCAAGAGCTCAACGCTCGGCGCCGTCGCCGGGCTGGTGCCGGCGGCCGGCGGCAGGGTGCTGCTCGAGGGCAAGGACATCACCGGCATGCCTGCCGAAGCGATCGCACGTCGTGGCGTGGCACTCGTGCCGGAGGGGCGGCGCATCTTCGCCAGCCTGACCGTGGCCGAGAATCTGCGCCTCGGCGGTGCAGTACACCAGACCGCCTCCGAGGCGAAGGCGCGGGAAGAGGAGATGCTTGAGCTGTTTCCCATCCTGCGCCGCTATCATCAGGTGAAAGGTGGA
>QGHH01000741.1 GCA_003640645.1 Fredinandcohnia aciditolerans | reverse complement strand
ATCAGGATGCGGCAGGTGGCGATGGCGTTCTTGGCCTTGGTGCGGTACAGGCCGATGGTCTTGATGTAATCGGACAGGCCTTCCTCGCCCAGCGCCACCAGGGCCTGGGGGGTGCCGTATTGCGGAAAGAACTTGCGGGTGGCGATGTTCACCGACTTGTCGGTGGCCTGCGCCGACAGCAACACCGCGATCAACAGTTGGAAGGGGGTGTCGTACTCGAGTTCGGTGGTGGGCTTCGGGTTGGCCGCTTGCAGGCGGGCAAAGATCTCTCGGCGTTTGGCGGCGTTCATGGGCGCGGGGCGTTGCGGCGGGCACGGGCACGGGCCAGCGCGGATTCGATGGCGGCGCGCTTGCGGTCTTCGGTTTGCGCGTCGGCGGCGGGGGCGGCGGGCGCGGCGGCCGCCGTGGATTCGGGCGCCATCAGGCGGGCGTTGTCGGCGGCCAGTCGTGCCATGCGCGCCTGATGGTGGCGGTGGCGCTGGCGACCGGCGGCCGCGTCAGCGGCGCTCCAGGCGCGACCGGCCGGCACCATCTCGATGCAATC
>QGHH01000740.1 GCA_003640645.1 Fredinandcohnia aciditolerans | reverse complement strand
GTCAGCGACAACGTGCTGCAAGTGCTCAACGCCACCCTGCGGCGCGACATGCTGCCGTTCGGCTCGGCCTTTCCCAGCCCGTCGCTGCTGCCCTACGGCCGGCTGGCGCGCTACATGGCGACCACGGTGCAGCAACTGGACCCGTGGGGGTCGATCGACGATCTCAGCCCCGGCGACCCCGCGCTGCGCCGCGCCATCGCGCTGCGTTACCTGGCCGACGGACTGACGGTGCCGGTGGACGACATCATCATCACCAACGGCGCGCGCGACGCGCTCAACCTTTGCCTGAGCGCGGTCACGCGGCCCGGCGACGCGGTGATCGTCGAATCGCCGACGTTCTACGCCGCCCTGCAGTCGCTCGAACGCAACCAACTGCACGCCATCGAGGTGGCCACGCATCCGCGCGAAGGCATCGACCTGCAGGCGCTGGAGCGCTCGGTCTCCAGCAGCCGGGCGCAGCCCCAGGGGCTGCTGCGCCTGAACGCCACCTTCGGCTTCGGCCGCGCCTACGTGGCGCCGGCCGTGTCGGATTTCGCCCGTCAGT
>QGHH01000739.1 GCA_003640645.1 Fredinandcohnia aciditolerans | reverse complement strand
GGGTTTTGGTCCTAAAGTAGTGGATTGGGCATGAGAAGTTTGTTGGTGACAACATCCGTGTGGTTAGGGATTTTCCAGATGTCTTTCCAGAGGAGTTACCAGGGATGCCACCAGATAGGGAAGTTGAGTTTGTCATTGATCTCTTACCTGGAACTGCTCCTATTTCTAAACGGCCATATAGGATGTCAGTGGAAGAATTAAAAGAACTTAAGAAACAATTAACGGAGTTACAAGAGGCAGGGTACATTCGTCCGAGTTCCTCACCTTGGGG
>QGHH01000738.1 GCA_003640645.1 Fredinandcohnia aciditolerans | reverse complement strand
GGTTCGCCCATGCCGGTCTGCGCCGACAGGATCGGCCCGGCCATCAGGCCGGCCACGCCGGCCAGCACCGCGCCCAGCACGAACAGCAGTGTGTTCAGGCGCGCGATGTTCACGCCCAGCGCGCCCACCATCATGCGGTCGGTGGAGCCGGCGCGGATCAGCATGCCCAGCCGCGTGCGGTGGATCAGCGCGTAACAGCCCGCCGCCACCGCGAGCCCCGCCACGATGATGAGAAAGCGGTATAGCGGGTAGGTGACGCCCAGCAGGTCGATGGTGCCCGACAGCCACGACGGCAGGCCCATGCTGATGGGCGCAGGGCCCCAGATGATGCGGGTCAGCTCGTTGAAGAACAGGATGAAACCGAAGGTGGCGAGCACCTGGTCCAGGTGCTCGCGCGGATACAGCCGCGCCAGCGCGATGCGGTCCAGCAAGAGGCCCAGCAGCGCCATGCCCGCCACCACGGCGGCCGCGGTCAGCAGGAACGAGCCGCTGTGGCGGAACACGGTGGCCGCGATGAAGGCGCCCATCATGTACAGCGAGCCGTG
>QGHH01000737.1 GCA_003640645.1 Fredinandcohnia aciditolerans | reverse complement strand
GGGCACGCCGCAGGAGATCTACCACGCGCCTCAACACGCAGACGTCGCCGCATTCGTGGGCGCGCCGCGCATCAACTTCCTGACCGTGGGCCACGACAGCGCCGGCCGCGCTGCGCTGCAGGAACAGGCCATCGAGCCACACTTCCCCACGCGCAGCACCCGAATGGCATTCCGTCCACACGCCGCCACGCTCGCGCCCATGCGCGATGCCCTGGTGGTAAGCGGCACGGTGCAGTTGGTGGAGTTCACCGGGGCCGACTGCATGGTTACGCTGCAGACTGCAGGGGCGGAGAAGGTCGTCGTGGTGCTGCCCGCCAGCAACCGCATCCACACCGGCGAGGTGCTGCGCGTGTACGTGCCACTGACGGCCTGGCATGCGTTCGATGCCGACGGCCACAGTCTCGCTGACGGCCAGCGCGCGCTGTCGCTGGCCGCCTAGGAGCCGGGATGCGCATCAAGCCTTTGCAACTAACGCTGCTACTCGGGCCAAGCCTGGTGTTGACCCTGCTGCTGCTGGTGCTGCCGCTGGTGGTGGTAGCGCTCAT
>QGHH01000073.1 GCA_003640645.1 Fredinandcohnia aciditolerans | reverse complement strand
ATCGCCGCCCCGACCCTGCTGGTCGCCGGCAAGACCGGGCGCGCGGTCGAGGGCGAGTTCACGGTCCGGGCGGCGCTGACCCGGATGCTCGACGGCACCGGGCTCGGCTACGAGTTCGTCGGGCCCAACGCCGTCCGCATCGTCGAGGGGCCCCGCTCCAAGGCGGGCGACGCCGGCGAGACGTCCCCGGCCCAGGCCGCCGCCGAGGTGGCGCAGCTGTCCGAACTGGTGGTGGCCGGCACGCGCATCCGCGGCCAGGCGCCGGTGGGCTCGGAGCTGGTCAACCTGTCGCGCGACGACATCGAACAGCTCGGCCGCGCCACCGTCACCGAGCTGGTCAAGACCATCCCGCAGGTCCAGAGCCTGGGCGCGACCGACGGCCTGAACGGCCATCGCGGCCAGGGCGGCGTCGACAACCAGACCGCCGCGACCAGCGTCAACCTGCGCGGCCTGGGCGCGGACATCGACATCGACGGCCACACCGCGGTGGTGCGCGGCATCGCCCGCCTGTCGGGCGCGACGGTCATGGCCACCGACCTGCGGGCCTCGGCCAGCCTGGTGATCGCCGGCCTGGCCGCCGATGGCGACACGCTGGTCGACCGCATCTACCATCTGGATCGCGGCTACGATCGGATGGAAGTCAAACTGCGCGCCCTGGGCGCCAATATTCAACGCGTCGTTGAACGCACTAGCGGCAAGGAATCGGCATGAGCAATGCCCCGCTCGCCCCCCTGACCCTGGCTCTGTCCAAGGGGCGGATCTTCGAAGAAACCATGCCTCTGCTGGCGGAAGCCGGCATCGAGGTGCCCGAGAACCCCGAAAGTTCGCGCAAGCTGATCCTGCCGACCAGCGATCCCGGCCTGCGCCTGATCATCGTGCGCGCTTCCGACGTGCCGACCTACGTGCAGTACGGCGCGGCCGACCTCGGCATCGCCGGCAAGGACGTGCTGATCGAGCACGCCGCGCAGCAGCCCGGCGGCCTGTACCAGCCGATCGACCTGAACATCGCCAAGTGCCGCCTGGCCGTGGCCGTGCGCAACGGCTTCGACTACGAGGCCGCGGTGCACCAGGGCGCGCGCCTGCGCGTGGCCACCAAGTACGTGCAGTCAGCCCGTGAACACTTCGCCTCCAAGGGTGTGTACGTCGACATCATCAAGCTGTATGGTTCGATGGAACTGGCGCCGCTGGTGGGCCTGGC
>QGHH01000736.1:285-545 GCA_003640645.1 Fredinandcohnia aciditolerans | reverse complement strand
GCGAGCCTAGGAAAGATAAGTGCCATGGGGTTCTGCCTGTAGTGGAGGTTTGAAGCGCGGGCCGGCTGAAGCCGGACCTGCGCATCGAGGGATTGGTGTGATTTGACGTGCCAGGTTTGAGATGCAGCGCGGAAGCTGTAGTTGAGTCGCTTCCCGAGCCAATCGCGCTGCGACCGGAACAGCGCGCGGTCGACCGACGGATCAAGCTTTACTGGCTGCCGGGCTTTGATCAGCTCCGTAAGCTCAGCGCCGAAGACTTC
>QGHH01000736.1:0-275 GCA_003640645.1 Fredinandcohnia aciditolerans | reverse complement strand
GAGCTCGCTGTCCTCGAAGGGCACGCTGGACGCCGTGGGCTGCTCGGCGGCCGCACGGGGAGCGCTCGCTGCGGGAGGAGGAGGGGCCTCCTCCGCCGACAAGACCTTTGGAGCTGCGGCCTCGCTCTGCGTAGCGATCGATGGGGAACTGCGTTCTTCGTCCGCTGGATCGGGCTCGGTCGCCTGAGTGGCAGTCTCCGAGTCGCCAGGGTCGTCGCTGTCCAGCATCACGTCCGCGAGCATGGCGCGAATCTCAATTGTGATCTTCCCGTACC
>QGHH01000735.1 GCA_003640645.1 Fredinandcohnia aciditolerans | reverse complement strand
GGCGCCAATTCTAGAAAATAATCTTTTAATTCCTTCCTAATTCTCAAGCCGGCGTGGAGTTCTCCGTCGGTGATGTCCACACGATGTCTTTCAGCGCCGGCCGGAGCTCTTTGCTGCAGAACTGGTTGTATTCAAGTGTATCACCGTGATCTTTCTTCACCTCCACCACCAGAAACGATGGCGTCACGGCGAATATTTCCGCCGCCACCGCCAGTTTCCCTTTTCTTCCACACACCTGTCCCTGCAATCTGACCCTCGATTCGCTCTTTTTGACGCTGAATTTCCCTGCTTTCGCCACCTCTTCCAGCTTCGATATCACACTGCTCGCCGGCCTCGTCGTCGCAAATCTTAGCTCTTCTTTCTCTTCCCTCTTCTTCTCCTCAAACAACGGCGACAAATCGAACCCTTCTGATAAAGAAATTATATGGAATGCATTCAACGTTTCAGATTGCTTCAATTTCTCGGTGCTCTCGTTGAATTCCTGCTCCTCTTTAGTCACTACAGTCCTTGGTATAGATTTCCTGAACCAGGACGATTCCATGATCT
>QGHH01000734.1 GCA_003640645.1 Fredinandcohnia aciditolerans | reverse complement strand
GCGCCGTCGCCAGGACGCGCAGCAGGCTGAACTCGGTGACGGTCAGCGCCGCCGGGGCCTCGTCCCAGCGCGCCGTCCAGCCCTCGAGGTCGAGCCGCAGCCGGCCGTGGCCGACGACGCCCGGCTCGGCGGCGGGAGAACCGGGCGGCGGGCGGCCCGCCCCCGTCCGCCGCAGGATGGCGGCCACCCGGGCGGTGACCTCGCGCGGGCTGAACGGCTTGACCACGTAGTCGTCGCCGCCCAGCTCGATGCCGAGCACGCGGTCGATCTCGTCGTCGCGCGTCAGGTAGCTGACCGAGGCGCGCGCGATCTGCGTCAGCCCGCGCGCGTTCATGTCCAGCGGCGTGTACGGCACGCCGTTGCTGCCGATAATGATGCCCTGCGCCGCCAGGGCCCGCTGCACCGCGGTGGCTTCGTGCCCGGCAAGGTTGAACGACACCAGGCCCGAGCGCTCGCGGCCCTGGTCCAGGACCTCGATGCCGGCACTCGCGGCCAGTTCCGCCCGCAGGGCCTGGGCGACCGTGTCGATACGGTCGCGGATCGCTT
>QGHH01000733.1 GCA_003640645.1 Fredinandcohnia aciditolerans | reverse complement strand
CTGCGCGGCGTTCCCGGCGGCGGCGTATCGGGCCTGGTCAGCTGGGTCGACCGGGACCGCACCTTGGGGGTCGCGGTCAGCGGCCTGTCGCGCAACCGCTTCATCCGCAACGACCGGTTCTTTGAATTCCAGTGGGCGAGGGGCGCCTTCGTCCCGACCCTGCGCGAGACCGACTATGCGCCCAGCCGCGTCCGCCCGACCATCGAGCTGGAGGAGCGGACCCAGCAGGCCGCCGCCCTGGCCGTGCAGTGGCGGCCGACGCCCGCCTATCTCGCCGAACTCGACGTGCTCGCCGAGCGGCTTGACGTGCACTACGACGAGTACGGGCTGGACATCTATCCCGACGACGCCAGCATCCGGCGGCCGGTCTTCGTCCCCGGAAGCGAGCGGCGCGTCGGCGACACCATCGTGGCGGGCCGCATCGACAACGTGCGGTGGATGGCCTCGCGCGAGACCAGCCTGAACCGTCACGACCTGCTGGCGGCGGGGCTTCGGCAGACCTTCGCCTTCTCGCGCTGGAAGGTCACGGCCGACGCCGCCTATTCG
>QGHH01000732.1 GCA_003640645.1 Fredinandcohnia aciditolerans | reverse complement strand
GATCTCATGAGCAGGGCTTATTTCAATTGCCTTGCCGATCTCGGACCGGAGGCTCCGGCCATTTCGGCTGCGCTCCAGGGCAGCGAAGAAATGGCCCTGCAGCAACGCGCCATGGTCGGCGAATACATCGCGATCATGTGCAAGGCGCTGCAGCCCTTCACGGACATGGACATCGCATCGTTGCGCCTCACCTGCATCGGCCTGCTGGGCGCAGCGGAAGCGATTGCACGCGAGCAGCAGGAAGGGCGCATCCCCGAGGCAGCGGCAATCGCCGCCTTCTCATCGCTGATCGCCAGAGGCGTCGGTCGCTAAGCCGGCAAATACCGGCAGACCCTTCGTTTCATTTCGGACAGGGGCCGATCGTATTTAACCATCGACGCTATCAGAATATTAGCGATTGCTTGGCAACGTCTTGACGCCGACGGTCGTCAGCCTGGATCCGCAACAATCCGAGCAGCGATCGTCCTGACATAATGGCGCCGGGGGCGTTGTATGCGTGTCGTCTCATGCTTGGTCACGGAGCATAACCCGTGGCTCGTGCTGCTT
>QGHH01000731.1 GCA_003640645.1 Fredinandcohnia aciditolerans | reverse complement strand
GTCCCTGGGGCGGCAATGGCCGCGGCGGCGATGCCGACGACAGCTTCGGCGGCGATGGCCGTCACTGGGCGCGCGGCCGCAAGGTCACCGCCGACGACCTGCAACTGATGTTGCTCGGCCTGCTGGAACAGAACCCCAGCCACGGCTACGAGCTGATCAAGGCGCTGGGCGCGATGTCCAACGGCTTCTACACGCCCAGCCCGGGCATGGTGTATCCGGCGCTGACCTATCTCGAAGAACTGGGCTACGCCACCGTCGAGCAGGAGGGCAGCAAGAAGCGCTACCACCTGGCGGACCCGGGCCGCGAACACCTGGAAGCCAACCGCGAGCGCCTGTCGGTGATGTTCAACAAGCTCAAGCACGTGGCCCGCAAGATGGACTGGATGCGCCAGGCCTGGAGCGGCGAGCCGCGCGCTGCCGCCGAGGAAGACGCCAGCGGCTGGATCGACGAGTTCGTGCACGCCCGCCAGGAGATCCGCCACGCGCTGCTGCAACGCACCGAGGCCTCGCCCGCCGAGCAACGTCGCATCGCCGCCATCCTGCGTC
>QGHH01000730.1:265-547 GCA_003640645.1 Fredinandcohnia aciditolerans | reverse complement strand
AAGCTCGACCACACGACGGTGCTCGTCATGGCTGAGGGTGGCGGTCTCGCCGGTGGTGCCGACAGGCACCAGGCCGTGGATTACGGCGGCGATCTGACGCTCCACGAGCTTCGTGAAGGCGGCCTCGTCGACGGCGCCGTCACGGAAAGGGGTGATGAGCGCGGTGAGCGCGCCCTGGAACAACGGTTGGGACATCGGGAGCAACAAGCCGTGATATGGGGCCGCTTTGAGTTGCGGCGTTGTGACCGGGCCGGACAATATGGCGGCGCGGGGCCTGGCCGC
>QGHH01000730.1:0-255 GCA_003640645.1 Fredinandcohnia aciditolerans | reverse complement strand
AACAGGCCATCCACGTGCGAGCGGGAAGCGGGAGCATCTATTGTCGTCTTTGTTGCGTAATGCGTTGTTGGTCGGGACCTGCTGCGTCCTCGCGGGGTCGGTCGCGGCTGCTCAGACGGAGGACGACACCCCGCCCCCCGCGCCGCAGGCGGCCCCCACGGCGGCTCCGGTCGCGCAACCGACGGCGACAGGCTACCAGCAGGCCGTTTCGGACGCCGACTTCGGCTATCTGCGCACGGCCATCGCCGCCGCCCG
>QGHH01000729.1 GCA_003640645.1 Fredinandcohnia aciditolerans | reverse complement strand
CAGACCACCCCGCTCTACGACACGATGGTGGCCAACAATGCCGTCATGGGTGACAGCTGGGGCCTGGAGACACCGCTCTGGTTCGCGCCGAAGGGAACGGAGCCAAAGGACGTCGTCTCTTTCCACCGCTCCAACGACTTCGAACATATCGGCAATGAAGTGCGTGCCGTACGCGAGCGCGTCGGCGTCACCGAAATCGCCAATTTCGCGAAATATGAAGTCAGCGGAACGGCTTCCGAGGATTTCCTGAATCGCCTGATGACCAACCGCATGCCGAAAAAGGGCCGCATCGTGTTGACGCCGATGCTGAACGAATTCGGCAAGCTGATCGGTGACTTCACCATCGCCAAGACCGGTGACGACAAGTTCATGATCTGGGGTTCGTCTGCGGCGCAGAAGTATCACATGCGCTGGTTCGAGAAGCATCTGCCGAAGGACGGCTCGGTTCGCATCCACCGCTTCGACCAGACCCTTGTCGGTCTCTCCATTGCCGGACCGAAAAGCCAGGAGCTGCTGCAAAAACTGACCGACATCGACGTGTCGTCCA
>QGHH01000728.1:308-547 GCA_003640645.1 Fredinandcohnia aciditolerans | reverse complement strand
GCAAGGCGGAAATGGCGGGGTTGATGTTGCCGATCCGCACCGTCTACGGCAGCGGATACCTGTTCGCCGACCAATAAAGCCGCGCGGCCAAGACCCGCGCCTTTGCGTCGTCAATTTGGCCCCAATTTTCCCGACCTGGGCCGGACCTGCGCCTAACAGGCCGTCTTTTGCCGCCAACGTGTCCCCACGCACCGCTTACAAAAGATTTTGACAGTGCGCCGGAATCTAAGCTATGCTAA
>QGHH01000728.1:0-287 GCA_003640645.1 Fredinandcohnia aciditolerans | reverse complement strand
GGGCTTACTGCTTTAATCGCGCGCAAAGTCGATGCCAGGACTGGCATTTGAGGCGCCAGGAAGACAGGTCCGGCCATATCCCAAGCAAAGCCTTCGCGCCCAGCTTGGCGGCCCAAGGCCACAGGGGTGCGTCACGAGCCCCCGTCAACCGACGCCGCCATCTCCGAAGCATCCGGTTTGTGCGTTTGTCATGGTTTGTTGGCAAGCCCGCTCTTTTACGTATCTGAACGTTTGAGGCGGATTTGCGCGAGCCGCCTTCTCCGAGAGTCATCACTCGAAGAGACGAG
>QGHH01000727.1 GCA_003640645.1 Fredinandcohnia aciditolerans | reverse complement strand
TCGGCCTTCCAGGGAGGCGCCTTCGACTACCTGGCCAAGCCCTTCGACGTGAACGAAGCGGTGGCGCTGATCCAGCGCGCCAAGGGCTCGACCGTGGACACGGTGCGGGTGTTCGGAGAGCTGGCCTATGACACCCGCAGCCGCATGGTGTCGATCGGCGGCAAGCCGGTGCACCTGACGCGCAAGGCCATCATCATCCTGGAGGCGCTGCTGCGCGACCCGGGCCGGGTGGTGTCGCGCGAGGAGCTGGAATCGCAATTGTGGGGCAGCGAGCCGCCGTCTTCCGACGCCCTGCGCAGCCAGGTGCACCTGCTGCGCCGCGCCCTGGCCGACGCCGGCTTCGACGGCATCGAGACCCTGCACGGCACGGGCTGGCGCCTGGTGACGGGGGAGCGCAGCGCATGAGCCGGATCGCGGGCGGCGGGACCCTGACGCAACGGGTGGTGTGGGCGTTGACCGGCACCGTGGCGCTGTTCGTGACGGCGCTGGCCCTGCTTGCCTACCTGACGTTCGACCAGATGGAAGACGATCTGGTGAACGATATCCT
>QGHH01000072.1:882-1213 GCA_003640645.1 Fredinandcohnia aciditolerans | reverse complement strand
CAATCCCTGTTTCCGTCTCAGCTGGAAGATCCAGCCGAAGGTGTGCAGCGCCCCCGCCCCGCCCGAGCCGCCGCCCTGGCGGTCGGCCCGCAGCGCCCCGCCCAGCTCCGCAGCCGACAGCTGCGGCCAGACGGTGATCTTGGAATAGCCGGTCGCCACGCCTTCCGCGTCGAAGGTGAAGATCAGCAGCCCTTCGCCGGCCGCGCGCGCCCGCATCCCCTCGGCGATCCAGGCGGCGACGCTGTCGCGGGTGAACGGCCGGGGCAGGTCGTAGATCGGGTCGGACCCCGCCGGGTCGGCGAGCAGGCCCAGCACCGCCTCGACATGCTCC
>QGHH01000072.1:0-828 GCA_003640645.1 Fredinandcohnia aciditolerans | reverse complement strand
CCCAGGGTCAGCGGATCGGCGGCGCGGACCCGCGCGCGGATCGCCTCGGCCTCGTCCGGGCCGACGTCGAGGACGGTCTTCGGCGGCGCGCTCACGCCGCCTCCGCCAGCCGCTCGAGCGCCTCGCCGGTCATCCGCCGGGTGATCCAGTCGTCGAGGCTGGCCGCGCCGAGGCTGTCGTAGAAGGCTATGGACGGGGCGTTCCAGTCGAGCACCGCCCATTCCAGTCGCGCCAGGCCCTCGTCCCGGCAACGGCGGGCCAGGCGCGCGAGCAGCGCCTTGCCGGCCCCCGCGCCCCGCGCCTCCGGCCGCACATAGAGGTCTTCCAGATAGACGCCGTGGCGGCCCCGGAAGGTGGAGAAGTTGTAGAACCACACGGCGAAACCCACCGGCCGGCCGTCGAGCTCGGCGATGTCGCAGAAGGCGCGCGGCCGCTCGCCGAACAGCGCCGCCTCGACGTCGGCCCGCGTGGCGGCGACCTCGTGCAGCAGCTTTTCGTATTCGGCCAGGTCGCGGATGAAGCCGAAGATCAGGTCGGCGTCGGCGGGAACGGCGGGACGGACGGTCACGGTCATGGGCTTGCAGGCTCGCGCCGATCAACCGATCTTGACGCCCGGCGGCGGGACGCTGTCCTCGGGCACGAAGAAGTCGGGCATCAGCGGCGAGGTCGGGTCGACGCGATACCGGTCGAAGTCGCGCACGCCCTCGCCATAGAGGAAGCTGTCGTCGATCAGGAAATTGCCGCTGAACTCGGCCGCCTTCTTGGTGAAGATCGCATAGGCGGCGTCCGAGATGATCTCCGGCGTGCGGCACATCTTCATGCCCTCGT
>QGHH01000726.1 GCA_003640645.1 Fredinandcohnia aciditolerans | reverse complement strand
ATACGACGGCCGCGCCGGCGTGAGCGCCGATCGCCTGCCACCCGTGATTGCGATGGCGGGGCGGCAATCGCGATGACACGGGCGGCCGCCAGCAGGTCCGAAGATCGCCAGGCCATAGCGTGCCACGCGCCGGATTTCCGGCCTCGCCAAAAAACACGCCGGCCCGGAATGACTTCCAGCCGGCGTTCGTGACGTTGCGGGTGTGCGCGACGCCCGGTCGAGTCCGCGCGGGACTCAGTTGATCTTGATATTGCGTTCCTTCACCAGCACCTTCCACTGCGCGGTTTCCTTGGCCAGGTAGTCACGCAGTTCGTCGGGCGTGCCGCCGATCGGTTCGGCGCCGATCGAGTCCAGCGTCGCCTTGACCTTGGGCTCGTTCAGGGCCTGGCGCATGGCCGCGGTCAGCTTGGCCACGACCTCGGGCGGCGTGCCGGCCGGCGCGAAGAACGCATTCCACGAACTGATCTGCAGCCCCGCGTCGCCGGCCTCGCCCGCGGCCGGCACTTGCGGCGCCGACGGCAGGCGCTGGTCCGCCGCTACCGCCAGC
>QGHH01000725.1 GCA_003640645.1 Fredinandcohnia aciditolerans | reverse complement strand
GCCTTGCGACATGTTGGGTTCGGAGGCGGCGCCGATCTCGGGCGCGAGGTCGTCCTTACGGCGCCCCTTGGTGCCGACGGGCGGTCCGAAGTGCTGGAAGCGCCGGTCGGGGCCGGCGTAGCTGTTGGTCTCGACGAAGTGGCGCTGGTCCTTGCCGACCCAGACGATGCGCTCCATCAGCACGCCCGGCGTCACCGGCTTGGCCACCACGAAGTTGGCGCCGGCGTCGCGGGCCTCGGCCACGCGGTCGCGCTGGGTGGCCGAGGTGACCATCCGCACCGGGCAGTAGCGGTTGGGCTCCGGGGCGAAACGGCGGAGCCAGCGCACGAACTCGAAGCCGTCGGCGCCGTTGATCGCGGCCTCGACCAGCATCAGGTCGAATTCCTGCAGGTAGATCGCCTCCTTGGCCGAGGCGAGGCTGTCGCGCTTTTCCTGGCGGTTGAGGCCGAAGCTGGAGAGGATGCGTGAAATCAGTCCGCGGTGATCGGGGCTGTCGTCGACGATCAGCGCGCGGCTGCGCGACAGGTCGACCTTCAGGCTCGGCCGGA
>QGHH01000724.1 GCA_003640645.1 Fredinandcohnia aciditolerans | reverse complement strand
GCCGGCCCTGATGATCCGCGAGGGCTACGAGGTGGCGTTCGAGCCGGTCAACCACCGGGCGCGCGGGGCGGGGGTGTCCAAATACACCAATCTCGGCCGGCTGTGGGCTTCGCTGTCCGACCTGCTGGGCGTGATGTGGCTCAACACCCGCTCGCGCCTGCCGGGCGGCGTGGCGGAAGACTGAGGCCGGGTCGCCGTGCTCGCCATCCTGCCGCTGCTGATCGCGCCCGTGGCGCTGTACAATCTGGCGGCCCTGACCTTTCCGGGCGGCTTGGACGAGGCCGGGGCCGCCGCGCGGCTGGCCGCGCCGCTCCTGACCGCCCGGCTGGCCTCCGGCGCGACCTGGAGCTTCGGCCTCGGCGACCTGCTGATCGTCCTGGCCCTGATCGACATCCGCGTCTGGTTCGCCCTGGCCTATCCGGTCTACGGCATGGGGCTGCTGATGCTCATCGCCGTGGCCCTTGTGGGCGAGGTCTCGCTGGGCGCCCAGCGCTGGCTGCACCTCGGCTTCGTGCGCATCCAGCCGTCCGAGATCATGAAGGTCGGCC
>QGHH01000723.1 GCA_003640645.1 Fredinandcohnia aciditolerans | reverse complement strand
GCCCCCGGGGCACAGCTGGCCTGGAAGTAATTGGCCACCGCTTCGTCTACAGGGCTGTCTTCAATGCCTGACCACTGGAGCAGATTCATGGACAGCAGCGTTCCTATGGGAATGTTCCAGCCTGCAGACTTCCCCAACCCAGTGTGGCATGTTTTCTTCCCCTGGAGGTCTTTGATGCCAAATCCAGTGCCCTTCTTCACCACAGCAACAGCGTAGTAACAGGTGTCCGAAGCGCTGCCGTAGTCCTCAGCAATAATGGGATGCAGGTCGTAGTTGTTCAGTCCAGCAGTGTAGATGTCTCCTCCATCCAAAGTGATGGCATCTGCTTCACCAGCCTTGATTGCGATGATGCAGTCGAGGGTGTTGTCTTTCTTCACGCAGGCGAATGCAGGAGCTTTGGCTTTGAGGGCCAAACATTTCTGATATTCTTGGTCCGATTTTAGGCACCATTTCACCGTGTTAGCGGGGGCCGCGGACACGGCGGCGAGGCATCCAACAAACTCCACTAGGAGGAGAGTCTTCATGCTGGACGGCGGGGTCTCCAGGTC
>QGHH01000722.1:271-549 GCA_003640645.1 Fredinandcohnia aciditolerans | reverse complement strand
GACAGCCGCACGCCAACCTGGCCGAAGGCGTTGGCCAGGCCCCAGAAGTTCGACGACACCAGCTCGTCCTGCTCGGCCATCAGGTAGCCCACGCTGCTGCGCGAGATGTCGTAGGTGCCGACGCGGCCATGCAGCCGAGCGCGGTCGTGCTCCAGCGTGCGCAGCAGGTCCTGGCGCGAGCGCGGCACCGTGGCCTCGGTGTAGCGCTTGGGGTTGTAGACGATCACGGCCGGCTCGAAGGTGAAGCCGTAGACCTCGTTGCGCCACACCGCCCACGA
>QGHH01000722.1:0-261 GCA_003640645.1 Fredinandcohnia aciditolerans | reverse complement strand
TGAGGCGTAGCGCTGGGCATAGCCGTCGTTGGCCAGGCGGATCTGCAGGTCCGAGGCGGAGCTCATCAGCACGTCCACGTCCTTGAGCCGGTCCTCGATGGCGGCCTCGTACAGCTCGCGGCTGCCCATCTCGCGGTAAACCACCGTGACGTCGGGCCGCTGCGCCTGGAAGCCAAGGATCAGCGGCGCCACCACCGGCGTGTCGGTGGGCCCGGCGATGGTCAGCACGCGCGAAGACGGCTGCGGCGCGGGATAGTGGGT
>QGHH01000721.1 GCA_003640645.1 Fredinandcohnia aciditolerans | reverse complement strand
GAATTGAAGAGATGACCGACAAATTCATCATCAAGAAGATACTTAGAGCTCTTGATGGCAAGTATGACACAGTGTGCACATTGATCCAAATGATGCCAAATTACAAAGATCTCAAGCCAACTGAAGTCATTGGTAGGATTGTTGCTCATGGAAGGACCGGAGTTTGGAGATGAGTACGTCTTCGGAGACGCCCCTGCGAACTAGGACGCTTCCGAGTCAGAATGCCTGTCGGTGTAGGCTTGATGGCATGGGCACAACTTTCCGAAAGATTTAACCCTGCAGGGGTGCTCCAACTAGTCCATCACAAATTACCACAAGCCGCATAGAAATCCTCGATCACGAAACTCGCGATCTCGTCGGATTCCCTAGTGGAAAACCTCAACTCTGAGATTACCCAAAGCATCACCGGAATCCCGATGCACAAGATATCTCGTCAAAGGTAAAACTAATCCAGCAAGGCCGCCCGACGTGTCGACGATCCCGATAGGAGCCGCGTATGTCGTTCTCAGGACATGA
>QGHH01000720.1:309-549 GCA_003640645.1 Fredinandcohnia aciditolerans | reverse complement strand
GACGTGATGGCGGCCTACGGCCGGTGACCGTGGCCTGCAACGACAGATCGAGGAAGGAAGCGCCGATGGGCTCCAAGTGGAAGATCCTGGCCGCCGCCTGCGCGGTCGCCCTGCTGGCGGGCTCCGCCGCCGCGCCCGCCTGGGCCGACGACGACGCCAAGCCCGCCGCCGACGCCAAGAAGGACGAGGGCAAGAAGGGCGAGGGGGCCGACAAGTTCATCGGCGACCTGCCGCCGGTCC
>QGHH01000720.1:0-272 GCA_003640645.1 Fredinandcohnia aciditolerans | reverse complement strand
GTGACGCACGTCGCCGGCAAGACCCTGAACTACACCGCCACCGTCGGCTCGCTGCCGGTGCGCGACGACAAGGGCAAGAAGATCGCCGAGGTGGTGTTCACCGCCTACGTCCTGGACGGGCCGCGCGATCCCAGCCGGCCGATCACCTTCGCCTTCAACGGCGGCCCCGGCGCGGCCTCGGTCTATCTCAACATGGGCGCGGTCGGCCCCAAGCATGTCCAGTTCGGCGCACAGGGCGACGCCCCTTCGGACAGCCCGATCGCCACAGACAA
>QGHH01000719.1 GCA_003640645.1 Fredinandcohnia aciditolerans | reverse complement strand
TTCATCGTGCCCATCCATTCGCCCGATACCAGTTTGGCGAGGTATTTTGCCTTGAGCTCGTCGGAGGCGTGCTTGTGCAGTGCCTCGACTGCGCCCATGGTCAGCGTCGGACCGATGCCGAAAGCCATCGCGGCCGAGTTCCACATCTCGAGTGCAGCGACACCGAGCATGGTCGGCAGTGCCTGCCCACCGAATTCCTCGGGAGCGGAAAGGCCGTTCCAGCCGCCGTCGATCCAGCGGCGGTAGAGGCCCTTCCAGCCCGCCGGCATGGTCACGGCGGCGTCCTTCAACACCGCGCCGGTCTCGTCGCCGATCTTGTACAGCGGCGCGACCTCTTCCGTCGCGAAACGCCCCGCTTCTTCCAGCACCGCATCGACCAGATCCTCGCCGAGTTCACCGAAGGCCCCGGCATCGAGAGCGGGTTTCAACCCTGCGACATGTTTCAATGTAAAGGCGATATCCGCGACTGGTGCCCGATACATGCAGTCTCCTCCTCTGTGCCGCGCAATCCTGCCGCGTACCCACGTTGCAATGCAACAGTGCTATGGT
>QGHH01000718.1 GCA_003640645.1 Fredinandcohnia aciditolerans | reverse complement strand
GAGAGTGGCTCTCGGCGCCCGTCGCGGAGAGCCGCGATGTCCAGGAAAACTGCTCTCGCTCGCGCCGGACAAAACCGGGCGAGCCTGTATGACGAAATCACCGACAAGATCATCGCAGAACTGGAGGCCGGGCGCGTGCCCTGGGTCCAGCCCTGGGGAACACTGGCTGCGAATGCAACTGTCGCCATACCGCGAAACGCCGCTACCGGCAGGCCCTACTCAGGGATCAACGTCTTACTTCTATGGGGCGCCGTCATTGAAAGAGGCTTTTCTGGCCAAAGCTGGCTCACGTTCCGCCAGGCGTTGTCGCTCGGCGGCAATGTTTGCAAAGGTGCGCGCGGCACGACTGTTGTCTATGCGGATCGCTTCGTGCCGGACAACGAGAAGCGCCGTGCTCGTGAGGCAGGCGATGAGGCCCGGGCCGTCCCGTTCCTGAAACGCTTCGTCGTGTTCAATGCAGCACAATGCGAAAACCTGCCGGCCGACATTACAAGTGTCGCGCCGCCGACACCCACCGCCCTGATAGAACCTCGGGTCGAAGCGCTCATC
>QGHH01000071.1 GCA_003640645.1 Fredinandcohnia aciditolerans | reverse complement strand
GTGCTTAACACTGAAGAGGAAAAGGAAAACGTGACACCCCGAGACACATCAGAATGTCAGGAACTTTCCACGGAGAACTACTCTTCATTTAAGGTTGGTTTTTGTTGTGCTAAACATGTTATCTGCAGCCTAAACAGATCACAAGCATATGAGTCTACTTTTTAAGAATCCCCAAGTCCGCCAAAATTCTTATGACCAGATTGCTGTCCACCGGCAGTGATGCGACTGAGGGGAATGATCTTCATGGTGGTCTCTTTCAGGGAATACCAGCGGTTGTGCCATGTGACCCAAATAATGCCATTGTCAAAGCCAAATTCACCTGCATCCTTTTCTGTGTATCTGCCACCCTGGTAGTATTTGCCGTTCAAATGCGCTGCATGACATCTGTTCATCCACCAGCCAGAGCCGTCTTGTTTAGCACAGTTGCCATCATACTTGTCATTGTCCTTGTCGAAGGTACTGAACTGTATGCCATTGTGAGATGTGTAGAACTTGTCACTGGGATCATCACCAAAGTCAAAGCCATCGAAAGCATCTCCAGCATCACCACCAAAGTAGAAGCCGTATGTTAGACGGTACATGTCGGCCTCTGATCCAAGTCTGAACATGTTGTAGTCGGCATACCTTTTGTTGCCATCCCAGTCAACAAGCTCTATCCTCAGCACAATTGGCATTGATGTGCTGGCAGTCAGCAGATGTATCTTCTCGTTACCAAGCCAGTACTCTGTGGTGTCATCTGGTGAGAGATAACCAAAGCCGTTCTTGTACTGGATCCAGTCCTTGTGGAAGTCCACACTGCCGTCACGTCTCCTCTGTATTACTGTGAAGCCACGTCCAAAGTTATCAATCTCACAATAGACCAGGAACTGCTCTGTGGCTTTGGCTGGCTTGATATAGTAAAGACCGCTCTTGGTGGCACCTTTGGTTGCAACATCCTGGCAGTCTGTTCCTGTGGTGGGCTCGACTTCAACTTCTTCTTTGCAGGGCTGACTGCATTTCTGCTGCAGGTAACTGGAGACTTTCTTCAAGTTTACCATATTCAACTCGTTGGTCTGGATTAAACTCTGAAGTTCAGATATTTGCTGTTCCTGTGCGACGATGGTCTTTTCAAATCGAACGACTTCATCCAGAATACTCGATGACTTTTTGATGTATGAGTCTTGAGGCACACTCTTCTGAGCTGAATTAGTAGAATCTTTCATGTATACAACTGTTTCTTCAGCTTCTTGG
>QGHH01000717.1 GCA_003640645.1 Fredinandcohnia aciditolerans | reverse complement strand
GAGCCCACGCCGGTCGAGCCGTAGTCGATGGTGCCCGGGTGCTGGCGCGCGGCCTCGATGTACTCATTGAAAGTCTTGTAGGGCGAGTCGGCGCGCACCGTGAAGCCGAAGGTGTAGCCGGACAGGCCGATGATGAAGGTGAAGTCGTTGATCGGGTCCCACGAGGTCTTCTGCATGTACGGCATGCGCAGCATGGCCAGCGTGTACAGCGCGACGGTGTAGCCGTCGGGCTTGGCGCGGGCCACGGCCTGCGCGGCGATGCCGCCGGAGGCGCCGGGCTTGTTCTCGACAACCACGCTCTGGCCGAGGGCGGCGCCCAGGGGCTGGGCGATGAGCCGGGCGGCGATGTCGGTGGTGCCGCCGGGCGCGGCCGACACGATCAGCGTGACGGGACGATTGGGAAAATCCGCCCGGGCGTGGGCGGCGCCAGCGGCGGCCACGCCCAGCGCGATAGCGCAGGCGCGTAGAACGGGAACGAAACGGAATGCGGTCATGCGGTTGTCTCCTTGCTGTTTTTGTATGAAGCGCCCGATGGCCGGGCGCGTGGTG
>QGHH01000716.1 GCA_003640645.1 Fredinandcohnia aciditolerans | reverse complement strand
GAGGCCGCGTAGAGTTCTGTCGCCAACTTCGGCCCCCGATGGCGCAAGCCGCCGTCGGGGGCTTCTTCTTTAGCCACCACCATCACGGATGGCCCGGTTCGCTCACCCCCCGATTGCAAACGCGGCGCGTCTATTCTCTTAGAGGTGGCGTCCGCCATCTCGCAATGAAGCGAGGAAACCGTCATGAGGGCTTACAAGATCGCCTGTCTGGCCGCCGTCTCGTCCATCGCTTACGCCGCCAGTGCATCCGCCGCGACACTTTCTCCACGCAACGCCCCGTTCACGGGCAGTGGCCCCTTTACTCTGGTTAAGGGTGGGTCATCGATAAGCTGTACGATGACAGTCAATGGAAAGATAAACGTCGATGGAAGCAGTGCGAGTATCACCTCAGCCATATTTTCTGGTGGCATGCTGGGAATATGCCCGACCATTATGGCGGCTAGTTTACCCTGGACTATGACAGCGCCAGATACGACGCATGTATTCATCTCGGGTTTTGCCATCAACACCCCGATCGGTGATTGTGGACCAGGCACACTGAGCGTAAGT
>QGHH01000715.1 GCA_003640645.1 Fredinandcohnia aciditolerans | reverse complement strand
CGCATCAGCGCGCCGCGGGCGTTGATCCACTGCATGCTGTGGCAGTACGTGCTGGCGTTCGCGCGGGAATATCCCGGCGTGCAGCTCGATGTGCATTTCGATGATCGCCTCACCGATCTGGTCGGCGACCGGGCCGACGTGGGCTTTCGCGGCGGCTCGCTGCCGGCGGCAGGCACTGTGGCGCGACGGCTGGTGCCGATCCAGTTGCTGGTCTGCGCAGCGCCCGACTACCTGGCGCGCCACGGCGCGCCGACGAATATCGATGACCTGGCGCGACATCGGTGCACGGGCTTTGTCCACGCCAACGCGGGCAAGCTGGCGCCGTGGGCGTTCCAGGTCGATGGCGAGCAGGTCTACCGCGAGATCACGCCGGCGCTTTGCATGAACGACATCGACGCCGAGGCCCAGACCGTGCTGGCGGGCGAGGCCATCGGCCAGTTGGGCAGTTTCACGGCGGTGCCGCACATCCGCGCCGGCCGGCTGGTGCCGCTGTTGCTGCGGCACGCGGTGGATCTCGAGGGCATCTATCTGTACTACGGTCGCCGCACC
>QGHH01000714.1 GCA_003640645.1 Fredinandcohnia aciditolerans | reverse complement strand
GTATCGAAATAGATGCCGTAGAGCGAAATCGATCCCGTCGCCGACAGCGATTCATTCATCTTCGCGGCTTCGACGACCACCATTTTCTTGTCTCGTGCCTTGGGCTCCAAGACCTGGACAACCGCCACCGTGCGGCCGTTCAGTTCCTTGCAATAGAGGTCGTCAAGCACGGTGTAGGTCTGCACCGCGACATAGGCATCGCCGCCATCCTCCGGCACCTTGGCCGTGAAATAGCGCTGGTCGGTGATCGTCGACGCGAGCGCGCATTTGCCATTGCTGAAGTCGGCGTCCTTCAGGTCGCTGTCGTAAAAGAAGAACATGGTCAGGCTCATGTCGTTGCCGCCGCCGCTGGAAGCACGATCGGCAGCCCCGCCGCATTCTTCCTTCTTGCACTCGAACAACAGCTCGCCGCCTTTCTGGGCGATCACATCCTGGTAGTTGCGCAGCACTTCGAGCGGCGAGCGATCCGGCGGCAGGACATAGGCGATGCGGGTGAGAGCGCCTTCGGCCTCGACCTTCTTCTCAGGCGCGAACTTCCGGTTGTTGTTC
>QGHH01000713.1 GCA_003640645.1 Fredinandcohnia aciditolerans | reverse complement strand
GAGCGCCAGTCATCGGCCTCGGCGGCGATGCCGGCGACGGCGATCTGCAACTGCGCGTTGTCGGGATCGCGCGCCTGCAGGCCACGATAGATGGCCAGGGCCTTGTCGCGGTCGCCGGCGGCGACATACATGCGCGCCAGCGCGCCCTGGGCCAGGGGATCGTCAGGCCGGCGCTTGAGCACCGGCTGCAGGATGTCGTAGGCAGCCACCAGGTCGCCGCGCTGGCGCATGGCCTCGGCCTGGCGCACGGTATACAGGCTGACCAGGTCCTGGAAACTGCGATGCTGGTCGGCGTCCATCGGCAGCTTCTGCACCTGGCGCAGCACGGCCGCGGTGCCGGCGTCATCGCCGCTCTTGAGCAGCACGCTGGCGTACGGGATCAACACATCCGGGCCGGCCGGCCGGCTTCCATCCACCAGCGGCCGCATCACGGCGAGCGCCTGCGGCGTGTCGCCCGCGTCGATATAGGCCTGGGCGATGGCGCCAAGCAACTCGGGATCGTTGCCCGCCGCGGCCTGCAAGCCGGCCAGGCGCTGGCGCGCCTGCGCC
>QGHH01000712.1 GCA_003640645.1 Fredinandcohnia aciditolerans | reverse complement strand
GCGCTCTGCGGCCGCGCCGCCGACGGCGTCAACAACGCCACGGCCTGGGTCAACGTGCTGTCGATCTACGCCCACCTCAACCTGCCGGCGCGCGGCATGTGGTCGGCCTCCAAGGCTGCCGCGCTGTCGCTGGCGCAATGCCTGCGCGCCGAAATGCGGCCGTCCGGCGTGCGGGTGGTGAACGTGGTCCCCGGCCCGGTCGACCACGAATGGGAGCAGCGCACGCCGCCCCCGCGCGTGGCGCCCACGGCCATCGCGAGCGCCATCGTGCGCGCGCTGAAGGATGGCGTCGAGGACGTGTACGTCGGCGACGTGGCACAGGAATTCCGCGCGCGGCTGGCGGAGAACCCCAAGGGACTGGAACGGGAACTGGGCGCCTGACGCCCCGACACGAAAACCAAAGGAGCAACAGATGAGCCAACCCATACTTGCCCAATTCATGACCGAACTGGTGTCGGGCCGCATCCGCCTGGTGGACCTGACCGAGACGCTGACGCCGGAATTCCCGACCATCGTGCTGCCGCCGGAATTCGGCCAGGCCTGGCCGTT
>QGHH01000711.1:313-549 GCA_003640645.1 Fredinandcohnia aciditolerans | reverse complement strand
CCACCTTTGAGGAAACTCTTGATCCTGCCAAGTTCAGGATGAAATACTGGGGAGTCGCAAATTACTTGCAGAGTGGAAATGATGACCACTGGGTGATTGCCACTGACTACGACAACTACGCCGTCCACTACTCCTGTAGGGTAGTGGATGCTGATGGCACTTGCCTTGATGGCTACTCCTTCATATTCTCTCGTCATCCGACCGGTCTGAGGGCCGAAGACCAGGCCACCGTCACC
>QGHH01000711.1:0-258 GCA_003640645.1 Fredinandcohnia aciditolerans | reverse complement strand
GCTGATGGCACTTGCCTTGATGGCTACTCCTTCATATTCTCTCGTCATCCGACCGGTCTGAGGGCCGAGGACCAGGCCACCGTCACCCAGATGAAGGCGGACATCTGCATGCTGGGCAAATACAGACGCGTTCCACACACCGGTTTCTGCGACACTGCAACTTAGTTTTGAAGCACCCACCTCTGATACTTTTGCTGATTTTGGACTGAGGTATCTCTCCTCTACTGTCTTTGTCTATCCTAACAGAGAAAGCAGCCA
>QGHH01000710.1 GCA_003640645.1 Fredinandcohnia aciditolerans | reverse complement strand
ACGTGGCCAAGACCTATGGCATTCCGGTGGTGGCGATTGCATCGCTGGCGGACATCATGGCGCTGCTGCAGGACGACGCCGCGTTCGCCGAGCACCGCGAGGCGGTGCAGGCGTACCGGACGAAGTACGGGGTGAAGTAAGCGCGAGTCGGCCAAGGCATTGCCGGCCACCGTATCGCGCGACAGGCTCGTCGAGCCTGTGGGTCGGCTCATGCCCAACGACCAACACGCCGCTCGCATGTGCCGCTTGCGCCAGACGTTTGTCGAACGTGGCCAGCGCCGCGCCGCGCCATAACGCGAGTTCCAGGTACGATGCGTCGTAAACGGTAAGCCCGTGTTCGCGGGCGAGCCGCTCGCATTGAGGCAACCAGGCGGTAGAGGGGCGCGATTCGTTGACGACGGGTACGCTGTTCAGCACGGCAGAGAATTTGGCCAATATGACTGCCGTGGCCTGTTGCTGCCGCTCGACGCGCAAGGTGCCTTGAGCCACTTCCATTGGCCAGATCTGCGGGACAAGGATGGCTTCGCCGTTCAGGTCGTCCAGGATGGCA
>QGHH01000709.1:316-550 GCA_003640645.1 Fredinandcohnia aciditolerans | reverse complement strand
CTCCTAATCAAGCACATAAGCAAAATCGAATTAAACTAAAAAGGTGGAAAAAAACAAACTGGAACAGAACGAATTCTATTCCAGTTTAATTATTTTAAAATATTAATCCAGTCAACCTTTTTCAGGACTACTCATTAAATTTATAAATCCAAAAACCGTTCTAAAGAATCGAAATTTTCTTTCTCATCATGGATGGTTTTAATAGTCTGAACATTTTCGAACAGAGAAATTACT
>QGHH01000709.1:0-306 GCA_003640645.1 Fredinandcohnia aciditolerans | reverse complement strand
AAAAGGGAGAAAAATTGTTTCACGCTAAAAAATACGATGAAGCTCAGAGTATCTTCGAAGAGATTTTGAAAACCAAACCATCAGATGTAAAGGCAATGGAATATTTAGGAGACATTGCTGCTTACAATAAATCTTGGGAAGAAGCGGTAGACTATTATAAAAAACTAAAAGAATTAAAACCTTCTGAAGCTAATTATTATTTTAAGTATGGAGGTGCACTCGGAATGCGTGCTTCAGAAGTCAACAAATTTAAAGCTTTAGGAATGGCAGGCGAAGTGAGAGAGTCGTTTGAAAAAGCAATAGCAC
>QGHH01000708.1 GCA_003640645.1 Fredinandcohnia aciditolerans | reverse complement strand
GAACAAGAAGCCGGCGGCGGAGTAGGGCGATGGCGCAGGCGAACGGCCGCAAGTCGATCTTCATCACCGGCGCCGCCTCGGGCATGGGGCGCGAGACCGCCCGCCTGTTCGCGGGCAAGGGCTGGTTCGTCGGGGCCTTCGACGTCAACGAGGCCGGCCTGAAGGAGCTTCAGGCCGAGCTGGGCGTGGGCAATTGCCTGGTCCGCCGGCTGGACGTCACCGACCGGGCCGACTACGCCGCCGCCCTCGACGCCTTCGCGGCGGCGACGGGGGCCAAGCTCGACCTGCTCTACAACAACGCCGGCATCGGCCGGGGCGGGCCGTTCGCCGACCAGGACTTCGCCGAGGTCATGGACGTGGTCAACGTCAACTTCGTCGGCGTTCTCAACGGCATCCACCTGGCCCTGCCGCTGCTGAAGGCGACGCCGGGCTCGCTGTGCTTCACCACCTCGTCGTCCTCGGCCACCTACGGCATGCCCAACATCGCCGTCTCTTCGGCGACCAAGCACGCGGTCAAAGGCCTGACCGAGGCGCTGTCGATCGAGTTCCG
>QGHH01000070.1 GCA_003640645.1 Fredinandcohnia aciditolerans | reverse complement strand
GACATGTACTGAATAAATGAATAACCATTACACCTTTTTCCATTCCAGACCACCATCATGAAATTTGTGGCTCTCACTCTTGCCCTTCTCCTGGCTGTCGGCTCTCAGGCCGCTTCCTTGCCAGATCCACCTACCCAACTGGCCCACGTCCGGGCTGCTGCGGATCTCTACCTGACTCAGTTGAAGGAAAGTGCCAACAGAGCCCTGGCACAGCTGGATGACACTGAATACAAGGAGATCAAGGACAGCGTGTCTCAGCACATAGAGAACTTCCACACTCAGCTCAAGGCTCTGCAGGCTCAGGTCTCCCCAGTCACTGACAGCGTCGTCAGCACCATCTCTGATGCCACTGCTGATCTCCGTACTTCCCTGATAGCTGATCTCGATCAACTGAAGGCTGACATCGAGCCCAAGCGTGTAGCTCTGAGAGCGGTCATTGAAAAGCATCTTGATGAGTACAAAACCGAGCTGGAGCCCATCATGAAAGAATACTACGTGAAGCACACAAATGACATGGCTGTCCTCAAGGAAAAGTTGGAGCCAGTTGTCGAGTCTCTGCAGGCTAAGGTGTCCACCAATCTAGAGGAGACCAAGGCCGCCCTGGCACCAATTGTGGAGACAGTGCGTGCCAAGCTTTCTGAGCGTCTGGAGGCTCTGAAGCAGTTGGCTACTCCCTACGTCGAAGAATACAAGGAGCAGCTGAAGAATGTCTACACCCAGGCCCAGGGTGCCGATGGAGAAGCACTGAAGGCAAAGATTGCACCTTTAGCTGATGAGATCAAGTCCAAGCTCCAGGCTATCTTCCAGATCATCACTGCTTCCGTCACCAAGAACTAAATCCTCCCAACCCTGTTCCTGTAACTAACCTCACATACCTGTCTTGTTTTAGATCCATTCCACCTTTCTCTCTATTCTATCTTTCCTCACGGGGACCACCTCCCAAAATGAAGCCGATGCCTGACTGGTGCACTCGTTCACAACAAAATGGCTGGACTCTTGCTCTCTCTCTTTCCCATGCAAACACCTTACTTCATGCACACATGCTTAAGCACATGCAGGCAAAGACACACACACAGACACACACATACACAGCACACTTGCTTTCATGCTTTGCTCTTTGCATACCATGGCCAACTGCTTACATTTTGTGTAGGAATTGTATGTGAATTAACACAAGTGCCTGGACCTTCGGGGTGGCGTAGTGGTCATTTGAACCCAGGGTGGAGGCTGGTAGACAACACGGACCGGAGCTATACCATTGGGGCTTC
>QGHH01000707.1 GCA_003640645.1 Fredinandcohnia aciditolerans | reverse complement strand
GTCTTCTGCAGGCCTACGCTGCATATTCACTGATCCAGCAGCCACCAAAGCGTGCCGGCTTCGCATCGGCCGGCCAGGCTTTCGGTCACCGCGAACTGCTCGGTGTGCTGCAGAGCTTCGGCTTCGTCGGCGAGCCGATCGTGACGGTCAACCGGTAGCGCAAGAGACCGTGACCCTGGCTGACGGCGATACGTCGTCAGCCCCTTGTTTCCAGAAAGAGCCGGCCGATTGGAGGAGCGCTCGGCTGTTCGCCAAGCGTCAGGGAGATGCCGTGTCCATGCAGGTCGTCGTTGCGGGGGTTGGAGCACTCCCCTTCAGGAAGCCGGATGCCGGCGACAGCTATGTGCGCATGGGCGCAGAGGCAATTGCCCTGTGCCTGCAGGATGCGGGCCTGTCCTACGATGTCGTCCAGCAGGCCTATGCCGGTTACGTCTATGGCGACAGCTGCGCGGGGCAGCGCGTCGTCTACCAGGCAGGCATGACGGCAATCCCCATCTTCAACGTGAACAACAATTGCGCGACGGGCTCGACGGCTCTCTTCCTGGCACGGC
>QGHH01000706.1 GCA_003640645.1 Fredinandcohnia aciditolerans | reverse complement strand
GACAGCTTGCCGTAGTGCTCGGGCATGCGGATCACGTGCATGCCTTCGGCGCTCTGGATCTTGCTGTCGGCGTCGGCGAACACGTACAGCTCGCCGCCGCGCGCGCGCACTTCCTGCATGTTGGACTTCAGCTTTTCCAGCAGCTCGTCCTTGGGCGCGATGGTGACAACGGGCATGTGCTCGGTCACCAGGGCCAGCGGACCGTGCTTGAGTTCGCCGGCCGGGTAGGCCTCGGCGTGGATGTAGCTGATTTCCTTGAGCTTGAGCGCGCCTTCCAAAGCCAGCGGATACATCACGCCGCGGCCGAGATAGAGCACGTCGCGGGCCTTGGACAACTCATAGGCCAGCTGGCGGATGGCGCTGTCGTCCTGCAGGGCGGTGGCCAGCAGGCGCGGCGCCTCCAGCAGGGCGCGGACGTGGCGCACCTCTTCGTGGGCGCTGAGCTTGCCGCGCTTGACGCCGGCGGCGACGGCCAGGGCGGAGAGCAGGATCTTTTTCATGGCTGGAATTCCCTTCTGCGGGTTCGGTTTAACGGTATCGGCTGGGGCGGC
>QGHH01000705.1 GCA_003640645.1 Fredinandcohnia aciditolerans | reverse complement strand
GCCATTGATACCAACGGCAAAGAGTACGAGTTGAAATCGGTCAACATTGAATTGACCAAGAGCTTCTCCACGCACCACCATATGAATCCAACGATCATCGCCAAGTATCGGCAGGTTCCCTGGCTCTTTGCAATCTATCGGCACATCGCACTTCAGGCAGTCTATCTCCTCCAACCTGCGGACCTAGAGCACTACTACACGCAGTGGGAAGCCAAGTGGAATGCATCTGGTGGCAAAGATATTAACAACCCCAAGATTCCGGTAACGTACGTACGGGCGCTTGATGCATGGAAGTCCCCCCGCAATCTCCTCGCGACGTCGTATCCTGCCCACTCCCGCTGACGCCGGTGGGTTTGAACCGGACGAAGTTTAAGTCAATCCGTGGCCAGTCCGCACCATCGGACGGCCACCGCTGGCAACGTCGGCCGTCTTCATCCTCGCCAGCCGGAAGACATACTCGGACACGTACTCGCCCACTACATCCAGAATTGTAGCCTGCGCAATACGCGCTCGATCATCTTCCGTCACAGTCTGCTCTTGCTGACGACCGG
>QGHH01000704.1 GCA_003640645.1 Fredinandcohnia aciditolerans | reverse complement strand
ATCAGGCAGGGCGAGCAGAAGGCGGCCGCATTCGGTGAGGTGATCCCGCACGGTCTCGTTCCGGCCTTCTCCTGGGATGGCGGGTTCCTGACCCAGTCCATCGCCATGATCGAATGGCTCGATGCATTGACGCCGCATCTGCCACGGCTGGTTCCGGCTGATCCGTTCCAGGCATCGCAGGCGCGCGAGATCGCGCTTGCCGTGGCCTGCGATACCCATCCGCTGAACAACCTGCGGGTGCTCAATTACCTCGGGCATCGGCTGGAGCTTTCGGAGGATGCGCGCCTGCAATGGTACCGGCATTGGGTCGAAGAAGGATTTGCCGCCGTTGAACGTATCCTTCGATTGAGGTGCTCGGGAGGACCGTTCGCCCTGGGCCTGCAGCCGACGCTGGCCGATGTGTGCCTGATACCGCAGGTGTTCAACGCACGTCGCTTCGATGTGCCGCTTTCGACGTTCCCGATGATCAACGAAGTGGCGGAGCGGTGCGAGACACTGGAGGCATTCAGAAAAGCGAGCCCGGAGGCGGCCGTGTGACGCAACGCCGGTAG
>QGHH01000703.1 GCA_003640645.1 Fredinandcohnia aciditolerans | reverse complement strand
ATCAGGTCTAATCTGCAAAGGATTTAATAACTAAACCATTTTTTAAAAAAAAAGCTAAAATGAAGGCATTCAGCATTGCAGTTGCAGTGACACTCGTGCTCGCCTTTATTTGCATTCTGGAGAGCTCTGCCGTCCCATTCACCGGGGTGCAAGAGCTGGAGGAGGCAGGGAGCAATGACACTCCAGTTGCGGCACATCAAGAAACGTCAAAGGAATGGATGCCAAATTTCAGACAGAAGCGCCAGAGCCACATCTCCTTGTGCCGCTACTGCTGCAACTGCTGCAAGAACAAAGGCTGCGGTTACTGCTGCAGGTTCTGAGGATTCCCAGCGACAGCCAACAAATATTAATTTATTATGCTTTTTATCTTACCCCAGGAAATGACCTTTTCTTGACTTTTTTTTTTCCTCCAATGCATTGCCTGTGCCACACTGTTTTGTATCGTTTTCATGAGGTATGATTCATGGAAGAGCACTGGAAAAAGAAATGAAGCTATTCTTTGTATTTATTTTGCATGTTTTCATACTTCCGCCCTCTTTTTTGTAAACGCC
>QGHH01000702.1 GCA_003640645.1 Fredinandcohnia aciditolerans | reverse complement strand
CGATTCCGGCTGCAGGAAACCGGCGATCGACTTGAGCAGCGTGGTCTTGCCGGCGCCGAGATAGCCGGTCAGCACGGTCACGGGGGTCTTGTCGGTCATGGCCTCTATGTAGAGCGGCGCGGGCGAAAATGGAGGGGCCAATTGCGGCCGGCGGCGTTTCGCCCCGGCCGACCGCCCGCTCAGCCCTTCAGGTGGGCCCGGCCCGGCAGGCTCTGCAACAGCCCGCGATTGATCCCGAACAGCGCCGAGACCCCGAACAGCGCAGCCGCGCACAGGGTCATCACCGCGCCCGGCTCCACTCCCAGCCGCCCGGCGAGCAGCAGGCCGCCGCCGCTGGCCAGGGCCGAGATCAGCGCCGCCGCCCCCGCCTGCCCGGCGTAGCCCCGCGCCCAGAAGCGCGACGCGGCGGCGGGGATCATCATCAGGCCGACGGTCATCAGCGCGCCGAAGGCCCTGAAGCCGGCGACGAGGTTGAGCGCCACCAGCACCATCAGGATCAGATGCAGAAGGCCGCCGGGCAGCCCCGAGGCCCGCATGAACACCGGGTCGGC
>QGHH01000701.1 GCA_003640645.1 Fredinandcohnia aciditolerans | reverse complement strand
GTGATCTTCTTCGCCTATGTCGGCTTCGAGGCGGTATCCACCGCCGCCGCCGAGGCCAAGAACCCGCAACGGGACATCCCCGTCGGCATACTCGGCTCGCTGGTGGTCTGCACCCTGATCTACATGGCCGTCGCCGCCGTGCTGACCGGCGTGGTGCCGTTCAATCAGCTCGGCGTGCCCGAGCCCATCGCCGTGGCCGTCGACGCCATGCACCTTCCCTGGTTCGCCAAGCTGATCAAGATCGGCGCCATCGCCGGCCTGTCCTCGGTGATGCTGATCCTGACCTACGGCCAGACCCGGGTGTTCTTCGCCATGGCCCGCGACGGCCTGCTGCCCAGCGTCTTCGCCCGGCTGCACAAGAAGTTCCGCACCCCCTGGATCGGCCCCCTGCTGCTCGGCTCGGCCATCGCCGTCGCCGCCGGCCTGCTGCCGATCACCATCCTGGGCGACCTCGTCAGCCTGGGCACCGCCACGGCCTTCGCCATCGTCTGCATCAGCGTCATGTACCTGCGCAGCCAGCGTCCGGACCTGGAGCGTCCGTTCAAGGTGCCC
>QGHH01000700.1 GCA_003640645.1 Fredinandcohnia aciditolerans | reverse complement strand
ATATGCGCCGAGAACGTCGATTGATCCTGGAGCATGTGCGTGAAGTCCAGCCGGTCGACGCCGAGGGCCTGCAGCAACTGGTTCGAACTGACCTGGACGCCGGGCTCGGCGACGAGACCTTGGTAGTCGCACATGGGCGAGCCTGCGGGCATGGCCGTGAACGCCGAAACCCTGACGGGGAAGAACCCCTTGAGCGCGCCATTCTCATGCAGGACCGCGACGCGCACGTTGTCCCGGTTGCGGTTCTGGGCACGATCAACCGCCCGCGCCCATTGTGGCGACAGGAAGGGGGGGGCATACATCGGCTGCGAATCTTGGAGCGCCGTCCATCGATCCAGATCGGAGCGCGATAGCGTCCAAGGGGGGAGGATTTCTATGGCCACTGTGATCTTCCTCGATCTCAGAGCCATGTTTTAGCCGAGATATCGTTTAGCTAAAGTTAGCCATCGTCTATGATCGCAAAGGCTCCTTCGCTGGGATCTGATCTGAGAACTGGAAAGTAAAATGACGAAGGTAATTATTTACGGCGGAGGCGCGCTTGGATTGGAATTG
>QGHH01000699.1 GCA_003640645.1 Fredinandcohnia aciditolerans | reverse complement strand
AATTCGTCGAATGCCGTGACGACCATACCATGGGGCACCCCCGTAAACCATACGGTTTGACGCGGAACTGTTTCCCACGCGGCGCGCGCCGCGGCATCTGGAGTAAGCCCCAATGAGCGGTATTGTTTCCGGCAAGGTAGTGGTCGTTACAGGCGCGGGCGGCGGCATCGGCCGCGGCATCGCGCTGGCCATGGCGCAGGCGGGCGCCAAGGTCGTGGTCAACGACATCGGCGTCTCGCTCACCGGCGAGGGCGGCGGCGAAGGCCCCGCGCAGGCCGTGGCAAGCGAGATCGTCGCGGCGGGCGGACAGGCCGTCGCCAACACCGACAGCGTGGCCGCGTACGACAGCGCCAGCCGCGTCATCCAGACCGCCATCGACGCCTTCGGGCGCATCGATGCGGTGGTCAACAACGCCGGCAACCTGCGCGACCGCGTATTCCACAAGATGAGCGAGGAGGAGTGGCGCCAGGTCATCGACGTGCACCTGAACGGCTCGTTCTTCATGAGCCGCGCCGCCGCGCCCTATTTCCGCGAGCAGGAATCCGGCGCCTT
>QGHH01000069.1 GCA_003640645.1 Fredinandcohnia aciditolerans | reverse complement strand
GACAAAGGAAAAAACACCCCTCAAGTCGTATTTATAAATATGACATACAGGAGGTGTTTTTCTTATGGGGAAAACTAAGAATTTTTACTCATATGAAACAAAAATGAAAGCAATTGAAATGAAAATGTCAGGACAATTTTCCAATCGTGAAATTATGGAAGAATTGGGTATTGTAAATGACTCTCAGATAAGGATATGGATGATGTGGTACAGAAAAGGGGAAATGTATCGCTTTTCACAACCGATCGGCAAACAGTATAGCTTTGGGAAAGGACCTGAGGAACTAACCGAAATCCAGCAGCTAAGAAGAGAAAACCAGCATTTGCAGATTCAACTGGAAATTCTAAAAAAGTACAAGGAGATCGAAAGGAGTTGGTACCAGAGGTTGTTTTAGAACTTGTAGAGGATTTAAAAAGTAAATATACCATTTCTACCATTTGTGATTTTATAGGCGTTCCACGTGCCACCTATTATCGCTGGAAAAAACAAGGAGCTCGTAAAATCAGTGAATTAGATCTCCAAATCATAGAAATTTGTAATAAACATAAGTTTCGAGTTGGATATCGAACTGTTAAAGCTTGGCTAAAAAGAGATTATAATGTGAAAGTTAACCGAAATACTGTACAAAAAATAATGCAGAAATATAATCTCCAATGTAGAGTAAAACCAAAGAGAAAAGTAAAGTTTGCAGGCGAAAGCAATATAGTTGTTCCTAATCGTTTGGAACGTGACTTTATAGCATCTAGGCCGAATGAAAAATGGGTGACAGATATAACTTATCTTCCATTTGGACAATCAATGATGTACCTTTCAAGCATCATGGACCTTTACAACAATGAGATAATTGCTTACCGAATTAGTTTGAACCAAGATGTAACCCTTGTATTAGATACGTTAAGAGACGCTGTTAAGAATCAGAACGTAGAAGGAGTAATACTACATAGTGATCAAGGGGCACAGTATACATCCTATGCATTTCAGAATTTAGCCAAAGAAAAAGGCATTATCACCAGCATGTCTCGGAAAGGCAACTGCTTGGATAACGCCGTCATTGAATCCTTCCATTCCACATTAAAGTCGGAAGAATTCTACTCTCAGCCACGAGAGTACCTTACAAATCCTATTGTAGTGGAAAAAGTAGAGAATTTCATCTATTATTACAATCAAATCCGACTTCAGGCAAAATTAAACTACCTGTCCCCAATTGAATATAGGGAACAGGTAGCTTAGGTGTTTTTTTTGATGTCTCAAATCACTAGGTCAGTTCA
>QGHH01000698.1 GCA_003640645.1 Fredinandcohnia aciditolerans | reverse complement strand
CATGTCTATGGTCAGGAAACCTTGACCATCTTTAATCAACGAGCTTGTCCTCTAGAGGCTCACTAGGGACAATGTGTTGTCTATGTATCCACACATGCCAACTTTCAACATTTTCAGAGTTCATTTGTAGTGCTTTTCAATTTCAGGGTCAACTAGCTAAAAAAATAAGTAAATGCACGAAGAATACCAAATGAAGTCAGAAATTGTTGAAATTTTGTGATGTGCCTTTGAATGGTGCATTTTGAACACACAAAAAGTATGGAGTTCAAATAAGTTCAAAAAAATGAAATCCCTTTGTAAGAGATGAGTTCTCGTTCGAAACGATGATACTTCGAGAGAGATTGTCCGTTTTGTACACGAAGTGCATCCAGTTTTTGCCGTAACCCTCTCAACTTTCTAGCACATGACCTTCTCAATAGATAAATCTTGAGAGACGACCACCTTACCAAATCCTAATACCTTTGACGAGGATGCATCGGCGAATTGGACATGACTTGGTTTCGAGATCTTATGGGTTTCAACTCTAGCCTACCCCAACTTGTTTGGGACTGA
>QGHH01000697.1 GCA_003640645.1 Fredinandcohnia aciditolerans | reverse complement strand
GACCAGACCAGCACCGCCCGCACCGTGCGCCCGAACCGCGCCCTGTCGCCGGCGCCCAGGGCTTCGCCGCACAACACCTGGGCCGCGCTCTCGAAGCCGTCGAGCAGCAGGGCCGACAGCATGAACAGCTGATAGAGGATGGCGTTGGCGGCCAGGATCGTCGCCCCCTGCTCGGCCCCGGCCCGGGTCAGCAGCACCGTGGCGCTCATCAGCAGCAGGGTGCGGCCGAACAGGTCGCGGTTCAGCCGGAACAGAGCCGCCAGCGCCGGCGCCCGCCAGGTCGCCGGCTCGCGGACCAGGGCGAGCGCCCGACGGGCCGGGCCTTCCCGCGCGGCCATGGCGGCCAGGGCCAGGAACTTCAGCGCCTCGGACAGCAAGGTCGCCGCCGCCACCCCGGCGACGCCCAGTCCCAACCCCAGCACCAGGGCGAGGTCGAGGGCGATATGGACAAGATTGGCGCCGACCTCGACCGCCAGCACCGCCCGCACGCTGCGCCGGCCGATCAGCCAGCCGGTCAGCACGCAGTTGGCCAGCCAGGCGAGCGCGCTCCAA
>QGHH01000696.1 GCA_003640645.1 Fredinandcohnia aciditolerans | reverse complement strand
GGCAGGCAGGAAAGATCAAAGGACTATGTTATATGTGATGTCACAGGCAGTCAGGCAAGATCAAAGGACTATGATATATGTGATATCACAGGCAGTCAGGCAAGATCAAAGGACTATGATGTCATCAGATTCTGGTTCTAGATTCCAAGAGATCAAAGCCAAAGAACTATGATGTCATCAGATTCTGGTTCCAAGTTCCATAGTAATATAAACAAGTTTTACAGAAGATGGGCACATGATTTTACTTTACTGTAAAAGGGAGAGAGAGAGAGAGAGAGAGAGAGAGAGAGAGAGAGAGTCACACACACATAAACACACAGCCGATGGTGGCCTCAGACATCTCCAGGAACCAGGAACCAGGAACCATGAGCAGGCCGTGCTAGTGCTCATCTTACACACAGGAGCGTGCAGTGGCCCCAGTGACCCCCTGACCTTCTCCCTCATGTATGGGCCAAGCAACCAACCCCACTGGACCAGGCTCTCCAGCCGAACCTGCGTACCCACTCTTAAGCACCCTCCCCTGGGTTATACCCCAATAGCCCCGCTGGCAGG
>QGHH01000695.1 GCA_003640645.1 Fredinandcohnia aciditolerans | reverse complement strand
CGATGCGCGCAACCATGCTGGCGGCTCAGCCAGACCCATGGTCGTGCTCAACACGCCGGCCATATATGGCTGGGGCGATTCGGGGACGTCCGCTGTTCTCGCCGCCGATACGCTCGTCTGGAACGGCATCGCCTCCGGAAGCGGCACGGTGGAGAACCCTTATACGAGCCTGAAGCCACCCGCCGTGCGGCCGGGGGGAGCCGGCACCGGATTGGGCCACCTCACCTTCAACGCGCGCGCTATCCATTTCGGCTACGATCCGCTGGCGCGCAGTCAGAGCAGCGCGGATCTCGAACGGTTGGTGCTTGGCTTTTCGGGCGTCGATATGATCGCCAGCGAAAAGATGACAGCCAACAATCGCGGTATCGTCTCTTTCTATCAGAGCGGTACGGATGCGGCCTCCTATGCGGGAGGCAATCTCACCATCACCACGCCGCTTTTCACGGCAGATGGCGGCGCGATGATCGACATTCGCGCGGGGGGCGAGATCAGGGTCAGGGCGGCGGGCGCGGCCACCGCTCCTTCCGCGCGCAGCGACCTCGGCGGGGAGAT
>QGHH01000694.1 GCA_003640645.1 Fredinandcohnia aciditolerans | reverse complement strand
GTATTTCGTGGTCGAGGCGCGCCTGCGCAACCGCATCCTCGAACGCAACGCCGAGCTCGACCCGGCCACGCTGGAGGCGGCCCTGGCCGCCGGCCGCAAGAGCGTCGCCGCCCGCCACGGCTCCCTGCCCGCCGACTACGCCGAGAGCGAGAAAGCTGTGCAGTCGCTGCGGCGGCGCAACGCCATCACGCCGAGCGCCCTGGCGGCCTTCCTGCGCAACGGCGAGACGACCAAGTTCCTGGTCGCGCTGGCCGAGCTGAGCGGCGTCGATTTCCACACCGCCGGACGCATCCTGGAGCGCAAGGAACTGGACGCCCTGGCGATCATCTGCAAGGCGGCCGAATTCGACCGCTCGCTGTTCCTGACCTTCGCCGTGCTGATCCTCGACCGCGACGCCGACGCCGTGGGACGGGCGCGGGAATACGGCGAGCTCTATTCCAGCCTGCCCCGGGAATCCGCCCTGCGGACCGTGCGTTTCTGGCGCATGCGGCGCCAGACCGGCGACGTCGCCGCCGCCTGACCGCCCGCCCGCGACGACCTCAGCGCTTGATC
>QGHH01000693.1 GCA_003640645.1 Fredinandcohnia aciditolerans | reverse complement strand
GCCGGGGGATCGTCGTAGCCGCGGTGGATGGTGGCGATGTCGCCCAGCCGGATCGACTTGCCGTTGACGCGGATCAGCGTCTCGGCCAGCGCCCGGGTGTCCTGGAACTGGCCGCTCGGACGCACGAAGATACGGTCATCGGCGGTGGTCAGGGTGCCGGCGCTGGCCACCGCGTTCTGGCTGTTGATGGCCTCGGCGATCTGCTGCGGCGACACGCCCAGGCGCGTGAGCTGCGTGTTGCTGATCTCGATGTAGACGTGCTCGGGCTGCTCGCCGAAGTAGTCGACCTTGGCCACGCCCGGCACGCGCAGCAGCACCGTGCGCAGATTGTCGGCGTAGTCGCGCAACTGCGCCGGCGAGAAACCGTCGCCGGCCAGGGTGTAGATGTTGGTGTAGACGTCGCCGAACTCGTCATTGAAGAATGGCCCCTGCACGCCTTGCGGCAGGGTGGCGCCGATGTCGCCGACCTTCTTGCGCACCTGGTACCACTCGTTGGCCACCTCGCTGGCCGGGGCCGAGTCCTTCATGGTGAAGAAGATCAGCGATTCGCCC
>QGHH01000692.1 GCA_003640645.1 Fredinandcohnia aciditolerans | reverse complement strand
TTCGCGGTCGGGACGTGGTGGGTGACCGAGGCCTTCCTGGTCGACGCCGCCAACCAGGGCTGGATGGCCCCCATCGCCCTGGCCCTGCTGGCGGGGGGGCTCGGCCTGTTCTGGGGCGCGGCGGGGCTGGTCTATCGCCTGCTGCGGCCCGTCGGCGTGCTGCGGCTGGTCGTCTTCGCCGCCGTGCTCTGCCTGTTCGAATGGCTGCGCGGCCATGTCCTCACCGGCTTTCCCTGGAATCTGCCGGGCGAGGCCTGGCGGGCCGGTTCGGCGCCCTCGCAGGCGGCCAGCGTCCTGGGCGCCTACGGGCTGAGCTGGGTCACCGTGGCCGCCGCCGCCGCGCCCGGCCTGATCGAGGGCCGCCGGCCCGGCCGCGCGACGCTGGGCGCCCTGGCCGCCGCCGGCCTGGTCCTGGCCGGTCTCTACGGCTTCGGCCTCGTCCGTCTTTCCCGCCCCGCGCCGAGCCGGCCCGACGCGCCCCTGATCCGGGTGGTGCAGGCCGACGTGCGCCAGGAAAGCAAGTACGACGCCGAGAGCTTCGCCGCGATCGTC
>QGHH01000691.1:314-553 GCA_003640645.1 Fredinandcohnia aciditolerans | reverse complement strand
GCACCTGGCGGGCGGCCAGCCGCCGTTCGACGTGCGCGTGCACCAGCTCTACAACGAAGAACAGATCTCGCAATACAACACCGTGCCCGGCCTGATGGGCGTGATCCTGACCATGACGCTGGTGATGATGACCGGCCTGGCCATGACGCGCGAACGCGAGCGCGGCACCATGGACAACCTGCTGGCCATGCCGGTGCGGCCGCTGGAGGTGATGACGGGCAAGATCGTGCCCTACAACG
>QGHH01000691.1:0-304 GCA_003640645.1 Fredinandcohnia aciditolerans | reverse complement strand
CATCATCCTGCTGGCGGCGTATTTCGTGTTCCACGTGCCGTTCCTGGGCAGTTTGGTGACGGTGTACCTGGGCGCGCTGATCTTCGTGGCCGCCAACCTGACCGTCGGCATCACGCTGTCGTCGCTGGCGCAGAACCAGTTGCAGGCGATGCAACTGACGATGTTCTATTTCCTGCCCAACATGCTGGTGTCCGGCTTCATGTTCCCGTTCCTGGGCATGCCCAAATGGGCGCAGTACCTGGGCAACCTGCTGCCGCTGACGCACTTCAACCGGCTGATCCGCGGCATCCTGCTCAAGGGCAAC
>QGHH01000690.1 GCA_003640645.1 Fredinandcohnia aciditolerans | reverse complement strand
AGGCCATGGAAATTGACCACCAGAAGACCCAACAACTGGCGGAGAAGTACGACTCCGAGATCCGCTTTCGCCCGCTGCACCAGACCGCCACCTGGCTCGTGTCCGGGCTGCTCGTCGCGCGGTCGCTGTTCCACTACTACACCGCCGGCTTCGGCCTCTTGCGCGAGGCCACGCACCGCGGCGTGCACCTGGCGTTCGTGCTGAGCCTGATCTTCCTGGTGTTCGGCTTTTCCAAGTCGCACTACCAGCGCGAGCCGAAGTCCACCTGGTATGCGCCGGGCGGCGTGCCGCTGTACGACTGGATCATCGCCATCGCGCTGGCGCTGTCGGTGCTGTACATCCCCTACATCTTCGAGGACCTGGCGTTCCGCGTCGGCAATCCGATGCCGATGGACGTCTTCATGGGCTCGATCCTGCTGATCGGGCTGCTGGAGGCGACGCGCCGCGCCATGGGCTGGCCGCTGCCCATCATCGCGCTGGTGTTCATGGCCTATGCGATGTTCGGGCCGTATTTCCCCGGGCTGCTCAAGCACGCCGGCAACACCTGGCCGCA
>QGHH01000689.1 GCA_003640645.1 Fredinandcohnia aciditolerans | reverse complement strand
GGAAGCCGGCTATGACAACACCCCGATCCTGGTGATGCACGCCACCGACGTCGGCACGCTGTCGGCGCAGCCGGTGGTGATGGCCCAGGCGCTGCGCAAGGCCGGCTTCAACGTCAACCTGGCGGCGATGGACTGGCAGAGCGTGGCGACCCGCCGCGCCTCGAAGGCGGCGCCGGCCGAAGGCGGCTGGAACATCCACAACACCAACTGGTACGCCACCGACGTGATGGACCCGGTGCGCTCGGCCCCGGCCGCGGCCAACGGCGACAACGCCTGGTTCGGCTGGCCCGACTTCCCCCAGGTCGAGGAACTGCGCACCAAGTTCGCGCTGACCTCCGATCCGGCCGAGCAGAAGAAGATCGCCGATGAATTGCAGCGCATCGGCATCGACGAAGGCCTGTACGTGCCGCTGGGCCAGATGTCCGTGCCCACCGTGTACACCACCAAGCTCTCGGGCCTGGTGCATGCGCCGGTGTTCGCGTTCTGGAATGTGAAAAAAGCCCCTTGACGGGCAAGTAGTTCAGGGGGAAATACATGCTGGCATTCGTCTCAC
>QGHH01000068.1 GCA_003640645.1 Fredinandcohnia aciditolerans | reverse complement strand
CAAGACCTGGTAAGGTTCTTCGCGTTGCTTCGAATTAAACCACATGCTCCACCGCTTGTGCGGGCCCCCGTCAATTCATTTGAGTTTTAACCTTGCGGCCGTACTCCCCAGGCGGTCAACTTAATGCGTTAGCTGCGCCACTAAAAGCTCAAGGCTTCCAACGGCTAGTTGACATCGTTTACGGCGTGGACTACCAGGGTATCTAATCCTGTTTGCTCCCCACGCTTTCGCACCTCAGTGTCAGTATTAGTCCAGGTGGTCGCCTTCGCCACTGGTGTTCCTTCCTATATCTACGCATTTCACCGCTACACAGGAAATTCCACCACCCTCTACCATACTCTAGTCAGTCAGTTTTGAATGCAGTTCCCAGGTTGAGCCCGGGGATTTCACATCCAACTTAACAAACCACCTACGCGCGCTTTACGCCCAGTAATTCCGATTAACGCTTGCACCCTCTGTATTACCGCGGCTGCTGGCACAGAGTTAGCCGGTGCTTATTCTGTCGGTAACGTCAAAACAATCACGTATTAGGTAACTGCCCTTCCTCCCAACTTAAAGTGCTTTACAATCCGAAGACCTTCTTCACACACGCGGCATGGCTGGATCAGGCTTTCGCCCATTGTCCAATATTCCCCACTGCTGCCTCCCGTAGGAGTCTGGACCGTGTCTCAGTTCCAGTGTGACTGATCATCCTCTCAGACCAGTTACGGATCGTCGCCTTGGTGAGCCATTACCTCACCAACTAGCTAATCCGACCTAGGCTCATCTGATAGCGCAAGGCCCGAAGGTCCCCTGCTTTCTCCCGTAGGACGTATGCGGTATTAGCGTCCGTTTCCGAACGTTATCCCCCACTACCAGGCAGATTCCTAGGCATTACTCACCCGTCCGCCGCTCTCAAGAGAAGCAAGCTTCTCTCTACCGCTCGACTTGCATGTGTTAGGCCTGCCGCCAGCGTTCGCTCTGAGCCATGATCAAACTCTCAGGTTGAGTTGACCGCTAACTTCAAAACAGTGAACCTCGGGGAATAACCGAGGTCCGGCGTTCTGGTTTGCATAGTATCTTGACGAGTTCCCACATCCGCCGATCCGAAGACCGACGTATATGGTGTCTTCAAGAGACCGCATTCAGTCAGCGTCAAGACAGTTCTTAAAGAACCGTCGCCAGGACGCCGCCGCCTGCGTTTCTCTTTCCTTCCAACAATGTCAAAGACCAGACCAAGAGACCCTCTCAGTCCCACCAGTCAACCCCGGCGGCGGTGAAGAGCGGCGTGTTTAAAAGCCGCTAAACCCTTTGTCAACC
>QGHH01000688.1 GCA_003640645.1 Fredinandcohnia aciditolerans | reverse complement strand
ACCTTCTCCAATTCCGGGGACGGCGGCGAGATCCGCTATTCGCTGATCAACCCGAAATCCAACCCGGAGTTCGGCGCGGTCGTGGGATATGGAAGCAACAATGCGCTCGTCCTCAGCGCGACCGCTCAGACGGGCCAGATCGGCGACAACGGGCCGCGCGCGCTTTTCGGCGTCGAGCGCATTTCAAAAGACAAGTACACCGGCAGGGGCACGCAGTATTCCCTGCACGCGAACGCGAAAATCGTCCAGGACGTCCCCTGGGGCGATGTCACGGCCTTCCTTTCGTACTCCAACTTCGAAATCTGGGGGTATAACAACACCTCCTTCGACATGCTCTCGAAGCTGGGCTGGAACGGCACCGACATCCTCTACAAGGACTATGATCGGGCCGTGTTCATAAATACGCCGGCCAATGCGGGCGTTTCCTGCGGCGCCTACACCTGCGGCGAGCTGGCCAAGCTCGTCCCCTACGACACCGGTCAGGCGACGAACGATTTCATCGGCAGCCTGGCCCACCGCTTCCGCCTTTCGAACGAGCTGTCGGGCGAGGTCAT
>QGHH01000687.1 GCA_003640645.1 Fredinandcohnia aciditolerans | reverse complement strand
TGGCAAGGCGCTGACGCTCGAGAGCGGTGGTCAGGTTGATTTCGCGGCGGGCGACCAGGCGGGCGACGAGCTTCATCGTTTTCTCCAAACGGTTGCTTAGACGGGGCGCCTTCGCGTGTTGGCGTGGGGCAGCTCGTTTGCTGCGGTGCATATAGGCCCGTCCAAGCGAAAACAAAATCGCAAAAGCGAAGCGTTTCGCACGAAAAAGCGACATCGCTGTTGTCGCGATTTCGGTGAAAAATCGATATTGTGTATTTTTTACAATGTGTTGGTCTGGCTGCAACTTGTTCATATGCGTCATGCAGCCATTGCATGGCCGGTTAACGACGGCGACCGACATCGAAAAGCCCGCCGGAGGGGTCGCGGCGGGCTTCAGATGCAATAACGCGCTTTCATTTTGCGCCGGCCCAGCTTCCGACGCCGGGAGCGACCGCTTTTGAACTGACATCCGGCCAGCCGATATCCTTCTGCACCTCGGCGGGAAGGGAATTGATGGCGCGCTCGGTGAGGTAGCGGCTGCGGGCCGCACCGAGTTCGGTGGCGATCCGACCGAT
>QGHH01000686.1 GCA_003640645.1 Fredinandcohnia aciditolerans | reverse complement strand
CCGGCCTGGGGGCCGGTGGCGCCTACCCCAACCCGGTGCCGCACGCCGACTTCGTCACCTCGACCACTCACAAGTCGCTGCGCGGCCCGCGCGGCGGCGTCATCATGATGAAGGCCGAGTTCGAAAAGGCCGTCAATTCGGCCATCTTCCCCGGCATCCAGGGCGGTCCGCTGATGCACGTCATCGCCGGCAAGGCCGTGGCCTTCAAGGAAGCGCTGGAACCCGAATTCAAGACCTACGCGCAGCAAGTGGTCAAGAACGCCAAGGTGCTGGCCGACACGCTGGTCAAGCGCGGCCTGCGCATCGTTTCGGGCCGCACCGAAAGCCACGTCATGCTGGTGGACCTGCGCTCCAAGGGCATCACGGGCAAGGAAGCCGAAGCGGTGCTGGGCCAGGCCCACATCACGGTCAACAAGAATGCCATCCCGAATGATCCGGAAAAGCCCTTCGTGACCAGCGGCATCCGCCTGGGCACCCCGGCCATGACGACCCGCGGCTTCACCGAAGCCGAGGCCGAGCTGACCGCCAACCTGATCGCCGACGTGCTGGACAAC
>QGHH01000685.1:239-555 GCA_003640645.1 Fredinandcohnia aciditolerans | reverse complement strand
GCGGTAAGCGCGGGGACAAAGCATAGCGGTCATGGCAAAACCTGCGGACCTCGCGCTCATCCTGGTACAGATCCGGGGCATGCTCGGTAACCTCATTTCCGTGCGTGAAGCAGTGCATCGCGAAAGCTACACGGATTTCTACCGTCCGGCCGTCAGTCGTTTCCAACTGGTATCGGAAAGGATGCAAGTGGTTGAGCGGAAAGGACCGGCCTTCGGCGTCAACATATGGTGCCCAGCGCATCATTCCTTCGTTCCAGTTGGCCCCCATTTTTCTTTCCGTGTTTTGAGTTCTGCGAGGCGGCGAGTATGCCTCATC
>QGHH01000685.1:0-229 GCA_003640645.1 Fredinandcohnia aciditolerans | reverse complement strand
TTTCTGTTTAGACGCGCTTGCAGTGGTATGTGTGCGCTGTTCCACATGGACGGCGTTCCGCTTAGCGAAGGTGATGCGTTCGCCGATGTAGAAGCCACCGAATTCTTGGCCTGCTTCGGGGTGCCCTGGGAATCCGATAACAAAGCCGCCATACGACTCCTCGTCGATCAGGCCGTCATGCACGCGGTCCAGCCACACTCGGGCTTGGATCATCGGGCCAACGACAGGC
>QGHH01000684.1 GCA_003640645.1 Fredinandcohnia aciditolerans | reverse complement strand
GGGACCGCGCAGGGTGCAGGCGGTCTCGACGGCGTCCAGCCGCGCGGCCGGGCCCATGCGGCCCGCGTCTATCAGGCGGCCGTGGACCCGGTGCAGGTCGTCCATCAGGGCGGCGTCCTCCTCCGGCGACCAGACCGCGAACGATCCTTCCGCGTGATAGGCCAGAATGGCGTAGAGCATGCGATCTTCTCCTTCCAACTCGCGCCGGGGGCGGCGTAGCCTAAGGACGTCGGCGAGGCGCGGGAGCCGACATCCGCGTTTTCAGTTCAGGAGGTTCGATCAGGCCATGAAACCATCCAGCTTGCCGGCGGAGGGCGGGTGCCGGTGCGGCCACGTGCGGTTGCGCATCGCCGCCGCGCCGCTGTTGACCATGGCCTGCCACTGCACGGGCTGCCAGAGAATGTCGGGCAGCGCCTATTCGCTCAGCGCCGCCATCCCCTCGGAAAGCTTCGCGGTGATCCAGGGCGAGGCGGTGCGCGGCGGCGCTTCGGACGGGGCGGCGGGACATCACTTCTGTCCCCGCTGCTGGAGCTGGATGTTCACCCGGCCGCAGGG
>QGHH01000683.1 GCA_003640645.1 Fredinandcohnia aciditolerans | reverse complement strand
TGCGCCGTGTTGTTCGAGAGCGCGCCCGTCACCTCGAAGGTCTTGCCATCGGCCACGTGGAACGTGCCGCTGGCCGCCGCATCCAACCCGTCCCAGCGCAAGGAGTACTGCATGTTGCGCCCGTCGGTGTTGAGGTAGCCGTACTCCGGAGCGGCCGAGCCGTCCACCAGCACCTCGCCGGCGCGCCATGCCCCCGTAATGCCACCGGTGGTGGTGATCAGCCGCACCGCGTGCTGATCCCACCTCGTCAGGCCGGCGGATACCGTGGCGCCCTCATCGAACGAAACCGCGCGCGCGCTCAGGCTGCTGCCCGGCTCGAAGGCCAAGGCGCCGGCCCCCAGCGCGGCGTCGCCGCTGAACGTCAATCCCTTGCCGGCCAGGGTAAGGCGGGTATGCGCGGCCGCCGTCAACGTGCCGCTCACCAGGGAATCGACATTGCTGACAATGCGCAAGGCAGTGAGATGATCCGTATCCTCGCCCGCGGACAGTTTCACGCCGCCGGCCATCCTGGCCCCGCGTTCGAGCGTCAGGGTATTGGCGCCGCCAGTCAGGACC
>QGHH01000682.1 GCA_003640645.1 Fredinandcohnia aciditolerans | reverse complement strand
GGCGCTCACCGCTCGCGGCGCGCGGGCGGTGGGCCGGGCCTTCCTGGACATGGCCGTCGACAAGAGCCGCTTTCCGCCCGAGGTCCTCGACCACTATCGCAGCAACGCCCTGCGCCCGGGAGCGATGACGGCGATGATCAACTACTATCGCGCCAACTTCACGCGCCTCGGCCGCTGGCGGCCGGGAGACACGCCGCCGATCAACGACACGCCCGTCCTGATGATCTGGGGCGAGGAGGACGCGGCGCTGGGCCTGGAGCTGACCGAGGGCTACGGCCCCTATGTCGAGGACTTCACCCTCGAACGCCTGCCCGGCGTGTCGCACTGGGTGCAGCAGGAAGCCCCGGAAGAGGTCAACCGCCGACTGGCCGCATGGCTGGACCTCAAGGGCCTGACCTAGGCCGCTTCGGCCGACGACGGCCCGGAAATGCAAAACACCCCGGAGGTCTCCCTCCGGGGTGCAGAAACGTCTGAGGCGACGGATCTTATTGCGGGACGACGAACCGGAGCGGGATCCGCACCGTGCCGCCCTCGACGGGGGCGCCATCCTCCGTC
>QGHH01000681.1 GCA_003640645.1 Fredinandcohnia aciditolerans | reverse complement strand
CACGCCGTCCTCGAAGCCGTCGCCGACCTTCATGGCGTTGACCTTGGCCACCAGGCGCTTGGCGATTTCCTCGTACACGCCGGCCTGCACGTAGATGCGGTTGGCGCAGACGCAGGTCTGGCCGGCGTTGCGGTACTTCGAGGCCAGGATGCCGTCGACCGCGCGGTCCAGGTCGGCGTCGTCGAACACGATGAAGGGCGCGTTGCCGCCCAGTTCCAGCGACACGCGCTTCATGTCGTCCATGGCGGCGCGGCCGATGAGCTTGCCGACCTCGGTGGAGCCGGTAAAGGCGATCTTGTCCACGCCCGGATGTGCCACCAGCGCCGCGCCGGCGGTCTCGCCACGACCGGTCACCACGTTGACCACGCCCGGCGGAAAGCCCGCCTCCAGCACCAGTTCGGCCAGGCGCAAGGCGGTCAGCGGGGTTTCCTCGGCGGGCTTGAGCACCACCGTGCAGCCGGCGGCCAGCGCCGGGGCGATCTTCCAGATCGCCATCAGCAGGGGGAAATTCCACGGGATGATCGCCGCCACCACGCCCACCGGTTGCGGCAGCGT
>QGHH01000680.1 GCA_003640645.1 Fredinandcohnia aciditolerans | reverse complement strand
CACGTATGCACGCTGGCGAGCGGCGAAGCGGTCGACTGGCTCGGCGGTGGAAAGTATCGGTTGCCCGACGGCAGGGTTGGCATTGCAGTAGCGCATCGCCGCGCGACCGACGCACAGGACTAGTTTCGAGAATTCGGATGGGCATGCCGCTTGCCGATGATGCCACGAGCTATCAACGGAGACAGCCATGGACCAATCACCCAACCGCGACCCGCGCAAGCCGGTTCAACCCGCCCCCGAACCCAGCGACGAAGACCAAGTCGATATTGCATCCGCTGTACAACGAGGATTGGAGAAAGCGAATAACAAATCCGAAAGCGATCGGCAAACCCCTCCCGATGGCCATAAGGCCACCGAGTTCGATGGATCGCCGAACCCGCGCGCAGATGACGGCGCCCGGGTATTCAAACCCGCCGATGACACGCCCGCCGTGATGCCCACACGCCAAGGGCCAAAGAACCCGGAGTAGGACATGCCTATTCCCGCCACTACTTTGTCAACTTCCGACCGCCAAATGCGACGTGCGGGCGGCCTCCTCGGCTTTGCAATGGGCGGC
>QGHH01000679.1:279-556 GCA_003640645.1 Fredinandcohnia aciditolerans | reverse complement strand
GGTTTGGAAACAGATCTTTCGCAAGACAATTTACAAGGTGCTGCATGGTTGTCGTCAGCTCGTGCCGTGAGGTGTCAGGTTAAGTCCTATAACGAGCGCAACCCCTGTTGTTAGTTGCCATCGAGTAATGTCGGGAACTCTAACAAGACTGCCAGTGCAAACTGTGAGGAAGGTGGGGATGACGTCAAATCATCACGGCCCTTACGCCTTGGGCTACACACGTGCTACAATGGCCGGTACAGAGAGCAGCCACTGGGTGACCAGGAGCGAATCTATA
>QGHH01000679.1:0-248 GCA_003640645.1 Fredinandcohnia aciditolerans | reverse complement strand
CTGCAACTCGACTCCGTGAAGCTGGAATCGCTAGTAATCGGATATCAGCCATGATCCGGTGAATACGTTCCCGGGCCTTGTACACACCGCCCGTCAAGCCATGGAAGCTGGGGGTGCCTGAAGTCGGTGACCGCAAGGAGCTGCCTAGGGTAAAACTGGTAACTAGGGCTAAGTCGTAACAAGGTAGCCGTACCGGAAGGTGCGGCTGGAACACCTCCTTTCTAGAGCCTTGAGTGTTAGCATTAATG
>QGHH01000067.1 GCA_003640645.1 Fredinandcohnia aciditolerans | reverse complement strand
CCTATCTTTGTTTGATTGGGCTGTATTATAACTAAGTACCAACACCAAAAATTTAACCTTTTTGTCGACTAAGCAAGCGGTAATACTTCCTGAAGCAACAAAAATAGCTCAGATTTTTTGGATGCTTCTTTTCGCTGCTTGCTTATGCTATCCGCGAAATATTCCTCTGATTCTTCCAGTTCCTGATAATATAACTCTTCTAATTTTCGGATTAATATCCCATAAAAATAGGCAAATGGATTATGAACATTATGTCTCTTTAACTTGATAATCATTTGTTTGAAGGCTTTAATCGAAAGCTCAATCATATCTACACAATCCCCGTCACGATTGTTTTTACTAGCTGCAATGGTTGCCATTTTCCAATACTCCTCGATTATTTTTGCTTCAGGAAAAAATGGTTTTACTGCATTCACAAAGGATACAGGAACTCGATCACTAGTAAATGTGAAATCTAAAGGTACGTCCTTACGTTCTTTTATATTTTGTTTAGTTTTAAAAGGATTACTAGTTTCATTATGGTGGTTCAAGATTTCCTTTTTAGGTGGTTCATGATGGGTTGAAGTCATTATAGGGTAACGATTAAACACATAAAGATTGCTAGATTGTGAGCCGTTCTTCCGCTCGGTTTCATAAACTGTAAAAATACCTAAAGCCACAGCTTTTTGAATCATCCGTTTAAATGTAGAACGAGATATGCCATTTCCATTGTATTCCTCATGTATGGACTTCAACATCGTACCAATCTTTGCATTGCAAACCCCAGGAATTTTTGCAGAATAACGCACAATCCGTTTTAATCCAACAAGCTCCCCTTTTGAAAAATCATTTTTGTATTGAAGCATCCACATCTCTATATGTCTATTGAATTCCTGTAAATCACTAAAATTTGAATAGTCTTCAAACTGATTAATTGTGCCGGATTTTAAACTCACACGAATGCACCACCCTTTCACCATTGTTATAGAGAGGCGGTGGTCAAAAGAGGGCATCCGTTTTGAGAGTTTTTGTGGAAGATTTCTAAAAAAATAAAAGGAACTTTCCCTAAGTATCCGATTCACACACTGAGGTCGGTTCCTTTAATTGTCACCATTACTATACTTCAAGAGTAAATTGCTGGTTTTGATCTTCACTCGTATAATATTGTTATGTCACCCGTTAAATTTGATTGGGCATATCTACACTTCGGCATTTGAATACTTCAAACATAATTTAATCTCCTAGTTACTAGTCGGGACTCCACCAAAGCCAATGGCCTGACCCACTGGCCTTGCACGAAAGCAACTAATTTGAATATATTCAAAAATTTACCATTAATGTTTTTATATCAACAGAAAAA
>QGHH01000678.1 GCA_003640645.1 Fredinandcohnia aciditolerans | reverse complement strand
TGCAAGGAAATTCCCTCTTCATCCGCTACAGATGAGATTGTCCCGAAGCAGAATACAGATCCGGGACGCACGGTGATCTTGCTGTGGAAGGTGACGGCCATTGAGCTAGCTTGGATCGTCGACACACCCCCTACCTGGCGCGCCAGCTGTCGGTGTTTTGGGTCCGACCGCACACCCGGGGTTGCCCCTCAAGGTGTTTTCTAGGAGTAGGACGGTGTCAACGACTGTAGCAAAATGGTTCGTGCCGATCGCACGAGAGACAGTGGACAAGATTTACAGGTTCGGGCCGCTTAGAGATGCGTAACACCCTACGTCCTGGTGAGTATGCTTGGTGAATGTGGTTACAAGAGAGCTCTCTGGATTGAGAGTACAGAGAGTTGACGTGGGTGGCTAAGTAATAGGGTCGATCGTTCTGAAGGGGTGCCCCCTAGGCCTTATATACTCGACCGTGGGGCAATACATGAATTGAGACGAGGGTGGCTTTAAAAACAGCGGAAGTCAAAGCCTAGACCAACGAGACAAACCAATGAGCTGAGCACTTCCAAACAGTAGTATG
>QGHH01000677.1 GCA_003640645.1 Fredinandcohnia aciditolerans | reverse complement strand
GCAAAAAATGGAAAGGATGCAATTCCCGGTTGCGGATTCTCAGGCGAAGGGCGGATCCCTAATATGCCCATACCGACAGACGACGTGAACGAAACCCCTCAAGCGGCATTCGGACACGACGGCAGCGGGGCAGGCCGGAACGGTTTGCGCAGTGCCCGAATTCACCTAGCCGCATTTCCTTGAACGATTCCTTGAAAGAGAGAGCCACCATGTCCGCCAACAAGTACCTCGAAGTCCTGACCCCGCAAAACAGCCAGATCATCTTCATCGATCAGCAGCCGCAGATGGCTTTCGGCGTGCAGTCGATCGATCGCCAGACGCTCAAGAACAACGTGGTGGGCCTGGCCAAGGCCGCGCGCACCTTCAACATCCCGACCACCATCACCACCGTGGAAACCGACGGCTTCTCGGGCAACACCTTTCCCGAGCTGCTGGCCGTGTTCCCCGAGAACAAGATCCTGGAACGCACCTCGATGAATTCGTGGGACGACCAGAACGTGCGCGATGCGCTGGCCGCCAACGGCCGCAAGAAGATCGTGGTGGCGGGCCTGTGGAC
>QGHH01000676.1 GCA_003640645.1 Fredinandcohnia aciditolerans | reverse complement strand
GACTGCCCCCATTGCAACGCGGTGGCGCCGGCCGCCTTGACGCTGTCGACCACGAGCGCGCCGCCGCGCGCGGCCATATTGCCCATCCAGGACCAGACCGCGCTGGCCATGTTGCCCATCTGGGTGACGGCCGTCCGTCCCATCGAGGTCATTCTGCCGAACACGCCGCCCACGAAATTGCTGGTCGCCGTCCAGGCACGGCTCACAAAGCCGCTGATCCGGCCAGGCAGCGCGGCCAGCTGCGTGCCCAGCCCGCCGATGATCGAGCGCATGCCGCCCAGTCGCGAGACCAGACCCATCAAGGCCCCCACCACGCCACCGCCGCCCAACATCAGGAAGCCGCCGACCAGCACCAGGAGCTGCGAACTCAAGCCCCCGGTCAGCCCGTCGAGCCAGGTGATCAGGCTGATCACCGGCCCCAGCAACGACATGATCGACAGCACGAAATTGCCGACCTCGCCCAGCCGCTTGCCGGCCGTCTGGCCGTTCTCCTTGAACCAGGCCGAAATGCCGTCGAGCGTCTCCTGCAGCTTCGGGCCCATCGTCAGGAGCGCCT
>QGHH01000675.1 GCA_003640645.1 Fredinandcohnia aciditolerans | reverse complement strand
CGGTAAAAATAATATTTTGCGGTGTTTCATTAACCCATGGGTTAATGAAGGTCGGCCCCACGACGTCGATCGTCAGGTGTGGTGATGTTGGCGCGGGGCTGTCTTCCGCCTGGCCTGAAGCGGTGTTCGTCGATGGTGACGTCCGCAGCTATCCGTTTTTAGGCGACGAACTGGCATTGCGGCCGCAGTTTGCTGGACTGGCGCATCGGTCCGAACTTAGTTCGCCTTGGTGTGAAAGGCCTCCACTGCGCGCTGGACCCTGAGGCCTGCGGCAAAATCCGCAAGGTTGGTTTGAGGTTCACCCCGGATCGCCCGTGCGAATGCGGATAGCCGCGTGTATTCCGACCCGCGTTCGCCGATGAGAGCCACATCCTGCCATGCCTTGCCGTCCGAAACCTGCAATTCGCCCCAGTTGCGCAGGCGATAGGAACGGAGGCTGCCGGATATGGCCCATTCGTAGCTTTCGGGCACCGCGAGGCCGGCCTGGCCGAAGACGCGCACCGGGATGCCGCCGGCACGAAACAGGCCGAAGGCCAAGTTTTCGCTAGCCTCATCC
>QGHH01000674.1 GCA_003640645.1 Fredinandcohnia aciditolerans | reverse complement strand
AGAGGCGGTTGATGCGGCGCACGTGCTTCTCCGGATCCAGTTGCACCTGCTCCAGTAGCTCCTTGGCCCGGGCCAGCCGCGCGGCCTTGCGGACCCCCGCGAACTCCATCGGCAGCATCACGTTGTCCACGGCGGACAGGTTGGGGATCAGGTTGAACTGCTGGAACACGAAGCCGACCCGCCGGGCGGCGGCGTTGAGATAGGTGACGTCCTCGTCTTCGAACAGCACCTGGCCCCGGTCGGGGAACTCCAGGCCGGCGATGACGCGCAGCAGGGTCGACTTGCCACAGCCCGACGGGCCGACGAAGACGACGAATTCGCCATCCTTGACGTCGAGGTCGATGCCCTTCAGCACATCCACCGGACCGAAGGATTTCTTGACATTCTCGATCTTCAGAGAGCCCACGGCTGTTCCTCGCTCGATTGTTAGAGTTTGACGGGCTTGCCGGTGCGGACGCTTTCGTCGGCCGCAAGGCAGACGGCAAGCGAACGCACGGCATCGTCCATATGACGGGTGAGGTCGATGTCCTCGCGGATGGCTTTCAGCACGAAGGCC
>QGHH01000673.1 GCA_003640645.1 Fredinandcohnia aciditolerans | reverse complement strand
TGCCAACTGTGCCGGTTATGCTGCGGGTCCTTCACTTCAGCGGCTTGCTGCGACTTCTGGGCGACTTCGTCCAGGGTGGCGCGCACGACCTTCAGATTCAGCTCGACCAGCTTTTCGAAGCCGGCGAACACGGCCGACTGGGCGGCCACGAAAGTGTTGATGCTGGCTTTTTGACGGTCCAGGACTTGTTGCGGGATAGCGCTCATAGAATTGCTCCTTTTAGGGGTAGCCGGAGGCTGTCCGGCGAGTAAGGATGGTGTCTGCGACGAAATAAGGAACGTGCGCGGAAACTGGTACTACAAGCTACCGCCGGCCCGTTTGATGCACTGCACAATTGATATTCTACGGGCCTAAAAAACCTTGTCAAGCAATATTGGTGCAACGCAACAACTATTTGCACATTAACAGTGCAGGCGCCGGTGCAGTATTGATCCAACGCAAGCATTTCCCATGATTCGGGAAATACCGGACATGACGGCGTATCAATTCTTTTCTACACTGCTTGCACGCTGATGACAGATAAACACAAACGATAAGTCAGCGGTCAAAAACACATC
>QGHH01000672.1 GCA_003640645.1 Fredinandcohnia aciditolerans | reverse complement strand
CCTCTATCGGCCGCTGGAGGAGCTGGGGCCGGCGACGCCGGCCGAACTCGCGGCCCGCGCCGGCGCCGCCGAGCGCTACGTGCGCGAATGGCTCGCCGCCCAGGCCGCCTCCGGCTATGTCGACTACGACAATGCAAGCGGCGCCCTGAAGGTCGACGTCGATGGCGGCGGCAACAATTACGTGACGGTTGCGACGCTCAATCCGGGTCTGACAACAGTGAACATCCTCTACAGCGAGGACAATCACGACAAGACGGGCACGGCGACCTGATGGGCGCAAGAAGGAGCGCGACGCCGTTGTCTACTCGACTATCCGCCATGCCGCCGGGCGCTGGCTCGCCGGCATGGCGACATGGTAAGGTTGACTTGGGTTTGATTGCATCCGCACAACGGGACGGATCCATCCCGCCGCGGCATGTTTTTTCAACGAGGGGGAGATCATGAAGCATTCTTCTTTCGGTCTGGCTTTGCTGCTGTCGCTTGGCGTCACGGGCGCGCAGGCCGCCGACATCATCGGCGCGCCGACGGGTGAGTATTGCCGCACCGGGGGCACCTCC
>QGHH01000671.1 GCA_003640645.1 Fredinandcohnia aciditolerans | reverse complement strand
GGCGACCTGGTGATTTCGGGCTACTGGCGCCTGCCCGAGAAGACAGCCGAGACCATCGTCTACGGCTGGCTGCACACGGGCGACACCGGCCTGATCGATGAACGCGGCTACCTGTTCCTGAAGGACCGCCTGCGCGACGTCATCATCACCGGCGGCTTCAATGTGTATCCCGTGGATGTCGAGAACGCGCTGTCGTCGCATCCGGCCGTCTACGAATGCTCGGTGTTCGGCCTGCCCGACGACAAATGGGGCGAGGCCGTGCACGCCGCGGTGCAACTGCATCCCGGTGTCGCGGCCGACGCCGATGCGCTCAAGGCCCACGTGCGCGCCCTGCTCGGCCCGGTCGCCACGCCCAAGCAGATCCACCTCCACGCCAGCCTGCCGCGCTCGCCCGTCGGCAAGGTGCTCAAGAACGCCGTGCGCGACGCGGCCCTCAAGGAATCCCCATGACCACGCCCGAAACCCGCCTCTGCGCCCATCACCTCACCGGCATGTCGTACCGCGACGTCGACCTGGTGGAAGACCTGATCGGCAAGAAGACCTTCACCGAAGTCATG
>QGHH01000670.1 GCA_003640645.1 Fredinandcohnia aciditolerans | reverse complement strand
GAAGTCTCCTTTCAACGCACTTGCTGACAATAAGCTGAATAAATAAAATCCCGAGATACGGTCGCCTGCCGACCGCGTGAACAGGATGCAAAGGTGCAAGACAGAGATTTCAAGGCCGGCGAGGCCGTCTCGCCGGTGACGGGCTGGGCCATGATGCCGTTGGTGGAACACGATTCGTTGCTGCTGCGGCTGGACTTCCTGGCCGCCCCGTCGCCCGCGGCGGCCACGCGCAGCGAACGAGGGCGCGTCTATGCCGTGACGTCCGAGCAACTGCAGTTGCTGCTCGATTCGCTGCAGGCGCAGTTGGCCAAGCTGCAACCCGGCCAAGACGGTCCGCGCCATTGATGCGGGGCGGCGCCATGACGCCGCCGGAAAATATTCAGCATTTCTAAGATGGATTAGGATCTTTAGATTCTCTAATCAGGCTGCAACCGCTAGTCTGTCGCCCTTGACTCAGGGTACGACATGACCAGCGCCTTTTTCCCCGGTTTTTTCCTCAGCCTCAGCCTGATCCTCGCGATCGGCGCGCAGAATGCCTTCGTGCTGCGGCAAGGCCT
>QGHH01000066.1 GCA_003640645.1 Fredinandcohnia aciditolerans | reverse complement strand
ACTACCGCACTTCGTTTGGTACGGTATTAGAAATGACCAGTCGAAAACATGACTGCTCATTTCTAATACCAAAAGTCTAATTTATGAGATAAATGCATCATTTGTTGGTTGAAGATTTCTCTCATATTTATTTGGAGAAGTATATCCTAAAGTTGAATGCTTTCTTTTTTCGTTATAGAAATTATTAATATAATAATTGACGGCTTTTTTTGCCTCTTCTCTTGTTTTGAATCGCCTTCTATAAATTAAATCTTTCTTGATTGTGGAATGAAACGACTCGATACAAGCATTATCGTATGGATCACCTTTTCTACTCATACTGATTTCCATATTATTTTTAACCATAATATCGATATAATCTTGGGCACAATACTGAGAACCGCGATCCGAGTGATGAATTAAACCTTCGCCAGGCTGCCTTAAAACAATGGCCATATTTAATGCTTGAATAGTTAACTCTTTTTTCATATCTGACCCCAGGTTCCAACCCACAATTTTTCTTGAACATAAGTCCATAATGGAGGACAAATACACCCAGCCTTCTACCGTCCAGATATAAGTAATGTCAGAAACCCAAACTTTATTAGGTTCTTCAACGTTAAATTGTCGATTAAGCAGATTAGGATATGTGTTTAAATTATGGTTTGAATCTGTGGTGACCACGAATTTCGCTTTTTGATTCGCTTTTAAGCCCATTTTATTCATGATTCTAGCTACAGTCTTTTCCGAAACCGAATAACCCCATTCATCTAAATCAGAATGTACTCTTGGACTGCCGTAAGTTCCAAAACTCTCATGAAATGATTTACTTATTTTTTGTTGAATTTCTATACGATAATCTTCTTTTTCCGATAGAACTCTAGATTTTTTCAGCCACTTATAATATCCACTCTTCGATACATTAAATAAACTGCACATCTTCGAAATAGCATACTCTTCAGAGTGGTCAAGTATAAAACTATAAACTACGCTTGGTTTTTGGTGAAGATGTGCATGGCCTTTTTTAAGATTTCGTTTTCCTCTCTTAGTTTTTCTAATTCTTTTTCATGTTGTTTTTTTAATTTTTCAACCTCATTGGGCGTTAAATACTTCTCACTCGTTTCTCCACAGTTTTTTTGTCGATACGCTGAAACCCACCGACTAATGGATTTGGATGAGATTTCTAATTCACGTGCAACATCAGCTGCTTTTCTACCTTCTTCAATAACTAATTTTGAAACATAATCTCTGAATTCTTGATCATAATGTTTTCCCATACCTGGACACGTCCTTATAAATGATGATTGTATTATATAATAAAATCTCATTTTACGTTGTCCACTATTAAGACTAACCTCAA
>QGHH01000668.1 GCA_003640645.1 Fredinandcohnia aciditolerans | reverse complement strand
GTTGCGGTCGAGCGGCGCGCCGGAAGCGGCGGCGATCTGCTCGGCCACCGTGTCGTCGCCCTCGAGCTGGTACTTGCCGCCCCAGCCGTTGAACCGGAAGCCGGCCGCGCGCGGGGCCTCGCCGTCGAGGGTGAAGATCGGCCCGGTGTCGCGCAGCCAGATGTCGCCGAACTGGCCGCGGACCAGCTCGACGCCGGCGACGCCGTCCAGCAGGCGGCGCGCCGCCGCCTCGGCCTCGTCGCCGCAGACCATCAGCCGCACGCGCTCGCCGCCGGGCCCGGCCAGGGCGCGGGCGAGGTCGGCCACTTCCTTCTGGGCGGGCTCCAGATCCTCCAGCCACAGCTCGCCGTGGCTGGGAAAGCCAAGCCACATGGCGCTGTGGTCGGACCATTCTGCGGGGACGATCAGGGACATGGGTGAGCCTTAATCACGGAACGGGCGCAAATGGGAAGGGGCGCCGGGACCGTCAACCACGCCGCCCCAAAAGAAAAGGGCGGCCCCCGAGGAGGCCGCCCTGATCCGCATCGCTTCGGCTGCGATCAGAACTGATACTTCAG
>QGHH01000667.1 GCA_003640645.1 Fredinandcohnia aciditolerans | reverse complement strand
CGCGGCAGCGACGCGAGTCGGCCCCGCATCGAGGCGCTGCGGCGAGAGGGCGTGGAGATCGCCATCGTCGATGCCATCTCCAACGACGACCTGTTGGCGCTGGGGCCGGCGCTCAAGGGCATGCCGCTGTTGACGGCGGGCTCGGGCGTGGCAATCGGCCTGCCGGTCAACTGGGGCCTGGCGCCGGGCGCGGCGATCGGTTTGCCGCGCGAGTCGGGGGCGCAGGCGGTGGTGGCGGGTAGTTGCTCGATCGCGACCCAGGGCCAGGTCGCCGCGTTCATCGCGGCGGGCGGACCGGCACTGGCGCTCGACCCGCTGCGCATCGCCGCGGGTGACGACGTGGTGGCGGATGCGCTGGCCTGGGCCGCGCCGCGCCTGCGCGACGGCCCCGTACTGATCTATTCGACGGCGCGGCCCGACGCCGTGCAGGCGGCGCAGGCCAGCCTGGGCGCGGCGCGCGTCGGCGCGCTGGTCGAGGACGCGATCGCGCGGATCGCGGCGGGATTGGCGCGGCTCGGCGTGCGGCAGCTTATCGTGGCCGGCGGCGAGACCTCGGGC
>QGHH01000666.1:264-558 GCA_003640645.1 Fredinandcohnia aciditolerans | reverse complement strand
GCCCGACCGGCTCATGACATGGACGACATTCGTGCGGAAGCTCTTCTGTGGTCCACGGGAGCCGACAAACGCGATCCACTCGCAATCAGGTGAGACAGAGGCATGAGCAATCGTTCCGCCGAAACGGGTCAGGCGGGTGACGGCACCGTCCGCAATCGAAAAGCTGTAGACATCCGCCGCCACGGCATGAACCGGGTCGACTGGACCAGGTGGGGTCGGATCGCGCAGCATCGACATCACCAGGCTGCGGCTGTCCGGAGACCAGGAGATATGCCCGGCGAGCTTCAGTTTTGT
>QGHH01000666.1:0-254 GCA_003640645.1 Fredinandcohnia aciditolerans | reverse complement strand
ACGGATCGTAGGTCAGCTGCCGGATCGTGGCCGTCGCGACATCGAGCAGGAAGATCTGGTGATGCCCCTCGGGCAGCAGTTCGGCGTCGACGCCTTCTATTCGGCGCAGCAGCTTTTCCGTGTACTGACCGGGCCGCGCCCAATGTTCCGTACGAAGCGCATGCCAGGCCGGTGCCGGTTGGTTGTTCGCCTGGCCGGGTCGTGCCAGCTGCGCCCGCATGACGAATGCGATTGTTCGACCGTCGGGAGACCAG
>QGHH01000665.1 GCA_003640645.1 Fredinandcohnia aciditolerans | reverse complement strand
AAATCAGAGACTTTAACGATAAGCGGAATCGTAAATGCTACAGGTGATTACACCAATATTGCCGAAGTTACCGCCAGTAACTTACCGGATCCTGACAGTACCCCAAATAATGGAGTAACGACCGAAGACGATTACGGAAGCGTAATTGTCACACCAACTAGTTTGTCCGCTGATTTGGCATTGACCAAAACAATAGTGGGAGGTAATACTAGTCCGTCATATTTTACGTCGGTAACGTTTCAGATTACAGTAAACAATAAAGGGCCGCAAGATGCCGGAAAAGTACAAGTTATAGATAAGTTGCCAAGTGGTTATACTTATGTTGTATTTAGTTCTACTTCCGGTGTTTATAACGAAGTAACCGGAATCTGGGATGTTGGAGCGATTGCCAGTGGAGCTTCGGAAACTTTGTTGATCACTGCAATCGTAAATACTACAGGAGATTACCGCAATACGGCTGAGGTATTTTCTTCAGATTTACCGGATCCAAATAGTACACCAAACAATGGTGTTGTAACAGAAGACGATATAAGTTCTGTAATTCTGACACCAGTTAAT
>QGHH01000664.1 GCA_003640645.1 Fredinandcohnia aciditolerans | reverse complement strand
TTTGACACTGAATGTTATCAGATCTTCAACCAAAACCTAATATTAGATAAAAGGGACCCTGAGTGAACAAATAACACAAAAATGTGATACATATTTCATTTATTTATTAAAGAAAGTTATGCAACACCCAATGCCCCCGTGTGAAAAAGTAATCGCCCCCTTAGACTCAATAACTGGTTACGCCACCTTTAGCAGCAATAACTGCAACCAAACGCTTCCTGTAGTTATTGATTAGTCTCTCACAGCGCCGTGGAGGAATTTTGGCCCACTCCTCCATGCAGAACTGCTTCAACTCAGTGACATTTGTGGGTTTTCGAGCATGAACTGCTCGTTTCAGGTCCTGCCACAACATCTCAATGGGGTTTAGCTCTTGACTTTGACTAGGCCATTCCAAAACTTTAAATTTCTTGTTCTTCAACCATTCTGATGTAGACTTGCTTGTATGTTTAGGATCATTGTCTTGCTGCATGACCCATTTTAGGTTCAGCTTCAGCTCACGGATGGATGGCCTGACATTCTCCTGTAGAATCTTCTGATACAATGCAGAATTACCCATGG
>QGHH01000663.1 GCA_003640645.1 Fredinandcohnia aciditolerans | reverse complement strand
TGAACAAGAAGGGCGGCATCATCGACGACCTGATGGTCGCGCGGCCCGACGCCGACGGCCTGTTCGTGGTGGTCAACGGCGCCTGCAAGGAGAACGACTTCAAGGTCATCGACGCCGAGCTGGCCGGCCAGGTGACCATCGAGCGCCTGGAGAACCGCGCCCTGCTGGCCCTGCAGGGCCCCAAGGCCGCCGAGGTCCTGGCCGCCCATCTTCCCGCCGCCGCCGACATGGCGTTCATGGACAGCGCCGCGCTGACCGCCTTCGGCGTCGACGCGATCGTCTCGCGCTCGGGCTACACCGGCGAGGACGGCTATGAGATCTCCGTCCCGGCCGAGGCGGCCGAGGCGGTGTGGAGCCTGCTGCTGTCGGACGAGCGGGTGCGGCCGATCGGCCTGGGCGCCCGCGACAGCCTTCGGCTGGAAGCCGGCCTGCCGCTCTATGGCCACGACTGCGACGAGACCACCAGCCCGGTCGAGGCGGCCCTGACCTTCGCCCTGTCCAAGCGCCGCCGCGAGGCCGGCGCCTTCCCCGGCGCGGCCCGCGTCCGGACCGAGCTGG
>QGHH01000662.1 GCA_003640645.1 Fredinandcohnia aciditolerans | reverse complement strand
CGCACCCGCGCGATCGGATACTGGATCTGCGCGGCTTCGTCCCATACCAGTGCGAAGGGCACCTGCACCCGTTGCGTGGTGGGGGCATCGGCCGGCTCGGCCTCGGCCCAGTAGTACTCCGCGCCATCGGCGCCGAACGGCGTGGCATAGGCCAACTGTGCACGCGGCGGCGCGGCGCTGCCGGGGAACCAGCGCTGGCGCGCCAGGTATTCGGGCAAAACTTCGGTTTCGAGCGCGAGACGCGAGGCGTCGGTCAGCACCGCGTTGGCGTGGCCGCGCAGGACCAGCGTAACCAGTTCCGGCATGCGTTCCGGCGGACTGGCATGCCAGCCCGGCGGCGCCGCGTTGGCGCTCAGGTCCATCCAGTAAAAGCCGTAAGGCGGCAGCGTCAACAGGTAGGGTAGTTCGCCGATCGCGGGAAACGGCGTGCCGCCCAGCATTTCGACCGGCACCCGGCCATTGAAGGCCTGCAGCGGCAGCTCCACCGGCTGGGCGGCGTTGGACAGGTTGGCCACGCACAGGATGGTGGTGTCGCGCCACTGCCGCAGGTAGGCCAGG
>QGHH01000661.1 GCA_003640645.1 Fredinandcohnia aciditolerans | reverse complement strand
GGCCCAGCTTGCCCACGATCCCGTCATGGCCGCCCTCACCGCCGCCCGCCCGGGCCTGCGCGTGCCCGGCGCCTGGGACGGCTTCGAACTCGCCCTGCGCGCCGTCCTCGGCCAGCAGATCACCGTCGGCGCCGCCATCAAGCTCGCCGGCAAGCTCGCCGCCGCCCACGGCCAACCCCTGGAGCAACCCGACGGCGATCTGACCCATCTGTTCCCCACCCCGGCCGCCGTCGCCCCCGTCGACCTCGCCCCGAACCGCCGGTCCGCCGCCACCCGGCGGACCTCGATCAGCAGGTCGTCGCGCAGGGTGCAGCAGATGCAGCCGTTGGACATCTCGACCAACTTCTCGTCGGTGCGCGAAAGGCCGCCGCCGCCCTGGCCGACCCGCACCTGTTCGACACCACCGACAGCCTCGACACCGCCGTCGCCCGCCTGCGCGAAATCCGCGGCGTCGGCGAATGGACCGCCCAATACATCGCCCTGCGCCAACTGCGCGAACCCGACGCCTTCCCCGCCTCCGACATCGGCCTGATCCGCGCGCTGGAAAAACTCGAATCC
>QGHH01000660.1 GCA_003640645.1 Fredinandcohnia aciditolerans | reverse complement strand
TAGTTGTTGAAAGTGTCTCCTCTGGGCCAGACGTCCGCTGTCCGGCTCTCGAGGAAGCGCTCAGGCTGGGTGGGTGGAGGAGGTGCAGGGACTTTATTTGCAAACGGGATATTGAACTGGTGTCTCCCTCTTGAGAACACCTCCTCACTGGACTCTGAGCTGGAGCTCCCGTCATGGCCGCATCTGAGAGAAATCACCTGAGTTGAGGTGGCTGAGGTTCGGACCCGGCTGGAGCAGGAGAAGGACGGCACAAAGAAGCCAGGTCTGAAGGCGCATGTCTGTGGGTCCTTTCTGGACTCCTTTGTACACTCTGTCTCTTTAATGCCAAATATCATAATCAGGTCAACGGTGTTCAGGCCTACGGGAATAACCCTTGTGACAGAGCCTCGAGTCGCCCTGTAAAGATTGCTGGCGGCGTACGCAGAGTTGACCTGTGTCAGAGCTGCTCCGAGGCCCCTGTTTGCCATAGACTCCAGCTCAGCGTTGTACAGCGGGACTCCTGAGCATCCCAGAGTCTGCAGCAGGCCCAAAAGAAGCACGTAGGATTTCATCTTGACT
>QGHH01000659.1 GCA_003640645.1 Fredinandcohnia aciditolerans | reverse complement strand
AATGCCGACAGCGCCGAGCCGCTGGTGGCCTCGGTTTCTACCCTCGCGATGAACCTGATGCGCCAGGCCAAAGGCATGGCGCAAGAGTAAGCACGCGCCGCGATTGCCGCGGCGTGGCCGAGTTTTTCCCCCAACCTCGTTTCCCGGATGTTCTTATGAAGCGAAATCTCCCTATGTCCCTGATGCAGCGCCGCGCCGGCGCGGCGTGTTTGCTGGCCAGCCTGCCGGTGTTGTCGTTCGCCGCGGGCGGCCAGCAGGTCGCCGACAATTCGGTCTACGGTTCTCGCGGCGCCAGCTCGCGCGGCATCGAGGTCGCTACCGGCACCGACAAACCGGCCGACGAGTGGAAGTTCTACGGCACGCTGGGAGTCGGCTATGCGCCGCGCTACAGCGGCAGCGATGAAAGCTCGGCCCTGCCGATCGTCGGCCTGGGCATTCGCAGCCCGAACGGGTTCTTCCTGGACACCGCGCACGGCCTGGGCTGGGAGACGCAGGCGCTCAGCAGCACCTTCCGCTTCTATCTCGCGCCCAGCGCCTCGCGCAAGGATCACAAGAAGG
>QGHH01000065.1 GCA_003640645.1 Fredinandcohnia aciditolerans | reverse complement strand
GGGGTACCCCCTTCCAGTAACCAAAAATTCGCGCGCTATCGCGCAGACTATTTTTGTTTTTTCTTTTTCTTTTTTTCCTTCTTTTCTTCTAACTTGCTCCCGATAAATTTATTGGAGACCTCATCGGCATAATCCATTAAGACAGCCCCAATGAGTCTAAAAGCTGACTGAGTATTTGGGAAGATTCGTATAACTCTTTCTCTTCGTCGGACTTCCTCGTTTATTCTCTCTACTGAGTTAGTGCTACGTATATGCTTATGTAATTTTGAATCTTCATTTAGATATTGTACGGCATCTTCGAAGCCCTCTTCTAATATTTCAATTGCTTTTTCAAGTTTTCGATTGGTTCCAAAGAGATCAATAAACTCTTGTTTATATTTCCTTGCATCATCTACTGTAATAACTTCAAAGATCCTTTTTAAGCCCATCTTAACTTCTACCATGTCCTTTTTCGGCATATGAGTGATGATATTCCTTTTAAAATGAACTGTACAGCGTTGCCAAGAAGAACCCACAAATTCTGTTCCAATTGCAGCCTTTAATCCTTTATGCGCATCAGATATGATCAGTTTGGGCGAGTGTAAACCTCTAGACTTTAAGGATTGGAAAAAACGTTCCCAAGCCTCTTTACTTTCAACGTGATCTACTTTTAAGCCTGAGATTTCACGTCTATTATTTTTGTCTACCGCAGTTGCGATATAGACGGCTTTAGAAACTACTCGATTGTGTTCTCTCACTTTAATATACATGGCATCAACGAAAACATAAGGATAGTACATTGTGTTCAGTGGGCGATTCGCCCATTGATTGACTATAGGGTCTAACCTTTCAGTAAGTGTTGATACAAAAGATTTAGATACCTTTCTTCCACACAGTTGTTCCACAATATTAGTAACTCGTCTATTGGAAACACCATTAACAACCATTTCGAGCATAGCTAGAACAAAGGCTTGGTCACAACGAGCGTATTCTTCAAAAACTGTAGTAGAAAAGTCTCCGTTACGAGTCCGAGGCACTCTTAGCGTAATTTTTCCAAAACTCATTAAAAGCTCTCGATCATAGTAACCATTGCGGTAATCTTGACGCGTACTGGTGCGCTCATAGACACCTGCTTGTAGGTAGGCATCCCGTTCCTTTTCCATAAACTCATTGAGGACAAGAACAACGGATGCCTTGATAATAGAATCAAGGTCAGAATTCATCACGGATTCTTTTAAAACATCTAGATTTAGGTTAAACTGTAACTGAGTCATATTAATTCCTCCTCATTGTTTTCGTCGCTGTTAACATTGTAGACAAGAGGAACTAATTTGACTCATTTTCTTTTTACACAATTATATGGACTTAATC
>QGHH01000007.1 GCA_003640645.1 Fredinandcohnia aciditolerans | reverse complement strand
AATACTCTCTGCTACTTTAATTATAATACAGTAAAAAAATATATTATAGACTATTTATTTAAAAGCATACTCGTATAATATACTTACAGATAACTGTTTTAATTAATACTAGTACAGGGAGGATATAATCATGGATAATAATAATGTTCAAATTCATGGTGAAGAGAGTATTCAAGATGTTGGGCCATCGAAAATAAAGATGGTTTATCAGCGTTTTGGTAATCCTGCTTTATCACCTGTCTTACTGATTATGGGTGCTGGTGCACAAATGATTAACTGGCCAGAAGGATTTTGCTTAGAACTGGCTGGTCACGAATTGCATCCAATTCGATTCGATAATAGAGATGCTGGACTTACAACTCACTTTTCAGATGCTCCTGTACCAGATTTTCCAGCGATACAATCAGGTGATTTCTCTACAGTTACTTATTCTCTTTCTGACATGGCAGCAGACACGATAGGTCTCATGGATGCGCTTGGTTATGATAGTGTGCACTTGGTAGGTGCATCAATGGGTGGAATGATAGCTCAAACAATAGCTATAGAGTATCCTCATAGGGTTCGGTCACTGACCTCTATAATGTCAACTACTGGGGATCATTCAGTTGGACAGCCCGACTATTCCGTGTTTGCAAATCTGGGTTCGCCTCCTTATGATGACCGTCAAGCCTATATCGAGTGGCAAATTCAATCACGTAAAGCAATTGGTTCTCCAAAGTACCCTTTAGACGAAAAATTAACTGCTAAAATCGCAGGTCTTGCCTGGGATCGGGATCATGATCCACTAGGCATGATGCGACAAGCTGTTGCAGTAATAAAATCCGGTGATAGAACAGAACAACTTCGTTCTATAAAGATACCAACTCTAGTTATCCACGGTGAAAATGATAAAATGATTAATATAAGTGGAGGACGTGCCGTTGCGGACGCTATTCCAGGTGCTGAGCTTGCCACATTTGAAGGAATGGGTCATGATCTCCCCAAGCCTTTATGGTCAGTGTTTGCAAAGAAGATTGCAAATCTGATACATAGAGCAGAGTCCTCGTGATATGTTTTAAGCCATCTAACTACGAGTTGTGCTGATGGTGTTGGCTCCGTATTAATAGGTTTAGTGTTTTTTAACTAAATATTAAAGTGTGTTTGATGTTTCCCCGGACGGATGGTTCGGGGATTTTTTGAGCCCTGGGGTCTTACTTTTACGAGGAGTAAGATGGAAGGTCAACTTATCGAATGAATATTTGATACCCAAGGAACCAGGTGTTTTTTTGTCTTTGGTACAGTCACTAGGACAAGGAAATTATGTGGAAATACACACCTTAATACTATGAGTTTAGAAAAATTTTATATTTTGTTTAGAATATGTTTCTTATTATTTTTTACAATAAGGTTATAGTTAAGTATCGTAGATGAAGGAGTTTACTATGTCTATTCGTAAACAGTTTATGTTATCACATGCTGCAATGATTATGACACCTATTGTTATCATTATACTCATTATGCTCTTGTTAAAAGTTGTGTTGGTGGGCAATACAGATTGGAATTTTGGGCAACAAGGCTATGATCAACAGGATGAGAACGTTGAGATATTTCAACATTTAATCAAAACAGCATCACTAAATCAAGTGAAACTAATGGATACCGAATATTTAAATGCACTTTTGAATCAATCAAATGCCAATCTTATTGTTCGTAAAAGTAATGAACTATTGTATACATCAAGAGAAATGGATAGTAATAAGCTACCAGCCTTTGGTTCTGTTTCTAACAAATTTAACCCAAAAGGAATATGGATAAATGAAGAACATTATTCTGTTATGCAGTACGACTTTTACTTTAAGGATGGCACGGAAGGTACTGTTTTTCTTTTAAACCAAGCATCATCTTTTGCTAATAATGCGAGAGTTTTATTCCCAGTGCTATTTCTTACACTTATTTTCACGCTGATTCTAACGAATTTATTATTATCGTATTTTATGTCACGAAATATTTTACGCCCAATAAAAAAATTATCAGCTGGTGCAGAACATATTCGTAATGGAAATTTTGATTTCGAAATGAAGCCAAACGGTAAAAATGAACTGAATAAACTAATTCAAACATTTGATACGATGCGTGCTCAATTGAAAGAGACATTTGAACTGCGGGAAAAGTATGAGACCAATCGTAAGGAATTAATCGCCAATATTTCACATGATTTAAAAACACCAATTACGTCGATCTTAGGGTATGTGGAAGGACTTGAAAAAGGCATCGCGAAAACACCTGAAAAGGAAAAACAATATCTTGAAACGATTCATTCAAAGGCTTCGTATATGAATCAATTAATTGAGGAACTCGCTCTATTCTCTAAGCTAGATGTAAATAGAGAGCCATTTCATTTTGAATCAGTTAACATTCATAAATTTGTAAGTGATTATTTAGAGGAGATGGAAGACGATTTACATGACAAACACATTCAATGGACATTAAATGATGAAAACATGAATGTATATGTTCTTATAGATAGAAATAAATTAATTCGAGTTTTGGAAAATATTATCTATAATAGTGTGAAGTACATGAAAAATGACGCTGGTCAAATTAATATTTCCCTGACCAATCAAGAAAAAACAGTACTAATCACCATTAGCGACAATGGCCTGGGTGTGCCTGAAGAGGAGCTTTCAGCTATATTTTCTCGTTTCTACCGTGTTGATTCTTCTAGAAGTCAAGGTGGTAGTGGTCTAGGACTAGCTATAGCAAAACAAATTATTGAAGCACATGGTGGTACCATTTGGGCAGAAAATAATTCAACAGGTGGACTAATAGTACACTTTACATTGAAAAAGTCAGAGGATGATAGGAATGAGTAAATCAATTTTAATTATTGAAGATGATCAGAGTATTGCAGAAATAGAAAAGGACTTTTTGGAAATAGACGGATTTCAAGTTGAAATAGCAAATGAGGGTGAAATAGGCTTGGAATTAGCACTAAGTAATCAATATGACCTTATCCTACTTGATCTTATGCTCCCTAATATAGATGGTTTCCAAATCTGTAAAAGGATACGACAAGAAAAGGACATTCCGATTTTGATGGTCACTGCAAAATACGAGGATCATGATAAAGTACGTGGTTTTGGATTAGGTGCGAATGATTATATTGTTAAGCCTTTTAGCCCAACCGAATTAGTAGCTAGAGTAAAGGCCCATCTTGCAATGTATGATCGTCTAATTCAAAAGGAAAAACCAAAAGGAGAAATAGCGATTAGCGGTCTTCATATTCATCTTCTCTCTAGGCAAGTTTACTTACATGGACAAGAAATAGAGATGACCAATAAGGAATTTGATTTACTTGCTTTTCTGGCGTCTCATCCAAATCAGGTATTCTCTAAGGAACAATTATTTGAAGGAATTTGGGGACTAGATTCAATGGGAGATACTGCAACAGTCACCGTTCATATTAAACGGATACGTAAAAAAATCGAAAAGGACCCGACGAACTTTCAATATATCCAAACTGTATGGGGATCGGGATACAGGTTTAATGGATAAGTACTTAACCACCACTCATTTAATACAATTGGGTGGTGGTTTTTGCATTTTCACCATTGTTTATTGATCGTTTATAAAAAGTTTATATATGTGTAAGAGCCTGTTTATTTATACCTGATATAGTGAAAAAGGTAAGGAGGTGACATATTGAAGTTAACGAAAACAGCTAGAAAATGGATATTAATCCCTCATATCCTGTTTTCCGCAATAATGGTAGGCAATATGGCTACATTTGTAATTTTAAATTTAACCGTCCTAACAACATCTGATCCTTTTCTGATAACAAGCTGTTATAAGATTATGAACATCCTTTCTGATACTTCAATCAAAGCCTCTACTATCGGGGCAACAGTAACCGGAATTATTCTTTCTATTGGCACCCATTATGGCTTATTCAAATATTGGTGGATTATTGTAAAGGAAATTTTAACTGTACTGCTCATTGGAATAAACCTCTGGGGGATGTATTCTTGGACACTAGAAGCTTTAGAAAATATGGTTGAGGGAGGGCTGGAAACGCAATCCACTTTAGCCAATCTCGATTTATGGACAGGTATAGTCTTACAAATTAGTACGTTAGTTTTTCTATTTGTCATTTCAAAATTCAAACCATGGGGAAATTTAAAAAAATACAATAAAAGGAGTAGGTAGTTATGCATTTTTTTGGTTTTATTATCTTTAAATTGTTTTTTATTGCCTTCATCATTACAGTTTTTGTTATATTTATGCGTAAAAGAAAATTTTTGCAATACAGTGCTACAGATCCAATCACTATTCTAGAAACTCGATTTGTTCACGGTGAAATCACGAGTGAGGAGTTTAAAAGAATTAAAGAAGAATTAATACAAAGTCGGAAATAAAAATACAAATATGTAAATCGATTTGAAACCACACTAGCACCCCATCTATTTCCACGTACACTTAGAGAAAGTTAAGTGCGTCCAGCAGTATATTATAAAAGGAGTAGCTAGCCATAAATAGAATATCCTGAGTAAAGAAAGTTCGTTACCAAAGAGAGCCCCATCTATATTGATGGGGTTTTTAGTTTTCAGATATATAAATAGATTTAGAAGCTCATCAAAGGAGGGTCTTCATTACTACGAAAATTTTGAAGAATTTACAAAAAAAGTGTGATAAAAAGCACAGAAGAAGGGAATTATCTATGATATTTTCAATACAAAACATGGCAGACTTTGTGGTTTTTGCTGGTAATTTGTCTAATATTGTTGAAAATCTAGTACTTTTGTCTTATTCTATATAAATCTAAAGTATTAACATTGTTTAATAAATACTATAGCGATAAAGGCAAACTTATCTAAAGGTAAGGACGCAAAGCCACGAACCTAAAGCAATAATGCAATGGTAGTCGGGTCACCGAAAATAGTCGAGAGAAAAGGATAACTCCCGTTTTTCGGTGTAGTTATCTTTTTTCTTTAATTAACTAATTCCTTTGTAAACTAAATAGTAATTACTACAACCATAGAAGAGTATAGGAACCCTTTCTTAATAGGAAATAAGAATACCTTCCTATATGAATAGGAATATATGGTGATTCATAATATTTACAAATTACGGCAAAATTAGCATATAAACACCAATGGTAAAAAAGACCTATATGCATCTGCATCGTTTTACCTCAGATAACCTAGAAAAATTCTTATCTTTATTTGAATTTGAGAAATTATTTACATAAAAACTACGGAATTTAAAAGCTTTCGAATAAGTTTGAATTAGAAAGATACACCAAGAGGAATAGGAGGATATGAATGGCAAAACTATCTTTTTTTAAGCAGTTTACTAAGCTTTCAAATAACGATATATCTTTATCAAATGGAAACATGGGAAATGATTTATTTTTAATAAAAGAACTAATCGATAATCATCCATATCCGGCCTTAGCATATGACAAGAGTGGAAATCTACTGCATTTTAACAAGTCCGTAATTAAGACATTTGGATTTAGCGAAAAGGAATTGCCAAGTAAAATACTACAGTATTTCTATAGCAATGATAAATACAAAAGAAGGAAATACCTCCAACTTGTTTTGAATGGAAATGTACAAAATTATCAAACTGCTATCTCACATTCAAACGGTAATATCATATATACCGATGTTAACCTAATACCTGTCAAAAATAGTGATGGGGAAGTAACGATTATTTTTGCAGCTGCTAAAGATATAACAACTTATGTTAAACGTGAAAAAGAGTTAGTGAAAATCAAAAAAAGTCTTGAATTAGCGCAAAAAGTAGGGGCGATTGGAAGTTATGATTATGACATTATAGAGGATGAAGCCTATTGGTCGAATCAAATGTATGTGTTATATGGAATTGAAAATATAGAGGGATTTGTACCAACATTTGATAGTGTTGCTGAACTTGCTCATCCGGATGATCGGGAAAAATTTAATAAAGTTATTCTATCTGCAATTGAAGAAAGAAGAAATTTTAGTTTTGAATTTAGGATCCTTCGTAAGGATGGGACCACCATTCATGTTACTAATCAAGCTGATGTTATCTTAGACGAAAATAAGCAACCAGTACGATTCATAGGAACTATTCAAGATATCACCAAAAGAAAAATGATAGAACTAAAACTCAAAGAAAGCGAAAATCAGATTGAACATATTTTTGATAATTTAGATGCAGGTATATGGTCTTTTGATATAAAAGAAGGTCACTACAATTTGTTATCTAAAGGAGTTGAAGGAATCACAGGGTATTCTCCATCTAACTTCGGAAATCACATTACCTGGGATTCACTCGTGCATCCCGACGATTATACCGAGTATCAAAATAAACAACAAAAAAAATTAAAGGGTGAAAATCTCTATCATCAATACCGGATTATTCATAGAAATGGAGATGTTGTGTGGGTTCAAGATCAAACTTTGCCGGTACTCAATAAACATGGTGAAGTCATCCGGTTTGATGGGATAATTTCAAATATTACCGACCAGAAAGAATATGAAAAAAGGATTCAGTACTTGGCTTTTCACGATTATTTAACGAAACTACCTAATAGGATGCTTTTTGAAAATAAAATAAATGAATTAATAACAAATTCTTCTCATAGTGAAAAACACTTTTCAATCCTTTATATAGATTTAGACCGTTTTCGAAATATAAATGAATCACTGGGGCACCAAGTTGGTGACAAATTACTTTACGAATTTAGTCAAAGAGTGAATATGTTATTAAACAAAAACTCTTTATTTGCAAGACTAGGTGGTGATGAATTTGGTATTATTCTATGGGATTACGAAGACTTAGACTACTCGATTAATGCAGCGAAATTAATCATTGACTGTCTTGAAAGCCCATTTTTAATTGGAGATTTCGAATTACTTATAACCACAAGTGTTGGAATAAGTACATTTCCTGAGAATGGATCCACCATCGAGGAATTAATAAAAAATGCCGATGCCGCTTTGTATAGGGCAAAGGCAAATGGTAAAAATTCGTATCAGATTTATTCTTCCTCATTGAATATTAATTCTTTCAAACAGTTTTATCTTGAACGGGATTTAAGAAAATCAATTGAAAATAATCAATTAGTCGTTTATTTCCAACCAAGGGTTGATTCACGTACAGGGAAAATTGTAAGTGCTGAAGCTTTAGTGCGATGGGAGCACCCTGTATGGGGACTTGTTTCTCCAGTTGAATTTATTCCCCTCGCAGAAGAAACAGGTTACATTATTGAAATCGGCGATTGGGTATTGGACCAGGTGTGTCAAACAATTACAAAATGGAAACAACAAAATCTCGAAGTGGTGCCAATTTCCGTTAATATGTCTGCTCAGCGATTTTTAAAAAGCGATTGGAAAGAAAAATTAAGTACTATTTTGCAAAAAAATAGTATAGATCCTTCTTTTATTGAAATTGAAATAACTGAGACAACTATGATAAAGCATGAGGAAGCCGTTAAACTCGCATTAATATATATTAAAAGCCTTGGAATCAAAATAGCGCTAGATGATTTCGGGACCGGATATTCTTCTATCACTTATTTGAAGGACTATCCAATCGATACAATTAAGATTGATCAATCTTTCACAAAACACATTGCAAAAACAAACAATGTAGAAACGATTATTAAATCACTTATTTTTATGGCTAAAGGTTTGAATATGAATGTTGTTGCTGAGGGTGTAGAATCCATCGAGCAATTGTCATTTCTAAGACAGCAGGAATGCCAAGAAATTCAAGGATATATTTTTAGCAAACCTGTGCCTGAGAAGACTTTCCGAAATCTACTAAAGAAAATGATCTTGAAGCCGACCTTTAATAGTAATACAGCAGCTTTTCCAAACCGAAGGAGATATTACAGAATTAATCTGTTATTTCCGCTTAGTTCACAAATGACGCTCACCCATATGCTCGGAAATAGGGTTGAATTAGGGAGTACTGAGGTCTTAATAGAAGACATTGGGCCTGGTGGGATTAGGTTTCTTTCAACCATTCATTTGCCTGTACGTCCGGATATCACCTATCAATTTAAAACAATGATTATGGGGGATGTCGTTACTTTAAGTGGAAATGTCGTTTGGAAGGAAGAAGTTAAGGATATATTCCAATATGGTATCAAGTTCTCAATTGATGAGATTCAAAGAGATAATCTTGTTAAATACCTTAATCAATTTTCCACGCAGTTAAGGAATAACCCATTTGTTCCGAATTGCAATTTTGTCAAAGATGAAAAAATAAGTTATTTGAAAAAAATAGCCGCAAAGACTACTTCAAATGAACGAAACTAACCATTACTTGTGAAGGGGTGACGAAATTGATAAAAACGGTATTGATTGCTGATGATTCATTATTTATGAGAAATTATTTAAAAAGTTTAATAGTTAGAGAAAACTATAAAGTCATCTCGGAAGCTAGTAATGGGGAAGAGGCTATCATTAAATATAAAAAATTCATACCTGATATCGTTTTTCTTGATATAACAATGCCTAAAGTCAACGGTATCCACGCACTTAAAGAAATCAAAAAATTTGATCCGAATGCAACAGTGATTATGTGTTCATCACTGGGACAAAAATCAATAATTATAGATGCATTACAAAATGGGGCTACAGAATTTATCGTAAAACCTTATTTCAACAACCTTCAACTTATATTAAAGAATACTGAAAGTCACAATACATCATCTAGATTGATAGTAAGGTAACATCGCTCACCATATAGGCAATTGCAGTTAAGATTGAAGGAATTTTTAGTGAGGGGGGATAATTTGGAACTTCTAAAATATAAAAGTCACTTGTTAATTAATATTAACGAAATATTATCTGAATGGTTTGATTCAATTGAAAGTAAGCAAGTTTCGAATGAAGAGGTCTATCGCTTTATTCATTCCGTAAAAGGAACATCTGGAACACTTCAAATGGACCATCTGATGTCACTTGCGGAGAATCTCTTAAATAAAATGGATACCAAAAGTGATAATGTATGGAAGCGAGAAGAATTAAAAAGGTTTTTATTGCCATTGATTGAATTCACTTACGAATATGAAAACCAGGAAGAACGGACTCACTTGAAAAGTGAAACTATTCATCATGAAGCACCCTTAATTCAAATTATAGATGATGATCCTTCTATGCTGATGATGTTAAAAGAGACAATGGAAGAAAATAATTGGATCGTGATGGCTTATTCCAATCCAAGACAAGCCGTAAAGCAATATTTTGAAATGCAACCCGATTGCTTAATCATAGACCTACAGTTGCCAAATCAAAGTGGTTTCGAAGTTCTAAAAGAGATTCAAGAATATAATGATAAATTTTTTGTTCCTACCATTATGATTAGCGTAAAAAATGATAAACAAACACGAATCGAAGCCTATCAAAAAGGGGCAGATGATTTTATTACGAAACCTATTGAGCTTGACGAATTTATCGTTAAAGTAAATCGTCATCTAGAAAGAAAGAAAGTTTTTGAACAGTATGTATTAATCGATGAATTGACTCAAGTTTATAATAGAAAGTTTCTTTCTGAGAGTCTACCTCGCTTTTTCCAAAATTTTAAAAGGTCAAAAGAGCCTTTTTCTATTGGACTACTTGATATTGATCATTTCAAAAAGATTAACGACACATACGGACATTTAATAGGTGACAAAGTACTAAGAGATTTTGCTCAATACTTAAAACAGAATATACGTAGTTTAGATATGTTATATCGATATGGTGGAGAAGAATTTATCATCGTTTTTCCGAATACTACGAGCGAAGATGCAACATCAAAATTAACACAATTAAACAATGACTTTTCCAAAAATATTTTTACATTTGAAGATCAAAGTTTTTCAATCACATTTTCCGCTGGTGTTTTTATGGTTACGGATGAAACGGTAGAGGGAAAAGAAGCAATCAAAGCTGCAGATCGTTTATTGTATGAAGCAAAAAGAAATGGACGAGCTAGGGTTGAATGCTCACAGCTGCTCAATACGTATAATAAAGAAGCTCTTAATGTATCGGTTGTTGATGATAATTTCATAATTCGAACGTTAGTGGCAAATGCATTAGAGTCTTTGACTTTCGAACATATAGAACTAAATATTAAAGTCTTTGAGGATGGCCCATCCTTCTTAAATTCAACACATGCTCATGAAGACGTTAATCATTTACTTATTCTTGACGGAGTAATGCCAAATATGGATGGAATCGATGTTCTTAGAAAAGTGAAGGCAGGAAAAAACGTTCTAAGATATAGAGTTATTATGCTTAGTGGCAGAAATAGTAAAGATGATGTAAAACAAGCCTTAATGCTTGGGGCAGATGACTATATAGTAAAACCAATTAACATGGGAGATTTCCAAGTAAGAATTAGTAAAATGTTAGATCGATTGAATTAGATTGTACCTATGTCATTTCATATACAAAAATATTGGGGTGTTTTCTATTGAAGAAAATTTTATTAGCTGAAGATGAAGAAGTCCTTCGCATGTTGATCGTTGATACGCTGGAAGACGAAGGTTATACGATTACTGAAGCAGCAGATGGTGGAGAGGCTGTGGACTTGTTGGAAAACAACTGTTATGACTTGATTATTTTGGATTATATGATGCCAGTTTATACAGGCCTTGAAATTATAGAGAAGGTAAGAAATGTAGAAACAAACCAACATACGAAAATTTTAATGCTTTCCGCTAAAAGCCAAACTTCTGAACACGAAAAAATTAAACAAGCCGGTGCTGATTATTTTATGGCAAAACCGTTTAGTCCTATGAATCTATTAGAATTAGTTGAGGAAATTCTGAATGAAAGTAATTGATTTCTTTAACAAATCTATATCACGTCAAGTACTTGGTTTGATGGGGATTTGTTTTCTTTTTTTTATCTCGGGTACGATACTATTATTTCATTTTCAAAATAACATTCAAAATGAATATGTTAGTCAAAGGGAAAGTATTGAAAACAAACAAAAAATAATCAGTAGCATTTATGAAAAATTTAATACTGATATTTTAATAGTAGGAAACTCTTTATCTTTTCGAGTACCTGAAAATCTTGAAACGGTTGACCAACAAGCTAGTTGGTTAAATAAACAGAAAGATGAATTACGAAAACTCCTTGTAGAAAAGGATGAAAGGCTATACTTTCGTGAATTGGAAATTTTTATCGATTATTATTATTCAATGATCATCCCTCAAGTTATGGAGGAAAATGGAGCAACGGATAATCTGAGGGTAGATATTGTCGATGATTTTACCCGAACAAAGGTGATTGGTTTTTTCAATCAAACAAAGGAGTTCGTCAATCTACTTGACGAGGAACTAACGATGAATGCCGACGCATTTAATAGGAAGAATCATCTCATAATAAACAGCTTCTATATTCTTTTTGTCATTTTTTTCATTCTTCTTTCAATGGTAACAAGAAGGTTTGTCTTGAAAATTAGTAGACCTTTGTCTGAATTTACGTTTTCTGCAAATGAAATTGCCGCTGGCAGGGATGCTGTGATAAAAGCTGATGCCAAACGTAAAGATGAATTGGGTTCTTTATTAATTGCTTTTCAAAAAATGGCGAAAAGCATTCAGGATAAAGAACAAGATTTGGTAGCACACAACGAAGAACTTTTAGCCCAACAAGATGAGCTCCAGGCGCAACAACAAGAACTAAGAGCAGCCCTTGAAGTTTTAAAAGAAAATGAGCAAAAATTGAAGACAAGAAACGATTTAATTAATGGTATTTCTTCTTCACTTAATAAAGAAGAAGTGCTGCAAAGTATTGTTAATAGTATGGTAGAAGTTACTAAGTCGGATAAAGGGATCATTACTTATTTATATGAAGACTCTTATGCTTCCATTGGTCTTTCCAAAAAGGGAATAAATCAATTTAGAAATCATTTGGATAGCGGACTTGTCCAGATGGTTGAGGCAGAAAAAAGAGCGAATGTGATTAAGCGGCGCCAGTATCCTGATGAAATGGGCTATCATGATGCAATACAATATTGCTATGATTTGTACTTACCTATCGTGTCAGATTCTCATGTAATAGCCATCATGGTGTATACAAGATTGGGTACTGCTTTTTCAACAAGTGAAATAAACGATTATGAGACACTTTCCAAACAGATTGCCATTTATCTCGAAAAAATAAAGATGTTTGAACAGTCAGAAGACGATCGAAAGTTAAACCAAGATATTCTAAATACAGTTGAAGAAGGAATACAGTTAATCGATAATGACAGGGAGATTGTTCAGGTTAATGAAATAATGTTTAAAACCTTTGGTGTAAGTGTTGAAAATCTAGTTGGGTTGACTTGGAGTCAATGGAGCCAACTGATGGCTAATCAGGTACAAGAAGATAACTTTATTAAATCTCTTGATGAGTTAATTGAGTCCGCAAACCATCAACCAGAAAAAGAGCATTCATTTATTTATAGGAAAAAGGATAGTAAGCAAGTCTTTAGGGTATATTGTAGGACGAAAAAGCATGGACAGGACGATTTTGGTTCGTTACTCGTCCATCGCGACATCACAAAAGAATTTGAAGTTTCACAAATGAAGAATGAATTAGTAAGCACTGTTAGTCACGAATTAAGAACACCATTGGCAAGCGTTCTTGGATTCACAGAATTACTGCTTACGAAAGATCTTAAACCTGAGAGAAAAACAAAATATCTACAGACCATTTATAATGAAGCTAAAAGATTAACTGCTCTTATCAATGACTTTCTTGATATTCAACGAATGGAATCTGGAAGACAAACATATGAAAAAAACTTCATCAATCTAAAAACAGTATTAAAAGACGTGATTGAACTTCAACAAGTCAATACAAAAGTACACAATATTACACTTACAGATGAATTGGATGAAGCGATCATATTAGGTGAACAAAATAAGATGGAACAAGTATTCACAAACTTGTTGAATAATGCCATTAAATATTCACCGAATGGCGGAAGCATCAATCTTCGTATTTATGGCAATCAACAGACCATTTCTGTAGAGATTAAAGATGAAGGGCTGGGGATTCCTGAAGATGCCCTGCCGAACTTATTCCAACCGTTTTATCGGATAGATAATTCAGACCGGCGCCGGATAGGAGGAACTGGTCTTGGTCTTTCACTTGTAAAAGAAATTGTCAAAGGACATGGTGGTTCAATAACAGTAGATTCTGTATTTGGAAGAGGCAGCAAGTTTACAACTCATTTTCCAAGAGTAGAAGTTCAATCAAGGAACAGATTAAATCGTAAAGATGAAAAAGATAGTGGTGTAACCAATCAGCGTTATAAGGTCATGGTCATTGAAGATGATCTAAGCCTTTCTGAACTTTTAAAACATGAACTGTATGATTGTGGATTCTCTGTCGAACAATTTACACGAGGTGAGAGTGCACTAGAAAAAATGAAAATCGAACCACCAGATGTCGTTGTGTTGGATATTATGCTTGAAGACCAAACCGACGGATGGTGTATTATGAAAGAAATGAATGAAAGTAAAGAATTGAGAAACATTCCAATCTTTGTTTCATCTGCTCTGGACGAAAAAGAAATTGGGTTTTCACTTGGTGCAAAGGAATATCTCACCAAACCGTATAAACCTAGTCAATTGTCAAAAATGATCATGCAAACACTATTAGAAAATGAAAAATCCGAGCAAATTAAGGATCCACTTGAAAAAAATATGTAAACTTAAGAACACAATGTATTAACAAACTGAATACTATTCTTATCATTGATCCAGACATATTTAAAGGAGGTAGAAAAGCCATCCCCTAGTAAAACAGGTGATGGTTTTTCTATTAAATATCATAGTTTGCCTCATTAAGATTACATTTAACTATAATTACCTATTTACGCAACATTTGAAATATACATTTCTAAAGTGAATTTAATTGTCGATTTCTTTTATAACAAATCCTCTTGCAAGTTTGCTAATGAAAATAAACTGACCCTGATTTCGTTAAAGTTTTTTGCGAATCTAGAGTCTTTTTCGTGATTAGTTCTTGTCCTTTCAGTCTTTTCTTGTTTTTCTCTTTTCTCCAATATAGCAAGTTTTAAACTTCTCAATCCTTCTCTTCCAAGGGCTCACGCAATTTTAATTATTCCCTTGATTCAACTTGAATCGGGCTTTTTTTATTTGCATAACTAAAAAAAGCTGGAATGGCTGATGCTAAGTGGGAGAAGGGGCAGAGCATGATCTTTGGGTAAATTTATTAACTGACTAAGGTCAGAATAGATAACTATCTCCAAATAGATAAATTATTTACATATTGGAGAGAGTAAGACTAAATCAAATCAACAACGAGGAGGGTTTTTGATTGGTTAACGACAAAAATGATAAAAGTCGAAAAGAAAAAAGAAAATCGAAACCAAAGCTGAAAAAAGATGACATAACTGTTGTTGACTCAGACTCCGCACGTAAAGCGGTTGTGGCAACTGCTGTTGGAAATGGAATGGAATGGTTTGATTTTGGCATTTATTCATATTTAGCCGCTACAATTGGACAAGTATTCTTTCCTGAAGTAAGTGGTCCCATGCAGCTGGTATATTCGTTTGCAACATTTGCAGTTGCCTTTATTGCTCGACCAATTGGTGGAATTTTCTTTGGGATGCTCGGGGACCGTCTAGGCCGTAAAAAAGTCTTAGCGATTACCTTAATTATGATGGCCCTGGCCACGTTAAGTATTGGATTAATCCCTGGTCATGCATCTATTGGATCTACTGCTACGGTGCTTTTACTCATTGCCCGTTTAGTTCAAGGATTTTCAACGGGTGGAGAATATTCAGGTGCTATGACGTTTATTGCTGAGTCCACACCTGATAAGAAAAGGGGCTTCATGTCAAGTGGACTAGAGGTTGGTACCTTGGTTGGCTATATTGCTGGGGCAGGCCTTGTTACTTTACTCACCTTTATTTTAGGGGAGGATACAATGTTAGAGTGGGGTTGGCGTATTCCCTTTTTCTTATCAGCCCCTATTGGTTTAATTGGCTTTTATTTGCGTAATAACCTAGAAGAAACACCTGCTTTTGAAGCAATGGAGGAAAATAGATCAGACGATGATGATTATTTATCTGTAAAAGATATTCTTCAGTACCATTGGAGAGCAATACTTATCGGTATGTTTGTTGTTTTCTTCTATATTGTTGTAAACTATGCCGTTTTATCTTATATGCCATCCCATTTAACTTCTGTTCTTGGATATGGAGAAGCAGAAGGCCTCTTATTAATTGTGATTGTAATGGTAATTATGATTCCAATTGTTTTGTTAATGGGATATTTAAGTGACCGGATTGGGGCAAAAAAGATTATTCAATTCGGTTTAATAGGGTTAATCGTTTTAAGTATACCTGCATTTAATTTGATTGGTAGTGGAAACAAGCTCTCTGTATTTTTTGGTTTAATGATTCTTGCCATATTTTCCTCTTCTTTTCAGGGAACAATGCCAGCACTACTACCTTCCCTGTTTTTTACGAATGTGCGTAATGGGGCATTGGCGATTACATATAATATTTCTGCATCATTTTTCGGTGGTACGACACCTTTAGTTATATCTTGGTTAATTAGCAAAACGATGAATGAATTGGTACCGGCCTACTATCTCATATTCGCATCTATAATAGGTATTATTGTGGTAACTATCTTTCTAAAAGATTCTTCTGGAAAGGCTCTTCGGGGTTCACCACCAGCTGTTGAAGAGAAAGCTGAAATAAAAGAAATTTTAGAAGAACCAGAAGAAGCATTATGGTGGCATGACGAAAAGAAAGAAATCGAAGAGCGTATTGAAAATAGTTTGGATGATCAGAAGTAAATTAATTAGTACCTAAGGTGTTGTAAGGTGAGTGAGAGAGAGAAGTTATATTCTTAGTTAAACATAGTCTGGACTCACCATCACCTAATGTGTTGCCGCATACACTCTGGACATGTTGAAGCGGTCACGTTGTAAGAGTTATCTAATTATTTTAAAAGAACGAGTTCCGATATTGGTGGAATTCGTTCTTTTTTAATCGTTATGGTGATATGAAAATAAATATTTCTAAAGATTGTTAAGTGTCGATTTCTTTTATAACGAACCCTCTTGCAAAGGAATTTAAAATACGTATGAGACGATCTGTCATTTCACCGGGTGTCACATCAAAATCCTGCGCAATCCAATCTGTAATTAACCCCGCCGTACCATATGCCATATAACGCTTTTGGTGGTAATCATCAACAGAAGACACATCATATAGAATATCAAATTTATTTTTCAATAAATTAAAGATCGCTTCTGGCAGTTGCTGGTGAATGTGTGGCAAGGTATCTTCTAAAAGTAATAATGTAAAGTAATCACGGTGATCGTAGATATAATACAACAAGTCGAAGGAGTTTGTTGTTAGCTCTTCTACTTTTACCCGACTATCGCTTTGGTATTTAGACATGCTGTAATACTGAATGGCTTCAAACATTTCATCCATTAACTCTTCGACAAGATCATCTATGTTTTGATAATACACATAATAGGTTGTTCGATTATATTGCGCATGATCAACGATGTCCTTCACCGTAACAGCACTAAATCCCTTTTGATGTACCATTTCAATAAATGCCTTTTTTAAGAAATTTTTTGTCCGCATCGCTTGGTTGGATTTGGATTTCATCATATTCCTCTCCTATTAGACAGATTTGATGAAAGTGTTGGTTTCCTCAACATTATAGCAAACATTAAGGATGGTTTATAGCAAGAGAAACCTAGTAAACTATAAATGTAGATAGAATTATTAAGGGAAATACAAAAAAAAGTTTGCTCAATTTGGAGGAGATAGTATGAGAGGTTGGCTATTTTCAGGTACAAATAAACCACTAGAGTTAATTGAAAAAGAAGATCCAAAAGCGATTCCAGGTCATGTTGTAATAGACGTGAAAGCTGCTGGTCTATGCCATTCAGACGTTGCAGCATTACAAGATCCAGGTTGGATGCCACTTTTCCCAAATGGTCCTGTTATTATGGGGCATGAGTTTGCTGGGGTTGTGATTGAAGTGGGTGAAGGTGTAGAAGGTTTTAAAGTTGGAGACCGTGTTGGGGCTAACCCAATGAATAGAGAAACAAAAGTAACTGCTGGGTATAACTATGACGGCGGGTATGCAGAAAAAGTGCGTGTTCCTGCAGATCAATGCGTAATCATTCCTGAAGGCGTTTCCTTTGTTGAAGGAGCAGCATCAACAGATGCAGGGATCACAGCGTATCGTGCTCTTTTCAGTATTGGACAAGCTAAAGAAGGTACAAAACTAGGAATCATCGGAATCGGTGGTCTTGGCCAATTTGCTCTACAAATGGCATTAATTAAAGGTTGTGAAGTATACGCAACAGATGTATCTCCAGAAGCTCGAAAACTTGCTGAAGAACTAGGAGCTACTAAAGTTTACGATACTATTCTAGATATGAAAGAAGCAGAATGTGACGTTATTGTTGACTTTGCTGGTTTTGGACAAACAACTTCTGACGCACTGGAAGCTGTAAGACCAAAGGGAACAGTTGTCATTGTTGGTATGGGTAAATTAGAATCTACTATCAATACGTATTTAATGATTACAAAAGAAATTAAGCTTTTAGGAAGCAATGGTGGATCAGTAGAAGACTTAAAAGGTGTTTATGATTGCTTCGCTACTGGAAAAATGAGTCCAGCTCTTATCACAATTCCGTTTGAAGAAGTTGACAAAGGGATTGAAAAACTCAAAAATCATGAAGTAAAAGGACGCTTAGTAGCTGTATTTGAATAAATGTAAGTGATCTTAATAAAGGTAGAGGGTGGGATCTAACCATCCTCTGAAATGAAAAAGCCTGTGAAATTTTTATCGTAAAATTTCATAGGCTTTTATTTTTTTAATCCACAAACTTCGGTTATCTAATTTTTTAAAATTGTATTACTTTTCCCTTGACTATTATATTAATAAAATTAAGTGCTGTAAGTTTAAAAGCGGAAAAGGAAGAAACTCTTTGATTATCAAGTGATTAAACAAACATATAGTTTTCATCTATTGAAAAAGTATTATATTAATACTCCGATAGACTTTTTAAAATATTTCTGCTTTTCGCTTTCGTATTTCCTCCAAGATTAGACTGTGATACTATCTTATAGGTTTTGGAATTAGAAGATATTTCATCACAGATTAGAGTATTACTGGTTTTGATCATCACCCATTCCAAAACCATAATAAAAAATATTATTGGAGTGTATGATGAAATCAAAAGAGAATGTTCAAAGTGAAAATATGGAACTCTTAATAGAAATCTTTCATCTTAGAAATACCTTAAGCGAAATATACTCTCAAAAGGGGCCAGATAACTCTGTTTATCTTTCACTCTCACTAGAGTTAAAAGTACTTGTTAATGAGTATATTGAGGAAAAAATTACTATGTTGAAAGATGAGCTTATCGAAATATGTAATGAAAAAGGCTTTCAAAACAAAGAAACTATTGAGACGAGCAGGAAACTTGATAATGCAATAATCGAATATCAGAAGTTGATGTATATTGGCTAGAATGGGAGTCAAACAAGTTATCCTAAAGGAGTTAAAGATTAGGATAACTTTTTTTGTTTATAAACCTATATACCTGAACTCTTCAGTAGTTCATCGTTTGCAGTTCTATTTTACGTTTTTGTCAAGACATCACTAAAACTAAAAGACATAGAATGCTGATATAAAGAGTGCCTGATACACAATATGTGGTGTCAGGCATTCTTTTTTGATATTAAAAATCTCTATCTAAATATAGATAATCACTTAATCACCACATTAAGGAGTGACAAATATTACTAAAAGGAAAATGATTATTTATCAAATCAAAGAATGTTCACGATTTAAAGTTAATCGCTAAAGCTACGGTTTTTTAAAATTTAAAATGACAAGAATAATTAGAAGGATTACATGCAGAAAATGCTAGATATCTTTTAAAAACATTGACTGGACACTGATTGGTGTCATATAATTTAAGACACCGATTAGTGTCGTTTATATTTGAAAGGAGGGGAGGATTTTGAACACTACTCACCAAAAGCATGATGTTTTTGTAGCGATTGCAGATCCATCAAGAAGAAAATTAATACGTTTGTTGGCAGGTACTGAAGAGTTACCTCTTCACGAACTAACTCCTCATTTTCAAATGGGGCGGACAGCGGTATCGAAACATTTGGCTATCCTTAAAGATGCAGATCTAGTTACTAATCGTAAAGTAGGTAGAGAAACAAAGTACCGACTAAATCCAGCTCCCTTACAGGAAGTGAAGGATTGGTTATCCTTCTATGAAAAGTTTTGGAATGAAAGAGCGATATTACTTAAGAATATATTGGAGGAATAGAGAATGGCAGATTTATCATTAGATTTTGAATTTAAGAGTCCAATCAAAAAGGTATGGGAAGCTTTAACAAATTCCGATACACTCGCACAATGGGTAATGAAAAATAATTTTAAACCAATTGTCGGATACAAATGTCAGTTTCAAAATGAGGAAATCGGTTTAATTGTAGATAGTGAAGTATTGGTGGTGGACGAGCCTTATAAATTATCCTATACATGGGTAGGTGGTCCGGTAACCACGATTGTCACATGGACGTTAAAACAAGAAGGGGAAACCACCTACTTACATCTTGAGCAGACTGGATTTGAAAATGAGAATGTTCAAGCGTTCAACGGTGCGAAGTATGGTTGGGCATATAAGATTGAAGAGCTTAAAAAAATGTTAGAGGAATTGTAAGCCGAAACTTTTGAACACCATCATTTTCATTCTAGGAGGGAATAACTTGGACGTTTTTGCTGAATTTTTAGCGGGGATTGATGACCCTTTTCACAGAGAAAGAACAGAAGAAGTATTAACGTGGATAACGGATAAATATCCAAATTTAAAGAAAGAAATGAAATGGAATCAACCAATGTTTACGGATCATGGCACATATATTATTGGATTTAGCGTTTCTAAAAAGCATTTAGCTGTGGCTCCTGAAAGTGTAACGATTACTCATGTAGAGGATGACATTGTAAAGGCTGGCTATGATTACACAAAGGAGATTATACGTATTCCTTGGAAAAGTTCGGTAGACTACACACTACTTGAGAAAATGATTGAATTTAATATAAAGGACAAGGCAAACTGTACAACTCTCTGGAGGAAATAAAAAAATATAGGGTAGCCCTTAGAAAGTGTATGAGGGCTTCTGTAAGGCTTAAAGGAGATAGTGAAATGGGATTTTTTCAAGATATGATTGCGGTATTTAAAAAGAGACAATTAGTCTTTATCGAAAGCCACAAAGAATCAGATGATGTATATACCTTTGTATTTGAAAAAGAAGAGGATTTAACCTGGAAAGCAGGACAGCATGGATTGTTTAGTATTACTCATAAAAAAGTGAAAAATCCTACTAAACCATTTACAATAGCAGCTGCTCCAAGTGAAAATGTTTTAAAATTAACGATGAAAATAAGTGATAACCCAAGTGAATTTAAGAAGGCAATGTTAGAACTAAAACAGGGAATGACAATCGGTATGTCAGGACCTTTAGGTTCATTAAATGCAAACGATGAACATCCTACTGTTCTTATTGCTGGAGGAATTGGAATCACACCGTTTCGATCCATCATAAAACAAATTGAGGCAGAAGGAAATGGTAGTAAGAAGCCAATACACCTAATTTATATGGATAGTGAAAAGAAGTATATGTTTAAAGATGAACTTGATGCTAACAATGATTCAATACGTATCTCGTATCTTGACTCTAGGGATGGCTTACATCAGGAGATAGACAAGTTATCTACTCTTTATCAGAATAATGGTCAATATCTGATTGCAGGGCCGAAGTCAATGGTGGATTCAATCTCTAGTTACTTACAAAATAGTAGTATTTCAAAAAAGAATATCAAAAAAGATGCTTTTCATGGCTATTAAAATATAAGCTAAGGAGGTTGAATTCATTTATGAAACCAAGAATCACTGTCATTACATTAGGTGTAGATGATTTGGAAAAGGCATTAGATTTCTATCGTGATGGGTTGGGACTACCAACAGAAGGTATTATAGGTAAGGAATTTGAGCATGGAGCTGTCGCCTTTTTTGACCTACAAGCAGGTTTGAAACTTGCTATTTGGAAACGCGAAGATATTGCATATGAGGCAAAAGTTACACAGGCTCCTGCAAGTCCTACTGAATTTACAATTGGTCACAATGTAAATAGTAAAGATGAAGTAGATAAGGTATTAGAGCAAGCTGAAAAAGCAGGTGCAACAATAACGGACCCAGCACATGACACTTTTTGGGGTGGATATTCTGGTCATTTCCAGGATCCGGATGGTCATTTGTGGGAAGTAGTTTGGAACCCTGCTTGGGAGATTGAGGACTAGGTTCGTGTTCTTGAAAGAGAATGTGGTTCAGAAATAAGCTAGAGTGTTTTTAAATAGATTTGATTGTTCAATTGGAGCTATATTAAAAAACGATGTTGAAGGAGATAGAAATACATAGGATGGAAACGATTTTTATTGAAAAAGACATTAACGTATTTTGTATAACTGCTACGTCTTTTCCAAATGGAGTTTTGGAGGCCCATCAGAAACTTCATAAAATGATTCCTTTTTCGGAAGAAAGAAGGTACTTCGGTTTATCAAGGCCGGAAAATGGTAAGATTGTGTACAAAGCAGCTGCAGAAAAATTAGTAAAAGATGAAGAGGAAAATAATGAATTTGAATCATTCGTTATTGAAAGAGGTAACTACAGAACCGTTACCGTATTGAACTTTAAAAATGATCCACAAGGCATAGGAACAGCTTTTGAAAAGCTAATTTCATATTCTGATATTGATCCTAATGGCTATTGCGTCGAATGGTATTTTAATGATCAAGATGTGAAGTGTATGGTTAGGTTAAAAGATAATTAATTAAATTTTGTATCCAGGGTGGTTTTTCCAATCAAAACTAATACAAATTCTCACTGACATTGGAACTAGATCTATATTCGTTCAAATAAAACCTAAAAATAATGCCTCTACTTAGTAGTAGAGGTGTTTTTTAGATAAAATCCATTTTGGTTTCTTATAATAGTAAAGGTGAAAATCTCCATATTACTAGGCTGTTCCTATTTTTATAACAATCGGTATGTTATAAAATAAGAAACATGAATAATAAAAGTAAGGTGTCGATAAAATGGAGAAGGAAATAAAGATCTTAGTTGTTGAAGATGACAATGATATCAATAAATTATTATGCGACATTATAAGAAAGAGTGGGTATGTGCCTCAGTCCGCATTTTCTGGAACAGAAGCGATGATTTACTTGGAAAATCGGGTTTGGGATTTGGTGCTGCTAGATCTAATGCTGCCAGGTATGTCGGGGGAAGAGCTTCTTGAAAAAATAAGTGAGCAAATTCCTGTTCCTGTCATGATTATATCAGCGAAGAGTGAGAAGCAAACAAAAATAGATGCATTAAGAACTGGAGCAGATGATTACATTACAAAACCTTTTGATATTGAAGAAGTATCTGCGAGGATTGATTCCCATTTACGCAGATATCGACGCTTTAACCAAGCTTCACATAAAAAAGAGCTAAGCTATAAAGATATTAGAATCAATACAGACTCACAAACAGTAATTGTAAATGAAAAAGAGATTCTTTTTACCGCACGAGAATATGCCATCTTAACACTTCTTATGTCCTCTCCTAAGAAAGTCTTCACGAAAGCTAATCTGTTTGAGAGTGTGTGGAATGAGAAATACTATGGGGATGATAATACGATAAGTGTTCATATGAGTAACCTCAGAAGTAAACTTTCGAAAGCAAATCCAAATGAAGACTATATTGAGACCGTTTGGGGAGTCGGGTATAAATTGCAAACTTAAGACTTTCTTAAGACTTTCCTTAACTCTTTTTTATGATTTCCTTTCTATACTAAAAGCATCACAAAAGGGAGGGAAATGATATGGTGGAATATGTACTTCGAACGAATAGCCTATCAAAGCAATATAAAAACCAATTAGCCCTTAATAAAGTAAATCTTACGATAAATAAAGGATCTATTTATGGATTTATTGGGCAAAACGGTGCAGGTAAATCAACGCTTATACGTTTAGTAACGGGTCTTGCTTTTCCGACCACGGGAAAGATTGAATTATTTGGACAAAGTAGTGAAATGGAACTTATTGAGGCAAGGCGACGAATTGGGACGATTATAGAAGGTCCAGCTTTGTATCCGCATTTGAGTGCAGCTGACAATCTAGAAGCACACAGACTATTAAAGGGGATTCCTGGGAAGGAATGTATCGAAAAAACACTCGAGATTGTTGGACTCCAAGATACAGGGAAAAAGAAAGCGAAGAATTTTTCATTGGGCATGAAACAAAGACTTGGAATTGGGATTGCTTTGTTAGGTGAGCCGGAATTCTTGATTCTCGATGAACCAATTAATGGACTTGACCCTATGGGTGTTGTAGAAATAAGAGAATTATTGAAGAAGCTCAATCATGAATATGGGATTACAATCTTAATATCAAGTCATATTTTAAGTGAACTTCATTTACTCGCTACCCACTACGGAATCATTCATAAAGGAGAATTGTTAGAGCAATTAACCGCCAACGAACTTAATGAAAAATGTCAACAGTATATTCATATAAAAGTGGATAATCCAGATAGAGCAGCAACAATCATTGAGACTGATCTAGGAACTACTAAAAATGATGTATTACCTGATGGGACAATTAAGCTTTACACTCATCTGGAAGCTCCAAGTAAAGTTTCAAAAATACTCACGGATAAAGGTTTATTAATCGAGCAATTTATGCCGATGGGTGAAGACCTGGAAACGTATTTTACCAATCGGATTGGTGGTGTTCAGCATGGATAATCTATTGAAATTTGAGTTATTTAAGCTGAGGAAGGATCGGTCATTTTGGACATTGGTCTTTGGGCTAATCGCATCTGCTGCTTTTTATCCAATGCTAATCTTTTTTAATGATGGCGTATTTGGTGCGGAACCAGTATCCGTGAGTGAATTATACACATTTACAGCTCTTGGAGGAAATAATTATATTGTTCGATTAGTTCCATGTATTCTTGCAGGTTTCTTTATTTCTAGCGAATATTCAATCGGTACAATGAAAAGTATGTGTGCTTCTGGTAACAGTAGATTTCGTATCTTTTCCTCTAAATTAATTGTCTTTTCGATAGGTGCTGCCATTATTTCACTGATATTCCCTATTGTCATGACTGGGGTTTCAGCGATCTTATCTGGGTTTAATGACATGCCAGATTTAGGCTTTATCGTTCGAACGATAGGATTAACGGCTTTATACGCAGTTTCATTTGCATCTATGATGGCGTTAGCTGCGATAATATTTACTGATGGTGGAAAAACAATTGGATTTCTAATCTTATTTTTTATACTTTTCGACAGTATTTTATATATGCTGGGTCAACAGTTTTCGTTATTTGAAACAATCTTTAATAATTCAGTGTTTAAGCTCTATTTAGATATTACAAAGCTTGATCTTGTGTCCGGAGAATTACTTAAGTTGATACTTGTACCCATCTTAACCTTTCTTGTTTTTGGACTTATCGGTAGTTTTGTGTTTCAAAGGAAGGAAATTAAGTAAGTAGGAAAGCGGGTGAGAATCATCGTCTATATCGCAGTCACTTCAATAGTCATAACTGTATTTGTTCTCACTCGTTATTATTTGTTAAAAAAGGAAATAAAAAGAGCTAAAAAGCAATTGCACGAGTTAAATAATAATCGGACTGAAAAGAAAATTGACCTTGCTTTTTTTGATAAGGATATTGAAAAGCTTGTGAAAGAAATAAACAATCAAATTGATGTAACCAAAAAAGCAAACGCAGAAAAGCGACGGAAAGAGAATGAATTAAAGCTGGCGATCGCTAACATTTCGCATGATATTCGTACACCCATGACATCAATTCTAGGGTATATTCAATTTTTAGAATCAGAAGAATTATCAATAGAGAAAAAAACAGAGTATACGAAGGTAGTAAAAAGTGGTGCGTTAAGATTAAAGGCCTTACTAGAGGATTTTTTTGAATTATCCATCATAGAGTCTGCCGATTATCCATTAAAGCCTGAAAAGATAACATTGAACCAATTGCTTTTAGAAGTCTTGGTCGTCTTTTATGAGCAATTCAAACAGCAAGGCTTTGAGCCTATTCTTCAAATTCCAGATGAAGAGATCGATATCATAGGTGACGTCTCTGCAGTGAAAAGAGTGATAGAAAACTTAGTGGTAAATGCGATTAAGCATTCAAATGGAGATGTTTCTATCCGACTTGAAAAACTTGCATCATCTGTACAACTGATCATAAGTAACACTGCTGAAGAGCTAAGTGAACAAGATATCGATTATCTATTTGACCGATTTTACAAAGCAGACAAAACGAGAACAGAAAAAAGCACAGGTTTAGGATTAGCAATTGCTAAAAGTCTAATGACTAAAATGCGTGGCACTCTCACCGCACATTTAAAAGAGAATGAGTTATTTATGATTTGTGAATGGAAAAGATAGTTTTTAACTAAATGATTTAAATCTAAGAAAACAATTCAATTCCAAATAGAAGAACCCAATCTTTATTCAAACCAAGAAAAAAGATTGGGTTTTATTCTTCCTCCATTTTTAATTTAAAGGTTTAGACCATATAGGTTGAGGACTTTTTGCAAATAATGACAAAATTCTTTTTCAAAAATACCACCTTCAATAATTTGGGCATTCGTACCTAACTGTAATAAAAAACGGTAGGCATTCTCATTATTCGGAAGTTGTAAGTCTGCATAGTATGTTGTTTCATCACAAGGTGTAATCACCGAAATGCCAAAGCGTTCGATGATGATATCGCGAACCCGCATATTCGCTTTCAAACGCACCAGGTAAAATGGGGGGAGCTTTTCTTTTGGTATTTTGTCTATAAAGACATAATCACGTGCATGAAATATTTCGTTAGTAATTTGTATATTTGACATGCGAGCTAATCGAAAGGTACGAAAATCCTCTCGTTCATAACTATAGCCTTGTAAATACCAGCGCTCTCCTTTAAACATCAAGTGATAGGGTTCAATTTTTCGGGAAGTGTGTGTGCCGTTTACATCGTAATAGTCGAATTTGACGATTAAATGGTCTCGGATTGCCTCTTGTAAAGACTCCGCTACCGCCTTCAATTCCTCACTTCCTTGCCAGTTTGTAAAATGCAAGGAAAAATCCATCTTATCGTTCAATTGTTCTGTTTGCATGGCACGGATTTTCGTCATAGTCGATTTGATTTCCGGACTTTCAATCAATTGTTCGACACTATTTAAGGCAGTTATTATATTTTGTAAATCTTTTGAGGTTAGTAGCTTTTTATCAACCTTATAAGTAGACATAAGTCCAATCCCGCCATCTCTTCCGGGAACAGTATATATAGGTATATTTGCCATGCTAAGCGTTTCAACATCGCGATAAATTGTCCTTGTTGTTACCTCAAAAGTTTTAGCAAGTTCTGTTGCCGAGACTAATTCTCGCTTTAATAAGATCATAATGATACTAATTAATCGTTCGATTTTCATAACTTTCTCCAAATATATGACAGACTGCTGTCAAGGTTAGTTGATTATAGTATAGATATAAATTAAGAAAAGAGGAATGATAATATGACAAATTTAACTATAAAACATATGGGTGAATTAACATTAACCGGCTATAGTACGAACATTTCACTCCCAACAATGGAGAATGTAGATGAAGTATCAAAACAAAAGTCAGCACACTTCGGGTCACTCGCAAAAAGTGGCAAATTCGGTGAATTAATGGCTGGAAGTAGAGACAAAATTGGTTATGCAGTCGGGACAACTAGCAGTGATAGCTTATCCTATTTCGCAGGAGCAAATACAACGACAGTTGCTGAAGATGCGGAACAATTGGTCCTACCGGCTAATGAATATGTCGTGCTTACCGCTAAAGGAGGTCCAAGCCGAAATTTATTTGACCAATTAATCCGCCAATTTTTTGGAGAAATATTACCCAACCATCCTGAATTTGAGTATAAAGATACGTATGTCATTGAAATGTTATTAAACGGGAATCCAATGGATGCGGTTGTTGAGTTAGCAGTTCCGGTGAAGTCGAAATAGTAGGAAAGTGAGCAACATTAAAAAATCAGTCTGAAGATTGTTTAGATAGGCTCTTAATTCATTCGAAAAGGCGCAGCTAGAATCTTTGATGATTGCTGTAAAGAATTTAGGAGAAAATTAAGTTTTTGTTTCAGATTCCCTCAAACTATGATTGAAGAGTTGATAAACATAAATGGTTTAGTGGGGATTGTACTGAATCTTTTGGTTGGACTGTTTAAGAAAAATTTAAGTAACAAAAACACCGGTTGCCGGTGTTTTTGTTATGGCTATATTCAACGGGTTATATTTTTGTTAAGTATTCTTCTAATTGATTAAAGGTTCCACTATATCCTTCCTGAGCCATCTCTTTTGAATCCTCGAAGGTTTTAATCTCTTCCTCAGTCGAGGATACAGGAGCCACAATCATTGTAAGTGTTGTTTTTCCAGCGTCTTCGCTTAGCGTGATGGTATTCAGAGTTTGCATTGGCCAACTTGCGTCAAATGGTGCACGTACGTTGTTACCTTCTTCATCAGAAAAGAAACTAGTGTAAATGATTTTCTCTGGCGGAATAATTTCATTGTATAAAAATTTAACCCACATTATGTTGCCGTCGGCAGGTTTTTGGCTATAGTGAAAGACACCACCCGAACTGAAATCTGATTTAGAAACCTCGAATGCCCATCCTTTTGGTCCCCACCAGTTCTTTAGGTGTTCTGATTCAGTTAATGCCTTAAATACTAGTTCACGCGGGGCGTTGAAAGTATGAGTAATTTTGATTTGAGTTGACATTATGTTTCCTCCATTTTTTAGTCTTCACTTTCTTTATTTTCTCTCTTTTGTAGGTCTTACAGATAACGATCCGAGTTGTCGATTTTTTCTTCCCAAATGTCACTAATTCTAAATAACTGAACTTTTAAAAAAAAAGTTATTCGGAACAGCAATTAATAATAGAGCTTAAAAATTTTGTGGAGCAGTGAATATAATAAAGTTTGGGATTTTAAGGAAATTCCTATTGATGCCTATATACCAAAATAGGAAATGTTTAATTTGGACTTTGCCTGTTTGGTTATTGTTATATTAGCCATTAAAATTGGATTTTACTACCTCAATTACTACCTTTTCCTTATTTCTATTTGGCTATTTTCGTAAACTTTGTTGCTTTTTGATCCGATTATGCAAGGGATATATTATTGTCCAATCAGTGATTTCAGTGGATGGTACGAGATCCTCAAAAATGCAAGCATTTTCTTCGTGCGGTGTAGCTTCGAGGAAGTAATTCAACGTCCTGCGGGAATAGCGAGCCAGGCGAGACCCCGCAGTGACATAGCGACTTGTCCAGTTGCAGCGGCTAGAAACTCGAGAAACTTCAACTCCTCCTTCAGAGGCAAAATACGCCCTCTTTGTCGGAGTCTCCGACGCACAGGACGTGCTAGTGCCGACTCCGCCACAGGACGTGGCGCTTTAGTCGGCCAATTTTCTCGTTTCTGTGCAAGCCGCCTCCACATTTCGTTGAGGAGGCTTGCGGATCGCCCGCGGAAAGCGAGTACCAGGAGCGGAAATCACCCTACATATAAAAGCAACAATCTTTTAGAAAATAGCCTTCTATTAAAAGTATAGGAACCCTTCGAATAATAGAAATAAGAACACCTTCCTATGTGAATAGGAACAACAGGTGATTCATTTTTTTTATGAATTCCGTCAAAATTAGCATATAGGTTGAAAAGGGGATGACGAGCTTGAGAAAAACTGTATTAATTGCTGACGATTCATTATTTATGAGAACTTATTTAAAAAAAATGATAGTCAAAGAGAACTATAAAGTTATCTCGGAAGCCAGCAATGGAGAAGAGGCTGTCATCCAATTTAAAAAGTCCTTACCAGATATTGTTTTTATGGATATAACAATGCCTACAGTCAACGGTATTAACGCATTAATAGAAATTAAAAAATTTGATCCTAATGCAATAGTGATTATGTGTTCCTCAATGGGGCAAAAGTCAATTATTATAGATGCGATTAGAAACGGAGCGACAGATTTTATTGTAAAACCTTATTTTAATAATCTCGTTCATATATTAAGGAATATCGAATATAACTGTCACTCAAATAGATTGAAAGTAAAGTAGCGTACATATACTTAAGCAAACATTCGTGATTTCTCTCCATCAGCCCTACTTCTTATGAGGTAGGGTTATTCGCTTGTTAATATAATACACTTTCGCATACTTCGAAATATAAAGATAATTATCAACATATCTACAAACACTTATTCACATATCCACAGGAATCAATAATTTTCAATGGCATTTAAATTGAATGGGAATATAATCAAACTTGAAGTTGTGAAGCTCAATGAAGTACATTATGAAGGGAATATCTAATAATAGAGAAATACATTACCTAAGGAGAAAACAATGAACAATTATAAATTAACCATTCAGTATGATGGTGGACGTTACAAAGGGTGGCAGCGACTTAGTAATAGTGACAATACGATTCAAGGGAAAATTGAGAATGTATTAACAGAGCTGGCAGGAGAAAAGATTGAAATTATTGGATCTGGAAGAACGGATGCAGGTGTACATGCTCTTGCTCAAATCGCTAATTTTAAGATGCGTAAAAATGCATCCGAAGATGAAGTTATGCAATATTTAAACAGATACCTTCCAAATGACATTAGCGTTGTAGATGTTACGTTAACCCACGATCGATTTCATGCACGCTATAATGCTAAAGATAAAACCTATTTGTATAAGATATGGAACGAGCAATATACACATCCTTTTATGAGAAAGTACAGTATGCATGTGGAGGAGAAGCTTGATATTGAAAAAATGAGAATGGCATCTCAATTCTTTCTAGGTAAGCATGACTTTACTTCCTATTCCAACGCAAAATCTAAGAAAAAGTCGATGGTGCGTGAAATATACTCACTTGAAATAAATGAAAATGAGGGCTTTATCAAAATCAAAGTGCGAGGCAATGGCTTCCTTTACAATATGGTGAGAAAAATTGTAGGAACGCTAATTGAAGTTGGATTAGGCGAAAAAGATGCGGCTGCAATACCGAGTATTCTTGAATCAAAGGAAAGAATTCAAACAGGTCGTATGGCCGAAGCTGAGGGGTTGTATTTAGAAAAAGTTGGTTTTTAAATCATCTCCTTTTTTACGGAGCTATAATTAGCACCTCATGTGTTGCCATATACACTCAAGCTACTTGCTGCATTTATATTATTTTGGGAGCCATAAAACTATAGTAAAAAAAAAGTAGGATTTGAGACGACCTCAAATTCTACTTTCTTATAATTTATTATTTATGAAATCGACTTATTGGAAGGACAAGTGGTGTGTTAGAAATGGGATCATTTATGATATGGCAATCTAAATTAAAGGTTTCTTTAATCAGTTCGCTCGTGATAATGTCATTTGGCGAGCCTTCAGCAATCAGTTTCCCATTCTTTACGGCAAATAAATAATCCGCATAACGTGCTGAAAGGTTAATATCATGAAGCACCATGACAATTGTTGTCCCATACTTTTCATTTAAGTCCTTCAATAAATCTAAAATTTCTACTTGATAAGTGATATCTAAATAGGTTGTTGGCTCATCTAAAAATAAAATATCGGTTTGCTGAGCTAATGCCATCGCAATCCATACACGTTGGCGTTGTCCACCTGATAATTCATCAATATGACGATCGCTAAATTCAGCGATATTCATCATATCAAGAGCTGTTGCAACGGCTTCGTAATCCTTTTTTGACCAACTTGAAAACATCGATTGATGCGGAAATCGCCCACGGCCAACTAAATCAGCAACGGTAATACCTTCTGGAACAATAGGGGACTGAGGCAAAAGTCCAACCGTACGAGCAAGCTTTTTAGACGGAATTTCATAAATTGATTTGTTATCTAAGTACACATCGCCATCCGATGGTTTTAATAACCGAGCCATTGTTTTTAATAAGGTCGATTTTCCACAGCCATTTGAACCGATAATAATGCTAATTTTATTTTTAGGAATCGAGAGGTTTACATCCTTTAAAATGAGATTTTGGTCATAGCCAGAATGTAAGTTTTTAGTCTGTAATGTATGAGACATTAAATATTCCCCTTTCGATTCAACTTGATTAGTAAGAAAATTAAATAAGGTGCTCCAATAATCCCTGTAATAACACCAACTGGATAGTGTGTCTCAAAAGCAAATTGCCCGATTAAATCTGCTGCAAGTACCAAGATTACACCAATTAACCCGGAAGGTATAAGTGCAGAGAATCCGACTCCGACAATACGTCTGGCAATTGGGCCAGCTAAAAATGAAATAAAGGCAATCGGTCCTGTTGTTGCAGTTGCTAAGGCAATAACCAGTACAGCTGATATTAATAAAATGATACGAACTTGATTTGTTGAAACACCTAAAGATGTAGCTGCTTGTTCACCGAGCTCTAACATTTCCAAATGATTTGAAAAATAGATAAGTATCGGTGTACAAATGACTATAAGAATAAGTAAAGGCAATATAGTTTCAACTTTTGCGCCGTTTAAGCTTCCACTCAGCCATCGAAGTGCAGTCGGTAAATCATGTGTTTTTGCGATTAACATTAAATAAGAGATAAAGGCATTTAACATTGCTTGAATCCCAATTCCAATTAAAATTAATCGTCCAATTGAGAAGGAAGAACTTTTCGACAAAACATATAAAACGGCAACTGTCAATAATCCACCTACAACTGAAGCAATTGAAATCATTGTGTTACTTGCATGCAGGACGACAATACAAAATACAGCTGCTGCACTTGATCCCGTTGTAATACCGATAACATTTGGATTTGCTAATGGGTTTCGTAGCATTGTTTGGAATACATAGCCCCCAACTCCAAATGCAAATCCAGCAAGTAGACCAGCTAACATACGAGGAAAACGTAATGTTCCAACGGTAAAACTTGCACCCTTAACATCTTCACCTAATAAAACGGCTATGACATCTTTCACAGGATAAATCGTATTTCCAAGCATAAGCATGGCACAACATAATCCAAGGGCAATTATTATTAATATAACCATCGTCGTAATATAACGATGTTTACGTTTTGATCTTGATTGAATAATGGTTTGTAAAGTCTCATTGTTCATCATAGGCTACGCATTTTCGCTTTCATCGTAATATAAATTAAAATTGGTGCGCCAATAAAGGCTGTTAATATCCCAACCTCTACTTCTCCAGGACGAGCGATCACACGTCCTACGACATCGGATATGGTTAAAATAATCCCACCAGATAAGGCAGAAAGAGGAATGACAATGCGCAAATCTGGCCCAATCATTAAGCGAATCAGATGAGTCGCTAAAAGACCAATAAATCCAATTTGTCCCGCAAAGGCTGTCGCAGCCCCACAAAGTAATACGCCAGCAAAAGCAGAGACTAAACGAATCGTCCCTGTTTTAGCACCTAATCCTGTCGCTACCTCATCCCCTAATGCCATCGCATTTAGTGCAGGTGCAGTTAAAATAGCAATGACTATACCTACAACTAAGAAGGGTAGAAGTAATTGAATACTATCCCATGTACCAGCTCCAACGCTTCCAACTTGCCAAAAACGGAATTGATCCATAACATTTTGACGTGGAATCATAATCGCTGTTACGAGTGATGATAAGATAGCACTTGTTGCAGCGCCAGCTAAGACGAGCTTTAAAGGCGTAGCGCCGTTATAACCAAGGGAACCAATTGTAAACACAAAAATAGCAGTAAGAATCGCACCTGCTATAGCTAACCAGACATATTCACTTGCAGAGCTAATATTTAAAAAGGCAATGCCACTAACGACAAATAATGCAGCCCCTGTATTAACTCCTAAAATACTTGGATCGGCAATTGGGTTTCGCGTGACTGATTGCATTAATGCCCCAGATACACCTAATGCAGCACCACACATAAAACTAAAAATAGTTCGTACAACACGTTGACGAACAACACTAGATTCATGATCTATTAATTCTGGATGGAATAATCCATCCAGAATTGTCGACCACCCAATTGAACGAGAGCCAAAAGCTATAGAAGCAATGATTGATAATAGTAAAAGAATGAAAAGAATAATTGTTAACTTCCCTAAATTCTTTGGCCGGAAAAATTGCTTCTCCATAGCAACATTCAACTGTTTCATGACTACTTAATATTCTTCGCTACGTCTGAGATTAAAGTTAAGTATTCATCAATTGTATATTGAATTGAAAGTGGGTTTGGGTTACCAGCAGCTGCTAATGGTGTGTTGTCTTCTATAACTACGATGTTACCAGCAGCAATTGCAGGCACTTTCCCCAAAATTGGATCTGCTTGTAAAGCAGCTAATGTATCCTTGTTACCATAAGTAATAAATAGTTCAGTGTCGTTTAATGCATCAGCATTTTCAGCACTTACTTGAATGTAGAAGCTGTCATCAGTAATTAATTCTTTAATACCTTCAGGATATTCCATACCCAAATCCGATAAGAATTCGCCACGTGGGTCTGCAGGTGTATAAATATAGAAGCTTGATAAGTCAGCTGTGTTAAACATACCGAATGCAGCTTTTTTGCCTTTAATACTAGAGTACTCGTTTGCTTTATCAGCAATTAACTTTTCTGTATCCGCAACTAATTTCTTACCTTCTTCTTCCATACCCATACCTTTAGCGTTTAATAATACTTGGTCGCGCCAAGGTGTTACCCATGGAGTTTCTTCGTAAGGAACTACTGGAGCAATTTGGCTTAAAGTATCGTACTCTTCTTCTGTAATACCTGAATATGCAGCAAGGATTACATCTGGATTACTATCAGCAATTGCTTCAAAATCTAAACCGTCAGTATCTTGATATACGGTTGGATTTTCTTCACCTAGCTCTTTGAATTTATCAGCAGTCCATGGTAATAAACCAGAATCATCTTGGATCCCGTAGTTTGCAGCAGATAAACCTACTGGTACGACACCAAGTGCTAATACTACATCATGGTTTGCCCAGGCTACTGTTGCTACTCGTTCGGGTTTTTCCTCAATTGTTGTTTCACCAAATGCATGTTTAATGACGATTGGATACTGACTATCGCTTTCTTTATCAGTGGTTGCCTCTTCATTGGTTGTGCTTTCGTTGGCACAAGCCGCTAGAAATAAAATAAAAATGGAAGTAATAATAAATAATAGCTTCTTCATTATAATTAGCCTCACTTTGTTAATTAGTTTTTTTATTTTCCGGTTAAATGATAAAGATTTTCATTATCATTTGTATGAATTTATAATACGCTTACTTTTTTTCATATGTCAATAACTTTTCTGAGAATTATTATCAATTACAATTGACTTTCAAAACATGATTCGTTAATCTAGTTGATAAGAGTTCTCATTTAAATTCATAAATAAAATGGAGTGTTCTAAATGGAAATATATGATGTGACGATTATAGGTGGTGGACCTGCCGGACTATATAGTGCTTTTTATAGTGGTATGCGAGACATGAAAACAAAAATTATCGAATATCATTCCTATTTAGGTGGAAAAGTAAATATCTTTTTAGAAAAAGTACTTTGGGATGTAGGTGGTCAACCACCAATTCTGGGCCATCAATTTGTGGAAAATTTAATCGCACAAGCTATGACATTTGAACCGACCATATGTTTAAGTCAAAAAGTTGACCGTATTGATAAAGAGGAAGAATATTTTATTATTTCAACAAATACAGGGGAGAAGCATTATTCAAAATCTATTATTATAGCAATTGGCGGGGGCATCTACGAGCCAATTAAGTTGGAGCTTGAAGGAGCAGAAAAGTTTGAAATGACTAACCTTCACTACACAATTAACGGCATCGAGCGCTTTAGAAACAGAGATATTTTAATATCGGGCGGAGGAAATGCGGCTATTGATTGGGCTGTTGAACTATTGCAAGTCGCAAAAAAGCTAACAATTATTTACCGTAGTGATGAATTAAAAGCACATGAATCACAAATAAAAAAATTAGTAGAGAACGGTGTAGAAATTAAATTACATACAGAAATAGTGAAGCTCATTTCAAATGAAAATAAGACGGCTATTGACCGTGTTTTATTAAAAGAAAATGATACGGAATATGAAATAACAATGGACGAAGTATTAGTCTGTCACGGTTATAATCGGGAAGTTTCACTAGAATTCTGTGATTCTATTGCACCCGTACGAAATGAATATAAGCAATTTGAAAGTGAAGGGCAATGTAAAACATCGATACCTGGGATATACGCGGTAGGCGATATTGTATCTTATACAGATAAAGTCTACTTATTAGTCGGGACCTTTAATGATGCAGTTTTAGCTGTAAATAGTGCGAAGAAATTCATTGAGCCAGATGCGGCGAGTTATGCCATGGTTTCTTCACATAATGATAAATTTAATCAGCGTAATGCGGCAATTTTAGTGAAAAAATAAGGCTTTTTTCTAAAAGATTGTTGATTTCAAATATAAATGTGTAAACCTAGTAGATTGGAGCAGGTGGCGACCCCCGCGGGGAAAGCGTCCACATGAAGCGGAACAATCATAATAAACAACAAAGTGTGCAAAAACAGCCTAAATATAAAACAATGTAAGATATTTCTACATAAAGAGCGGTCGCCTTTTTAGAATTACTATATCGAATAGAACGAATTTCCATTAGTGGAATTCGTTCTTTTTTGTTATATAAGAGGATTAAAGATATTTTTGAAGAATTTCTATATGATGCATTTGTACTAATTTTTTATGGAGGCGAACTATGGGGTCGGAATTTATTATAACGATTGTTATTATTTTTGCAGTTGTATTCTTGATAGACAAAGTATACGGAAGAATTAATATAGAAGATTATTCACCTATTTGGGAGTATTTTTTTAAAGCCCTTCTCTATGGGTTTATCGCTAGCGTTACATTATTCTTCGGAAAGGAATCGCTAAGTGATGTAAATACGCTAGAATGGGCCATCATTGCAGTATCAGCAATAGAAGGAATAGGGAATTACATTAACTATGTAAAAGAATCTAAAAGGAGAAAAGAAGAAAAAAAGGAAGCCTTGAAAAGACCTAACTAAACCACTGTTTGATTTGGTGTGGTAACTTAATTTTCCTTATTTTATTTTTTATTTTGAAAAAACCAAAGCCTGTGAAATTTTACTCATGGTAAATAACACAGGCCTTTTCATTTCAAAGGAGGGTTTTGTCCCAGTCTCTTGTTATGTTAAATCAGAAGATTCCATATGTATTTAATTCCATCCCATAAAGCTAAGGCTACGAGTACAGCAACTATCCCTTTTAAAATCTCTCTCATACTAACACCTCACAAAAGCCGGTTTCTATGTATTTACGAAAGAGATTCGTAAAAGTTTCAAATCTCTAAAATTCATTAAGTAGTGTCAAATTGTTCGTTGCTCACATCGGACCAAAGTATAGTAATAAGCAGAAGTGAAAACTGGAGTGCAGTAGGTATCAAAATAATCAACGGATGGCTACTTGTAGAAAGACCATGAGTTCGTTAAAAGGTTTTTTAACAATTCATGGTCTTATCTATTTCAAATAAACTACTTGGATTATATGTTCCTAAGGTGAAGATCTGGAGTCGCGATATAACTACTATTGTTATTTTTTATAGAGGCTAGATTTCAGTATGCTCTTACTTTCGATTAACTACTATTAGGTCTCCAGCATTTTAAAATGGTATAATCTTGTTTATCGTTTGCGGTTTTACTATCATTATTAAAATATTCATCGGGTCTTCACTGTGACCGATGACACATAGACGAAGAGGGGGATTAATAGTGATTAAAATGGGGGTTATTGGACTTGGAGATATTGCACAAAAAGCTTATCTTCCTGTTTATAGCGGATTAAAGGAGATTGAGTTTCACTTTTACACAAGAAACCAAGAAAAGTTACGAGAAATTACCAGCCAGCATAGGTTTGAACATTTTCACTCCAGCCTCCAATCCTTGGTTGAGAGTGGGATTACGGGAGCATTCGTCCATTCAGCGACATCTTCCCATGAAGAAATCGTGAAGTTGCTTCTACAGCACGGAATCCATGTGTTTGTGGACAAACCAATCACGGATAATTATGAAGGTGCTCATCGGCTTGTTGAACTAGCAGAAGCCCGAGGGCTCATACTTATGGCTGGATTTAATCGTAGGTTTGCACCTTCGTATGTCAGTTTGAAGGAAGTAACTCAGCCCAATATGGTTGTGGTCCAGAAAAATCGTCATAATCTTCCCGGAGAGCCGAGAACGTTTATTTTCGATGATTTTATTCATGTAGTGGATACGATGAGGTATTTATTTCCATACTCAATGGAAGATTTAATAGTGAACGGTCGTATGGAAAATGGTCTCTTATACCATGTAGTGATCCAATTTGTATCAAAAGGCGGCACGGCAGTCGGTATTATGAACAGGGATAATGGGACGACCGAGGAAATCGCCCAAGTTATGGGGCCAATGGAAAAGCGGACGGTCACGAATGTATCCAACTTAGTCATTTCAAAAGGTATGGAAAATAGTGAGGTTCGTAGCAGCGATTGGGAGCCAACCTTGGTTAAAAGAGGCTTTGAGCAAATGGTAACTAATTTTATTCAAGCGGTCAGCACAAATTCGGTACCATTAATTACAGCTAGGGATGCACTGAAAACCCATGAAATTTGTGAAGAAATCCTCACAAAACTAGCGGAACAGAAGTAACTGACAGTTAAATAGAAAAAAAGGAGGTCAAATGATGGATAATAACGATATTTTAATCCGATTAAGATATGCATTGGAATTAAAAAATAAAGAAATGGCAGAGATTTTTAGACTTGGTGGCACGGAGGTATCGGTACCAGAGGTAGTAAAGATTCTCACAAAGACATACGATGAGGATGAATACGAGAATGAAGATCAAATAAAGTGTACGCACAGTATGTTAGACTCATTCTTAAATGGCCTTATTATTTACAAAAGAGGGGTGCAGGAACCTAAACCAGGACAGCCTAATCCACCAGAACCTACTCTAAAGACAAGTGGGAACATGAATAATCTTCTTTTAAAGAAAGTCAAAATTGCACTAGCTTTGACGACTGAGGATATGCTAGATATTTTTGATAATGTAGGATTAAGGGTAACAAAAGGTGAGCTAGGGGCTTTATTACGAAAAGAAGGACATAAAAACTATAAAGAATGCGGAGATAATTTCGCAAGAAACTTTTTAAAAGGGCTAACGATCAAATACAGAGGGTAGTGCCACAGCCATCATTTATTAGAGGTTCTATTATCTCGTTCCGCTTAACAACAGATGATCATATATAGGGGTTTTCCAAAAGTAATAAGACTTTTGGGAAGCCCTTTTTTATAGCTTTTTCGAATGGTTTCGGAATATAAAATTTAATTTTACCTCACGATAAAATAAGTTGTCAATAAGAAAATTTGAAAAACTTTCAAAAAAATGTTACAATAATCTTACAATTGGTTATTGATACCAATCGAAGAATAAATCAATCATTTACGTGGGATTGAAAGGAAGCTAGTTGAATAAAATGATCAATTTACTATCTAATAGTAACCGAGTTTTTTTATTCTACAAGGAGGACTAGAATAATGAATCTAATTAATAAGAAAGTTACACACAATCGTTTTGGCCTGGGTAGTATAGTTGAGCATAATGAATCTAGTATTGAAATCCATTTTGAATCTGAAAATAAAAAGTTTGTTTTTCCCGATGTATTTGAAAAGCATCTAAAACTGCATGATAAAAATATTGCCAATTCACTAGAAAAAATAATACAAAAAAAGGCAATGGAACGAAAAGAGGAAGAACGGAAGAAGGAAGAGGAAAGAGCACGACAAAGAAAAAAAATGGAACTTCGCTTGGAATATGAAAAACTTATGAAAAATCATAAACTTCATCCACAATCACAAATGGTCTTTTGGTGTGACACAGAAGAACAGCATCAATCTTTATCAGAATGGAAGGTTTTTTCAGGTGAAATAAAGAGTGGTACAAATAAAGGGAAGCCAAATAAACCTATCCGTCTGCACCAAAATAGTGCTGTCTTGTTAACAGAAATAGATTCCAGCATGCCTGAAAAAGATAGACGTATCTTAGGTGTTTATATGGTGAAGGAAGGTTTTATCGGTAAGCTTTGTGAAGATGGATATATTCCGGCTCATTCAACTTACAGACTCCAACTCACAGAACAGGAGTCAGAACAGATGCTTTTCTGGAAATATTACGTGAATGAAAAGCACCCTCATAAAATGACATGGAATACAGGGAAATACCGTTATTTTGATAACTTATGGATGGCTCAAATTTTGCTTGATATTGTTTCGTTGAAAAGTGATCCAAAGGAAAGAGAGCTAGCCCAACAATTCTTTGAACATTTTTGTAAAATGAACCAGATCTCAGAGCAAGAGATACAAGAGCCTAATGGCGCTTTAATGCGTAATTAGTCGTTTGTCCTATACCCCACCCGCGATTAATGCCAAGTTATCGTGTAGCTTTTGCGTGGTTGGAGCTCACATAATAGAAAAGCAGTTGATATAGAAACTCTATACCATCTGCTTTTTTTGTAGTGCCTTTTTGTGTCTAGCAAAATAGATTCCAGCAGCAAAATAGGGGAATGCCTTTTAGCGTGAGCACCGAAAATTTTTTAGAAAAAATGGTCAAAAAGTGGGAGAAAAGGAAAGACTTTATTTTAAGAGGATTGAATGAAGGTTTCGGAGGATGAATAGTAATGAGTGATGTAAAATTAAGGCCTTTAGAACGAGTTGATTTAGGATTTGTCCATAAATTAAATATAAATGCAAACATCATGTCCTATTGGTTTGAGGAGCCATATGAGTCTTTTGTTGAATTGCAGGATTTATATGATAAGCATATTCATGATCAGGGTGAAAGAAGATTTATTGTACAAAAAGGCGATGAAATGGTGGGACTAGTTGAATTAGTAGAAATTGATTATATTCATCGTAGGGTTGAATTCCAAATTATTATTGATCCCAACCATCAAGGGCATGGATATGCGAAGTCTGCAACCTATCTCGCAATGGACTACGCGTTTTCTGTATTGAATATGTATAAATTATACTTAATCGTGGACAAAACCAATGAAAAAGCGATTCACATTTATCAAAAACTTGGATTTCAATTTGAAGGAGAATTAATTGATGAGTTTTTTGTTGACGGTGAATATCATAATGCAATAAGAATGTGTATGTTTCAACATCAATATTTTAATAGGGGTTCTTGAGAGTCCTATTGCGGTGCTAGGAAGAATTAATTAAGAAGTTGGAAAACGCAGTTCTTATACAGGAAAATACAAATCAGTTCAAGGAAAAACGGAGTGCTACTAAATGGGCACTCCGTTTTTTCTATTTTATTTGTACGTTTTAGTAAGGATAGTACGGGTAGTATGGTGGATACGGCGGATAATAATAAGGGTATGGTGGGTAATAACCAAATCCCGGGCCTGGAGTCAATAGTGCACCAGTTGCTAAGCCGCCTAAAAAGCCTAATCCAAAGCCTGGTCTACCGAACCCAAAACCAGGTCTGCCGAATCCAAAGCCTGGTCTACCAAAACCAGGTCTACCAAAACCAAAGCCTGGTCTGCCGAATCCAAATCCGGGGCGTATTCGTTGATCATTGACATCAATTATTTCCTGATAAAATGGTTCTTGTAAAGCGTTATATGGATAACCGTTATTCAAAGCAAATCCCTCCTGTTTATTTATTTCACTAAAGGATATGCTAAAGTAGCCTATTTGGGTTGGGCATATGCCTCATATTCATCCAATAAATAAATTGTTTAAGTATTCACCACTATCTGTTATTGACTGAACACCTGAATGTGATAAAATCTAGAGGATTTTAAGAATTGGAAGAATTGATCCTACGTGCATGAGAAAAATGAATGATATTAAAGTAATCAAGTAAGCTATTGAGGGAGTTAATATATGCAAACACAAACCTTACATAAAAACCTTATTCGTGATAAAGGGTATTTTTTACAAGAAGCAAAGAGGTATGAAGAAGCTTTGGTTCAGTTTGAGATAGCCATAGCTAAAGATCCGAGCGACTTAGACTTTTATTTCTATACAGCTAATTGTAAGCGGTTGATGAAAAGATCAGAAGAAGCACTTGCTGAATATGATAAAGCTTGTGAACTCAATCCACATGCAACCTTTTACCGATACCATAAATCGAATTATTTGAGAGAACTGAGCAGACATGAGGAAGCTGTCAACGAGATGGACAAGCTTTTAGCTCTCCAACCACATCGGTACGATTTCTCATTTCATAAGGCTAACAGCCTAAGGTCATTAGGAAGACACGAAGAAGCACTTGCTGCAATTGAGAATGCAATCAAACTTGATCCGACTAATCCTTTATACCAATTGCACAAAGAACAGTCTCTCGAATTACTAGAAAAATAATAGATGAACAAAAAGGAGAATGCACGAATGGAAGCTAGAAATACGGTCAAAGAAGAGCTACATAAAAAGAACTCCTATATGCTATTGAATGTTCGATTAGAAAGTGGATATAAGTATGAAGATGGACAAGTTGTCGCCACTGAAACAGAATTACGAAATATCGAAATTGAAAACGGTATTATTACGAAAATACAAGATGCTCATCTACCATATAGAAGAGAAATAGATTGCTATGATGCGATGGGAATGCTTCTCCTCCCGGCATTTAAGGAAATGCATATCCATTTAGATAAAACCTACTATGGGGGGCCTTGGAGGTCTGGGGCAAATCGAAAAAGTATTTTTGACATGATTGAATTAGAGGAGGAAATACTGCCAAAGCTACTGCCAACGGCACAAGAGCGTGCTGAAAAATTAGTTGAGTTAATCCTAAGCTACGGTTCAACGTATGTTCGAAGTCATTGTAATATTGATCAAACTGTTGGGCTAAAAAACCTCGAAAAATTAAAGGCTGCCTTAGAGAATTATTCAGATAAAATTTCACATGAGATCGTAGCTTTTCCTCAACATGGATTGCTTCGTTCCAATGTAGATGGGTTATTACGAGAGGCAATGGAGCTTGGCGTAACACATGTAGGAGGTCTTGATCCAACCGTTGTTGATGGAAACATGGAGAAGTCCCTTGAAACAATGGTACAAATCGCTGTGGACTATAACAAAGGCATTGATATGCATCTTCATGAGGGTGGGGAAACAGGGATTAAAGCGATAAATAGATTGGCTGATTTAACCGAAGAGGCTGGACTAGAGGGAAAAGTAACAATTAGCCATGCATTCTCACTAGCTTCATTGTCGGAGGAATCAGGAATCGAGCTTGCAAACCGCCTAGCCTCATTAGGTATTTCAATTGCCTCAACTGTTCCGATCGATAAAATGATTATGCCGATTTCACTACTTCAAAAGCATGGAGTAGAAGTTCTTCTCGGGAATGACAGTATCACAGACCATTGGTCACCGTTTGGGATTGGAGATATTCTTCAGAAAGCACATCTTGCAGCACAATTATATGGTTGGAGCAATGAATATAACTTATCACGCGCTTTATCACTAGCAACTAGAGGCATTACACCTTTAGATAAAGAGGGAAATCAAATCTGGCCAAAGGTTGGAGATGAAGCTACTGCTGTCCTCGTAGCTTCCAGCTGTTCAGCAGAAGCTGTAGCAAGGTTACCGAAGCGTACTGCTGTTCTGCATAAAGGTGTATTTTCTTCAGGCTATTTAGAAAAAAAGTAATTTTACACAATGGAGTGTTCTAGCAACTTTGATCTTAAAGAAGGCAACTAGCCCATTTGTAGTGAGGGGATGGGAAAATGAAAAGGGAAGACCCAGAAAATCAAATAAACAATGATTTAGATAAGAATAAAACAAAGCATGAAATTATTGAATCAGGACACAAATATCGGGAAGAATTATTACAATCCATTCGAAAAGGAGAACAGGAATCTGTTGTCCGATCCATAAGTGAATTTAATGAGTTTCTAAGTGAAGAAACTGACACTCTAGATATTTTTAAAAGAGTTCCAAGGAATAAATTACGTGCATTTAAAAATATATTATTATCGCATAATACGCTCTACAGCTATTCGGCAGAAAAAGGTGGCTTGAGCGCATGGCAATGCCATTACCTTTCTGAAAAATACGCAATTATGATTGAGAATGCCAAGTCTACACCTGAACTAGAAGAGATTCATAAAAAAATGCTAGAGGAGTACTCTGACCCTTCCATTCGTTTTGTCGAATTTGAAAAGGCATCAATTGCCGAAAAAGCTGAGCATTTTATAAAGATGAACTTCTCAGAGGATATATCAATAGAGGACATATCGCGAAAGTTACATGTACATTCTTCCCACTTAATGCGTGCTTTCAAAAAAGAAAAAGGGATGACAATAAGTCATTATCGAAATTTGGTAAGGATTAAGGAAGCAAAGGAATTATTAATCAATTCTAATCTTACATTGATAGAAATCACCTTTATTGTAGGTTTTAAAAATCAACAATACTTTTCTCGCGTTTTTAAAGAGGAAGTAGGCGTAACCCCAAAAGAATATAAACAAAAAAATAGTAAGTGAAGCCCTTTTATCATTTGAAAAGTTAGATAAAAGGCTTTTTTTATTTAATGCAATGATAGTGTAAAAGGATGCAATATTATTGCAAAAGTAATTCGGAATTTTGAGTTAAAATTCTAATATATTAATATTTTAAACGCTTTCATTAATATGAAGGAGGATGAAGTAAGTTTAGTATATAGATAATAGTTAAAACTATTGGTTTGTATAGTAAACAAATATAATGAGATATCATCATAAGTTGAAAATCTGGATAATTAAAGCCTTACTCTTCTCAAGTTAAGTTATTGCAGCATTGAAATTAAATTTAAAAGTAATAAATCCATTATTTCATTTACATTGGGGGTTAAAACATGGAAAAGAAACAGGTTAGAAAATTTGGTTTCCGTGATCAATTTGGATATATGCTAGGGGATGTTGGTGGTGGCTTTGCAAACCTTTACATCGGCTCGTTTTTCCTTTTATTCACCACCTCAGTATTGGGAGTAAGTCCTTATTTTATGGGAACATTGTTTTTAGTTGCTCGAATATTTGATGCATTTACAGATGTTGTGATGGGAAGTATTCCTGATAGATGGAAATTAGGAAAAAGTGGTGATAAATTTTTACCTTATATCAATATATCAAAATGGTTACTTGCAGCATCCATTTTAATTTCATTTGCAGACGTCTCAAGTTGGTCATCAACGGCAATTCATGTATGGGTCGTATTTGTTTATCTATTCTATGGAATCGCATACACAGCTGATTCAATTCCTTATGGTTCATTAGCGGCTGTTATTACAGATGATCCAATTGAACGTACAAAATTATCTCGTGCTCGTTCTATTGGTGGAATGGTTGTTGGAATCGGGTTTTTATCGTTTGTCCCTATGTTTATCTATGATAAATCTGGGAATCTAGTGCCTGAAATGTTTTTCTATATTTCTATCGTATTCAGTATTCTTTCTGTTCTGGCTTATACAGGACTTGTTAAATTAACAACAGAGCGTATTCGTGATGACAGACCAGTTGGTACTAAAGCTGATTACAAATTTACTGATGCTTTAAAAGCTGCCTTAAAGAATCGACAGTTATTAGGGATGATGGTAGCAAGTGTTGGTTCATTAATTATGATTAATGGTGTTACACAATTAGCTGCAATTGTGTTCTCAGAATACTACAAAAATCCTGGTGCATTTGCGATTAACTCATTCTTACAAATGGGAGTTACACTGGTACTGTTTATTTTTGTCCCTACGTTAGTTAAGAAGTTTGGTAAGCGTAATATGGTCATTAGTACGGCAAGCTTTAGTTTAATAGCTTCTACACTCCTAACCATTTTTATTATTGAGAATGTTTACGTGTATATAGTAGCCTATAATATCGCAACAATCGCAAATATGGTTTTTGTTATGATCGTATGGGCACTTGTAACAGATTGTTTAGATTTTACAGAACTTCAAACTGGCAAACGATATGATGGAACACTTTACTCCATTTATTCATTCTCACGTAAAGTAGGAATGGGTGTTGGTTCTGCACTAGGTAGTTATGCTCTAGGTTGGGTCGGATTTGTTTCTGGACAAACTTCTCAAACTCAAGAAGTAGCAGAAGGTGTTTTACGTATGTATAACGGATTACCTATTTTGTCTTTTCTCTTAATGATTATCGGTATTGCGTTAATCTTTAACTTGAATAACACTAAAGCTCAAGAAATGTATAGAACATTAAAAGAAAGAAGAGCTCAAAACTGATAAAACCAATGACTTATCTATTAAATATATACATTTATAATTTTTAAGGAGGATGTTATTCGATGAGAACTCGGTTCCTATCTAAATGCACAAACGGGGAAGTAGAAGAATACCTGCAACAAAATGATCTGATTTTTGTACCTGTTGGTGTAACAGAAACGCACGGAGCACTTCCGCTTGATACAGAAACGGTAATTGCCGAAGCACTTGCGTTAAAAATGGCAGAGGCGACAAATGGCCTCGTTCTTCACAACCTGCCATATTTCTTCGCTGGCGGGACAGCGATGGCTCGCGGGACCGTTAATATAAGTGTTAAAGAGGGTATGAGATACTTAGAAGCAATAGCTAAATCACTTTTAAAACAGGGTTTTAGAAGACAGGTATATGTTACTTGTCATGGCCCTGCTCACATAACATTAAGCGGAATGGTTCGTGATTTCTTTGAGGAAACAAAAGTACCAATCCTTTATATTGACATGATTAAAGCAACTGAAAGTGTTGCAGATTTAAGCTTTTCGTTTATGGAGAAATTCAATGATATTAGCATTGGGGCTTACAAAATACTAGGTAGATTGGAAGATGTTCCGATGAATGTTCCAGAGTCAAACTCAGTGACCTATGATATACAGAGTATGTTAAAGGGCATGAGTAAAAACCCGGGGAATGCACTTGGTAAATATGCACTGCAATCGGGGGCAATAGGTTCATATTTTGATCAAGCGTCTGACCATCTACCAACACCACTTATTACATCTGAAGAACATCGTGAAGAATTAGCAGATTCAGGCATTCTTGCAATTGAAGAGTTTATTGAAAAATTGGATATGCCAACGATTGTTAATCTTTTACGAAAAACAGATGAGTATACACAAAACGACAGTCTACCAAAATACGGTGAATGGTTATAATTTAGATAAAAACGAGAATTCATTTTCTCGTTTTTTTTGTTGGAGATTTATGAGGATTTTATATCCCATTAGCTTTTTTGTTTTATTTCACTGGTTATTAAAGTCTAATTTAGTAACAAATGGTGTGAGGAATTGTACAAAATTACAGTTTCAAATTACCAGTATATAAGTTATAGTCTATATGAAAAACGGAACTGTAGGGGAGGAAACTTTTTATGAGAAATATCAATATCCGTATCGCTTCTACTAACGATATTGATGATATCCTTTTAATTTATAATGAGGGTATTGAGGATCGAATTGCAACTTTGGAAACTTCTACAAAAGATAAGGCTTTTATGCTTGCCTGGTTTCATCAACATACTGGACGTTTTAAGGTTATAATAGCCGAGGTTGAAGGAGAAATTGTTGGATGGGCAAGTCTAAATCAGTATAATAGTCGATCTGCCTATAATGGGGTTGCTGATTTATCTGTCTATGTTAGAAGAGATTATCGTGGAAGAGGTATAGGAGGAAAATTACTTTCCACAATCGAGAAGTTGGCTAAGGAAAACGCATTCCACAAAATTGTCTTATTTACTTTTCCGTTTAATGAACTTGGTCAAGGACTTTATAAAAAAAGTGGATATAGAGAAGTAGGCATATTTAAAAATCAGGGAAAAATTGATGACCAATTTATTGATGTTATGGCAATGGAGAAATTGTTAGTTTAGTAGGATAAGAAAGCAATTTATGTGTAATGACCAGTCTGAAATGTATGGATTGGTTATTTTTTTTATCATGCAATATGCAAGCATCTACTCAAAATCAAAGAGAAATTATTGGTCAAGTGTGAATCAAAGAATGTAAGGCATTTATACTAATTAGGAAAGATAGATTTGACGTGTTTTGTAATTGATTGATATGCATTTAAAATAAGGGTTGCGATTTTTATATAAGCAAAATATTATATAAGTAAAAGGTTATATAGGCGGATCTTTATGTAGGAAGGAGAAGACTGATTTGGAGAACATTGAATTAATGGCTAAACAGCTAAAAGCTGTGAGTGACCCCAACAGATTAAAGCTATTATCATGCCTTAAAAAAGGGGAAGTATGTGTTTGTGATTTTGTCGATGTTTTAAATATTTCTCAACCAGCGGTTAGTCAACAATTGAAAAAGTTGAAGGATGCTGGAATTGTTCTTGAAAGACCCTCTGGTACTTGGAAACATTATCGATTAAATGATGATTTACCTCCATATATTCAGTCTATTATCGATCAATTGCAAGAAATCGCGATTATTAAATGCGATTGTTAAGTATGCAACAGGAGTATTCTAATACATCTAAGTAAGTAGTAGGAGGTTATCTATTGATATCAGTAATTTTAGCTTCAGTTATTTTCTTAATTACACTAGTCTTGGTTATATGGCAACCTAAAGGTTTATCCATTGGTTGGTCTGCATGTGGTGGAGCTGTCTTAGCTCTAATCGTTGGAGTAGTGGATTTTAAAGATGTAATCGATGTTACATCCATTGTTTGGAACGCAACTCTAGCGTTTGTTGCTATTATTATCATTTCATTAATACTAGATGAAATCGGATTTTTTGAGTGGTCAGCCTTACACATGGCAAGAGCCGCGAAAGGAAATGGAGTTCGAATGTTTGTGTATGTATCTATTTTAGGTGCATTAGTAGCTGCATTCTTTGCTAACGACGGAGCAGCATTAATTTTAACTCCAATCGTATTAGCGATGGTTCGAAATCTAAACTTCAATGAAAAAATGGTATTCCCATTTATTATAGCTAGTGGATTTATTGCAGATACGACATCTCTGCCACTTGTCGTTAGTAACTTAGTAAATATTGTTTCAGCAGACTTTTTTGGAATTGGTTTTGCAGAGTTTGCATCAAGAATGATTGTTCCCAATCTCTTTTCGTTAGCAGCAAGTATTTTGGTCTTATATTTATTTTTCCGTAAGAGCATTCCAAAGAATTATGATATGACTCAATTGAAAAAGCCAGTAGAAGCGATTCGTGACCTGAAGATGTTCAGATTATCTTGGATTGTGTTAGGGATACTACTTATTGGATACTTTGCAAGTGAATTTACAGGAATTCCTGTATCAATTATCGCAAGTATTGTGGCAATCTTCTTCCTCTTCATGGCTAGGAGAAGTTCAGCCGTGAATACACGTACAGTAGTAAAAGGTGCTCCGTGGGCTATCGTCTTTTTTTCAATAGGAATGTATGTAGTTGTATATGGGTTAAGAAATGTTGGGCTTACAGATATCCTAGCAAACCTAATTCAGTTTACTGCTGATCATGGATTATTTGCGGCAACAATCGGAATGGGATTCATTGCAGCGATTCTGTCCTCAGTTATGAATAACATGCCGACTGTCATGATAGATGCTCTAGCAATTGCAGATACAAATACAAGCGGTGTAATAAGAGAAGCTCTTATCTATGCGAATGTTATTGGTTCAGATTTAGGTCCAAAAATTACACCAATTGGTTCTCTTGCAACGCTATTATGGCTACATGTACTTGCCCAAAAGGGTGTTAAGATTTCGTGGGGAACATACTTTAAGACTGGTATTATTTTAACCATTCCGACTTTGTTCATTACTCTAGTTGGATTATATATCTGGTTACTTATTATTCATTAAACAACAAAGGAGACTTCGTTTATGTCTAAAAAAACAATTTACTTTTTATGTACTGGTAACTCATGCAGAAGCCAAATGGCTGAAGGGTGGGGGAAAAAGTATCTAGGAGAAGAGTGGAACGTATTAAGTGCAGGAATTGAAGCGCATGGTTTGAATCCTAATGCAGTAAAAGCGATGAACGAAATTGGTATTGATATATCCAATCAAACTTCAGATATAATTGACCCTGAAATCCTAAACCATGCTGATTTTGTCGTAACTTTATGTGGAGATGCTGCTGATAAGTGTCCAACGACACCACCACATGTTAAACGTGATCATTGGGGATTCGATGATCCTGCGAAAGCTCAAGGTACGGAAGAGGAGAAATGGGCAGTGTTCCAACGAGTGCGTGAACAAATTGGTGAAAGAATTCAACGATTTGCTGAAACAGGTGAATAAGAACCACTAGAGGAGCTACCGAATTTCTCGTTGGTATTTGAAAGATCGGAGGATATGAATGCATATTTAATGTTGTCTATTACCTAGGCAATCTATGCATTTATATTCCCAGTTTATTGATGTAAATAACCTATCAGTATCTTCAAACACCCCCTCCCAAACCTACCTTTTTTTACCCGATTTTCTTTACGCTTTAAATTTGATATAGTAAAGTTTATAATTTTTAAAGTTATTATAGTTTGATAAAAAGGATTTATGAATGCTATAGCTATAAATGAAGCATGAACATTTCTGAGCGTAACTTTCGGATGAAAGTTTGACATCGTGTTGATATAGAGAGGATTTGAGTTTTACTATGAAAGATAATTTTTGGCGTGATCTACCAAGGCCGTTTTTTATACTTGCACCAATGGAAGATGTGACGGATGTTGTTTTCCGACATGTAGTAAGTAAAGCTGGCAGACCTGATGTGTTTTTTACAGAGTTTACGAACACGGATAGTTATTGTCATCCAGAGGGGCAGCAAAGTGTACGCGGGCGTTTGACGTTTACTGAAGATGAACAACCAATTGTGGCTCACATTTGGGGAGACACGCCCGACCATTTTCGAAAAATGAGTATTGGTATGGCTGAAGAAGGATTTCGGGGGATCGATATCAATATGGGTTGTCCAGTTGATAATGTCGTAGATAATGGAAAGGGATGCGGTCTCATCCGCCGTCCGGAAGTTGCAGCTGAAATCATCCAAGCGGCAAAAGCGGGAGGACTGCCTGTTAGCGTGAAGACAAGGCTTGGTTACGCGGAAGTTGATGAATGGCGCGACTGGCTAACACACATCTTGAAACAAGATATTGTTAATTTATCCATTCATTTGCGTACAAGAGAGGAAATGAGCAAAGTTGATGCGCATTGGGAGTTGATTCCGGAAATCAAGAAACTTCGTGACGAGGTGGCACCAGACACTCTTTTAACGATTAATGGGGATATTCCTGACCGTCAGACGGGCATGAAACTTGCTAATCAATATGGTGTAGATGGGATTATGATTGGGCGCGGGATTTTTACAAACCCATTTGCCTTTGAAAAAGAGCCAAAAGAACATAGCAGTAAGGAATTGCTTGATCTTTTAAGATTGCATCTCGATCTTTTTGACAAGTATTCACATTTACAATCACGTTCTTTGGGACAACTACGTCGCTTTTTTAAGATTTATGTCAAGGGATTTCGTGGGGCGAGTGAGTTAAGAAATCAATTGATGAGTACAAAGTCAACAGATGAAGTACGTGCGCTGCTTGATAACTTTGTGTTAGAGAATGATATATAATGTAATCAAAAAAGCTTGTAAAGACATTGAATCTTTACAAGCTTTATTTTTGTTAAAGGAAGCTCAGCAGCTTATCTTTTGTAAAACAAAGAATTGCTTTCTGAAGGAAAACAATAGAAAAGCATTATCGTGGAAAATGCACCATTTATTGCCTATGATAGAGTAAGAGGTTAATAGTCTTTCCTGGTAACTATTACTTACGAAAGGAGGCCAACTATGAATATCGGTGTAATTGGGGCGGGGGCAGTTGCTACTTTTTTATTGAAAGAAATCAATCAAACTCAACTTGATGATCTGCGTATAAAAAGCGTTTTGGTACGGGATACAGAAAAATATCGGTTGTTGGAGTCAAAATTTGGTGTGAAATTGTTTACTGATCTCAACTTATTTCTTGATTCAGAAATCGATATTGTTGTGGAGGCAGCGAATATACAGGCAGTAAAGTCCTTGTTACCGCTAGTTATCAAGAAAAAGGATGTAGTTGTAATCAGTGTTGGTGCACTTGCAGATGAAACACTGCTGAATGAAATTAGTAATCCTGTAAAAAAGCATAAGTATACCGTTCATCTGCCGTCTGGTGCAATTGGCGGTTTGGACTTATTGCAAAATGCACACGCACTAGGTAAAGTGAACCGGGTTTCGTTGACAACTCGAAAACCTGCCAACTCGCTCATCGATGAGGACATCCAAGAGGCGAAGGTTGTTTTTGAAGGAAAAGCAATTGATGCAATTAAGCAATTTCCAAAAAACATGAATATCTCTATTTTACTGTCACTAGCTGGGGTAGGGATAGAAAAAACAAGAGTGTGCCTTGTGGCTGATCCGCATATTGAAAAAAACATACATCAAGTGGACATAACAGGCGAGTTTGGCGAAGCAACATTCTCTATCACAAATCATCCACTCCCAGAAAATCCAAAGACGAGCTATTTAGCGGCAATGAGTATTCTGGGCACATTAAAAAGAATGAACGGGAAACTAAGAATTGGTGGATAAGTTAAAGTTTGAAAATATCCTGTACTTGATGGAGTGGACCCTTAAGGTTCGCTCTTTTTTCACTATTTTGAAAGATTTTGATGATACAAAAAGAAGGGGATATATCGAAAATGCAATAGACAACCCCGTGCTGCTTGTGCCCTCGCTTCATCGAGCGTATGAAGAGGAAAAAGAGCCGAAGAAACGTTGCTGAATCCTCTTCATTGAGCGTATGAAGGGAAAAGAGCAATGGAGAGTTGCAGAATCCCCTTCATCGAGCGTATGAAGAGGAAAAGAGCCGAAGAAAAGTTGCTGAATCCTCTTCATCGAGCGTATGAAGAGGAAAAGAGCCGAAGAAATGTTTCTGAATCCTCTTCATCGAGCGTATGAAGAGGAAAAGAGCCGAAGAAATGTTTCTGAATCCTCTTCATCGAGCGTATGAAGAGGAAAAGAGCCGAAGAAAAGTTGCTGAATCCTCTTCATCGAGCGTATGAAGAGGAAAAGAGCCGAAGAAATGTTTCTGAATCCTCTTCATCGAGCGTATGAAGAGGAAAAGAGCCGAAGAAATGTTTCTGAATCCTCTTCATCGAGCGTATGAAGAGGAAAAGAGCCGAAGAAATGTTTCTGAATCCTCTTCATCGAGCGTATGAAGAGGAAAAGAGCCGAAGAAATGTTTCTGAATCCTCTTCATCGAGCGTATGAAGAGGAAAAGAGCCGAAGAAATGTTTCTGAATCCTCTTCATCGAGCGTATGAAGAGGAAAAGAGCCGAAGAAAAGTTGCTGAATCCTCTTCATCGAGCGTATGAAGAGGAAAAGAGCCGAAGAAATGTTTCTGAATCCTCTTCATCGAGCGTATGAAGAGGAAAAGAGCCGAAGAAATGTTTCTGAATCCTCTTCATCGAGCGTATGAAGAGGAAAAGAGCCGAAGAAATGTTTCTGAATCCTCTTCATCGAGCGTATGAAGAGGAAAAGAGCCGAAGAAATGTTTCTGAATCCTCTTCATCGAGCGTATGAAGAGGAAAAGAGCCGAAGAAATGTTTCTGAATCCTCTTCATCGAGCGTATGAAGAGGAAAAGAGCCGAAGAAATGTTTCTGAATCCTCTTCATCGAGCGTATGAAGAGGAAAAGAGCCGAAGAAAAGTTGCTGAATCCTCTTCATCGAGCGTATGAAGAGGAAAAGAGCCGAAGAAATGTTTCTGAATCCTCTTCATCGAGCGTATGAAGAGGAAAAGAGCCGAAGAAATGTTTCTGAATCCTCTTCATCGAGCGTATGAAGAGGAAAAGAGCCGAAGAAAAGTTGCTGAATCCTCTTCATCGAGCGTATGAAGAGGAAAAGAGCCGAAGAAATGTTTCTGAATCCTCTTCATCGAGCGTATGAAGAGGAAAAGAGCCGAAGAAATGTTTCTGAATCCTCTTCATCGAGCGTATGAAGAGGAAAAGAGCCGAAGAAAAGTTGCTGAATCCTCTTCATCGAGCGTATGAAGAGGAAAAGAGCCGAAGAAAAGTTGCAGAATCCCCTTCATCGAGCGTATGAAGGGGAAAAGAGCCGAAGAAAAGTTGCTGAATCCTCTTCATCGAGCATATGAAGAGGAAAAGAGCCGAAGAAGAGTTGCTGAATCCCCTTCATTTAGCGTATGAAGAGGAAAAGAGCCGAAGAAAAGTAGCTGAATCCCCTTCATCGAGAATATAAAGGGGAAAAGAGCCGAAGAAAAGTAGCTGAATCCCCTTCATCGAGCGTATGAAGTTACTTCAACCTCAGACACGTCCGCGCGGAAAGTGCCACCCCGAGTCCGAAGATAGGTAAACTTCGGACACGCCCGCGCGGAAAGTGCCACCCCGAGTCCGAAGATGGGTAAACTTCGGACACGCCCGCACTGATAGAGCCTCCCTGAGTCCGAAGATGGGTAAACTTCAGACACGCCCGCACGGAAAGTGCCACCCCGAGTCCGAAGATAGTTGAACTTCAGACACCAAAGCGCAGATATTGCCTTCGCTTGTCCGAAGACAGGTAAACTTCGGACACGCCCGCGCGGAAAGTGCCACCCCGAGTCCGAAGATGGGTAAACTTCAGACACCAAAGCGCAGATAGAGCCTTCGCTTGTCCGAAGATAGTTAAACTTCGGACACCGCTGCATTGATTTTACCTTTGCTTGTCCGAAGACAGTTAAACTTCAGACACGCCCGCACCGAAAGTGCCACCCCGAGTCCGAAGATCACCAACCTCCAGACACCCATGCCCAGATTTGCCATCATCTTGTCCAAAGATACACACTCCCCCTCGCCGGCACCACCCAGTTTCTCGACAAATGTAAACAAAAGTTGATATTAAATTTATGTTCGATTAGTAAGATCATATTCGAAAGGTATTAAAGGAGGTTTTACATTTTGAGGAAACTGTTATATCCAATTACAGATTGGGTTTCAAGTAAACGTGGGATGTGGATTACGATTATTGCTTGGCTCGTCTTAATGGTCGGATTAAGTGCGGGACCAAGGCTTGGTGATTATAAAGTAAGTAATTTTCAATCGCTTCCTGATGAAGCACAATCGATCATAGCTGAGAAAAAGACAGAAGAGCTATTTCCAAATGAGCAAGGGACACCAGGAATCCTTGTATTCCATAATGAAAAAGGGGACATTCGTACCGATGAGGTCACACAAATACTAAACGGAATCGAAGCAGAAGATATTAAAGGAATTGAGACAATCCTTGATATAAGCGCACTTCCACCTCAAGCATTATCGGGCTTTATCTCTGAAGATGGTACCACTATGATTGTGCCGATGGAATTAGAACAGGGCCTTGGGAATAGTGAATTTGCCGAAATAAATGACAAGGCTTCTGAGATAGGCAATAAGCTGGCAGAGCAGTTTGATAATATGTCCTTTTATATCACCGGTCCAGCTGGGATAGCTGGGGACACACTTAAGTTATTTGAGCAAGCGGATGTGGTGTTATTACTAGCAACGATAGGTATTATTTTAATATTACTTATTGCCATTTACCGTTCGCCATTACTTGCATTCATTCCTCTTTTAGCAACAGCAATTGTTTATCAGGTCGTGAATCAAAGTGTTGCATTACTAGGAGCGGGTGGGTTAGAAATTAATAACTCCACAACTTCAATTATGAGTATTTTACTTTTTGCTGCAGTGATTGACTATTCACTATTTGTATTCTCTCGTTACCGCGAGGAGCTAAACAAAGTAGAAAGTAAATATGAAGCTATGAAACTTGCAATGCGTGCAACTGGGGAACCGGTATTTTTTGCTGGAGGAACAGTATTAGCAGCTATGCTCATCTTATTCTTTGCCAATTTCCGTGACTATCAGAACTTTGCTCCTATTTTTGGACTTGCAATGTTTTTTATTATGTTAGCGTCAATTACATTGGTACCAGCATTATTTACACTTTTCGGTCGTAAAGCGTTTTGGCCAAAAGTTCCAAAGTATGGCCAAGAAAAAGAAATAAAACATGGAATTTGGGGACCAATTGCTAAGTTTGTGGTGAATAAACCAGGCTTATCTGGAGGCATTGTTGGTGTTTTCCTTCTTATTACGGCACTAAATATATTTAATCTTGATTTTGAATTTGATACTGTCAAAAAGTTCCCGGAAGATTTACCTTCTCGAGTAGGTTATGAAGTTGTAGAGACAAGATATGATAAAGGAGAGCTAGCACCTACAACATTGCTCATTGAAAGTGATGAAGCAATAGCCTCAGAAAAAGTGACTACTTTTACAGAAAAACTACAAGAGTATGATGAAATTGCAACTGTTCGAATGACTGCACAATCTGAGGACTCTAAGTCAGTAAAATTAAGTGTTGTGTTAGCAACGAATCCATATTCTACAGAATCTATGACAATCATTAAAGATTTACGTGAAGATACACCAAATCTATTGAAGGACCTTTCCATACCAGGAGAAGCATACTATAGCGGAGTGACTGCAAAGCTAGTAGATGAACAGGATGTGAATACGAGAGATATCTTTACTATTGTGATACTTGAAACATTACTCATACTGATACTCTTATTTGCCCTAACTCGCTCAATGAAAATGCCAATATATATGATGGCAACCATTTTACTTTCCTATGTATCTGCTTTGGGGCTTGGTATATTCCTTGTCGATCTCTTGTTTGGATATGATGCATTAAGCACTCGGGTTCCGGTATATGCTTTTATCTTCCTTGTGGCATTAGGTATTGATTATAACATTATCCTTGCCTCACGTTTTATAGAGGAAAGGAAGACTCATCGCGTTAAAGATGCTCTTGAAGTTGCGATTCGTAATACGGGTGGAGTAATCTCATCTGCTGGTATCATTCTAGCTGCAACATTTGCAGCGTTAACAACGATGCCAATTGCCGATCTATTCGTATTTGGATTCATCGTTTCGATTGGAATCTTGATTGATACTTTCCTAGTTCGTGGAATGCTTTTACCAGCTTTGGTATTGTTATTTGAAAAAGACAAGCAAGCATCGCATAATAGACAGTAAAATAAAATACAAAGGGCTTCCTTCGTATTTTACTTTTTAGGAGGTTCGCATTATGAAGATTCTTGTTGTAGATGATGATGTCTATATTCAACAGCTCGTATCGATTCATTTGAGCCGAGAAGGCTATCAAGTATATCGAGCTAATCATGCCGAAGAAGCATTAGATTTGTTAGAGGAGAAAACAGTTGATTTGGCGATTGTTGATGTGATGATGCCTGGAATGGATGGCTTTGAATTAACCAAGATTTTGGCGAACGACTATGATATCCCTGTTATATTGCTTACGGCTAAAGGTCAAATCGATGATAAAGAACAAGGCTTCTTATCTGGTTCTGAAGACTATATTGTTAAGCCTTTTGAGGTGAAGGAACTTCTATTCCGTGTTGCCGTTGTGTTAAGGCGTGTTGAACGTGCCATGGAAACTGTAATAAAAGTAGGAAATCTCATGATAGATCGAAAAAATTTCGAATTAAATATAAATCATGAGACAGTCCTTCCACCATTAAAGGAATTTGAAGTATTAAGCTTATTAGCATCACGGGCAAATAAGGTTACGCCTAGATCCATTCTGGTGGAACAAGTATGGGGTGTTGATTATGAAGGTGGAGAACAAACTCTAAATACTCATATAAATCGTATCCGGGAGCGTTTAAAAAAATACGATGCATCAGTGGAAATTCAAACGGTTCGCGGAATTGGCTATAAGCTAGAGGAAACGAAATGAAGACTTTATATCGGAAATTCATTGTGGCTACGCTATTGATTTTAATGATAAGTGTCATTGTAGGTATGATCATCGCAAATTTTATTTACATGACATCTACAAAACAGAAGATTGATCAGCAGAATGTAGAGATTGCACAAAGAATTACATTAACCCTTGAGAGTATGCATTCGGATAGCTCCTCCTTCGAGCCATTCTTGGAATCGATTGGAAACCTGGGGTATCAGATATATGTGGTAAACGAATCCGGTAAAGAAGCTTATTTTGGTAAGCCTTTTACAAAGACAGATCTTCCACAAGAAGCCAAGAAGGTTCTTTCTAAGAAGGAAATTTATCATGGTATGAATGCATTTTCCCATAAGTTTCTAATGATGGGACACTTCTCGAATACTGTAGAGAATACGGTAGGTGTTCCATTCACAATGAATGGGAAACAATACGGTTTATTTATCCGTCCTAACAATAAATTACTCTTTTCAGATATTCATATGATATTAGCGTGGTTTTTTGTAGCGGTAACGATTGTTAGTATTAGTGGGGTAATCCTGTTTGCAAAGCATTTGATCCAGCCGATTACTAAGTTAACGGAAGCGACCAAAGAGATTTCACGGGAGAATTTTAATTATCCACTACCGATTGATCGTAATGATGAGATTGGACAATTAGTAGAAAGCTTTAATACGATGCAGAGGCAGTTACAGCATAATGATGAAGCGAGGAAATCCTTTATCAATAATGTGTCACATGACTTTCAGTCCCCACTTATGAATATTCAGGGATATGCAGAGCTTTTACTGTCACAAAACGTAAATGAACGAGATTCTAAAGAATACTTACAGATTATTGATCACGAATCAAAGCGGCTTTCAAATCTAACAAAGCAGCTATTGTTATTAACATCTCTTGATCAAAAAGCATACCCGATGAAGATAACAGAGGTCCAATTGGATGAACAAATTAAACAAACCATCCGTAGGTATCAGTGGCGACTACAAGAAAAGGAAATTGAAGTCTCGTACAAATTGCCTTTTATTCGGACAAAAGTTGATGCAGAACTTATGAGCAACGTCTGGGACAACTTACTAACAAATGCAATTAAGTATAATACACAGGGAGGAAGTATCTGGATTAACCTATCCAGAAGCGAGTTTTTCATTAAGGTTGTTGTGAAAGATACAGGAATCGGTATGTCGAAGGACGCCGTCTCACAAATTTTTGAACGTTTTTACCGAGTAGATTCTTCAAGAAAAAGGGACGGCACAGGACTTGGTTTATCGATTGTTAAACAAATAATTGACCTACATGGAGGAGAAATCAAGGTAGACAGTAAGGTTGATGAGGGAACAACCTTCACAATTATACTTCCTAACATGATCGGGGAAATGGAGGAATAAATAATGGAACAAACTTGGAGTATACGGCTCATTCGATTTTCTGCGATATTCGGTATAATCGGTACTTTTCTAGGCTCTCATATGTCTGGAAATATGGATTATTCGTTGAGACCTATTCATGCTCATATTCTATTGGTAGGCTGGCTATCAGTGTTTGCTTGGGGAATTTTTTATAAGGTATATGCGATTAAATACAAAAAACTTGTGCCAATTCACAGTATCCTAGGAATGTTAGGTGCTCTAGGGTTAACGGTAGGTATGTGGATGTATAATATTAATCCTTTTAATCTTAATGAGACCTTTGTAATGGTGTTCTTTATCGTGGGAGGAACCTTCCTTTTACTTGCTTTTTTACTATTCGTGCCAATCACTTTTCTTATTGATAAACAGGAGAATAAGTTGTGAGGTACCCAAAAACACTGAAATTCATAACAAATATCCTTACCGTAATCAAAGAAAGGTTTTAAACTTTCTGGGAAAAATATGTTGGTAATGGGTAGATTAAATACAAAAAAGGGGATGGGAGTAAGTTTCTCACCCCTTTTATTTTACTAACTATTATATTTACATAATATCTTTTTTCACCATTTCTTCACCTTGTATTAAATTTTCTTAGAACTACTAGTTAAACTTGAATAGTATATAGTAAAATAACTATTATTAAAACAAAAAATTTAAAATTTTCGGGAGGTAGAAGATGACTGATATACAAGTTAATACAAATCCAGGATATTTTGCAAGACTGAATGTTGCAATGCATAAACTGCGTGACTCTGAAAAAAAAATAGTAGAATTTATTGAAAATAATCAGGAAGAAATTATTCACCTTTCAATTACGGAGGTTGCAGAGCGTAGTGAAACGAGTGAATCTTCCGTTGTTCGTTTATGTAAACGTTTAGGATATAAAGGATTCCAAGATATGAAAATCAATCTAGCTAAGGAAGTAATTGAACCTGTTAAACAAATTCATGAAGTAATTGAAAAAGGCGATAATGTAAAGTTGATAAAAAAGAAAGTGTTTCAGTCGAATATCCAAGCATTATTCGATTCATCCGAAGTGTGTGAGGATGAACAATTAGAAAAAGCAGTTGAAGTTATTAAAAATGCTAGGATGTTGGAATTCTATGGAACAGGTGGATCTGGGACCGTTGCACTTGATGCGCAACATAAACTTTTAAAGTTGGGTATAAAATCTTTTGCATATATTGACTCAACTCTGCAAGCGATGTCGGCAAGTATGCTTACAAGTGATGATGTGGTTATTGGAATTTCTCATACGGGATCTAATACAGAAGTGTTGAAGTCTATGAAAATTGCTAAAAATGCTGGGGCTACATTAATATGTATTACAAATTCCTCAAAATCACCAATTACAACTATTTCAGATATCGTTTTACAAACTGCCTCCAACGAAACTTTGTTCCGTACAGATGCAATCGCTTCAAGAATTGCTCAATTAACAATTATTGATATTCTTGTGGCGGGAGTTGCTAATGCAAAGTATGAATTTTATTATGAAAACTTACAAAAAACAAGGAAATCTACTACAGATAAAAAGTTATAATGAAACTTATTTAAAAAGTTAGATTTTTTTGATTTTTATCTTGAAGGAAATTACCACCATGTGTTATTCTATTTCTAACAACTAAAGAGATAAAAGAGGAGGGATTCTCTTTAAAAAGAAAAAGAAAGCGTTAACAAGAAGGGATATTACACCAAGATGCATAATTCAGAATGTAAATATGCTATTTATTTGAAAAAAATCTTCACCAAGTGAAAAAAGGGGGCTAATATGAGGAGATTAATCGTTTTGATGGTCATGGTCGTATTAACATTTGGATTAGTTGCATGTGGAAGTAACAGTGGCAGTAGTAGCGCCGTAAGTAGCGGGAAAAGTGGGGGAGAAAAAGTTAAACTAAAGATTTCTACTCCAGACCCTGATAGTGCGTCAGTAACATTGGCTGCAAAAGAATTGGCAAAGCTTATTGGAGAAAAAAGTAATGGGGAAATTGAAGTAACTGTTCATCCTAATGGCACTCTATATGGTGGTGATCCTTCTGGTGCAGTAAAGCAACTTGGAGCAGGCGGATTAGATATGTTAGTTCTCTCAACTTCACTGTATGCAAATTTCGATTCAAGGTTTAATGCAATTAGTATTCCATACTTATTTGATGACAAGAATCAATTCATAGAATTCTTGAATAGTGAGCTTGGAACGGAGTTATTAGATTCAACATCTGAACTAGATATCAAAGGTCTTGGATATTGGACACGTGATTTTAGACAAATAACAAACTCTGTAAGACCAATTACTCAACCTAAAGATTTAGAGGGTGTGAAACTGCGTGTACCAAATAATCCACTTTGGGTTGAGTTCTTCAAAGGTGCTGGTACAGTAACAACGCCAATGGATTTTAGCGAGGTCTATAATGCGCTTCAACTTAAAACTATTCATGGACAAGAGAACCCGATTGGGGTCATTTTGGCAGCAAAAATTTATGAAGTACAAGAGTATTTAACAATTTCAAATCATATGGCAGATGGTTGGCTTGTCGGTATGAACCAAGCTAAATTTGATGGTTTAACAGATGAACATAAACAAATCATTACAGATTCAGTCAAAGAAATTCAAACTTGGCTCACTGATTACGATGCAAAAGAAGCGGAAACTGCGATCAAGCAAATGGAGGATTCAGGAGTTAAGGTGAACGAGCTTACAAGTGAGCAACAGCAGGAATTTGTAGAGCTTTCAAAGAAAGCGTATCCAACATTCAAAGAGTTAGTGAATGACGACCAATTCTTCTCTGATATCCTTGAAATGGTTGGTAAGAGTGAATAGGTTAACTGACTATTACCTAATTACCAAACAATAGAAAGGTGATAAATATGGTTAATCATAATGAAAAAAAGCCTAATACCATTTTTACAATTCTAAATCGAATTACGGATGTATTTGCAGGCATTTCGACTGCAGCCATATCGCTCGTTGTTCTTTGGCAAGTCTTCGGAAGGGTGCTGGGTATTCCAGCACCTTGGACCGAAGAAGTGACAAGGTTCTTGTTTATATGGCTCGTATTCTTGGGTATTGGAATCGGGTTTCGCAGAGCTGAATCTGCAAGGGTGACTATTTTATTACAGTATGCTCCGAAATTTGTAAAGAAGCTAAGTGTTTGGATTTACGCAATAGCAAGTGTTGGATTCTTTATATTTATGATTCTTTACGGTTATCAGTTGGTCATGCAGCAAATTAATATTCATGAAAAGAGTGCTGCATTATTACTTCCAATGTGGATTATTGGTTTGAGTGTACCAGTATCTGGTTTGCTAGGAATCCTTAATACGGTTCAATCGTTAATATATGATAAAGAGATTATTGAGAAAGGGGGAGTATGATGTCAATATTCTTATTAGTCTTATTTTTCATCCTCATGTTCTTAGGAATTCCGATCGCTACATCACTTGGAATATCAGTTGTAGCATCAGTTTTGTTATTTACAGATGTACCGCTAAGTCTTGTTATTCAAACAATGTTCAGTTCTATGAATAGCTTTCTATTGGTATCCGTACCGCTTTTTATTCTAGCTGGGTTGATCATGGAAGAAGGCGGAGTAGCAGACAGGTTATTCGGATTTGCACAAAGTCTGGTTGGTTGGATGACTGGTGGTTTAGGTCATGTAAATGTAATTGCCAGCTTAATTTTTGCTGGGATGGCAGGATCTTCTGTAGCTGATATTGCGGGTACTGGAAGGATGCAAATTAACGCTATGGTAAAAAAAGGGTACCCATTATCATACTCTGCGGCATTAACATTAATAACAGCAATGCTAGCATCGATTATCCCTCCGAGTATTCTCATGATCGTGGCAGCATCGACTGCTGGTGTTTCTATCGGTGCTGCATTGATGGGGGGGCTTGTCCCTGGTATTATCATTTCCATCATCTTTATGATATTTAATCATTACTATAGCAAAAAGCATAACTATGGAATTCGTGAAAAATTTGATTGGAACTACTTTAAAAGAGAAACAATTACATCATTACCAGCTTTGTTGGCCCCGGTTGTGCTACTTGCTGGAATTCTAAGTGGAATTTTCACACCAACAGAAGCTGCTGCAATCTGTGTACTCTATACATTAATTATATCTGTATTCATTTATCGAAAGTTATCATTTAAGCGTCTACCAAGCCTGATGCTTAAAACAGCAAATATGAGTGGTACGATATTATTCATTGCCGTAACTGCAAAAGCTGCTAGTTGGGTTTTTGAATATGATGGGCTACCATCAAGAATAGCAAATGTGATTGGCGGAATTAGTGAGAGTCCTATTATCATTATGTTAGTGTTGTTCGTATTTCTACTTATTGTTGGAATGTTTATGGATGCAACTGCAGCAATCTTTATTCTAGTGCCAATCTTAATGCCAGCTATTCTAGCTGTAGGTATTGACCCTGTTTACTTTGTGGTATTTATGGTAGTCGCACTATCGTTTGGTTTAGTTACTCCTCCAGTGGGAGTTTGTCTTTACGCGACAAGCAATATTACTGGACTAAGTATAGAAAGGTTGAGCAAGGATTCAATGCCTTGGTTTGGGGTAACTATGATAGCGCTATTAGTATTAATATTTATACCACAAATCATTACAGTGCCACTTACTTGGTTTGATTTATGAAAAAAAGAGGAAATTTTTCTCTCTTTTTTTTGATAAAAGTATGAAGAATATTTTCACCGCATCATATACAATAGTAAATTCAAATTGGAGTGATTTTATGAAAGCAGCGATTTTTTATGGACCGAATGAGATGAGATTAGAGGATGTTGAAAAACCGAATATCAACGAAAGTGAGCTATTAGTAAAAGTAAACTCAAGTGCAGTATGTGGTACTGATGTTCGAATCTATGAGGGGAAGAAGACAAAGGGCGTCCGAACACCTTCTGTGATTGGCCATGAATTAGTTGGGACTATAGCAGAGGTAGGTTCACAGGTTAACGATTTTTCAGTAGGTGATCGGGTGGGAGTAATGCCTGTCATACCTTGTGGAAAATGTTATTACTGTATGAATGGGAAGGAAAACGTTTGTCAAAATCGTACTGCAATTGGCTATGAGTATGATGGTGGATTCGCAGAATACGTGAAAATTCCAAGCACAGCACTTAAATCCGGGAACATTGTGAAACTACCAGATCATGTTTCATTTGAAGAAGCTGTTGTAGCAGAGCCTCTTGCATGCTGCCTGAATGGACAAAAGAAAGCGAACGTTAAAATGGGCGATGTGGTAGTTGTAACAGGAGGTGGACCTATAGGGTTAATGCATGTTCAATTGTCAAAGATTGCTGGGGCGAAGAAAGTTATCTTAAGTGAACCAATTGCACATCGAAGAGAGAAAGCTATAGATGCAGGTGCCGATATTGCTGTTGATCCAATTAATGAATCCTTAAAGGATATTGTCTTAAATGAAACTGATGGACTTGGAGCAGATGTAGTTATTATGGCAATCGGTTTTCCATCTCTAGTTAATATAGCTGCGGGTCTATTGAAAAAGGGAGGTACATTGAATCTCTTTGCAGGCTTTACAAATGGGGTACTGTCAGAAATTGATCCTAACATTATTCATTACAACGAAATTATAGTAAATGGTACCTCAGCATTGACACGCGCAGATTATCATCAATCACTGTCTCTCATTGCGTCAGGTCAAATAAACACAAAGGTATTAACAACTACAGGTTACAAATTAGATGATATCGAGCAAGCTATTGATGATGTACGTACAGGAAAAGGAATGAAATCTGTTATAAGTTTATAAGTCTTAATCTAGATGATTATTAAAATACTATACAAAAAAACTATTAAAGGGAGTGCTTTCAATGACATTATTAGGAAAAGAAATTCGTTTAAGTAGATTATTTAATCAAAAATCAGGTAAACTTTTGGCAGTTGCGGTGGATCAAGCAATGGCAAGGGGGATTTTTGAAGAACTAATGCCAATTGAACGTAAGGTTAGTGAAATTGTAGAAGGTGGTCCTGATGCTATCACAATGCATAAAGGAATTGCAAATACTTGTTTCCGCCCACATGTAGGAAAAGCTGGTTTAATTTTAAAGTTGTCAACATTTTCACCATGGCAACCAAATTACGATGCATGGGTTACAGAAGTAGAGGAAGGAATTCAATTAGGAGCCGATGCGGTATCAATGGGATGCATTGTTGGTGGTGATGACCAGCCAGAACAATTAAGAAACTTGGGTATTGCTGCAGGAAGGGCTGCTTCATATGGACTTCCAATGATAGCTCACATTTATCCGAGAGGTAACCAAATTCCAGAGAATGAGAAAAGCCATTGGAAGCATGTAGCCTATGCTGTCCGTGCTGGTGCGGAATTAGGTGTAGATATTGTAAAAACAAAATATACTGGTGACCCGGAAAGTTTCCATAAAGTAGTTTCTTCAACACCAGCTAAGGTGGTTGTTGCAGGCGGGGACAATGGAAATAACATTGAAGACTATTTCAAAATGGTATACGACGTAATCGATGCGGGTGGTACTGGTATTACATTTGGTAGAATTGTATGGAACAATCCAAATCCTACAGCAGTAGTACGATCTTTTAAACATATCATTCATGAAAATGGTACAGTAAAGGAAGCTGTTGAATTATACAATGAGTTAATGAACGAGCCAATACCGAATAGATAAGGTGATTAATATGTCTCACGTAATTGGAATTGATATTGGAACAAGTGGGGTAAAAGTGGCTGCAATGAATAAAGAAGGGGTATGGGGATACTGGGTGTATCAACCATACTCCCTTCTTTTTCCAAAGGACGGATGGGTTGAAATTGATGTAAATGAAGTTTGGGAGATTGTTAAGAACAACTTAGCTAAAGTTTGGATTCAGGTTGAGGCTGAAGCTGAAGGAAGTGTAGATGCAATCTCTCTTTCTTCGTTTTGTAATTCCTCCGTTTTTATGGATCGAGACGGAAATGCATTATACAACGGAATAATGTATTTGGATCAGAGAAGTAAAAATGAGGCTGAATGGATAAATGACATCATAGGCAAAGAACGTATCTTCCAAATTACCGGAAACCGGTTAGAACCCGGAATGTATACAACTACAACTCATCTGTGGTTTATGAACAATGAGCCCAATCTATACGAGAAAACATTCAAATGGGGCTCTCTCTCTACTTTTATCCTACATAAACTGACAGGTGAATTTGTAATGGATTGGACTCAAGCTTCTTTTTCAGGAATATTTGACATTAAAAATTATGAATGGTCTCAAGAGATCTGTGAAAAAGTCGGGATAAGTCTAGACAAACTACCTGCAGTTTGTGATCCTAGCTTGATTATTGGTAATTTGATAAATACTGATTTGCAAGGACAATTGGTACCAGTTGTTGCGGGAGCAGCCGATACTGCATGCTCAGCTCTTGCATTAGACTTACAACCCAATAGTCTTTTTGAATCGGTAGGAACCTCTAATGTTTTAACGGTTTGTACGGATAATCCTCTTTTATTGGACAACAGGTTATTAAACCGATGCCATGTTATAAAAGATAGATGGCTATCCCATGGTGCAATGTCTTTTCCAGGCGCTGCTATTCAATGGTTTTATGAACGTTTTTTAAAACCAGAAGGGTATCAAATTGAAATATTAAATGAGTTCTCTAATAAATCTCCAATTGGATCTAATGGAGTGTATTTTTTACCTTACATGCAGGGTGAGAGATCGCCAATATGGGATCAAAATGCTAGAGGAAGTTTTATAGGAATTAACTTAAATACATCTAAAGAAGATATGTATCGATCAATATTAGAGGGTTGCTCTTTCGGCTTAAGGCAAATCTATGAAATTATTGAAACTGAATATAAAATTGCCTCAATTAATATTCAATCAATTGGGGGCGGATCCAGGAACAAAGCATGGACCCAAATAAAAGCAAATGTATTAAACAAAACGTTTGAACTTAAAAATATTCCAGAAACTGCAGTACTAGGTGCATGCCTCATTGCTGGTAAGGCTATTGGTTATTTCTCATCTTATGAAGAAGGGACATCTGTGGTTTCGAATGAGACCATTGGTTGGATTGAGCCCGAACCAGATCAAGTGAGTGCTTATCATCAATATTATCAAGTACACAATAGTCTGTATCCTGCTCTTAAAACTTTTTTCTCACAATGTGGTGAGCTTAACCAAGAGAATAGGAGGTAAAATGATGAAGCCAAAAGTATATATTACCCGAAAGCTCCCAGAAGGAGTAGTTACCAAGTTATCGGAACGCTTCGAAGTTAATATGTACGAAGATGAGAATTCCGTTGTACCGAGAGATATTTTATTAAAAGAAGTAAAGGATGTTGATGGGTTAATATGCTTATTAACCGATAAGATTGATCAAGAACTTCTTGAACAAGCTAAGAATCTTAAGATTATTGCCAATATAGCGGTAGGTTACAACAATATTGATGTAAATGCTGCAGCCCAAAAGGGAATCGTTGTCACGAATACCCCAGGGGTTTTAACTGAAGCAACAGCAGATTTGACATTTGCTTTATTAATGGCAACTGCCAGAAGATTACCAGAAGCTTCTAGCTATTTAAGGCGCGGGGAATGGGGAACTTGGTCACTTATGCAGATGACAGGCCAGGAAATTTATGGATCGACTATAGGAATTATCGGACTTGGAAGGATTGCCGAAGCTCTTGTTAAAAGGGCGAAAGGTTTCAATATGCGAGTCATTTATTATAACCGCACTCGAAAAACAGATAAAGAAGCAGAATTAGGAATTGAGTATTGTGAACTTAATTCACTGCTACAGCAATCAGATTTTGTTTCAATTCTAATTCCGTATAGTCCAGAAGTTCATCATTTAATAGGTGAAAAAGAGTTGCTGTTAATGAAAAAAGACGCAATTCTTATAAACACGGCCAGGGGTGGCCTAGTTGATGAAGTAGCATTGTATGAAGCGTTAGCCAAAGGTCAGATCTGGGGAGCAGGTCTAGATGTTTTCGAAGAGGAACCTGTACCATCAGATCACCCTTTATTAACCTTGCCGAATGTGGTTACTTTACCACATATCGGAAGTTCAACAGTAAAAACACGGATGAAAATGGCCTCTTTGGCAGTTGACAATATTGTAAATGTACTGGAAGGAAAAAGTCCACTTACGCCCGTTAATTGAATAAATGGAATCTAGAGTCAATTGAGGTACGGACTTAAGATAACTGCGGGAAAAGTAAGAAAAAAACTATGTAAAATAATTTACCAATTCTTAAAAGAGCTGGTTGACGCTGGAAATAAAAGTGCATATACTAAAATTAGTTATTAGAATCTAGAGCTTTATAGATACTTAAACAAGTGAATTGTTATTTTGCATAGTTAAAATCAATCACATATCATTCGCCCATAGTATTTTAGTTAATAGGGGGCTATATGATGAAGTCATTTTTTTAGTGGCTTTCATCATGTAGCTCCCTTTTTTATTGGCTCTTTACCGGACTAAAGCGAATTGAGGGGAGACAAACAGATGGTTACATTAACTGGTCAAACACTAACTTTTAAAGAGGTACAAAGAGTTTTATATGAAGGTGAAAAAGTTAATTATTCTGAAGAGAGTATGAGAAAAGTCCAAGAAAGTCGAAAAGCAGTTGAAAAAATTGTGGCTGAGGAACGAATTATTTATGGCATTACCACAGGGTTTGGGAAGTTTAGTGATGTGTTTATCGATAAAGACGATGTAGAGGCGTTGCAACTAAATTTAATTCGTTCTCATGCTTGTGGAATTGGCGAACCCTTTCCAGAGGTTGTTTCACGTGCGATGCTCCTTCTTCGAGCAAATGCATTGCTGAAAGGGTTTTCGGGTGTACGTCCGGTCGTGATTGATAGATTGCTTGATTTATTGAATGCTGGCATTCATCCGGTCATTCCACAACAAGGATCACTTGGTGCAAGCGGGGACTTAGCACCACTCTCACATTTGGCGCTTGTTTTAATCGGGGAGGGTGAGGTCTTTTATAAAGGAGAGAAAACATCTGCGATTCATGCGTTAACAAAGGAATCTATTTTTCCGATCACATTAACGGCCAAAGAAGGGTTAGCGCTTATCAATGGAACACAGGCAATGACAGCGATGGGGGCAGTCGCGTATCTGGAAGCGGAAAAATTAGCCTATCAAACAGAATTGATTGCCGCTCTAACAATTGAAGCGTTGCGCGGAATTATTGATGCATTTGATGAAGATATTCAGCTTGCACGTGGTTATCAAGAGCAAATAGAAGTAGCTGAACGTATTCGTGCCCATCTTTCCGATAGCTCTTTAACAACAAGACAAGGTGAAATCCGCATTCAAGACGCCTATTCAATCCGTTGTATCCCACAAGTGCACGGAGCAACATGGCAAACATTAAACTATGTTAGAGAAAAATTAGAAATAGAAATGAATGCTGCTACCGATAATCCATTAATCTTTGATAATGGTGAAAAGGTATTATCAGGGGGGAACTTCCACGGACAACCGATCGCTTTTGCCATGGATTTCTTGGCGATTGCAGTGGCGGAACTAGCTAATATTTCTGAACGTCGAATCGAGCGTTTAGTTAATCCGCAACTGAATGACCTACCGCCATTTTTAAGTCCTGAACCTGGTTTACAATCAGGTGCAATGATCATGCAGTATGTCGCAGCATCACTTGTATCCGAAAATAAAACTTTGGCGCATCCAGCTAGTGTAGATTCGATTCCTTCATCAGCAAACCAAGAGGATCACGTGAGCATGGGGACAATTGGATCAAGACACGCATATCAAGTCATCACAAATACGCGCCGTGTATTAGCAATCGAGGCCATTTGTAGTATGCAGGCAGCTGAAATTCGCGGAAAAGAAAAAATGGCATCCGCAACAAGCTCATTTTTAGAAAATGGTAGAAAAGTCGTACCGTATATTTCTGCAGACCGCGTGTTCTCTAAGGATATAGAAGCAATGAATCACTGGTTAAAGACAGGAACGTTTAATTTTAATCAGCAGAAGTCCCATACTCCTACTGAATAAAGTTAAAGCTTTCGGAGGATGCCTCGATTTTTCAGCGGAAATTTTTCGAGCATAGGATCAAAGACTAAAAACGCCACGTCCTGTGGCAACGTCTTTGTGACCCACATCGTGTGGGCCAAAAAAATCGGCGCAAATACGCCAAGGCGGATTTGATATTTAATCAAAAAGCAACAAAAAACTCCACTAATTAACAAACGGTCGAAGTTAAGTAATCGGGATTCTATGCGTTCTTTTTATTAATAAAATATAAGTAACACAACTTGGAGGGAAAAAAATGAAAAGTACAACAAACAACAAAATTATCCGTTATGTAGGGACACAATTAAATACGAAAGGTTGGCAGCAAGAGGCTGTGCTTCGTATGTTAATGAATAATTTAGATACAGATGTAGCCGAGAGGCCGGAGGATCTTGTTGTATATGGGGGGATTGGGAAAGCAGCACGTAACTGGGAATCATTTGACGCGATTGTTGATTCAATTAAAGAACTAGAGAGTGATGAAACATTGCTTGTGCAATCAGGAAAACCGGTGGTTGTTTTTAAAACTCATAAGGATGCACCACGCGTTTTGATTGCGAATTCGAATATTGTTCCGGCTTTTGCAAACTGGGAAACCTTCCATGAACTCGATAAAAAAGGATTAATGATGTATGGGCAAATGACAGCAGGTAGCTGGATTTATATTGGTTCTCAAGGAATTGTTCAAGGTACGTACGAAACGTTTGCCGAGTTAGCGAAGCAGCACTTTAACGGTACATTAAGAGGTACGATTACTGTGACAGCAGGCCTTGGAGGAATGGGTGGTGCACAGCCACTTGCAGTAACGATGAATGGTGGCGTATGTATTGCGATTGAAGTGGATGAGTCTAGAATCGACCGCCGAATTGAAACTCGTTATACAGATGTGAAAGCGTACACACTAGATGAAGCAATCCAGTTGGCTGAAGAAGCAAAAAGAGAGGGGAAGGCATTATCGATTGGTTTATTAGGCAACGCATCTGATCTTCTTCCGGAGATGATTGCAAGAAACTTTATCCCTGATGCCTTAACAGACCAAACATCCGCACATGATCCATTAAATGGGTATGTACCTTCAGGGATGTCACTTGAAGCAGCAGCAAAATTAAGAGAGTCCAACCCGAAAGAGTATGTAAAACTTTCAAAAGCATCAATGGCTAAGCATGTTGAAGCGATGCTTGAAATGATGGAAAAGGGGGCAATCACATTTGACTATGGTAATAATATTCGTCAGGTTGCCAAAGATGAAGGCGTCGAACATGCATTTGATTTCCCTGGCTTCGTTCCGGCCTATATTCGCCCACAATTTTGTGAAGGAAAAGGCCCTTTCCGATGGGTAGCACTATCAGGAGACCCGGAAGATATCTATAAAACAGACGAAGCCATTTTACGTGAATTTAGCGACAATGAGCACTTATGTAACTGGATTCGTATGACAAGAGATAAAATCCAATTCCAGGGTCTTCCATCTCGTATTTGCTGGTTAGGCTATGGAGAGCGTGCTCGTTTCGGTAAAATCTTGAATGATATGGTGGCAAGCGGTGAACTGAAAGCACCAATCGTCATTGGTCGTGACCATCTGGATTCAGGTTCAGTTGCATCACCAAATCGTGAAACAGAAGCAATGAAAGATGGATCAGATGTTGTGGCAGATTGGCCGATTTTAAATGCGATGGTAAACGCTGTTGGAGGCGCAACTTGGGTATCGGTCCATCACGGTGGCGGAGTAGGAATGGGTTACTCCTTACATGCAGGGGTTGTGATTGTTGCGGATGGTACGAAAGAAGCAGAAGCACGTATTGAACGAGTATTAACAACGGATCCAGGGATGGGGGTTGTACGTCATGCAGATGCAGGATACGAACTTGCTAAGAAAACTGCGCGTGAAAAAGGAATCAAGATGCCAATGTTGGATAAAGGGGCTGATCAATAATGACAAAATCAATCTGGATTATACATGCGGCACAATTAGCAACACTCGCTTCTGATGTAAAAGGTCCTCGCTCAAAGGAAGCCATGTCTGAGCTTGGACTAATTGAAGACGGCAGTTTGTGGATTGAAGATGGTGTGATTCAGGCAGTAGGAACAACAAAAGAACTTGAAGTGCGTTATGCTGATAGGCTCCATGAGGCTGAAACTGTTGATGCTACGAACCATCTAGTTACTCCAGGACTGGTGGATCCGCATACACATGTTGTGTACGGGGGAAGCCGCGAGCGTGAATTTGAAATGCGCCTTGAAGGTGCAACATATATGGACATAATGAACGCGGGTGGAGGAATTCATGCGACGACCCGCATGACAAGAGAAGCTACAGAAGAAGAACTAATTAATCAAACAACACATCGACTAGATTCGTTTTTGGCACATGGTGTAACAACTGTGGAAGGAAAAAGCGGTTATGGTATGGATTTGGAGACCGAGTTGAAGCAGTTACGTGTCATGAAAAAGCTTCAAAATCAACATCCAATTGATCTAGTTCCAACTTTTATGGGGGCACATGCAGTACCACCAGAGTATAAAGGTCGTGAAGATGAGTTTGTTGATCATTTAATCAATGATATGTTACCGGCGGTGGCTAAGGAAAAATTGGCTGAATTTAATGATGTGTTTTGTGAAAAAGGGGTATATACACCAGAACAATCAGAGCGGATATTAGAAGCAGGAAAACGATTGGGGTTAATCCCGAAAATCCATGCCGATGAAATTGTACCTTATGGAGGGGCGGAATTAGCGGCGAAAGTAGGAGCCATTTCAGCTGAGCATTTATTAAAAGCGTCTGATGAAGGGATTAAAGCGATGGCAAAATCCGGTACAATCGCTTGTTTACTTCCAGCGACAGCTCTGTATTTACGTGAAGCAGCAGCCGCAGGCAGAAAAATGATCGACGAAGGTGTGGCTGTGGCGATTTCGACGGATTGTAATCCAGGATCCTCCCCAACAACCTCGATGCCACTTGTTATGAATTTAGCTTGTATTTTAATGCGTTTAACTCCTGCAGAAGCATTAACGGCAGCAACCTATAATGCGGCCCATGCCATTAATCGTCATGAACAAGTTGGGTCTCTTGAGGTCGGTAAACAAGCGGACTTTGTTTTATGGAATGTGAAAAGTTATCAAGAATTGCAATATTTATTCGGTGTTAACCATGTAAAAGAGGTTTGGAAAAAAGGTATAAAGGTCGTGAAAAAAGATGAATGAACATTTTCTTCAGGTACCTGAATGGTCATGGAATCAGACCGCAATAGATGAACCAACTTACGTCCATCAATGGGTTACACCATTGAAAGTGCAAGAACATACACCTGATCTCATTCTGTACGGAGCGCCAATCTCGAGGTCTTCGATTAGTGTTTCTGGAGCTTCTTTATACCCAACTGAATTTCGGCGGATGTGGAAAGGATTTGCCACATATAATTTGGACGAAAATGTTGATTTAAGTTCCTTTCAAGTAGCGGATGCAGGCGATGTGGCGATGCATATGACGGATATCCTGTTATCACATCAACGAATCCAAAGGTCCACAGCCTCTCTTGTTTCACACTATCCAAACACGCCGACATGTATGATTGGCGGTGATCATTCGACAACGGCTTGTGCTGTACGAGGGATTAAGGATGCATTCCCTAGTGAAACGATTGGAATTTTACAACTTGATACACATCTTGATGTAAGGGATCCAAAAGAACTAGGGCCAGCAAATGGAACACCAATTCGTCAATTAATCGATGGCAAGGTCATTAAAGGAGAAAACGTGATTAATATTGGACTTCATGGATACTTCAATGCAAAACCATTAGTAGATTATGCAAATCAGCACAAAATTCAGATGGTCACCTTAAAGCAAGCTCGAAAACATGGATTTATCAATACGATTCAACGCGCATTAGAGCAATTATCAGCAAAGGTTGATCGGATTTACGTAACAGTTGATATGGATGTATTGGATATTTCAGTTGCCCCTGGAGTTCCAGCTTCTACACCTGGAGGGTTATCAGCCGCTGAACTGTTTGATAGTTTGCTAGAAATCGGCAAACATCCTTTTGTTAGACATATAGATTATGTCTGCCTAGACCCAAGTAAGGATTCGGCAGTTTCTGAAACAGTTAAGGTTGGAATTTATGCCTGGCTGCAATTTATTACAGGTCTTGTCTTACGATAGACTCTAGTGCAGCGATAATTAAGGGTTGATAGATTTAGAAAAACTGTAGGTGCTTGTAACCTACAGTTTTTTTATCTTCTATTGCATGACATATTTCGACTATTAGATTGAACTGTTAGAGTTGAGGTATAATATAGATGGATATAAAGTGGCATACATAAGAATGAGAGTGATTAAGCTTTGATTGATATTAGCAAAATTATTCAAGGGAAAAATTTGACGGAATTAGATGTACAAATCATACGTTATATTATTACGAATATTGATACCGTTTTGCAAAAAGGAGTACGTGAAATTGCTAAAGAAAATTTCACTTCCCCCGCGACTGTTATTCGCTTATCCAAAAAGTTAGGCTATACCGGTTTTGTGGATATGTATTATCAACTACTGCCGATGATAAGGAATGTTGAAGTACCGCAAAGTGGTGATATAGAAGACTTTTTGCAGGTTAGCCAAACGGATTTTTTAACCCTTAATTCGATGGAAGATATTGAAACGTTTATTAGCAAAGTGTTAAATCTAGATCAAAAATATATATTCATTTATGCGACTGGCTTTTCAGCCATTGCTGCAGAGTACTTTCATAAAAAACTACTAGTATTAGGCAGGAAAACGATATTTGCCAGTGCAACGGATTCCGTTGGCATATTTGAAAATAATCTTGAAGATATTGGTGCATTAGTTGTAATATCAAAATCAGGGGAAACACAGACTGTGATTGATAAGCTGCATGCAGCAAAGGAGCATCATGTGTTTACAGTTTCTTTTACAAAGGAAACGGAGAATCGCATTGCTAAGCTGTCAGATTTAAACTTTAAAATTATGGATTACAATAAACTAGATGACCGAAATATGCTACCAAATCGTTTTTTTCCAAAATTGCTTTTGTTGTTTGAGTTTATCCTTAAGCAGTATGTTGAGAAATTAGGGTCGAAAAAGAATAGGGAAGAATGAAACGTGTTTCAATCTGTGAAACACGTTTTTATTCATGTTGAAACTATCGACTATAAAACGCTTGCATTGTATTCTAAACGTGTCGAAAGAAATTAAGTGAATATTGGAGGTGCGGCTAAATGAAAGCCCAAATGATGGAAGGTATGCAACGCTTTTCAAAAGCAATGTTCATTCCAGTTCTTATTTTACCGATTGCCGGTATTTTGATTGCCCTCGGTAATTTATTTACAAATGCTAGACTATTGGAAGTCATTCCATTTTTAGATAATCCGATTACGACAGGATTCGGATCCATTTTAACAGGATCATTAGTTTCGATTCTTGGGAACTTAGGATTGATTTTCTGTGTCGGTATCACGGTAGGCTTAGCTAATAAGGAGAAAGCCGTTGCAGGTTTTACTGCTTTGTTAGGTTATTTGGTATTTGTTAATGCAATGAATAAATTTATGGACCTTACCGGAGTACTGTTTCAAGGAGACTCCCTGCAAGGTACAGGACAAACGCTTGTTTTAGGTGTTCAAATACTTGATATGGGTGTTTTCCTCGGAATTATTCTCGGAATTGCAACCGCTTTTGTTCATAACAAATTTGTTGATATAGAATTTAACGGAGCTTTTCAAATATACGGTGGATCACGTTTTGTCTTTATCGTACTTATACCAGTAGTTGTACTCTTATCAATTGCTCTTACGTATATTTGGCCGTTTTTCCAAAATGGGATCAACAATCTTGGTACTCTTATTAATCACAGTGGGAGCTTCGGAATATTCTTATACGGAATGTTAGAGCGCTTATTAATTCCTACTGGGCTGCATCACTTAATCTATACACCATTCTTATATACATCATTGGGCGGTGTAGCAGAAGTTGGCGGACAAATTTTTGAAGGTGCAAGAAATATTTATTATGCCGAGATCGCAGATCCAACTGTAAAAGAACTATCTTCATCTGTAGTTTGGGATGCACGAGGTATTTCAAAAATGTTTGGTTTACTCGGAGCTTGCTTAGCGATGTATCATACAGCAAAGCCTGAGAACAAGGCTAAGGTAAAAGCAATTTTGATTCCTGCTGCCGTTACTTCCTTTATCGCTGGTGTTACGGAACCAATTGAATTCTCATTCATGTTTGTTGCTCCACTACTATTTGTGGTTCACGCTGCTTTAAGTGGGTTAGCAATGGTGACGTTTAATCTCTTAGATGTCAGAGCAATTGGACCAAACGGAATGATCGACTTCCTATTGTTCAACTTACCGCTTGGTATTGAGAAAACACACTGGCCAATGTACATTTTAATCGGTTTGATCTATTTTGTTATCTACTACTTACTATTCCGCTTCCTAATTGTGAAGTTTAACTTCAAGACAGTCGGAAGAGAAGAAGGTGGACAAGAAACAAAGTTATATACAAAGAAAGACTTAAAAGAAAAGCAAAAACAAGGAAAAAATGGAACTTCCGAATCACAAGGAAATGACGGAATTGCTCCAGTCATTGTTGATGCATTAGGTGGAGCAAGTAATATTCATACCGTAACAAATTGTTATACAAGACTTCGTTTAACACTAGATAATCCTGAAATGGTCAACGAGGACGTGTTGAAGAAAGAAACAGGAGCTAGTGGAGTCGTGATTAAAGATAAAAACGTTCAAGTTGTTTACGGCTTACAGGTAACAACTATAAGAAAAGCTGTTGACAGTTATTTAGGATTAACAACAAACGAATAGAATCGGATAAAACAATAAAAAGGTTTACTAGAAGGGAATGGAAAAAATGAAAAAATTCTCAGTCGTTATTGCAGGTGGAGGAAGTACCTATACACCAGGGATTGTTATGATGTTATTAGATAATCTGGACCGTTTCCCACTTCGAAAATTAAAATTATATGATAATGATCGTGAAAGACAAGCTGTTTTAGGAGAAGCAATTGAGATTGTATTAAAAGAAAATGCGCCGGATATTGAATATTGCTTCACAACCGATCCGGAAGAGGCATTTACAGATATCGATTTCTGCTTTGCTCATATTCGTACGGGAAAATATGAAATGCGCGAAAAAGATGAAAAAATCCCATTGAAATATGGTGTGGTTGGCCAAGAAACTTGCGGACCTGGCGGAATTGCTTATGGAATGAGAAGCATCGGAGATATGGTTGAGTTAATCGATATCATGGAAAAATATTCCCCAGATGCATGGATGTTAAACTATTCTAATCCAGCAGCCATTGTAGCTGAAGCTTGCCGCGTTCTTCGCCCAAATTCAAAAGTATTAAATATTTGTGATATGCCTGTAGGCACACTTCGCAGAATGTCTCATATCATCGGCAAAGAGCCACAGGATTTAGAAGTTCGTTATTTCGGATTAAACCACTTTGGCTGGTGGACAAGTATAAAAGACAAAGAGGGAAATGAATATCTTCCTCAAATTCGTGATTATGTTGCAGAAAACGGTTATCTTACTCAAAAAGAAGTAGATACACAGCACACTGATGCCAGCTGGCAAGAAACACACAAGAAAGCAAAAGATTTACTAGCGGTTGATCCTAGATTCTTGCCAAATACGTATTTAAAATACTACTTATACCCTGATTATGTGGTAAAGACCTCCAATCCGGATTACACAAGGGCAAATGAAGTTATCGCAGGTAGAGAAAAGACAGTCTTCTCAACAGCAAGAACAATCATTGAAAGAGGAACAGCAGAAGGCTGCGAATTTGAAATGGGGGCACATGCTACTTTCGTTGTTGATTTAGCCCGTGCGATTGCCTTTAACACACATGAAAGAATGTTATTAATTGTTGAAAACAATGGAGCAATTGCTAACTTTGATGATGAGGCGATGGTCGAGGTTCCTTGTATTGTCGGTAGTGAAGGTCCAGAGCCATTAAGCCAAGGAAAAATTCCTGAATTCCAAAGAGCATTAATGTACCAACAAGTAACAGTTGAAAAATTAGTGGTTCAAGCCTATATTGAAGGCAGCTATCAAAAGCTATGGCAAGCTCTAACACTTTCAAAAACAGTACCAAGTGCAAAAGTAGCGAAAGAAATCTTGGAAGAATTAATAGAAGCTAACAAAGGTTATTGGCCTGAGTTACATTAATAGAAAAGTAGAATTCTAGGGGTGACCCGTTGCATAAGAATACTACTAGCTTTAAAGAATAATAATAAGATTTTTCAAAAATCTTATTGACAGTTAAAGACATTCCATGTAAATTATAAATTACAATTCAATAATCAATGAATTCTTATCAAGAGAGGTGGAGGGACTGGCCCTTTGAAGCCTCGGCAACAGACTACTAGGTACTGTGCCAAATCCAGCAAGCAAATAGCTTGAAAGATGAGAAGAGACGATTAAATTTACTATTTAAACCCTCTTCTGTCATGAAGGGGGTTTTATTTTTTTCTCAGGTTACCTAAAAATGATATATAAAATGAAAAAGTATGCCGATTAGACAACTAAAGGTATCTTTATCCAATACATCTTTACATGGTGTTGGATAGAGGTGCCTTTTTTGTTTTATTTCCAAAAGGAGGATTAAAAATTGATTAAGTTTGAGGAAGTAAATAAAGTATTTGGTTTGGAAGGGAAGAAGGTGCAAGCGTTAAAGGATGTTTCTTTAACCATATCGAAAGGAGAAATCTTTGGGGTGGTTGGATTTAGTGGGGCTGGTAAAAGTACATTGCTCCGACTTGTTAATTTACTCGAACGTCCAACATCAGGGAAGGTGGTGGTTAACAACCAAGAAATATCTAGTCTCTCTCAAGTTGAACTAAGGAAGTTACGAAGGAAAATCGGTATGATCTTTCAGTCTTTTAACCTATTTAACTCTCGCACTGTATATGGAAATATCGCCTATCCTCTAAAACTCGCAAAGTTGCCAAAAGATCAAATTGATCATCGTGTTAAGGAATTACTTCAGTTTGTTGGTTTACAGGATAAGTCAGACCAGTATCCGGAACAGCTCTCTGGCGGACAAAAGCAAAGAGTGGGGATTGCAAGAGCACTTGCTACCTCACCAGACATTCTAATATGTGATGAAGCAACCTCTGCGTTAGACCCTGAAACAACAGGAGAAATCCTTCAACTATTACGCAAGGTTAATGAGGAGTACAATATTACCATTTTACTTATTACTCATGAAATGCATGTCATCCGTAGCATTTGTCATCGGGTGGCAGTGATGGAAAATGGATCAGTGATTGAAGAAGGAAGTGTTTATGATATATTTTCAAACCCACAATCAAAAACGACAAAAAATTTTATTAGTTCTGTGCTAAACGATAAGCTTTCTAGCAAACTCTTAGAGAAATTGCGCAATAACCATTATAGAAACTTGTATCGAGTGATTTTTACAGGAGGGGCTTCAAGTCAACCAATTCTGTCACGTGTAACCAGAAAGCATGGGATTGATTTCAATATTATATATGGAAGTATTAATGAGTTACAGGATCAATTGTTTGGTAATTTAATTGTTGAGTTTCAGGGGCCTGAACCTGTGATTCAGCAAGTTATTAATGAACTTAAGCAAATTGTTGAAGTAAGGGAGGTGATTAACCATGAGAGTTGATTGGACTACATTCTGGCCTCGTATTATTGAAGCTACTGGAGAAACCATTTTAATGGTTATCTTTACATTAATTTTCTCAAGCATTATTGGTATAGCGATGGGGGTACTCTTTTTTGTCACCCGTAAAGGAAACATATTAGAAAATAAATATATATTTCTCGTACTTAATTTGTTAGTGAACATCGTCCGTCCAATTCCATTTATTATTTTGCTAGTTGCACTGAGTCCCTTAACTCGGGCAATTATGGGTACTACGATTGGAACGGCAGCAGCTATCTTCCCTATGACGATTGCTGCATGCTTTGCAGTTGCTAGGATCGTAGAGAGTAATCTTGTCTCGATTGATCCTGGAATTATTGAAGCTGCACAGGCTATGGGTGCAAGCCCAGTAAGAATCATATTTGGCGTACTTATACCCGAAGCGTTAGGACCTCTTATTCTCGGTCTTACTTTTGTTACTGTTGGCCTCGTCGATTTCTCAGCCATGGCGGGAACGGTAGGTGGCGGTGGATTAGGTGACCTTGCCATGACCTATGGTTACCAGAGATTTGATACATCGGTCATGATTGTAACAGTTGTGATATTAATTCTACTCGTTCAAATAGCACAGTTTTCAGGGAACTTTTTATCTAGATTCTTTTTACGCAGATAATCAAAAAAAGGAGAGATTTCAAAATGAAAAAGCGATTCATTATTTTCTTATCAATGGTGTTTTTTATATCAATACTTACAGCGTGCACGAATAGTACATCTGGAAAATCCAATGAGGTCGTAAAGATAGGTGTAACTGGTGCTGATGGACCGTATTGGAAGCTTATTGAAGAAAAAGCAAAGGCAAAAGGCATCACAATTGAGTTAGTTGAGTTTTCCGATTACATTCAGCCAAATAATGCTCTTGCAAATGGAGAGATTGATATGAATTCTTTCCAACATCTAGCTTTTCTAGGTCCTGCTAACGTTGAGAATGGCTTTACTATTGTTCCAATTGCTTCGACAACAATTAATCCTACAGGGATTTACTCTGACAAATATGATGATTTATCAGAAATTCCTGAGGACTCTCAAATAGCAATATCAAATGATCCTGCAAACCTTGGTCGAGGATTACTTTTACTGCAAGCCGCAGGTTTAATTGAGTTAAAAGAAGGTGTTGGCATCTATGCAACTTTAGATGATATTGCTAAGAACCCTAAAAATTTAGAAATCGTTCCAGTTGTATCTCAACAAACTGCGCAGGCACTCAAGGATGTTGCTGCATCACTGATAAATAATGGGATTGCAGGTCAAGCTGGGTTAAATTTTAAGGATGCACTGTTATATGACGATCCGCAGAGTAAAGAAGCAAGACCATATATTAATGTATTTGCCGTTCGTGAAGAGGATAAGGACAATGAAACATATAAAACGATTGCAAAGCTATATCAGGAAGCTGACGTGAAAGAAGCTGTAATTGAAGATACAAAAGGTGGAAGTATCGTTGTGGATATCCCTGCTGAAGATCTTGAGGAAACTTTAAAACAATTAGAAGAAAGCATAAAAAATAGTAAATAGTTGAGTGAGAGTTGAGTTTTACAGGTTACTGCTATCGTAATTAAATAACTATGAAAAGGTGAGAAAATTGACGAAACAAATACGTTTAAATGTATTCGATATGACGAGTGCTGTGCATAATTCACATGGGCTTTGGAAGCATCCAAATAGTGAGAGACATACTCGATACAAGGATTTAGATTATTGGATAGAATTAGCAAAATTATTGGAACGAGGAAAGTTTGATGCTGTATTTTTTGCAGATGTGCTGGGGATATATGATGTTTATAAACAAAGTAAACATCCATCTATTCGTGACGGTGTTCAGGTCCCATTAAATGACCCGGCTTTTGTTGTACCAGCGATGGCAAGTGTAACAGAACATCTATCTTTCGCCGTGACAGTTAGTACTACATATGAGCATCCATTCGGCCATGCTAGGAGGTTCTCAACCTTAGACCATCTTACAAAAGGGAGAATTGCTTGGAATATCGTTACTTCTTATCTTCCGAATGCTGCACGGAACTTTGGTCTACCCGAAATGCTAAAGCATGATGCACGATATGATTTGGCTGACGAGTTTTTGGAAGTCTCTTATAAGCTATGGGAAGGGAGTTGGGAGGACAATGCTGTTATTGCTGATGCCTCCAAAGAAGTTCTAATAGATCCATTAAAGGTACATGAGATCAATCATAAGGGTGATTATTTTTCGGTAGAAGGCCCTCATCTAAGTGAGCCTTCCATACAGCGTACTCCAGTCATTTACCAAGCAGGTACATCAGAACGTGGTAAGGAGTTTGCCGCCAAACATGCAGAATGTGTCTTTGTTGGCGGGTCAGCAGAAAAAATAAAATCGTCTATTCAAGATATCCGACAAAGAGCGCAAAAATATGGTCGAAACCCTGAAAATATTAAGGCATTTACTTTTTTAAATGTAATTGTTGGTGAGACTTCAGAACAAGCAGAGGAAAAGTATCAGGAATTAGCTAGGTATTGGAGTGCTGAAGCAGCAAAAGCCCAATATGGCGGTTCTAGTGGTTATGATTTATCACAATATACAGACTTAGATAGTCCTTTTGAATATAAACATACCGAACATGGGCAATCAAGAGCTGCCTCACTTACAAAAGATGCACCCAAAAAATTAACAGTCAGAGAGGTATTAAACCGTTTTGAAACAATTGATCGGAATCATGTGCTAGTAGGAAATCCAAGTGAAGTGGCTGATGCCATTCAATTTCAATTCGAAGAGAGCGGCGTAGATGGCTTTAACCTGGCTCATCTTGTCACACCAGAAAGCCTGGAGGAATTCATTGATTTGGTCATTCCTGAATTACAAAAACGAGGCATCTACAAAACTGAATATGAACAAGGGTCCTTCAGAGAAAAACTATTTAATCAAGGAAGTAGTTTATTACCAAACGACCATCCTGGAAGTAAGTATCGTAAAACTGCTATATTAGAAGGGAAGTAATTTTCGTAAACATTGTTGCATTTATTTTAGCCATTAATAAGTATTATTAAATAACACATTGGGTGTTAATTCAATTGATTGGAGCGGATGGCACGAGACTCCAGCGGGAATAGCGAGCCAAGCGAGACCCCGCAGTGAGGTACGAGCGAGGAGGCTTGCGGATCGCCCGCGGAAAGCGAGTGCCAGAAGCGGAAATCACCCCTAATTCCACTGATAAACTTTAAGTTAATAGGAACAATCTTTTAGAAAAGAGCCAAATGTTATTATAAGGAGAGGGAGTATTTATGAAATATAAAACAGTCGGAGATACTGGCATTTACGTGTCGGAGTTGTGCTTCGGGACAATGTCCTTTGGTGGGATAGCAGACGAAAAAACGTCTATAGCAATGTTTAACCGTTGTAGGGAAGTTGGAATCAATTTTTTTGATACAGCAAACATTTATAACAGTGGAAGGTCAGAAGAAATACTAGGTAAGTGTATTGCTGACTGCCGAGATGATATAGTATTAACATCTAAGGTCGGTCATCCTTCAGGTGTTGGTAACAATGAAGGAGGCACTTCTAGGAGACATATTTTCCTTTCTATTGAGAAAACACTGAAGCGTTTGGGAACAGATCGAATTGAATTTTACTTCCTTCATCGGTTTGATGAGAAAACTGATATTGAAGAAACGCTCATTGCTTTAGACGATCTTCAAAGACAAGGAAAGATACTGTATCCTGCGGTCAGTAATTGGGCAGCGTGGCAAATTGCAAAAGCTCTTGGTATTTCAGAACGGAAAGCTTTGACTAAATTTAAACTCATTCAACCAATGTATAATCTAGTGAAAAGACAAGCGGAAGTTGAGATATTGCCATTAGCTCAATCGGAACAACTTGGGGTCATTAGTTATAGCCCGTTAGGTGGAGGGCTTCTAACTGGTAAATATGGGGAAGAAGAGCAGCCTAAACAAGGTAGGCTGATAGAACAACGTAATTATCAACTCAGATACGGTCAAGAGAGTTATTATGAAATTGCTAGTCGATTCACACAATATGCGAATGAAAATGGGTATGATCCAGTTTCCTTAGCGGTTGCTTGGGTAAAGAGTAATCCGAGTATCACAGCGCCAATCATAGGTGCTAGAAACCTAGAGCAGTTGGAGCCGGCACTTCATTCTATCAATATCTCTTTAGATAAGAATCAGTGGGAAGAAATAGCTTCCTTGTCCATTACTCCCCCGTTAGCAACCGACCATAGTGCGGAGGAAGGAATAGTTAGGAGTAGATAAAACAAGAAGAAACTGTAGGTGCTTGCCGTCCTACAGTTTTTTCTTATTTCTATAGAACTACTTATTTAATAGGTCATTGTATATGTAACTTTTTTCAACGTAAGTATCAATTGATAGTTGAATTAGTTCAAAGTCCTTTTTGGTTAGGTCCCGGACCACCTTTCCGGGTGAGCCTAGTACGAGGGAACGAGGTGGAATGATTTTATTAGACGGGATCAGTGTATTGGCACCAATGATACACTCTTCACCGATGACGGCACCGTCTAAAATTGTTGAGCCCATTCCAATGATACATCTTTTTTTAATTGTACAACCATGAAGAATCACATTATGACCAACAGTTACTTCGTCTTCCACTATTACCGGTGAGCCTTCAAATAAATGAACGGTTGCATTATCCTGGATACTACATCGATCCCCAATAATAATAGCGTCTTCATCACCGCGCAGAACGGCATTAAACCAAATAGAGGTCTCTTTACCGACCTGAACATCACCAATTACATAAGAACCTGGAGCCAAGAAGACAGTATCATGTACGTTCGGTTTTTTGTCTTTAAAGGGAATAAGCATTATGAAATCTCCTTTTTAATTTTTCATAATATTATAACATATTTATCATTCGTGATAAGATGGGATTTCGAATGGACTTATTCGTTCGGGGCTTCGTAGAGGCGATGAATGACTTTGCACGAGACTGCCATGCTCGTTCTGGCCTTCATAACGGGGATGAATGACTTTGCACGAGACTTGCTTGTTCGTTCGGGCCTTCATAGCGGTGATGAAGGACTTTACACGTGACTCGCTTGTTCTTATTCGACAAATCTTCGATAAGGGAAGGTATTCCTCTTACTAAGGGTGGCTAAGCTTGTAACGTACTGAAGAAAACATAGTAGATTCATATAGAAAGGATGGTAACATGTCAGATAAGAAAGATGAAATCATTTTAAAAGGACTAAAAGAACATAATTTAAAAAATATAGATTTAACGATACCAAAAGAAAAAATCATTGTTTTTACTGGCCTTTCTGGCTCTGGAAAGAGTTCAGTTGTTTTTGATACATTAGCCACGGAAAGTAGAAGACAAATGACAATGAACTATCCTCTCTATGTCAGAAATCAAATGCCAAGGTATGAAAGACCACACGCCGATCTTATGCAAAACCTAAGCCCTGTTATAGTTGTAGAGCAAAGACCTGTAGGGGGCAATTCACGTTCAACAGTAGGTAGCTATATGGATATAGATCCATTGATTAGACTTTTGTTCTCGAGAATAGGAAAACCATCCATAGGTACTGCCACCGATTTTTCGAGTCAAAGTTCCTTTGGAAGATGTCCAGAATGTGGAGGATATGGAGAAGTCATTACGCCGGACTTACATAAGATTATCGATTTCAATCAATCACTTCGAGAATACGCAGTGAAATTTAAACCGTTGTCGCCTTCAGGTTGGCAAGGCAGATGGATGATGACCGGTGGTTTATTCGATCCAGATAAACCCATTAAAGACTACTCGGAAGAAGAAGTCCAATTGCTATTATATGGTCCCCCAGATGGTGAAAAGGTCTATGCGCCGTTTCATACAAAAAATGGACCTCAGGATCATGAGTGGGATGGGTTATTGCCCCGATTTACGCGACTTTATATAAACAGAGATATCACAAAGCTAAAAGAAGTATCTCAAGATGATGTCTTAGCCGTGTCTACACACTCATTATGCCCAACATGCCATGGTTCAGGCCTGAATCCAAAGGTATTAGAATGTAGAATAAATAACTTAAACATCGCAGAGTACGATCAATTAGAGCTACCAGAAATAATAGAAGAGCTTAAGAACATAAAAGATCCTATGGGAGAATCAATCGCACAACAAACCATTCCACATGTGAAACAACTAGTTGACATGGGACTAGGATATTTGAGTTTATCAAGAAAAATGGGCACACTGTCTAGTGGCGAGGCTCAAAGGGTAAAAATTGCTCGTCATTTAGGGAGCAGTCTAAACAATATTACATACATTTTCGACGAACCAAGTGCAGGTCTCCACCCAGAAGAAGTGAATATGTTAATCCATATGCTAAAACGGATAAAAGACCAACACAATACCGTCATTGTAATTGAACACAATCTATCAGTTATAAAAGTAGCGGATGAAATAATTGAAATGGGACCAGGAGCAGGTGTAAATGGAGGGGAAGTTGTCTATCAAGGAAAACTAGAAGGTCTAAAAAACTCTCCCACCGCAACTGCCTTAATAAAAAAAATAAACATAAATAAAAGTCCAAGGGATATAAAAAGTTATTTTAAAATCAACAAAGCAGCTACTAATAACCTGAAAAATATTAGCGTTCATATTCCTAAAAATGTCTTAGTCTCTATTTGTGGAGTGTCAGGTTCAGGTAAAAGCTCCTTAATGTTGGGAGCATTTGCTAAAAAGTATCCTGAGACAATAATGGTAGAACAAGGCAGCATAGGTATCTCCAATCGTTCAACCTTGGCAACATATATGGGAATTATGGACGATATTCGCGCAACATTTTCAAAAGAAACAGGACAACCAGCGGGTTTGTTCAGTTTTAACTCATTAGGCGCATGTCCTATTTGCAATGGAAAAGGAGTATTAACTCCAGACGTAGCATTTGCAGATCCGGTAAATATCCCATGTGAAACCTGTGGCGGTACGAGATATTCAGATGAAGCACTGTCCTACAAATACATGAATAAAAGTATAGTAGAGATATTAAATTTTACTACTGACGAGGCTACCCATTATTTTAAAATACCAAAAATCAGAAAGAGATTGCGTACGCTCAAAGAAGTAGGATTAGGGTATTTGACTTTAGGGCAGACGACAAGTTCTCTTAGCGGAGGGGAAATCCAACGTCTAAAGCTTGCGAGCCACTTACAGAAAGAAGGACAAATCTACCTATTAGACGAGCCATCCTTAGGACTGCACACAGAAGATAATGAAAAACTTTTAGACGTGTTTCAAAATCTTGTAAATAGAGGTAATTCTGTCATTATAATCGAACACAACCTAAACTTTATAGCGGCGAGTGACTGGGTAATCGAATTAGGTCCAGGGGGAGGAAAAAAAGGAGGACATATACTTTTTGAAGGTACACCAGAAGAGATGCTATATGCAGAAACATTGACAGCGAAATGGTTAAAGGATGGAGTAATCGCACATACCACATAAAATGGGGGGCAACTATGAAGATCGGTGTAGTTGGTGCAGGAGCAATCGCTATTTTTTGTATTGAAAGAAATTAACCAAGTCGAAGATTTAGAAAACTATTTTATCGTCTGAAAAAATTTAAAAATTTCGATTGAGAAGGGGGGTGAGCCTTTAAGGTTCACTCTTTTTAACGATATTTCTTTTTCTATATTTATTCGAACGATAAATATCTTGATGTTAAGAATCTTTAAATTGACGCAAAACCTATGCAGATGCTAATATAAAATCATTCAAGAAAGTTCACACTTACATAATTAGCATTTACTTCTGCTAAGTATTAAAAATAGTAATTGTAAACTTAAAGGAGTTTAAAAAATGGAAAACATACATCGTCCTCTAGATTTCTCTGATAAATCCATAAGCTCTAAATTAGCAAAACAAGTAGAAGAGGAACAAAACGAAAAATATAGATTGATAGCTGAAAATACGACAGATTTAATTAGTCTCATTGAGATAGACGGTACTTTTCAATACGCATCTCCATCTTTTGAAGCTATATTAAAATATGACTTATCTTCCATCCGACATCTTACTCTTTTTGAAATGATTCATCCAGATGATCAAGCGATGGTTAATAAGGAAATAAGAATCTTTTGCAAGAGGAAAAAAACAGTTAGACATATTGAGATTCGAGTCCGTGATAACAAAGGGGAGTATATTGATATAGAGGCCAGTTTTAGTGTCATTGATAAATCTTCGTTTTCAAAAAATGATTTAATTCTTGTGGTCATGCGTGATATTCGATTCAGAAAGATATTCGAACAAAAAATATATCATTTGGCCTTTCATGACTCATTAACAAATTTGCCAAATCGACGTTCTTTTATGAATGAGTTAAATAGAGAAATTCTTGACAGGAAACATAGAGCCTCGTCGACGAAAATGTCCGTCCTATTTATTGATCTTGATAATTTTAAATCGATTAACGATCAGTGGGGCCATGATGTAGGTGATCAAGTATTAATTGAAGCTGCCAGAAATATAAAGGACGCGATAAATCCAAGCGATCTAGTAGGTCGTGTTGGCGGGGATGAATTTATTGTATTGTTAAGGGATATAAAAAATGAAGAGGATTTAAAAAAATATGTTACTCGTATTCTAACGAAATTTAACTCTCCAATCTCCATTTCAGGACAGGAATATATCATGACATGCAGTATTGGAGTCGCTACTTATCCCAACGACGGTGATACATCGAGGGAACTGATTAAGAATGCAGATGATGCTCTTTACAATGTTAAAAATAAAGGGAAAAATCATTATTTATTCTTTAATAGTAAAATTAAAAATGAATCATTAGAGAGCAGGCTGCTTGAAAATGCATTGAGAATGGCTATAAAAGAAGAACAATTTTATCTGGAATACCAGCCTAAACTAAATCTCTCTACCCAAAAACTAATTGGGATGGAGGCTTTAGTTAGATGGAAACATCCTGAGTTAGGTACCATTTCGCCTGGTAAATTTATATCATTGGCTGAAGAAACAGGATTAATTGTACCGTTAGGGGAGTGGATCTTACGGGAGAGCTGTAGGCAAATGAAAAAATGGCAAGAAAAAGGATATCAATCATTGGTTATTTCGGTTAACGTATCCATTCGACAACTTGAAGACGCTAAATTTATCAATACAGTCAAGAACATACTAAAAGAAACGGATTTAGACCCAAAGTGGCTCGAAATGGAAGTAACAGAAAGTGTTTTTATGGATGTTAATGATGCTGCGTCCATCCTTGAGGAAATCCGAAAGCTGGGGATTCAAATTTCAATTGATGACTTCGGAACAGGATATAGTTCACTTAGTTACCTTAAACACCTTCCAATTGATACATTAAAGGTCGATGCTTCATTCATTAGAGATATCCATGTCAATGAAGAAAGCAGAGCCATTGTGAAATCCGTTTTAACTTTGGCAACAACTTTAGGTTTAAATGTAATTGCAGAAGGTATCGAAATACAGGAACACGTCAACGAACTAAACAAAGATGGTTTATTATTTGGACAAGGTTTTTACTTTAGCAAACCATTGAATAGTCAAGCATTTGAAGAATACCTATTAAAAGGACTAAACACGTAACCTGACTAACTGTCCCATCACTAATAAAAGAAGTAAATTCAACGTGAATTTACTTCTTTTATTAAAATTATCTTATTCAATCATCATTAACTTGTCATTTTCAACTGGCTCCACATGGACATGAACATCATGAATGTTATACTGGTTTTTTAACATTTCCTCCACATTAGATGATATTTCATGTGCCTCGGTGATATCTAAATTATTTGGAACAGAGATCACAACATCCACAGTATTGCTATTTCCATATGTTCTTCCTTTAATATCCTTTACTTCTAAAACTCCCTTTACATGTAAGATTGTCTGTTTGTACTCTTCTAAAGCATGTATATCGAAGCCATCAGTTAAGTAATGTGAGGATTCTCTAAAAATATCCCACCCTGTCTTACATATTAATAATCCAACAACTATTGCCGCCACTGGATCGAGCCAAGGTATGCCGAATTGAGAAGCTAAAATTCCAATTGCAGTCCCAATACTAACCCAAGCATCCGAGAGGTTATCTTTAGCAGCAGCCATAACTGCATGACTTTTTACTTTCGTAGCTAAATTTTTATTATAGCTGTAGACCAAGATCATAATAAATGCGGAAAAGAATCCCGTCCAAGCTGCTATCATATCAGGTGATTCAGCTTTGCCATTAAAAACAGAAGTAGTTGCACCGAATATAACTTGCAGACCTACAGCCATCATTATTAAGGCTGCGATTAACGAGGCAACAGATTCAGCCTTCCAATGACCGTAGGGGTGATCGTCATCTGCTGGTTTTTGGGAAAGTCTTAACCCAATCAATACTGCAATAGAGGCAATGATGTCAGTTGTATTATTTAAACCATCGGCTTTCAGCGCTTCTGAACCTGCAATATATCCGATGATTAGTTTCATACATGATAAAAATATGTAAACTGCAATACTTAATATTGCACCACGCTCTCCTAACCTTAAATCTTGATACCTCTGTTCCATTTATCTTCCTCCGATACTCAGCATTGAAATTTATTGTACCAAAGGGGTTTTGTGTTAGTCTACGGCAACGTTTTTGTGCAAAAACAATAAAATGCAGGTTAGGCAAAAGTTTTGAGGGAAGGAAACTTTTACACAAAAATGATTGATATATCAAAATAATATTTTTGCCAATTAATTGGTCACTTCTGTTAATTCTATAGGACGATATGAAGTGTTGTCTCAAATTTTAGGTACAAAAAATGAGCATACATTATGATAACGTATGCTCACTTCTTATCAACTTATTCTTTATTCATTACGCTATGCTTTTTACCATAGACAAAATAGAAAAGTAATCCAAATACAAACCAAACACCGCATGCAATCCAAGTGAAGACAGAGAGTTGGGACATTAAAAATAAACATAATAAGAATGAAAGAATCGGTAAAATTGGAAAGAACGGTACTTTAAACCCATTAGATGGAAGATTCTTATCTTTTCTTAAATAAAGAATACCAATTGATACAATTGTAAATGCGAGTAATGTTCCCATGTTTACTAGTTCAGCTAGCTTAGACAACGGAACGAAGCCGGCACAAAAAGCTACAATTGCTGCAAATACCCATGTGTTTTTAACAGGTGTCTTATGTTTTTTACTAAGTTCATACATACTTTTCGGTAGCAATCCATCACGGCCAAACGCGTATAGAAGTCTAGTTCCTCCGTATGACATAACTAGTATAACTGTCATCATCCCTACAACAGCCCCAAGTGAAATAACACCAGCCACCCAATCTTGATTAACGATTTGCATTACGTAGCTTACTGGATCACTTACATTTAGCTTTGTGTAAGAAACCATCCCAGTCAGAACAAGGGAAACAGCTCCATAAAGAATTGTACAAATTAATAATGAACCAATAATACCTATTGGCATATTTCGTTGTGGGTTCTTCACTTCTTCAGCTGCTGACGAAACAGCATCAAACCCAAGATAAGCAAAGAAAACAAGGGCTGCCCCACTTATAACACCATTCATTCCGAAGGGCAAAAATGGTTGCCAATTAGCAGGTTCTACATAAAAAATACCTACTCCAATAAATAAGAGAATAACACCTACTTTAATAAATACCATAATCATATTAATCTTCGTAGATTCTCGTATACCGAGTGTTAATAAATAAGCAGTGGCAAATATAATGAATATAGCGGGTATATTTATATATGTTCCATCTGCCGGATTAAAAGAACCAGAAATGGCTCTAGGAATAGAAATATTAAAACCTTCTAATAAAGCACTTAAATATGCTGACCAACCTGTTGCAACTGCTGCTACTGCTAAGCCATATTCTAATAGTAAAGCCCATCCAACTAACCAAGCGACTACTTCTCCAAATACAATGTAAACATACGTATATGCACTACCCGTTACTGGTACGGATGAAGAAAATTCTGAATAGCATAAGGCAGCCAATGCGCAGACTATCGCAGCTATAATAAATGAAAAAACGATACCTGGTCCTGCGTGCCCCGCAGCTACTGTCCCGGGAAGAATGAATATACCAGTTCCTACAATGGCACCCACTCCAAGTAGCATTAAATCAAAGGCACCTAATGTTTGTGGTAGCTGGATATCTCCCTTATTTTTGAGTAACTCTCCGAGACTTTTTTTCCTGAATAATATATCTTTCATGCTAACCCTCATTTTTTGAAAATATGTACAAATTCTAAATGTTTATGAATAAAAGGTCAATCGTTTTTGTCGAATTACCAATTTTTATGTCGAAAATGAAAAAGCTATCCACCTTTCACTGATGGGGAGAGTTAGTTCTATTTCTATTATGTACCCAAATGACCATTTGTAATAGAAAGGCATCATGAAAGTTTTGAGGGTCATAGCCGCTTTCTGTTTTTATTTTATTAAGACGGTAAATAAGGGTATTGCGATGGATATAAAGTTTTTTCGCCGTTTCTTTTATATTTAAATTCGAGTCAAAGAACGCTTGAAGCGTATCTAAATGATTGATAAGGTCACCCTTGCTTTTTAATATTCGTTCGGAAAACTGTGTTGCTAGCTTTGGATTAATTTGGTGAACGAGTGCCTTCGGTTCAATGTCGGTATATGAAATGATCTTTTGTTCAGGCTTACTGATGGCTAACGCAATTTCACATTCATGATAACCCTGATTAACGTGTAGAAGGTGGTGGATTAGCGGAGAAAATGCTAAACGAACATGAACCTTCATTTTTTCAAATTCTTTACATAGGAAAGTTAACTTCTTTTTTGCACTTTCGTGGGTTACCCCAGTTAATAGGAGCAGCAATTTATTGCCATGAACAAATCCTGCCAGCACTTCTCCTTTTCCAACCACTTCTTCTGTATTTTTGATAAGTAGGTGACTTGAAAGAGAATAATCAACGATCTCAATTAAGCTAACGACGAAAGGTCCAGTAAGCTTCATATTAAGTAGGCTAAGCCAGCGTTCAATATTAATTGTGTTCGGTTTCTCCTTCAAAAGTTCTTCGATAATCGTCTCTTTCGTTTTTTGGCGCCATTCCGTTTGGGATGCCATGTAAGCTTGCTTAATCATTAATTCTGCCATCATTTTAACGAGGCCACCACGGTCTCTTATTATGTAGGGTTCCCCCGTAATTCCGATGACTCCGACAACTTCACCATGAAAATGTATCGGTAAATTAATTCCTTGTTGTGTTCCACGAAGTTGGCCTTGATTTTCAGATGTAATTTCAAGGACCTTACCAGTTTTAATTACTTCTAATGCACCTTCATGGATCGAATCTTGACGAGAGGGGTCACTCGTTGCAATAATAACTCCTTCTTCATCCATTATATTAATATTCAAGTTCATGACCTTCGAAGTTTCTTTTACTAACATCTCAGCAATTTCCCTCGTAATCATCAAATTCTCCTTTTGGTTATTGAGTACAAAAAAATATTAGAATTTATATAATTATTTGTATTCTACAGATAAAGAAGAATTGAAGCAAGTCCATTATAATTAAATAAACAGAATATTGTAAGCGCTTGCGTTGGGAGGGGACACAAAATCAAAATCATAATTGCGCCAGATTCCTTTAAGGGCAGTGTAACTGCAATGGAAGCGGCCTTATCAATTGAAAAAGGAATAAAAAATGCATATCCGAATGCGGAAACGAAGTTAATACCTGTGGCGGATGGAGGAGAAGGAACGATGGAAAATCTCGTTTCTTCGACAAAAGGACATAAAGTTTCAGCTACTGTTACAGGTCCCCTTGGTAAACCAATCGAAGCATCTTTCGGGGTGCTAGGTGATGAAGAGACATGCATTATAGAAATGGCTAGTGCATCCGGCTTGGATTTAATTAGTCGTTCTGAGCGGGATCCTCTTACAGCAACGACGTTTGGTACTGGAGAATTAATTAAGAAAGCACTTGATGGAGGGTATCGAAATTTTGTCTTAGCCATTGGTGGATCTGCCACAAATGATGGTGGTGTTGGGATGCTACAGGCTCTTGGTATGCAAATTTTGGACAAGTCAGGAAAGGAAATTGGCTTTGGTGGTGGTGCGTTAAATCAAATTCATGAAGTACGAATGGATCATTTTGATAAACGAATCAAAGAAAGTCATTTTTTAATTGCCTCTGATGTGGAAAATCCACTCGTGGGTGAAAAGGGAGCTTCTCATGTGTTTGGACCGCAAAAAGGAGCTACAGATGAAATGGTTCGAATCCTCGACAAAAACCTTACACATTGGGGCAATGTAGTGGAACAAGTAACGGGGATCCGGTTGCATGAAAGACCGGGAGCTGGGGCTGCGGGAGGAATTGGAGGAGCCTTTCAAGCATTTTTTCCATCCACTATGAAAAGAGGGGTGGATGTCGTAATTGAATACTCCAAGCTTGAAGAAAATCTAAAAGGGGCTGACCTTGTAATTACTGGGGAAGGTCAGGTGGATTTTCAAACAGCTTATGGAAAAACTCCCATGGGGGTGGCCCAAACAGCAAAGAAGCTTAATATACCAACGATCATTATCGCGGGTTCTATTGGAGAAAGAATTCAAACATTATACCAATATGGAATTATAGGGGTTTTTAGCATAATAAATCGTCCAATAAACTTAGACGAAGCGATGAAAGAATCAAAAAAATTGTTAGAACTTACAGCTGAGCAAGTTAGCCGCACTTATTTTTTCAATAAAGAGGGGGTAAATGGGGATGAAAATCAAGCAAACAATTGAGAAAGTACCAGGTGGATTGATGGTTGTACCTTTAATGCTAGGGGCGTTATTTAATACAGTCGATCAAATGCACATTCCAGCAGTTATGGATGTTTTAAAATCTTTGGGGGTTGCTCCAACTGCCGATGGTCATTATGAGTTTTTACGGATTGGTGGATTTTCTGAACAATTATTTAAAAATGGTGCATTAACATTAATTGCATTATTCCTATTTTGCGCAGGTAGCCAGATGAATCTTAGAGTCGGTGGGATTGCTTTGAAAAAAGGAGTATTGCTGACAACATCTAAATATTTAACTGGGCTTGCTGTTGGACTTTTGTTTGGGTACTTTTTTGACCCTATGAATGGTTTACTTGGTTTATCGACATTAGCAATCATTGCTGCAATGACAAATGGAAACGGTGGGATGTATGCTGCCTTAACAGGTCAATATGGAAACAGGTCGGATGTAGGTGCAGTATCTGTCCTATCATTAAACGATGGACCGTTTTTTACGTTAATGTCACTGGGCCTATTAGGTTCCAAATTCCCAATTATTGCTTTTATCGCAGTATTATTACCAATTGCTTTAGGAATGCTTCTAGGAAATCTTGACCCTGAAATTCGTGAATTCTTGGCTCCAGGAGAAATTTTACCGGTTCCATTCTTTGCATTTGCACTTGGTGCAGGAATGAACTTTATGACATTCTTCAACCCTAGCGTTGTTGGCGCTGGATTACTTCTAGGAATTATGACAACCGTATTAACAGGATTAACGGGTATTCTCGTGTTTAAGCTGTTTAGAGAGAAAAGTCAAATTGCCCCGGTGGCTGAAGCATCTACAGCGGGAAATGCAGTAGGTACACCGGCAGCAATTGCAGCGGCTGCGACTGTTGCAGCTGGTTCTGGTATGATGAGTGCTGCTGAAGCTCAAGCCTATCAGGATATTGCGAACATTGCTACGATGCAAATATCAATATCTGTATTAACGACGGCCATTCTTTGTCCAATTGCTGTTATACTAATGGATAAATACCAAAGAAGTAAAGGCATTGATGCGAAACTGGAAAATCCCGGAGCGCCAAAAGACCCTGGAGTACCAGTATAACTTTATTCATTAAGGATCCCCACTCTTATGTGTATTTAAATTATGTTATAAAAGGAATAAATTCATTGGGGATATAAACCCTGACTGAATAAAGTTATAGCCTCTGGCGGATGCCACGATTTTTTAAAGGTAGTTTTTCGAGACAGTAAGTTCAAAGACTAAGAACGCCACGTCCTGTGGCAACGTCTTTATGACCCACTTCCTGTGGGCCTAAAAATCGGGCAGCAAATACGCCAAGGCGTATTTGATAACCACCCTACACCCCTGGCCAATTAAGGCTAGGGGTGGTTATTTATTAACCACATCATGATTTGAAAAGGAGAAAAAAATGCAAACAACATTACTTTATGGAAAAGAAAATTTAACAATTAATGTCCCGGACGATGCTCTTATTTTAGAACCACAAAACCCCTCAGGTCTTGCTGATGAAATGGGAGCATTACAAGAAGCCCTCAAAAATCCAATTGGATCACCTCCTTTAGCAGAAATGGTGAAAGCAACAGATAAAGTAGCCATCGTTATTAGTGACATTACTCGGCCAACGCCTAATGAAAAACTTGTTCCGGCTTTAATTAAGGAATTAAATCATGTTCCTCTTGAAAACTTTGTGATTATTAATGGAACGGGAACGCATCGTGATCAAACGGAGGAAGAGTTCGTTCAAATGTTAGGGCAATGGGTTGTAGATAACATTCGGATTATTAATAACCATTGTCATGATAAGGAAACGCTTGTCAAAGTAGGGCATAGTAAATTTGGTTGTGACGTTTATTTAAACAAAGAATACGTTGAAGCAGATTTTCGAATCGTAACAGGTTTTATCGAGCCTCACTTTTTTGCTGGCTTTTCAGGTGGACCAAAAGGAATCATGCCAGGGATTGCAGGAATTGAAACGATCATGACCTTCCATAATGCACGAATGATTGGTGATCCGTTAGCAACATGGGGAAATATGGTGAATAACCCTCTTCAGGAGATGACAAGGGAAATCAACATGATGTGTAAACCGCATTTTATGCTGAATGTCACTTTGAATCGTGATAAGCAGATTACAAATGTGTTTGCTGGGGAATTAATTGCCGCTCATGACAAAGGTTGTGAATATGCAAAAGAACACGCAATGACGAAATGTGAACAACGCTTTGATGTAGTCATAACATCAAATTCTGGCTATCCACTCGATCAGAATCTGTACCAGGCCGTAAAAGGTATGAGTGCTGCTCATAAAATTGTGAAAAAAGGGGGAGCGATCATTGTCGCTTCAGAATGTTCAGATGGGCTTCCAAGCCATGGGAATTACGCGGACATCTTAAAAATGGCCAAGTCTCCACAGGAAATCCTAGATATGATCAATGATCCAGAGTTTAAGACATTTGACCAGTGGCAAGTTCAAAAGCAGGCTGTAATTCAAGTGTGGGCTGATGTTTATGTGTATTCACTACTTACAGATGAACAAGTGACACAGGCAATGTTGAAGCCAACACACAATATTGAACAAACGTTAGAACTGCTTAAAGAAAAGTATGGGAAAGACATGTCTGTAGCGGTACTACCGTTAGGGCCATTAACTATACCGTATGTTGATTCTGAGGATTAATAGGAGGGCTAAGTCATGTCTCAAAGTTTTTCGGCTGTATTAATGAATGAGAGAGATAATGTTGCGACCGTTTTAGTAGATTTAGAGGCTAATATCTTTGTTACTGCTTCGTATGGTGATAGGAAAATTGATGTACAACTCTTACACTCCATTCCTTTTGGGCACAAATTTGCCGTTGATTCTATTAAAAAGGGTGAAAAGATTTATAAATACGGTGAAATCATAGGTGTTGCTTCATGTGATATTGAGGTAGGAGAGCATGTCCATGTACACAATCTTGAAGGAACACGTGGTAGGGGGGATATAAATGAATAATCAAGAATATTTTATGGGGTATAGACGTCCGGATGGAAAAGTTGGGGTTCGTAATCATGTATTGATTCTTCCAACTATCACCTGTGCGACCCAAGCTGCATACCAAGTTACTCAGCTTGTACATGGGACTGTTAGTTTTATTCATCAACATGGCTGTACACAGGTTGGAGTGGATTATGATCAAACCTTCCGAACCTATGTTGGTGTTGGCCTTAATCCAAATGTGTATGGCGTAGTCGTGCTAGGTTTAGGCTGTGAAACACATCAAGCAAGAAGTGTAGCAGAAGAGATTGCTAAAAGCGGAAAGCCAGTTGAGACTGTTTCCATCCAGGAAAATGGAGGCACCTTGCAAACGATCGCTAACGCAGCCAAAGTTGCAGCAAAGATGGTTCAGGATGCCTCTGCAATTATGAGGGAGCCTTGTCATGTTAGTGAATTGATCATTGGAACGGAATGCGGTGGTTCGGATGCATGTTCTGGCTTATCTGCGAACCCTGCGGTTGGCCATGTGAGTGATTTAATTGTAAAAGCAGGCGGAACAGCAATCCTTGCAGAAACGACAGAATTAATCGGTGCCGAACATTTACTTGCTAACCGAGCGGTTGATGACCATACTGCCAGACGAGTATATGAAAAGATTAAGCAGGCAGAAGGTCGGGCGCTTATGATGGGGATTGATATCCGCACTGGTAACCCTACGCCAGGAAATATCGCTGGTGGGTTAAGTTCACTTGAGGAAAAGTCACTTGGAGCAGCTACAAAGTCAGGCACAAGTCTGCTTCAAGAACTGGTTGACTATGCAGAGATTCCAACTAAAAAGGGACTTGTCTGGATGGATACTCCAGGGCAGGACATCGAACAGCTTACAGGAATGGTCGCGGGAGGTGCACAGGTGGTTCTCTTTACAACTGGTCGTGGTACGCCAACGGGTTCACCGATTGCTCCTGTTATTAAAATTTCAACAAATACACCAATGTTTAATAGTATGAGAGATAATATGGATTTGAATGCTGGAACAATTATTGAAGGTAAAGAGACGGTTCAAACAGTTGGACAATCTATCTTTGATGAAATAAAATCTGTCTCGTCAGGAAAACTGACAAAATCAGAAATTTTGAAGCAAAACGACTTTGGAATTTGGAGAATAGGACCGACCTTTTAACTTATTCAGCAGGGTCTCAAGCCAATCTGAATAAGTTAACGTTTCCTGCAGAATCAGCCATCAGTTGAATTAATTTGCTAAGTAGAAACCTTAAAAACCGAAATCGGAAAAATTAAAAAAGGAACCCACTTGAAACTGAGTGGGTTCCTTTTTGGGGCTTTTTTAAACGTTGTTTTTTATAAAACGAAACTAACAATAATACCTGAAAGTATGCTTACTAGTGTGGCACCATATAAAAGTTTCAAACCAAACCCAGCAACGACATTCCCTTGCTCTTCATTTAGACTTTTCACCGCCCCGGTAATAATCCCGATTGATGAGAAATTGGCAAAGGAAACAAGGAATACAGACAGAATACCAAGTGTCCGTTCACTAAATTGGTGATTTCCTCCAGATAAATCCATCATCGCAACAAACTCATTTGTCACGAGTTTTGTCGCCATAATTCCTCCAGCACTAACTGCTTCTGATAAAGGAATCCCCATAATAAGAGCAATTGGAGAAAAAAGGTAACCTAATAGCGTTTGGAATGAAATGGTGAATACTAGTTCAAATACATGATTGATTCCAGCCATTAAGGCAATAAAACCAATTAACATGGCACCGACAATAACTGCAACCTTGAAACCATCAAGGATATATTCTCCAATCATTTCAAAGAAGGATTGTTTTTTCTGATCGCGGATTTCGATTATATCCTCATCTGGATTTACTTCGTACGGATTAACGATAGAAGCGATAATAAACCCGCCAAATAAATTTAACACTACAGCTGTGACAACATATTCTGGCTTTAGCATTGTCATATAAGCGCCGACAATGGACATTGAAACTGTTGACATCGCGGAAGCACATAGGGTATACAACCGTTGTTTGGATAGCAGGCCTAATTGCTTTTTTAGTGTGATGAAAACTTCCGATTGCCCGACCATCAATGAAGCAACTGCATTATAAGATTCAAGTCTACCCATCCCGTTTACTTTACTTAATAACCATCCAATCCCATTCATAATGAATGGTAAAATTTTCAGATACTGGAGAATACCGATTAATACTGAAATAAATACGATTGGAAGCAATACAGTTAAAAAGAATGGAGCCTCTCCATCGTTCGCCATTCCACCAAACACAAAGGAAATCCCTTCACCTGCATATTCAAGCAGTTTATTAAAAAAAGCAGAGATTCCCTGGATGATAATGAAACCAAATTTAGTATTTAACAGTAATATTGATAAAATAATTTGGATGACAATCATGATGAGAATCGGTTTATATTTTACCTCTTTTCGGTTGGAACTTGCCAACCAAGCCAAAAACAAAACAACAAAAATACCTAAAACTGAAAGAGCATATTGCATATGTAACCTCCTGGTGTATTTTTAACATTATGTACATACTCTCGGTATAGTAACCTCTTTTATATGTGATTTCAATGTATATTTTGTCCATTTCTTATAATAAGAACACGATATAGATAGCTTGTTTTTTTATATATCTCATTTAAAACAGTAGTTACTGGATTTTCTAATAATTAGTAGTTGACTGATTAGTAGTTACTATTGTAGTATAAAAACACAATTAAATAAGGCCTCACTTTTACTAGTGAGGTAGAGGCGCGATATTTAACAGTCTTTAGTGGAGTTTGAGGAAACAGTGATGCTAGGGAGAAGGAAATGTCGCCGAAGTTTGTAATACCCTCAATATTACATGCTGGGTCTGCAGTTAATAGCTGCAGGACTGTCTCAATAAACCCCCAGTTTATTGAGTTGTGCTATCTCATTTGAGATAAAAGAGAGGACCTTAGGGCAAATTTACTGCGACCTGAGTATATCTCAGGTCGTTTTTTGTCGTAATTTATAAGAATACGGAGGAGAAACAGCATGAGGAGCAAATTAACATTATTTTTCGTTTTAACCATTTCTACCATTCTATTATTAGCAGGGTGTGGAACAAGTACTAGTTCGGATTCTGGGTCATCAGAAGATAATACTTTTAAGGTAGGTCTTGAGGCTGGATATGCACCGTTTAACTGGACTCAAAATGATGATTCAAATGGTGCAGTAAAAATAGACGGTTCTGCAGAGTATGCAGGCGGATATGATGTGGAAATTGCAAAAAAAATAGCTGAAGGATTAGGTAAAAAATTAGTGATTGTTAAAACAGAGTGGGATGGTCTTGTACCAGCTTTAACATCAGGCAAAATTGATGCAATCATAGCTGGTATGTCACCAACAGCAGAACGAAAAGAAACAATCGATTTTTCGGATAATTACTATACTTCAAATTTAGTTATGGTTGTGAAAAAAGGCAGCACTTATGAAGGTTCTACGTCTATCCAAGATTTTAAAGGAGCAAAAATTACTGCTCAATTAAATACATTCCACTATACAGTAATCGACCAAATTGAAGGTGTCGAAAAGAAAACGGCGATGGACAACTTCCCAGCAATGAGAGTAGCACTTGAATCAGGAATGATTGATGGTTACGTGTCAGAACGTCCAGAGGGTATTAGTGCTTCATCTGCTAATGAAAATTTTGTGATGGTGGAATTTGAAGATGGATTTGAAACTTCAGAAGATGATACAGCAATTGCTGTCGGACTTCAAAAGGGCAGCGGATTAACAGAAAAAATAAATGAGATTTTATCAGGTATCTCAGAAGAAGAACGTACAAGTATTATGGATTCGGCTATTCAAAATCAACCAGCAGCAGAATAAAAAATACAGGGAACCGACTGTATATCAACATACAGTCGGTTTTATAGGGCTAAGGAGGAGAAGAAATGAGTTTTGAGTGGGTCATTAAAATAATTATCGAAAACTGGCCAATGTTCCTTCGTGGTGCGGGTTTAACACTCTTGATCGCTCTTATCGGGACGGTCTTTGGGGCAATGATTGGATTGCTAGCAGGAGTTATCCGTACAATTCCAATGCCCGAACGTGGTGTGAACAAAATATTTTTAAAAGTCATTAATGCCATCCTCTCCATCTATATTGAATTCTTCCGTGGAACACCGATGATTGTACAAGCAATGGTTATCTATTATGGTTCTGCGTTAGCATTTGGGATAGATATGAATGTTTTTGTTGCAGCGATCATTGTTGTCTCTATCAATACAGGGGCATATATGGCTGAGTATGTTCGTGGTGGGATTGTTTCGATTGATAAGGGACAGTTTGAAGCAGCACATGCAATTGGAATGAATCATTTCCAAACGATGTGGAACGTTGTATTACCACAGGTTATACGTAATATTCTACCTGCAACAGGTAATCAATTTGTGATTAATATTAAAGATACCTCCGTTCTGAACGTGATCTCAGTGACAGAATTATATTTCGTGACAAAATCGATATCAGGCAATAACTTTAGATATTTTGAATCGTTTTTCGTAGCATGTATGATTTATTTTGTGATGACCTTCATTGTTACAAGAATTCTATTATACTTCGAAAGAAAATTAGATGGCTCTGATAATTATACGATGATTGGGAACGATCAACCGATACAAGTTAATCAACAACAATAGGAAGAAGGAGGAGAGAACATGGAAAAGGTTATTGATATTCAACATTTAAGCAAATCCTTTGGCACTCATGAAGTATTAAGAGATATTGATTTCTCGGTGAATAAAGGAGAAGTTGTCTCCATCATCGGTTCCTCCGGATCCGGTAAATCAACTCTTCTTCGTTGTATTAATCTATTAGAAAGACCTAGCGGTGGGCAAATTATCTATCAAGGTGAAAATATTTTGGATAACAAGCATGATGTCGCTACCTACCGAAGACATTTAGGAATGGTCTTCCAACAATTTAATCTCTTCAATAATCATAATGTCCTAAGCAATTGTGTAGTAGGGCAAATAAAAGTATTGAAACGCACGAAGGAAGAAGCGGAAAGAGTAGCGCTGAAATACTTAAAAGTCGTTGGCATGGATAAATACATTAACGCTAAGCCAAAGCAGTTATCCGGTGGGCAAAAGCAACGTGTAGCGATTGCAAGAGCACTTTCGATGGAACCAGATGTGATGTTATTTGATGAGCCAACATCAGCACTTGATCCAGAAATGGTAGGAGAAGTCCTAAAAGTCATGAAGGAACTCGCTGAGTCAGGTCTTACGATGTTAATCGTAACGCACGAAATGGAATTTGCAAAAGAAGTATCAGATCGAGTCGTATTTATGGATAAGGGTGTTATTGCTGAAGAAGGAAGTCCAGAGCACATCTTCAATAATCCGACACAAGCTCGTACTAGGGAATTCTTAAAACGTACAATCGTATAAGCATGCTAAAAATAAATAGAATCAATCCTCTGTCAATTTAATATTGACAAGTTGATCATTTTCAATTAAATTATTACTTAGATTAATAACCGAGTGATATTATTTACCTTCTGAATAATAATAAAGAGCTTTAGCATTTTATTAATGTAGAATTGGTAGAATGAAGAAGCAATCTTTTTGTATTTAGAAGTACAGAATAAGACAAATCGGTATATTTTTAGACTTAGAGGGAATAGTCTGGAAATATACCGTTTTTTTGTTTGGGGGGAATTTACTTGAAGAAAACAAAAGGGTCCATCGAATCAGAAATTAGCAAAGCGATTACTCATTGGGAAAAGGATTTTTTGGGGCGTGGATCTGTTTCTGTTAAAACAGATATTCTCCGTGATATGATAATCGTTTATTTACAAGGTATATTAACTCCTGCGGAATATGCTGTTTGTCAAACAAAGGATGGCATGCTATCAATCAAACATACTCGGTCCGGGTTAGTTGAATCTGGTTTGGACGGTTTAAAAGAAATCATTTTAACCATCACTGGGGAAGAAGTAAAAAGTTTTCATACTGATTTAAGTACTCGTACTGGAGAACGAGTTATCGTGTTTAAGTTATTTAATGATTTAGAGAAAAAATTAGTTTAGGGAGATTTTTAAAAGACTTAATTAGTCAGTTAAAAATAAACCGAGAACAAGTATCAGTGGTTACTACTACTGGTTCTAGTTCTCGGTTTTTTTATTTCATTACTATTAAGTTCGGCCCATTTTGACGGAGGGAAGTTTTATGATTTCGAATAGCATATCCATACTACTTACCTTATTTTTTATCGCACTATTTTTATCTGTGGTAAGTGGATTCGTATTCCTATCTAAACGGGTGCCCTTAGGTTTTGTGCGGGTCCACATCGGGATCATTTCATTGCCTGCTTTGGTATCATTATTGATTCTATTAATGAACAATATGAATCACAATGTTGGCCCCTTGCACTTGGATTCATTCGCTTGGCTTATGGCATGTTTTGTTCTGACGATAGGCATTGTCATCCAACGTTTTTCTGTAAGGTATTTACTAGGAGATCGTTCTTACCGGAAATACTTTGCATTCTTCACACTTATAACAGGTACGGCTTCTGTTTCCTGGTTAAGTAATGACCTTCGATTGTTGGCCGGTTGTTGGGGAATTACGCTTATTGGGTTAACGATTCTTATAAGTATAAAGAGGGAGTGGAAGGTAACGAGAGTAGCAACAAGACTAACTGCTAAGGTGTTTACAGTTAGTTGGTTGGCTCTTCTATTTGCTATCATTTGGTTGTCTCAAATCACTGGCAGCTGGAAGCTAACTCTAATCTTGGCCAATGATAGTCTGACACATATTGGTACATGGGAAAAAACAGGAATAAATCTATTATTGGTTTTGGCTGTAATCATTCCAGCAGCCCAATGGCCATTCCATAAATGGTTAATTGAGTCTGTTGTGGCTCCTACTCCCGTTTCTGCAATTATGCATGCTGGGATTGTAAATGCAGGCGGAATTATACTAACAAGATTCTCACCGTTGTTTAATGGGGATAAAGCTCAGATTTTATTACTTGTTCTCTCTAGTATATCTGTCTTAATCGGCAGTGCCATAAGTTTGGTACAGGTTGATTATAAACGTCAATTGGTGGGATCTACCATTGCGCAGATGGGTTTTATGCTTATTCAATGTGCATTAGGTGCTTATTCGGCAGCCATAATCCACCTTATATTACATGGTATTTTTAAGGCTACTCTTTTTTTACAGGCTGGTTCGGCAATACGCCGGATTGAAGTCTCTTCTAATCTTACTAAAAGATCGTCTATTTTGTGGATTTTCGCTGGTTATGGATTAGGTTTACTTACTGCAATTACTTATTGGAGGATGTCTTCTAGTGGACCTTATGACATTGTGACTGCTTTGATAGTAGGATGGTCCTTATCATTTTCTTGGATGCAGTTGGTAGTTTGTTGTAAAGGAAGAATCGAAAGAGTGGCCGGTCTTTTCCTTTTGGGAGGATCAGCAACTGTCTACTTCCTTTTACATAGCTTTTTTAAAGAATGGTTATATACACCCGTTTTTCAAAGTCTTCAACTGCCTATGCCGATTGTGTTCATTGTCGTTTGTTTATTAATACTTGGTAGTGTAATGGGCGCGCTCGCTTCTCGTTATCCTACATCCTCCTTTTTCGCGGTACTTTTTCTTTGGTTTATAAAATTTGGAGAAGGAGAGATGAAGTCTACCGAGAGCCATCCAAGCTATCTAAAATAATCACTTTCACAAGGAGGTTGTTGGTGTGATGTTATCCTCTACATTACAAAAAGAAATAAACATACATCAGGATCAATTAAAAGAAATGGATACAGAGATTGATATCAAATCGTTAGTTTCTTCAGCAAGTAGAGTAATAGCACCACTTGGACCTATTTTAACGTTTGCAGCTCGTCACCCATGGGTGGGACTAGAAGATTTAACATTTGAAGATGTTGCTAACTGGTTAAAAAATACCCGAAATATAGAAATATACCCTAGTACTTCAATGATCCAATCGGCTAAGAATCGTGGGGAAATTGATGAAGGTTTTTTAGAAATAGGTTTGCAGCACTGGCTAAACTCATATTCTCTTAAAATACCTCGGGAAGAGGCTGAACGTTATTGCCGATTTTCCCTAAATTTGGATGCGATGTCTGTAAATCCCTCATCATCACCAGATGTAAAAAACTTTATAGAGGATACAAAAAAACGAAAGATAGAACTTTACGAGATTATTCCGAGACAGCCCTTAAGCATGAAGATAGAGCACAAGGATGGTAGAAATTTAACGGAAGTGCTAGATCATCATGTTATAAAATGGTGTAAGTTATATCTGGATGACTCCCAAGCGGGGTGGTCAATACCGAAACATGAAGATGGATTTTATCGAACTTGGCAAAGACTTATACAGCATGACCCTGCATTGCGTAAAAACCAACGCAAACTGTTTAGAAACTGGCCACAAGATGCAGAGACGGCGTTGGAAGTTGTTTTATCTGCTTTTAAAATTCCTCGTTCAGAGATACAAAATTACCTTGAGGGTCATTTGCTATCTTTGCCTGGCTGGGCAGGTATGATGCTTTGGCGTTCTCAACAATCTCAACAAGAACAATCACTTTTAATGGAATATTTAGCCGTTCGAGTTTCTATGGAATGGGTTTTGGTGAATCCTTACCTGCCTTTGCACAATTGCTTTGAGAAAAAAGTTCAATTTGATTCACTTATAAAAGCCTGGGTACAGTATGGCGGGTTCACAATCGAGAAATGGTTGGGGATGTCTACTGAACAACAAGAAGAATACTTGTCATTTGCCTACACTTTTAATGAAAAGATTCGAAAAAAATTGTGGCTCGAGGCTTGGGAACAAACTTACACAGATCAATTGAAACAGAGAATCTTAGCTAAACAACAAGTGAACAATGTAACAAATCATGCATTAGCCCAATTTGCATTTTGTATAGATGTCCGTTCAGAAACCTTTAGACGTTATTTAGAGAAAGCGGGGCCTTTTGAAACAATTGGAGTCGCTGGTTTCTTCGGATTACCAATTGAAATTCGGGAACTGGATTGTAAACATACTCATTCCTCATTGCCCGTGATGCAAAAGGCAAGACATAGAATAGAAGAAAGAGTGGATACAAATGAACTAAAGCAATACCAACAACGTAAACGAGCGTTAGAATCTGTAGCGTATACGTTTAAAAAAATGAAACAGAATACAGTTCCAAGTTTGCTTTTACCTGAGGTAAGCGGACCTTGGCTTATGATACAAACGCTAGGCCGTAGTTTTCTACCCCGAAAAGCGGGACATTTCATACGTAATTTTCGAGATTCATGGTTACAGAAACCAGAAACAAATCTCACACTTCATTCTGTTCGGGACAGTAAAACTGAAATTTCATTAGGTTTTTCTGAGGAAGAACAAGTCATTTATGTCCGTCAAACACTTAAGATGATGGGGCTGACAACAGACTTTGCACCATTAATTGTGATTTGTGGACACGGAAGTCAAAGTACAAACAACCCATACGCAGCCTCGCTTGATTGCGGTGCTTGCGGTGGGGCGTCAGGAGCATTCAATGCTAGAGTTCTTGCCAATTTGTGCAACTTACCAGAGGTAAGAAACGCACTATTAACGGATGGCATTGAAATTCCAGCTGAAACAGTGTTCGTTGCAGCTGAACATAATACAACTGTGAATGAACTGAAATGGATTTATGTTCCCAAATTATCAAGGCAAGCTCAGGAATCGTTTGATCGTATTGAGGAAGTCTTACCTAGCGTTAGTCATCAAGCAAATGCAGAATGTATATCACAATTACCGACGTTCGACACTTATTGTAAAAATCCAAAGGCAGAGGCTCATCGGATTGCAGAAGATTGGAGTGAAATACGTCCTGAATGGGGATTGGCTCGTAATGCAGCTTTTATTATAGGAAAGAGAGAGCTGACCCATCATTGTGATTTAGAAGGAAGAGTTTTTCTTCATAATTATGATTGGGAGCAGGATCACGATGGAGAGATTCTCTCAAACATCATTGCTGGGCCAGGAACCGTAGCCCAATGGATTAACTTACAGTATTATGCATCCACCGTTGCACCACACTTCTATGGGAGCGGGAATAAAGGAACACAAACGATAACCTCAGGACTTGGTGTCATGCAAGGTGTTGCAAGTGATTTATTGACAGGCCTTCCTTGGCAGTCTGTGATGAAGTCCGATGAAGAGGCCTATCACGCTCCCCTTCGTTTGCAAATCGTCATTCAAGCACCAAGAGAGTATGTGAAAAGATTATTAGAAAATGATGATGTGTTTAAACAAAAGGTACAAAATGGCTGGGTCAGGCTTGCATGCGTTACACCCCAATGCGATTGGGAAGACTATTAAAATTGAAATTTATGAAACTATAGAATTTTAATCAACCTATCTAAATGAAAGGGTGTGCTGTATGGATAAAACAAGAAAAAAAACATTATTTATAACGGACATGGAATCTGGATTGGAGCCTATTCTACAAGAAGAGACGAACGTCCAACCTGAAAATATGTTAATGATACAAAGCTATGGCCCAATCATTTCTCACCCTTTTGGAGAAATAATGAGATCAATCATCCTTGCCATTTATCAGGAGAATGTTGAGGAGATATTTGTAGTTGGTACTACTGGCAAGAGGAACGTTTTAGATGATACCCAAAGCCAACTAAAATTGACATCAGTAAATAAAAATATGAATGAAAAGATAAAAACAGTAGATTATCTTTTTAAAAATGTGAAACCAGATTTCATTGAGGCTAGTATAAGTGATTGGTTAGAGGGAAGCGGAAATGTTGGGGAAGATATCAAAAAGAGTGTTGAAATTATTCGCCATCATCCATTGGTACCATCTAATGTTAAAATTCAAAGTTTGGTGGTAAATAAAAATGCAGAAGTTGCAGCAGTTAATCAACCATAAGACCATAATAACTTACCAATAGAATTGGATAGAGCCTGGCCCCAGCGGAAAGTAAAATTAATGCTGGGGCCAGGCCCTATTTTTTATTTGACTACATTTGTTTATTTTCTACGACCGGCTTAAGCTTTTGGTTTCGGTAAAGCCGATAACCAATAAATGATTGGATTGTCAGAAAAATACCTCCTACTGTCCAATAAAGCGGTAGTGCAGCTGGAGCATTAAATGAAATTACAACAATCATGATGGGTGATAATAATCCCATAAACTTCATTTGTTGTTGTTGACTTTGAGCCATATTTAACTGTGAGATTCTAAATTGAATGTAATAAATAACCCCTGCAATAATGGTTAGCAGTAAATCAGGTTGTCCTAGACTAAACCATAAGAAAGTGTGGTGAGTGATTTCTGCTGACCCACGAATGGCATAATATAGTCCCGTCAAAATAGGCATTTGAATGAGAAGGGGCAGACAACCCATATTAAGCGGGTTAATTCCATGCTTTCGATAAAGCCCCATCAATTCCGTTTGCAATTCTTGCTTCTTTTTCGGATCTGTTTCAGTCTTAATCTTTTCCTGAATCTTTTCCATTTCTGGCTTAAGTAACCCCATCTTTTCTTTCATCACAGATTGATTTTTATACTGTTTTAACATGGATGGCATCATAATCAATCGAATTAAAATAGTGACAATAATAATAGCCACTCCGTAACTACCATCAAACGTATTTGCGATAAAATTTATGAGTTTTGTTATAGGTTCCACTAAAAAATTGTGGAAAAACCCTTCATTACCCTCACTTGACTGAATTCCACATCCAGAAAGGAATGCAGTGAGGATAGATAATAGGACAATGAGTTTAGTAAAAGTGTGTTTCTGTTTCATGTTTCCTCCTAAAAAGTTAGACTTAACTGTTAAGATAGAAGGAAACAACACCATCAGAATCATCACTTGTAGCTATTTTATTACGGATCGACTTTGTAATTCTCCTCGAGATAAAGTACTGAATTAAAAGACTCCTGTTACCATCAAAGCACTTCTCTTCACAAATCTGTTTATTTGTAAAATCGGAAAACGGTGAATCAAAACCAAAATGAACCCTTTGTGTAGTAAACAGCAGTAACATTAGCCCTATACCAATACTTACGTTAAATGCCATATGAGTGTATATTTCCGGATCTAGTAAAAGTAAATCAAACAACAAAGGATTCTCACCTCTCAATCACGTTTGCGAATACTTTTACTATACATGAATACAGTTAATCTCACAAAAAAAAATTATGGAAGTGAGAAAAAGAATGGAGAGAAATCAGGGGAAAGACTCCTTCATAAAAACGTACTCTCGTACAATCAAAATGAAAATAAGGTAAGTGAGGGCACCACAGAATGAGTAGTTTGATTCAGAGGTCGTATTGTGGTGCCCTAAACTATTATTCACTACTTATTTAACTGTCACTGTCAATGCCTCTTACTGCATCTTCCTCGACAGGAACTGTTCTACTTAGTAAAAGGGTGCGTTACCCTAGAAGGATTATCGCCTATTTTAATTGAAGTTATTGAACTAACGGTTTGAATAGCAATGAGAAAAAATCAGGAGGTATTATATGGTGAAATATATAAATTATACGACAGAACCCCCCATCAACTTTGACCAATTACTAACCCTTTATGAATCTTTAGGATGGAATTCACTTAAATTAACAAGTAATGATTTGGAACGAATGTGCAATCAAAGTTGGTACGCCATTTACGCATTTGATGAAAAACAATTAGTGGGTATGGGACGTGTTATTTCAGATGGTGTAATTACTGGAGTAGTTTGTGGATTATGTGTTTTACCAAACTATCAGTCCGAAGGAATTGGCAAAGAAATGGCGAATCGAATAATTCACCATTGTGAGCAAAATCGGGTAATTCCTCAACTAATGTGTGTGGAAAGTTTGGAACCATATTATGAAACCTTTGGGTTTGAAAAATTTACCATCGGTATGTCAAAACATATAAATAGATAGATTTAACTTTCTTCTTTAACGGGTACGTTGATCCAAGAAGGATTAACCACACATTTTGTTGAGTCCCTTATTGAACAAACGGAGCAGTTTAGTGAAAGAAGAAGTGTTAGAATTGGTACAAAGGGAGGCGGATACTTTGCTTGCATTAAAAGAGTTTGCATCGAGTTTTTTATTTATAGTAAGTCGGGTTATATTTGCAATAAGTGCATATTTACTCTATTGGGCAATTATTATGCCTTTACTTGCAATTATTCCTTTTCTTATTTCTTTATGTTCTGGTTTATTATGTTTCTACTTGTCAAGAAAACTTGACGATAGAAGAAAGAACAATTAGTTATTCAATTAAAGGGTGCTTTAGTAAAAAAACAAACCTCAATTTTATTTTGTATCTCATAGATAAAATTGAGGTTTTTATGATGGGCAAATTCTTAACGTTGTAAATCCGCACCATCCTGACGCTACCCTATATGATCTTAATGACAAAACAAATCTAGTTTATCCGCGTCTACCGCCTCTACCACCACGCTTTGATTCGGTGCTACGTTTGAGTGTTGATAAACTTTCTTCACTAGCCTTTAAAAAACTAGTCATTTTATCTTCAAAACTTTCTTTTGGTTTGAAATTTCCTTTAGAACGAAAATCTTTGGAATGGCTGTTTGGTCTTCCAGGTCGCGATGGACGTTTTGAATAAGTGGAGGTTTGTTCTTTGGGTTTTTCTATAGCTTTTTTTATGGATAAAGAAATTTTCCCTTCCTTCTCACTAATCACTTTTACTTCAACCTGATCGCCTACTTTGAGATGGTCATTAACGTCTTTTACATAGCTATCTGCTACTTCGCTGATATGCACAAGACCTGTTACTCCTTCTGGTAATTCAACGAATGCTCCAAAATTAGTGATGCCTGTTACTTTACCTTGTACCTTACTTCCAACTTCTACTGCCATAAAAAAATATTCCTCCTCAATAATGTTACCAACGTTTCATTATAGCAAATTGAGAAATAATATCTATTGGATTTTTTTTGCTTTTATTTTTCTAAGAGAAAGCATAGGAAATCGGATTTACAACGCTAAGCATTTTGATACAAGTCTTATTTAAAGGTGATTTGATTATGTATCATTAGCCTTTACCAATTGATAATTATATCCGTTACGGTAATTAAGAAAGTAAGGTAATTCGTAACAGTTGTTTGATAGTAGTTCATAAGAACTATAAAAAGACGTTGATTCTTCATGTCCTAAATATTTCCATAAGACTATATTCCTGTATTATTTTTGGGCTATTTATCGTCATATCCACATAATTTTAGATTTGTTACCCTTAAATTATACCAAAAAGAGGGAGTGATCATAGTCGCCGACGTACTAAAAATATTTCAGATGAAAAGGAGTTAATTAAATGAGAGCGTTTACAAGGGGTTTTGGGATTTTATTAGCTGTAGGTGTTTTACTTGTTTCTTCTTTAATCTATAGCCTACCCGTTCATGCAGAGGTAGAAAAAAGATTTAAAGACGCTATAAATTTGGGGTCTACTATCCAAAGTATCGCAATCTATGATTCTACCTATGGCACTGAAAGTGGACGAGATATGATGTACACAACTGCCAGCGGGGACCCCGCTATTTTTCAGGTAATCGACCTTGAAAGTCAGGAAGTGGTTAGGACATATCCTTTAGAAGGAACTTCGGCAGTTTGGACACACATTACGGTACCAAATGGCAAAGTCTATATTGGTGGCAATGGGTATCTTTATGAATATTCCCCAGTAACACAGGAAGTAAAAAATGTTGGGAGTATAGGAGAAAGTGTTGTATACGGTTTATCTTATGATGAACAGGGTCGGGTTTATTTTGGTTCATACCCGAATGCAAAAGCTGGACGATATGATCCAAGTACCGGGGAGATGAAAGACTATGGTTCGGTTGCTCCGGGACAGAGCTACTCGCGATCCACGGCATATCACAATGGTTACTTATATGTAGGAATCGGTGTTGACAATCGGATCGTGAAATTAAATGTGGAATCAGGTGAGTATGAATCAATAAAAGTACCTGATCATGTTGTACCTGGAAGCAGTGTTTGGCAATTAGACGCAGCAGGAAAGTATATCATTGCGGGTGTTGGCGGTGGTAGTAATACACTTCTCTTTTATGATACAGAAACAGGCCAATGGAGTGAAAAATACTATACAAACAATAAAGGGTTACGCCTGATTCATGGCCTTCCAGGAAGCAATAAAGTCTACTTCTTGCAAGGTACTAGATTAAAGGAGGTAGACCTGGATACCCTAGAAGCGGTTGATACAGGAGTCGTGTTTGGAACCTTTTTACGAAATACAACGTGGGTTGAAGTTGAAAATGATCCTGACTTACCTGGACAATCATTAGTTACCGTTCAATTTGGTGGCCAAGTGAGTTATTTTAATTTACAAACCAAAAAAGTAAAAACCATTCAATATCCAATTGTCGGTAATCCAATTCCTATCCAAACGTTAGAGAAAGGTCCAAAGGGTAATTTATATTTAAGCGGTTATCCAGGAGGAAAGGGTGCAGTGTATAATCCCGAAACAAATGAGTACAAAAATTTCACCTTGGGGCAAGCAGAAGGTATGGTACCCCTTGGCAACAAAATGTATTTTGGGGTTTATCCAGGTGCTACCATTTTTGAAATGGATGTTACAAACCCAGCACTATCGACTAAACAAATTTATGATATTCCAAATCAGGACCGTCCATTTATAATGTCTGCAGTCAACGATCAATTATATATTGGTACAATACCTGATTACGGTCATTTGGGAGGATCATTAACAGTACTTGATCCTACCGGTGCAAAAGATCCGGTCGTGTATGAAAATGTTGTCCATAATCAAGCCATTGCAGGATTAGAAGAAGTAAATGGAAAGCTATATGGTTCAACGACCGTTGCTGGCGGATTAGGTATAGACCCTACAGAGCCTGCAGCTAAAATATTCGTATGGGATATAGAAAAAGGTGAAAAAATTACGGAGTTTGTTCCGGAAATACCAGGTGTTACCGTTCAACCGAAGTTAATTAGTGGAATGAGTTTAGGACCTGAAGGATTATTATGGTCAGCAGGAGGAGGAACTATCTTTGCAATGGATCCGGAAAGCTTAGAAATTGTGAAGAGTAAAAATGTTTATCCTGAAGTAAAAGATTTTGGTAGATGGAGACCTATTCATATCCGCTGGAGTGAGGACGGACTTATGTACACAACTCTTGCTGGAAAACTAACTGTCATTGACCCTGAATCGTTTGAGCATGAAACACTTGCTGAAACTGAGTTGATGACCATCGGTGATGATGGCAATATTTATTATGCCGACAAAGCCAATTTAATGAAAATTGAAGTAGTAGAAACGCTAGAATCTGCACTGAAATTCATTAAAAAGCATGCTAATAAGGGTGAAATTACAAACTCATTAAGTATGCAATTGTCTAACTCGTTAACTTCAGCAATCCATCATCGCGACATGGGTAGACAAGAACAAGCTTTAAAACATTTACAAGATGCGATCAAACAATTTGAGAATGCTAAAGAAACAGACATAACCGAACATATATCTATTAAATTGCAAAGAATCCTCGATTCAATCGAATTATAAAAAGCAGAACCATCCTAACTGCGATATGCCATAAGCATAACAGTTGGGATGATTTTTTATTTTATTGAACAATATGATATACAATTAAATTTGACAATGGAAGGCATGAAGATATTGGAGGAAAAATCCATTTACCTCCTTTTAAATAACTAGTTTATAATAAATAGATATCCCTTTTTTGGATAAATAGGTTTTATTCTTTGGTAATAAGAAGATACAAGAAGGTGAGTATGATCAATATCATTGAAGCAAGGGTGAGAGGTTTTATCGAGGATATTCAGCACCCAAAGCAGAAAAAGAAGATTAATATAAACGATTTAGAGCTTCAGCTAAGGAGGCTCTTAGATGACTATTTTGATATGGACGGGTATTCATTGTTCTATCAATCAATTGAAGCATTGCAAACTGAAGGGGTACTGACTCCGATTCTAAATAAACAACATAATGGAAGAACACCAGCACTTTCCTTATATTACTGGGTGAATATTAAGTTACATGAAGACAAATGGGATCGTCTCGAAATGATGAAATTAAGCGATATATTTGATTTTTCCTATTATGAGCGTCATCCAGAATGGCAAACGAAAGAGGAATGGATGCGAATCCAAAATGTATATTCATTTTTAAAGTCTATTCCAGAACGGGAAATTGTATCCGTTGAGGAAAGAAGCCTCGAACTCTTTGGACATGAAAAGTTTTTACTGGAATCTGATCGTTTCCCTGAGGGAAAAGGCTTTTTAGCGAGAATTGGAATATCTGAAGACCAGCTAAAAATGGTGAATTACGGGGAGCCTTTTGTCTTTTGGTTGAAGCAAGGAAAAGAAATACATGATATTCGAAGGGTCCTTATTGTTGAAAATCTCTCATTCTTTCATACATCCATTAAACTATTGGAAGCTAATCAACTAGATTATGAACCAGAACTGATTATTTATGGTGAAGGAACGAAAATTGAACGGAGTTTTTCCTATTTTTTTCGAATGTTTCCATCAAAGCCGTATTTATTCTATTATGCAGGGGACTTAGATGCTGCAGGGTACGGAATCCTCATTAGGTTGATTGAAAAATATCCGGATTGCTCGATCCAGCCAGCCTTGAAAATTTACCGCAAAATGCTCGATTGTTTCGAACAAAAGAATGACCAAAAACAAGGGCAATCACAAAACCTTAAATACCGTGATGCATTTTTTCAATGGTTTACAGAGGAGGAGCAAGTACTTTTACTCCAATTATGGGAGGAAAACAAACGGATTCCACAGGAAGTACTAACAAGCGAAACATGGAGGAGATGGATGTGAACGAGTCATGGGAAGGATTTGCTCAGAGAATGCAACGATTGAATCCTCTGTTTGAGCTTGGGAGGGGAATGGATATAGGTGAACTAAAGCCACATATCCAGACCATTCTTATGCAGGTACTCCTTACAATCTTTTACCGAGAATTAAATGATGATGATAATAGACGTAAATCTGATATTAAGTATATGGTGGAAGATACAATTAAGGAGATGAAGCTTTTAGCGGACGAAAAGCAAATCGATCGGATTACAAGCGGTCTTCTGTATCAAGGAAAAGAAGAGTTTAGTAAGCCATTTGAAGTGCTATATTACGATGAAATAAGAGGTTCATGGGAGACGCAAACCTTCCGCTATGTCACAATGGATGAACTCTATACGAATTTAGAGATAGGCAGCAACATTGTTTATAAGCTCACAGAGGTTGCTCAAGAAATGATCTTTATGAGCAGAGAAATGGCAGAGGAATTCTCGATTACTATTGAGCAGCTCTATAGTATGCAGCTTATTAAGAATGGGAATTTCAGAAAGGCTACCCGAAACCTCGACCACCTTATTTCACGAGTGAACCGCTTAATGGCAAGGGAGTTTTCTTTTCAAAAGGAAATGATTAACAATCCCAAGATCCTTTTAATAGAACAGGAATGGCAAAGGGCTGACAATCGAGAAGAAATTGAAAATCAATTTGATGAAGAAAAAAATCATTTCCGTACGATTACAAGTATGATTGAAAAAACGAAACGAAGGAACGAGGAAGATGATTATATTCAGAAGGAACTGATTCTTCTCCAGGAAAAAATTGGCCATACAAGGCAATTGCATGATCGGTTTGCAAAGCTCGTTATTCAAAATATTTCCTATGAGATAAAGCTGAAAGTAGAAAACCCCTCCTTATTTTGGGAAAACAGCCTCGTTTCATTTCGAGAGCATTTTTATGAAAATTGGCTCATGAAGGAAGGCTTTAATCGCTTTGATGAAATTAAAAATGTTCTCTCTCCTTTATTTTCGCCGAAGAATGAGTTTGTTTTGCCTCTTGATTGGATCTGGGGTGAACAAGAATTCGATGAAAATCCTCAACCTGATGTAGTTGAAGAAGAGGCACCAAAAGAAACCATCACAACTCAGCGCGTGACGAACTGGGATTCTATTATTAAGGCTTGGAGCTATGTTTTTCAATATTTACAAACACACCGTGAGTTTTCTCTAGCTGATCTAGCCGATTTACCATTAGAGGTGCAGGATTTATGGTTAGAGGAATCTGAAACAATTGATTTATGGATGATGTTTGATAAAAAGCCACTGAAAATTCAAGTCATCCATCGGAAAGAAGAGTCATTAGGTGATGAAAGAGAAATCCTTCTTTTTAAGTTAATGAAGGAATATCCCCAATTTCAAATGTTTGAGGGCATGAAGATTTATACAGTATTTGATCATCGAGCGGAACCACTTCTTTGGCATCGAATGAAAATAACCCCTTTTAAAATTTGTGTGCAGGAGGAGAAGCGATGAACACAGAAACAATCAAAAAAGCATCGACTGTTTATTTTACTCTCTTAAAAGATAAAGTTATTGACGAAAACAGTGAGCATTTTCAAACGTATTTTGATCCGGAGGTAAGACAAACGGTCCTTTTATTGGCAGATGAATCAGGTACATATATTATTGAAGCACCAAAGCGAATTCACTTGGTTGTCCAGCCTACCGGATCAGTCTTTGCTACTAATTTTAGCCATATGAAAGATAAACATCGGCAAGTCGAAACGAAAAAACATTTCCATCTTATGAGCATCATTATTATGTCCTTTTTAGCAAGCATCGACCGGAACCAAGCTGCTAAAGTTCGTACAAAGCGGGAAGGTATTAGCTATTACGCATTAGAACGTCAAGTCAACGACCTTATGATGAATTGGGATAGCCTCCTGAAAGGGAACCCTCGTTTTGGTGAAGAAGAACGAATTGATATGAAGGAAGCTGTAACCACATGGAAGTACATGGAGGTTGACACAGACGATTATAGAATGAAGAAAGGCAATCGCCGTACGAGAATTGGTTTAATTGCGAGTAGTATGCGGTTATTAGAGACGGAAGGTTTGATTGTTATTCTAGACCGGGACGATGTTCCAAAGGTGATTCCAAAGAATGAGCTATTTGAGCGTATTGAATACCTATATCACGATTATGACCGTTATGAAATGTTTAAAAAATTGATGACAACAGAGGAGGATAAGCATGCCGAAAATTCATCGAATTAGAATTGTTGGCCTTAAGTATGATGGCATGCAAAAGCAATATAAGGATACTACCTTCAATTTCCATAATGAGAAGACGTCATCAAATGGACTCATTGCGATGATGAATGGTGGTGGGAAAGGGGTGTTTTTGCAAACAATCTTTCAAATCATAAAGCCAGGTACATCATGGGGTAAGCAAAATAATCGATATTATCAGCAGTTCTTTTTTAATAATAAAGAGCAATTTATTCCTTATACGTTTCATGTCGCCATGGAGTGGGAATTAGACGGGTCTGACCGAAGGCATTTGATCACTGGAGGCATGTTCTCAGCAGAACAACGGATTTCCATGAGTGATGAGGGTGAAAATGAAAGAAAGTCATTGGAGCAAGAAGCGAGAATCCTTCCGAATATTACCTTTTATACAAGAGAATTTGAACGGAACGAAGTAGTAGCCCTTGAACATATTCCGCTCTATGAAAATGATGCAGTGGCGGACACAGAAGAATTAAAAGATTATTTAAAATGGAATGGCTATGATGTTTACCGAGATACGAAGAAGCATTTTCGCATCCTAGATACATATGGGATTAACCGTAAAGACTGGGATATTATGAAGGATATCAATAAAGACGAAGGTGGAGTTGGAAAATACTTTGAAGGAGCGGAGGATGACCATTCCTTATTCCAAAAAAGAATCATTCCGACGGTTAGTCAGGTGTTACATCGAACTGAGCATCAAAAGAACGATCTCGTGGAAATCTTCAAAAGTCAGGCAAGCATCGCGAAGGACCTGCCAATCCTATTAAAAAGAGAACAAGCCCACAAGGAGTTCCTAGAGGATATTGTCCCATTTGAAGAGCACCTAGCAAAAGGAATCGAACATAAGGAAATTGTGGAAGAAAGCATTAAAGTAGGTAGACAATTTCTCGGAGCTTTAGAACATTTAAAGCAAATGGAAGAAGAAACACAGCTCAATTTAGAGAAGGAAATGGAAAAATTAACGGAAAAGCAAGAGGATTTACGCTTTCAAAAGGACAATTTGGAGTACGCCAAAGCCCATCAAGAGGTTTTAGATTGGGAAAAGAAGGTAGAAGAAGAAAAGAAGAAACATACAACCTTAGAGGGTGTTGTTGTAGAAAAGCAACAACGAAAAGATGAACTCGCTTTTCAACTTCTTTTGAAAGAGTGGCATGAATTCGAACAAACCATTCGCTCTCTTTCACAGCAGATTGCAACACTGGAGCAAAATAGTGGCCTAGAGCAAGTGAATCAAAGAATGGATGAGATTAAAAAGGAAGTAACAGTCGAGTGGGAGCAAGCCTTTCAAAAATTACAAGAAGCTGTGAAACAACATTTTGGCTATCAAAAGTTCTTAAAGAAAAAAGGGATGGAGCTTGCTAGGCAGGATAAACAAATGACAACAGAAATTGCTCAAGTTTCTACGGAAATTGATTTCCTCTATGCTCAAATTCATGCCTTTGAGACGAAGGAAGAGGCACTTATTGAAGAATATGGTGACCGCTTAACCTATGATTTAAAGGGTTTCATCGAAAGTTTGAGGAAACAAAAAGACGAGAAAAAGACTAGACTCATAGAGCTGAAAGCTGAGGAAAAAGCATCGAGTGACAGACAAAATCAGCTTTCTGAGACACATGGAACGCTTGTTCAATCGATTCAGTATTCAGAAGAAAAATGGGAAGAATTAAAGGCAGCAAATGAAGTTCAGAAGCAGAAGGAAACAAAGCTATATGATAAGCTCCATGGGCTGTTGGCTGATATATCGCTCCCATTTACAAACTCTTTGTTATCGAATTATTCGATGCAGATTGAAGAAATGCTTGGACAAAATCGACAAGAAGGGGAGTTAATAAAAAAAGAGCTTTGGGAATCTCAGCTCGACCATTCCTTAAATGATGAACCTTTTTGGATTGCTAATAAAGATGTGAAGGAATTAAAGGAATGGATTGATGAAAAAACAGGCATTGATGTGTTTTATGGTTCGCAATTTCTTCAGTCATTAAGTACCGAGGAAATGGCAAATCACCTCATTGCTTACCCATTTCTTCCATATGGATTAGTCGTCAACCAGCATCAATGGCAAAAAATAAATCAGCAGGTTCTTTCAATAAGATTGTTTAACAGTCCAGTTCCGATTTTTTTACGTGAGGATATGAACGGAAACGAAAATGCTCATGCACCTTTTGTGATGATTAATGGTACAGAAAGAGAGCTACTTACAGATAAAAATCAATTCACCAATTGGAAAATCAAGATTGCGAAAAACATAGAAGAAAAGAAAGATACCCTGATTGAAATCGAAAAAACAGAAAACTCACTTCGTCGGATTTTAAAAGAAATCGATCGATTTCTATCAAGTGATCTTTCGATTGATATGGAAAAGGCAATCAATCAAGAACTGCATACGATTCAATTGAAAAAAGTAAAATTACAGGACATCACGAAACAAACCGAAAAAGAAAAGGAACTACAACTCCAGCTGAAGGAGCAACTGGAGAAAGCTTTAAGAAAGATAGACAAGCTTTCAAAGGATGTAGACGTGTTAGAGGATTTTGAACGGGAAAGAGCCATCCACGAGGAAAACAAACGGGTGAAGTTGGAGAAGGAGAAACAAAAGAAAACACTCGTTGTCAAACAACTGGAAATCGGTAAAGAGCATGAAATGATTGTTGGTATAGAATCCCAGTGGAACCAAACCTATTTGGAATGGAAACTAAAAACGGAACAAAATATAAAAGAGATTGCCAACTTTATAGATGGAGCGACTTTTCCTTCTGATGAAAAAGCAGACCAAAGTGAGGAAATTCCCCGTCTATCTCCCCATCTATTAGAAGAGATAAATGGAAGCATGGATGAACTAAAACAGCTTCAAAAATCAAAGGAAGAGCAGGCCAGGGAATTACTTATTATTCAGGCTAAGAAAGAAACAGAGCAAAAGCAGCAAAAGAAATTAGAGAAAAAACTGAACACATTCGGACAGAATTGGAATGAAGAACCGGAGCCAAGTGAACCGATTAGTATATTAGAAACAATGCTACAAACAGCACAAAAGGAAGCAAAACGAGCAGAAAAGGAAGAACGTGAACAAGGCACGGCTGTAACGAAAGCAGAAACGACCCTGGAACATGAGAAGGAACAGCGTGCCAAGGCGGGGAAAAAAGTTACAAAGCTTGAAAAAAAGCCAGAAGAATGGGAAGACCTTGACTTAAAGATAAAAGAAATCGAAATAAGAGACCAATCGAAGAAAACAAAAGATGAGATTAAACAGGCTGAGAAGCTTCAAAAAGAAACAGAAACCAAAATAGCTGGCTATGAGGGAGATTTATTAACCTTATCTGTAATTCTCAAGGAAGAAGCAACAATATTCACAAATGATGAGATAGAAAAAATCAAGAGCCAGGGAAAAGCGTGTATCTTAGCATGGTGTGATGAGCATCAGGTCATTCAGGAGGAAGGCCAGGAGAAGCAAGCGAAAATTGAGCAATCGTTGCGTAATTTAAAACTGACGATTGAAGGCAAGGATTGGGAGATTCGCTTCAAAAATGAGGTATTAACGACACTAGATCATTTGGATACTAGGTACTATACCCATATCCAAAGCGTTGTAAAGAATATGAAACTTTTTTCACAAAGCGGTTTGGAACAATTAGAACGTGACAAGGAAAGAGCGGAGAAGGCTCAAAACTTCTGGGCAAGTCGTGCAAGTATGAAGGTGATGAGTATTTCAGAGGCGATCCGTTCGATGGTTGCAAAAATGAAGCTGAAAAATGAACGAGGTTCATTCCCACTAGTTCAGCTAAAAGAGGATATTTTACCGAAGCGGCCAGAGGACGTTGAGCCATTATTGAAACAGCATTTCGTATCGTCGATTAACAAAATTACAAAGCAGTTTGATATGATTGATGACCAAAATCGAGCGTTAGATCAAGAGATAAAAGAACTTATTAGTGATGAGCAAATTCTATTTGTCTCTCTCCGGAATCGATACCCAGAGTTACTTGTCTATAATATGAGAACAGATAATGCCTTTATGTACGGAAAACCGCAAAGAGAGCATTACTCAACGTGGCAGACGATTAATCAAGGTTCAAAAACAAAATCCGACGGAAGTGGAGGACAAAAACTATCAGCCCGAATGGTTATGATGATGATGCTACTTTCAGTTAAGAGCGAAACGGACCAGAGTTGGGTTCCGTTAGTGTGTGATAATCCATTTGGACAAGCGGCATCGGCCCATGTCCTTGACCCGATTTTCGCTGTTGCAGAAAAGCTGAAATTCCAATTTATCGTTGTTACTCCACCAGAGTTGGTAAAAACGGAGATCAGCCAACGATTCGATGCCTATTACAAACTTGATTTCATTCGTGAAAATGGAAAAGAAATTGTTTCCGACACGATTGTTCCAGCGTTTCGGATCTATCAGGGTGAGAAAGTAGGTCTATAGAGCAGTTATACATTTATAGAGGGAAATATCACTATAGCCTTGATTGCCAGGGGGCACAAAGAAAGAATCCATTTTGATCAATCTTTTTCAAAATGGATTCTTTTTTATCATAATTAGATAGATTTGTACTTTTTAGGTTAATTCTACCAAAAAAGGAAGAAGGAATGATAGAATATACCCGTGAAAAAGTACTCAGTGGTGTCTAGAAACACTTGGTCTACGAGAATAGAGATCCTGGTTGGAGAGGTAAAGAAATGAAAATAGACTTACTTGAACTATTAGAAGAAGATACATATACGGGTCGTCAAAAAGAATTAGATTTGTTTTTTGATTCCTTGGAAAGCAAACAGTGGAATGAGTATAAGATCCTTTCCTATTACGGGGTCGGAGGAATTGGCAAAACGGAATTGCGTAAGGAAATAATGAAGAAATTGGAGAACGGGTCCGAAGCGGAATCCACTTATATTGACTTTGAAACCAACGAACTGCAACAGGTAGAAAAAGCGCTTGTCTATTTAAGAACAGAAATTGGTAAAAAGTATGGTGTACAGTTTACACTATTTGATGCTGCCTACATCATCTACATGGAAAAAACAAACAATGCTGTTACCATAAATGAAAAGACTTTGCCTTTTATTGAAAAAGGTACCTGGTTAGCGGATTTTGTAAATATAGTAGCAGATAACACGTATGTATCAATTGGGACGAGACTGATTAATTCAATCACTATTTTATGGAACAATACCACCTTCAAGCTAAGGATGTTCTTGGATACCAAGAACTTGAGGGCTTCGACTATACAACCTGCCCTGGAACGTTATTTAACATGAATGAATTTCGGACGTTGCTGGAAAACGCACAAGTAGGAGTCTCGAAAGCTTAGCTTGAGGTTTTCATGTCAAATAAAACATAGAAAAAGTCAGACAAGCATAGAATGAAATAGATTACCATAGTGCTGGTAATCGATACAGAATTCAAAATGATAGACATTGGGTAGTAAACTGGTAAAAATCGATGGTCCAAACTGAGTAAAAAATATAGAGTAGAGTTAGTAGCGGATTGGAGGAAAAAGGATGATACCAAAAGAAGAAACATTTGATGAATTCCTGACAAATTCATTTGCCAATGATGTGTATTTTCGGGAGTTAAGGTTATCCCAAGAAGAAGCAGACTATGTGTTAAAAAAGTTTCCAAAAGCTAGTATGAAGAAGTGTGACACAACGGAATCACAAGATGGAAAGTGCTGGTATGAAGTTAATCTACTAAATCTTAAAAAGACTACATCAAATGACTCTCAAGACCTTCAATCTGAAAATCAGCGTCTCAAAGAGGAATTAGAAGCATTAAAAAAATCTCTATCTCCTATAAAATAAGAATCTAAAGAAACTTGTTCAATTACATTCCGGACGAGTTTCTTTTTTTATGCATAATTTTTGAAAGGCGTTGATAGTTTAGAGGATACTTTTCAGACAGCTTTTTATACATATAACTTTATTTTCAGAAGCATCATTCCTTATAATGATATGTACTATGTAAAAGAGAGAGGGATTCACATTAATATACTATGGGATTTTGACGGAACATTGTTTAACACCTATCCAGCATTGGTCAAGGGTTTTATCCATTTAAGCGGCAGGGATTTGAATCCGAGTGAGGTTCTGAAATGGCTAAAGGTGAACTCAAAAGTGGCCTTTCAGCAATATGGAATTGATGAAAGTAAGCGAGAGGAATACATCAAGCTTTATAATCAATACTCTTTTGACAGCAGTCCGTTTGAACAGCTAGAAGAGGTTTTACAAATTGCAGATGACAATTTTATCGTCACGCACCGTGACAAGGAGTCCACACTGTTCCTTCTGGAAAAATTTAAGTTGTTACATTATTTTAAGGTGGTTGTTTCAGTCGAGGAAGAGGGCTTTGAGAGGAAGCCACATGTAGCCTCATATCAACATGTCATCAAGGATTATCCGATTGATTTAGTGATCGGTGATCGTGAGCTAGATTTAATTCCTGCTAGAGAATTAGGAATCAAAACTGTTGCCTTTGAAAATCAGGAGATTGAGGCAGATTTTCACATTGATAACTATGCTGAGTTCAAAACGAGAGTACTTCCTTATTTATCATAAGTACCTCTCAGGGGAAAATACAAAAACGCACGATGATTCGTGCGTTTTTACAAGTAGTATTTTAAGGAATAACGTAAGAAAATAAATCAGCAATATCTAGTTATCATCACGATACCCAAAGTCTGTTACTTCCATTTTAATTGAGTAATGAATCGGTACTTCTGAAAAAACTTCATCCCAATTATTTTTAACTTTTTGCCATAGTTGGGGGTACTTAATCCTTACTTGATTGCCAAATCCAGCTACATCTACCTGTAGATCCTTCTGTATTGTTTTAATCGCATTTTTAATAATCTTTTCTGTCTCCAGCTCAATCAGCTTTTCGATGTCATTTATAAAGGCTGGCGTTTTTGATAAGTTCATCCAGCTTTCAGATATACGTCCTGTTGAATGAATATCGAGTTCAAATGAGATCTTATCCTTATTTATAATAGGGATTATTTTAGTCGTTAGTTCTTCAACTTCGTAAATGAATACCTCACCTGAAGTTTCATCAGTCGCTTTTATAAGGCCGCCTGTTGTCTTCCTTTTTAGCAAGCTTATACCATGTAACACATCTTCATTAATGGTTGCTAAAAGTAGATTGTTTTTTCCATTAATAATTGCTGCACCGGATAATTTTATTTCACCATCTACAGAGTAAATATTTTGTAACAAATAACTCTCTCCAGAGTTAAATTTTCCTTTTAATTTTGACAACGACATAGGTTCTAGAATTTTAATATTCCGATAAGAATTATCGATCATTCCGCTTAGCCTAAAAGCGGGGATAATTTCAGTTGTATTGGATTCAAGAACCTCTTTGGCCGGACCGTTACTTACAAATACTAAACAACTAGGTCTTAATTCATTATCCCAAAGATAGTAATCAAGCAGCTCTTTTAGAGATTTTTGCTTTAATAGTTCTGAATTTATAACAATCACCTTTGTATGGAGAAATGTAACGGGTCTTTCTTGCCTTAAAGATAAATCTCTAACCATTTGATGGTTAGAATCTCCACTTTCGGATATATTAATATACTTTTTCTTTCCCGCACCCTGTGCTTCTGGCTTGGTAGTAGCTATATTCACATATTGATACGTAACTGTTATTTCGTCTTTCTTTTTATAAGTTGCACCTTTCATTTCAAAATCTTTCTCTTCGGAAGGTTCCTCGCCTTTATCTATAGCTATTCCTACATTAAAAGTGAGATCTTCAATTTCTTTACTGCTCCAACAGCCAGAAAGAGAAAATAACATGGCAACGGATAGTGCAATTTTTAATTTACGACGAAGAAGATTGATCATTAGATGATACCTTCCATTTAGCCATTAATAATAAAAAAAGAGGAATAACTGTAAAAAAGACAATAGAGATCTTGCCAATATAATCCCCCAACTTGAACACCTCAAAAATAGACTTAGGGATTGAAGAAATGATATAAATGATAGCTGGTAGTACTAATAAGACCAACCGTGATTCCCTCTTTAATAGTTGGTTTAATCCCAAAGCGGATGAAAAGTAGGTAATACAAAACGTAGAAAAAATCTGCATGGTCCATATAACAAGGAGAAATGACTCAAACCGTTCAAATATCAATCCTTCGATTTCGTAGCTTCTGATAAGTTCTAGTGTTGGCCAAGTTTGATGAAAGACTCCATTTACCGATAGGGCACCAATAACCATTACCACCGTAATCAAAGCAAATATGGTTGGAATGGCAACACCTATCATGACCAATTTAACTGCCTTTTTAGGTTCTTCCATAAATGCTACTAGCAAAAGCATAATCTCAGCCCCAATAAATGAGATTATGGTGGATTTAACGCCTTTCATTATCGGAAGGATTCCTGCTCCAAGGAAAGGTCGCAGATTGTCTGGCTCAATGATTTTGAAACTCATCATTATAATTAATAAGAAAAAAAACACTGTTATAGGGAAAATGATTTCAAACATGCGTGCTAAAGAGTTAATTCCACCTGCTAGGAGATATACACCTATCCAAAGGAATGGTATCGTTATCGCCCATCTAGGTGTTTCCTCAAGAAGGAGGTAACTAGTAACTTCTACTAAAACCCTAAGTTCAAATGCTGCTATTGTAAGGAAGTAAACAATCAAAAAACAACTAAGTAGGGTTCCAAATACTTTGCCTAGTAGTTCGGGACAGTATTGGTAAAAGGTTTTTTCTGGGAAACGTTGACTAAGCTTCACCATAATTATCCCTAATAGGATTGAGATTACGCCGCCTAATAGAACACTAATCCATGCATCTGGAGTTTTCACCGCTTCTACACTCGTTCTGGGAAGGGTAAGTATTCCTGCTGCAAGTATATAATTGGTAATGATGACAACGGTCTGGACATTTGTAATTTTATTTTTTTTAAGTGTAAACATCCTATTCCTTCTTTCTATTTCTTGCGCTTAGGATCTTTAGTTTCTAGAATGCTTGGGCGTCGTTGCATCATAGCGATAGGAGCTCTTATTAAGAAGTCTTTCATATCTTTAAACCTGAAAGGAACTGCAGGGCTAGTATAGGGAACCCCAAAACTTTCAAGCCTAACTAAATGGCTGCATAAGAGAAGGAAAAATAAAGTGACTCCATATAGTCCTAAGGTCGCTGCAAAAATCATGGAAACGAAACGTAAATATCGTAGTGCAATTCCAGCGTTATACTGTGGTATGGCAAAGGAAGAGATGGCTGTTAAGGCAACCACAATAATCATAATGGAGCTGACAATACCTGCTCTTACCGCTGCTTCACCTATGATAAGACCTCCAACAATTCCAATAGCTTGTCCTATTGGTTTCGGAAGTCTTAGACCTGCTTCTCTAAGAATCTCAATTGATATCTCCATCATCAAAGCTTCAATAAACGCTGGAAAGGGTACTCCTTCACGAGAGCCGGCAATAGACATTGCTAGTTTAGTTGGAATTAAACCAGGATGAAAAGAGATAAATGATATATATAAGGATGGTCCCAATAAAGAGATGATTGCGGCCATTAACCTAAGGTTGCGTACCAACGTTCCGGGTATCCATCTTTCATAATAATCATCAGGTGATTGCAGCAACATACTAAAGGTTACGGGCGCAATCAGTGCAAAGGGTGAACCATCCAGAAGTATGGCAACACGACCTTCCATAAGAGCAGCCATGACTCGATCGGGCCTTTCAGTACTTTGTACTTGAGGGAATGGGCTTAGGAAGTTATCTTCAACCAACTGTTCAACATACCCGGAATCAGCTACATAATCTATGTCAATTTTATTAATCCTTCTTTTGATTTCTTCCAAGAGTCTAGGATTTACAATTTCATTTAAATAAGAGATTACCAATGACTTTTTTGCTCGTTTGCCAACAGTAAGTTCAAGCATTATTAAATCTTTATTCTCTGCACTGTTTCGAAGAATTCCCATATTCACACTCAGAGATTCAGTGAATCCGAGCCTTGGACCACGAACGACTGATTCAGAAGGAGGTTCCTCTATACTTCGTGTTTTTTCTTCTTTTATTCCCAAAATCAATGCGTTCTCACAACCATCAATTAGTAAAGCTGCATTGCCTGTTAGAATTTTAGAAGTTACATTTTCAATGGAATTCGTATCTTTAATTTCACTAATTGGTAATAGATATTTCTTAATAAAATCTATTTTTCCCGTTAATTTCAATAGTTCAAGATCATCTGAATCAAACGGTTCTAATAATACTGGTAGAATGTCTTTGTCGATTGTTTTCCTGTTACATAAACCATTTAAAAAGATAAGTAGGCAAGACACATTCGACTTTTTAAGTTTAAACTCCCTAAATAGGACGTCTGAATTTTTACCTAACCTCTCCTGTAGTATAGTTTTATCTAACTCCAGTACCCCTATGAAATTAGGATTTGAACTGGGTGTCTTTTTGCCATCCCGACTCATCACTATTTCACTTCTCCTTAGTTCTCTTTATAGAATCAAAAGCTCGGGATAGTAAAAAAGGTACAAAAAATACAATAAAAGCTTGTAAAAACACCGTCCACTCTGGGAAATAGGCAATCACATTCTTCAAAGTTATTCCACCTTATGATGTAAGTAGTTTTAAATTATCTTAACCTGGTTAAAGGGAATTATTCACATATTCGGTAAATGAAGTGGGGGTAAAATAGGAAGTTGAAATCTCTTTTCTTGTAGATTTTACAAAGGATTGACCTACGATAAGAAAGCAAGGTCTTCAAAAATCAAGAGGAGAACAAGATTATGTTAAAATGAATGAAAAGATCCAATATACTGGAGTACATAAAGGATAAAAAATAGTTAAAATAGAACTAAAATACTGTATTAAAGGAGTAACCCATGAAGCACGAATGGAGAAAGCATGAGAAAAATTTATATGTACCCAAAAGCAAACCAGAACTGGTAACGGTCCCTGAACAAAAGTTTTTCATGATAAAGGGAAAAGGGAAGCCGAATAGTGAGGAATTCTCAGAGAAAATAAATGTTCTTTATTCATTATCTTATGCGGTCAGAATGATGCCTAAAGGAGGATATACTCCTGAAGGATATTTTGAATATACAGTCTACCCCCTGGAGGGAATATGGGATTTGACCGAGGAGGGTAGGAAACTAACTACCTTAAATAAAGACGAATTGGTATATACAATCATGATTAGACAGCCAGAATTTGTTACCGAAGAAATTGTTGAGAAGGCTTTTGAGAATGTGAGAAAAAAGAAGCCGCATCCATTGCTAGAGGATGTAACTTTTGAAGTAATGGAAGATGGCTTATCTGTACAAATGCTTCATGTGGGTTCCTACGATGATGAACCACAAAGTTTTGAGAAAATGAATGAATTTATTGAAACAAACAATCTTGATAAAGTTACTCTTGTACATAGAGAAATTTATCTTTCCGATGCAAGAAAGGTAGAGCCAGCAAAGCTGAAAACGGTATTGAGATACAGAGTGAAGCCTAGAAACTAACCGAATATGTGCCATATATTAAAGAAGCAACAGGCCTTTTAGAGGGGCTTGTTGTTTTTTTTTATTATATCAATATAATAATTTTTGAATAAAAATAATGATACTAAAGAACTAAAATTCGTTATAGGACTTAGGTTTCATTTTTTTGTGAATTACGTGAAGTTAGTTGACTTAGATTATATTTCAATATATCATTAATTCAAGATAATTAATTTTAAGATAATAAAGGAGACTTTCATATAATGAATATATTAGTAGTAAAAGCAAATAACCGTCCAGCTTCAGAAGCTGTTTCAAGTAAAATGTACGAGACTTTCATAAATAGCATTGAAGGTGTGAATGTTACAACTTACGATGTTTTTGCAGAAGATATGCCTTATCTTGGTCAAGATTTATTCAATGCTTTTGGTAAATTAGAATCAGGCGAAGAAATGACAGACGTAGAGCAACGTATTTTAGCTGCAAAACAAAAAGCAATGGATGCCGTAACAGCAGCAGACGTAGTTGTATTTGCATTCCCATTATGGAACTTAACAATTCCAGCTAAGTTACAAACATTCATTGATTATGTGTACCAAGCTGGATTCTCATTTAAATATGATGAAAATGGCCAAGCTGTACAATTATTGACTGACAAAAAAGCTGTTATTCTAAGTGCTCGTGGTGGTATATACTCAACACCTGAAGCAGCGCCAATGGAAATGGCTGCTACTTATATTAAGAATGTAGCTGGTGGCGTATTCGGAATGGAAATTATTGATGAAGTCATTATTGAAGGCCATGCTGCAGCACCAGATCAAGCTGATAAGATTGTAGCTGAAGGCTTAGAAAAAGTAGCAGCTGTTGCAAAAAAATTATCAGCAGTATTGGTTTAATCTATAAAGTGTAAAAACCCGTCTTTTAATATGACGGGTTTTCTTGTTACATTTGAGTAACTCAATATTCTATTTCTCTATCGTATCACCCTTTTTATAGAACTTGCGAATAGTTCTATGCTGACAATCTAAAAAAAGTATACGCACTCCCTTTTTACGCATGCTTTAATCGCTTTTCTGCTCAGAAATAATACGCAAATGGATAATTATTACAACTACTTCCTTATTTGAAATCAACTTTCCTATATTATGGATTTTGAGAATGGTTATGTGCTGACAATCTAAAAAAGCAAACACAATTGTTCTTTTTTATGAACTGAGGGTCTCGTTATTCTTTAATTAACTGATAAAGCTCTCCCATTTCTTTTTCAGATAGTATCATCGGCACTGGGTAAAGAGGATTTGCTTCTTTTAAAGCCCGATCAACCATCAGCGGGATGTCCCGATCTACAATTCCACTTACCTTTTTAGGTATCTTCATATCCTCATTAAGCTTTTTTATGGCTTCGATAAATATATTGGCCTTCTTTTCTTCGGAATCACTTAATTCGCTGATACCAATCAAATCGGCAAGTTCTGCTAAAGGTTTATGTACTGTCTCACCGTAATACTCTAATACATAAGGTAAAACAATGGCGTTAGCAAGGCCATGTGGAACCGCATAAAAGCCTCCAAGAGTATGTGCGATTGCATGGACATTGCCTACATAAGCACGTGTAAAAGCAATACCTGCTAAGTAAGCAGCTGTTTGCATATTTTTTCGCGCTGTTATATTTGATCCGTTCGAATAGGCTTCATAAAGGTTTTCAAAAATCAGTTTTACAGCTTTTTTGCTGCATTCGATCGTATCATTCGTATTACTGTTACCAATATAGGCTTCTATCGCATGTGTTAGAGCATCAATTCCTGTTGCCGCCGTTATATGTGGCGGAAGTTTAATGGTAAGCAAAGGGTCTAGGACCGCATAATGGGGGATGAGAGAAGTATCCATAATCGCATATTTCTCATGTGTCTTACTGTTAGAGACCACTGCAGCTAGAGTTGCTTCACTACCAGTACCAGCCGTGGTGGGGATGGCAAACAGTGGTGGCAGCTTTTTCAACACTTTAAATATCCCCTTCATTTGAGGAATACTTTTTCCCGGTCTAGCCACCCGTGCTCCCACACCTTTGGCACAGTCCATTGGCGACCCGCCTCCAAAAGCAACAATCCCTTGGCATTGATTCTCATTGTATAATTGAAGAGCTTCCTCAATATTATCAATTGTTGGATTTGGAACTGTTTTGTCATAAATAAAGAAGTCCACGCCTTCCTCTCGTAATCCCTGAAGAAATGGATCCATCAATCCTAGTGAGGTAATTCCCGTATCAGTAATAATTAAAACCTTTCCAATTTTAAGACTTTTGATCAAATGGGGTAGCTTCATTAAACTATTCTCCCCCTCTAGTAATTCAGGTTTTCGCCAAGGAAGAATAAAAGAAGCTAGCTTCATAGAACGTTGAAACGTACGGCAGTACAGTTTATACATCTCAAGACCTCACTTTTTACTAAAATAGGAAATAAGCACTCTACTAACTATATAACTGCACTTATGATAAATATGTCAAGAAACAGAACAAAGCGCTTGGGTCACAGGGACAGGTCCCTTGTCCCACCACCGAAATAAATAAGATAGTGAACCTATCTCTCTGTCCAAGGATTTAGTAATATGAATACATACTAGCTAAAAAAGAGAGGAGAGCATTACATAATGGGTTACTGGTTAAAAGACGTACGTTTAGAAACGGGTTATATAAAAGAAAATGGAATAGTAACGGGCACAGAAACGGAGATAAAGCATTTAGTTATTGAAGATGGAAAAATTAGTAGAATTGTAGACGCAAATGTGCCTATACCGGGTGATGTAAAAGTGAAGGATGCAATGGGGCTGTTACTGCTTCCTTCATTCGTTGAAAAGCATGTTCACTTGGATAAGACGTATATGGGTGAAAAGTGGAAGGCATGTATCCCTGCGCCAGGTGTTTTAGAGCGATGCGAAATTGAAAAGAATATTTTAGCTTCGATCTCTTCTAGTACAAAGTCTCGTGCTCAAAGATTGTTAGATGCCTTATTATCTGCAGGCTCTACCCATGTGAGAACTCATGTTGATATCTATCCTGAGGTACAACTCCAAAATCTAGTAGGTGTCGATCAGGCACTTGAAACTTATGCAGATAAAGTCAGTTCAGAGGTAGTAGCGTTCGCACAGCACGGGTTGCTTAAGGATGGAACAGTACAATTAATGAGGGAAGCTGTAAGAAATGGCGCAGGTATAGTAGGCTCTGTAGACCCAGCGACGGTGGATAATAATATCGAGGAATCATTGGTACAGTTACTCGATATAGCTGTCGAAGGAAATGTTGATATTGATTTACATCTACATGATCCTGGTCATTTGGGCACCTTCACCATGAAACGCCTAGCGTATTTAACAAAGCAAGCAGGATGGGAAGGGAGAGTTGCGGTGAGTCATGCCTTTGGATTAGGTGATGTTCCAAAAGAAGAAGCACGTGAAATGGCATATATTTTAAAAGATGCGGGTATTTCAATCATTACGAGTCTTCCAATTGGTAAAGGAGTCCCTGTCGATCTTCTTGATGAATGTGGGGTAGATGTAGCCGTTGGTAACGATAATATCTTTGATTCATGGTGGCCAACTGGGAATGGGGATATTCTAGAGAGAGCGGGGCGTTTACTTGAAAAATACCGCTGGACAAATGAGGTTGCCCTATCTCAAGCTTTACGTTTTATCACGGGAGGAATAACACCATTAGATCGAGATGGAAATCAAATTTGGCCAAAACCAGGAGTAGAAGCAAATATGATTTTAGTTGATTCAAGTTGTTCAGCGGAAACGATTGCTAGACGATCCGAAAGAAAAGCTGTGTTTTATAAAGGTAATATTGTTGCAGGTGGCTTAACAGATTAATTTTTATGAGCCATCTAAAAGAAGGGCCTGCCTCCAGTGCTAAAATCTTTACAGTCTGTGGAGCAGGCTCTAAGTTTGGAAGATGTTCCACTAAAAAATTATATAGAACGATAGGTTGACATCTTACCCCTTGGGGTATATTATTACACTTGTAACGATTATCAATTACAACTATTTTTTTAATCTTAATTATACCTATATGGGTATATGTTAAGGAGGGATAAAAACTATACACTTTGTTCTACTGAGCAATCCGAACTCGTAATCTAGTACCTATCTGGGTATGTTATAAGTCGTCAATCTAACTTAATCTACATGATCAATAACATTGGGAAGACTCCCATTTTTATTTTGATTAACCATATACCTATAGGGGTAACAGTAAAAATACAAGGAGGTAAGAAATATGAACATTGATAAAGTCTTAAATGCAAAAGGTTTAGCATGTCCTATGCCAATCGTGAAAACCAAGAAAGCTATTGATGGCCTACAATCGGGTCAAATATTACAAGTTCTTACAACTGATAAAGGAGCAAAAAGTGATCTAACAGCATGGGCTACATCGACTGGACACGAAATCCTTGATACACAAGAAGAAAATGGAGTTCTAACATTTTATATAAGAAAAGGTGAAAAATAGGAGGGGAAGCCGATGACTGACACAAAGAAAACAACAATTGTTTTATTTAGTGGGGATTATGACAAAGCGATGGCAGCTTATATTATTGCAAATGGTGCGGCTGCATATGACCATGAAGTGACAATATTTCACACGTTCTGGGGATTAAATGCACTACGAAAGGATGAAGATCTTAAAGTTGAAAAAAGCTTTATTGAAAAAGTGTTTGGAAAAATGATGCCAAAGGGCGCTGACAAAATGGGACTTTCAAGAATGAACTTTGCGGGAATGGGCCCGAAAATGATAAAAGATGTCATCAAAAAACATAATGCTCTGGAATTGCCACAGCTAATTGAAATGGCACAAGAACAAGATGTAAAACTTGTTGCTTGTACGATGACCATGGATTTGCTTGGTCTTAAGGAAGAAGAACTCCTTGATAACATTGAGTATGCAGGAGTTGCTGCTTATTTAGCAGATGCAGAAGACGGGAATGTCAATTTATTTATCTAATAAGAAAGGGTGTGGAATGACCATGGATTATATCAATTATATCCTAATTGCGCTTATTGCAATTTTTATCGTACAACGCTTTATACCAACTAAAGGTGTTCGAAATATAACAATAACTGAATTAAAGAATGAACTTAAAAATAAAGATAAACAATTTATTGATGTTCGTACTCCTGGTGAGTACAAAGGGTTTCATATTAACGGATTTAAAAATATGCCTCTTCATCAGCTTGGTCAAAAAGCAACTGAACTTTCAAAGGAAAAAGAGGTCGTTGTCGTTTGCCAAAGTGGCATGAGAAGTCAAAAAGCAAGTAAACAACTTAAGAAAATGGGCTTTAAGAATATTACTAATGTCAAAGGCGGGGTAAGCGCCTGGAGATAATCTATTTTAGGAGGAATAAACATGAAACGATTAACTGCAAAAGAAGTTGAAGAATTATTAGCTGATGGAAAAACATTAAATATTATTGATGTACGTGAAGTAGAAGAAGTGAAAGAAGGAAAAATTCCTGGAGCAGTGAATATCCCATTAGGTTTAATTGAATTCCGTATGCATGAACTAGATAAGTCAAAAGAGTATGTATTGGTTTGTCGTTCAGGTGGTCGAAGCGGAAGAGCTTCACAGTTCCTAGAAGGCCAAGGGTTCAAGGTGATCAACATGGAGGGCGGAATGCTCGCTTGGGAAGGTAAAATAGAATAATTTTTTGGAATTTATAATACCTATTAGGGTATTTGTTAGGTAGACAAATCTCGAAATATACGTATTTATTGCATATATGTTCAATAAATTTGGAGGGATTTAGATGGAATCATTAAAAACAAACTCTGTGTTAGATGCAAAAGGTTTAGCATGCCCGATGCCAATCGTGAAAACGAAAAAAGCGATGAATAATCTAGAGGGTGGTCAGGTCTTAGAGATTCAAGCCACTGATAAGGGTTCAAAGGCCGACTTAAAAGCATGGGCTGAGAGTACTGGACATCAATACCTGGGTACTCTTGAAGAGGACGATGTACTTAAACATTATATACGTAAAGCTAGCGGTGAAGAAGTAGCAGAGAAAAGACATCCGATTGTAGTATCAAACGAAGATCTAGAGGCTACTATTGCATCCGGTAAGGATGTACTTATTCTTGATGTTCGTGAAGCAGCAGAATTTGCATTTAATCATATTCCGGAAGCAATCTCTATACCATTAGGAGAATTAGAAGATAGATTTGATGAATTAGATAAAGAGAAAGAGATTTATGTGATTTGCCGTACTGGTAGTCGAAGTGACTTAGCATCTCAAAAATTAACTGAAAATGGATTTGTGAACGTAAAGAATGTCATTCCTGGAATGAGCAATTGGATAGGGAATACAACAAATATTATAAAATAAAAAATATAAATTTTTTTAAATAAAAATATACCATAGGGGGTAATTTAAAAATGACTGCTAACGTAATGACTGCAAAAGATGTTACGAAAAAAGTGTTCGATAAAGAATCATTGTTTATTTTAGACGTTCGTAATGAAAATGATTTTAACGATTGGAAAATTGAAGGTGAAAACTTCGACTATTTAAACATTCCTTATTTTGAATTGCTAGACGGAGTTGAGGAAATCCTTGAAAAGCTGCCGAAAGATAAGGAGATCTTAGTGGTATGTGCTAAGGAAGGTTCATCTGTCATGGTAGCCGAGATGCTTTCTGAAGCTGGACTAACGGTTTCTTATCTTAAAGGTGGTATGAAGGCTTGGAGTGAGCATTTAGAACCAGTTAAAGTGGGCGACTTAAAAGATGGTGGCGAAATCTATCAATTCGTTCGTATCGGAAAAGGTTGTCTATCTTACATGGTTGTATCAAACGGTGAAGCTGCAATTATTGATGCAACTCGTATGACTGATATCTTCCTTGATTTTGCTGAAAGCAAGTCTGCAAAAATTACACATGTATTTGATACTCACTTACATGCTGATCATATTTCTGGAGGACGGAAAATCGCTCTAAGCACAAATGCAACTTACTGGTTACCACCTAAAGATGCTACAGAAGTAACGTTTGAATACGCAGCTCTAGAAGGTGGTCTAGACGTGACAATTGGTAATACGACAATCAATATTCATGCCTTGTATTCTCCAGGTCACACAATTGGTTCTACTTCTTTCGTTGTGGATGAAAAATTCTTACTATCTGGTGATATTCTATTCATCGATTCAATCGGTCGACCAGACCTTGCTGGTTTAGCACAGGATTGGGTAGGGGATCTAAGAGAAACGCTTTATAACCGTTACAGAGAATTGTCTGATGATCTAGTGGTTTTACCAGCTCACTTCATGATTATTGACGAATTAAATGAAGATGGAAGTGTATCTGAAAAACTTGGAACACTATTTGCGAAAAACCACGGTTTAAATATTACAGATGAAGCAGAGTTTAGAAGAATCGTAACAGAGAACCTACCACCACAACCAAATGCGTATCAAGAGATTCGTGAAACAAATATGGGGAAAATCTCTCCTGATGATGAAAAACAACGTGAAATGGAAATCGGACCAAATCGTTGTGCTGTACGTTAATGAATATGTCTAGGGAACCATTATTGGGTTCCCTTTTCTATAGAATGGGGGAAATACGATGGATTTTGCATTCATTATTACAATCTTTTTAATTGGTTTTATTGGTTCATATATCTCTGGAATGTTAGGAATTGGTGGATCTATCATTAAATATCCAATGCTATTATATATTCCGCCTCTATTTGGATTAGCTGCTTTTAGTGCTCATGAGGTGTCAGGTATTAGTGCTGTTCAAGTGTTTTTTGCGACCATTGGTGGTATCTGGGCTTATCGTAAGGGTGGCTATTTAAATAAAACACTTATTCTCTATATGGGGATTAGTATTTTAGTAGGTAGTTTTGTTGGGGGATTTGGATCTAAGTTTATGTCAGAGGGCGGTATTAACATTGTCTATGGTGTATTAGCGTTAATTGCCGCGATCATGATGTTCATTCCGAAAAAGAATGTGGACGATGTTCCGTTCGACCAAGTGATGTATAATAAATGGTTAGCAGCTTCGCTTGCCTTTATCGTTGGGCTAGGAGCTGGAATAGTTGGAGCAGCCGGCGCATTTTTACTGGTACCGATTATGCTTGTTGTCTTAAAAATTCCTACCAGAATGACAATCGCCTCTTCACTTGCGATTACATTTATTTCATCAATTGGTTCTACTGTAGGTAAAATCACGACAGGACAAATTGAATATGTTCCAGCAGTAATCATGATCGTGGCAAGTTTAATTGCTTCACCGCTTGGTGCAAACGCAGGGAAGAAGATGAACACAAAGGTGTTACAAATTATCCTTGCCATCTTAATCGCTGCAACTGCAGTGAAGATTTGGATGGATATTTTATAGATAGTGATTCCAACTTATTAGGAAGGAGGTTTGTATGCATTTGATTTTATGTAGTCTTTTGCTACTATTTATAGTATGGGAACTATACAAAAGGTACTTTCCTATAATCGGAATACACTGCAAAGATGTGTTAAAAGTGGACTTAACGAATATTGAGGTTATAGATGTAAGAGACTATAATATTTCATACAAAGAAGTAATCGAGAGTTCTATTAATATTCCTGTCGCCTATTTGGCAAGGTATGGTTATGAAATACCTGATAAAAAGGTTCATGGCGTGGCATCATCAAGACTTGAGAAAAATGTTGCCATACGAATTTTAAGACGAAAAGGATTTCGAGTAAGTGGATATTCAATAATCGATTCTCGTAAATTCTGTCGTAAATATGCGGTCACATAAACGTTACTTTAAACCTGGAAGAGAGGGGGTCTTTTCATGGAATATGATGAAAAGGTAAAAAATAGAATTAAACGTATCGAAGGACAATTACGTGGCATTTTACGTATGATGGAAGAAAATAAAGATTGTAAGGATGTAATAACTCAGTTGTCTGCATCTAGGACTGCAATCGATCGTACAATTGGTGTGATTGTAAGCTCGAACCTCGTTTCATGTGTAAGAGAAGCAGATGAAAAAGGGGAAAATACAGAAGAATTAGTTAAAGAAGCAGTGGAACTGCTTGTTAGAAGTAGATAAAAGACCTGGATGGGTCTTTTTTTCTTTTGTGGAATTTAGTATAAAAATACTAAATTAGTCCTATGATGATTGCATAAAAGCTGCACATTTTATTGATAATTTAATATGGACAGTTAACTAAGTTTGAAAGGAAGGTAATGATGAAAAAAGGATTATTAGGATTATCTTCATTATTGTTGTTTTTCCTTTTAGCCGCATGTGCAGGGAATGAAGAAACAAAACCTAATGAAAATGCGGATACAGAATCTGACACACATGAAATTATGGATAATAATAGAGGAGAATCTGATTCTAATAAGGAAATGGATCATTCAGGTATGCATCACTCAGGTTCTGACGAGGTTCCGGAAGGTTTAGAGGAGGCAGAAAATCCAACCTATCCAGTTGGTAGTAAAGTGATCATGCATGCGGATCATATGCCAGGGATGAATGGTGCTGAAGCAACAGTATCAGGAGCCTTCACTACAACAGTCTATTCAGTTACATATACTCCAACAAATGGTGGTGAACCAGTAGAAAATCATAAATGGGTGGTTCACGAAGAAATTGAAAATGCAGGTGCTGAACCTTATAAACCAGGCGATGAAGTTGTGTTAAATGCTGATCATATGGAAGGCATGAAAGGTGCTAAGGCAACCATTGATACAACTGAACAAAAAACTGTTTATATGGTGGATTTCACCGATAAAGCCACCGGAGAAAAGATAAAGAATCATAAGTGGGTCACCGAAGACGAACTTTCACCTGTTGAATAATGAACATAGTTATTGATTATAAAGGGATTGGTAATGAACCAATCTCTTTTTTTTGTGAGAAATGAGTGCCTTCAACATAATACATATCGTCTATTTCTGCTTTAAGGATGAAGTCCCTCCTGAGCGTAGACCGACGCGTAGAGTTCTTCATCGAGTGGATGAAGTCCCGCACGAGTGGGGTGCGTGGTTGTAAAGTCCTTCATCAGATGTATGAAGTCCCTCACGAGCGAAGTGCGTGCTTGTAGAGTCCTTCATCAGGTGTATGAAGTCCCGCCTGAGCGGAGTCCGAGCGTGTAGGGTCCTTAATCGAGTGAATGAAGTCCCGCCTGAGCGGAGTCCGAGCGTGTAGAGTCCTTCATCGAGTGAATGAAGTCCCGCCTGAGCGGAGTCCGATCGTGTAGAGTCCTTCATCGAGTGAATGAAGTCCCGAACGAGCAGAGCTCGAGCGCGTAAAGTCCTTCATCGGTTGGAAGCAATCCGAACGAATGCCATGACTTAGAATAACCATTTAAAATTTTTTAAGAGGTGTTAGGATTTGTTAAATATATATATATTAAAATAGTAAACGCATACAATAAATAAAGATAATAAAAGAATGATAAGTTGGTAATTACTTGGTATTTCAATTATTTTCAAAAAAATCTTTCATTTCTATCATTGAGATGTTATTATATTTAAAAAATAAAAACAATTAACAAAAAAGGGGTTGAACTTATAATGTCTCAAATGCTAGCTTTAGTTCTTTTACTTATCGTACTTTTTATCGGAGACTTTATTTCTATAAAAACAAAAGCATGGATACCTTCCGTATTTGTGTGTGCAGTCTTATTTCTAGTAGGATATTGGACCTTTTTTCCGCAAGACATTGTCGCATTAGCAGGTATTCCATCTGTTGTAGCTACGATGTTGATGTATCTATTAATTGTAAATATGGGTACATTATTATCACTTAAAGAATTAATGGCACAGTGGAAAACAATTTTAATCGCTTTATCTGGTATTCTAGGGATTATTGCGATTCTTTTTGGAATTGGAACATTCATTTTTGATTTACAAACAGTAATCGTTGCTATTCCACCATTAGTTGGAGGACTTGTTTCGGCATTAATCATGTCAGAAGGTGCTGCGAATGCAGGACTTACAAGCTTATCTGTTTTTGCGATTGTGATCTATGTGATGCAAGGTTTTGCAGGCTACCCAATTACTTCAATTGTTTTGAAAAAAGAAGGAAAGAAACTATTACAGCAATATCGCAGTGGTCAGCTGTCAAAAGTGGAAGAAGTAAAAGCAGAAGTTGCGGCAACTTCCGAAACTGCTCCAAAGATTAAGTGGATTGATAAAATTCCAGAAAAATATAATACTGAATATTTCAAGTTTTTGAGATTAGCAGTTGTTGGATATCTTGCTTATTTAGTTTCAACTTTATTAGCACCGGTTGTGACTGTGAATGCTCTTGTTCTGTGCTTACTCTTCGGGGTAATCGGAAAGAGCATTGGTTTCCTAGAAACACACTCACTACAAAAGGCAAATGGATTCGGATTAGCGATTATGGGGTTAATGCTTTTTGTTTTTGATGGGCTCAAGAATGCAACACCTGGGATGATGCTTGAAATTTTAACTCCTCTTGTGGTTTTAATTGGATTAGCCGTGATCGGGATGTATGTTTTTTCATTCATCGTAGGAAAATTACTCAAAGTCAGCAAACACATGGCATTTGCTGTATCACTAACAGCCTTATATGGCTTTCCGGCTGATTATATTATCACAAATGAAGTTATTAACTCATTGACGAAGGATGAAAAAGAAAGAGAAGTATTAACTAGTCATATGTTACCGCCGATGCTCGTTGGTGGATTTATTACAGTGACAATCGTTTCAGTCATTCTAGCTGGAGTATTTGTATCATTTTTATAAAACTTAAATAACCTTTTAACTGCAAATAATGATGTAAATGGAGTTGAATAGCATGGTAAATGAAAAAGTAAAACAAGCAATCGAGCATTATAGTGAAGAATTAACAGCTATCCGTAGGAAGTTGCATAGTGAGCCAGAATTGTCTTGGGAAGAGTACAACACATCTGCTTTTGTAGCACAATATCTTGATGATCTAGGAATCGAGTATCGTAAAACAAGTCCGACAGGTGTTATCGGAGAAATAAAGGGCGGAAAACCAGGAGAAACTGTAGCATTGAGAGCGGATATGGACGCTTTATCTGTTGAAGAATTAAATTCGGATTTGCCATATGTCTCTAAGACAAAAGGAAAAATGCATGCATGTGGCCATGATTCTCATACTGCAATGCTACTCATTGCTGCAAAGGCATTGAATGACATAAAAGGGGAATTGCAAGGCAATGTCCGCTTGATTTTCCAACCGGCTGAAGAAGTGGCAACAGGCGCTTTAGAAATGGTGAAACAAGGAGCGGTTGAGGGAGTCGATAATGTATTTGGAATGCATATTTGGTCACAAATGCCAACAAGCAAAGTGTCCTGCAACCCTGGACCTTCGTTCGCGTCAGCAGATATTTTTACGGTGAAATTTAAAGGAAGAGGGGGACATGGGGCAATTCCACAGGATTGCATCGATGCCGCAATAGTTGCCTCATCCTTTGTGATGAATGTTCAATCTGTTGTTTCAAGAACGATTGACCCTCAAAAATCAGCTGTATTAACGGTTGGAAAAATGACGGTGGGCACGCGCTTTAATGTAATTGCTGAAAATGCAGTAATTGAAGGAACCGTTCGTTGTTTTGATCCGGAAGTTCGTGATCATATTGAAAAGCAGCTCCAGGTGTATGCAGAACAGGTTGCTGCAATTTACGGAGCAAGCGCTGAAGTAGACTATATCCGTGGCACACAGGCTGTCATTAATGGTGAAGAAAGTGCAACGCTCGTACAGAAAGTTGCAGCTGAAGCATTTGGAAAAGAAGTACTTTATGAAGAAAAGCCCACAATGGGCGGTGAAGACTTCAGTTTCTACCTGGATGAAGTCCCAGGTTGCTTTGCCTTAGTTGGTTCAGGTAATCCGGAAAAAGACACTCAATGGGCACACCACCACGGCAAATTCAACATCGACGAAGATGCAATGGTCACAGGGGCAGAGCTCTACGCTCAATACGCTTGGGCATACCTAAACAAATAGTTTATAAAAGAAGACATTAAGTGGGTCAAGGGGACAGGTCCCTTGATCCACTTTTTTGGGTGAGGGACAGTGGACCTGTCCCTGTGTCCCATTAGTACCCAACTTCAACTGAAGCAACCACTATGTACATTAAATCGTTTTGATCGCCTTTTTCCTCGATGACGATGCCACTTGTTGTTAGCATTCCACCATCCATAATTTCCACTGACACTTTTCCAAACGGCATACACTCTTTAACTGCATTGATATCCAATGCCTCTTTATCACAAGGGACCGCTAGCTTTACGTTCACGACCATATTGTCTAAGCTATTGCCTGGTAGTACAGATCGAATTCCTGGCATTGAATTAAAATGAATTGCATTTTTTACGGCCCGAACGGCTGCCTTCGTAATGTTCTGGCCATGAACATCAATTCCCATTCCTGTTTCAATAAACATTAATTGTTCCATCAAATACACACCTCTTTATTATGTTTGGTACAATGCCCGTGTCCGACCAACTTTTCAAGGTGGGACACGGGACCTGTCCCTCTGTCCCATTATCATACCAAAAGAGTTGTGATACAAGTAGAGGAGGGTGCTTGGTTAAGATTTCATGTTATTTGTTTATATACTGGCTTCTACAATTTTTTTCGCTAAGATTTGTGTCGGGTCTATCAGGCTAGTACCGTCTAATACACTTAACACGAGCGGGATTTCAGTACAAGCTGCTATTATTGCTTCCGCCCCTTGTTCGATGACTGTTTTCGATGCATGAAGGAATAGTTTTTTTCCTTTGTTAAGATCTCCACTTTTTACAGCATAAATTCCTTCCATGATGCTCACTTGTGTAAGTTTGTCCGGTACCACAACAGTAAATCCCCGTTTTCGAAGTGACTCTTGGTATAAATTAGTTGAAATTGTCCCGTCGGTAGCTAACAATGCAATTGTTTTAAAGCCGGCTGTGTCTATGAATTTTACAGTTTCTTTAGGCATGCTCATTATCGGGATGTTGACTGAATCTTGAATGTCATCTACATAATAGTGGGCAGTATTGCACGCTATTGCAATGAAATCTGCCCCTGCTGCTTCTAATCGTTTTGCGGAATCAATCATAAAAGATAGGGGGCTCGTACCTTTACCCAATATGGCTTCGGTCCGGTCCGGTATTTGTGGGTAGTTATCAACAATCATATGAATGTGATCTTGGTCTTTTTGAGCCGGTGTTAATGCAATGATTTTAGTCATTAAATCAACAGTGGCAAGCGGCCCCATTCCGCCCAATATACCTAGTGTTTTTTTGGTCATGTAATCCCCGCCTTATAAAAACAGGTTGTTGAAGATTTACTATACAAATCTCCAACAACCTTATTCTTTTCACTATATATCATTATACGCTTACTTGATTTGATATTTTAATATCTCGCTTTTCCTCAATCGCATTAACTACAACAGCAGCGGAGGCATCCCCTGTGACATTTATAGAAGTACGAATCATATCTAGGATTCTATCAATTCCTGCAATGAGAGCAATACCTTCTACTGGAAGTCCAACTGAAGTCACAACCATCGTAAGCATGATTAACCCAGCCCCTGGTACACCTGCTGTACCAATTGAAGCAAGAGTTGCTGTTAGTACAATGGTTAACTGTTGAGCGAATGAGAGATCATATCCGAAAAACTGTGCGATGAATAACACACATACCCCTTGGTATAATGCGGTTCCATCCATATTTATGGTGGCTCCCAACGGAAGAACAAAGCTACTTACCTTTCTAGAAACACCAAGGTTTTCTTCACTGTTTTTAATTGTTATTGGCAGAGTTCCTGAACTACTTGTTGTGCTGAATGCTACGAGACTAGCAGGTGCGATTCCTTTAAAAAATTTAAGTGGATTCATGTTAGCGAAAAGTTTAACAGAGGTTGAGTAAGTTATTACAGCGTGAAGTATACATCCGAGATAAACGACTACAATTACCTTTAAAAGTGGAAGGAGTACTGAAACCCCATATTCTCCAACAGTTGGCGCAATTAAACCGAAAACCCCGATTGGAGCCAATTTCATTACGATACCAGTAATTTTATACATAATTTCAGCAAGTTCATCAAAGAAGTTATAAACTGTTTTTGCTTTATCTCCTAAAATTGTAATTGCTAGGCCAAGGAAGATGGCAAAGAAGATGATTTGCAACATATCACCGTTTACTAATGAAGCAATTGGATTAGTGGGGATAATATTTAACAAGGTATCAATTACCCCCGGTGCCTCGGATGGCTCGACTTTGTCAACTGTTGAATCAATATTTAAACCTTTACCTGGAGAAAAGATATTTGCAAGAATTAATCCGATGGTGACAGCGAATGCAGTGGTTAAAATATAATAAAAGAATGTGATGCCACCCATACGACCGATTTTTTTGATGTCTCCCGTACCAGCCACACCCACTACAAGGGAAGCTAGAACTAAAGGAACGATAATAAACTTGATCATCCGCAAGAATAAGTCACCGAGAGGTCTAACAACCTCAATACTCGGTCCAACGATAGCACCAACAATAATAGCAATTACAAAAGCAATTAAAATTTGTGAAAGCAAACCAATTTTTCTCATAAGAACCTCCTTTGTAGGACAAGTTGCCTCGCCCTTAAATATATACTTTAAGATTAAGAAAATAATAGGTGAAAAATGTTGCTAAATTCCTTAAATCCCCCCTTATTATGATACCGCTTACATTTTGTGATAAAAAATATATAAACTTATACACTGCTTATTCTTTTTATATAAAAAATTATATAAATAGTCAATATAAATTTATTAAATTATTTATAATAAGCGTTAACTCTAATTTTTATATATAAAAAAATATTGATTTTATATAAAAAATTATATATATTTTAATTGAACAGACCTAATGAAAGGAATTTACTTATGAATTCTATACTTGAACAGTACATTCCAGTGGCAGAGGTGATTGCCAAAACATTTGGCAATGATTGCGAAGTTGTACTGCATGATTTAACAGTGCCTCAAAGTTCAGTTGTGTACACCGTTAACAACCATGTAACCGGAAGGAATGTAGGACAAAGCTTTAACCATCTCGTTACAGAAGTGTTATTATCTCAAAATTTTACGAATGATTATTCAGCAAATTATTATTTCCATACTGATGATGGAAGATTAATAAAATCTTCTACTTTATTAATTAGAGAACAGGACAAAAAGGTCGTTGGCGCCCTTTGCATTAACATTGATACTACACAAATTACTGCAAATATAAACTGGTTAAGCAGCTTAATTCCTCAACATCCGGATCAGCCTTCAAAACACAGTCAACATCAGGGAAATATGCATGAAACAGAGCATATTCAGGAGATAGCTAATGATTTGATAGATAAAATTATTGGTAATAAACCAGTAGAACAGCTAAGACGTGATGAAAAGGTTGAGATGGTTCGATTTATGGAACAAAAAGGCATCTTCTTAATTCGTGGAACAATCGATAGAGTTGCTGAGAAGCTGAATATCTCAAAAGTCACCGTGTACAGCTATATTGAAGAAATTAAAGAAAAAAAGTAACAAAAGGCTAAAACTCTTAATCATAAAAACTTAAGTCACAAGGAGGATTTTTCAATGAAATTCATCACAATTAACGGTGCTAAACCAAACCCAGGACATTATTCCGCTGCAACACAAAAGGGGAATTTACTTTTTATATCAGGTCAACTTCCGGTTGATCCTTTTACAGGAGAAGGAGTTAGCGGTGATATTACTGTCGAAACCAAACAAGTACTAACCAATTTAGACCATGTTTTAGAAGCAGCAGGAGCCAAAAAAGAGGACATCATAAAGGTTACGATTTATATTTCAGATATTTCATTATGGGAAACCGTTAATTCTTTATACAAACAGTATTTTGGCGATCATAAGCCTGCACGAGCTGTTGTTCCAACTAATCAACTACACTATGGATATTCGATAGAACTTGAAGCGGTAGCCTATATTGATTAAGAAAAGGAAGATTGATGATGAACTATATTTGTTTTGAATGTCAATCAACATATCCGTTGGAAAGTAATAAATGGAAATGTGATTGTGGTGGATTACTAAACCTTGATTATGAGAAGAAGGCAGTAGATTTTACTGGAACCTCCATATCCAGAAATCATTCTCTTTGGAAATATATTGATGCCCTTCCATTTGAACAGGATGATGTATGGCAGGAGATTACGTTAGGAGAAGGGGGGACACCACTCATAAAAATTGATGATAATGTTTACGCCAAAGCGGATTACTATATGCCTACCTTGTCTTTTAAAGATCGTGGCGCTGTAGTGCTCATTGCCATGGCGAAAAAACTTGGCATCGAGAGGGTCGTTGCAGATAGTAGTGGTAATGCTGGAACGGCCATTGCAGCCTATGGTGCAATGGCAGGAATCCAATGTGATATTTTCGTTCCAGAATCAACCTCTAGCAAAAAAATAGCCCAGATTGAAGCACATGGCGCGGTTATTCATAAGATTCCTGGAAATAGAGAAGATACTGCAAACGCAGCAATATCGATGGTTGAAACTACAAAATCATTCTATGCAAGTCATATCTATAACCCGATTTTTTGGGAAGGTACGAAAACATATGTGTATGAAGTATTTGAGCAAATGAACAATAAAATTCCTGAAGCATTCATCATCCCTGTTGGAAATGGGACATTGCTTATGGGAGCCTATATTGCCTTCCAAGAGCTTTTAGCAAATGGGCAAATCGAGAAAATGCCAAAACTTCTCGCTGTACAGGCAGAAGTTTGTGCACCGCTTATGAAGGCTTTTGTTGAAGGTAAAAACACGGTGGAACCTATTGAACATTCAGGAACCTTAGCGGAGGGCATTGCCATTGCAGCACCGGCAAGAGGAACAGAAATTTTGCAGGCTGTGAGAGAAACTGGTGGAGACATAATCGGTGTGTCTGAAGAAAGTATAGTAGAAGCAAGAAAGCAGCTTGCATTAAAAGGAATATATGTTGAAATCACTTCAGCAGCCAATTATGCCGGATACTTACAATATGTAGAGAAATATCCCGAATTAAAAGACCAACAACTAGTCTTTCCTTTATGTGGAGCAGGTCTAAAAAGTAACTAGAAGCTAGACTATATTAATTTGTGAGGAGTGGTTTTAATGAAAAAGTATGAACTAGATACACCGAGCTTATTAATTGATCGAGAAATCATGATGGATAACATTAATAGAATGCAAAACTATGCTAATAAATATGGTGTTCATCTACGCCCACATACAAAAACGCATAAAATGCCTGCGCTAGCTAAATTACAGGTGCAAGCAGGAGCAAATGGAATTACGGTAGCAAAGGTTGGCGAAGCAGAGGTCATGGCTGAACACGGACTGAAGGATATTTTTATAGCAAATGAAATCGTGGGGGAGGTCAAATTAAATCGCATTAAAAAGCTTGCTGAAACAATTGATATTTCCTTTGGTGTCGACAGTATTGAGCAATGTGAAATGATTGAAAAAATATTTAGTGATAGTCAAAAGCCAGCTCAAGTTCTTATCGAGATTGAAGTGGGGGAGAATCGTTCAGGTGTTATAGAAGAAAGTGATTATAAAAGTTTAGTAGAATATATTAAAAATTGCTCTCATGTGAATGTAAAAGGGATCTTTTCTCACGATGGTCATACATACAAAGCCAAAGACCTTGAGGAATGTCGCCGCCTTTATAATGAAGCGCAAAAACGTACCCTTCATTTTGCGCATGTAGCTGAGGAGTTAGGCTGCAAACTTCAAACTGTTAGCATTGGGTCGACTCCACCGCTCATGCATGATTTTGGAGTAATGGAGGGAATCACTGAACTTCGTATTGGTACTTATATCCTCATGGATGTTTCACAAGGAAATGCAATTGGTTCATACGATAGATGTGCGGCAACTGTCCTCACTACCGTCATAAGCAAACCAACAAATGAACGCGTCATTACAGATGTCGGTGCAAAGGGACTCACCATGCAATCGCGAAGTGAAGGAATATGTGCAACTACGGGGATAGGTTATATCAAAAACTATGGGGTTCATATTGACCAGGTTTATGATGAGCATGCAATCATCTATAATGAAAAATTTAGAAGTCAAGTTGCAATTGGTGAAACAATAGAAGTCATACCAAATCATATATGCCCAGTCTGCAACCTCTATGACCACGCCTACCTTATCTCTGGAGACGAAGTCGTAGACCAAATCCCAATCCTCTGTAGAGGAAAACTTCAATAACGAAATGATTATAAAAGTGGGTGATTTCTGAATGATAAGTAGTTTTCTCCCCAAAAAGAAGGTAGGGAAATCACCCTACCTTCAAATCTTTTTTGTATTAGGTACTTTAGAAAATCCGATTTTAACTTTCATCAATTTCTTATACTAACTGAGTGCAAAAACGTATCTTAATTATTACTTCCAATTAAGGTTATTTTTTGTCAGCCAATTTAAAGCGGAAATGACAGTTTCCATCTTTCAAGATATATTTATCATGTTCAACCTCAAATTCAGGGTTAAATCCTTTTGCAACAGCTGGATCAATCATTTGGCAATATAATATTCCGTACTCATGCATATCGTCATCAGCCCATTGTTGTCCAAATGGGCAAACAGTAAAGTTTTGTTCAATCTCACCGGGCTTATATTCTGTGGTATAAGTAAATAATTCACTTCTACCCATATCATAGTTTGTTAAATAATTTTCTCGTGAATTTTCTTCTCCATTAACACGTGCCCGTTGTGCAATCCCACGACCACGTTCTTCTCCGAATGTCCGGACACCTTCACGAACAGCATCTTTCCCTTGTTCCCCAAATCTGTCAACAACTGCTTTGCTGATTTGAGCAAATAATTTCGCCATTAAAGCATAGATTGTTAGATTTTGATATTTATTTTCCATAGAATGATTCAGAGGAATGTAATTAAATAGTGTATGATTCTCACCATCTACCGTTCCTTGTGTGGCAATTATCTCTGCATCTTTAAATCCAAAGTTCTCAACACCTTTTTGTATCAAAGCTTTGCCTTCTTCCCCAAACCTTGAAACTACAGACTTTTCCACATGTGTAAAAAGTTTAGTTGTAATATTATGCATTGACAAAGGGGGGATCTGAACCCTCTCTTTATTCATTTAAAGCACTTCCTTATTAAAATATTTATATATTAATATATTGACACAGGGCATGAACAACTATAGTATATAGTACTGAGTTTACGTTGTAAATCAGATAGGGATAATATGAATTACGAAGGGGATATAGCAGCATCATGAATTTCACGTCAGATAGTGTCATTATTTATGCGGAAATTGCAATTTATCTTTTATTATTGATAGGAATTGGTATTTACTTTAGTAGAAAAAGGTTAAATTCTTCAGATTACTTTCTTGGTGGAGATAAATTATCTGGTTGGGTTCTAGCCTTTTCAGAAAGGGCCACAGCTGAATCAGCATATATGTTTTTAGGTGCTGTCGGATTCATTTATCTTGCAGGATTATCAGGGATCTGGTTATTATCCGGAATGTTTTTAGGAGTTATTTTTTCTTGGGTTTTCTTATCTAAGAAATTTATGAATGAGAGGAAAAAGTACGGTGTTTTTACACTACCGGACTATTTTGCTGCTAAATATCCAAAACACGGAACAATAATTCGTTTGTTATCTGCAATTATAATGGGGGCATTTTCACTGTTTTATATCGCAGGTCAATTTTCTGGAACAGGGAAAACATTATATTCCATTTCTGGTATTAATATCACCTTCGGAACGATAGTGGTTGCCATCATTATTATCGCCTACGCTTGTATGGGAGGATTTATGTCTGTTGTGTGGACAGATGCTGTACAAAGTGCTCTCATGGTATTGGCGTTTATTATTGTGCCAATTGCAGCATTCATTGAAATACAAAATAATGATTTATCGATTTCAGCATCATTAGCTTCAATGGACAATGGTGCTGACCAATGGTTCGGTGGAATTTCTGGTCTGGCACTTGGCGCCATGTTATTAACGAACTTTTCATGGTTCTTTGGATTTCTAGGTGGTCAACCACAACTAAGTACACGTTTTATGGCAATCAAAAGTGAACAGGAACTTAAAACTGCTAAGTGGGTTGCATACATATGGACAATTATTGTTTATGTTGGTGCATTTTTAGTAGGGATATTCGGTTCTGTTCTTTATAAACAAGGTACAATCGCAGACTCAGAAATGATCTTACCTTATATGGTATCTCATTTATTGCCACCTTGGATCGCAGGTATCATTTTTGCAGCTATTTTGGCTGCTATTATGTCAACTGCCTCCTCACAATTATTAGTTGTAACTACTTCAGTCAGTGAGGATATCATTCATAAATCTATGGGTAAAAAATTAAATGAACGTACAATAGTGGCTATTTCTCGAATCACCGTTATTGTAGGTGGTATTTTAGGAATTATTATTTCATTATTATCTGATTCATTTGTAGGTGGCGTAGTAGGCTTTGCTTGGGCTGGAATTGGTAATACCTTCTCTGTTGTCGTTTTATTAATATTTTTCTGGAAGAAAACTTCTGGAATAGGAGTTATTGCTACAATTATTACTGGTTTTATTAGTGCAATTATTTGGACACTCTCTCCTTTAGAAGCAATTGTCTCGGCGAGAGCGGGAACCTTCTTCGTATGTTTAATTGTTGGAATTGTTGTAAGTTTAGCCTTTCCTGATACGAAATCAGAAAGTAAAATGGCGTAGTTTTATTCTATTAAATGAAGAAACTTAGACTCTTTAGGATCGCAAATAGGATTCCTTCAAAATGATGGAAGGGCTTTGCTGAAACAAAAGAAGCAGGAACCCAACAGAGGTTACCTGCTTCTTTTGTTTCTAGAATAGAAAATTGAGTTAGTTATTCTTAAATGTGACCTGATCTATTTATTTTCCGATAAACATCTGTGTCCAATAATTTCCTTCTACATGACCTACACCAATATGAGTGAAGTTTGAGTTTAAGATATTCTTACGATGTCCTTCACTGTTCATCCATGCATTTACAACTTCTTGGGGTGACCGTTGACCCTTTGCAATGTTTTCACCAGCTGCACGATACTGAATACCAAATTGCTTCATCATCTCAAATGGTGATCCGTAAGTTGGACTTGTATGTGAAAAATACCCTTTATTCTTCATATCAGTAGATTTGGTTCTTGCAACTTCACTTAATTTCAAATCAATTTTTAATGGCTGTAAGCCATATTTCGCACGTTCATTATTTGTTAGAGTTACAACTTCTTGCTCAAACTGACTTAATGAATAAGCGCCTTGGTTCTCAGTTTCTTTTGGCTGTTCTGATGGCTGCTGTTGTACAGGTTGTTGAACAACAGGTTTTTCCTGAACAGGTTCTTCAGCTTTTGGTTGAGTGGGTTCCTCAGTTGGTTGGGAAGGGGTCTCTACTTTAGGCTGAGTTTGATAGTTCCCAGAATAATATTTTTTAAGTAAGTTTTGAATAAGGTTATTCCAATCAGTAGAGTTGTTAACTGATACAACATAACGACCTTCATATACATTTTTTTGATCACTTACTTGCTCCGCGGAACTAGCTAATGGCCCGGTAACTAATAGTGCACCTGCCACTACTAATGATAATACAGTTTTCTTCATGTTCAGTCCTCCTCTTGTTTGTACCAAGATACATCCCAATCATAGCATGTGAATTTTGTAATATTTGAGGAAGACTTTTCCTTCAATCGATAACTTAAAACTTTTTTACTATATTAACCTCTAGCAATCATTGAAAATTAATAGATTTGACTAATTGAAATTCATAACTAGCCTTTGTCTACCATTGGTAATAGAGGCAGAAAATACTAGAATATGACTATTGACAGGAATGGAGAAAGCTACGTTTTATGACGTAAATTACTTCTAAATAACAAATGTAACGGAACATAGAACTACGCGAACCCCCAAGTGTGTCAAGGGGACAGGTCCCGTGTCCCACCATATCTTAGAAATTGATCCAAGGTACCTCCTGCAATCGTTAAAATAGCTCAGACATTATTTTTTCCGCGATTAGCTTATATTGATCGGCTTTAAAGTGAATCCCGTCTTTAAGATTATTTTTAACCGGAATTTCCGAACCATTTATATAATAGACTCTTTCATCTATGGCTAAGGACTTTATCACATTTGTATAGTGTTCTTGAGTTTTATTTGCACTATTTTTTTTACTAGTAAACAATGTCGGTGAGATGACAACCACTTCGATTCCTTTTTCCTGAAGCTTTCGTAATAATTGTTGATTATTCTCTTTATATTGATCGATAGGGATAGGTTGAGAATGAGGACTGTATTTTGAATGACCTCTTGCATCATTAATACCAAACATTGAAATGACGAGGTCGGGTTGGTAGCTCAGCACTTCCTTCTCAACATTTTTAAGTGCCTGGATCGATGTCCAGCCGGGATGACCTCTATTAATCACTTTTACATGACGATAGCCATATTTTTTTCTTAGCTCATTCTCTAGGATTTTTGGATAAGGGTTCTTTACTTGAGTTACTCTTCCGGTATTAGAATCTCGTTCATACCCCCATGTAATTGAATCTCCATACGCAACAATCGTCACTGGTTGACTATTATATAGCTTTTGAATGACTGAAGAATCGTGGATTGATCCAGATTCTTGAATCGTTGCTTTACTTTCCTGAGGTAAAATGAAGGTTTCGATTATCCCATTAACCCCAACAAACAACAGCACACAAACCATTATAGAAATAAAATAAAAAAGACGGATGTTGGGGCGATTCTTCATGTCGTTCTCCTTCTCTAGGGGACGCGGGGACAGGTCCCGCGTCCCACCATTTTTTTACAAAAGATTTCATTTCTGGGACAGGGGACCTGTCCCTCTGTCCCATTCGTATAGTACTACCATTTTAACAAACACAATACTGTGCAACAAAAAATAATTGTAATCCATACAATTAATTTTTGTATGGATGTAATGGTGTTAAATGAATCAGATTATAAAATTCAGAAGTTCTTTACTGTTAGGGCTTGGGGCTACAAGTGTTTGATTGATAATATTTGGGAGAAGAGCTAGCTGGGGGAACAAACCTAGTATGGTAATGGTTCAAATCTTATTTTAGGGACGCGAGGTATCGCGTCCCATTATTTTTGTTACAAAAAGGTTCTCATTTCTGGGACAATGGACCTGTCCCTCTGACCCAAACCCGTTATTCTTGTGGTGCGGATGGGGTTGAGATGTTTTGTAATGCTTGTTCGGCCTCGTTTGCGTACTGATTTTGTACGGCTAAATCGCCTAAAGCAACCATTCCTGTTACTTGCCCGTTTTCAACGACTGGTAAGCGGCGAATTTGTTGCTGAGCCATTAAATTTGCTGCCTCGTGTACATCCATGTCAGGAGTGCCTTGAACAATTTTTTGAGCAGTCATAACTTGAGAAACGGGTGTTTGTGCACTTTCTCCTTGCGCAGTTGTACGCAGTGTAATATCACGGTCAGTAACAATTCCAACCATTTGTCCATTGTTATTTACTACTGGAACAGACCCAATATTGTGTTGGCTCATTAAAGCAGCGGCTTCTTGGACTGACTGTGTTTCGTTAATTGTAACAACATTTGATGTCATGATTTCTCTTAATTGTGCCATATCAATTACCTCCAAATAATAATTTTTCCCTTTACTAGGTTGGGGATTATTTGTTGTATTTATTGATGGAATGTTTTCCCTGTGAGTTTTTACTGTGTTTAAAAGTCTAAAAAGATGCCGGTATATTAATTATCTGTCCAGCAAGAATTTGGTTAGGATTTGTAATTTGAGGGTTTACTTGTAAAAGGCTATCCACAGATACTCCAAACCAAATGGCGATTCCAAATAGGGAACTCCCAGGACGCACAATGTATTGCACAATTTCCGGACGTTCGTTACATTCAAAACCTAACGATACCCAAGTCTCCTCATCTACAATCCCTGTAATTTCAAGCTCCTTTGTATTTTGTTGCCAGGTTAAAAGTGCTCTCTGTGTCAATGGTCCATAAATGCCGTCAATTGCTCCGTTGTAAAATCCCTGATTTCTAAAGAGAATTTGTATTCTACTTACAGCTGGACCGCGATCGCCTTGTCGTAAAATAGGACAGAGCTTGTAGGAATGCCCTGTCGGAGGTAAATTAATGATTTGCCCAGGGAATATGAAGTTTGAATTCGTAATTTGGGGATTGTACATGAGTAATAAAGCAATAGATGTTTTGAATCTTTGGGCTATCTGATAAAGAGTATCTCCAGGTTGAACAAGATAAATCATTGAGGTGGCTCCTGTCGTTTTTAAAATTAATATATGTCAACTAAGAAACTTGTGATATCCCACTAGATAGAAAAAACAATAATTCAATAAAGGATTAACGTTAACGTATTGAGTTGCAAGCAGTTCAATAAAAATATCAAAAAAGTAGACGTTTTTACTGTAAAAAGTACAATAAAAGTCAAAATCAAAACTAAGAAATAAATCAGAAGATCTCAGGTGTATTGTCAGAAGTTGGTGTGGGGGTATCTTCAGACAAGGGAAAACAAAATCATCGGTATTGTGTCTGAAGTTGGAGTATCTTCGGACAAGGGAAAGCAAAATCATCGTTATTGTGTCTGAAGTTGATTTATCTTCAGACAAGGGAAGGCGAACTCAAAGGAGGAGTGTCCGAAGTAGAGTTATCTTCAGACAAGGGAAGGTGAAATCAAAGGAGTAATGTCCGAAGTAGAGTTATCTTCAGACAAGGGAAGGTGAAATCAAAGGAGTAGTGTCCGAAGTTGGAGAATATTCAGACAAGGGAAAGCAAAATCATCGGTATTGTGTCTGAAGTTGGAGTATCTTCGGACAAGGGAAAGCGAACTCAAAGGAGTAGTGTCTGAAGTTGAGTTATCTTCAGACAAGGGAAAGCAAAATCATCGGTATTGTGTCTGAAGTTGGAGTATCTTCAGACAAGGGAAGGCGAAATCATCGGTATTGTGTCTGAAGTTGATTTATCTTCAGACAAGGGAAGGCGAACTCAGAGGAGGAGTGTCCGAAGTTGGAGTAACTTCAGACAAGGGAAAGCAAAATCATCGGTATTGTGTCTGAAGTTGATTTATCTTCAGACAAGGGAAGGCAAAATCAAAGGAGTAGTGTCCGAAGTTGAGTTATCTTCAGACAAGGGAAAGCAAAATCATCGGTATTGTGTCTGAAGTTGATTTATCTTCAGACAAGGGAAAGCAAAATCATCGGTATTGTGTCTGAAGTTGATTTATCTTCAGACAAGGGAAGGCGATATCAAAGGAGTTGTGTCTGAAGTAGAGTTATCTTCAGACAAGAGAAGGGGAACTCAAAGGAGTAGTGTCCGAAGTTGATTTATCTTCAGACAAGGGAAGGCGAAATCAAAGGAGTAGTGTCCGAAGTAGAGTTATCTTCAGACAAGGGAAGGTGAAATCAAAGGAGTAGTGTCCGAAGTTGGAGTATCTTCAGACAAGGGAAGGCGAACTCAAAGGAGGAGTGTCCGAAGTTGGAGTAACTTCAGACAAGGGAAAGCAAAATCATCGGTATTGTGTCTGAAGTTGGGGTATCTTCAGACAGGGGAAGGTAAAAACAAAGCAGTAGAGTCCGAAGTTGGTGTATCTTCAGACAAGGAAAGGCGAACTCAAAGGAGTAATGTCTGAAGTAGGGGTATCTACAGACAAGGGAGAACTAAATCATCGGTATTGTACCCGAAGTTGCGTTAATCGCGAATTTAAACCATTTTTTTAAAAAACGCATTAAACATCAATTTATCATTGGAAATTAAAGCGTGAATTCGTACGAGAATTCACGCTAATAATGTATTGCGAGTCTCTGTTTTTAAATCGGAACCTGTTACTGAACGTTTTTTAGCTCACGCTTACTCATCTTCCTCTAACCATTTGTCTTCTACGAATTTGCGGTTCATGTCTTTTTTTATTTTTCGATATTCTTTGCTTTTGAAGATGATGTCAAAATCGTAATCAGAAGGGTAGAGTTCTGCCGCCGCGATCTTTAACTCAATTCTCTTATAATTAACAGTTCGTTTTTCCTCTTTAATTTGCACAATATAATCTCCACGGTCATTTGGTCCTTTGTACACTATGCCGGTTTCACCAGTTGCAACAACCAAGACGTTATCCCCTTGATTGTAGACCGTGACCTTAGATGCAGACGGCTCTTGTTTTCTTTTTTCAACATTGCTTCGAGCATACTTATTTACAATGATTTGCTTTTGATAGGTAGGTGATTGCAATGTTTCGTGTGCAATGTTTTGATGATAATCCTTATCCTGTTGATACGCTTTCTTATGTGCACGTTCGATAAGTGTTGGGTGCATCCCAAGTTTAGCGGCTATATCAAACGCTTGGCTTTGCCCACTTTTCCCTAGTAAAAGTCTGTACGTGGGTTGCAAGGTGTGGATATCGAACTCCATGGAACCATTTAAAAATCCTTCCGTCTCATCAGCAAATTTCTTCATTTCACTGTAATGGGTAGTCGCAAATAAGGTAGCACCTTTTTCCAAAAGTTGTTCTAGAATAACGATGGCTAGGGCCATACCCTCCCTTGGATCTGTGCCGGAACCGAGTTCATCAATTAATACAAGTGAAGAATCGTTTGTTGTTTTCAAAATCTCAATGATATTAACCATACGGGAGCTAAACGTACTTAAATTTTGCTCAATGCTTTGACCGTCTCCAATATCGACAAAGATATGTTGGAAGATGGCCATTTCACTTCCTTTTTTAGCCGGAATAGGGAGACCGGATTGAGCCATCAATGTGAGGAGTCCTACCGTTTTTAACGTAACGGTTTTACCTCCAGTGTTCGGACCAGTAATGACTAGGGCCCGTTCTGTTCCTCCGATTGGAATCGTGAGTGGAACGGCATTGGTTCCAAGCATCGGATGACGTGCTTCTTTTAGATGGATTTTGAACTCTTCATTGATTGAAGGTGTGTTTGCCTGAATCTTTTGGCTGTACTTTGCTTTTGCGAAAAGAACATCGTAATGATGCATGGTTTCCACTGCAACCTGGATAACCTGTTCATAGGATAGAAACAGCTGAGTAAGCTCATATAAAATCCGCTCTACCTCAGTTTCTTCTGCAATTTTAATAAGTTCAATATCCTCCTGAAGCGAGCTTAATTCAACAGGTTCGATAAAGAGGGTAGAGCCCGAAGCTGAAGTATCTAATACGGTTCCTTGAACTTTCTTCCTAAATTCTTTTTTTACCGCAAGAACATAGCGCCCCGATCGTTCTGCAACATTTGTTTCCTGTAAATATGGAGAAATTCTTCCGCTTTTCACCAGTGACTGTGCTTTTTCTTTTAATTTCTCCTGTAGACTGGAGAGATGCCGTCGTAAATAATTAAGGTCACTTGATGCATAATCATCCACTTGGCCATTGCGCAAACAACGGCTAATTTCTCCTTCTAGTTCTGATACATCTCCAATGGATGCAGCATACATGCTTACCATTGGACCGGCATATTCTTTATCTTTCATAAATTGCTTTAGCTTTTGACAGTGATCTAGGAATGAAACAATCCGAGTGAATTGGTCCACTTTTATTGCGATTCCTTTTTTCGCTTGCTCAATATAGTGCTCGATTTGATCCAAAGAGTGTATCGGGATACTTCCGCTGATTTCAAGGATGTTCATCGCTTCTGAAATTTCATGTAAAGAATGCTCGATTCTCTTTTTGTTTTGTGTAGGTCTTAAAGAAAGTAACGTTTCTTTTCCACGGCTTGTTCTTGCGTATTGTGAGATCTCATTCAAAATTTGATAATAACCTAAAGCTTCCATTGTTTGGGTATTCAATGGTAAATCCTCCTTTTATTAATAAACATTGTTCATGAGGAGATGTTCACAGGCGATAATCAAAAAGCCGTCATGAACAAATCGCTCATGACGGCTGAAGATAGACCTAGGCCAAGCATAGATATCGATGGTTTTTTAGACACAAAAAAACCATGACAAACATGCCATAGCAAGATCCATTTTTCGTAGCTATGATGCGTGTTCTTAACATTCTAAAAGAAGCCATGGTGAAATAAACATAGCCTTGCTACGTTTTTCGCTTCTTCCAGTTATCCAATTATGGATTAGTTAAGAACCACCGATAACATAAACTCATACCCCTTTATTTAAGGCGTTTTTTCTTACTCCTCTTTTATATCCTATGTTCGTATTAAAAGTCAAGTGCATATGCGCATTCTTATTATCCAATAAGAATATAATATTGGAGATATAAGAAGTATTTTTGAAAGGGGCAAAATGTATATTAAAAAGATATTGTTTCAAATGTGGAGCCTAACTTTTCTACTTATATTGGGGACTCTCCCTTTGGTTATTTTTAGCGGTAAGGATAAGGTGGTATTTCTGGTAGAAAGAATTCCGAAAGAAATAGTCCCTTTTCTACAGGGGCTATTTGATGGCAGTTCTTATTACTACATGGATGGGCAGAGAGAACTATACTTTTTTCAAGCGGTAGGAGGGTATTTCCTTACTTCGTTTATCTATTTAATAATTGCTGGAGTTTTTGTGATTATTCTATCCATTATTTTTGGAATTTGGCTTTGGAGAAGAAGTGAAAAGGGATTAAATACGATAATGGGTTTTATTGGAGTAATTCCGGATTTTATTCTTGTGTTCTTACTTCAACTACTTGTGGTCTATATTTATGAAGCAACAGGTTTGAAAACTGTAAGAGTAGCATCATCAAATATGGACGAACCTGCAATAATCCTTCCTTTGGTTACTATGTTTATCCTTCCGTTTGTCTATTTAGTTAGATCTTTAAGTGAAAAATCCTTTGATGTATTAACAGAAGATTATATTCGAACGGCGTTATCAAAAGGGTTTCGTAAAAGACATATCTATCTTTATCATGTGACACCTAATGTAATTCCTTATTTAAAAGCTGATTTGCATAAAGTAGTTTCAATTATGATAGGAAACCTATTTATCATTGAATATCTATATAATAATAAAGGGCTGACGTCCATGTTATTTCCAATGGGAATGGAATACCAATACAATTTATTCGTACTATGTTTTCTTTCATTTTTCATCCTGTATATGTCAGTGTATTTTGTAATGAAGCTTATCGTGATTCTGATTGAAAGGGCACTTAAACATGCGTACGCGACATAATATAAAGCTGGTCGTGGGATTAGTGTTGCTACTTTTATTTGTAGTGCTGGCCATATTTGGTCCATCGTTTGCACCGTACGACGAGGATTATTCAAAGAAAATTAAATACATTCAAACAGAAGAAGGGGAGCAGCTTCGCGCAGCACCATTCCCGCCTTCAAAGGAGCATGTATTTGGTACGGATAAATGGGGATATGATATTTTTACATTAATGCTTTATGGAGCAAAGTATACAGTGTTTGCTTCAATAGCAGTAGCTATTATCAGAGTAATCATAGGTGGTTTCTTCGGGATGTACCACGGCTTGCAAAAAAGGGAGCATCAATGGACGCCAAGAGTCACTTTATTAAGTGGGATTCCACCATTTGTGATCATTTATTTTGTGATGATAGGGATTAATATTCAGTCGTCGGTTGGAACGATGTCGTTAGTGTTGCTTCAATGCATGTTGATGATTATTCTTGGAATTCCAGGAGTCTATCAAGTTGTACTTGCTAAAACGATTGAAATAAGGGAGAGTCCGTTTGTGTTGGCTTCTCAAACGGTCGGTGGTAATAAGATTCATATAGTAAAAGAACATATTTTTCCCACATTGAAAGGGAACTTACTACTTATATTAGTTAACGAGGTTATTCTTGTATTAAATTTAATCGGTCAATTAGCTATTTTTAATTTATTCTTTGGAGGAACCGAGTTGCAGGTCTCCCCAACGATATATCTATCTATTACAAATGAATGGGCTGGACTAATTGGTCAATCTAGGCTTGCATATTATTCTGCAAAATGGATTATTGGTTTTCCACTGTTAGGGTATTTGTTATTTCTATTTTCTCTCTATCTTCTTGCTAACGGACTAAAGGAAAATCAGAGAGAGAAATATCAGAGAAATGTTTATCTGCAAAGATGATCAATTCTTCACTATTCCTATTCACAAACAATAGTTGTATAAGTACTGTAATTTCCTATTCAATAAAAAACAAAATAAATTCGAGACTGAATCAATTAGGGTTCAGTCTTTTCTTTGTTTCCGAAATATGACGCAGTTCACCTTTCTAAATAGGTCTAGGGACTTAGTCTAAATTTAGACTCCGGTTGGTTAAACGTAATCCTAACATTTTGTAAGATAAATTATATGATTTCATTTGAAACTTACAATTTCAGTACAAGAAATTTAATTTGAACTAGCAACAATTAAAAAGGGTATAATCTTAAGATTTTCTTAAGAAAACAATTAGGCTCTTCTTAAGATTTCCTATGTATATTGTTATTTATAAGGTAGCTTTTGATAAATAAAAGGGGAGAATTATTTTGAGAGATAAGAAGGTATATATTCTTTTAACAGATACGGGGACAGTATTTACAAGACTGATAAAGCTATATACGAAAAAGCCATATAATCATGCTTCGATTTCCTTAGATACAGAAATGACCGAGGTATATAGTTTTGGTAGAAAGACTGCCAAAAATCCATTTATTGGGGGATTTGTAAAAGAGGATGTGAAACAAGGATTATTTAAACATGCTGATTGTGTTATCTATTCTTTTACAGTAACAGAGGCCGAAATACAAAAGATGAGACGCTATATTAACGAAATTGAAGAGCAGAAGGAATCTTATCGCTACAATTTTTTGGGGTTATTTGGAGTTATGCTGAATAGGCCGCTGCGAAGAAAGAAAGCCTTTTTCTGTTCTCAGTTTGTAGCATCCGTACTAAATGAATGTACCAGCATTGAGTTTGAAAAACCACTTTCACTTATTGAACCAAATGACTTAATGGCTATTTCGTCACTTCAATTGAAATACGAGGGGAAACTGGCTCATTATCCTACTAAAAATATAAAGAAAAAATCAGTTCCCTTTCGTATTATACCAGCTTAAGTGAGACGTTCTTGCCTTCAACATGATATCCCCAAAAAAGTAATTGTAATAAAAAAGGGAATTTGTTATGATAATAACGATTATAAAGAAATGGAGGTTTTTCTTGTGACAGCATCAATGAGATTACGATTCCCAGGTATCATTCGTTAATTTAATACGTTTGAAGCTCTGCCTACGTTCAGAGCACGGGATTGGTCTGTCATTTTTTAAGAAAACCAATATTTTACGGTTAATTAAAGAGGGGACGAGGATTCCCTCTTTTTTTGTTGTCTAAAAATATGAATGTAGGTGTAGAGTAAATACAAAAATTCGATAGAAATGAGTTGATAGTAAATGAATACAGTAGAAAATAAGCTACATGAGAATTGGTTAAAGAATATCATTCTCTTTTTAAGTAGCCAGACGATTTCACTTTTCGGATCGTCACTGGTTCAATACGCCATAATGTGGCACATAACTTTAGAAACGGAATCAGGTTTGATGATGACGCTGTTTATCATTTGTGGCTTTATTCCAACCTTTATTTTGTCACCTGTTGCTGGGGTTTGGGCGGATCGCTATAACCGTAAGATGCTCATTATTATAGCAGACGGACTTATTGCACTTTCAACATTAATCCTTGCTATTCTCTTCTTATTGGGATTTGATGCAATCTGGTTGCTATTTGTGATGGCAGCGGTTCGTGCCTTTGGAACGGGAATTCAAATGCCAGCTGTTGGTGCGATTTTACCGCAAATTGTTCCGAAGGATAAACTGACAAAAGTGAATGGAGCAAATGGAAGTATTCAAGCGGTGATCATGTTCGTATCTCCAATGGTTAGTGCAGCACTTTTAGGTTTCGCTTCGTTAGAAATGATATTTTTTATTGATGTTATAACGGCAGCGATAGCGATTTTTACACTGCTTTTCTTTTTGAAAATTCCTGTACATCAGAAGGCAGCTGAAAAACAAACTACTAGTTACTTTAGTGACTTTAAACAAGGTTTACACTATGTGAACAGTCATGCTTTTCTGAAGACATTTTTCCAATTCTTTGCTGTATTCTTTGTGTTAATGGCACCAGCAGCATTTTTGACGCCACTGCAGGTTACACGCAGTTTTGGTAGTGATGAATGGAGACTTGCAGCAATCGAAGTTGCCTTCTCCCTTGGTATGATGGTAGGAGGAGGAATCATTGCTTCCTGGGGAGGATTTGAAAATAAAATTAAAACCTTGGGATTCGCAAGTGTCATAATGGGTGTCTGCACATTTGGACTTGGTATTGTTCCGAACTTTTGGATTTATTTTGCGTTCATGGCTTTATTCGGGGTTGCGATGCCAATTTTTAATACACCAGCAACTGTTTTGTTGCAGGAGAAAGTAGAAGAAGAATATTTAGGAAGAGTTTTTGGTGTAATGGGGATGATTTCAACCTCAATGATGCCACTTGGAATGTTAATATTCGGTCCAATTGCGGATTTCATCAAAATTGAATGGCTGTTAGTAGGAACAGGTATATTCATTATTATATTAGCCATTTTCCTGGGTAGAAATCATGTATTAATTGAAGCGGGAAAACCTGTATTGAAAGAATCTTAATATATGAGGAAGTTGGAACGGATCCAATTGGATCACGTTCCTTTTTTTATTAAACCAGATAATCCATCAAGCTTTCCTTGGGTTGTCCGAAAATTTCTGCTTCCAATCTCCGTCCTGTTGGTGTTGCTGCTAATCCACCTTCTGCCGTTTCTCGTAAAGATGAGGGCATTGATTTGCCAATCGCATACATTGCACCTATTACCTCATCACATGGAATTCTACTCGTAATTCCTGCAAGAGCCATATCAGCAGCAGTTATTGCATTCGATGCTCCCATAGCGTTACGCTTTACACATGGGACCTCCACTAGGCCTGCAACAGGATCGCAAACGAGTCCTAACATGTTTTTTAGTGTGATGGCCATGGCTTCGGCCGCTTGTTGTGGTGTACCGCCTGCCATCTCAACAATCGAAGCTGCGGCCATACCTGCTGCTGAACCAACCTCTGCCTGACATCCACCAGCAGCGCCGGATACTGTTGCATTATTAGCGACAACAAAACCAAATGCAGCTGCTGTGAATAAAAACTCGATCATTTCCTGGCGTGTTGGATTTAACTGTTCTTTGACGGCAAATAATGTGCCTGGTACAACTCCAGCTGAACCTGCTGTTGGAGTAGCGCAAATAACTCCCATGGCTGCATTTACTTCATTTGTTGCCACTGCTTTGCTCACGGCATCCAATAATATATGGCCAGACAATGCTCTCCCACTTTTGATATATTTTTGAAGCAAGACAGCATCACCGCCAGTAAGCCCGGTTTGAGACCTCACGCCTCGAAGTCCGCGCTCTAATGCTTGTTCCATTACTGTTAAATTGTTCTCCATTTTTGCCATTATCTCTTCACGAGTTAACCCCGTAACTTCAATTTCCTGCCGTATCATAATTTCAGCAATTTTCACTTGGTGTTGTTCTGCTAACATAACAAGTTCCGCTACATTTCGAAACATCGCTTGTCCTCCTGTTGTCCATATTTACTCTTGATCTCTATTTTTACTCAACCATTCTAATGACTCTTGTCACATAAGAAAGACTTCTTAATTCTTGTATCACTTCATCCGCTATTTTTTGGTCGACTTCAATCACCATGATAGCCATATCTCCCTTTTCCTTACGGGCGACCTCCATATGACCAATATTAATTTCATATTTTGCTAGAACTGAAGTCACATACGAGATAATTCCAAATCGATCCTGATGCATAACCAGTATGGCTGGATCACCAGATAGTTTAAGCTTAAATGAATTAATTTCTGTAATTTCAATGGTGCCTCCACCGATGGAAATCCCGATTAATTCTAACTCATTATCATTGTCGAATAAATTTATCTTAACTGTATTAGGATGGTCTGGTACAGCTTCCTCGGTTTGAAAAATGACTTCCATTCCTGATTTTTCTGCTATTGCCAAAGAATCCGGAATTCGTTTATCAAACGTATCAAAATCCAACAGGCCAGCTACAATAGCTAAATCTGTCCCGTGTCCTTTATAGGTTTTTGCAAATGAACCATATAAAGAAACAATGGCTTTCTTCGGTTGTTTTTCAAATAAAGTACGAGCGATCCTCCCAATTCGTGCTGCTCCAGCTGTATGAGAGCTAGATGGGCCTATCATTACTGGACCAATAATGTCAAAAGCCGAACGATATTTCATTTAAAACTCTCCTTTTATCAAACAAATATTGCAAGTCTATGCCGCATTTTTTGATGCTGCTTCTCCCTGTAATTGATCAACTGTTTTAATTTTATAATTCTTAAAGACTAGTGAACCTAAATACCCACACAATACACCAACTGCTGCACATGCGAGTGCAATCATGGTTACTTTCATTGGATCATTAAATCCGTACATAACAGCTAGACCAGCAATTGGCGTTGCTGTCCCAGTTGCATTATTGATGAGACCAGATAGCGCGATAATAACACCGGCACTTGCCCCGCCTACAAAGTTCGTTACATATACTGGAATAGGGTTTGCAGAAATGATGTGAGCTTGAGTTAATGGTTCAACAGCTACTGAAATAGTAGTCTTACGATCTCCAAACTTCATTCGATCGAAAAGCACGTAATTCATAAAAGATGAGCCAAATACGGCCAAGGCACCAATGGCCATTGGTACTCCCGTTAGTCCCAGCATCGCAGTTAGAGCCATTGAGCTAAGTGGCGCTGTTGCAACCACTGTAATTGTTCCACCCAAAATGATTCCCATCAAAATTGGATTACTGTTAGCTGTATCTGTAATAATTCCACCAATATTTAATAGAGTCGCATCCACAACAGGGGTCATGAACTCTCCAATTAAACGAACTAAAGGTGCACAAAGGATAATGATGACAATTAGATCCAAGCCACCCGGTACTTTCTTTTCAATGAATTTAACAAGGAATGCAATTAGATATCCAGCAACAAAACCTGGCAATAATCCTAGCCCAGCACAGCTTACCCCAAGTAACAGGGCATATACTGGTGATACTCCAACTGCAAGTGCAACCAGAGCTGCTGCTGCAACGCCGCCCATGCTCCCTGCTGCTTTTCCAACTTCACCAAGAAATTCAATTCCTAATAAATCTCCACCTACAAATAATTGAAATGCTTCAACAAGAAACGCAGCACATGCCGCTCCAGCAAGGGCTGCCATTGCCTTCATTCCCTTTGGTGCTTTATAGCTAAACAGGGAAAAGCAGGCTAATACTAGTAACAATAATGCGGTACCTTTAATAATATCCATGAATAACTCTCCTTAAAATTGATTTTTATTATTCTAAAATAATTCATTGAATGCGTTTTCAAAAGTTGTGTAAGGCTCGTTCGGTCATGCCATCTATACTATCCGATTGGACTTGAAATCTGAGTGATTTATATTGACATCGAATTTAATAGACTTTTTTTGTTATTTTTGTAATCGGTTACAAATACTTGAAAAAATATAAACATTTATTAATAGTAAAGCAGAATTAGTATTTATAGAATAATATTTCGATATAACAACAATAACATGATTCAAAAATATTTCAATTGTTTTTTTAGATTTTCCAAAAAAACTTAAAACAAATTATGGAATAAAATCTAAGGATTCGGGAGGATTCTTTGAGAGGTTTGAATCAATCTTTTTTACAATTTGGGTTATGACACTGTTCAGCACGCTTCAATGGCCTTTGATGTAACGCTTCTTGCATTGGGGTCTGTTTTTAAGAAGGTAAAACGAGTGAAATTCATTTTTATTCTTTCTCCGATTATGTATATTATTGCGATGGCACCGCAAAATGTATTAGAAATCTCGAAGTTTGGTGAATGGATCAAACGGGAAAGCTTTAAAAGAAGTAATTGAAGGGTGTTTAGCCACTTCAAATATCGTTCCAAAACGTCGCGGAGAAACATTATCAATCGAAGAATTCGGGCATTGAGTAATGAATTGTATAAGAACTTAGACAAAGGGCCTACTGAATAGTTAACAGATTCCGATTCAACGATCAAAACAGTAAATTACAATACATTTCTAGCGTGAATCCACATACGAATTCACGCTTTAATTTTTTGAGAACCAGCAGCTGCTGCTGAAGTACTGCAAAACCATATAATTAAAAGGAATTACTTTACTTCAGACACCCATGAGCAGATCTTGCCTTGTGTTGTCCGAAGATGCCTCACTTCAGACACACTCTTGTGGAAATTGCCTAGCGTTGTCCGAAGATACCCAAACTTCGGACACACCGCAGCAGAATTTGCCTAGCGCAGTCCGAAGATGCCAAAACTTCAGACAAAGCTCAGCAGAAATTGCCTAGCGCAGTCCGAAGATACCTCAACTTCGGACACACCCCAGCAGAAATTACTTTGTGCTGTCCGAAGATACCAAAACTTCGACCACACCCTAGCAGAAATTGCTCAGCGCAGTCCGAAGATGCCAAAACTTCAGACACACATGCGCAAAAATTGCCTTGTGCTGTCCGAAGATCCCCCGCCTTCAGACACACATGCGCAAAAATTGCCTAGTGCTGTCCGAAGATACCTCAACTTCGGACACACCGCAGCAGAAATTGCCTAGCGCAGTCCGAAGATACCAAAACTTCAGACACAGCCCAGCCGAAATTTCCTTGTGCTGTCCGAAGATACCCAAACTTCGGACACACCGCAGCAGAAATTGCTCAGCGCAGTCCGAAGATACCAAAACTTCAGACACGCCTCAGCAGAAATTGCTCAGCTTAGTCCGAAGATACCAAAACTTCAGACACAGCCCAGCAGAAATTGCCTAGCGCAGTCCGAAGATACCAAAACTTCAGACACAGCCCAGCCGAATTTTCCTTGTGCTGTCCGAAGATACCAAAACTTCGGACACGCCTCAGCAGAAATTGCCTTGTGCTGTCCAAAGATACCCCGCCTTCAGACACACATGCGCAAAAATTGCCTAGCGTTGTCCGAAGATACCTCAACTTCGTACACACCTCAGCAGAAGTTTCCTAGTTCTGTCAGAAGTTTACTAAAAGTTGTAACTGTGGGTACACGTGAAATTGTTCAACAGGTTTCCCGTGGTAAAGGTACGTCGGAATTGTATTAATTATGTTGATTCATTACTACTTCCGTTAATTTCTAAGATTATCCTGAAAGAGCAATACGCATTAGAAATGAACAGATGAAATTTGTATAAAGGGTGGGACACGGGGATATTTATCGTGTCCCACTTTTTTTTATAGTGTTTCCTCTAGAAACCGTCTAAAATAAAAAACTTTGGGACAATGGACCTGTCCCTCTGTCCCAAAAAATGTATAAGGTTCCTAGGGATAAGCAACTATAACTGTAGGAGGGGAATCTATGGAATGGTTTGGTAGTACTTTAGGTGAAATCAATACCTTTTTGTATTCGTATTTGTTAATCATATTGTTGGTTGGAGTTGGTCTTTTTTTTACATTTAAGACAGGTTTTATTCAATTCCGATTAATCTCAGATATGTTTAAAGTTATTACGGAAAGTACTCCAAGAGATGAATCAGGGAAAAAAGGGATCTCTTCTTTTCAGGCTTTTACAATTTCTGCTGCATCCCGGATTGGGACTGGAAATATAGCCGGGGTTGCTACGGCCATTGCCCTTGGAGGACCTGGTGCAATTTTTTGGATGTGGATGATTGCGCTAATTGGTGGTGCAACTTCACTAGTTGAAAGTACACTAGCACAAGTATATAAAATTAAAGATCATGAAACTGGGTTGTTTCGTGGTGGTCCCGCCTATTATATGGAAAAAGGATTAAATAAAAGGTGGATGGGGATCATTTTTGCCGTAGTTATTACATTTACATATGGTTTTGTGTTTAATGCGGTACAAGCAAATACGATATCCATTGCTTTTGAAGAAAGTTTCGGTGCCAATCGTGTTGTCGTGGGAATCATAATTGCTGTTATAACAGGTATTATCGTCTTTGGTGGATTAAAGCGTGTTGTAAGTGTCACTCAAATTATTGTTCCGGTTATGGCAGTTCTTTATATCATCATCGCACTCCTGGTTGTAATTCAAAACTTTACTGAGCTCCCCGGTGTGTTAGCGTTGATCATTAAGTCTGCATTTGGATTGGAAGAAGCCTTTGCTGGATTGCTAGGGGCAGCAATCATGAACGGGATAAAACGTGGTTTATTCTCAAATGAAGCGGGAATGGGTTCTGCCCCGAATGCAGCGGCAACTGCATCTGTTACACATCCAGTCAAACAGGGTTTAATTCAAACGCTAGGGGTTTTTATTGATACATTATTAGTTTGTACGGCAACAGCTGCCATTGTATTACTAAGCGATGCGTATCTTCAATCTGACGCTGCTTCAGTTAACTTGACTCAAGTATCTTTAGCTGAGAATTTAGGTGATTGGGCTGGAATCTTCTTAGCAGTAGCTGTATTTCTGTTTGCCTTTAGTTCAATAATCGGTAATTACTACTATGGTGAAACAAATATTGAATTTATTAATGAATCGAAAATTGGATTAGGCATATTTCGTCTTTTTGTTGTCGTTTTTGTCATGTTTGGTTCCATTGCAAAAGTACAAATTGTTTGGGATTTAGCCGATCTCTTTATGGCCATTATGGCAATCATTAACCTTATTGCAATCCTTCTGCTATGGAATGTAGTAAAAGGCGTCATTCATGATTATGTAGTCCAACAAAGACAAGGCAAGGACCCTGTATTCTATAAGAAAAATGTCCCGAATATGGGTGATGTTGAATGTTGGGGAGAAGATGAAAAAGGGCGTGCGAATTAATTAGTAAAAACGAATTCCGTTAAATGGAATTCGTTTTTTGTGCTGATGTTTACGAAGGATATTGACTAATGAATGAAAATAAATTATGATTATCGCAGTAAAAAGCATAAAAGCATAAAAGCTTTAAAGTGTTAAAGTATTTTATGAATCTTATAAACTTAAAATATCGATTTTTAGAACGGGTGGGGGAAAAATTTGAAATCAAATCTTACAATTTGGAAAGCAATCATTCCATTATTAGGATTAATCATTGCTGCAGCTTGCTCTATTTTTATCTGGAATGCAGGAATGAATTTTCCATTAATAGTTGGGGTGATTTTGGCATCCATCATAGCAATCAGCTGCGGATGGAGTTGGAATGATGTTCAACAAATGATGGTAAATGGAGTAACAAGGGCTTTACCAGCTGTATTTATATTAATGGTAATCGGGACGATTATTGGGTCTTGGATTGCGAGTGGTGTTATTCCAACAATGATTTATTATGGTGTTTCGATTTTAGATCCATCCTGGTTTGTCCCGTTTGTTGCGCTAATAACAGGTATTGTTTCGATTACACTAGGAACATCCTTTACTTCAATCGCAACGGTAGGACTAGCTTTTATGGCGATTGGAGAAGGACTGGGATTTTCATCGGCACTCGTAGCAGGGGCTGTCCTATCTGGTGCTTATTTAGGGGATAAACTTTCACCTTTATCAGATACAACCAATATCGCTGCAGCTCTAGTAGATACAGATTTATTTAGTCATATTAAACACATGCTTTGGGATACGATTCCCGCATTTGTAGTATCCCTTCTGTTATTTTGGGTATTTGGTCATTTTGAGGTAGCAAATAACACAAGTATTGGTACTGGGACGATTGAAGCCATTATGTCTGGCTTAGACGGAGCATTTGTCATTCACCCTTTGTTATTATTGATACCGATATTAACGATCCTTTTAATGCTAAAGCGTACCCCTGCTTTACCCGCATTGATGGGTGTTGGCTTATTAGGAGCGGTTGTAGCAGTTGTAGTTCAGGGAATCTCGGTAAGTTCAATTGTTCAATTTATGACAAGTGGCTTTAAGATTGACACGGGGATAGGTGAAATTGATTCCTTGTTGAATCGAGGAGGACTTACTTCAATGCTTGGGACCGTTGGAATGCTTATGATTGCTACTGCACTTGGTGGTATTCTAGAAGAAACGGGAACATTTGAAATATTAACAGGTAAGATGATGAGGAAGGTAAAAACAACTGGAACACTCATTGGTTCTACTCTATTATCAACCTTTGTTGTTGCCTTAGCAAGTGGAGCTCAGTTTTTGGCAATTATCTTACCAGCAAGAACTTTCGTTCAAAAGTATAAAGATATGAATATTGATACGAAAAACCTCTCTAGAACAGTGGAGTCTATGGGGACTGTAGGAATTAACCTTATCCCATGGAGTGTTCCAGCCGTGTTTGCAACGAGCATATTAGGTGTCAGTGCATGGGAGTTTATCCCGTATGCTTTCTTTATCTATATTGTTCCATTAGTAAATCTATTGTTTGGTTTCACCGGATGGACTATTGCTAGAAAGGATTACAGCCAAGAAAAAGAACCGGCTCAAGTAGAAAGGGAAGTTGTATAGTGAGTGAAGTTATTTTAAGTGTGGTTGGGACTGCGCAAGATGGTGGTTTACCACAAGCAAATTGTTTTTGTGAAAATTGTACAAGGGCAATGGAAGATCCAAAGTATAAAAGAACAGCGGCATCACTAGCGATCGTCTTACCAAAAGAGGATAAATGGCATTTAATAGAGGCTACTCCTGATTTGCGGGAACAAATGGCGAAATTACAAATAAGATATGGATTAGAATCGAAATTGATGAGCAGTATCTTTCTTACACATGCCCATATTGGCCATTATCCAGGTTTGATGTTTTTAGGGAAAGAAGCGATTAATTCCCGACAATTACCCGTAATGGCGGGGACAAAAATGAAAAGGTTACTGGAAAATGATGCTCCATGGAGCCAGCTAACGGCACTTGAGAACATTGTTGTCCAAGAAATCAATGATAGACAACCGGTGAATGTTTCTTCGGAAGTAACAGTTACTCCGGTAACCGTTCCGCATCGAAATGAGTTTTCTGAGACGTTTGCTTATTGGATCAAAGGCCCCAATAAAAAGGTTTTATTTATTCCGGATATTGATCGTTGGGAAGAATGGGATATTGATATTCGAGTAGCGGTGAAAGAGGCGGACATTTGTTTCCTTGATGGCACGTTTCATTCGCCACAGGATTTAGCGAATATTGGGCGTGATTATCGACAGGTTCCCCATCCACTAATGGCAGAGACAATGGAGTTGTTACAGGATTTAGTAGGAGATACCGAAATTTATTTTACACATCTTAATCATTCAAACCCAGTATTGCACAGAGACGGCACATTAAGGAAAGAAATCGAAGCAAAAGGTTTCAATATTGCAGATGAAGAAATGGAATTTAGAATATAAAAAGTGGGAGGCGGTTATAGAATGGTACCTGTAGGAAGGACACTCGAAAAAAAGAGTGTTCAACCTACAGGTATTTTTATATACTTGAATTTCA
>QGHH01000658.1 GCA_003640645.1 Fredinandcohnia aciditolerans | reverse complement strand
GTTGAAATCGAAACCCAGTTCGAAAGCGCCGCCGCCGGCGGCGGCCAAGCGAAAGTCGCGAACCGCCGGGGCCGCGTCCCGGTCGCTCGCCGAGGCGGCCTATGAAGCGATCTGGCGCGACATCCTCACGCTGACGCTGCATCCGGGACAGAAAATGTCCGAAGCGATGCTGTCCGACCGCTTCGGGTTCGGCAAGGCGCCCATCCGCGCGGCGCTGGCGCGCCTGGTGCAGGAGGGACTGGTCGAGAACCACCTTCGCGGCGGCCATATGGTGGCGCCGATCACCCTGGCCGACATCCAGGGGCTGTACCACCTGCGGCGCATGACCCTGGGCGAAGCCGTCCGCATGGCCTGCGGCGCCGTCACCGACGAACTTCGCCGAGCCTACGAACGGGTCGCCAACCTCGAATTCGCCGGTGCGACCTCGGACGTCATCCTGGCGTTCTGCTTCAACAACCGGGACTTCACCGTCGCCTTGGGCCGGGCCGCCGGCAACCCGCTGCTGGCGACCTGGATCACCTCGCTCGAAGACCGGTTCCTCAGGCTCCTGTTCCTGGG
>QGHH01000657.1 GCA_003640645.1 Fredinandcohnia aciditolerans | reverse complement strand
ATCACCTCGTTCATGCTGATGAGCGGCTATCTGCGCAATCTCGGCGAGAACGTGCGCATGCTGCAAAAGGGCCTGGACGACGTCGAGGACGTCGCTGGCTACATGCGCCAGACGCCGGAGGTGTCCGATCGCCCGGACGCGCCGGTCTTCCGCGCGCAGCGCGGCGAGATCGTCTTCGACCGGGTGACCTTCCGCTACAAGAACAAGGCCACGCCGCTCTACGAACGCTTCACCCTGGCCATAGCGCCGGGCGAACGGGTGGCGCTGGTCGGGCCGACCGGCTCGGGCAAGTCGACCTTCGTCAAGCTGATCCAACGGCTTTACGACCTCGACGGCGGCCAGATCCGCATCGACGGCCAGGACATCGCCGGCGTCGCTCAGGGCAGCCTGCGCCGCGCCATCGCCGGCAGCCTGGAGCAGACCCTGGGCGCCAAGTACGGCCTGGACCAGATCACCGTGGGCGCCGGCGCCAAGCAGATCATCGGCGCGGCCCTGACCGCCAGCCTGGAACCGGGCGACGAAGTGATCGTGTGCGCGCCGTACTGGGTGTCGTATCCC
>QGHH01000656.1:306-559 GCA_003640645.1 Fredinandcohnia aciditolerans | reverse complement strand
GGCGAAGGCCGGCCGGGCCGCGAGCGAGATGGAACTTAGGCACAGGGCGACAAGGATGGGACCCGGTCCGCGCATGGGCGCCTCGCTGAATTGACAGGTTGATCTTGAATATCTTTGTCCAGCCAAGACAAGGTCTATTCTCAACTCGCGGTTGGCGGGGTTAGGCTTGGCCGTCATCCAGACGAGAGGTCCGCCATGCGCGCCCAGTTGATGATCGCCGCCACGCTGCTCGCGACCTTCGGCCCGCCGCCGG
>QGHH01000656.1:0-296 GCA_003640645.1 Fredinandcohnia aciditolerans | reverse complement strand
ACAACTACGGCCGCAACTACTGCCGGGCGGATACGCGCGGCGGGGTGTGGCTGGACCGGCAGTACAGCTATGGCGACGGCCAGTGCGAGGAAGGGCGGACCTGGGGGTGGGACGACCGCGGCGTCTGGGTCGATCGCGGTTGCCGCGCCCGTTTCCGCGTCGCCGAGCGCAAGGGCGGCAAGGACAACACCGCGGCCCTGGTCGGCGGCCTGCTGATCGGCGGGCTGATCCTGGGCGCCCTGGCCAGCCAGGGCGACGACAAGTCCTCCAAGCCGTCGCCGTCCGGCGATTCCGGC
>QGHH01000655.1 GCA_003640645.1 Fredinandcohnia aciditolerans | reverse complement strand
GTTGTCTCTCCTGTTGGCGTTGGGATGCGTGCACGTTCACGGTGCGCCAGTGGAGCTGGACGACATGGAGCAGTTGTCGTGTGAAGACGGTTTCGCGAAAGGCTCCGCAAATGAGGCTCTCACCAAAATCAACCAGGACCGAAAGGACGGATACATCTTCAGCCTGCACCGCCTGTCCAGCGCCCACATGGCAAAACATGTAGGAACCGGCTTTGTTTTCTACTTGACCCTGGACGTTGTCGAGACCAACTGCAGCGTTATCAGCAAGAAGGACTGGAAGACCTGCAAGGCTCGTGAAGTCAGCGACACACCGGTATATGGACAGTGCAAAGCAGCCATCTTTATGGATCGTACCAAAAGAGTGGTGCGTCTCTACAAATACGACTGTACCATCAGACCAGCTCCTGCAGCTAAGATTTCTGCGATCTGTCCGGACTGTCCGAGTCACACTGCCCTGGACAACGCTGAGGTTCAGAAGACTGTGTCTCTCTCGCTGGAGAAGTTCAACAAGGAGAACGGGCTGACCAATCATTTCGCTCTGGTCAAAATCAACCGTGCT
>QGHH01000654.1 GCA_003640645.1 Fredinandcohnia aciditolerans | reverse complement strand
CGCCGTAGCTGATCGTCGAGGACAGCGGAACCTCGCCGACCGCATAGGCGAAGAAGACCCTCTCGCCGGTCTCGGGATCGATCTTGGGGTGGGCGGTGACCCGGCCGCCGAACGCGTCGCGATAGCCGCGCGATTCCAGGCTGTCAGGGTCCATTTCGAACGGCGCGTGGGCCTCCTCCAGCGCCAGCAGGCGGCCGCCGTGCCAGAGGACGGTGGTGTTGGCCACGCCGCCGTCGAGGCCGATCACCGACGGGTCGCTGCTGCGCGGGTCGCCCCAGCTGCCGAACAGGGCGCGGCCGGCGGCGTGCTCGGCGGTCCATTTCGGCGTGCGGGCGTAGCGGTTGCGATAACGGACGCGGCCGTCCTCCACATGGAAGGCGTGCATCATGCCGTCGCCGACGAACCAGTGATAGCCGCCGTCCCTGGGCGCGAACTGCGGGTTGGGGCCGTTGCGGTAGAGCACGCCGGCCAGCCCCGCCGGCAGCTCGCCCCGGACCGGCAGGTCGACGAAATCGTCCTCGCTGCGGATCGGCGCGAAATTGCCGCGCAGATAGGGGCT
>QGHH01000653.1 GCA_003640645.1 Fredinandcohnia aciditolerans | reverse complement strand
CTCCACATACGTTCCTACCTCTGCAGATCTTGGAATATCCATTCTCGCCCCAGTTCTCCCCCCATGAATTCTTTATGATCCAGAAAGGCTTCTCCTTAAACCGAATGGGAGAATATGCACCTTGGCCATAGCCCACTAGAAGAACCCCATGGTCCAAATGCTTCCCACAGATGTATGGGCATGAGACGCCACCTATGTATGTCTGCATCCAAGCTGCATTGATACCAACTGCAAGAGGGCCATTCCTCACTAGATTTGCAGCAATTTGCTCTTCGTCAAGGGAAACCACACTGAAATTGGATACAGAAGCCACGATTTTGCTTTTGTCGAATTTGCAGGTGCCGCGATCTGTTCCAGTGTAAGGATAATCCTCTTCTCGCACTATTCCTCCAGACTGGAGTATGTATTCGAATGCATTGTTCATCAACCCCCCACCACAGCCCGAGTCACAGGCTCCATATTCCTCTGGATCACACACATGATCGCAATCCACAAGCTGTTGCTCGCTAAGGCTCACTAGCTCCCCAGTAGCCAGAAAATGTGCTCCTTCCAAAGCTCC
>QGHH01000652.1 GCA_003640645.1 Fredinandcohnia aciditolerans | reverse complement strand
GATGAAGACGGCCAAGTGGCGGCAGGAGCAGCGCGCGCTGGGCGTCGAGGTGACGCCGGAGATGGCCCTCGCCCACCAGCACGAGGTCGAGGAAGAGATCAAGGACCTCAAGGTCAAGGCGCTGGAGGCCGGCGGCCTCTACGTCCTGGGCACCGAGCGGCACGAAAGCCGCCGCATCGACAACCAGCTGCGCGGCCGGACCGGCCGCCAGGGCGACCCGGGCCGCTCGAAGTTCTTCCTGTCGTGCGAGGACGACCTGCTGCGCATCTTCGCCGGCGAACGGCTGGACGCGATCATGCGCACCTTCGGGGTCCAGGAAGACGAGGCGATCACCCACAAGTGGCTGAACGCCGCCATCGCCAAGGCCCAGACCCGCGTCGAGCAGCGCAACTACGAGATTCGCAAGAACCTGCTCAAGTACGACGACGTCGTGAACGACCAGCGCAAGGCGGTGTTCGAGCAACGCCAGGAGTTCATGGAGGCGACCGATCTGTCCGAGATCGTCGCCGAGATGCGCGACCTCGGCCTGTTCGGCCTGTCGATCCCGGAAGAATTCGGC
>QGHH01000651.1 GCA_003640645.1 Fredinandcohnia aciditolerans | reverse complement strand
AGCCGTACGCCCACTATTCACCGCAGGGCAACTACATCGTGATGTCGCGGCGGCGGATCGCCGGCGATTCCGACGATGAACAGCGCCGTTCGCTCGACGCCATGCAGATCCTGCTGATGCGCAGCGATGGCGAGGGCCTCCAGATCCTTCCCTTGGCGCGGGGCAACAAGCTCTCGCCTTTCATGTCGCTGGATGAAAGCCGGATCGCATTCTGGAGTACGGGACGCATCCTGCCGCCCGGACAACGCCTGAGCCTGCTCGATTTCGACATCTGGGAGTTTGATCGGGCCGACGCGACGGAACGGCCTTTTGCCGGCATCTTCAAATTCGTTTCCGGCGGCCAGGCGCAGTACCTCTCGGATGACGAGATCCTGTTCCGAACCTTCGGGCCGGCGGGGCATCTCTCGAGCTACGAGTCCCTGTATGGCAGAAGCAGCGTCTATCGCATGCGGCGCGGGGATACGCGGCTGCCCGAGCCACAGGTCTTCAGCGGCATCAAGTACGCCGAGATGCCGACGATGGATCGCGCAGGGAACCTGTATCTCTGGGGGCAGACGCCG
>QGHH01000064.1 GCA_003640645.1 Fredinandcohnia aciditolerans | reverse complement strand
TCTCCGCACCGGCACCAGGCCTAGATATGCCGCCAGATCCTCGGCGCACTTGAACTGGTGCATGCGCATCACTCGCAGCATGGTTCTGGCCACCTTCGGGCCGACCCCGGGGATGGAGGACAACAGCTTGGTGTCGTCCTTCAGGTCAGGGTGCCGGTCGATGTGGTCATCGATGGCCTTCTCCAGGCGAGCGATCTCCTTGTCATAGAAGCTCAGGGTGTCACTGATCGAACGCTCCACCAGCTCCGAGGCCGAACTGGCCTCGATCTTCTCTTGGCGGTTCATCGTGCGCAGCCGATCCTTGGACAGCGCGTCCAGCTGGGTAATCAAGGCGCGTAGCTCGCGCACATGTGCCGGCGGGGGCTGCCAAGCACCAGGCCTCATCGCCACGCCATAACGAGCCAACACCAGGCTCTCGAGTGCATCTGTCTTGGAGCGCATCGCCATTGCCCGACTGAAGTCGTGCACGCTGGCCGGGTTGGCGATCGACACCGCGATGCCGCCGTCATGCAGCGTCGTGGCGGCCTGCTCGTGATACGGGCCCGTGGCTTCCAGCACGGCATGGGCCTGGTCGGCTCCCACCCCGTGCTTGGCGCACCATCGAACCAGTTCGTGCACTCCGTCCCGACTATTAGGCACAACCTTGCTCTTGCGCTTGTCGTTCTCTGGATCCAGCAACAACGTGCAGTCCAGCTTCAGCTTGGAGACATCAATACCCAGATAGATCATCGTTCATACCCCCTCATACAAGAAAGTATGCCAACTGCGCCCACTTACCTTGTGCATGCAGGGTCAATCAGCCCTAGGCTACCGTCCAGTGTCCGCGATGGCGTCAGAGGTGAGAGACAGGGGTTTGGTCTACGGAACAGGGTTAAGTCCCTCGGGAGCCAAAGAAACTCACCTGCCTCTCATGGAATGGTAGCTAACCATCCCAGGGATCAAGATACAAGGGAGCCGAAGGCGTACGAGGTTGACAACGGGGCAGTCCGGAGCGAACGCTCCGGACCGCAATCGTAGCCCCGCCATCCCCCGCCGACCCCGCCACGCGCGGCGCAAGAACCCCGCATCGTCCAGAAAAAAACGACTACTCAGCCGGCCCCAACTTAGGCCGAATGAAATCCATGAACGCCCGCGTCTTGGCCGGTTGAATACTCGACGGATACACCACGTAGATCGAAATGGGATCCACCGACCACCCCGGCAACACCCGCCGCAACGAATTGCGCTTGATGATCGGATCCAGCGCCTGGCAATGCGGCATCCGCGTGATCGCCAGATCCAGCCCCGCCAGCGTCCCCGCGATGCTCATGTTGTTTGCCGCCAGATGCCCCTTCACCGGCACCTGCTCGCTCACCCGCCCATTG
>QGHH01000650.1 GCA_003640645.1 Fredinandcohnia aciditolerans | reverse complement strand
GTGGCCTTGTTGTTGGTGTCGACGTTGAAGCCCTGCGAGACCTGCTCGGTGTGGACGATGCGCACGCCGACGTTGCCGCGCAGGCCTTCCAGGTTGAAGTTGGCCTGGGCGTAGCCGGCGGTGACCTTCTCCTCGACGTTGAAGGTCGAGTTGTACTGCGGCGAATAGCCGTTGAAGCCGCCCGAGCCGGTGTTGAGCGGGATCTTCGAGACGAACTGCTCCCAGGCGCCCTTGTTCAGGGTGACGCGGTTCTTCATGTCCTGCGAGACGCCGCTGAAGCCGTCGAGATAGTCGCCGGGCGTCATGCCGGGCCCGATCTGGGCCAGGGTCGTGAACAGGTTGCTGATCGAGCCCTGCTCGGAGCGCTGCGAGGTCTCGTGGTCGCGGTACTTCAGGCCGACCTGGACCGAGGTGATCGGGCCCGACAGGCTCTTGGTGACGTCGGCCTGGGCGTAGCTTTCCTTGTCCGAGGTCGGCTGCCGCAGGAAGTTGCCGTCCCAGCCGGCGCCCAGCTTCCACTGGGTCGGGTCCTGCTGGACGTTGGTGGCGTAGTTCAGCGT
>QGHH01000649.1 GCA_003640645.1 Fredinandcohnia aciditolerans | reverse complement strand
CTTCAGGTTGCTGCCGACATCCTTCAGGTTGGCCTGCACCACCTGCGCCATCGTGGTGTAGATGCCCAGGCCCTGGAACACCACCATCGACGCGTCCACGCCATTGGCGTAGCCGGCCTCGGCCAGCAGCTTGCGCGCCACCTCGATCGGCTTGCGCACCGGCTTGCCATCGACCAGGTCGTAGACCACCGGGTTCACGCCCTCGGGCGGTTCGCGGTAGCCCAGCACGCCGGGCGGCACCGGGCCGTAGGCCACCGAGGCCTGGCTGTTCTCGAACACCGCCACGTATTCTTCCCAGTCGAAGGCGATGCTGATGGCCTGGCGCAGCTTGCTCGGGCGTGTCGCCCTTGCCCACCACCGGATCGAGCCAGTTGAAGCCCATGTACCAGTTGGCGGTCTCGACCGTGGTGGGCAGGCGGATGCCGTGCTCGGCGTACTTGCGCGCCTTGTCCTGGCTGTCGCCGGCGGCCACCAGCATGGCCACGCCGTACTCGCCGCGCTCGATCTGCGGCACGTCGTAATAGCCCTGCATGAACTTGCCGGTCAGCGGAATGGCTTCC
>QGHH01000648.1 GCA_003640645.1 Fredinandcohnia aciditolerans | reverse complement strand
GCTGGATCCGGCAAATCTGCCGGTCTATGCGCTGCGCACCACGCTGCGCATGCTGCTGGCGATCGTGCTGTCCACCGTCTTCACCTTCATCTATGCCGCTGCCGCCGCGAAAAGCCGACGCGCCGAGATGGTGCTGGTGCCGATGCTGGACATCTTGCAGTCGGTGCCGATTCTCGGCTTCCTCACCTTCACGGTCACCTTCTTCCTCAATCTGTTCCCGGGTTCGGTGCTGGGCGCCGAGCTGGCATCGGTGTTTGCCATCTTCACCAGCCAGGCCTGGAACATGACCTTTTCCATGTACCAGTCGATGCGCAATGCGCCGGCCGACCTGGTGGAAGCCACCCGCAGCTTCCATTTGACCGGCTGGCAGCGCTTCTGGCGTCTCGACGTGCCCTTCGCCATGCCGGGCCTGGTGTGGAACACCATGATGTCGATGTCGGGCGGCTGGTTCTTCGTGGTCGCCTCCGAGGCCATCACCGTCGGCAACACCACCGTCACCCTGCCGGGCATCGGGTCGTGGCTGGCCATCGCCATCGGGCGGGGCGACTTCGGCGCCGTCG
>QGHH01000647.1 GCA_003640645.1 Fredinandcohnia aciditolerans | reverse complement strand
GCAGCTGCAGATCGTCGACGCCGACCGCTACAAGCTGATGGCGGCCGACAACCAGTTCAACTTCCGCCTGGTGCCGCCGCCGCGCGGCCTGATCGTCGACCGCAACGGCGTGGCCCTGGCCTCCAACCGCCCGAACTTCCGGGTGATGCTGACCAAGGACCAGGTCGACGACGTCGATGCCACGCTCGACACGCTGTCGCTGATCTCGCCGCTGTCGCCCGACCGGCGCAAGGCCGTGATGCGCGACATCGAGCAGAGCCCACGGTTCGCGCCGGTCTCGGTGATGGACGACCTGACCTGGGAGCAGTTCTCCGCGGTCAACGTCCGCCTGCCGCAACTGCCCGGCGTCACCGCCGACATGGGCGAGGTGCGCGTCTATCCGTTCGGCGGGGCCTTCGCCCATGTGATCGGCTATGTCTCCAAGGTCTCGGACGTCGACCTCAAGGCGCCGGGGGCGATGAACGACCCGCTGATGCACAATCCGGGCTTCCGCATCGGCAAGCAGGGCGTCGAGAAGGCCCTGGACCGCGAACTGCGCGGCAAGGCCGGCGGCAAGAAGG
>QGHH01000646.1 GCA_003640645.1 Fredinandcohnia aciditolerans | reverse complement strand
GCATCCCCGGTGGTTTCTTCAAGCGCGAAGGCAAGCCGTCCGAGAAGGAAACGCTGACCTCGCGCCTGATCGACCGTCCCCTGCGTCCGCTGTTCCCCGAAGACTTCTACAACGAAGTCCAGGTGGTCATCCACACGCTGTCGGTCAATCCTGAAATCGACCCCGACATCCCCGCGATGATCGGCGCCTCGGCCGCGCTGGCCATCTCCGGCATCCCCTTCAACGGCCCGATCGGCGCCGCCCGCGTGGGCTACATCGATGGCCAGTACGCCATCAACCCGACCGCGTCGCAACTGAAGTCCTCGAAGCTGGACCTGGTGGTCGCCGGCACCGAAAACGCCGTGCTGATGGTGGAATCGGAAGCCGACCAGTTGTCCGAGGAAATCATGCTGGGCGGCGTGGTCTACGGCCACGAGCAGATGCAGGCCGTCATCAACGCCATCCACGAACTGGTCAAGGACGCTGGCAAGCCCGATTGGGACTGGCAGCCGCCCGCCAAGGACGAGGCCCTGATCGCCGCCGTCACGTCGGCCGCCCAGGAAGGCCTGAACGCCGCCTACC
>QGHH01000645.1 GCA_003640645.1 Fredinandcohnia aciditolerans | reverse complement strand
TGACCCGTACGGGATTCGAACCCGTGTTACCGCCGTGAAAGGGCGGTGTCTTAACCGCTTGACCAACGGGCCAATTTAAATCTGGCGGAGAAGGAGGGATTTGAACCCTCGCGCCGCTTACGCGACCTACACCCTTAGCAGGGGCGCCTCTTCAGCCACTTGAGTACTTCCCCACAAATGGCTCCGCAGGTAGGATTCGAACCTACGACCGATCGGTTAACAGCCGATAGCTCTACCACTGAGCTACTGCGGAATATTACAAAACCTAGCGACGTCCTACTCTCACAGGGGCAATGCCCCAACTACCATCGGCGCTGAGAAACTTAACTTCCGTGTTCGGTATGGGAACGGGTGTGACCTTCTCGCCATCGTCACTAGATAAAGTAAAGACAAGTATTATTATACTATCTTTAGAAAATATTTCAAGAAGAAATTTTCATTCCTTCAAAACTAGATAACGTACTTACATTCATCTTCGAAGTATTTTGGTTAAGTCCTCGATCGATTAGTATCAGTCAGCTGCACATGTCACCATGCTTCCACCTCTGACCTATCAACCTC
>QGHH01000644.1 GCA_003640645.1 Fredinandcohnia aciditolerans | reverse complement strand
GCTGGAGTATTTGAGGCGCGGGCCAAGGACGCGCTCGAAGAACCGCGCCGGCAATTCGTAATGCTGGGCGTTGGCCGCCTTCGCATGCTCGGCGATAGGACGTTGCGCCATGACGGCGGCGAATTGCGCATCCGTTTCCTGACCCTCCTGGGCTAGCCGGCGGCGAGCATTGGCCACCAGGGCGCCGATGGCGGGCCGCACGACGAAGTCAGGACACGGGGCGTCTTGCAGCCGGTTTATGGAAGCGGCCAGGAAGCTCATCGGGGCGATCCTTTGCGGGGTGGACGGGGAAAGAAGGGGCTGACCCGCGCCTGATATCTTGCGTAAGCCTCGCCCTTGGCGGCGAGCATGGCCTGCTCCAGAGGCGGGACGCCGGTCAGGCGCATGAGCACCAAGGCCATGACCGCCGGCGCCAGCAGTGACAGCCAACCCGCGCTCCACCCGCCCGAGAGATCGAGAGCGATGACGGGATAGGCCAGCCATCCGAGCCACTCGAAGAAATAGTTCGGATGGCGCGACCAGGCCCACAGGCCGCGATCCATCACCGCCCCCGGCGGATGC
>QGHH01000643.1 GCA_003640645.1 Fredinandcohnia aciditolerans | reverse complement strand
GCGCTTGCCGTTAAATAAAGATTAATTAATTACCGGACGGTCGGTAGGTAATTGTAGACACATCCCTTTCCGCCACGCAAGCGCGGCTTGGGCGCTCAACCCGAAACCACACGTGACGCCGTTATGCCCCACTCCCTCGTGACAGATCTGTATGGCCAGATGTCCTTGCCGGTCATCAGCGCCCCCATGTTCATCGTGTCCAACCCGAAGCTGGTCGTCGCGCAATGCACGAGCGGCATCGTCGGTTCGTTTCCGGCGCTGAACGCGCGCCCGCAGAGCCTGCTGACCGACTGGCTGGACGAGATCCAGGCAGGGCTGGCCTCGTACCGCGAGGCCAATCCGGGCGCCGCGGTCGCGCCCTACGCCGTCAACCAGATCATCCACCAGTCCAACGACCGGCTCGAACAGGACCTGGCGGTGTGCGCCAGCCACCGCGTGCCGCTGATCATCACCAGCCTGCGCGCGCCCGGCGACCTGGTCAAAGGCATCCACGACTGGGGCGGCAAGGTGGTCCACGACGTCACCACCATCCGCCACGCCGAAAAGGCGCTGGAAGCGGGC
>QGHH01000642.1 GCA_003640645.1 Fredinandcohnia aciditolerans | reverse complement strand
AGCGCGGCCAGCAGGCCCGCATCCACCGACGGCGTGTGGCGCGCCAGCGGCACCAGCGCCGAGCGCAACGCATCCACCTTGTGCCGCAACCGCGCCGGCATCACCTGTTCCTGTTTGACCAGCGCCCGCAGCGCGGCTTCCTCGATGCCGGCGACCGTGCCGGTGGCGGCGGTGCGCAGGGTGATCGCCACCGTCAGGGCCTCGTCGTCATCCAGCAGCAGGGGCGGCAGCGCATGCCCGGCGCGAAAGGCGTAGCCGCCGGCCACACCGCTGCTGGCCAGGATCGGGTAGCCCAATTCACGCAGCCGGTCGATATCGCGCCGCAGGGTGCGCGGGTGCACCGCGAGCGCCTGCGCCAGCTCGCCGCCGGCCCAGTGGCGGCGGGTCTGCAGGAGGGACAGCAGGCGCAGGAGACGGTTGCTGGAGGTGAGCATGGCGTGACGGTAAAGCAAATCGAGGGCGGAATCTGTCCGCAATCGATTCTACAGTTCACGCCATCGCCGGTGGCCATGGGGCCGCGGCGGGAACCCACGAAACCGGAGTATTTCCCATGTCCATCGT
>QGHH01000641.1 GCA_003640645.1 Fredinandcohnia aciditolerans | reverse complement strand
GCGGCGATGAGCGACGGAACGGCCTACGACTTCGACTTCACCAGCATCGAAGGTTTGCCGCTGCCCCTGTCGGGGTTCGGCGGCAAGGTGATGCTGGTGGTCAACACCGCCTCCAAATGCGGCTTCACGCCCCAGTACAAGGGACTGGAGAGCCTGTACGAGACCTATTCCGGCCGGGGGCTGGTGGTCATCGGCGTGCCGGCCAACGACTTCCTGTGGCAGGAGCCGGGCGGCGAGAGCGAGATCAAGGCCTTCTGCGAGCTGCGCTTCGGGGTGACCTTCCCGCTGACCGCCAAGGCGCACGTGAAGGGCGGCAAGATCCATCCCTTCTATCGCTGGACCAAGGCGGCCATGGGCGAGGCGGGGACGCCCAAGTGGAATTTCCACAAGATCCTGATCGGCCGCGACGGCCGCCCCGTCGCCGGCTTCGGACCGCGCGTGACGCCCGACGACCCCAAGCTGATCGGGGCCATCGAGGCGGCCCTGAACGCGCCTGGGGCCGGCTGAAGGGCGCTCAGCCGAGCGGCGAGACCCCGAACAGCAGCGGGTGGGCCCACAGCAC
>QGHH01000063.1 GCA_003640645.1 Fredinandcohnia aciditolerans | reverse complement strand
TGAACTGCCCCGTAAATGTTAGACACTTAAATCTAACGTTTACGGGGTGTTTTTATGGCCAAATTTACAATAGAAAAGAAATTAGAAGTTGTCCAAAAGTACTTAAATAATGATGGGGGATATGGATATCTTAGTAAATTATTTGGAATATCTCAAAGCTCAATAGAAAAATGGGTTTTACAGTATCAATATCATGGTGAAGAAGGGCTAATAAAAAACTATACAAACTATACCGTTCAGTTTAAACTAGACGTACTCAAATATATGAACGAACAAGGGACATCTCTATATGAAACAGCTGCTATTTTCAAAATTCCAGCTCCTAGTACCATACTTACTTGGAAAGTGAAGCTTGAAACTAAAGGATTGGATGCCCTTAAAGTGAAGAAAAAGGGGCGTCCATCCATGAAAAAAGAATCAAAGAAATCAACACCAATTGAAGGATCAGTAGAAGCACTACATGCGAAAATTGAACGTTTAGAAATGGAGAACGCCTACTTAAAAAAGTTGAATGCTTTAGTTCAAATGCAAGAAAAATTACAAACAAAATCAAAGCGCAAGTAATTTTTGAACTAAAGCATAAGTATGAAGTTGTGGATCTAGTTAAAGTCGCTGACATGAAACGCAGTACGTATTATTATTGGGAAAAAAGATTAAATCAACCTGATAAGTATGCGAATGTAAAAGAAAATATTAAAGAGATTTTTCATGAACATAAGGGTCGTTATGGACACCGTCGGATCACGAAAGAACTAGAGAAACGAGGGTTTAAACACGATAAAAAAACCATCAATGGTTTAATGAACGATATGGGTTTACTATGCTTAGTCCGCATGAAAAAGTACCGTTCCTATAAAGGAAATGTGGGAAAAGTTGCCCCTAACATCTTAAACCGCGATTTTTCTGCAGAGAAAGTGAATCAAAAATGGGTAACTGATGTGACGGAATTCCACCTATTCGGTGAGAAACGTTACCTCTCTCCAGTACTTGATTTGTGTAATGGTGAAATCATCGCTTATAACGTCATGAAACGTCCTGTTTATAAATTAGTGGGTGAAATGTTAGGCCAAGCAATAGAACGTCTTCAACCAGGAGATCAAGTGATTCTTCATTCAGATCAAGGCTGGCATTACCAAATGAGACAATATCAAAAGACATTAGAACAGCACCAAATTACGCAGAGTATGTCCCGAAAGGGAAACTGTTTGGACAATGCGGTCATGGAAAACTTCTTTGGCTTATTAAAGTCCGAACTCCTTTATCTACAGGAATTTGACAGTATAGAGCATTTTGAAAAGGAATTAGCTGATTATATTCACTACTACAATCACAAACGAATGAAGGCAAAATTAAAAGACCTGAGTCCGGTAGAATATCGAACTCAAGTCTTAAAAGTTGCG
>QGHH01000640.1 GCA_003640645.1 Fredinandcohnia aciditolerans | reverse complement strand
CGCCTCGACCTCGCGCTTCAAGCTGAAGCGCGCCCTGCTCGACATCCTCGACACCAAGCACGACTTCCCGCTGCCGCCGCGCATGGTCGACGCCGAGTTCGAGGTGATCTGGAGCCAGGTCCAGGCCGACAAGGAAGGCGGCGGCCTGCCGCCCGAGGACGCCGAGAAGAGCGAAGAGCAGCTCAAGACCGAGTACCGCAAGATCGCCGAGCGCCGCGTGCGCCTGGGTCTGGTGCTGGCCGAGCTTGGCCGCAAGCACGACGTGGTCGTCACCGACCAGGAGCTGCTGAACGCCATGCGCCAGGAGGCCATGCGCTACGGCCAGCAGGCCCAGCAGGTGTTCGACATGTTCCGCCAGAACCCCAACGCCCAGGCCCAGCTGCGCGCCCCGATCTACGAGGACAAGGTGGTCGATCTGGTGTTCGGCCTGGCCAAGGTCGAGGACGAAGAGGTCTCCAAGGACGATCTCCTGAAGGACGACGACCTGCCGGAAGGCTACGGCGAGTACTCGTCCCCTGGCGAACCCGCCTTGCAAGTCGCGAGGCGGGACGCGAGATCAAAG
>QGHH01000639.1 GCA_003640645.1 Fredinandcohnia aciditolerans | reverse complement strand
ACGGTGTCGCCCTCATGGACCTTGACCTGGCCCACCACGCCGTCGCGCGGCGCGGTGATGCGGATCAGGCCGCCCTCGACGTCGACCACGCCCTTGGCGACGGCCTGGACGGCGGCGGCGGCAGGGGCCGCGGACCGGGGCTGGCTCCGTTCGCAACCGGCCAGGGCGACGGTCGACAGGCCCGCGACCAGAGCGGCGCGAAGGACGATCGACCGGGGAGAAGGCGCGCGCATGAGCGTTTCCAGGATCACAGAAGGAGGGAGGCGGGATCGGCCTGGGCCACGCGCCGAAGCGCGAAGACGCCGGAGAGCAGAGCCACCAGGATGACGAGCACCGCCGCCGTGGCCATCATGGCCGGCGACAGCACGATGGGCACGGCCTGCGACCCGGCCAGGCCGATCAGGCCGACGGTGAGCAGCGCCGCGACGCCGACGCCGGCCACGCCGATCCACAGGGTCTGGCCCAGGACGATCGAGCGCAGCGCGCCCATCGAGAAGCCGAGGGCGCGCAGGGCGGCGTAGTCCTTGAGCGAGGCGGCCACGGCGGCGGCCAGGGTCTGGCT
>QGHH01000638.1 GCA_003640645.1 Fredinandcohnia aciditolerans | reverse complement strand
CATGCAAAAAAAGACGAGGAACACTTGCATATTTCCTGCTTCTGAAGAAATGCACATTCAGAAGCGGCTTTGTGCAAGATTTGGTTACTGCACGCATGCACTTTTGAGGTTTGGATGCGTGTCCTCTTAGTGCGGAGGAACGTCACTTTATATTGCCTCCTGTGATAAAGAACTTTATTATGCAGTCTGTCGCTTTTATGTCTTCCTCATCACAGGTTCGTACAAAGCTTATTTTCCACACACTAATAGATCATACATATTAGAGAGCAATTTTTATTGCTTGCACCGATGACAACTTACTTGAGGGATCTTATTCAATCCATAGGTAGGTATGGTGGACACTCATGTTTTACGTGGTGACCATGGGTATCTAGTAGGATCGCATCTTACTTACGCAAACACCACAACGGAGATATATGAATTGCTATTTAACCTCATCCAAGGACCTCCTCGGTCAAATCCGATTCAACTAAAGTTGGAGAAACCGACACTCGCCAGTCATCTTTGAGCAACGGGGTTGCTCGTAGCGATGAAACCAGTCCCTCGGAAGTGTACCAGTAAT
>QGHH01000637.1 GCA_003640645.1 Fredinandcohnia aciditolerans | reverse complement strand
CGGCTTTTTCTGAGGGATGGTGATCGCGTTGCCTGTCAGCCAGGACGCGAAAAAAGTATGGCACGCAGGGTCCAGCGATCCGCCCCGCGGGCCCGTCAATAAAGTTCGATCACCGGACTTGGAGGGCATTTCGCCAACGACTTGCTACTCGGGTTTCCACTAGGCCTCCGCGCGTTGTTCACGCCGTGGACATCGCGTAATCTGGCGGCCGGCCCGCAAAGCATGGGCTTGGTTTCAGCCGCGACGGGCCTACAGGACGGCGCGGGGCATCTAATTCAGGAGAAGCAATAATGAAGCGGTTGATTTCGTTTGCTGCCGGCGCGCTGGCCCTGGCGTGCGCATCCCAGGCGGCGGTGGCCGGCCCCACGCTGGATGCGGTCAAGAAGAAGGGGTACGTGCAGTGCGGCCTGACCGACGGCGTCTCGGGCTTCTCGGCCACCAACAGCAAGGGCGAATGGGAAGGCATGGACGTGGACATCTGCCGCGCCGTCGCCGCCGCCGTGTTCGGCGACCCGACCAAATTCAAGGGCACCGCGCTGTCGACCCAGCAACGCTTTACTGC
>QGHH01000636.1 GCA_003640645.1 Fredinandcohnia aciditolerans | reverse complement strand
GATGACCCTGCCCGTCTCGGCCAGCGCCTTGGCCTCGGCGTCGGTCAGCCCCTCGACCGCGCCCAGCCGATGCGACAGCGCCTTGTATTCCTCGAAGCGGGCCAGGTTGCGCGGCGAGGAGATCACCGCGTACTCCATGACCTTGCCGTGAGTGGACCGGCCCGCCGTCACCATCCGCATCCGGTCGGGCGCGGCGGCGGCCAGCAGGGCTTCGGCCTCCCGGACCAGGTCGGACCGATGGTTCGCCTGCAAGGGGGCGAAGGGCGTGAGTTCGACGCTGGCGGCGCGCTTTGCGACGATGAGCTTCCAGACGCCGGCGACGCGGCCGTCGATCAGGATCAGCGGATGGAAGATGCCGTTGACGGTGGCGATATGACGGCGGTGCGCGTCATCGAGGAACCGGCTGCGATCGGCGAAACCCAGGATCAGGCCGTCGAATCCGCCCAGCAGGCGAACCGGCGCCGGCGTGTCCGGCTCCGGTCTTGGGGCGTTCGGCAAGTCGAACAGCTCGACCCCGGCCTCGTTCTTGAACACACGCAGTCTCGGCCTCAAGGCCTCGACC
>QGHH01000635.1 GCA_003640645.1 Fredinandcohnia aciditolerans | reverse complement strand
ATTGCCGTCGATGCCATGCGCGAAGGTGTGCGATTGACCGGCCACGTCTCGATCCCCTCCTTCACGCGCGCCAACGCGCTGCAGCAGTACGCTTATGTCAACGGCCGCCCCGTGCGCGACAAGCTGATCGCCGGCGCCATCCGCGGCGCCTATATGGATGTGCTGCCGCGTGACCGGCATGCCGTGGTGGCGCTGTTCCTGACGCTTGATCCCGCGACCGTCGACGTCAACGTCCATCCGGCGAAGGCCGATGTGCGTTTCCGCGACCCCGGCCTGGTACGCGGACTGATCGTCGGCGCGATCCGCGAAGCGCTGACCAGCGCTGGTGTCCGGGCGGCAACGACAGGCGCCGCCGGCATGATGGCTGCATTCAGGCCCGGTGCTGCAAGCTTCGGCCATGGCGGTCCAAGCAACGGCCATCGCAGCTACGAAGCGGCTTATCATGCCTCCGGGCCGGTTGGTTTCGATGCCACGCGATCGCCGCAACGACCTCTCGACATGGGCTTTCGCGAACATGACCAGCAGGCTTTCAATGCCGGACCGGCCTTCAGCGCCGACGCCC
>QGHH01000634.1 GCA_003640645.1 Fredinandcohnia aciditolerans | reverse complement strand
GGTCCCAGCTTGCGCTTCACGTCAAGGCTCTCGAAAGGCTAAGCTTGAACTCCGATATTCTGATTTAATACGTTAATAGGCCGGCCAAAAGATCATGGCAGAAGCTGAAGCAAAGCGCGCGCCAGACCTCGCACAAGATCGCCCGATTGATCGGGAGACCGACGATCGCCTTGATCGCATTCCGTTCGTCGAGAATCTGATCCTTGCGCTTATTCGTGACGAGAAGAACGTCAGCGGTTGCCTAGTAGCCCGGCGTTCAACGGGGGTCGTTGTCGGCCTCACCGGCAAGTGGGGTTCCGGCAAGACTAGCATCCTCAACCTTGTCGCTGAACAGCTCAAGAAGACCACATATGTGGCCGTGGCGACCCTGAACCCATGGCTCTTCAAGGGGCGAGACGAACTTCTCGCGGCGTTCTTCGGCGAGCTTCGAGACGCGCTTGGCCGCAGTCCGCAGGAACACGCCCATGAGCTTGTAGCGGCGATGGATACCTATCGGGAGGCCATCACGGTAGCCGGCCACTTCGCAGCACTTGCGGCCGACGCGGCGGGTGCTGGAGGCCTGG
>QGHH01000633.1:256-563 GCA_003640645.1 Fredinandcohnia aciditolerans | reverse complement strand
CGCGGTGTCGAGCGCGGCGCGCACTTCGCGGTCCAGCGCGACGCGGTTGGCGCTGTCGATCTGTTCACGGTCGCGGCAGTCCTCGGTCTGCTCGATCAGATCGGGATGGTGATGGCGCAAGTCCACACTGGCGATGGTGCCGACCGCGTTCTGGCTGGCGACCGCGCCGACACCGGCCTGCGCATAGGCACAGCGTGCGGCTACCGCCGGCGAGGACGACGAAACGGCAACGCCGAACATGCCCGTGCGGCTGCAGCGCGCGACGATGGAGAAGGTCATGGCCCGCCCCTCAGTCCGGGATGACGGC
>QGHH01000633.1:0-243 GCA_003640645.1 Fredinandcohnia aciditolerans | reverse complement strand
ATCTCGCCGAGCCATTCGGGACGGGCAAGTGCCGTCACCACCAGGCCGGTCGACACCGGATGCACGCCTTTGATGTACTCGCCCATGGTCCGGTAGACCGCTTCGCGGTGACGGACGTCAGTGATGTAGACCACCACCTTCACCAGGTGCTCCATCTTGCCGCCGCACTCTTCAATGAGCTGCCTGATGTTCTGCATCACCTTGTGGGTCTGCTCGACCGGGTCGTGGCTGTCGAGGTTCTTT
>QGHH01000632.1:318-564 GCA_003640645.1 Fredinandcohnia aciditolerans | reverse complement strand
TTCTCAATCGGTCAAGTCACCATGTGAAACTTACCCGTGCGTCCAACGCATGGATCGGCAGGTGGAAATTCGGATGAGCTTAGGCCCAATACTGATGTGATGGTTAATTCACTCAAGTGGCGATCTGGATTTCCCCCAGGAGGCGAAGTCGACCGCTGTTAATAAAAAAAACTTCGCCGATTAACTATCAAATCACTTCCTGTTCCCCAAAGTTGGGGATGTTTAACCCGGCTTTAACCGGCTTAT
>QGHH01000632.1:0-308 GCA_003640645.1 Fredinandcohnia aciditolerans | reverse complement strand
GGCAGGCGGATGATCCTTCGGGACGGCGCAGGCCCCTCAGACAGGGGGTTGGGGAAAATGATCGGCCGGCTTGAGTTGCGCCCTTCGAGCGTCCGCTACGGCATCCTCGGGGCCGTCGCCCTGAGCGCGGTCCTGGCGTCGCAGGCGCAGGCCGCCGACACCGTCAGCCTGACGCTGCAGGGGACCATCCCCGCCGACTGCGCGATGACCGCGCCGAACAGCTCGCTGCAGCTCGGCGACATCACCCGCAACGGCCAGCAGGCCCTGTCGCTGAACGTCAATTGCAACGCGCCCTTCGCCTATTCGCT
>QGHH01000062.1 GCA_003640645.1 Fredinandcohnia aciditolerans | reverse complement strand
GAGGCTGGGACATAACTAGCTTCGAATAGTGATAAAGGAGAATTTGAGTGAACTCAAGTTCTCCTTTATCTATTTTTTGCTATTAATTTTCACACAATCTTATCTGTTGGCCGTGAATTTTCTTAAATTCACGGCCATTAATGCAAGGCCCATTTCATTCTCAACCTTCGATTTTCCACGTACAGAAAATCGAGTGAAATGCAAATTAGCCTTCAAGAATCCAAAAACTGGTTCTACATCAATCTTACGTTGACGATAGATGGCACCTGTTTTTTCTTCTGAAAGCTTCGCTCTCACATATTCTTTTTGATGTTCCCACTTCTCGTTCACCATTAACTTTCGATTATTACCTTCTTTAGCTTTTGTACAGGATGAACGGAATGGGCAGTCAGAACAGTCTTCGCATTCATATACTTTAAATCCCCGTTTAAAGCCTGTTCTATCCGTACGTTCAGATTGATATTTAAATGGAAGATGTCTGTGATTTGGACAAGTGTATGTATCCGTTTCTTCATCGTACTGCCAGTTGTCTGGGTTAAACTCATTTTGTTTATGTTTTTTCTTTTGTTCTTTCAGATACATATTATAGGTAATTAGAGCTTCTCGTTTACGCTTAGAAAGGATATCATCATAATTTTGTTCACTTCCGTAACCTGCATCTGCCACAATATGTTTCGGTAATTCGAAATAATATTTCTCGATTTGATCTAGAAATGGAATTAAAGTACGTGTATCTGTTGGATTTGAAAATAAACTATAGGCAAGCGCGTATTGACCTTCTGTTGCGATTTGTACATTATAACCAGCTTTCAATTGACCATTTTTCATATAATCCTCTTTCATTCGCATGAAAGTTGCATCATGGTCTGTTTTTGAATAACTATTACGTGTGCCAAAGATTTCAAAATCTCGTTGATATTTCTGAATCCGTACAATATAATCAGTCAGCTGCTTATGCACTTGCTTCGGATATTTTCGTTCACTTCTTAGTGCTTTTCTTTCTTCTACGCTCGATGATGTTTCAATTTTTTGGTCATATTCCGTAATGACTTCATTTACTTTTTCAACCATTTGGTCGAGTTCTTTAAGTGTTAATTGTTCATCATTGTCTCGTTCAATTTCAGGTAGGATTTCTTTTTCAAGTAATTCGTTGTACAGTTGATTTGATTTTTCAATTAAGTTCTTGTGGTATTTCTCAATCGCCTTTTTCCACACGAATGTAAATTTGTTCGCATTCGCCTCTATTTTTGTACCATCAATGAAAATGGCTTCTTGATTGATTAATTTCTCCTGTACTAGATGGCAACGGAATTGCACGAAACATTGTCGAATCAGTTCTATTGCTTCGGGGTGAACACGGAAACGATTAATGGTGCGATAACTCGGTTCATAACCTTGGGAAAGCCACATCA
>QGHH01000631.1 GCA_003640645.1 Fredinandcohnia aciditolerans | reverse complement strand
GAACAGCGCGTCGCGGCGGATGCCCATGGGCGTGGGGCCCGCGTGCATTTCCATGCCGGTCACGGTCACGTCGTACCAGCGCAGGCCGAGCGAACCGGTCACCGCGCCGATCACTTTTTCTTCGTGCTCCAGGATCGGACCCTGCTCGATGTGAGCCTCGAAATAGGCATCCACCGGGCGGCCGCCGACCGGTTCCGTGCCCGCGTAGCCGATGGCCCGCAGCTCGTCGCGCACCGCCAGTCCCTTGGCGTCGCGCGCGCTCAGCGCCGTCTCCAGCGAGAACTTGCCGGCGAACACGCCCGACCCCATCATCACCGGCACGAAGCGCGAGCCTTCCTCGTTGGTCCAGATGGCCAGCTCCAGCGGCGCCTCCGTCTGCACGCCGGCATCGTTCAGCGTGCGCATCACTTCCAGGCCGGCCAGCACGCCGAAGCAGCCGTCGAACTTGCCGCCGGTGGGCTGCGTGTCGATGTGGCTGCCGGTCATCACCGGGGGCAGCGCGTCGTTGCGGCCGGCGCGGCGCGCGAAGATATTGCCCACCTGGTCCACGCGGATCGTCAGGCC
>QGHH01000630.1 GCA_003640645.1 Fredinandcohnia aciditolerans | reverse complement strand
ATGTGCATCTTCGGATTGTCGAATTTCGGCGTCGGCGACGGATCCATCACGTAGCGGCCCTCGACCTTGACCGGGTAGGCCTAGGTGGTGGCGATGTGGCCGTTCCTGGCGCGGGCGCGCTGGGTCTCCAGGCTGAGCGCGCGCGGCGAGCGGCCCGAGCCGTTGAGGCCGACGACCTTGCGGGTCTTCGGGTCCCACAGCATCACGAAGCAGTCGCCGCCGACGCCGCTCGACACCGGCTCCAGGAAGCCGAGCGCCGCATTGGCCGCGATGGCCGCATCTACGGCCGAGCCGCCTTTGCGCAGGATGTCGCTGGCGGTCAGGGTCGCCAGCGGAGGGGCGGTCGCCGCCGCGCCGGGGACGCCCCAGGCCGCCGAGCGCGAGGCGTAGCTGGCCCCGGCGATGCGGTCGCCGCCGTGGATGTCGGCCCGCTTCAGATTGGGATTGGCCGGCGCCGCGCCGGTTTGGGCGCGGGCCAGCGCGGGCGCTGCGGCGGCGGCGGGAAGGATGGACAGAAACGTGCGGCGACGCATGGACGCGAACTCCCCCTGGCGACGAGGCACT
>QGHH01000629.1 GCA_003640645.1 Fredinandcohnia aciditolerans | reverse complement strand
ATAGCCCGCCCGATCCTCCTGGGGACGCAGGACGGCGCGGTAGGTCGCCGCGTAAAACACCGCATAGACGGCGAAACCGATCAGGGACGCCACCAGCAACGCCGGGGCGGCCTGGGCGAAGGCCGCGCTGATGGCGGTGGGATCGTTCTTCAGTTCGGGCGATTCCAGCCGGGCCAACGCGCCGCCGCCGAACAGGATCATGCAGCCGCCGCTGATCACGGTCTGCACGAACATGACGGCGGCCCACCACAGGATGATCTGCGGCTTGGACTGGATGAGCCGAAATCCGGTGAAGGCGGCATGCGTCGCCGAGAACTTGTTCATCGCTTCCCCTTGTCGCCCGCGCCGGCGGGATTCGCGCCGACGCCCCTTGGCGGCGCGCAGTTAGACACAAGTTCGGACGCGAGGCGACAGGCCCTGACCCGGCGGCGGCCCCGAACGCCTAGTCCATGCCCGCGCCGTGGTGGGCGACGAACGCCTTGTAGGTGTCGAGCGCCACGCCGGTCATGATGGTGACGAGCACGGTCTGCATCAGGGCGTAGAACACCTGCGAGACCACGGCGC
>QGHH01000628.1 GCA_003640645.1 Fredinandcohnia aciditolerans | reverse complement strand
CGACACGCCGATCACCGAGTACGGCTTCGCCGGTGTCGGCACCGGTGCCGCGATGGGCGGCCTGCGCCCGGTTATCGAGTTCATGACCTTCAACTTCGCCATGCAGGCGATCGACCAGATCATCAACTCCGCCGCCAAGACGCTCTACATGTCCGGCGGCCAGATCAAGTCGTCGATCGTGTTCCGCGGCCCCAACGGGGCGGCGGCGCGGGTGGCGGCCCAGCACAGCCAGGACTACTCGTCGTGGTACGGCCATGTGCCCGGCCTGATCGTCATCGCGCCCTACGACGCGGCCGACAACCCGAACCCCGTCGTCTTCCTCGAACACGAGATGATGTACGGCGTCGAGTTCGACGTGCCGCAGGTGGACGACTGGGTGTTGCCGATCGGCAAGGCCAAGGTCCGCCGCCAGGGCTCGGACGTGACCCTCACCGCCCACTCGCGGATGGTCGGCCACGCGCTGAAGGCGGCCGAGGAACTGGCCAAGGACGGCATCGAGGCCGAGGTCGTCGACCTGCGCGCCATCCGCCCGCTCGACACCGACACGGTGCTGGAAAGCGTCAA
>QGHH01000627.1 GCA_003640645.1 Fredinandcohnia aciditolerans | reverse complement strand
TGCTAGGGACGGTGTTTTGTCTATGTATCCACACATGTCATTTACCTCTTGAGCTAGAGCATAAAGCTTATTGGGCAATCAAAGAGCTCAACTTTGATTTCAAACTTGCCGGTGAGAAGAGGTTATTTGATATTAGCTCGCTTGATGAATGGAGAACTCAGGCATATGAGAATGCCAAGTTGTTCAAAGAAAAGGTTAAGAGGTGGCATGAAAATGATATGCATATGGATGAAAGGGATGAGATAGATAGAGTTGTCTTAGAACAATATCCTATCCTTAAGAATAACTTGCCTGTTGAACTGCTTGGGGATCCACCCCCACCAAAGGGTGATCCTGTGTTCGAGCTTAAACAGTTGCCTGATACTCTTAAGTATGCTTATCTTGATGAAAAAGAGATATATCCTGTTATTATTAGTGCTAGCCTCTCAGAGCAGGAAGAAAAGAAGTTACTAAAAACTCTGAGGAAGCACCGTGCTGCTATAGGATATACTCTTGATGATCTTAAGGGCATTAGTCCCACTCTATGCCAGCACAAGATCAAAACTGATCCTGAATTTCCTTGCA
>QGHH01000626.1 GCA_003640645.1 Fredinandcohnia aciditolerans | reverse complement strand
CTAAGGCTCTGGGGCTCCACCGAACCACAGTCAGAGCCATATTGTCCAAATGTAGAAAGTTTGGGACAGTAGTGAATCTTCCCAGGAGTGGCCGTCCTGCCAAAATCTCTCCAAGAGCAAGGCGTAAAATCGTCCAGGAAGTCACAAAGAACCCTAGAACAACATCCAGGGATCTGCAGGCCTCTCTCGCCTCGGCTAAGGTCAGTGTTCATGACTCCACCATCAGAAAGACACTGGGCAAAAATGGGATTCATGGCAGAGTAGCAAGGCGGAAACCATTGCTCACTAAGAAGAACATGAATGCTCGTCTCAAGTTTGCCAAAAAGCACCTGGATGATCCTCAAGAGTTCTGGAACAATGTTCTTTAGGAAGTTGAGTCAAAAGTGGAACTTTTTGGCCGACATGGGCCCCGTTATGTCTGGCGAAAACCAAACACTGCATTCCACAGTAAGAACCTCATACCAACGGTCAAGCATGGTGGTGGTAGTGTCATGGTTTGGGGATGCTTTGCTGCATCAGGACCTGGACGCCTTGCCATCATTGAAGGAACCATGAATTGATCAGA
>QGHH01000625.1 GCA_003640645.1 Fredinandcohnia aciditolerans | reverse complement strand
ATCCCAATCAGATCCTGCGCGGCAAATACGACTTCGACGTGGCGGGCCATTACGCGCGTCCCGACGTGTTCCAGTTGCATGTCGATGTCGGCGAAAATCGTGCGGTTTCCAGTCATTGCGCCGTTCTCCAACAGGAGGCCTGATTCATGCATTTCGACTTCAGCGCGCTGTCGGCGCAGACGGTCTATAACGTGCTGACATCCACCGTCACCCCGCGCCCGATCGCCTGGTTGACGACGCTGTCCGGCCAGGGAGTGGTAAACGCGGCGCCATTCAGCTTCTTCAATGTCATGGGCCATCAGCCGCCGACCGTCGCGATCGGCTTGATGCGTCATTCCAGCGGTGAACTGAAGGACTCCAGCGCCAACAGCATCGAAAACGGCGAGTTCGTGGTGAACCTTGTGCCCGAGCCGCTGATCGAGCAGATGAATCAGACTTGCGCGGACTATCCGGCCGACGTCGATGAGCTGGCCGCGGCCGGGCTGACGGCCAGGCCCGCGCGAAGCGTGGCGCCTCCCTTGATAGACGGCTGCCCGGTGGCGCTCGAATGCATCAGTCAGGCAAC
>QGHH01000624.1:289-565 GCA_003640645.1 Fredinandcohnia aciditolerans | reverse complement strand
GGTCCGCCTGCGCACCTGTGAGGACACCGTCTTCGCCAACCGTTCGCGGCCCTGTCTGTTGCATCAGATCGGGCGCTGTTCGGCGCCCTGTGTGGGCGCCATCCAGGCGCAGGACTACGCTTCGGACGTGCAGCGCGCGGTGCGCTTCTTGAACGGCGAGGCCAAGGACGTGATGGGCGAGATCGAGGCCCGCATGCTGGAGGCCGCCGAGGCGCTGCGCTTCGAGGAAGCCGCCGCGCTGCGCGACCAGATGGGCTCGCTGGCGCGGGTGCTGCA
>QGHH01000624.1:0-237 GCA_003640645.1 Fredinandcohnia aciditolerans | reverse complement strand
CATGGAAAACGTCAGCGGCGAGGACACCGACATCGTCGCGGTCGCCATCGCCGGCGGCAAGGTCTGCGTCAATCTGGCCATGGTGCGGGGCGGGCGCCACCTGGGCGACAAGCCGTTCTTCCCGACCCACGCCGAAGGCGAGGCCGCGCCGCAGGTGCTGGAAGCCTTCGTGGCCCAGCACTACACCGACAACGCGCTGCCGCCAGTGCTGGTCTGTTCGCACGCGCTGCCCGACGC
>QGHH01000623.1 GCA_003640645.1 Fredinandcohnia aciditolerans | reverse complement strand
CGAGCGTGACGGTGCGGGATGGCAAGATCCTGGTGGACTTCGACGGCACTTCGCCCAGCGTGGCGCGCGGCATCAACGTGGTCAAGGCCTATACCGACGCCTACACCTCGTTCGGCATCCGCTGCCTGATCGGCGCCGACGTGCCCAACAACGCCGGCTCGCTGTCGCTGGTGGACGTGGCCGCGCCCGAAGGCTCGATCCTGAACGCCCGCTTCCCGGCCGCGGTGACGGCGCGCCACATCATCGGCCAGTTGCTGCCCGACGCCGTGTTCGGCGCGCTGCGCCAGGCGCGGCCCGACCAGGTGCCGGCCGAAGGCGCCTCGTCGCTGTGGAACCTGCACCTGGTCGGCGGCGAGCCGCTGGCCGGCGCCACGCAGGATGAACAGCGGGCGTTGCTGGCCGGTCCGCGCTTCAATGCGGTCAGTTTCTCCACCGGCGGCACCGGCGCCCGGCCCGGCAAGGACGGGCTGTCCGTCACTTCGTATCCCAGCGGCGTGCGCAACGTGTCGCTGGAGATCCTGGAAAGCGCCAATCCGCTGGTGTTCGAGCAGAAGGAATACCGCGCC
>QGHH01000622.1 GCA_003640645.1 Fredinandcohnia aciditolerans | reverse complement strand
TGTTGCCTGGAGGGCTCAGTCTCCCCTAGTGTTCACGCCATGGTGAACGGGCGTCCGCGAATCGACGAAGCCGGATCGGATACGCCTCGCTGGCGGGTCTGGCTGGAGTCCCGTTACCTCCTCGGCGTCGGCTACGTGCTGGCGGCGGTGCTCACCGCCGGGGCGGTGTTCCTGGCCTCGTCGGCGCCGGGAACCGGGCCGCTCGGACCGGCCAGCCGCACCGTCCTGATCATACTGTCGGCCAATCTGGTGCTGATCCTCGCCCTGGCCGGCCTCGTCGGCTGGCGGGTGTTCAAGCTGTTCGCCGCCAAGGCGCGCGACGCGGGCGCGCGGCTGCACCTGCGCTTCGTCACCCTGTTCGCGCTGGTGGCGGTGGTGCCGGCGGTGGTGGTCGCCTTCTTCTTCGGCCTGCTGGTCAACCAGGGCGTCGAGAGCTGGTTCACCAAGCGCGTGAGCACGGTGGTCGAGAACAGCGCCAAGGTGGCGCGCTCGTACTACAACGGCCAGATCTCCTCGATGCAGCACGACGTCGAGCTGATGTCGGGCGACCTGAACACCGCCGCTCC
>QGHH01000621.1 GCA_003640645.1 Fredinandcohnia aciditolerans | reverse complement strand
GGGGTCTCGCATGACATCCTACGCCGCCATCCGAGATCCGATGGCCGACCACCTGCTGACGCCGCAGAACGCCGCCGTCCTGATCATCGACTTCCAGCCCGTGCAGGTGAACTCCATCGCCTCGCGCGACAAGCGCCAGCTGGTCGCTAATATCACCGCAATATCACCGCGCTCGCCCGCATCGCGAAGCTCTACGGCCTCCCGGTCGTGCTGGCGACGGTGAACGTGTCCACCGGACGCAACCAGCCGACCATCCGCCAGATCATCGAGGTGCTGGGCGACGCGCCCATCATCGACCGCACCTCGATCAACGCCTGCCGTGACGGCGACGGGCCGGAAGAAGCTGATCATGGCGGCGCTCTGGACCGAGGTGTGCCTCGTCCATCCCGCATTGGACGCCCTCGCCGAAGGCTTCGAGGTCTATCCCGTCGTCGACGCCTGCGCAGGCACTTCGCTCGAAGCTCACGACGCCGCGCTTGACCGCCTCGTGCAGGCCGGCGCCAAGCCGACGAGCTGGGTGCAGCTCATCTGCGAACTGCAGCGCGACTGGAATCGCGAGGCTACCGT
>QGHH01000620.1:330-567 GCA_003640645.1 Fredinandcohnia aciditolerans | reverse complement strand
TCTCTTTATTGACTGAGCAGAGTTCGGTCATTGCTCTGTACAGAGTTACACAACAGGGAGAACATTGGTCAGTTCATGCTAACAAACAGGTCAATGGCATTTACACAGACTGCTGACAAACAAAGAAGAATCAACACAAATACCCATGGCGGCACGCTAACACTGTTTGACTTGATTTTGCAATCTGGGAATGATTCACGAACAGATCAATGGTCTAAAGGTCTGAAACCACCTTCG
>QGHH01000620.1:0-257 GCA_003640645.1 Fredinandcohnia aciditolerans | reverse complement strand
GCTCTTCGGATCTGGCTGTAATTTTGCGGTTTAAACGTCCCCCACACGACTCCATTTGCAACCTCGTACGGCGTGTTTTTCTCCACGTCGTATGTGCCTTTATAATAAATCCCATTCAAGTTAGCTGACTGGCAGTTGTTGTACCACCACCCATGTGCATTTTTTTTCTAACAAGTTTCTAATTCCAAGAAGAATTTTACAAATGGCCTGATTTGTGCTTAAAATGAATAATTTGCACACAGAACTGACTAGAACAT
>QGHH01000619.1 GCA_003640645.1 Fredinandcohnia aciditolerans | reverse complement strand
CCACCCCCGGCATGAACGACACCGGCGTGAACACCAGCACGATGGTGAAGGTGGTCGCCACCACGGCCAGGCCGATGGAATCGGCGCCCTCCATGGCCGCGCGGTAGGGCCTGGCCCCGGCCGCCACCCGTTTTTCGATGTTCTCGATCTCGACGATGGCGTCGTCGACCAGGATGCCGATGACCAGGGTCAGGGCCAGCAGGGTGACGACGTTGAGCGAGAAGCCCATGACCGCCATGAAGGCGAAGGTCGGGATGAGCGACACGGGCATTGCGATGGCGGTGATCGCCGTCGCCCGCCATTCCTTCAGGAACAGCAACACCACCAGCGCCGCCAGCACCATGCCCTCCAAAAGGGTGTGCTCGGTGGCGGCGAAGCTGGCGCGGGTGTCGTCCACCGTCGAGAAGATCTTGGTGAACTTCACCTGGGGATTGTTGGCCTCCAGCGTCTTCAGCGCGACCCGGACCCGGTCCTCGACCTGGACGTCGCTAGACTGCTTGGTCTTCATCACTTGGAAGGCGACCACCGGCTGGTTGTCCAGCCGGGCGAAGCCCCGCTCCTCGGCCT
>QGHH01000618.1 GCA_003640645.1 Fredinandcohnia aciditolerans | reverse complement strand
ATGCCATCGAGCGTGTCAGCGTCGGCGCGCAAGCCACCGGCCAGTTGAAGTCGCTCAAGGTGGCGCTGGGCGATCGGGTGACCCGAGGCCAGTTGGTCGCCGAGATCGACGACCTGACCCAGCAGAATGAATTGCGCAATACACAGGCCGCGCTGCAGACGCGCCGCGCCGAGCGCGCCGCCAAGGTCGCCACCCTGAAGCAGGCCGAGCTGGCGTTTCGCCGCCAGCGCCAGATGCTGGCGGCCGACGCCAGTTCACGCGAGGCGTATGAATCTGCCGAGGCCACGCTGAGCGTGACGCGGGCGGAGATCGCCGCGCTCGACGCCCAGATCGTCCAGGCCGAGATCGAGGTCGACAAGGCCAAGGTCAACCTGGGCTACACCCGCATCGAGGCGCCGGTCGCCGGCCGCGTGTCGCGCGCGGAAGTCACCGTGGGCAACGTGGTCGCCGCCGGCGCCACCTCGGTGCCGCTGACCACACTGGTGTCGGTCTCGAAGATGTACGCCTCGTTCGACGTCGACGAACAGACCTTCCTGAAGTACGTGAACCCGGCCCGCAACGGCAAGG
>QGHH01000617.1 GCA_003640645.1 Fredinandcohnia aciditolerans | reverse complement strand
CCATGGGTAATTCTGACCCTCAAAGACCTGTTAGTCTGCCTTTAAAATGTCCACCTCCACTCCATTTATTATCCTAAATTAGATGCACCTGTTTGAGGTCGTTAGCTGCATAAAGACACCTGTCCACCCCATACAATCAGTAAGAATCCAACTACTAACATGGCCAAGACCAAAGAGCTGTCCAAAGACACTAGAGACAAAATTGTACACCTCCACAAGGCTGGAAAGGGCTACGGGGAAATTGCCAAGCAGCTTGGTGAAAAAAGGTCCACTGTTGGAGCAATCATTAGAAAATGGAAGAAGCTAAACATGACTGTCAATCTCCCTCGGACTGGGGCTCCATGCAAGATCTCACCTCGTGGGGTCTCAATGATCCTAAGAAAGGTGAGAAATCAGCCCAGAACTACACGGGAGGAGCTGGTCAATGACCTGAAAAGAGCTGGGACCACCGTTTCCAAGGTTACTGTTGGTAATACACTAAGACGTCATGGTTTGAAATCATGCATGGCACGGAAGGTTCCCCTGCTTAAACCAGCACATGTCAAGGCCCGTCTTAAGTTTGCCAAT
>QGHH01000616.1 GCA_003640645.1 Fredinandcohnia aciditolerans | reverse complement strand
GCGCCGCATCGCGCCCGGCATCAGGTGGGTGTAGACGGAGGTGGCGAAGGCCAGGGTGATCGACCGGTCCTCACAGGGGAACCGGGCCTCCGTGGACCGGCGCGCGAGACGCCGGGGCACCGCGACCTATCCGTTCGAGCGGGTTCAGGAAAGGGAGTCTCAGGCGTATTCGTGGCGCGCGCCGCGCATTCCTGAGGACTGGAGGGGCGGCGACGGCGTCGCTGCTTACAGAGTAATCGCCGCTATCGCCAGCTATAGTTGAAGCTGACGCTCACCCGGTCGGCGCGGGCGGCGTTGGCCGGCACCTCGTGGCGCAGCCAGCTCTCCCACATCAGCACCGTCCCCGGCTGCGGCTGCAGACAGACGAAGCTGCGCGCCGTCTCGGGCGCGTCCGCCCGGCGCGGCGGGGCGGCCATCATCAGCGGCAGCCGCGGGTCTTCGAGCTTCAGCGCGCTGGCCCCGGGCGGCACGACGACATAGACCGTGCCCGACAGCACGCTGTGGGGGTGGATGTGGCCGCTGTGGCCGGCGCCGGGCTTGAGCAGGTTGACCCACAGGCTGTCGAGCC
>QGHH01000615.1 GCA_003640645.1 Fredinandcohnia aciditolerans | reverse complement strand
CGGCATGAAAATCGATGCGACTCTGCCGTGAAGCCTGGTGCATGCCGGGCCGTGGAAGCGTTGCGGCAATGGCGGGCTGGAATGATGTCGATTGCAGTGCGGGTCAAGGAACTGGATGAGCTTGCGCGGCAGCAGCAGCCGATCGAGTCAAATCCTTCGAGCCAGGCCGACCGCGTGTTCCGCATCGACACCGAATTCGAGGACGTGCGGCTGATGTTGCGTCGCTGGCAGGCGGCATGCATCGACGGTGTTCTCCCGCCTTATGAAGAGTTGGCGCTGGGCAGCGTCGGTCGTTTTGCCGACGAACTGGCAGTGGTTCGGCTTTCGGAGGGCCATGCGGGCTTCATCCTGCGCGCCGGCTCCCGCTTCTGCAGCCTGGCAGACATCGCGGAAGCCTCGGTTTCGCTTTCCGTCCTGCCGTTTGCGGTTCGACGCGCGGTGAACGATGCCATCGATCTCGCGCGTCTGGCTGCGCGACCCTATCTGACCCTGTGCCGGTCGATCATCGACGGCATTGTATCGACCATGGAGGTGCTGGCGCTGCCGCTGTCCTGTCGCTGGCCAGGCG
>QGHH01000614.1:294-568 GCA_003640645.1 Fredinandcohnia aciditolerans | reverse complement strand
CGATGTCGGACGCCTATTTCCGCGGCTGGGCCGACAACGAGCCCATCGCGCTGTTCATCGTCACGCGCCAGCTGAACATCATCTGGCGCAATCCGATGGCGGACCGTCTGCTCAAGGAGAGCCAGACGCTGCGCGACCGTGGCGGCATGATGGTCGCCTCGACGCCGCGCGCCCACCAGGCCCTGGCGCGGTTCGCCAAGATCGCCGGCTTTCCGGACGAGACCGGCCGCATCGTCGAGCGCAACCACGTCGTCGTCGGCGACGAGAGCGACAA
>QGHH01000614.1:0-262 GCA_003640645.1 Fredinandcohnia aciditolerans | reverse complement strand
GATGGTGCGCCGGGCCTCCGACCGGAGCCATTATCAGCTCACCGACCTGACCGAGGCGTTCCACATGACCACGGCCGAGAGCCGGGTCGCCTCGATGATGATCTCCGGCGCCACGGCCGAGGAGATCGCCCGGGCGCTGAACATTTCGGTCGAAACCGTCCGCAGCCACATCAAGCACATCTACGCCAAGACGGGCGTCTCCTCGCGCGAGGCGCTGCTGTCGAAGCTGATCGGCTACATGGTGCGTTGAGCCGGTCGGAAC
>QGHH01000613.1:319-568 GCA_003640645.1 Fredinandcohnia aciditolerans | reverse complement strand
CATAGCTTCCGGCTTTCGTGACATGATGATGTCCGGCGAACATGTTTCCGCTGAATGGCGCACACTCACGCGCGCGCTGGTTGGGGTCGCTGCCGCGTCGATGCTGGGCATCGGGCTTGCCGTGCTGGGCGATCTGTTTCCACCTTTTCGCCGCGGCTTCGCGCCCATTGCAGCACTGGTGCAGCCCATTCCGCCCGCCGCCCTCGTGCCGATGGCCGTGTTCATGCGTGGGCTGGGTCCCAGGCTCTA
>QGHH01000613.1:0-309 GCA_003640645.1 Fredinandcohnia aciditolerans | reverse complement strand
CATCGTCATTCTGGTCACGGTCTGGCCACCATATTTCAACGGCGTGGCAGCGCTCGCAAGCGTGTCGGACGTCCAGATACGCACCGGCCAGATGCTCGGGCTGAGCCGGTGGCAGATCGTGTGGCAAATCAAACTTCCCGCCGCGATGCCGGAGATATTTGCCGGCATCCGCTATGCGTCGAGCATCAGCTTGATCGCTGTTGTCGTTGCCGAGATGCTTGCCGGCCACGATGGCCTGGGCTTCCTGCTCATCCGCAAGGCCTTCGCCATCCGCATCCCTGAAGTCTACGCACTGATGTTTGTCTGTGC
>QGHH01000612.1 GCA_003640645.1 Fredinandcohnia aciditolerans | reverse complement strand
AAACATCTTGCTTCTACATAGGAGTCATTTGACTTAATCCATCAACTGAAAAAAATCCTTCAACTATTTCTCGTCCTTGGAAAATTCTTTTTGCAAAAATCAATTGCTTCTTTCATTCTCCCTTGCTACAAGGTTGTGAAAACAAGACAATGATGGTTACCTCATAGCCCTACACTGGGGCAATGAGGGGCATCGTGCATGAGCCTCAAGTGAACCTAGGGGCAGATTAGAAGTTCTCACCCAATAGGTTCCCAGCTACAAGGTCATGACGAAAGACAACGATTGGTACCTCAAAGCCTTACACTGGGGCAATGAGGGGCATCGTGCATGAGCCTCAAGTGAACATAGGGGCAGATCAAAAGTTCTCACCCATCGATGTTTTTTTAACAGAGAAAAAGGGGGAGGGGGAGACCATCCCTGGAATTTCAATAGATTGATTAAACGTCAAACGGCTCCA
>QGHH01000061.1:1176-1459 GCA_003640645.1 Fredinandcohnia aciditolerans | reverse complement strand
CATGATCCACGGCTACGGCTGCACCGGCGCGGCCTGGAGCCGGTTCGCCGAGGGCTTTCGCGCGCGCGGCCGCGCGGTGGAGACCCCGACCATCCGCCCGCTGGAGCGCCTGGCCGGCCCCCCGCCCGCCTCGCTGGCGACGCGGACGCTGCAGGACTATGTCGAGGACATGGCCGCCGAGGTCGAGACCCTGGCCGCCGCCAACGGCGAACAGCCGATCCTGTTCGGCCATTCGATGGGCGGCCTGATCTGCCAGAAGCTGGTCGAGCGGGGCCTGGGCAAG
>QGHH01000061.1:803-1166 GCA_003640645.1 Fredinandcohnia aciditolerans | reverse complement strand
ATGGCGCCCGCCTCGCCGGCCGACGCCCGCGGCAAACCCGCCCTGGCCCCGGCCCTCACCTTCCTCAACGTCCTGGTCGCGGCCCGGCCGGAGACCAAGTCGTTCAAGATCTGGCGGACCGGCTTCGGCTGGGGCGTGCTCAACCGCGTCCCGCCGGCCCGGCACGCGGCCCTCTACGCCGAGGCCGTCCACGATTCGGGGCGGGTGCTGTCCGACCTCGCCTATCCCGCCCGCGATCCCAACCGCACGGCCTATGTCGACGAGAGCCGCATCTCCGTCCCGGTGCTGGTCTGCGCCGGGGCGCACGACCGCACCACGCCGATCGGCGACCTTCGCCGCGTCGGCGACAAGTACCGCCGTATC
>QGHH01000061.1:0-715 GCA_003640645.1 Fredinandcohnia aciditolerans | reverse complement strand
GACAACGCCCATTGGATCGTCGACGAACCGAACGCCGAGGCGGTGATCGCCGACATCGACGCCTGGCTGGCGCGGAAGGGCCTGTAGCGGCCGCCTGACCCGGCCCGGCCGGCAGATTTCGCTTTCGCGGGCCGGCGGGCGCCCTAGACTGGAATCAAACGGGCGTAAGACCCGCGACGTCATCGAGCAAGCGAGGGGTCATGCCGGCGCCGATCATCATGGTGCATGGCGCGTTCTGCGGCGGCTGGGTGTTCGACCGTTTCAGGCGGCCATTCGAGGCGGCGGGACACGCCGTGCTCGCTCCCGACCTGCGCGGCCACGGCGACGGCCGGCCGGTGGCGGGGGTGTCGATGGGCGACTACGCCGCCCAGATCGCCGACGCCGTCGACGCCTGCGCCGCGCCGCCGATCCTGGTCGGCCATTCGATGGGCGGACTGGTGGCCCAGATGGCCGCCGCCCGGCGCCCGGTCGCCGGCCTGGTGCTGCTGGCGCCTTCGGCCCCCTGGGGCGTGGCCGGCTCGACGGTCGAGGAGGCCGCCTCGGCCTTCAGCCTCTATGCGCTGGGGCCGTTCTGGGCCCAGGCCGTCGAACCCGACTACGCCCTCGCCAAGCTCTACAGCCTCGACCGCATCGCCAGCCCCGAGCGGCGGCGGATCTTCTCGCGCATGACCGCCGAGAGCGGCCGGGCGCTGTGGGAGACGCTGAACTGGTGGCT
>QGHH01000611.1 GCA_003640645.1 Fredinandcohnia aciditolerans | reverse complement strand
ATGCTTGTCGGAGTATATCCTGAAGTTTCCGGTGATTCCGGCATTTTTATAATTCCGGCAATAAAATCAGTAAAGTGTGTTGTTTTGGCAATGATAATTCCTTTTTTGATGTCCAGCGAATCTTTGCTTACCTCCTGCCAAAGACGTTTGTTTTCATCAAAATAAAATACATTGATATCTTTTTCGGTATAGCCATCCGGTATTGCTTTTTTATCAAACGGAAGGGATAAACGCACTGCTTTTTCAAAAACAGTTCCGTGTGGTAATAATCTAAATCCGGCATTGGCTCCAGTAACATTGACCATTGCAGCATTTAAAGGTGCAATATCTATTTTACGCAAACCACTTACGGAAACGCGAACATCTGATTTTAGCGCGCCCAATGGGAAAACCGCTAAGAAATCTTTATACGAAAGTGTATTTACTGTTTTAAAATCTATAGTCTTAGCAAAACTTTCTTTTGCGTTTTCCAATGCTCTAAAACCGTCAACTTTTAAGAAGTCGGTGATTTTAATTTTTTCATTGGTACTAACTCCTGTTGTCGTTTCTTTATAAACAGTAACGTATC
>QGHH01000610.1 GCA_003640645.1 Fredinandcohnia aciditolerans | reverse complement strand
GGCCGAGCGACTGCGCCAGAAGCTGGAGGCGCTCGGCACCGAAACCGGCCTGCCCGCGCCAATCACGCTGTCGGCCGGCGTGGCCTGCTACCCGGAGCACGGCGCCACGCTGGACGAGGTGATCCAGCGCGCCGACCGCGCCCTCTACTACGCCAAGAACCACGGCCGCAACGCGGTCTGCGTCGCCGACAACCAGGCGCGCGACGGCGCCCGCATGGCGTTGCCGCGCTGACGCCGCCTACTTGCCCTTGGGCGCCGGCGCCTTGGGCGGGGTGCGCATCTGCTTGAGCAGCGTGCCGCAGGAGTTGTCGTCGGAGGTGCTGGGCGCGATCAGCGCCAGCAGACCCGCCGCCGGCGTCAGGATCACGCCCAGCGCCACCATGCCCGCGCCGCGCGCCGCCAGCGGCCCCACGTGCACGCCCACGTCCGGCTTGCCGAAGGTGCCGCGCACATACAGCGGCGAACGCAGCGAGAAAATGCGGAAGCCCTTGCTGTCGGGCGTGATGTCCAGGTCGAGCTTCTCGTTCTTAAAGTCGGTGGTGCCGGTGATGTTGATCAGCGCGTTCTC
>QGHH01000609.1 GCA_003640645.1 Fredinandcohnia aciditolerans | reverse complement strand
ATTGCGCCGAACTCAACGTCGCGCTGGGCGAACTGGCAACCGGAGTGACTTCCACCGCGATCAGCCGCGCCAACATCTCGAACACCCGCATCCCCTTCTGGCTGCCCGGCGGCCAGAAGGCGGTTTCCGTACTCAAGGACCGACGAACAGCGGATATCGAACGCCTGCAGGCGCAGGAAGCAGCCATCGAAGCCAGCCGCAGGCAACGTTGCCCGCGCGAACTTTGAGCCTACGCGCTCGCGTAGCCCTTTAGGCGAGCACGCCCGGATTGAGTTTCAGATGCTGTAGCAACAGGATCGTCTTGGCGTCGATGATGCGCCCATCCAAAATCGCTGCCAGCGCGTCATCGACCGGCATCTCAAGCACCTCGATATCTTCTCCCTCGTCCGGCGCGCCTCCACCTTCGGAGATGCGGTCCGCTGGCGTGTAGCGTGCAGCGAAAAGCCATAGTCTCTCCGTAACGCTGCCGGGGCTCATGTAGGGCGTGAACACGAGCTTCACACCGTTGAGCCGATAGCCCAACTCTTCTTCCGCCTCCTTGCGGATGCAGGTTTCAGGGTCATCCTTG
>QGHH01000608.1 GCA_003640645.1 Fredinandcohnia aciditolerans | reverse complement strand
GCCATTTTGATTGGAGAAGGCACTGAGAAGGTTCAAGATTTGCTTCTTTTGGCTGTCCCCCCTCTTTCTCGTGGTGTGGAGACTGCTGGAGGTGTGATGACTGTTCTTATTCCAAGGAACACCACCATCCCAACAAAGAAAGAGCAAGTGTTCTCCACATACTCTGACAACCAGCCTGGTGTGTTGATTCAAGTTTATGAGGGTGAAAGAACAAGAACAAGGGACAACAACTTGTTGGGGAAATTTGAGCTCTCTGGCATTCCTCCAGCTCCTAGGGGAGTCCCTCAGATCACAGTCTGCTTTGACATTGATGCCAATGGTATCCTAAATGTCTCAGCCGAGGACAAAACAACAGGACAGAAGAACAAGATCACCATCACCAACGACAAGGGAAGGCTCTCTAAGGAAGAAATCGAGAAGATGGTTCAGGAAGCAGAGAAATACAAGTCTGAGGATGAGGAACACAAGAAGAAGGTGGAGGCAAAGAATGCATTGGAAAACTATGCCTACAACATGAGGAACACAGTGAAGGATGAGAAGATCGGTGAGAAGCTGACCCCAAGATCGGA
>QGHH01000607.1 GCA_003640645.1 Fredinandcohnia aciditolerans | reverse complement strand
ACTTGGCGATGAAGTCGACGAAGGGGCCGTCCTCGTTGATCAAGGCATAGTAGACGCCGATGCCGCCGGTGGTGTGCTTTTCCGACAGGCCCGCATCGCCATGCCCCGAGCCTTGGGTATAGCTTCCCATGACGCCGTACAACTGCATGCCATCCTTGCGGTCCACGCCCAACTGCAGCGTATCGTGCTTCAGGCGCACTTGCTGATAATCGGCCTGTCCATGGCTGGTCTTGATCCATAGTCCGGCTGCTTCGTGCAATTGACGCACGTCGCCCAGGCGTTTGTTGAGCTGGTTGGTTTCCAGCACGAACGCGATCTTCGGCAGGCTGGCCAACGCGGCGGTGCGGTTGATTTGCTGGCGTACCGCGTTGATCTGGTTGACGATGTCGTCGTCCGCGACGATGCCGGCTTGGCGCAAGCGGCCGATGATCTCGTCGCGCGACCGCAGGATGCCCAGTTCGGACAGCCTCAATGAATACGGCGTGAACAGCGACAGTCCCCCGGCGTGTGGCCTGTGGGTTTGGACTGGCGGGTCAGCGGGCTTTTCGACTGGCGGCTCCGCAGGTTTT
>QGHH01000606.1 GCA_003640645.1 Fredinandcohnia aciditolerans | reverse complement strand
CTCCTACGATTCCAGCGCCTGGAACCTGGGCGCCGGCCTGACCGCGCCGATCTTCCACGGCGGCGAGCTCCAGGCCCGGCGGCGGCAGGCGGTCGAGGCGGCCCGGGCCGCCGACGCGCGCTATCGTCAGACGGTGCTGACCGCCTTCGTCCAGGTGGGCGACGCCCTGCAGGCCCTGGCCGACGACGGCGAGGCCATCGCCGCCCAGACCCGCGCCGAGGCCCAGGCGGCGGAGTCGCTGCGGCTGGCCAAGATCGCCTTCGACAAGGGCGGCGGCACGATGATCGACGTCCTCGACGCCCAGCGCGCATGCGCCTGCAGGGCCAGAGGCTGGCCGACCTCGTCCGGCTGTTCGCAGCCTCGGGCGCCGACTGGCGCGGCGCGGGAAAGGGCTGAACCAAAGACACGCGGATTCAATCCGCAAGCGGCTTGAAGCGACGGGAATCACCCCCTATAACCCGGCGCTCCCAAACGCTGCTGTTGGGGCTGGGTAGCTCAGATGGTTAGAGCGGTGGATTCATAACCCACAGGTCGGCGGTTCGATCCCGCCCCCAGCTACCACAGCCCAC
>QGHH01000605.1 GCA_003640645.1 Fredinandcohnia aciditolerans | reverse complement strand
CCATCGCCGCGCCGTCGGCGGCCTTGCTCACCCGTTGCCAGACGTCGCGGACGATCTGCGGATCGGTGTGGCGGACATAGTAATAGACCTCGGCGAAGTCGGGCACCACGTTCGGCGCGCTGCCGCCGCTGGTGATGACGTAGTGGATGCGGGTCTGGTCCGGCACGTGCTCGCGCAGGACGTGGGTGGCGACGTCCATGATCTCGACGCCGTCGAGGGCCGAGCGGCCCTTCCAGGGCGCGCCGGCGGCGTGGGCCGAGGCACCGTGGAAGCGGAACTTGCCGCTGATGTGCGACATCGACACGCCTTGCGAGGCGCTGTTGGCGTTGCCGGGGTGCCAGTGCAGGGCGACGTCGACGTCGTTGAACAGCCCTTCGCGGACCAGATAGACCTTGCCCGAGCCGCCTTCCTCGGCCGGCGCGCCGTAGACGCGCAGCTCGCCCTTGACGTTGTGCTTGACCATCCACTGCTTCAGCGAGACGGCCGCGCCCACCGAGGCGGCGCCGAACAGGTTGTGGCCGCAGCCGTGGCCGGCGGCCGGGCCGGCGATGGGGCTGCGGGTCGGCTCG
>QGHH01000604.1 GCA_003640645.1 Fredinandcohnia aciditolerans | reverse complement strand
GACCAGCGCGCGCGGTTAAACATATAACCAAAAAGAATAAATAAAAGAAATAAACATATCTAAAATTATTAAGCGGACATCGGAAATCCTGCCCGCAGGCAAGACGCCAGCCGTACCAAGGCGTAGTTCAGGACCCTTCCCCCATGCTTCGCAAGCTGCTTTCCGCCGCGCTCATCGCCACCGCTTTCGCCGTTGCTCCCGCCCACGCCGCGCCGCCCGCGCTGGAAATCGGCTACCTGCCGATCCTGCCCGACGCGCAAGTGTTCGTGGCGCTGGAGGAAGGCACCTTGCAGGCCAAGGGCGCGCCCGCGCCCAAGCTGGTGCAGTTCCAGAGCGGCCCCGCGCTGACGCAGGCGCTGCTGGCCGGCCAGTTGGACGTGGCCTACGTCGGCATCGGCCCGGCGCTGGTGGCCAGCGCCAAGGGCGCCGGCATCAAGGTGGTGGCTTCCAACATCGTCGAGCAGGTCAACGTGGTCGCGCTGGGCGCGCTGGCGCCGTATTTCGCCTCGGGCGATGCGGCCACCGCGTTCGCCCGCTTCGCCAAGGACAAGGGCAGAAAGCCCGTCATC
>QGHH01000603.1 GCA_003640645.1 Fredinandcohnia aciditolerans | reverse complement strand
GCGCAGGTGATGGCCGATCTGCCGCTCTACATTCGCCAGAGCCACGCGGAACGCGACCAGGCCTCCCACGGCGCCCAGGTGCTTGCCGCGCAGGAGTCGATGTGGACGCTCTAGCCCGCCATTTCGACACGCTGTATCGCTCCTTCGACGACCCCTGGAACGTGCGCGTCGCCTGGTACGAGCGCCGCAAGCGCGGACTGCTGCTGGCCCGCCTGGGACGGCCCCGCTACGAGCATGCCTTGGAAGTCGGCTGCGGCAACGGCGACATGACACTGGCGCTGGCCGGGCGCTGCCGGCGGGTCACGGCCGTCGACGTGGCCAAGACCGCCGTACGCCGCTGCCGCGAGCATATGCTGGCGAATCATGCCGACGGCGTGCAGGCGGTCGCCCTGCGCCTGCCCGGGGCGTGGCCGCGCATCCCGCCCGGCGGCTTCGATCTGATGGTGATCTCGGAGATGGCCTACTACCTGGAGGACGCCGCGCTGGCTCGCTTTCTGGCCCGCACCCGGGCCAGCCTGCGGCCGGGCGCGGAACTGATTGCCTGCCACTGGCGCGGCGGGTTCGACGAC
>QGHH01000060.1 GCA_003640645.1 Fredinandcohnia aciditolerans | reverse complement strand
TAAACTGGCACCTATGTCAAGGACACAATAAAAAAAGAGACTAAGCAGCTTGAAGATGATTCCTATATTGAATAGGGGTCATCTTTTTTAAGTTCCATTGATAGCGGTAATTGTTATAGTAGACCATATAATGATCAATTCTTGACTTCAATTCCTTCAGAGTTCTGGCAGATTGAAAATCCACCTCATCCTTCATGTGGCCAAAAAAGGATTCCTGAGGTGCATTGTCCCAACAGTTGCCTCTGCGTGACATAGATTGGTCCAGGCCATATTCCGCTAAAAGCTTCTGGTATCGGGGGCTTGTGTAGTGGCTTCCCTGATCCGAGTGGATAAAGGCGTTTTCATGTAGAGTAACTTTCTTGTTGTTCATCAATTTATGGATCGTCCGGGTCGCAATGTCCAAAGTGATCCGGTCAGATAGATGGTAAGCGAGGATTTCATTGGTGCAAGCATCTTTTATGGTCGACAAATAAGCCATACTATTCCCGTTATATGGCAAGTAAGTGATATCCGTCAGTAACACTTTTCCAGGAATACCTTGCTTGAATTCCCTGTTTAATTTGTTCGGAACAACCTGATGTTCCTTCGTTGCTTTCGCGATTCTTTTATAAGGATTTGGGTTCCGGTGAGGGCAGACGATTCCGTATTTCCTCATGATCCTCCGGATCTTTTTACGACTGAAAACAATTTTAAAATCCCTTTCCAAAACCATTTTAATGGAACGTGCGCCTTTCTTATACCCCCGCCGGTTGAAGGCCTTTAAAATGAGTTCCTTAGCTTCAAGGTCCAGCTTTTCCCTTGCTTCCCTGACAGAGAAAGCCTTCAGATAGCTATAATATCCGGAACGCGAGACCTCCAAGAGATTACAGAAATACCTGGTCATCCCCTTGATCCCATTTTGCTCGATCGTTTCTTGAATCAATTGATATGCCTTATTCGGATTTAGATTTTCGCTTGGGTTTAGAAGCCTCCTTTCGGTCGTTTCTAACTTTTTTAACAACTCCACTTGTCCTTCCAACAGCTCAATTCTGGCCTTTTGCCTTTCAATTACTTCGGAAGAAGTAAGCTCACGCTTTAAGGGTCTTCCAGAAGCTGTTTTCCTCGAATCAGTAAGTCCGATTAATCCATTCTTTTCATAGGCTTTTTTCCACCTGTGGGCTGACTGTTCAATCCGTTTTATGCCAATGATATTCGGATTAAATCCATTTTCCTCAAAGATCTGGCGAGGAAGTTTACCAGCTTGGTATTCATCTATAAATCTATTTTTAAAATCATCAGTATAGGTAATAGACCTCTCACTGACACGGTGTACATTTGGATTTTTTTGTAGTGTGTTTATCTCTTTAGTTGAAAAAGTTATTTTACTCATATTGTCCCCTAGTCCCCAGATTCTGAAATTCAAGTATATAAAAATACCTGTAGGTTGAACACTCTTTTTTTCGAGTGTCCTTCCTACAGGTACCATTCTA
>QGHH01000602.1 GCA_003640645.1 Fredinandcohnia aciditolerans | reverse complement strand
CGGCCGGGTTCGGTCTCGGAGCGGGCAAGGGCGCGCCGGCATGTATCCGCCACTCACCGTCACTGACGAGGAGGGGCGCATGCTTGCCATGCCGAGTACCTTTCGGCATTCGATGATGTCGGGTTTACCATAGCCGCTGACGCAGGCCTCTGGGGTCGGTGGTGCTCGCACCCTGGTGTGCCTTGCGTAAACGATGGCACAGGCGTCTCTGAAACAACGCAACCGGGTGCGCCTGAGCTGCGCGCCACGCACGCACCGGTGTGCACGGCTAGCGGTGTTGCTCCCTGCGTTGCCGTTCGATCTCTTCCGGCTCCTCTTCATCGATCGTGGTCAATTGATCTTTGGCTTTGGAGTTGGCGCGCAACAACTCATCCAGCTTCGCCTGCAGCGCCTGTGTGTCGCGATGCTCTGCTCGCTGAATGAAGAGTGTCATGGCCCATGTCGCCAGCGTGGCAAATCCATGCCAGTCAAAAGTCTCCCGCTCGAAGGTGAGCCACAACGCAGCATAGCCGACCAGGACCAGAAATGCCCATGGACGGGCAGTTGCCGTTCCCAAATGTGTCAGGATGC
>QGHH01000601.1 GCA_003640645.1 Fredinandcohnia aciditolerans | reverse complement strand
GGAATACCGGCCTTCACGAATCATGAAGACCCGTTGACGGCGCGCTGATATCGCGGCGCGCGGCGCCGGCCTACAGTCCGTTCCTTGATCCGGGAACGATGACATGGTCGATGTATTGGTGATAGGCGGAGGCAACGCGGCGCTGTGCGCGGCCCTGATGGCGCGCGAGGCGGGCGCCAGCGTGTTGCTGCTGGAGGCCGCGCCGCGCGAATGGCGCGGCGGCAATTCGCAGCACACGCGCAACCTGCGCTGCATGCACGACGCGCCGCAGGACGTGCTGGTGGACGCCTATCCGGAAGAGGAATACTGGCAGGACCTGCTAAAGGTCACCGGCGGCCAGACCGACGAGAAACTGGCGCGGCTGGTGATCCGCGAATCCGCCACCTGTCGCGACTGGATGCGGCGCCATGGCGTCAATTTCCAGCCGCCGCTGTCGGGCGCGCTGCACGTGGCCCGCACCAATGCCTTCTTCATGGGCGGCGGCAAGGCGCTGGTCAATGCCTATTACCGCAGCGCCGAGGCCCTGGGCGTGCGCATCCGCTACGACGCGCCGGTGGACGCGCTGGAACT
>QGHH01000600.1 GCA_003640645.1 Fredinandcohnia aciditolerans | reverse complement strand
GTTGGTGATGACGCCAGCGTTGTTCGGAGCGTTGCCGGCAGCGCCTGCGTTCGCGATTTTGGCGCAGCTATGAAAATTCGTCATCCTCGACCGCGAAGCGACCGCAAGGAGCGGAGCGTGTCGGGGATCCATGCCGGAACGCTGAAGAAAATGCTGCGCCCAGGACGCGGCTTCACCGATACCCTCCGCGAGTTTTCGATATCAGGCTGAAGGCTCCCCATGGCGCATCCGACGGTTTCCGAAACGGTGTTCTTTCTCGATCGCGCCAGCCGCGTCGGCCTGCAGGCGCAGATCCGCGAGACCGTGGTGTCGGCGGTTCTCGCCGGCCGCATCCAGCCCGGCGCGCAGCTGCCCTCGACACGCAAGCTGTCCGACTATCTCAACATCTCGCGCATCACGGTGACGCTGGCCTATCAGGAACTGGCCTCGCAGGGTTATGTCGAGGCGGCGAGCCGCAGCGCCTACCGCATCTCGGACAACCCGCCGCTCAGGCTGCTGGCCACGGAGACGCCGCAGGCGGCGGGCGAGGTGGTGGACTGGTCGGCGAAGCTGCGCTCCAGCTTCATCGTC
>QGHH01000599.1 GCA_003640645.1 Fredinandcohnia aciditolerans | reverse complement strand
GCGCGGTCGCGCTCCAGCTTTCGGGACGCGCGGTCGCGCTCGGGGTGCGGTCGGTCATGATCAGGACCTCAGTCGGGTCGGCCAGCCCACGCGGACCAGCGTCTCATCGGGATCGGAGAGCGAGAATTCGTACATGCCCCAGGGCTTGGCCTCGGGGCCGGCCGGTTCGAGGGTCTCACCGACGAAGCGGGCGGCCAGGCCGTCGACGTCCTCGACATAGAGATAGAGGCCGAAGGGGTTGCGGCCCGGGACCAGCCAGCCCTCGACCGCGCGGGTCAGGTGCAGGCCCGCCCCGCGGCCGTCGGCCAGCATGCGGTAGTCGTCGTCCGCGCCCTTTTCGGCCTGCGGCCGGACCAAGCCCAGGCGGCCGTAGAAGGCCTCGCTGGCGTCGAGGTCGTTGCACGGCAGGATCGCGGTCAGGGCGTGGGCGGGCGCGCTCATTCGGCGGCCTCCGCCAGGGTCGCCCGCGCCTGGATGTGGCGGTCGATGGCGTCGGCGGCGTCGCGGCCGTCGCGGATGGCGGCCACCACCAGCGCGCTCAGCACGCCGACGCCGATGAAGGCGGCCACG
>QGHH01000598.1 GCA_003640645.1 Fredinandcohnia aciditolerans | reverse complement strand
GTCGTTGCGGTCGCGGTCCTGGCGGCCCTCGCGACGGCCCTCGAAACGCTCGCGCTGCTGCGGCTCGGCGGTCTCGGCTTCGGCCGAGGCGTCAGCCCCCTCTTCGGCGGCTTCGCTCGCCTCTTCCTCGAAATCGATGTCGAAGCCCGAGGAGAAGGCGTCGCGGCCGATGATCTCGGACGCCGGACGATTCGGCTGCACCGCGCGGATGACGCGGAAATAGTGCTCGGCGTGCTGAAGATAGTTCTCGGCCAGCACCCGGTCGCCGGACGAGGCGGCGTCGCGGGCGAGCTGCTGATACTTCTCGAAAACGTGCTGGGCGTTGCCCCGAATCTTCACCCCGTCGGGGCCGTTGGATTCGAACGCCCGGTTGGCGTTGTGCTGCTGCGGCTTGCCGCTTTGCCCGCCACGGTTGCGGCCACGCTGCCGCTTCATACCCTTGAAGTCTCTCATGTGATCTCGGTGTTCGCCGGCGCCCCGCTGTCAGCGGCGACGCCTGTTGGCTTGTGAGCTTTGCCCGGATCGGGCCCTTGCCCTGTGCGATCCAATAAAGTCGAAGACGAAAGTTGTTC
>QGHH01000597.1 GCA_003640645.1 Fredinandcohnia aciditolerans | reverse complement strand
GACCATCGCCAATCCGGACGGGGCGCTCAAGCCGGAGATGTTCGCCCATTTCAGCATCGTCACCGGCGAGGCCATGACCAGCCCCGGCGTGCCGGAAAGCGCCATCGTCCGCGAAGGCGACGCCGCGCGGGTCTGGACCGCCGCCCCCGACCGCACCCTCCGGCTGCGCCAGATCAAGACCGGCGTGACCAATCGCGGCATGGTGCAGGTGCTGGCGGGCCTGGCCCCCGGCGAGCGCGTGGTGACGCGCGGCGCCCTGTTCATCGACCGGGCCGGCAAGCCGGACTGACCGCGCCCCCGCTCCCTTCCCGTTTTCACGCCCAGGCGGACAGGCCCCTCCCATGAACCGCGTCGTCGCGTTTTCCCTGCATCAGCGCGCCCTGATCGTGATCATGCTGATCGCGCTGCTGGCCGCCGGCGCGGCGGCCTTCTCCAGGCTCAACATCGAGGCCTATCCCGACCCGGTGCCGCCGATGGTCGAGGTGGTCACCCAGAGCCCCGGCCTGTCGGCCGAGGAGATCGAGCGCAACATCACCATCCCGATCGAGGTGCAGATGTCGGGCGTGCCGCAC
>QGHH01000596.1 GCA_003640645.1 Fredinandcohnia aciditolerans | reverse complement strand
GATGCTGCTGTGCTACATCATGGGCCTGCAGAACGCGATGATCACCAAGGTGTCCAAGTCCGAGATCCGCACGACCCACGTGACCGGCATGGTCACCGACATCGGCATCGAACTGGGCAAGCTGTTCTACTGGAACCTGGCGCACGAGGACAGGGCCGGCGCGGCCCCGGTGCGGGCAGACCGCGGCAAGCTGATCGTGCTGAGCACGATGGTCACGCTGTTTTTCGCCGGCGGCGTGACGGGCGCCTATTCCTTTTTCCACTACGGCTTCGGTTCGACCGTGCCGCTGGCGTTGTTCCTGATGGTGCTGGCGGCGGTGCCGGTGGCGGACGACATCCGCCATTTCTTCGCGCGTCCTTAGCGCGCCCGCTTCGGCGCGCGGTTCAGGTCTTGGCGTGCGCCAGCACGACCTGCAGCGCCGCCGCCGTCTGCCAGTGCAGTTTTTCCAGGCGGGAATCCGTGGCGGGATCGGTGATGGCACGGCCATTGGCGCCCACTGGATAGGGTTTGCCTAGCAGTTGCGCCATGTCGATCTGGTAGTGGCTGCTGTCGCCATACGGGCGCTTGCCGTC
>QGHH01000595.1 GCA_003640645.1 Fredinandcohnia aciditolerans | reverse complement strand
GACGGCGCGGTCAGCCTGGCGGCGGACACCAACGGCGGGCGACACATCGACGCCTATTTCCGCGACGGCGTCGGCCGGCACCATTTCGTCGCCTACGGCTCGGCCGACAAGTCCGACGGCTTCAAGGCCTTCCGCGACCAGGACTACCAGCCCAGCGCCACCGACCGTAAGCGCGGCTATGCGGTCTATACGCTCGGCGGCAAGTACCGGTTCGACGTCAGCGACCAGCTGAGCCTGACCGCCTCCTACCAGCACACCGACGCCGACCTCGACTACGCCCAGCCCTATCGCGTGGCCCGCAACGTCAACGCCCGCAAGGAAGACCTCGCCGTCGTCAAGGTCGACTACCAGCCGACCGAGCGCCTGGCGTTCTACGTCAAGGGCTACCACCACGAATGGCGGACCCGCTACGACACCGACTACAACGACCTCGGCCGCCCCGGGGTCATCAACGTCCTGCACCGCAACGCCTTCTGGGGCTACAAGGACGACGGGGTCAACGCCCTGGGCAGGTTCGACGCCGCGCGCGGGGTCGAGACCTATTTCGGCTACGACTTCCAACGCTATGGCGGC
>QGHH01000594.1 GCA_003640645.1 Fredinandcohnia aciditolerans | reverse complement strand
GGAGCGGCCCGCCGCCGGAAAGGCGGCGCGGGTTACAGCGCGCTTTGCACGCGCCCGGCGACGTCGGCGGGGACCCACTTGGTCCAGACGTCGGGCTTGTTCTTCAGGAACCACTTGGCCACAGCGCCGGACTCGTCGCCGGTTTCCTCCATGTGGGCCAGGGTCTCGTTCATCACGGGCAGCGGCACCGAGACCTTCGACAGGAACTCGGTCAGCACCGGCGCTTCCTGCGAGAACTTGGTGTTCACCGCGGTGAAGACGGGATTGTCGGGATAGGCGCTGGCCTCGGGCTTGGCGCACTTGGGCGACGTCAGGCACTTGTGCTTGTCGGCGTCGTAGGGCGGCATTTCCAGCTTGACCAGGTCCATGGCGCCCACCAGCGGCGTGGGCGACCAGTAGTAGAAGACCACGTTCTGCTTGCGCTTGTAGGCCGACATCAGGGCCGCCTTCTGCGCCGCGCCGGTGCCCGGCGAGTACAGCGTGTAGGTGTCGTCCAGCTTGAGGGCGTGGAACAGGTTGGTGCTGGTGACTTCGCAGCCCCAGCCCGCCGGGCAGCCGTAGAAACGGCCCTTG
>QGHH01000593.1 GCA_003640645.1 Fredinandcohnia aciditolerans | reverse complement strand
ACGACATTTCTGACGATGTCGTACATCATCTTCGTGAACCCGGACATCCTGTCGTCCACCGGCATGGACCGCAGCGCCGTGTTCGTCGCCACCTGCCTGGCGGCCGCGCTGGGCTCGCTGGTGATGGCGCTGATCGCCAACTGGCCGATCGGCATGGCGCCGGGCATGGGGCTGAACGCCTTCTTCGCCTTCGGCGTCGTCGGCGCCATGGGCTTCACCTGGCAGCAGGCACTGGGCGCCGTCTTCATCTCGGGCGTCATCTTCCTGATCCTGACCGTGACCGGCATCCGCAGCTGGCTGATCGCAGGCATTCCACATTCGATGCGCAGCGCCATCGCCGCCGGTATCGGCTTGTTCCTGGCCATTATCGCGCTGTCCAGCGCCGGCATCGTGGTGGCGCATCCCGCGACCAAGGTGACGCTGGGCGACCTGACCACGCCGGGGCCGCTGTTCGCCATCCTGGGCTTTTTCATCATTGCCTCGCTGGACGCGCTGAGCGTGCGCGGCGCCATTCTGATCGGCATCCTGGTGGTCACGGTGCTGTCGATGGCGCTGGGCTACAACGAATTCAAG
>QGHH01000059.1 GCA_003640645.1 Fredinandcohnia aciditolerans | reverse complement strand
CACTGGCCTTGCACGAAAGCAACTAATTTGAATATATTCAAAAATTTACCATTAATGTTTTTATATCAACAGAAAAAAGGAGAATAGGTTAGTAACTCAACCTTGTTCCCTTTTTTTTACTTTTATTTAATAATTACCTAATTTCTCTTTGCTTTTCCTGTCTCTTCTGTTTTTATTTTCCTTCTTCTCCTTCACCAGGGCAACGGTTCCAAAAAACGGCTTTTCCTTTTCTAAGGGGAGCGGTACTTTTTGTCTACCTTTCGACTTCTTCTTCTTCTTTGGCTTTAATGCCTTATTGAAGGAAACCCTAGTTTTATAGAGATAAGTTTGTAATATCCGAAAGAATTCCCAAGGGGTTTTCTTAGACCCCGTTTGTAGCTTAACGATCAACGATAGACCATACGCAATAAGGGCTAAATACATTTGGTTCCAAATCCCTTGCGGTTTCGTACTCCAGATCTTGGTTAGTTTCAGATGTTGTTTAATCCATTTAAAAAACAGTTCAATGAGCCAGCGGTTACGGTATATCTCCATTACCTGTTGGTCAGATAAGTCGAATCTCGTTGTTAGAATTCTATATACTCTGTCCTTTTCATCTTTAAATTCAATGTACCTAAGTGGCGTTTTTGATATACCATATAAGACTTTAGCATCTTGAACAACAGCTGGATCAGTAGGTTCGTAATCTTCAAGTGTATATAGTCGAAGTGCTTTAGTTATTCGAACTACAAACGAAATGTTATTCTCTTGCCATTTCATCAGATTATCCTTTGATGGATACCCTCTATCCATAACATATGTTGCATCCGACTCTTCAACTAAGTATTTAGCACCTTCAAAATCGCTCACAGTGCCTGTTGAAGGTACGACTTTATCTGGAAATACGACATCTGGCGAAGCTACAACTAATCTAGTGTGCATTTTAACAGCATTATGGCCATGCGATATAAAAGCCCATTCGCATTTCTGCTCGGGAAGTCTAATTTCGGTAGAATCCAAGATGTTTAGTCTACCAATCCCATTAGGGATTCCTTTTCTCGCATTTGTAAGTTCTTGAACCTTCCCAACAACCTTATAAAAAAGTTTTTGTACCGATTCTGTTGGTAGATCATTAATTCGCCTACTTAATTGAGAACCACTTATCTCCTTTATCCCAATCTCTTTGCGGAGTTTAGGGTAAGCTTCTAATTTTTCTTCCATGTGAGAATATGAACTCCATTGATCGAGTTGGGCAGCAACAAAAATCTTTAAAAGAGATTTTGTTTTAAGCTTATAATTACTATAGTCAATCAGCGGACACTCAAAATCCTCGAGTGGTAGAAGGGATAAACATTGACAAATTAGCATTTCTTGTCCTATACTTTTATTACTCAATGAGAAAACTCCTTTGTAGAAGACTTGTTTGTTTAAGGGAACAAAACAAGGTCAACAACTTCTACAATAGGAGTTTTTTTCTTGTGTGTAAATACTTATTTTTGAAAATATGGAAATAATTAAAAGCTATGCAATGCCAGTGG
>QGHH01000592.1 GCA_003640645.1 Fredinandcohnia aciditolerans | reverse complement strand
AATAGTCGAGCGAGATCGTGCCGGCACGATAGCGGTCGATGATGAGAGGGCTGTTCTCCAGGATCTCCCAGCCACCCTCGACCATCAGTGCAAAGGCTAGCCGGAGCCAGATCGACGAGCGCGGGAACAGGAATTTCGCCAGCGCATAGAACAGGAAGCCGTGGATGATGTGCGAGGGCGTATACCAGTCGGCGATGTGCTGGGAGTTCTCCGAACTCTGCACGATGCCGTGCCACAGCTTGACGGTACCGCAGGTGCAGATCGCCGGATGGCCCTGGAAGTAGAGGACCAGTGCCTGGATGCCGATCAGCGCCGCGGCAATGGCGAGCCCGGCCGGCCAGGCCAGTCGCTGATGCAGTGGCAGATCGCCGGTGCCGGCTGCGGTCATTCGGCGTCCGCGTCGTCTGGATTGTCGATCGCCATCAGCAGTGCGTTCCCGCCGTTCTCCGTCTTGAAACGACGGACGGGATGGAAGCCGACTTTTTCATAGACTCTGACCGCAGCCTTGTTGGCCGGGTCCGGGTCGAGGATGACGCGCGGCGCACCTTCCTCGAACAGCATCTCCACGAATTCC
>QGHH01000591.1:271-574 GCA_003640645.1 Fredinandcohnia aciditolerans | reverse complement strand
GACCGATCTGGCCGCAATGGCCATCGTGGTGTGCGGGTCGATTCCGCAGCCGTTGTTGATCGGCCACTTTCTTGCGGACGAATGAGACTCCCGGGAAAGAGCGGTTTCCTTTTATCCGAATATCACGCCATCTGAGCAGCTCGACGGAAATAATTCGATCTGAAAATACCATTATTGGAAATGGCTTCGGATAATATAAGACCAAGCCGTGGTTTTATAAATATCTATGTGTTTTATTTGTCCTGCTTCCCGCAATAATAATTATTAGAGTGCGGCGTGCGCATTGACATTCGATTGCTCCAT
>QGHH01000591.1:0-238 GCA_003640645.1 Fredinandcohnia aciditolerans | reverse complement strand
CTCGCGAAGGAATCGTGCCGGCGGGGTTATTTCCTTGCTGAATGCACGTAGCTATTTCAATTGGAATCGCGGGATTTCATCCAGGTTGAAATAATGGCTTGCAGGGCCGTTTTTTTGTCGTCGTAATAATGAAAAAATATAAAACTGAAATGCAGGCGGGGTGCAATGCCGATTGGCAAATGCACCGATGCGCAACGATTGTCGTGTCCGTAATGGATACGGGTACGTCATGGTCGTC
>QGHH01000590.1 GCA_003640645.1 Fredinandcohnia aciditolerans | reverse complement strand
ACCACCAGCTTAGGGCGATCCTTGCGCAGGCGGGCGATGGCCGTAGGCAACAGCTCGGCTGCCGCCGACAAAAGCGTGCCGATGGCGACACGGCCGCCGGTGCCGTCGCGCAGATCGGCGAGATGCTCTTCGGCATGAGCGAGCTGCGTGATGACGAGGCGGGCATGTTCGGCAAGCGTTTCCCCGAACATGGTCGGAACCACGCCGCGGTTGTTGCGGTGGAACAGGCGGGCCTTGGTCAACGCCTCCACTTCCTGAAGCGCTTTGGTGACGGCCGACTGCGTCATGTTAAGCCGTTTCGCCGCGCGCACGAGGTTGCCTTCCTCGACGATGGCCACGACCATTCTCAAATGGCGGATGGTGAGGCGACTGGTGACGAGTTTCATGAGCGCGTTGCCGGTTCGATGGTTGGTTCCACTCTGGTATTCCAAAGCTTCATAGAAAATTCCACAGAATTCATTTGTGTGAATTGCCAATCATTGGGAAGGTCTCGCCAACCGGCCGGGCGGTAGCATCGCCGGTACCGAGACATTTGGCGCGGCACGTCGTGGTCCGGCCAAGTCAAGAACAGGTG
>QGHH01000589.1 GCA_003640645.1 Fredinandcohnia aciditolerans | reverse complement strand
CATCTAATTCAACGATTACTGCGAGAAGATTGGCATAAAAAGGTTCCTCACGACACCTTACACGCCGCAGCAGAACGGGGTCGTTGAAAGGCGCAATCGAACCATCGTTGACATGTGAATTATCCTATTCCTCGGATGAGTCATTTGATTCCAACTATAAACTGTTCAAAAATCAATCTGGTGAAGTATTTGCTCGATATGTTGGAACTAACTGCAGGAACGGACCACCCGTGAGGAAAACCTGGGTCCCCTAAAGTTGCTTGGAAAATCTTCAGGTGAATGTCCTCATGTCTACATAGTTCTCGAACCCGCAGGGTCTGCACACTTAAGGTTCGGTGACGTTTCGGTATAGTTGAGTTATAGGTGTTGGTGACCGAAGTTTTGTTCGGAGTCCCGGATGAGATCTCGGACGTCACGAGGAGTTCCGGAATGATCCGGAAATGAATATTGATATTAACATTAACCTCCTCAATAAAGAGTCTATTCTGGTTCTTGCAAACGATCCAAAAACACAAAAAACAAATGCTCCTGCCTTAGGACTTATTGTTACACAATTAATGAAATTAATAAATGT
>QGHH01000588.1 GCA_003640645.1 Fredinandcohnia aciditolerans | reverse complement strand
ACGGCCCGGATGTCGACGCCGTCGATGGTCACCGCGCCGGCGGTCACGTCGTAGAAGCGGGGGATCAGGTTGAGGATGGTGCTCTTGCCGCCGCCCGACGGGCCGACGAGGGCGACGGTCTCGCCGCGCAGGGCCTCCAGCGACACGCCGTCGAGCGCCGGAGCGCCGTCGTGATAAGAGAACGAGACGTTCTCGAAGCGGATGGCCGCGTCGGTCAGGACCAGCGGCCGGGCGCCGGCGGCGTCGCGGATCTCGGGCTCGACGTCGAGCGCGCCGAACAGCCGCCGCGCGGCGGTCAGGCCCTCGGCCATGACCGTCTGCAGGTTGGCCACCTGGCGCAGGGACTGCGAGGCCGCGCCGAGCGCGGTGATGAAGGTGAAGAACGCCGCCGAACCCATGCGGCCGCTCCAGCCGACATAGGCGAAGACCAGGGCCAGCACGAACATCATCAGGGTCTCGGTGGCGGGCGCGGCCTGGGCGCGGGCGTTCGAGCCCTTGATCAGGTGCTGCTGGCGGCGCTCGACCACGGCGGCGACGCGGGCCTCCTCGTCGGCCTCGCGGTTCTCGATCTTGA
>QGHH01000587.1 GCA_003640645.1 Fredinandcohnia aciditolerans | reverse complement strand
GGCCGAAGCCATGCCGGGGTCGCGGCCCTGGTCGATCTGCACTTGCGACACGTCGAGTCCGGCCGCGCTGAAGTCAAGGCAGATCTGCTTGCGAAGGGCGCCCAGTTCATCGCGCGGGCAGATGACCGTCAGGCGCGAAGTGCCGCGGCGGCGGCCCATGGCGGTGGCGCGGTCCACGCCGGCGCGGCGCAGGAACAAGTCGAAGAAACGCATAGCGGCCTCCATTGCGTAAGGGGGAGCGGCTTTCGCGCATACGCACGCAGGCACACGGCGCATGGCGGGCGGGCACGAAAAAGGCGTGCACGAACGCGGGCGCTGCGACTAGCGGCTGTTCTGGCGGTTTACGTTGGGGAGAATCCCGGCAAGCCGTGGGCTTGCGCTGCTGCCCGGCAAGAAGCCCGGGGCTTGGGATACAACCGCAACCTGCTCAACAGGCTGCGGCAGATGGAGTTCTGCGTGGTCCTGTCAAACAGCGACGTCGATGCAAGATCGACTACTTTCGCCGGAATCGGTATTCACGAAGACTGCTCCTGGGATGGATAACGGGCAAGATTTTACGCGGGTTTCCACTGAT
>QGHH01000586.1 GCA_003640645.1 Fredinandcohnia aciditolerans | reverse complement strand
AAACGTAAATAACAGAAACTTAAATGAGACAGAAACGAAAATGAAAATAGAAACGTAAATGAAAGTAGAAGAAGAAGCAAGAATGAACTCGTAATTAGAAGCAGAAAACGGAAATTTGCATTAAGAACGAAAACTGTAACAAGGGAACAGAAAAACGTGAAAACCTAAAACCAAAGCTCTGAATAATGAAAATAGCATAACAGAATGCCCTCCACGAATCCCAAGGCAGCTATTTAAAAAGAGTCACTCAAAGTCACTGGGCCCTATTACAATACTCTGGCCCAAAATGAAATAAACACTGAACAACATAAAATAAAATTGCGAAATTTCCTAATTAGAAATTAACTAAGGTAAGCGCTGCTTTATTTGCCCTCTTCAAGTCCATAACCAAAATCCGGATTAAGCCCAATGTTTCATTAATTCCTGAAATTAGATTAAAAACATCAAATTAGCTAAATGAGCCCAAATAATAAAACTGCATAATTAATTGACAATTAATATCAATCAATGATTAAAATGGTGAAAAAAAGGTTTAGAAAATAGAAGAATATGATGGCACATCAAAACCCCCCAT
>QGHH01000585.1 GCA_003640645.1 Fredinandcohnia aciditolerans | reverse complement strand
GCCATCGACCGGCTGCTCGACTGGACCGAGACGCGCCTGATCCACGGCCGCCGCGGCGCCGCCAACGTGCAGGTGCGGCCATGAACGCGCCCACGCCTGCCTCGCGCGACGCGGCCGAACTGGCGCTGGCGCAACCGCTGGCCGTGCGCGGCGGCGGTCGGTGGCGCGGCCTGGTGCTGCCGGTGGCCGCCATCGCGCTGTGGTGGCTGCTGGCCCGCGCCGACCTGGTGAACTCGGCCCTGCTGGTGTCGCCCGGCAAGGTGCTGGCCACCGCCGCCGACCAGATCGTCGGCGGCAAGCTGTGGCGCGCACTGGGCGCCAGCCTGGCGCGCGAGCTGACCGGATTCGCCATCGGCACGGTCTCGGGCCTGCTGCTGGGGGTGCTGCTGGGCCTGTCGCCGCTGTTCAACCGGCTGGTGGGGCCGAGCTTCAACACCTTCAAACAGATCTCGCTGTTCGCCTGGATTCCGCTGATCTCGGTGTGGTTCGGGCTGGGCGACACCGCCAAGGTGGTGTTCCTGTCGCTGGCGGCGCTGGTGCCGGTGGTGGTCAACACCTGCGATGGCGTGCGCAA
>QGHH01000584.1 GCA_003640645.1 Fredinandcohnia aciditolerans | reverse complement strand
GAAGAAGCCGACCAAGACCAAGCCGGCGCTCGCCCTGTCGCCGCTGATGCCGCTCAGCCGCGACTTCGCCTTCGTGGTCGCCAAGGACAAGGCGGCCGGCGACCTGACCAAGGCCGTGGCCGGCGCCGACAAGGCGCTGATCGCGGCGGCCCGCGGGTTCGACGTCTATGAGGGCAAGGGCGTCGAGGACGGCTTCAAGTCGCTGGCGGTCGAGGTGACCATCCAGCCGCGCGAGGCCACCCTGACCGAGGCCGAGATCGAGGCCCTGTCGGCCAAGATCGTCGCCGCCGCCGAAAAGGCCACCGGCGCCAAGCTGCGCGGCTGATCGCGGAAGCGGAACCGGGGCCCTTCAGCGCACAGCGAAGGGTCCCGCACCCATTTTCACGGGGTCCGCGCTTGCGCGGCGCGGCTCGGGTTCTACCTTATTCCCTCAGGCCGCGTGGGGACATGCGGCGCCGAACGAGGGAAATTCGTGGACCAGCCGCCCGCCCACAAGCCCGCCAAGCCCAAGGCCGAACTCTGGCTGGAGCGCGGCATCTTCGCCTCGCGCTGGCTTATGGCGCCCTTCTATGTC
>QGHH01000583.1 GCA_003640645.1 Fredinandcohnia aciditolerans | reverse complement strand
ATTCCGAGGCGCTCTGGGAGGTCCTTTGCGGCCTGCCACGGCTGCCGTCGCGGGTGTTGGTGGTGCGCGGCACGCAGGGCCGGGACTGACTCAGCGAACAATTGCAGTCACATGGCGTCTCCGTGACACGTCACGCGGCCTACCGGCGCCTGCCGGCACAATGGGACGAGTTCGAGCTTGCGCGCCTGCGGAGCTGGGCCGCGCAGGGCGTGCCGGCCACCTGGCTCATCACCAGCGGCGAGGGCGCGGACTCGGTGCGCGACCAGTTGCAGGCGGCCGGGCTGGCCGCCTGGTGGGGCGGTTGCGGCTTTGTCCTGACCCATCCTTCGCTGGCGCGGCGCGTGCCGTCGCCGGCATCTGATCCGGGTTCGCAAGCAATGGTAAAAATCTGCATGCCCAACGACGAGTCGATTTTCCAGGCTTTTGTTGCTGCTTGATTCGTTGCTTCGGACTGACACCGAATACAATCGCGTCATGACAGACAAGACTCCCGCTACCGATCCGGCCGTTAACCCGGCCGCCCCGGGCGCCAGCGCGCCCGCATCGGCCCCGGCCGATTCCGTCACGGCCCGTCC
>QGHH01000582.1 GCA_003640645.1 Fredinandcohnia aciditolerans | reverse complement strand
TGCGGTCGAGGGTTATGGCGTCGAAATCGCCGCTGACGGCGCGGATCAGGCCCTGGCGGCCGTCGGCGACCCATTCCACGGAAAAGCCGCTGCGCTCCAACTCCGCCACGATCTCGCGTGCGGTGGTCTCGTCGTCTTCGATGGTGAGGACTGTCGGCATGGCGTCGGCGTTCATCGATCCACCACAACCGGGGCCGTTGTCGAGTCAATCCTGCTTTGGGCGGCCCCGCGCATCCGGAGGGCGGCGGCGGTCGAGCGCTGGCGCGCCGGCCGGTTCGCTCCATCGAAACCCGCACGGAAACCAATAGCCGCAAACCGGAGGTAAGCGCTGTCATTGACGAGGCCGGCGTCGAGATCGACGGCTCCAGCGGGCGACGGCCGGCGCCGCAAGACCTTCCCTGTCTCGCCGTTCATGGGCGCATGAGCCCGCGCTACGCCTTCGAGGCGGCTGAGCCGGGCGATCCATTGGGAGGCGCTGAAGATGGCCATGAAGGGGGTTCGGCTGCATCCCGACCCTGGCGCGGCCCGGCCGGGCGGCCTATCCACGGCGCATGCGCGCGCCCGTCTTCATCGAT
>QGHH01000581.1 GCA_003640645.1 Fredinandcohnia aciditolerans | reverse complement strand
AGGACGGGTCATAGGTACAATATTTTGCATGATGAATCAGACTTCGCCCGCACGCGTTCGCCAGGATTGCCGACTTATCAGCCAGACCCTGCTCAAACTGGCGCTTCCCCGACTTCTCGTGCGCGCGATCGTGATCGCCGTTGCCGTGATCGTCTGGTATCTCGCCGCCTCCTGGATCCTGGATTTCGGCAAGCGCATCAACTACGAATTCCTGCATTCACTGGGCCAACCCACCATGGACATGGTGCAGAAGGTCAATCCGTACATCTGGTGGGTCGTCGCCGGCATCTGGACCCTGATCGTCTTCTTCATCCTGCGCGCCTGGCTGTCGGCCAGCCTGGCTTCCGGCCGCGCCACCCCCGTGAGCACGGGCGTGCTGGCCGACCTGGCGCCACAGCTCTCGCAGGAGTCGCTGGGCGTACTGCGCTGGACGTGGGGCACCCGCGAGGAACCCTTCACCGTCGGCGACCTGCACCGCTCGCTGTCGGAAATCCGCCACAACCGCATCGGCAAGATCGCCATGGTGGCCGAACAGACCGACATTCTCGACGGCGCGGCCGCCAAGCCGTCGCGCG
>QGHH01000580.1 GCA_003640645.1 Fredinandcohnia aciditolerans | reverse complement strand
GTCGAGCAGCCAGGGCGTCAGGAAGATGCCGAGCGCGCTGGGGATGGTGGCCTGGATCATCATGGCGCCGGAGATGTTGGCCAGCGCGAGGCGCTCCTTGCCCTGGCGCACCCAGATCAGCGCGTTCATGATCTCGGGCAGTTCGGTGGCGACGGGCGCCAGCAGCAGCGCGGCCACGTGCGGCGAGGCGCCCATGGCAATGCCGAGCACCTCGATCTGGTTGACGAACACGTGCGAGGCGCCGGCGATCACGACCAGCGTCTGGGTCGCGGCCCAGAACATCGACGGATTGTCGTCGCGCGGCCGCAGCTTGAGCGGCTCGAGGTCTTCGCAGTCAATGCAGTCTTCGTCGTTGCTCAGTTCGCGCTTGATGTACAGGCCGTACGTCGCCAGGAACAGGATGCCGAGCCAGGGCTTCCAGGCAAAGGCCAGCAGGCCGAGCCCGACCTTGAAGACGAAGATGCCCATGAACCAGGCCTGGTCGCGGGCCAGCCGGCGCTGGTCCGCGTTGATACAGTCGGCTTGCGCGGGCTGGCCGCGACGCGCACGCCACAGGGCCAGGCCGACCACGGCGT
>QGHH01000579.1 GCA_003640645.1 Fredinandcohnia aciditolerans | reverse complement strand
GCGGCGGCTACAACTTCGCCAACATGCTGGCTGGCGACATCGCGCGCATCGAGGTGCTGCGCGGCGCGCAATCGACCCTGTGGGGCAGCCAGGCCATCGGCGGGGTGGTCAACATCGTCACCGCCGACCCGACCAAGCCGTTCGAGGGCTCGGCCTCGCTGGAGGGCGGCTCGATGTCGACCGGCTACGCCCGCGCGGCGGTCGGCGGCGCGAGCGAGCGGCTGGTCTGGCGGCTGGCCGGCGGCTACTACACCACGCGCGGCGTCTCGGCCTTCGCCGGCGGCAGCGAGGCCGACGGCTATCGCAACACCGGCTTCAGCGGCCGGCTGCGCTACAAGGTGAGCGACGACGTCACGGTCGACCTGCGCGCGGTCTATTCCAAGGGCCGCAACCAGTTCGACGGCTTCCCGCCGCCCAACTTCGTCTTCGCCGACGACAACGAGTACGGGACCACGGAAGAGTTCGTCGGCTACGCAGGCGTCAACTTCGCCCTGCTGGACGGCCGCCTCAAGAACCGCATCGCCTACGGCTACACCAACACCAACCGCAACAACTACAACCCCGACCAGGAGGTG
>QGHH01000578.1:341-575 GCA_003640645.1 Fredinandcohnia aciditolerans | reverse complement strand
GCCAATTCGTCAAACAGCCGCATCAAGATTATCTGATGCGACTGATCGAGGCCAGCCGTCGGCTCGTCAGCCAGCAACAAGGGTGTTTCCTGGGCGAGCGCACGTGCAATCAGCACACGTGCCTTCTCGCCTCCGGAAAGATCTGTGGCAGCGCGGTCGCGGAAGGTGGCGACTTCCATGCGCTGCATGGCCTGTTCAATGGCTGCATGATCGGTCGATGACAGAGCGGCGAAA
>QGHH01000578.1:0-251 GCA_003640645.1 Fredinandcohnia aciditolerans | reverse complement strand
CGAAAGCCGGACGGTACGGTGTGCGCCCGAGGGCGACGACGGCTTCCACCGGGAGCGCCCAGGCGATCTCGTGCTCCTGCGCGACATAGGCGATGCTCGCCGCACGCTCGCGTGCTCCCAGCATGGCGGCATCGAGCCCGGCGATCGAGATGCGGCCTTGCGACGCGACAAGGCCGAGTACCGCCTTCAACAGGGTCGATTTTCCCGCACCATTCGGTCCGATAAGCCCGACGAATTCGCCGGGACCGACA
>QGHH01000577.1 GCA_003640645.1 Fredinandcohnia aciditolerans | reverse complement strand
GGGCTGCGCGTCACGCCGCAACCGGCGCGCGGCCGCGACCTGGCGTTCACGGCCGGCGTATTGCTGTGCGCCAGCGCCATCGTGGTGACGGTGGGCACGGTGGTGTTCGCCAGCTTCATGCGGCTGTGGCCCTACCGCATGGAGTGGACTTTGAAGCACTACGACATCACCGTCAGCGGCGGTTATGCGCCGCTGTGGACCTCCCTGTACCTGTCGCTGGCGGCCGCGGCCGGCGGCGTGCTGTTGCTGTTCTTCCTGACCTTCGGCGTGTGCCGCATCCCGCGCGCCTGGGCCAAGCTGGTGTACCTGGTGTCGGTGCTGCCCGTGGGCGTGCCGGGGCTGGTGCTGGGGCTGTCGTACATCTTCGCCTTCAATTCGCCCGCCAATCCGCTCTACGCACTGTATGGCAGCGCCGCGCTGATCGCGCTATGCAACTTCTACCACTATCACACGCAGGGCTTCCTGACGATGATGACCGGCATGCGCGCCGTGCCGCAGGCGCTGGAGGAGGCGGTGAGCTGCCTGGGCGGCGGCACTGTGCAGGTGCTGCGCGACGCGGTGCTGCCGCAGATCGC
>QGHH01000576.1 GCA_003640645.1 Fredinandcohnia aciditolerans | reverse complement strand
ACGACCTGACGCTGGACGGCAGCCCCGAGCAGATCCAGAAGAGCCTGGCGACGATGTACAAGACGGAGTACGCCCAGGAATGGCAGAAGTTCCTGCGCGGCGTGACCATCAAGCCGTTCACCAGCTTCGAGCAGTCGGTGGGCGCGATGAACCGCCTGGGCGATCCGCAGACCTCGCCCATCGCCAAGCTGATCAACACCGCCTATGAGCAGACCTCGTGGGACAACCCCTCGCTGGTCAACGCCGGATTGCAGCAGGCGCAAAGCGGCGTGGTGGGCTGGTTCAAGCGCGTGATCCTGCGGCAGACGCCGCCGGCGCCCGCCGCCGCCACCGCCGCCAACGGCGAGGCCATTCCGATGGGCCCGGTCGGCCGCGAGTTCTCGGACGTGGCACGCCTGGTGGTGACGCGCGAGAACCAGTCGCTGCTGGGCAACTACATGGGCGCGCTGTCCAAGATCCGCACGCGCTTCAACCTGCTCAACAACCAGGGCGACCCCGGCCCCGGCTCGCTGGTGCTGCTGCGCCAGACGCTGGAAGGCAAGGATTCGGAGCTGGCCGACGCGCTCAAGCTGGTC
>QGHH01000575.1:301-575 GCA_003640645.1 Fredinandcohnia aciditolerans | reverse complement strand
CGTCGACAGACGGCCGGGCGCCGAGCGGGGCCGGGGGCGGCGCCCGTTCGGCGAAGCCGCCGCCGTAGCTGCGCCCGGCGCCGGCCACCAGCACGTCGGTCTGGCAAGCCCGGCCGGTCGGATCGATCAGCTTGACCGGGCCGAGCCGCGCCCCGGCGACTTCGGCGGCCAGCCGGGCCCGGCGGGTCGCGTCGCCGACCGCCAGCTTGAACATCTGGGTCTTGGTTTCGTTGTCGGGCTCCAGGGTGAAGCGCACCTGCGAGACGTCGGTCGG
>QGHH01000575.1:0-254 GCA_003640645.1 Fredinandcohnia aciditolerans | reverse complement strand
CAGGCGCACGTCGCGCACCTCGACGGAAACATTGGCTGAGACCTGGTAGCGGTCGATCTTGTCGGCCCGTTCGTTGTCGACCATGGTCCCGTTTTTGTCGCGGTACTGTTCGTAGAGCGGAACCATGCTGAAGCTGGTTTCCACTCTCACCGTCTCGGGGCCGTAGGCGGCGAGCACCCGACCGAGGATGCGGGCCTTGTCGGCGGCGGCCTTGGTCGCGCCCGCGGCGTCACGGGCGACCGATTGGAAGCGCC
>QGHH01000574.1 GCA_003640645.1 Fredinandcohnia aciditolerans | reverse complement strand
GACCGCCGGATAGTCGATGGCATAGTCCGGCCAGCACGAACCCGGCCAGGCCGAGCGCGGCAGCACCGTATAGGCCTGCACCATGAAATACGGCACCAGCGTGGCCTCGGGCTGCGCCTCGAACACGGCGCTGTCCACCCGTTTCTCGGCCACCACCAGCACGCTGCCGGCGGCGCGCGACATGATGCGGTCCCAGTGCGCCGTGCCATGCACCCGCACATTGCCGCGCGCGTCCACTTCCGAGGCCTGGATCACCGCGAAGTCGGGCCGCACCGCCGGGATCACCCAGGTGCGCTCGCCGCTGCCGTAGGGATCCTCCAGGCACTTCCAGCCGTTCAGGGTCGGCAGGGCGCTGCCGTGCAGGCCGCCGCAGGGCTGGAACGGCACGCCGTAGGCGGCGGCTCGCAGGCCCGCCGTCAGGCTGTTGCAGGCATGTTCCTCCAGCTCGACCTCGCCGCGCTCGATGGCCTTGCGATACCACGGCGCCAGGCCGAAATTGCCTTCCATCGCCACGATGCCGGCGCGCACGCGCCGCAGCGCGCCCGCGCGGCACAGAATGTCCACGTCGTAGCCCG
>QGHH01000573.1 GCA_003640645.1 Fredinandcohnia aciditolerans | reverse complement strand
GCACGGCACGCCTTCAAACAATCGGACCGGACGCAGGTTGATGTACTGGTCGAACTCGCGTCGGAATTTCAGCAGCGAACCCCACAGCGACACGTGGTCCGGCACCGTGGCGGGCCAGCCGACGGCGCCGAAGAAGATGGCGTCGTAGCCCTGCAATTGTTCCTTCCAGTCGGGCGGCATCATTTCGCCGTGCTGCGCGTAGTACTCGCAGTTGGCCCAGGGGAAGGTGTCGATCTGCAGCGCCAGGCCGAAGCGGCGGGCGGCGGCCTGAACGGCGCGCAGGCCTTCGGGCAGGACTTCATTGCCGATGCCGTCGCCGGCGATGGCTGCGATTTTGTGGACGTGGGACATGCGGAACCTGAAAAGAAAAGGGGAAGGGCGTCCCGCGCCGCGCCGTCGGGCGCGTTGCAGGGGATGGCAGCCATGGTAGGTGTCCCCACAGTCCATCTACAATGGGCTACTGCGTGAAATTACCCTGCACGAATCGTGAATAATGACCTGCTCCCCGCCGACCTGCGCGTATTCAACGCGGTGGTGCGCGCCTCCAGCTTTTCGCGCGCTGCCGAAGACCTGGGC
>QGHH01000058.1:359-1609 GCA_003640645.1 Fredinandcohnia aciditolerans | reverse complement strand
AAGGTAGCGAAATTCCTTGTCGGGTAAGTTCCGACCTGCACGAATGGCGTAACGATGGCGGCGCTGTCTCCACCCGAGACTCAGTGAAATTGAAATCGCTGTGAAGATGCAGTGTATCCGCGGCTAGACGGAAAGACCCCGTGAACCTTTACTATAGCTTTGCACTGGACTTTGAATTTGCTTGTGTAGGATAGGTGGGAGGCTTTGAAGCGTGGACGCCAGTTCGCGTGGAGCCATCCTTGAAATACCACCCTGGCAACTTTGAGGTTCTAACTCAGGTCCGTTATCCGGATCGAGGACAGTGTATGGTGGGTAGTTTGACTGGGGCGGTCTCCTCCTAAAGAGTAACGGAGGAGTACGAAGGTGCGCTCAGACCGGTCGGAAATCGGTCGTAGAGTATAAAGGCAAAAGCGCGCTTGACTGCGAGACAGACACGTCGAGCAGGTACGAAAGTAGGTCTTAGTGATCCGGTGGTTCTGTATGGAAGGGCCATCGCTCAACGGATAAAAGGTACTCCGGGGATAACAGGCTGATACCGCCCAAGAGTTCATATCGACGGCGGTGTTTGGCACCTCGATGTCGGCTCATCACATCCTGGGGCTGAAGCCGGTCCCAAGGGTATGGCTGTTCGCCATTTAAAGTGGTACGCGAGCTGGGTTCAGAACGTCGTGAGACAGTTCGGTCCCTATCTGCCGTGGACGTTTGAGATTTGAGAGGGGCTGCTCCTAGTACGAGAGGACCGGAGTGGACGAACCTCTGGTGTTCCGGTTGTCACGCCAGTGGCATTGCCGGGTAGCTATGTTCGGAATAGATAACCGCTGAAAGCATCTAAGCGGGAAACTAGCCTCAAAACAAGGCTTCGCTGAGATCCGTGATAGACCATCACGTTGATAGGCCGGGTGTGGAAGTGCGGCGACGCATGCAGCTTACCGGTACTAATCGATCGATCGGCTTGATCGTTCCTCAGCAAAACTCATGAACACCCAACAATACTGACGCTTTCGTCAGACATGATGTCTTCTATCGCATGCTTTTCGTTGACCTGGTGGCTATGCCGGAAGGTCCCCACCCGATCCCATTCCGAACTCGGTCGTTAAGCCTTCCTGGGCCGATGGTACTTCGTCTTAAGGCGCGGGAGAGTAGGTCGTCGCCAGGTCTACCAAAAGCATGCTTCAGGTCAGAAACCCTTCATTCCCGATTTCCCCCAGGCCCAGGGACCATACCCCCAAGGCCCGGCGCGACGCGGGATG
>QGHH01000058.1:0-349 GCA_003640645.1 Fredinandcohnia aciditolerans | reverse complement strand
AAGCCCCGCCAAACGGGACTTCGGGGCCGCGAAAGCGGCCTTTTCATTTGGCGAGGTGGAATTCTGGTAAGCGAAAGCTTATCTTTATATGGTTGACGCGGGATGGAGCAGCCCGGTAGCTCGTCAGGCTCATAACCTGAAGGTCGCAGGTTCAAATCCTGCTCCCGCACCCAGCGATCCATACGCTCCCGCGAGCATACGCTCCGGGAGCGTTCGCTTGTCCGCAGCAAACATATGCAAACACGCACACACCGCGCCAGCAGCGCCAGCAGCTCGCCGGCGTGAGACCCCCCGCACGCGCCGCCCGCTCCCTCACCCAGCGGACGGCAGCACCAGGCGCGAAAGCCCA
>QGHH01000572.1 GCA_003640645.1 Fredinandcohnia aciditolerans | reverse complement strand
GACGAGAACGTCGAGGGGACCGAACGCCTTTTCCGTTGCATCCAGCGCGGCATCCCAGGCCCTGGCATCCGTCACGTCCAGTCTGTGAAAGGCGGCTTTGTCGCCGAGCGTGCCGGCGGAGGCTTCGCCGCCGGCCACATCGATGTCGGCGATCATCACCTTGGCACCTTCGCGCACCAGCGCCTCCGCCGAGGCCAGACCGAGGCCCTTGGCTCCGCCGGTCACGATCGCCACCTTGTCCTGAACGCGTCCCATGTCTCCTCCCTTTGGATGTCTTGCCGTCGTTTCCGTCTCAGCTCACCTTCTCGAACAGCGTGACCACGCAGGCGCCGCCCAGGCCCAGATTGTGCTGCAGGGCCAGACGCGCGCCCTCCACCTGACGCGCACCGGCGATGCCGCGCAGTTGCGCGGTCAGTTCGGCGCATTGCGCCAGTCCGGTGGCACCCAGGGGATGCCCCTTGGACAGGAGACCGCCGGACGGGTTGACGACGACGGCGCCGCCATAGGTGTTGTCGTTGTCGCTGACGAGCCTTTCGGCCTCGCCAGGACCACACAGGCCGAGCGCCTCGTAGGTGA
>QGHH01000571.1 GCA_003640645.1 Fredinandcohnia aciditolerans | reverse complement strand
GACCGGACTGGGGCTGGCCAAGTCCGGGTTTTCAGTCCCGCGCAGCTCAGAGTGTGGGCTTCGCAGCCTTGATCTTCTCGGTCAGAACATCTGCGCCAAGGGCGCCAAACACCACCTCGTTGCCGATGACGTAGGAGGGAGTACCCGTGATGGCGAGCTTGTTGGCGAGGTCGTAGGTCTTGGCGAAACGCTCCATGATCGCCGGATCCTTCATCGCCTCGCGCAGCTTTGCCTCGTCTGCGCCGAGTTCCAGCGCGATCTTGATGGCGGTCTCTTCGGTCGCTCGGGTCTGGCCGCCGAGGAGTTCGAGATGGAATTCTCCCGCCTTCTCCGGCATCAGCTTCTGGAAGGCCTGCGAGACGACATGGGCCTTCTGGGAATCCGGCCCGAGGATCGGGAACTCCTTAAGCACGAAGCGCAGATCGGGATTGGCTTTGGTGAGATTCTCCATATCGCCCATGGCGCGTTTGCAGAAGCCGCAATTGTAGTCGTAGAACTCGACGATCGTGATCTTGCCCTTGGGATTGCCGACGACGGTGTCGTAGGAGGCGTTGAAGATCTCGTCCTTGTTTTCCT
>QGHH01000570.1:269-576 GCA_003640645.1 Fredinandcohnia aciditolerans | reverse complement strand
GGCCACGAGCGGCAATGATCCGGCAGCCGGGCGCAGGCGTCGGGCCGCACGTACAGGAACGAACCGCGCGCCTCGCCGAACCAGCGCGCCGCGTGCGAGACCCCGGGCGGAATCCAGCCCAGGCTGCCCGGCAGCACCGTCCAGACCTCGGCGCCCGACTGCACCATCACCAGACCCTCATGCACCAGCACCAGCATGCCCTCGTTGTGCACGTGGTCGGGCACCGACAGCCCCGTGGATGCGCGCGGATGCCGCATGCTGACCGGGGTCAGCAGGACATCGGGCAAGGCGTTGTGGACCACGGTCA
>QGHH01000570.1:0-259 GCA_003640645.1 Fredinandcohnia aciditolerans | reverse complement strand
TTGAGCTACAGGTTGACGGAATTCCGTTAGCGGGGCCACTTGAAAATGTACATCATTCTCATCATTCGGGCATCGCCCCCGGCATGGAGAATCTACATGGACCATACCCGCCTGCGCGTGGCCGGCATCAAAGCCACCTTCCCGCGCCTGAAGATCCTGGACATCTTCCACCAGCACGCGGACCAGCACATGAGCGCGGCGGACATCTACCGCAACCTCATCTCGGAACACAGCAGCATCGGCCTGGCCACGGTTTATC
>QGHH01000569.1 GCA_003640645.1 Fredinandcohnia aciditolerans | reverse complement strand
CGAAAAGATCTCGGCCATGCGGTGGCTGATATAGATCACGGAGATGCCGCGCGCCTTCAGGTCGCGCACGATGGAAAACAGCCGTTGCGCCTCTGTTTCAGTCAGCGCCGCGGTCGGCTCGTCAAGGATCAGCACCTTGCAGTCGAGGGTCAGCGCCTTGGCGATCTCGACCAGCTGCTGCTCGCCGACCCGCAGGCCGCCGACACGCGCCTCCGGGTCGAGATCGATACCCAGCGATTTGAGCAGGGTGCGCGATGCGGCAAGACTTGCCTTGCGGTCGACGATCAGGCCGGCGCGGCGGGCGTTGATCGCCGCCATGCAGATGTTTTCGGCCACTGTCGCGTCCTGGCAGAGCGCGATCTCCTGGTGCACCAGCGCGATGCCGAGTTTCTGAGCTGCTGCCGGCGATGCGATCGTGACCGGCTTGCCATCGATCAGGATTTCGCCTTCGTCGGGCTGCAGCACGCCACCGATCATGTTCATCAGCGTCGACTTGCCGGCGCCGTTCTCGCCCATCAGCGCGTGGATCTCGCCGCGCCGCAGATCGAAGCCGACGTCGCTCAGCGCGACGACGCC
>QGHH01000568.1 GCA_003640645.1 Fredinandcohnia aciditolerans | reverse complement strand
ATGGCGCCGTGCGTGTTGCCGCCCACGGATTGGGCAAAGCCGCCCATGTTGAGCTTGGCATCCGCGGCAATCGTCAGATTGGCGCTGGTGGAGAAAGCATTTTCGGCGCCGGTTTTGAGTTCGCCCTGGTTGATGATGGTGTCGCCGGTGTAGCGGTTGCTGGCTGCCAGCACCAGCGTGCCCGGGCCGTTCTTGGTAAGCGTCTTGCCGTCCCACGGCGTGGCGCCGTTGGTGTTCGCCCCCGTGTCGGCCAGCGCCGCGCCGAGCTCGAAGCTGCCGCCGCCAACGGTGAAGGTGCCGTGCGCCTTATCGGCCGTTTCGTTCCAACTGAGTTTGTAGCCGGCTTGCAGGGTCTTGCCGTCCGGAGATCTGGACACGTTGGCTGTCAAATAATCGGGTTGCGCCGCGCCGTTGAGGATGACGTTGGGCAAATCGCCCTTGATGGCCCCGGTGACGCTTGCGATCCCGACGCCGCTTTTCTCTGCCTCGGTGATGCCGGGCATCGTCATGTCCAGCGTGACGCCCTCGGCGAAGATCATGTCCCCGTCTGCGTTGACGACATATTGCGCCTTCTCT
>QGHH01000567.1 GCA_003640645.1 Fredinandcohnia aciditolerans | reverse complement strand
GGCGCGGGTGGCGTGCGGCCCGCCAGCGGCGGCGACCAGCGTGCGCCCCCCACCTTCCCGGCCAACCACAGGAACAGCAAGCCGGCGAGCAGAACGACGCCCTCCACCGACGCGGCGATCACGTCGCCCGCCCTGACATAGGTGTGAATCGACTGCCCGGTGGTCAAGCCATTGACGAGCGGCAGCGACAGGCACAGCAGCGCCGCCATGCCGAACTGCTCCCGCCATGCGCGCGACGGCGGCCGGACCAACGCGTGCAGCAAGGTCGCCAGCCACACCAGGAAGAACGCCCGGATCTCCCAGGATTCGCGCGCCGGCCAGTCCGCCGGGATCAGGCGATTGCCGTGGAAATAGGCGATACAGGCCACCGCGCTACCGGCGATGCCCGCGACATTGAGCGACTCGACCACCCGCTGGAAAACCGGCGTGGCCGCGCCGAATGCGCCATCGTGCCGGGCGCGCCGCTTCACGGCGTACAGCACCGCGCCGGTGGCGATCATCACCGTGCCCGCCAGGCCGAACAGGAAGTACAGCCAGCGCAGGGGCCAGCCGCCATAGGCCGCCAGATGCAGCCGC
>QGHH01000566.1 GCA_003640645.1 Fredinandcohnia aciditolerans | reverse complement strand
GTTCGGGCGCATCGGTCCGCCAGACCGAGATGGTCGCCTGATCGCCGTCCGCCGAGGTGAGGGCGACGATGTGCTTGCCGTCGCGCGAGATCGACACGTCGCTGATCGCCGGAGCGCGGGCGAACTCTTTGGCGGCCGGGACGGGGGTTTCGGCGCGGGCGCCGGCGGGCGGGGCCGAGGCCGCCGCGGCCACGATCAAGGCGGCGGAGAGGGTGATGCACGGAACGCCGTTCGCCCAAATTTCGCCCAAATTCCGCTTCGATCGGCGCGGCTTCGATCTATCTCGCATTTTTCCTCCCAGAGTGGACTTTCACGCCAGTGAATATCGCTGGTTTGCAAAATTAGAGGAAATCATCCTCTCCTACACGGATAGGTTGGAGTTTCCCTGCTTTGCAGTGTGGCGAGATTGCGACGCCTCGTCGCCATAATTGTTTCGCGATTGCGACGCGGGTTGAGGCATGTGTCGGAACTGTTACGGTCCCGGCAATCTGCGAGTGGGTTCGCAAAAAAATCACGAACTTCTCGCTTTTTCGATTAAGGGGGACTCCTGTAAATGGCTAACGCCAGGAAGCTTTT
>QGHH01000565.1 GCA_003640645.1 Fredinandcohnia aciditolerans | reverse complement strand
ATCGCCGCGCGTGTCGAGGCCGAGCTGATCACCGAAGCAGGCTTCGAGATCAGCGCAGAAGAGATCGCCGAAAGCTATGCCGGCCTCACGTTCAAAGACATCATGATGGCGATCGAGCACAAGGCGAACATCCCTTTCCAGGCATCGCTGATCACGCGCGCCGAAGAACTGGTCGACCGCAAGCTGCGGTCGGACGTTCGTGCCATCGATGGTGTACACCAGGCCGTCGCATCTGTGACGGCACCGCGCTGCATCTGCTCGAATTCGAGCTCGGAGCGCATCGCCTTCATGCTGGAGAAAGTCCGGCTTCTACCGCTGTTCGAAGGCCGCATCTTCTCGGCGCTTGAAACACCCACGAAAAAGCCCAAGCCGGCACCGGACGTCTTCCTGCATGCAGCACAGGTGCTGAAAGCAAAACCGGCGAACACCTTCGTGATCGAGGATTCCGCCCATGGCATCCATGGCGCCCGCGCTGCAGGGATGCGCGTGATCGGCTTCACCGGCGCGTCACACAGCTATCCCGGCCACGCCGACATCCTGACCGAGGCAGGTGCAGAAACAGTGATCAGCCGCTGG
>QGHH01000564.1 GCA_003640645.1 Fredinandcohnia aciditolerans | reverse complement strand
GCCGCGGCACGCTGGTGGCGGTGGACGGCGTGTCGCTGTCGCTGGAGAAAGGCGAGATCCTGGGCGTGGTCGGCGAGTCCGGCTCGGGCAAGTCCGTCACCGGCTTTTCCATCCTCGGCCTGATCGACCCGCCAGGGCGCATCGACGGCGGCCAGATCCTGTTCAAGGGCACCGACCTGGCGACGCTGTCGCGCGAGGAACTGCGCCAGTTGCGCGGCAACCGCATCGCCATGGTGTTCCAGGAGCCGATGACCGCCCTCAACCCCGGCCGCAACGTCGGCAGCCAGATTGCCGAAGTCATGCGCATCCATGGCGACATCGGCCGCCAGGCCGCCTGGGAGCGGGCGGTGGCGCTGCTGGAGCGGGTCGGCATCCGCGAACCGGCGCAGCGCGCCAAGGCCTATCCGCATGAGCTGTCCGGCGGGATGCGGCAGCGGGTCATGATCGCCATCGCCTGCGCCTTGTCGCCACGGCTGATCATCGCCGACGAGCCGACCACCGCGCTGGACGTGACGGTGCAGGCCCAGGTGCTGGAACTGCTGTTTTCAATCCAGGCCGAGACCGGCGCCGCCGTGCT
>QGHH01000563.1:344-577 GCA_003640645.1 Fredinandcohnia aciditolerans | reverse complement strand
GCGCCGTCGTGGGCCTGCCTCAGGTCGTGGACGCCCAGGCTGCGCAGCACCGTGGTGATGATGGCGCGCATGTGCTTGTTGTCGTCGACCAACAACACCCGCAACGCTTCCAAGCCAGACGCCATACGCGCGTTTCTCCCGCGACTTCTGCGGCCGCCCTTCTTCGTGAACGGCTGGATTCTGCTATCCTGGACCACGCGGGATGCGCCGTCGCGGCCGACAGGACTCAACGG
>QGHH01000563.1:0-295 GCA_003640645.1 Fredinandcohnia aciditolerans | reverse complement strand
TTACCGCGCCCCCGCGCGAGATAGGTTTTCTTCACAATTTGGCGGGGGCCTCGGCGCCGACCATCAGCAGCGGGTCGAGATTGCGGCCGTGCCATTTGAGCCGCCAGCACAGGTGCGGGCCCGTGGCGCGGCCCTCCTGGCCGACCGCGCCGATGAGCTGGCCGCGCCGGACCTGTTCGCCGCGCGCCACGTCGATCCTGGACAGGTGCAGATAGGCGCTGATCAGCCCCTGGCCGTGGTCGATCAGGATCAGGCCGCCGTCGAAATGAAGGCCGGTCTCGGCGAAGGCGACGAC
>QGHH01000057.1 GCA_003640645.1 Fredinandcohnia aciditolerans | reverse complement strand
AAGCTCAACCTGCCAGTCCATAGGTGTATCTGTCTGTCTAACAATCATGAAGGCTGTAGCTCTGATCCTTGCTGTGGCGGTCATCACTGGCTGCAATGCACGTGCTGTGCGCCAGGCTGATGCTGCTTTAGTCCGCTGGGAGGACACCGTGGACCGCTTCTGGCAGTACATCGCCGATCTGGGCCAAAAAGCTGATGGAATTGTGGAGAACATCAAGGCCTCTCAGCTCAGCAGGGAGCTAGACACTCTGATCACTGACACCATGGCAGAGCTGGACACATACAAGGAAGGCATCCAGACCAAGCTGAGACCCTACACCGAAACCACAACTGACCAGCTCTCTCAGGACCTGCAGCTTATGGTCAACAAGCTCCAGAAGGACATGCTGGATGCCAAGGAGCGCAGCACTGAGTATCTGGGTGAGCTCAAGACCATGGCGGAGCAGAACAGTGGTGACGTCCGCAGCCGAATCAACACCTACACCCACAAGCTGAAGAAACGCCTGAACAAGGACTCCCAGGAGATTCGCAACACTGTGGCCACCTACGTGGGTGAGATCCAGTCCCGTGTCACCCAGAACCTGGATGCTGCAAGGGAGCAGGTTGAGCCCTACGTCCAGCAGGCTGGTGACACTGCCAACAAGAAGCTGACTGACATCTCCTCCATGCTGAAGACTCAGGCTGAGGACTTGGGCCAGCAGCTGGGGACCCAGGCTGAGGGCATCAAGACTCAACTGGAGGCCACCGCCCAGGAGCTGCGCACCTCTCTGGAAGGCAAGATCGATGAGCTGACCGAACTGTTCTCCCCGCTAGCCACCCAGATCCGTGAGCAGTTAGAGACCATCGTGGACAAGGTCAAGGAGACTGCTGCCTCTGCTGCCTAAAGAAAGACTCTGAGGGTCTTTTTAAGGGTTATAGATGGTTGGGGGTTCACTGTTTGTCACATGACTGATGTGTAAACCACTGACTTCTTAATACCCTGACAGAGAGGGGAAAGGGGGAGTTGAGAGTTACAGATGATATCTTCATTTGGGTGCTCCATTGTTCAGGGTAAGGGGGTTGATGAGATGAAGGAGGGAGGATGAGATGCATCTTTGAGAAAACAGTCAGCAGATGAATGTCTGTTTCAGATATTTCCTCTGTGTAGTCACTCTTTTCTTCTTTCATCAACTCCCTTGATCAGTGAACACAAGCACCCTGGCTGATTACAAAGAGACAGTTATTTGTAATATGCTTTGCTTTTATACTTTGAATTAACTGTTCTAGCTGGCTTCCCCTCCCCAAAGTGTTCGTCTTGAGTTTTCCTACATTTTGTTTGGTTGTAAATATAACTGCAGAGTTTGAGCCTCATAGGCAACGATTCCAGACCGTATCATCTCTAAATGCACCAAACACTTGCAATGTCTTTCATTTCAATAGATGCACTGAATTCTTCTAGAGTTGATACTGAACCACTAAAGTGTCCTTCTGTATTGTCTGCATTACTTGTTGTTCGGAGAGAAGTGGAATTTAAAATGACATGATGCAATTATGACAATCAGTGAGTAAAGTGTATTGCTTGACCATTCTTCAGTCTGACTATAGAGTGTCCCTTGTGTTTCACATGTTGTGTGCCCACCATGCTGC
>QGHH01000006.1 GCA_003640645.1 Fredinandcohnia aciditolerans | reverse complement strand
ATAGGAGTTTTTTTCTTGTGTGTAAATACTTATTTTTGAAAATATGGAAATAATTAAAAGCTATGCAATGCCAGTGGTAATAACTACCCATTTGCAAAGGGTCTTTTAATGAAAAAGCGAAAAAAGCATACGTAAAAAAGAAATGCGTATGCTTTGATATAGCTTGGCAGAATGAAACCATACGCAAAATCCAGAAAAAGGTAGAAGTTAGTGATTTCAAATACAGCTAAAATAAACTACTAAAATGCACCCTTATTTGCACGAGGACTATAGTTATTGTCAAGATGCTTTTAAGGTGCTAATTACTTTACTAATTTACGTACTTTTCTTATTTACAAATGTTTCTACCACAAAAAATCGAACGGTCGTATGTTTCAATTTTTCGAAAAATTCTCGTGAAGAATATAAAAAATGTAAAAGTTTCATGCTCCATTTATCCCAGGATGTGATAAAATAGTTGATATTATTATCAGAATAATATAAGATTTCGATTAATAAAAACTTACAAGATTTAAATTTAATGAAAGCTGGGATTAACATGACGACAGATTTTACAATTGATATCACCCTAACAACCAAGAAGAAGGAAATTCCTCCATTCGACCAGTTGGTATTTGGAACTAGCTTCACTGATCATATGTTTATGTGGGATTACACGGAAGGAAAGGGTTGGCATGATCCTCGAATCGTACCTTATCAATCGATTCCTTTAGATCCTGCAGCAACTATTTTTCATTATGGTCAATCGGTATTTGAAGGATTAAAAGCCTATCGTACCAAAGACGAAGAAATTTTATTGTTCAGACCGGATCAAAACATGAAAAGATTCAATAAGTCTAACCAGCGTTTAGTCATGCCGCAGTTTGACGAAGAATTTGCGATTCATGCTTTGAAGAAGCTAATAGAAATCGATAGGGACTGGGTGCCAAATCTTCCGGGTACTTCGTTATATATCAGACCGTTTATGATTGCTACGGAAGCACATCTTGGCGTTAATCCAGCTAAAAACTATAAGTTTATGATTATATTATCCCCAGTTGGTTCTTATTATAAAGAAGGTATCAATCCTGTAAAAATTGCTGTTGAAAATAAATATGTTCGTGCAGTTGCAGGTGGAACAGGTGATGCAAAAACAGCAGGGAACTATGCTGCGAGTTTATTAGCATCAGAAATTGCAAGTGAACATGGTTATTCACAAGTATTATGGCTTGATGGCAAAGAGAAACAATATATCGAAGAAGTTGGCAGTATGAACATCTTCTTTAAAATCAATGGAGAAGTTGTCACACCAGCATTAAACGGTAGTATTCTAGATGGAATCACTCGTAAGTCTATTATTGAACTCTTAAAATACTGGAATGTTCCTGTAACTGAACGAAAAATTTCTATTCATGAAGTTCAACAAGCTTATAACGATGGCGTGCTTGAAGAAGTCTTTGGAACAGGAACTGCAGCAGTTATTTCCCCAGTTGGAGAGCTTTTCTACAATAACGAAAAATCTATTATTAACAACGGTGAAACAGGAGAATTATCGAAAAAACTATATGATACTATTACTGGCATCCAAAACGGAACTGTAGAAGACCCTTTTGGCTGGACTGTAAAATTATAAGCAATAAAAAAGTGCTTACCCATGTGGTAGGCACTTTTTTTTTCGAAGTAGACAGGTCCCTTGTCCCAGTGAGAGAAAAAGGGTAACCTTCTAAACAAGAGTTATCCATTTTATGTTCCATAATATTTTAAAAGATAACGAGCCAATAAATATAAGATGCTACTAGCAGGCCGGTGTATGCCCATGATAGCTTGCGTTGCCAAGTGGCTGGTTGAAAAGTTGTAAAAAGAAATGTGATAGGTACTAATGTCCAAGGTAGTAATAGTAATAGACTTAGGAAAAACAATCCGAGGGACATACCAACAGAATCGACTTCTATTGAAACGTTGGCTAAGTAAGCTGAAGCTCCTAATCCAAAAGGGGAGAGTAGAAGCAAGAAATAACATTTAAGTCGGAAGGCTAAGAAAAATGTACTAAGAGACTCTGTTTCGAAAATTCTGAAATTGAAATGTGAGAGTGGTTCACGAATTTTTTCAGGAACTAATTGCAAGTTCATCACTCCTAATAGAATGGTATATGAAGTATGTAATAATCCTATATATATAGTATACGAAATAAACAGTAAAAAGTTTTACAATTATACAAAAATATTCCAAATAATTGGATTTTTTCGATGGTGAGATGAAATATTCGTACCCTCACAGTACTGACCTAAGGTGACTGAGGGTACGGATAGGTGTTAATCGTACCCCCACTGTCCTGGCCTAAGGTGACCGAGGGTACGATTAGGGTGCTATTCATACCTTCGAGATTCTGACTGGTACGATTACAAGCTTTTAATGCACTTCTCAACCGTCTTAGAGCAGTCCTAGATGCGGATCCCTCCGACTCCGCCCCGTCCCAAACCCAAAGTCGAAAAAATTTGCTTCAAAACCAACATTATTAAATAATAGAAGTAGTTTAGCAATAAGTTAAATGAAACAATAATAGGGGGTACAGACATTGGAAATAGGAATTAGTACTTTTGTTGAGACAACACCGGATCCTCGGACAGGTGAGGTCATTAGCCATGCCGAGCGAATTCGTGAAGTGGTTGAGGAGATAGTTCTAGCTGACCAAGTAGGTCTAGATGTATTCGGTGTTGGAGAGCACCACCGTGAGGATTATGCAGCTTCAGCACCAGCTATTATACTAGCAGCGGCTGCATCGCAAACAAAGAAAATTCGTCTTACAAGCGCGGTTACCGTACTTTCTTCAGCCGATCCTGTTCGCGTGTTCCAGGACTTTTCAACCGTTGATGCCATTTCGAATGGTCGGGCTGAAATTATGGCAGGAAGAGGGTCTTTTATCGAATCATTCCCCCTATTTGGATATGATTTAAAGGACTATGATGAACTTTTTGAAGAAAAGTTAGATCTGCTACTACATATTCAAAGATCGGAGAAAGTGACCTGGCAAGGAAAGCACCGACCAGCCATTATCAATAGAGGCATTTACCCAAGACCCGTTCAAGATCCATTACCAATCTGGATTGGAAGTGGAGGAAACCAAGAATCAGTGGTACGTGCGGGTTTATTGGGATTACCACTCGTTCTTGCAATTATTGGAGGAAGGCCCGTTCAATTTGCGCCACTTGCTGAACTATACAAAAGAGCTGTTGCACATGCAGGGCATGATTTTTCAAAATTGGCTATTGCCTCCCATTCGCACGGGTTTGTTGGCGACAGCATGGAAGAAGCTGCGGAAAAATTCTTCCCACCAACAGCGCAGTCGATGAGTAAGTTAGGGAAAGAGCGTGGCTGGGGACCATATACCAGGGAAACTTTTGAACATGCCCGAAGCTTTGAAGGTGCATTATATGTAGGTGACCCTGAATATGTTGCCAATAAAATCATACATTTACGTAAAAATGTTGGGGTTACTCGTTTTATGCTTCATTGTCCTGTTGGAACAATGCCGCATGAGGATGTCATGCGCTCAATTGAACTACTAGGGAAAGAAGTAGCACCCCGTGTAAGGGAAGAAGTAGCGAAATGGGAAGCAGAGAACGAATCCAAATAAGAAAATAGAGGGGAAAGTAATGGGGAATCTATCTCATAAACAGTTAGCAACAGAATGCTTTAACAAAGTGTGGGATCTATTAGAAATTACGAATCGTACGGAATATGAAACAGAGGAAATGATGCATCTTTGTCATACTTCGTTTTGGCATTGGACACAGGTAACAGATCACACCGAACAAAATTTATCAATTGGATATTGGCAGCTTTCACGGGTTTATGCTGCAGTGAAAAATGGGGTTCAGGCCCTATACTTTGCAAAGCGGTGCGTCGAAATCAGCAAGAAGGCAGAGCTAGCTCCATTTTTTATTGCGTACGCATTTGAAGCGTTGACGAGGTCTTATATCGTCCTAAATGAAATACGCCAAGCTGAAGAAACCCTTATTCAAGTTAAAAAGTATACAGAACTTGTAAAAGATGAAGAAAGTAAGAAGCTCTTATTGGCAGATTTAGCAGACCTTATGAATAAAATATCATGACCCGCATGCATAACTCATGTTAAAAATTGGGATATTACTATTGAGGTGAATAATTATGAAAAAAATAGTAATATCCCTGTTTTCTCTTGTCATCTTGTTCCCATTCCAAGTCGGTGCACAAGCAAGAGTTGAATGCCCAAGTGTGAGTCTGTTAGAGGATATATCAAATACGAATAAAGATGAACTCATACAGGCTTTGGAAACAATCATTCCACGTACATTTGGAGAAAGTGATTATGGAAATCATTTTTCAGATTGGGAAGTCGTAACAGCGCAACCTTTAGATGAAAAAGTTGCGAAAGAATACCAAATGTCTACAAAATATTGTGGACAAGAGGTTGCAGACAAGTCATGGTTAGTTACATTGCATTTTCCAAGATGGGAAGGAAAAAGTGACATTGCAGCGGATGGCCAAATCTTTGTATCTAAAAGTAAAGATAATGGTTGGTTCGTCTGGTACAGAAATCAATAAAATAACGCAAACAAAACGCTTGGAAAAAATCCAAGCGTTTCGCATTTTTAATAAGTGGAAAATAGATTAGTGCGAAAAGGAGAATTATTTTTTTGTAAATTTTGCCTCGGCAGTTTGTTTATACAGTTGATGACCGAAAACGGCAACCCCAGCTGCAATTACTCCATTATATAACGCCTCTGCAGTAAAGCCATAGAAAAATGCGCCTCCTGCTAGAGAAACTCCTAAAAGAATCCATCCAATAGCCCAATCAGGAATAGTTGGCGTTGATTTTAGGAAATACCCGATCACCCACAGTGCAGGGACCAACATATAATAATTTTCATTTAAAAATTCAAGCAAGTCCATGGTTGTCACCTCCCTTAGTTTATCGTATGAAAGGTAGAAAGATGTGCTTGTTCGGATATCCCAATTTCATAAAAAAATGGTGAGTAAACACTCATTTTTATATTGACTAGGTTTTGAAAAAGGAGCATAATGTGAGTAATCACTCACTTTTTGTGTAAAGGGGGACCTATCATGACTTATACTGTAGAAATCAATAAGATGAGTAAAAGCTTTGGGAAAAAGGTGGTACTATATGAAATTGACCTATCTATTGAGGAAGGTACGATTTACGGTTTTATTGGACCATCAGGTGCAGGTAAAACGACATTAGTTAAAATGATTGTGGGGATGGATTCACCAGATCATGGCTCCATTCAGGTGTTAGGAAAGAAAATGCCTAATTTGGAATTGTTGCAGGACATTGGGTATATGGCTCAATCCGATGCTTTGTACACAGAACTAACAGGTAGGGAAAATCTTGCATTTTTTGCTTCACTTTATAAATTAAATCGTGCCCAAACGAAAGAACGAATTGAATATACAGCAAACCTAGTCAATCTGACCGATGATTTAAATAAAAAGGTATCCACTTACTCCGGAGGGATGAAAAGACGTTTGTCACTCGCGATCGCATTGATTCAAGATCCCAAAATGCTCATTTTAGATGAGCCAACTGTTGGTATAGACCCGGAGCTAAGACTTGCCATTTGGAATGAGCTCATCCGTTTAAAAAAAGAAGAAGGAAAAACAATCATCGTGACAACCCATGTCATGGAAGAGGCTGAGCGTTGCGATTACATCGCAATGGTACGGGACGGTAGGATTTTAACAAGAGGGACACCAACCGAATTGAAAGAAGTATACAACGCCAGCAATTTTGATGAGGTGTTTTTACACGCTGGGAGGGCGGGACAATGAGAATCGTTGCACTCATAAAAAGAATTTTTCAGCAGTTGCTTCGTGATAAACGAACATTGGCTTTGCTATTTGTTGCTCCACTATTAATCCTATCTCTAATGTACGTAATGTTTAACGGAGATTCAGCAAAACCTACAGTAGGTGTTGTAGGTGTTGATGAAAAGTTAGTCATTGCATTAAAAAAGCTAGATATTCAAATTGAAGAGTTTGAACAGGCACCAAATCCTAATCAGACAATACTAAATCACGAACTTGATGGGTTACTTGTAATGGAAAATAATCACGTCATTCTTACGTTAACAAACAGTGACCCATCATCTGCAAAAGCCTTGCAAATGAAAGTGAACCAGACTTTTGCTGCGCAAGCACAGGAAAAACTAGTAAGTCAACTACCAAACCCTAGTGTAATGCCAAAAGTCGAACTCGAAACAAACTATGTGTACGGTAGTGATGATACAGTCTTTTTCGATGTGCTTAGCCCTATTTTAATCGGCTTTTTTGTTTTCTTTTTCGTATTTTTAATTTCTGGTATAGGATTACTAAAGGAAAGAACTACTGGTACTTTGGAGCGCCTTTTATCCACACCGATTCGAAGAGGTGAGATTGTAACAGCCTACCTTGTTGGATTTGGCATTTTTGCAATTATCCAGACAATAATTGTTGTCTTTTTTGCCATCACTGTTTTAGACGTCATATTAGTTGGTTCGCTATGGAATGTGCTCGTCATCAATTTATTATTAGCATTGGTAGCTCTTTCCTTGGGGATTTTATTATCTGCTTTTGCAGCTTCGGAATTTCAAATGGTACAATTTATTCCGATAGCGGTTATTCCTCAAATTTTTTTCTCAGGGATTATACCGCTTGAAGGAATGGCCAACTGGCTTCAAGTTATAGCGAAATTCATGCCTTTATACTATGCCGCCGATGCATTGAAGGGTGTCATGTATCAAGGCTTGGGAATTGCTGATATAAGTTTAAACCTTTTGATATTAGTCATATTCGCAACTGTTTTTATCATACTGAATGTATTCGCATTGAAAAAGTACCGTGCATTGTAGCTAAGGAAGTGAAGAATTTTGTCTAAAGATAATTTACTAGACGCTCTAATTGAACAAACCAGATTATCGAAAAAACAAACCGATAAACAACAGAAAATCATAGAAACTGCGATTAGTTTGTTTGCGGAAAAAGGGTATGCTAACACATCAACAAATGAAATTGCAAAAGCAGCAGGGGTTGCTGAGGGAACTATTTTTCGGCATTACGGTACAAAGGATAATTTATTGCTCTCCGTTATTTTGCCTTTTTTAAAAGAAGCATTACCTGGAATGGCCGAAAATGTGTTTAAAGAAGTATTAAAAGAGGAGACGCTCCACTTTGAGGATTTTTTAAAAGGACTTTTCAAAAATAGAATTAAATTCGTGATTGAAAATAGAGATATCTTTCAGATCATCGTTAAGGAAATCTTATATAGTGACTCACTACGACAGGAAATTGCACCATTTTTTATGGACAGTGTTATCAAGCGGGTTACTCAAGCGATTGAGAAGTTTAAAGAACGCGGAGACATAAAGGACATACCGACAAACAAACTATTAAAATTGCTAATGACAACCTTCGGTGGTTTCCTTGTCACTAATTTTGTACTTATCCCATCCCAAGAAAAAATGGATATCGACCAAGAAACGGAAAACTTAGTCCGTTTTGTGATGGATGGTATCAGAAAATAAACAGAGCCTTGCCCGACAAAACATGCCGAGCAAGGCTTCATTATTACATGGATAATGGTAATGTTTGATTTTTTCGCCCTGCAGATTCTTTCTTTCCATGCACAAAGAAGTAAAGAATAATACTCGCTAAAGCAAAAATTCCTAGTATAGAATATAGCTTGCTGTATCCTGTAATTGGAACAAGATATCCTAATAGATAAGGACCAAACCCAAGCCCTGCGTCCAGGAAGATATAGAAAGTTGAGGTCGCAAGCCCCATGCGATGTGCTGGTGTTAACTTGATCGCAACAGCTTGAGTACATGACTGCATATTCCCGAATCCTAGCCCGATAAGCGCACCTGAAAGTAGGAGAGTTATGCTGTTATGCGCAATACTTAATAGAAACATTCCAATTGCTAATAGGATAAAAGCTGGGTACATGACATAATTGGCACCTTTTATATCCATTAACCGTCCAGTGAAAGGACGGGAAAGAAGTATCGCGATAGAATAAACAAGGAAGAAGAAGCTTGCTGCAGTTACTAATTCAATTTCAATTGCATAAAAATTGATAAACGAAAGAACACTCGCGTAACAAAGCGAAATTGCAAAAGTCACAATAGCAATCGGAAGTGCCTTTGGTTCCACATAATTTGCAATTGAAAAGCCTTTTTTCTCTTGAGTTTGATTTGATTGTACTTCAATTGGTGGCACATAAAGAATGAATGAAGTGAGAAGAGTGATAACTCCAATCACAAGACATAGACCAAAGATAACCTGGTAGCTCGTATGTTGAGACATAAATAATCCGATGAATGGTCCGATTGCCGTCGCTAATGTCGCACTCATACTAAAATAACCAATTCCTTCACCCCTGCGTTTGGGTGGGATAATTTGAGCAACAATGGTACCAGTCGCAGTGCTAGCGATGCCAAGCGTAACGCCGTGTATGAAACGATTGATAAGGAGAAATGTGATTCCGGCATGTACGAAGTATAAGAAGGTCGTGATTGTAAAAAGAATCAACCCAATAAATAATGTCTTTTTACGTCCAATCAGATCGATATAACGACCAATAAAAAGTCGGCCAATTAATGTTCCGACAATAAAGATGCCTGTGACAAGCCCTGCTTGGCTAGTGGAAGCACCATATTCATCAACCGCATAGACGGCAATAATTACAACCAATAGATAAAAGATAAAGGTTAAGAAAAAGTTGATGGAAGACACGATGATAAAATCTTTCGTCCATAGTTTTTGATTATCCAAGTTGAAAGTCCCCTCACTTAATTAAATTGTTTCGTATTGTTTTCATAATCTGAATGGCTAGGAGTAGTTCTTTTTCAGATACACCCTCAATTAATTCCTTTTCAAATTCATCAACTGTTTCTCTGACTTCTAGGTACACTTTTTTACCAAGGTCAGTCAACTGCATTCTTTTTTCTCGCTTGTCTTTCCCAGGAATGTTTTCTACATAGCCAAGTTCTTCTAAACGATTTATGGTTCTTGTAACAGTTGGCTTTTCGACACCTAGGTAGTTAGAAATTTCCACGAGTGTTGGTGAGCCAAAGTTTACAATGTAGTACAGAATGGACCATTGTGCTCTATAAAGCTGGTGTTTTCCCAGTTCAACATTCAGCTTACTCTCAAATGGTCGATATAATTGGGTTAGTTGTTGAAAAAACAATTGAAAATTTTCGATTGGAATTCACCTCTTTTGAAAATAGTTACCTAAGGTAATAGTTAACAAGGGTAACCATTTGAATATAATATCAGACATCATTGTAATAGTCTATGAAATAAGCAAATAAAAATGAAAAAAGCGTGAGAAAACTGTTTCCAGTTTACACGCCTTTTATGGTTATTTGCTTGGAAAACCGCTATGAACCAAGCCCTGCGCTTTCCTCTTCTTTTACCCTGGTAATAAAAAACAATGCAAGAACCAGACTCCCTGCTGCAGCAATAAATAACACACTGAATCCAAACAGATCAATTAAGTATCCAAGAGCTGGAGGTGACGTGATTGCAGCCAATGAGGAAACTAAATAATAAAGTCCTGTTCTCGTTCCGAAACTTTTTTCACTTCCCGTCGAGACAATATAAGGGTATGCGTTGATGTTAACAAATGCCCAAAAGATACCTCCCAAAAATAAAATGGCCCTCAAGAGAATAATGGAATCAACCCAGTTTAATAGTAAAAAAGAAACAATTAGCCCAATGACACCTATGACAATTACTTTTTTCTTGCCAATCTTTGCACCTAGTAGTCCACTTGGAATGGCTGAAATCACAAAGCTTAGTGAAAAAAATGTAAGTGAAAAAGCAGAAGCGCTTCTGGAAAGACCTAACTCATTTACACCATATAAGGTAAACAAAGCCTCCATTCCTTGAATGGCAATAAACCAAAAAAAGATAGCTGCTAAAAGGTATATCGTAGAGGCATTCAATTCCTCCTTATAATTAATCTTTGGTATGACTGTTTCTGCATAGGAAAGGGCATCACGTTGTTCTTTTATATGTTTAAATACAATCCAAAGGGTGATCAGGAAAACAACGGAAACAGCAAGAAAAGGGAGGATCTCGTCGATGCTAAATAAGAATGAGCCGATACTAAATGCTAAGATAGCACCGCAGCCCCCCATAAAGTTGATGATTCCGTTTGCCTTTGTACGGTCTTGTTCAGGGGTGATATCGGGCATCAATGCAATCGTAGGAGAACGGAAAATTGCCATCGATAAGTTCATACATAACATAAAAATGAGTAAGGATATTAGCCCAGTGTGGAAGGGAATGAGGGTATAGAAAAGGGCTGCAAGTGGCACACCAACAAGTAAATAGGGCATCCTGCGTCCGAAGCGAGTTCGAGTTCGGTCACTTAATTGTCCAATATACGGCTGTAAAAAGAGAGCAATATAATTATCGATTGTCATAAGAAAACCAATTAAAGCCGTACTAGTAATGAAATTATCCAGAAAAAAAGGAACAAATCCGTTATACAAAGACCAACCTAGACTAATGCTAAAAAAGCCAAACCCTAATAACCAAGTTTTTTTCATTCTCGCTCTCCTTGATGTAGATCAAATGCGCATTGGCGTATTTGTGCCCATTTGGACTTCTACTGAATATGTCAAACATACTTCTAATTTATGCTCAAGAATAGTACTTTTTGCCTGTTTTTGTGCCTATTATTCTTGATTTGTTTCATTTGTTTAAAGCGCGAAAATAATGTATCGTAGACATTATGTGATTGAGCAAAAGTGAGATAGAAAGTGGGAAGATGAAATGAAAGAACGTAGCCTAATTTTTTTTGACATAGATGGGACACTCTTGAACCATAATAAACAACTTCCGCCTTCCACAAAGGAAGCCATCTTTAAACTAAAGGAAATTGGACATGAAGTTGCGATTGCTACTGGTCGTGCTCCTTTTATGTTTGAAGACCTTCGCGAAGAGCTTGGGATCGGTACATATGTTAGCTACAATGGGCAGTACGTCGTGTTAAATGGAGAAGAGATTTATACGAACCCATTAAATGAAGAAGCCCTTATTCAATTAACTGAAAAGGCACTTGCCAACAATCATCCTATCGTTTACATGGACCACGAAGACATGAAAGCAAATGTGCCCGAACATGAATTTATTACGGAAAGCATTGCAACATTAAAAATCAAAAGTTTTCCAGCCTATGATCCAAAGTATTATGAAGGACGGAAATTGTTCCAATCGCTTTTATTTGTCCAAGAAGGCGAAGAAGGTCAGTACGAAAAAGAATATAAGGACTTTGATTTTGTGCGCTGGCATCCGGTTTCCGTAGACGTAATCCCTAGAGGGGGTTCAAAAGCTAACGGAATAGAGAAGCTTGTTGAAAAAATAGGTATTCCTTCAGAACGCATTTATGCTTTTGGTGATGGGTTGAATGATATGGAAATGCTCACCACTGTTCAAAATAGTGTAGCCATGGGGAATGGACTTGACGAAGTAAAAGAAGTAGCGAAGTACGTTACCAAATCAGTTGAGGAAGATGGAATCCTACACGGACTAAAAATGGTGGGGTTGTTATAGAAATAGTTGCAAACCAAAAAAAAGAGCAAAAGCACGAAAAATCTTGCTTTTGCTCTTTTTATGTTTAAAAAAACTCATGATTTAAAGATATTATCTATATCCTGGATTTCTTTTGGCGTTAATGTAATTTCTAACGCTTTAAGGTTACTAACAATTTGTTCCGGTCTTTTTGCCCCAGGGATAACAGAATCAATTCCATCACGTGTTAAGTACCAGGCAAGGACAAGATGTGCCATTTCAACATTTTTTGATTCGGATATGGTTCGTAATTTTTCTACCTTTTCAAGATTTTGCAGGTATGATTCCTCTTTAAAATAAGGTAATCTTGCTCGAAGGTCAGTGAATGTGGAGTCCTTTGAAAACTTACCTGTTAGTAAACCGGCTGCTAAAGGGTAAAATTGTATAAACGAAATATTTTTTTCAATCGTGTAAGGTATTATGTCATTTTCTAGTCCTCTGTCTAACAAGTGATAACCACCCTGGTATACATCTACGTAACCGTCCTGGTTCGCTTCTCTTAGCTGATCTATTGAAAAGTTTGACACCCCAATTACTCGTAGTTTCCCTTCATCTTTAAGCTCTTTTAAAGCACCGATAGCCTCAGCTTTTGGCGTTGTTTTATCGGGTTTGTGGATATAATAGATATCAATATAATCTGTTTTTAAACGCTTTAGGCTTTCTTCTACCTCTTGCTTTAGGAAGGAAGGGGAGTTATCAAATTGTATTTTTTGATTAATAAGTTTGGGGCCACCCTTTGTTGCAATAATGACATCAGAGCGATTTCTCATCTCACTTACAACTTCACCAATCAATTCCTCTGACCTTCCAAACCCATAGCTATATGCCGTATCAATAAAATTTATATCATGATGAAATGCTGTTCTTACTAAATCTTTCCCAACTTCATCATCAAGATTTGAATAGATATTATGACCACCAATCGCATTTGCTCCCAACCCGATTGGATTAATATAGATATCGGTTTCACCTAAACGAACTTGTTTTGTCATTTTAAGCATCTCCTCTAAGCAAAAACATTTTATTTCAAGGGCTTATAATCAACATCAACTTTATCCTTTTCCTGATAAGGGGAGAGCATAAAAGCAGCTTTAAAATTTGTTTCCCCTTTATTCACAAGATAATGAACTTTTTTTGGCTCGACATGGATAAAGTCGCCTTTACTGCAATTGAAAACTTCGCCATCGATATGGATTTCCAATTCGCCTTCAAGAATAAAGAAATTTTCCTCCATTACATTATGGTAATGGGCAGGGAAATCTTGACCAGGTTTTAAAACCACTAAACCAAAGTTCATTCTTGGACCTCTTTGAAGATATTTCGGACCACTATCACCAAATCTGTATTCCTTATCGTTCTCATTAATAACTGTCATTGTTATCACTCCAAGTCGCTTTTTTTAACTTTATTCAGATCCTTAAACTTTTCAAGTGGTAAGAAGGATGGATTAGGAGTATCTAATCCAATGGTGGGTATAAACCCTGGCTGAAATTAAGGAACTCAAACTAAGAACGCCATATCCTGTGACAACGTCTTTATGACCCACTTCTTGTAGGCCTAAAAATCGGGCGCAATTTTGCAAAGGCTCATTTGATTCCAGGTGCTATCCACATATGCTCAGTTAAACCACTATCTGCTAATTCAAGTTGATGTTTGTATATGTCCTTCCACTTACTGTATAACTCATCATAAACTTCCCGATTTGCTTGATTTGGTAAATAGGTTCTTTCGAAATGAATGACTTTTGCTATAGCATCATTAAAATCGTCATAAACCTTTGCGCCCACACCTGCACAAATAGCGGCACCTAGGGCAGTCGATTCCTTTACAACTGGAACTTTTATAGGCGTATTAAGGACATCGGAAACTATCTGACACCACAACTCACTTTTCGAAGCTCCACCCGCAAAAATAATCAGTTCAGGGGAAGTATTTGTTATAGCATTAACCAATTCGATATTCCCCTTTGTTACAAAAGCTGCATTTTCCATAATAGATCTATAAAAGCTTGCTTTGTTATACTTCTGAGAATCAAGTTTAAAATTAATAAAACCAGGGGCGGCATGCTTCCAAGATTTATAGTTCATTTGATCTGAAAAAGTGCATAGCAACCCAAAGCTTCCGGCAGGAATGTTTTGTGCTCGTTTTTCCATTTGAACATAAATACTTTCTCCGGTTTTATCTTGAATGCCCTTTTCAAGCTCACAAAAACTATCTCTAAACCATCTCATCACTAAGCCTGGAAAAAAGGCAATTGCTTCGTATTGCCAAGTATTAGGTGCAGCATGGCAATTAATTCGTACCCGGCATTCATCATCGATTTCAACATGATTTGTCGTATATTCGTATTGCCAGAAGCTTCCTCCAAAAATAGCAGCATCGCCTTCTTTAATAACACCTACGCCAATACAACCAAGCTGCGCATCTCCACCTCCAGCAACAACAATTGTTTGAGGGTTTAACCCTGTAAGCGTTGCCATTTTATTCGTTACGTTTCCAATTACCGTACCACTTTCATATACGATTGGGTAAATATCATTTCTCAGGTTTACTTTTTGGGCGATACTTGGATCCCATAACCTGCTTTTTAAATCAAAGAGCCCAGTAGTACAGCCGTTTGAAGGCTCGACTGAGATAATATCTGTGAGACGATAGGTTATCCAGTCATTAAGCATCGTTACGTATTTTATCTTTTCGTATGTGTCAGGGAGGTTATTTTTAACCCAAAGTATTCTAGGGATGGCACCTAAGGAAAACGTCTGACCAGAGAGTTTATAAATCTCAGCTTCTAGTGAATCGTTCTGGCTATATAGATTTGCAACTTCATCGTTAGAACGTGAATCAACATTCGCGCATGCCCATATTTCCTTGCCCTTGTCATCATATAAAACGATGGCTTCTCTCATACTAGTCGTAGAAATGGCTAGTATATCACGTGGGTCTACTTTGCTTTTGTCGATCGTTTCTTTGATGAGGTCAGTAATGATACTGATATTTCTATTGATATCAAAATCCATAGAGCCTGGATATCTTTTATCTTCATGATGTGTCCATTCAGCCTGTGAAACGCATACTTCTTGGCCAGTTGTGTCAAATAAGATGACTCTCACACTGCCAGTTCCAGCATCGATAGCCATTAGGAATTTCCCCTTCATTCCTATTTCCCCCTTATCAAAAAAAGATAGTGTTCACTCTTTATATCAATCCTTGGGCAACTGATTCATCAGTAATTAATACATCAACATATCCCCCCTTAAGTGCACCAATTATTGCATCCTTTTTTTCAAGGCCGCCAGCAACAGCTACTACATGATTAAGGGATTTTAGTACGTCAATTTCAGTACTAATAAGTTGTTTATGAAAATCTAAATCTAAAACATTGCCATTGATATCGTAAAACTGGCATAATAAATCGCCAACTGCCCCCTTTGACTTTAATATTTCAAAGTCATTTGTATTGAAATAGCTTTCTTTAATTAAGGTGGCTCGATCATTCAGAGCGCCTATTCCGATTACTGTTAAATTCGTATATGGTATCATATCTAATATTTTGCTTACTGATTGTTCCTTTCGTAAATGCTCTGCAATATTTTTAGAGGAAATGATTAAGGGGGAAGGAACAATGTAATGATTGTAGTTAGGGTTCGTATAATAGTCTGATCTCGTATCGATAGCGGTAGGCATGTAGAACTTTACACCGCCAGAAAGTGAAACAAATGTCACTTTGTATTTTGTTGAGATACGCAAATGTCCTAAAGTTCTAGATACAGCTTCTCCGTAACCAATGCTTAACATCGTATCACTTGTAATTCGATCTTCAATATACTGGGCAGCAGCAATCGTTAAACTTTCAACATTCTTTTGATTTGAAGTAGGTACAATGATGATATCCTTTAGATTATATTTTTTCTTAATCTTATTTTGGAGACTAAGATTCTCAATTTCTTCCAGGTTGATTTTAAATTGGATCACATTGTTTGTTTTTGCTTTTTCAAGGTATTTAATAACCTTCATTCTTGATAAATTAAGAGATTCTGATATCTCATTCTGCGTTAATCCTTCAATATAATATTGCCACGCAATTTTTACGATTAAGTCATTTTCATAGTTCATCATAATCACTCTTCTTAGCTATATTTTTGGTTAATACAATTTATTCATATGCCAACAAATGTTCAAAAATGATACAAACATAACATCCCATCACCAAAAACCATTTACAGAAAAATCCTTTTATTATTATGCGAATAATCTCGGGCCTGGGAATATATATGTAATATAAAAGTTCTATGGTCTATAAAATTTTAATAATTATGAAAATGAATAATTTTATTCTGCCTTAATAAAATGTTTTAAAACCAATCTAAAACCATCAAAAGAAAGCGATTACAAAAATAGAGAGATTTGTAGGTATGGGGGGTTTTTTATGGAAGTGAAAAAAAGGCTGGTAAGGCTAGATAATATCTATAAGACTTTTAACCAAAATGAAGTCCTTAAGGGTGTCTCTCTAGAAATTTATGAATCTGAAGTAATCTCGATTATCGGTGGAAATGGTGCTGGAAAGAGTACACTGATGAAGATTCTTACAGGAGTTTATAAAGCGGATAGTGGAAGTATAGAGGTAAATGGTGAGAGGGTGAACCAGTTTAATCCCTCTATTGCACACGAAAAAGGAATCTATTTGGTGCCACAAGAACCTTTATTATTTCCAAATATGTCAGTTGAGCAAAATCTCACAATTGGGTTAAATAGGAAAAAACAAGTGGTAAGGGAGCAGGCAAAGAAATTAATTCACCAACTAGGCTGGGATCTTGATTTGAATAGATTTGCAAATTCATTGTCAATTGCTGAGCAGCAACAAGTAGAAATCATAAAAGGTCTGCTAAGGAATGCGAAGATTCTTATTTTAGATGAACCAACTTCTTCTCTAACATTTGCAGAGACTAAAAGCTTATTTAAGCTAATTGAGAAGTTAAAGGCCGATGGTGTAGGAGTTTTTTATATCACTCATAGACTTGATGAGGTTTTTCAGATATCGACACATGCTGTCATTCTTCGAGACGGTAAAGTGACGTTAAAAGGAGAAATCCATGACTTTACAAAAGAAATGTTAATTAATGGATTGTTACCAGAAGAAAGCGAACGAAATGGTAAAGAAGAATTTAGAAAAAGGTTCACAAGTCGTGAGAAAGAAGAGCCGATCCTAAAGGTTCAAAATATTTTTGGTGATGGTTTTAAAAATATAAGCTTCGATGTTTATAAGGGAGAGGTAGTCGGTCTTGCGGGACTCGTTGGGGCAGGTAGAACTGAAATTGCAGAGGCTATATATGGAATTAATAAAATAACTAGCGGGAAAGTTTATTTGAATGGAAAGGATATTACCGACTTACCAGCAAACGAAACAATTGAAAGTGGCTTAGCCTATATTCCGGAGGACCGGTTTTTAAACGGAACTTTTTCAATTAGTTCGGTAAGTAGTAATATCACTGCACAGGTAATCAAAAATCAGGGATTTTTCTTAAATAAAAATTTGGAAAAAGCAATTACAAATGAATACGTTAAAAAGTTAAGCATTAAAATAAGTAGCCAAAATGAAGAAATTAAATCATTGTCTGGCGGAAATCAACAAAAAGTAATCATAGCCAGGATTTTATCAACGAATCCACAGCTTATCATAATGGATGAACCTACCAGGGGAATTGATGCAGCAGCGAGAAGTGATATTTACTCGATTATCACTCAACTAAAAGAACAAGGATATTCGATTTTATTGGTCTCTTCAGATTTAGAAGAGATTGAAAGAATTAGTGATCGAATATATGCCATTTATCGTGGTACTTGTGAGGACTGTCTTGGATTTGATGAGATTAATGCAACAAATGTGATGAGTGCTGCATTTGGAACATATAAAGGAAGAAGTGATAGGCATGTCTAAAATCACCACCCTAATGAAGCATAGGGAATTTAGAACCATTATCTTCTTGATTATTATTTTTTTGCTGGTAGGTATAGTTAACTCTGACTTTCTTGCTCTGGAAAATATACTAAATTCCGTGAAAAATAGTTTGCTATATATAGTCCTTGCTGTTGGATTGACTTTCGTTCTATTGACAGGAGAAATTGATATCTCTGTTGGAGGTACTCTGGGTCTTAGCGCTGCAGTAAGTGGTGTCATTGTAAGGGATGGAGGAAGCATCTTCCTAGCGATTATTGTAGCGATTGCCATTGGGTCTTTGATCGGATTAGTCAATGGAATAGGGGTTACAAAACTAAAAATATCTTCATTCATTATGACTCTAGGTATGTTGGAAATTGTACGGGTTGTACAAGTAATTTACACAGATGGTAAATGGATTGAAAATCTTCCTGCAAATTTCAAACAGATCTCACAGATTAATCTACTGGGAATGAATCTATTAGGAATTATTGTGATTACAGCCGTTATTATCTTACATCTTTACTTGTCAAATAGTAGGAAAGGGAGGTACTTCTCGGCTATTGGTGATAATGAGGATGGAGCTATATTAATGGGAATACCCGTAATAAGGTATAAAATCATATCATTTGTCATTTGCGGAATCTCAGCTAGTTTAGCCGGACTCATCTTTGCAAGTCAGGTTGGTTTTATTTCAACCACTGCGGGATTAGGCATAGAGATGACGGTAATCGCAGCTGCTGTTCTTGGAGGAGTCTCCTTAAGCGGGGGCATAGGCTCTGTCATTGGTGCGGCGATTGGAGCCATTATTATGAGTTCAATTAATTCGGCTTTAGTATTCTTAAAAGTTCCAGCATTTTGGAATGCCACTATCTCAGGGTCTCTATTGATCATTATTGTCGTAGTTGATGTACTCATTTTCCGTAGAGCCAATAAGAAGGCGAAAAAGGAAAGGTTAAATGCTAGAGTGCTAACTTTCAAGGAGGAGGTGTGAAGTCTGGGATGCTGAAAAAAATACCGAAGTGGAATTTGATCCTTTTACTAACGTTAGTTGGTGAAATTATTATCTTTGGTTTAATTAACCCGAGGTTCTGGAATCTAAATGTTCTTTTAAATAGTTTTAATGACTTTGTGGGAATTGCCATCATTGCTTTTTTTGTGACATTTGTCGTTATTACAGGTGGTATCGATATTTCAGGGGGATCTATTATCGCGCTAACTTCTGTAATAACGGGTATGCTAGCGCAATTTGTTGGAATGAATATTTGGATTGCCGCCCTTTTAGCAGTACTAGTTGGAGGACTCTGTGGTCTGCTGAATGGAGTACTTATCGCATATGCCAAAGTTCAGGCCATGGTTATAACGCTAGGTGGGATGCTTTTATATAGTGGAATTGCAATTGTATTAGTTGGTTTATCAGGAACAAGCACATATGAGGGGATTTCTGGATTTTCGCAAGAGTTTATAAATCTAGCAAATGGAAAAATTCTTGGAATACCACATTCCGTAATCCTCTTTCTTGTAATACTAGTGATTGCCTATACTCTACTTCATAGAACGAGATATGGGCGATATATCTATTTAACTGGGATTAATCAGAACGCAGCGGATTACTCAGGTATTAATACTAGGAAGATTATTACAAGTACTTATATTTTATCAGGGTTAAGCGCAGGTGTTGTAGGTGTAATTTTAACATCGTATTTGGGAAGTTCTCGAGCCGATTTTGGTGCGGAGTATTTAATGCCAATTTTAACAGCTGTTGTCCTAGGAGGAACATTAATAACTGGAGGTAAAGGGGGTGTTATCGGCACTGCACTTGCAAGCATAGTTGTTGGTTTCTTAAAGCTAGGATTGCAAATGGGAGGAGTTCAAACACAATATATAGGCTTAGCTACAGGATTGCTCTTAATCACTTCGGTTGCATTCTTGGGTGTTCCAGGGTTCAAGTCCAAGGTAAAAAAGATTTTAACGATTAAAAAGGACAGAGGGGGAAATCTACATGCGTAAATCCAAGTTTTTTAAACTATTAACGGGAGTGGCTCTTTCCACATTGTTATTAGCAGCCTGTAGCGGTGAAGATTCTGGCAAAAGTACAGAAAATGGTTCTGGCGGAGAAAAAGATGCAAGTGACATTGAAGTCGTTTTTATTCCAAAAATGACGGGGAATGCATTCTTTGAATCAGGTAATGACGGTGCACAAGAAATGGCTGAAAAGATAGGATTTAAGGTGAAATATGATGGCGCACCGGAGGGTACAGTTGCAAATCAGGTGCAGATTATTAATAGTGCGGTCAATAGTGGTGCTGATGCAATTGCGATATCATCAGTTACCTCTGATGGATTAAATCAAGCTTTACAAAAGGCATTAGATGCAGGAATGAAAGTTGTTACTTGGGATTCAGATGTTGACCCGAAATATCGAACTGCATATATCAATCAAGGTACACCTGACATCCTTGGTGCAATGCTAGTTGACATGGCAGCAAGTCAGCTTGAAAATCCCGATGAAGCACAACAGGTTGCATGGTTCTATTCAAGTCCAACTGTGCCTGACCAGAATTCATGGGTTGATTATGCGAATAAATATATAAAAGAAAAATATCCTAACTGGGAAGTTGTAACAACACAATTTGGTGATGGGAATGAACAAAAATCTCTACAAGTGGGTGAAAGTATTCTAGATTCATATCCTGACATCGATATTATTATTTGTCCTGACTCAACTGCTTTACCTGCAATGGCACAAGCGGCACAAAATAAAGGGCTAAATAAGGAAGATGTAATCATTACTGGATTTGCATCTCCAAATTCTATGAGACAGTATATTGAAAATGATACGATCGAAAACCATGGCTTATGGGACGTTAAAGATCAAGGGGCTCTCGCAGTTTACATTGCATACTATTTAGCACAAGGAAATGAACTAAAAGTGGGTGACACTGTAGATGTTCCGGAACTAGGGGAAGTAAAAGTAGAGCCAAATAGTGTTCAAGGTTATGAGTACGAGGCCGAAGATTCCGGAATTATTGTATTACCTGAAAGAATCGTATTTACAAAGGATAATACAGGCGACTATGATTTCTAAAACCTTATAACAAAATTTCGCTTATTACTTTCGATACGATTCTAGATACATTGTAAGGAGAGGAAGAAAACATGGCTGATGTAATTGGAAACAAAGCTGCAAAGAAATTCCTAGAGGAAACTCCTTTTGCCAATAATGGTAACTTTCATGTGAAAGGAGCAGCTAATTTAGATTGGGGAATGAAAGATCGATTATCCAGAATTTTTAATCCTAAAAGTCAAAAGACAGTAATGTTGGCTTTCGACCATGGATATTTTATGGGACCAACATCAGGCTTAGAAAGACTAGATATCCTTATTCCGAAATTAGCAAATTACGCTGATTGCTTAATGGGGACTAGAGGAGCAATCAGAAGTAGTGTTCCCCCAACTTTTAATAAATCAATAGCGCTCCGAGCGTCATCTGGTTCAAGTGTATTGCAGGATGACTTGAGTCACGAGTCAATGGTTGTTGATATTGAGGATGCAATTCGAATGAACGCAAGTGCGATAGCCATCCAAACCTTCATCGGGGCCGATGGGCAAAAGGAAACAATTGAACAACTAAATAAAGCAGTAAATTTAGGAACTAGGTACTCAATACCAACTATGGGTGTTGTTGCTGTCGGGAAGGAGATGGAACGTACAACCCAATTTTTCCTCTTAGCAACTAGAATGTTAGCAGAATTTGGTGTGCAAATAGTCAAAACCTATTATTGTGATGATTTTGATAAGGTAGCATCTGCTTGTCCTGTACCATTAGTAGTTGCGGGTGGAAAGAAAATTCCTGAAAAAGACGCACTCTCGTTGGCGTACAATTCTATCCAAGGTGGTGCGGCCGGAGTTGACATGGGAAGAAATATTTTCCAATCAGATTACCCTGAAGAAATGATTCAGGCGGTGGGAAAGGTTGTGCATGAAGGATATACGGATAAGGAAGCATATGAGTTTTTCATAGATTTAACAAATCAATAATGCTAATTTATTAGAAATCAAGCTTCTACTTCGATAAGGGTAAAAGCTTGATTTTTGTTTGTCTTTTTAGAAAATATTTTAACTTTTTAAATTAGTACGATATAATTTATGTATATTTCGATTTGCGAAATATTTTACAAGAGAGGGGAATTTTAAATGGCATTATTACGTTCAGAAGTACCTGTTGAGCAAACATGGAACCTACAAGATTTATTTGAAACAGATGAGGCATGGGAGAGAGAGCTTTCGTCTGTTGAAATTGACATCCAAACCGTAACTCAATTTAAGGGTACTGTTGGGAAGAGTGCTAAGAACTTACTTAATTGCTTATTAGCAAATGACGCACTTCAGGAAAGAATTATGCGTGTTGTGAGTTATGCAGATTTACATATGTCGGTTGACGGTACGAATTCCGTTTATCAAACAAATGCTGCCAGGGCCGCATCCTTGGTCTCCAGTGTAAGTGCGAGTATATCATTTATAAAGTCAGAGCTACTTGCATTAGAATCAGAAACGATCCAATCATACATAAAAGAGGAAGAGGGATTACAAGAGTTCATAAAAACGTTATCGGATATCTCAGAGGCAAAGGAATATACACTATCCCCTGATGCTGAGGAAGTTTTAGCTGCATTTGGTGAGGTGATGGAATCTCCATATATGATTTACCAAAGAAGCAAAACTTCAGATATGCAGTTTTCAGCATTTAAGACGGATAATGGTATCGAACATCCACTTACTTTTAACTCATTCCCAAAATATGAGGATTCTCCTGATACGGAATTGCGCCGTAAGGCTTCTGCAGCTTTTGCTGAAACTTTGGATAAATATAAAAATACCTATGCTGCGACATTAGCCACAGAGGTAAAAAAACAAGTCATTGAAGCGCGCTTACGTGGGTATGAATCTGTAACGGACATGCTACTTGATGAACAACAGGTTACAAAGGAAATGTACCATAATCAGTTACATACCATTCAAACTGAATTAGCACCACATATGCGACGCCTTGCTAAATTAAAGCAACGCGTATTAGGGCTTGAAAAAATGTATTATAGTGATTTAAAGGCTCCGCTTGATCCAGACTTTGACCCAGAAGTAACATATGAGGAGGCTTCAAAGTATGTTCTTGATGCCATCCAGGTTATGGGGCCGGAATATAGTAAGATTATGGAGGGGGGCATTCATAATCGCTGGGTCGATTTAGCAGATAATATTGGGAAACGATCGGGTGCATTTTGTTCGAGCCCGTATGGAGCCCACCCATATATTTTAATGACATGGAATAATTCCATGCGAAATACGTTTACTCTTGCACATGAATTGGGACATGCTGGTCACTTTGTGCTAGCGGGTCGTAATCAACGCATCTCAAACAATCGTCCTTCACGTTACTTTATCGAGGCGCCATCAACAATGAATGAGATGCTGTTGAGCAGACATATTCTTTCGCAATCCAATGATGAACGGATGAAGCGCTGGGTGATTTTACAATCATTAGGCACCTACTACCACAATTTCGTTACACATATATTAGAAGGTGAATTACAACGTCGTATCTATGAGTTGGCTGATAAAGGAACCCCAATTACAGCAAAACTTTTATGTGAACAAAAAACAGAGTTGCTGTCGACATTCTGGGGCGATGATGTAGTAATGGATGAGCTCGCTGCTTTAACATGGATGCGTCAGCCACATTATTACATGGGTCTATATCCATATACGTATTCTGCAGGTCTGACTGCTTCAACAGCTGCATCCCAAATGATTCAAGAGGAAGGCCAACCCGCAGTCGACCGCTGGTTATCTGCATTAAAAGCAGGTGGAACACTGAAACCACTTGAGTTGATGAAGCTTGCAGGTGTGGATATGTCAACACCAGAACCAATTAAGAAAGCAGTTGCCTATGTTGGTTCATTGATAGATGAGCTTGAAAGAAGTTTTTGATCAAAACGTTTTAACCTAGTCATTTTGGCTAGGTTTTTTTGTGTAAAAATGGTTTTGGGGCATAAGATAAGGAAAGTGAAATTTTAAAGCTTGTACAATGATTCATTTATTCGCCTATGTAGTACAATAGTAGTAAAGGATTCTGATAATTTAAAATGGGGGATTCATATGGATGAAATGGAAAAGCATTATTCAGACGATAAATTTTGGGAAAAACTTAAAAAGTTTGCGTTAAGAGCGGGCCATTCAGTCGTATATACGGCATTATTGCTTTATTATGTCCTTCAAAAACCTGATTTGCCTGCAAAAGCAAGGGTGACGATTCTTGCTGCATTGGGGTATTTTATTTTCCCAGTGGATCTCATTCCAGACCTTGCAGTAGGTATCGGCTTTACCGATGATTTAGGTGCCTTAGGTGTAGCATTATTCCAAGTGGCAATCCATATCGATGACAATGTCAAAGCAAAGGCAAAAGCAAAGTTAGTTGACTGGTTTGGTGAAGATGTCGATACTTCAGAAGTGGATGAAAAAATCTAGAAAGTAGAAAGGAACTACCCTTATTTAGCCTGGGGTAGTTCTTTTTTTAGAGTGATGGATCGTGGTGTTTTGGGTTCATAATGGAGGACTCCTTTTTCTTTAAGGCGATCCAGATATGCTTTAATTGTGCTTGTTGAGCTCACCGAAGTACAGAGTCTAGAAAGTTCACGTATCGTCGGAGCTTTGTGGAATTTCTTCATATATTTTTCAATTTGTTGAAGTAATTCCTGTTCGGTGTCCTCCATTCGCATTTGTAGTGTTCTAATTTGCAAACTTAACAACTCCTTTATTCCTTGGTACATCTGCAGATAATATGCTTTCTATTTTAAAAGTTCTTTTTTTATGACGAAGCAAGCAATAAGCCTTGATGGTATGTTCATTGATTTCGTAAACCTTGATTAGGCGTTGTGTAAGTATGCCGTTTTGAGACATATAGATGATTTCGATTGGTGTGTGTTGAGAAAGGGCTCGTTGTAAAATCCCGCGCATGTAATCATCTCCTTTCTTATATTATATACGAACATATATTCTATTATCAACATAAACGAGAACATTTATTCGTGTCTTGGAGACTCGCTTTTAAATCAAGGATGTATGAAAACAGGGGTACCGATTGGAATGGTTCGTGCCAGTTCCTCAACATCATGGTTATACATTCGAATGCAACCTTTTGAAACGAATTTACCGATAGAGCTCGGGTCATTGGTTCCGTGGATTCCGTAGTGTTCTTTTGATAAGCTCATCCACATTGTCCCAAACGGTCCACCAGGATTCGGGGCTTTATTGATGATGATAAAGTTTCCGATAGGTGTGGAATGAAGCATACGGCCAACCGCAATTGGGTATTGTTTTTGAAAGACTCCATTTTTCAGTAAGCGTAAATGACGGTTCTGAGTAGAAATCTCAACTTTAAAGGGAATTGTTGAGGGGTCTGGAAAACCTGGAATAATAATGGATTGACCTGGATAAATCAGATTGGGGTTAATGGAAGGATTTGCTCGAATGATTTCAAAAAGTGGTTTCCGATAATCTCTGGCGATTTGATTCAGTGTTTCACCCTGTTTTACTATATGATTCAATAGGAATACCTCCTTATTTATTACGTACATTATCTTATTAATTAACGAATGAAAAGAGTCTGTACCTGTGGTCCAACAAGCCAACCTCTGTTAAGGGGAATAAAAATACACCAGGGTACAAGGCCTGGTGTATTATGATTTGGATGAAATGGTTGGAGTTGTTTGTTGCGTTTGGTCTGCTTTTCTTTTTCCGGGAATGCCGTTTGTCTCAAGTAATTCAATGATTTTATCAAGATGTTCTTCATTTTCAACAACAACGAAATTGAGGAATGGAAAAATACTTTTTACCTTAATCGTTAACTTATAGCTAAAATTTAAACGGTCTTCCATACCGTACAAATCATGCCAACGGACAATTCGCTCGACTTCATATTCCTTGACTCGGCTATAAGAAAAATATCGGCCCTGAAGGATAATACCTTTTGGTAATAAAAAGAGGTTTCCACGGTGGCGAACTGCACTAATGAGTGCAAAAAAGAAATAGGCCAATGAAAAAAAGGAAGATCCTAAATAATCTGTTGTAAGAATAACAATTAATAGCCCTATGAGAACGATGATTATAGCGGCCGTTCCCCATTTGACAATTTTATAAGATTTTGTTGATTTAGATAGAGGCTCCATTTCCTTATACTCATTCGGGATGAGGATGCCACGGAACTCATCTTCCGTTTGCGGGTAAAGGGCTTCTTTTGAAAGATCGACTGCTTTTTTAATACTGATTCTGTATTGAATCAAATAATACACACCAAGTATGAAAACAATCGAAAAAAAGATATCTACAAACAAATAATCACCGACCTTGATTTTTACATTATTTTCTATATATCTATTTTTTCATATTTTTAGCTTTTTGAAAAGGAAAAAAGACCACATTGCTGTGGCCTTCCTCTTATGCTTGTTTTGCATCTTCAACGATATGGTATAGCAGGTGAGCGAGGTGATGGATTGCTCCATACTCCTGCTCTTCGTCCTCTGATTCTTCATCTGAGAATTCAAGGTCATTCAGATACAATGCCATAAATTCATAAAAATCCTTAAGCTCAAATGAGAAACAGTATGTAGGTTCTTCACTATCCTCTTCATATTGAAGGGCAAGATAATGGATATTTCCCTCGGCATCAGCGCCATCGAAAAAGACAAAAAATCCAATATTTGTATCAAGTTCAAATAAGTGTCGTGTACCACCTTCAGTCATTCGATTAAAATCGTCTTCTTCAAGTATACCGACCTTCATTGCCTCAACAGCATCTTCTTTATGAAATGTAACATTTATTGATTTCAAAGATCACACCTCCTTAGGCTCATCTTTAGATTGTACTAAAAATATAAAAAGTAAAACAGCTAAAAGAAATTTATCGATTTTTAAGATTACTAGATTTTCAGGTATAGAACCTAAAAACCCTGGCTATCCTTGTTAAAGAGGTGAGGGACAAAATGAAAATGACAATTGCATTAATCCTATCGTTCGGAATTTTAACAGGATTTTATAACAATCAGGAAGAAATCATTCAAAAAAACGATCTAGTGGATATAAAAGAAATTGCCGATAAAAATGAAGTTGAAATTTTATCTTGGATGGCCTTATCTCGAGATAAGGTTGGACAAGCAAATAATGTACATGAAATGAAACAACAGATTGAAAAATTCATGAGTGATCATGGTTCATATAATTGGAAAAGCATTCTTAAAGAAGAAAACAGCCATTATGTTTGGCAAGGATTAAAAGAAAATGATAACGGAATTACAGAGTCAATTAAGCTAAAAGCATATAAATCCAGTGATAAATACGAAATCGCTATCACGAATGAAGCAAAAGGAAATCAACTTACTGCAGACCATATTGAATGGGTGAGTGAAACTTTCGTGGAAAGTAATACTTTTTATACAGTGTCCGGTGTCATGAAATCCAAATCGAACCAATTAGATGAGGTAGCCGCGAAGATGGTTGGAGATGTGAATGCAAAGATGGTGGAACAGCTACAAGAAAAGAAATTTGTGTCGGTATCAGCTTACTCGGAGGTTTTCGAATCGGAATTGTTAACAGCGAAACAGGAAAAAATTAATCTTCAACTAGGATTACGAGCAGATACAGATAAAAATGAAATCGACGTAACGATTGGAACACCAATAATTACAACCGAATATTAGAATAAGTAGCTTGGGCTAGTTTCCAAGCTATTTTTAAATGGAAAAGCATATTTTGTGACTTTTTCAAATTGTATGCTAAATTAATAGAATAAACTTCGAAGAAAGGATGAAAATAAATGTCACTTGAGAGTGTAAAAGAGCATTTCAAAAAATGGAACCGTGAAAAAGATGTGATGGAGTTTGATTCAGTAAGTGCAACCGTTGATCAGGCTGCTGATACAATCGGTGTTGCCCCTGAACGGATTGCAAAAACTCTTTCCTTTCGTGGAAAAGAGGATACTGCCATTTTAGTTGTAGCAGCAGGGGATGCAAAAATTGATAATAAAAAATTTCGAAATACCTTTGGGTTTAAGGCTAGAATGCTGTCTGCAGAAGAAGTAGTCAAACAAACCGGACATGTCATAGGTGGTGTATGCCCGTTTGGCTTGGCAAACAATCTTGACGTTTACTTGGACGAGTCCCTGAAACGCTTTACGACCGTATTTCCAGCATGCGGCAGTATCAATTCTGCTATTGAACTAACCTGTGACGAACTATTCCAATACTCCGAAGCAAAACAATGGGTCGACGTATCCAAAGGCTGGCAACCCGATCAACCCGAACAAAAAGAGGCCGTACATAACAAATAGGGGGGACAGAGGGACAGGTCCCTCGTCCCACCATTTTTTTACAGGGTTTGTGAAATCCCCTTCATTGAGGTTATGAAGGGGAAATCGAGTAGGTGAATCGGGAGAAACCCCCTTCATTGAGGTTATGAAGGGGAAATCGAGTAGGTGAATCGGGAGAAACCCCCATCATCGGGGTTATGAAGGGGAAACCAATTCGGTAAATCGGGAGAAATCCTCTTCATAGGGATTATGAAGGGGAAACCGAGTCGGTAAATCGGGAGAAATCCCCTTCATCGGGGTTATGAAGGGGAAACCGAGTCGGTAAATCGCGAGAAATCCTCTTCATTGAGGTTATGAAGGGGAAATCGAGTCGGTAAATCGGGAGAAATCCCCTTCATCGGGGTTATGAAGGGGGAACCAATTCGGTAAATCGGGAGAAATCCTCTTCATCGGGGTTATGAAGGGGAAACCAATTCGGTAAATCGGGAGAAATCCTCATCATCGGGGGTATGAAGGGAAACCGAGTCGATAAATCGGGAGAAATCCCCTTCATCGGGGTTATGAAGGGGAAACCGAGTCGTTGAATCGGGAGAAATCCCCTTCATTGGGATTATGAAGAGGAAACTGAGTCGGTAGATTCATAGAAATCCTCATCATCGGGGTTATGAAGAGGAAACCAATTCGGTAAATCGGGAGAAACCCCCTTCATCGGGGTTATGAAGGGGAAACCGAGTCGTTGAATCGGGAGAAATCCCCTTCATCGGGGTTATGAAGAGGAAACTGAGTCGGTAGATTCATAGGAATCCTCATCATCGAGGTTATGAAGAGGAAACCAATTCGGTAAATCGGGAGAAATCCTCATCATCGGGGGTATGAAGGGGAAACCGAGTCGATAAATCGGGAGAAATCCCCTTCATTGAGGTTATGAAGGGGAAACCAATTCGGTAAATCGGGAGAAACCCCCTTCATCGGGGTTATGAAGGGGAAACCGAGTCGGTCAATCCAAAGAAATCCCCATCATTGTATAGGGAAAGTCTATTTTTGAAAATTCTTCTGGTGAATATAGGGTAGTAAACGAGTGGGATACCAAACAAGATGAAAAGTCTGTACATAGGGTAATCTCTCCAAAATTAGAAGTGGCGGTACAGCAATAAACAAATGAAAAGCTTATCTATCGCTTCTTTGAAGTATTTGATGCCATTGATGATGAGGAGATTATCTCATCACATTCCATAACTAAATAAAAAAAAGAGCTGGGTGAGGTGGTGACCCCACAAAGTTAGATTTTCAACTCTAACCTCTGGGGTGCACCTCCCGACTCAAGCTCTCTTTATGTGCCAACAAATAGTTGGGAAGTGGGATTGTACCACTATACCTTATGTTTACTGGGACACTGAACCTGTCCCTGTGTCCCATTATTTTTTCTTGTTGTATCCTCGTTCCCCGTATGGTTGGAAGTGTTCTAACCATTTGTTTTCGAGTTCTTGTAATGCTTCTTTTTCATTGTAATAGGGATCGTCCTTCTTTTTGAGTTTTTCTAGTATCTCAAAACTGAATGCACTTGCTCCGTAATGATTCCAATCTGCTTGGAGAGCTTGGTTCGTAGGTGAGGCTGAACCTGATTCTAAACTGAACTTTAACCCGTTTAAAGTTTTAAAGTTTCTTGTGCTTCCAATGAAAAGCTTCCCATTTTGGTTATTTTTTATTTGATAAACACCAGCTTCAATTGGCGTTTCTTTATATTGTTGTTTCAATACTTTCTTTCGATCCACAGTAGACACTCACTTTCTCCTTATTATTTAAGCCAATATTGACTGCCATCTTTCTTTCGTTCTAAAAATCCATAACTAATTAAATATCTTCGAATCAATACATAATCATCATACAATCCTTTTAATACCTGGTTGATTTCTCCTTCTGTGTATGTGATGTTACTATCGAATTGTTTTGTTATTTCTCGCAAAACAATCAGTCTTTGTTTTTCTTTTGGAGGGAATTTTAGTAGTCGACCATTTATGCCTTCTGGTAAAAACTTTTCAATGATTTCTTGTTGCTCCTGCTCTGTAACAGCATATCGATCATCAACCATTGTCGCTGTTTTATGAGGGGGTACAAAGGCTGGTGCGTGTTGATCTTTTTCTTTTAGTAGCTCCATGATGGCTAAGAAGGTCCTAGCTTGGCGTTCTTTTTCTTTCAAGGCAAAACGATGATGTCTAATTGTAGAAGTACTGCCAATCCCCATTTCGGCTTGTACTTCTTTATCGCTTTTTCCTTGGTAGAAAAGACGAAGCAGCTGATTTTGATGATCCGTAAGCCCAGTTAATTTTTTATCAAGTTTGATTAAATAATCAAACACAGATTGATGGGTCGCTTCGATATGAAGACGCATGTACCTCTCCGCCTCATAAAGAACTTTTTCATGAGGATATATGACCCCCTTTTCTATTTTCTCGCCACATAAAAGGCAGACATAAGAATCTGACTCTTGGATATACCCCTTTTTAAGTTCATCTAGTGAGGCATTCCAAAAATTTTCCGACATATCCATTGCTTAAACACATCCGTTCAACGTTTGATATAGAACAAACACCTTGTCAAAATGTTTATCTTTTAACCAAAATTTTATAGTGTTCCTAGCTAAAAGTCAAACACTTTATCTGGTTGTTTGTATAAAAGTGAACATTTTGCATGAAAGTTTAACTATATGCAAAAAAGACTAGGATCTATTTATCCTAGTCTTTTCATTTATTCAATTAGCCCTAGCTGCTTTAATCCGTTGTATACGCCGGAATTCTCGACATCCGTTGTTTTATATTTTGCATAGGAAAATAAATCGGGATTGGCATTTCCCATGGCAAATCCAGAACCGACTGCTGACAACATTTCTTTGTCATTCATGCCATCTCCAAAAGCAGCCGCTTGTTCAGTCGATATGCGAAGGGAAGCTAACACAGCTTTTACCGCAACCCCTTTGTTTACTTCATCACGAATGACATCGTGACATGTTCTCATACCATCCACATTAACCGAGGAGAGGTGAATCCCATCGATATGTTCGAACCATTTTTCTGAATGTTCCTCAGTCGTAATAATCGTTGAACCTAGGATTTCATCTTTTTTAGTGTCATCGTATAGCGCATTTTTCCTTAGATGGAAGGTTTCGATGAACTCTTTTACAATCTTAGAATCCATGCTAGTGAAGATATTTTTATTTTGAGTATATAGAACAAGATCGTAATTGTTTTCCTTGGTCGTATGTAAAAGGTTGTCAACTAAGCTAGCTGGAAGTGGTTCGTTAAACAGTGTTACACCACGATGAATGGCAAATGCACCGTTATAAGCAATATAGGATGAAATTGAAAGTTCATCTCCAATATCCGTTATTTCATGAAGGGGTCTACCAGTTGCGAGAAATACTTCAATTCCATTTTGCTGAAGGTGGGTAACCGCCTCTTTGGTGGATTTTTCAATGGTATCGTCTGGTCGCATAATCGTTCCGTCTATGTCAAGAAAGACAATTTTTATATCAGGCATTTATTTTCTCCTTTTTAACTTTATTCAGCTTTCATCGCCGTTTCATACAGTTAGAGAATTAATTCATAGTGGAGGTTCAAACTTAATAAATAAAGGTAGAGCCTCCGGCGGATGCTACGATTTTTCAAAGATTCGAGCTAGCTCGAAAATCGGGCGGAAATACGCGAAATCGAATTTGATAATAGTATACCACGTTAGTTTGAAACCATATGGGGTGTTTATTCGTATTAATAAGTATGAAGGAGGGGACGGCATGCGTGCAAAAATGGGAGGCATCACTTTATTACTAGTATTCCTTTTACTTTTTCCGATGCAAGGTTTTGCGGTCGATTTTTGGATCAATGATGTAAAAATGGATGCGCAGTTGCAGGATGATGGCACTGTTCACGTAACGGAAGCACATACATATGAATTTGATGGTGAGTTTAACGGGATAACAAGGACTGTCATCCCGAAGGAAGGAAGTACAATTAAGGACTTTTCCGCTACTGAAAATGGAGAGGAGTTACGAGTAGAAAAGGAAGATGAACTTTATAAAATTCATCGTAAGGGTGAGGACGAGACAATAACAGTCACATTTACGTATACGATTGAAAAGGGCTTAGAAATATACCAGGATGTGGCCCAATTCTATTGGCCATTTTTTGATAGTCGGAATGAGGCGACTTACGAAAACCTCGTTATCACAGTTCGTCCGCCACAATCAACAAACGATGTAATTGCGTTCGGGTATGATGAGGCATTTCAAAAGGAAACTGTGAATTCGGACGGCTCTGTTGTTTATCAGTTCGGAGAGGTTCCGAGTGAAACAAATGGAGATATTCGAATTGCTTATGATGTAAATCTTTTTTCTGTAGCAGGCTATGTAACCTCTGATAAACCGATGAAAGCAGAAATTATGAATGCAAAAAATGAACTACTTGCAAAAGCGCAGGAATGGACAGAGACTCAAGACACTCTATCTAAGGTAGCGATTGTGTTAGTACCGCTTTTGGCATTATTCTTTATGATCATGATGATTCGAAATCGGATGGAAGGTCGAGCAAAGTTAGCTATGGTCAAAAGGGAGATGACAAATCCGGGTGCACTCCCAAAACAGGATCTTAGCTTGCCTGCAACTATCCGTTTTACTAACTACAATTATTTACCGCAAGGGCAGTCGATGGCAGCTGCGTTATTGGATTTGGTAAGGAAGAAAATGGTTAGACAGGTGACGGATGAAAAATTTCAGCTTATGAATCAGTCAGGTGCACTGCCACATGAGAACATCTTAATTGAGTGGTTATTTGAAAAAATTGGCCAAAATGGGGAGTTTAGTTTTAAAGACCTAGAAGACTATTCAAAAAACAAGAGGAACTCTGATAGTTACTCAGGCTTCCAAATGAAATGGGGCGAGGCAATTCGAAACGAAATTAAGGAACGCAATCTCTATGAGGATAAATCAAAGTTCAAATTGGTTCTTGGGCTGTTAAGCATTTTACTGGTTCCATTTTTAATCTTGTTCCCAATGTATGAGTTATTTTCATGGTTTGTTTTGGATTTGATTTTGTTTGGAGGAATCATCATCTACTTGATTGCTTATCGACCAAAAAATATAGATGGTTTGCGAATCTACCATGAATGGTTACTGTTCAAAGAGAGGTATAAAACATTGTCATCGGATGAATGGAAAAAATGGTCAGACGATGACCAGATGCGTGCTTATATTTACGGATTTGGTATGGGAGACAAGGAAATGAAAAAGCAGAACGAGGATCTGATATCCGCCATTACTAAGCCTTATTACAATAATAGCGCTGGTTTTTATCCTTATTCGGTAGTCTCATTTGACTATGTTGGACCAAATGCAACTACCCACTTTGATTCTGCCAATGAACTCATTGGAAGTGGAAGCAGCAGTTCGAGCAGTACAGGCGGTGGTGGAACCGGTGGCGGCGGAGGCGGATCTGGAGCGTTTTAGGGACACAGGGACAGGTACCGCGTCCCACCATATTTTTACAGGGACACTGTACCTGTCCCTCTGACCCACAAAATTAAAGCGGTAGCCCACGTGCTACCGCTTTAACTAATCTCAATATAATTTTCCCTGTCGATATAGGACAGTAGATAGTCTTGTAACGGCATGAATATAACAGTTTTGACGCAGGGTGAATGAGTCCCCAAAGAAGGTCGGTAAGATTGCATCCAATGTTGCCTTCATTTTATTCAATAACTGACTGAACACTTCTTCCTCGGAATAAAATTGTGTTTCACGACCCTGTAGCCACTCTAGGTAAGAAACGATAACGCCACCTGCGTTTGCAAGAATGTCCGGTATAATCAGGACACCTTTTTTACTTAAGAAATTGTCTGCTTCTTGTGTTACAGGGGCATTCGCACCCTCTAAAATAATAGGTGCTTTAATTTTCTCCATATTATTCTTATGGATTTGATCCTCTAAAGCAGCGAGAATCAGAGTATCTACTTCTAGATAAAGGATGGCCTCTCGGTCAAGAATTTCAGCCTTAACACCAGCTGCAGCTAACTCCTTATCAGAAATAGGGAGATCCCCTTTGTTGCTCTTCGTGAATTTTACAAGAGAAGGGATGTTTAGACCGTCCTCATTAAATAAAGTAACATTCCGGTCACTAACAGCTACAACCTTATTTTGTAAATGAGAACATTGATAAGCCTCTAGAGCCGCGACAGAGCCAACATTACCAAAGCCTTGCACCGCGAGCCTCATGGCTTGTTTTTCAAATTTGACCACTGTATTTGAAAACACATTATCGTTTTTCGTAAGTAGGCTCTTTTGATTTTGAAGAAAATCATGAAATAGATATCGGAATGTAAAATAGACGCCTTTCCCGGTAGCTTCTCGTCGTCCTAATGAACCACCATTGACCACGCTTTTGCCGGTAAAACTCCCGCGATAGGGTGTGCCAGGCCGAATGCTCTTATATTCTGCCATCATCCAATCCATCTCGCGTTCACCTGAACCAACATCTGGTGCTGGGATATCTTTATCAGGACCAAGACTATCTGAAAAGTAACGAACATATTTTTTACAAATTTGATGTAGTTCTTTTTCAGAAAGTGTTCTAGGGTTGATAACTAGCCCGCCTTTTCCTCCACCAAAAGGAACGTCATGAAGTGCATTCTTTAATGTCATCAGGGAAGCGAGGTTAATTACTTCATCTTCGTTGACTGTTTCGTGAAAACGGATCCCACCCTTATAAGGACCTAACGCATTATTATGCTGGACACGGTAGGCTGGGATACGAACCACCTGACCATTTTCTAACGGGATTCTTAAAAAAGACTTATGAACATGATTCGGGGTTGATAGTATTGAGGCTAGTGAGGTAAAAGCTTGCTCACGGGTTTCCCCAGATAACTCTGGAATAAACGTGTCATCCTTCATTAATGCATCTAATGATTCTTGGACAATCAGCTTTGTTTTATTCAATTCCATTCCTCCTTGTTGAAAGCGTTATTATAATTGTAACATATAGACGGTGTAAATGTGGGTCAGGGACACTGTACCTGTCCCCTTGTCCCAAGGAATTGGAGCGTTGCTCTACATAAAACTTGCAGATGGAAGGAAAATACTAGAGTGGAGGGATTTTGATGAAATTTATTATTATTGGTGGCGATGCAGCGGGAATGAGTGCTGCTATGCAAATTGTACGGAATAGCTCAGGGAATTCGATTACTGTGTTCGAGAAGGGTGGAATTTATTCATATGGTCAATGTGGGTTGCCTTATGTAATAGGTGGGAAAATTGAGTCCACAGACAAGGTGGTTGCAAGAACACAACAAGAATTCAAAGAAAAGTATGAGATTGATGCAAGGGTCTTTCATGAGATAAATAGCATAGATGCGAAACAAAAGGTTGTACGAGGAATTAACCTGTCCACGGGAGAAAACTTTGAACAAGCATATGACCGTTTGCTAATTGCGACGGGTGCCAGTCCAGTTGTCCCAAATTGGGAGGGGAGTTCACTTCAAGGCATCTTCACGCTAAAAACAATACCAGATACTGAAGAAATTTTAGATTATGTATACAAGGGTTTCCGTGATGTTAAAGACGTAACAATCATCGGTGGTGGTTATATAGGTCTTGAAATGGCAGAAAGCTTTGCGGAAATAGGAAAAAACGTCACCATCATTGAAAGAAATGATCAGCTTGCTGGAATTTTCGATCGAGATCTTGCTGAACTCATTCACGATGAGGCGAAGAAGCATAATCTAACACTAAGATTTGGGGAATCAGTAGAAGGTTTTAATGGAAATAAATTTGTAGAATCCGTAAAAACGGATAAAGGCAGTGTCAAAACAGATTTGGTTTTAATTGCCGTGGGAGTGAAGCCGAATACAGCGTTTATTAATGGTACGGGAATTGTAACAGGGATTAAGGGAGCGATCCAAGTAAATTCGAATATGCAAACAAATCTGGATGATATCTTTGCAGCGGGTGACTGCGCAACACAGTATCACCGAATCAAGGAGCGGGATGATTATATTCCTCTTGGTACTCATGCAAACAAACAGGGGCAGATTGCTGGCTTGAATATGGTCAATCTACATAAAACCTTTAAAGGCGTAGTAGGGACATCGATTATCAAGTTTTTTGATTTAACACTTGGTCGAACCGGGCTATCAGAAAAAGAAGCAGAGAGGTTGAATATACCAACTGCTTCTGTCACAATCCGTGCGCGAGACATTGCGGGCTATTATCCGGATGCAAAGGAGATGTCCTTGAAATTAATCTACCATAAAGTAACCCGCAAGCTTCTTGGGGGACAAATTATTGGCGAGAATGGCGTAGACAAACGAATTGACGTCCTATCCACGGCCCTCTTTCACAGTATGTCTATTGATGAATTAATGGATTTAGATTTAGCATATGCACCACCATACAATGGCGTTTGGGACCCCATTCAGCAGGCGGCAAGAAAAGCAAAATGAGGACACAGGCACTTGTTTCTTTTGCCTTGCCAAAAATTGGTGGGACAAGGGACCTGTCCCTGTGACCCGCCATGCTTGACGTTTTTGGTGGGGTCTTATATTATATGGGAAGATACTTGGTTTAGTCGAGAGAGGTTCATAGCTCATAACCCTCTATAAAAAACTATGGATACATGACTATGATGCCATGTCCATATTGGACGTGGCTTTTTATATGTTTGTCCAATTTAGTTTGAAAAGAATAGTAGAAGGTTAAGATGTTGGGACAACATTTTACAGGGAGGTTTTTTCATGTCAGGAAGAAGTCATGAAGAAGGATTGAAAGATTTAACATTACTTGGAAATCAAAATACAAAATATAGTTTTGAGTACGCACCAGAGGTGTTAGAGTCTGTAGATAATTTACATCCAGACCGGGATTATTTCGTGAAGTTCAATTGCCCGGAATTTACAAGTCTTTGCCCACTGACACATCAGCCGGATTTTGCAACGATGTACATTTCGTATGTTCCAGATAAGAAAATCGTAGAAAGCAAGTCTTTAAAGCTGTATTTATTTAGTTTCCGTAACCATGGTGATTTTCACGAGGATTGCGTGAACATCATTATGAATGATCTTATTAAATTATTGGATCCACGTTATATCGAGGTATGGGGCAAATTTACTCCACGCGGGGGCATTTCAATTGATCCTTGGTGTAATTATGGGAAACCTGGTACGAAATATGAGGAAATGGCACAATTTCGTTTGATGAACCACGACCTCTATCCTGAAAAAGTAGATAACCGATGAGTATATGCAAATGCACACGTGTCAATAACGTGTGCATTTTTTTATGCGCTAAAAAACTGGTAAATAATGCTTCTTATAAATGTAATCCCTTTTACTTGACATGGGCCTAATAAAATAGTTAAATCGTATATGTTTAGTGGGAATTAATTTTTTGATAAGTCTCTCTTATAAGATAATAAAAACTTAAAAGAGTAGTAGTTAACAAGACTAAACGTACAAGATTATATATCTTCGGGGGGTAGTGACATTGAAAAAACGAACAAAACTTATTTCAGTATTATTACTAAGTGCACTTCTTTTACTTGCAGCATGTGGTAATAATGAAGATTCAAAATCAGGCTCTGACAAAAAAGAGGCGACGATTAATAAGGATGCAGAATTAAATATTGCATATCCTACAAATCTACAAACCTTAGATCCACATTTAACAACAAATCAATCAACAAGAGATGTAGCAAGACAAATATTTGAACAGCTTTTGACACTTAATGAGAACTATGAAGTAGTTCCGATGTTGGCTGAATCATACAAAGTAAGTGATGACGGTCTTACATACACATTTAAACTAAGACAAGGTGTAAAGTTTCATAATGGAGAAGAAATGCAAGCAGATGATGTTGTAGCTTCTATGGAAAAATGGCTGAAAACATCGACTCAAGGTAAAGCAAACTTAAGTGGTGCACAATTTGTTGAGGTTGACCCATACACTGTAGAATTGCATATTGATAAGCCATCATTAATTGTTCCTTTTGTACTGGCTGATGCAGCTCCGTTCCCAGCAATTGTTCCAAAAGAATCAGTTGAAGCAGCTGGTGATACTGGATTAACAGAATATATCGGTACAGGTCCATTTAAGCTTGAAGAATGGAAAGTTGATCAACACATTCACTTAACACGATTTGATGAATACGTAGCAAGAGAAGATGCAAGCAGTGGTCTTGGAGGAAAGAAAGAAGCGCTTGTAAAAGATGTATACTTCCGCATTGTCACAGATGAATCTACACGGGTATCAGGTGTTACAACCGGCCAATATGATATTGCATTTGAAGTTCCGTTTGACAGTGCAGATCAAATTGAATCAACTGATGGTGTAACTAATGTTTTTGACGAAGGTGGAATTGCTACCTATGTATTTAACAAAAAGTCAGGTCCATTTTCTGACTTAAAATTAAGAGAAGCGTTTAATACCGCTCTTAATGCAGAGGAAGCAATGATTGCTGCTTATAGTGATGATCGTTTCTACACATTAGATTCTGGTCTTGCATTACCAAACCAAGTTAACTGGCACAGTGATGCTGCGAAGGAAAAATATAATATAGGTGACATTGAAAAGGCTAAAAGGTTAGTAGAGGAATCAAGCTATAACGGTGAGGAAATTGTTATATTAGCAACGAAAGACTACACCGACCAGTACAATTTAGCTGTGGTTGCTCAACAAGTTCTTGAAAGCATTGGTATAAAAGCGAAGTTAGACGTATATGACTGGCCAACAGTTCAAGAAAGACGAGTAGATCCAAATAACTTTGATATGTTTGCTATGACATTTGCCGTTAGACCAACGATTCACCAAAATCCATTCCTGGATTCTAAAGCAGAGTATCCTGGTTGGACCAATAGTGAAAAAATTGACCAATTACTTGTAGATATTAAATCAGCTTCATCATTTGAAGATGCAAAACCATTAATTGATGAGCTTCAAACAGAGGTTTGGAATTACTTACCGGTTGCTAAGGTTGGTAATATCCAAGACTTAGTAGCAGTAAGTGATGATGTAAAGGGTTATAAAAATCTGATTGGCCCAATCTTATGGAATGTAAGTAAGAGTGAATAAGGTGAAGCTCCAGCGATGAAGGCGGACGGCTAGATCGCCTTCATTCAGAAATAAAGGATGATGATAAATTGCTAAAGTATATTGTACAACGATTATTTTCATTACTTCCCATATTGCTGGTAGTTGCCATAGTAGTCTTTTTCTTGGCCCATCTGACACCAGGTGATCCCGTTACCGTTCTTCTTGGAGATGAAGCTTCAGAAGAGACCAAAGCCGAGTTACGAAAAGAACTCGGCTTTGATTTACCTCTTTATACTCAGTTCATCCTGTGGTTCAAAGGGGTCATCTTAGGTGATTTAGGAGATTCCTATTTTCTGAAAATGCCAGTAACACAAGCGTTTTTTGAATATTTAGGACCGACTTTATCATTGGCCATCATCTCGCAAATAATTGCGATTGTTGTGGCTCTTGTTCTTGGTGTCTTGGCAGCAAAAAAGAGAGGCACTTTCATGGATCAGGCAGTTATGGGAATATCTCTCTTTGGTATTTCAGTGCCAAGCTTTCTAGTAGGTTTATTTTTAATCTTAATTTTTTCCGTTCAATTGCAATGGCTTCCTGTTGCAGGCTATCGTCCTTTAAGTGATGGGTTCGGGGAACATCTCCGTTATCTAATCTTACCTGCTATAGCCCTTGGTATGATGCAAGCTGCGTTAATTGCAAGAATGACGCGGTCTTCGATGCTAGATGTAATGAAAACCAATTATATAAAAACGGCTAAATCCAAGGGGTTACATCCAAACAAAATTACCTTCAAGCATGCTCTCCGTAGTGCATTTATTCCAATCTTAACCGTCATCGGAGAAAGCTTTGGAACGTTAATTACAGGTGCAGCTGTTGTTGAAACTGTTTTTAATATTCCTGGAATTGGACAATTAATTGTTAACTCAATCGAGAGAAGAGATTTTCCTGTTATTCAAGGAACAGTTTTAATGATCACTGTAACCTACGTTTTATTAAATTTAGTGATTGATTTGCTTTACGGCGTGGTTGACCCGCGAGTTCGCTTAAATCAGAGAAAATGAGGAGATTACATGAAGAGTGAAATACAAGTAAGCAAGCCATCGACTCTTTTCGTAAAAAAACAACGTAATTGGACACGGGTCTTATCTAACAATATGCTGCTCACTGGTTTAATCATTATTTCGATATTAACCATCATTGCTCTTTTAGCACCGGTTTTAGCACCATTTAGCCCTTATGAAATTAATCCACAGAACCGACTCCAGCCACCAAGTGGAGAGCACTGGTTTGGAACTGATAACTTTGGTAGAGATTTATTTACAAGGGTCCTTTATGGAATACGGGTATCTATAATAGTTGGTCTTTCAGTTGCAATTATTACGGGGATCATTGGTTTAGTGATTGGCCTATTATCAGCTTATTTTAATGTGCTTGATCATATTTTAATGAGAATAGTTGATGGTCTATATGCTTTCCCTTCTATTCTTTTAGCAATGGCAATAGTGGCTGTAAGAGGGCCAAATACAGTAAACGTGATGATTGCTCTCGTGATTGTCTATATTCCTTCCATCGCAAGGGTAGTTCGATCCGCGGCATTAGTGGTAAAGGAGCAAACATATATTGAAGCACTAAAGGCACAAGGGGCCAGTACATGGAGGATACTAGTTATTCACACCATTCCTAACGTACTTTCGCCGGTTATTATTCAAACAACCTTTATATTTGCTGTTTCCATTTTAACAGAAGCTTCATTAAGCTTCTTGGGTGCAGGGATTCCAGCACCGGAACCAAGCTTAGGAAATATATTGTTTGATGGGAAAAGCGTAATCTATAAGGCGTGGTGGATGACCGTATTTCCGGGTAGTTTCATCGTCCTCCTTGTTCTTGGATTAAACCTTGCGGGTGATGGTCTTAGAGATATAATGGATCCAAAAATTGTCCATGCAAAGCGAAGAAAGAGTCTTTAAAGTGAGTGTTTAAAAAGGAGGATGAAAAGGACCACGTCGACAAAAACGCCACGTCCTGTGGCATTGTCGACACTAGCACATCCTGTGCGTCGAAAGTTCGAGGCGGCGCAGCTTTGAGTACCGGAACGTATGCATTTAATACGTGAGGAACGCAAAAGCAAGGCAACGAGCTTCCACAGGATGTGGTGACTTCGACGTTCGACACAGGACGTGTCGGCACTTAGTCGAAGCTCCGATATAGCAGTGTCATCTTCAACGGACTTTTTAAACTTCTTCTTGTAAAAAAATAGAATTGTAGAATTTGTACCATTAGGAGGGGAAAGCATGAACAGCGACTATTTACTACAAATTGATAAATTAAGAGTTTCTTTCTGGACAGAGAAAGGGCGTTTAACGGCTGTTGAAGATGCTTCCTTTTATATAAAGCAGGGTGAAACACTAGGGGTTGTTGGTGAGTCAGGTTGCGGTAAGAGTGTTACTGCGGAGTCTATCCTGAAATTACACGATGACCAATTGACTGATTATGAAGGAACCATTTCCTATCATAATCAAAACCTTTTAACAGAATCTGAAAAATCCCTTAGAAAAATACGCGGGAATGAAATCTCAATGATTTTTCAAGACCCAATGAGTTCACTAAACCCCGTCTATACAATTGGTGACCAAATTATTGAATCGTTGAGATTACACAAAAAGATGTCAAAGAAGGACGCCTATCAAAAAGCGATTGAGGTCCTGCGATTAACAGGAATTCCTTCTCCTGAACAAAGAATTCATGATTACCCTCATCAACTTTCAGGCGGAATGCGGCAAAGGGTTATGATAGCCCTTGCGATTTGTTGTGAGCCAACGCTGTTAATTGCGGATGAGCCAACAACCGCATTAGATGTAACGATTCAAGCGCAAATCTTGGATGTGATGAAAGACCTTCAAAAGAAAACAAGTATGGGGATTATGATGATTACCCATGATTTAGCGGTTGTTGCAGAGACATGTGATCGAGTTGTCGTTATGTATCTCGGTCAGGTTATCGAGGAAACAGATGTGAAGGATTTGTTCAATAAACCACTTCATCCATATACAATTGGCCTTTTAAAATCAATGCCAAACATGGATAGTGTTCGAACAAAAGAACTCCATGAAATCAATGGTTCTGTACCATCTCTTCATCAAATTCCACAAGGGTGTCGATTTGCGGGTAGATGTGAATTTGCAACAGATAAATGTAGAAATGAAGCTCCAATACTTGAGGAAGTAACAGACTCACATAAGGTAAGATGCTGGAATTATCAAGAAATTTCCTTGAAGAGGGGGGCTTCAAATGGCGATTCCTAAAGAAAAAGAACCAATCATAAAAGTAAAAAATTTAAAGAAGTCCTTCACAGCGGCATCTTCATCCTTTTTCAAGAAAAATGTAGTCAGGGCCGTAAATGATGTTTCCTTCGAGATCTATGAAGGAGAGACATTTGGAATTGTTGGAGAATCTGGTTGTGGTAAAAGTACGACGGGCAGAACAATTCTGAGACTGACTGAACCGTCAGGGGGAGAGGTATTTTATCATAATCAAAATATCTTTGACATGAAAGAGAAGCAATTTCGGACAATTCGTCAGGATTTGCAGATGATATTTCAAGATCCCTATGCATCGCTAGATCCTAAAAAAAGAATAGGATATAGCCTTGAAGAATCAATGATTATTCAAAAAATCGGTACGAAAGCAGAGCGAAAGGAAAGAGTGCTAGACCTTCTTGAACAGGTTGGTTTCAGTAAAGAGCACTATGATAAGTTTCCACATGAATTCTCTGGTGGCCAAAGACAACGAATTGGAATTGCTCGTGCACTCGTATTAAACCCTAAGTTTATCGTTTGTGACGAGCCTGTTTCTGCACTTGATGTTTCAATTCAGTCACAAATTCTTAACTTGCTCAGAAAGCTTCAAACCGACCTAAAGCTGTCTTATTTATTTATCGGTCATGACTTGAGTGTGGTTCGATATATCGCGGACCGAATCGGAGTAATGTATCTCGGCGAAATGGTTGAAAAGGCACCAACGGATGAACTATTTAAAAATCCATTACACCCATATACTCAATCTCTATTGTCAGCCGTTCCGATTCCTGATCCAGAAAGTAGAAGGGAACGGATTATTTTAAAAGGGGACGTTCCATCACCACTTTCCGTTCCTAGTGGGTGTGTGTTTCATACACGTTGTCCATATGCAACAGAACGATGCAGAAAAGAAAAGCCAGTTAAAGTTCAAGTGGATGGTAATCATGAAGTACAATGCCATCTATATGATGAATAATTGATCTAAGGAAGTGTCGATAAGTGAAGGGTAACATTATTGGTAATGAGGATAAGATGTTAGAGTTAATTGAAACACTTGTCAATATTGACAGTGGTACATACGTCAAGCACGGAGTAGACAAGGTTGGAAAGGTACTTCTTGAAGAATATAAATCTATCGGTTTTCAAACAGAAATCGATGAACAAGAAATTGTCGGAAATAATCTTGTAATTCGTCATCCAGAAGCTATCAATCCTGAAATTGTGATTATTGCACATATGGATACTGTGTTTAAAGAAGGGACAGTTGCGGAAAGACCTTTCAGAAAGGAAGGAGATTACGCCTATGGACCTGGTGTAATTGATATGAAGTCAAGCCAAGTTACGACCCTATTTGCTCTAAAGGCATTAATAGAAAGCGGAAGCAATGCCTATAAGAATGTAGAAATCATCCTAAATACGGATGAGGAAATTGGTTCAATCTACTCTAGAGAACTGATTGAAAGAACAGCTAAAGATAAAAAGTATGCACTTATCCTTGAACCTGCGCAAAATGGAAATTTGGTAAGCGAGCGTAAAGGTGGGGGTAAGTACTTACTAAAAATCACAGGGAAGTCTTCACATGCAGGAGTTGCTCCTGAAAATGGAATTAGTGCAATTGAGGAACTAGGGAATAAAATCATAAAGTTGCACAAATTAACAAACCGAGATGAAGGAATCAATGTAAATGTCGGAATTGTAAAAGGTGGGACGTCCGTCAATACGATAGCACCTTATGCTGAAGCTTTTATAGATGTAAGAATCAATACTGCTGAGCAAGGAGATGCCATTGACAAGGCGATTAAAGAAATTTGTAGCAAATCGGATGTGCCAGGTACAACACTTGAATTGACAGGAAAGATTACGAGACCAGCATGGGTGTTAACTGAGAAGTCAGAGAAGCTGATTGATATAATAGTAGATGAAGGCAAAAAGCTAGGTTTAGAACTTTCTCATGAAAAAAGTGGTGGAGGCTCAGACGGAAATTTAACTGGATATATGGGTATTCCATCGATAGATGGGCTTGGTCCCGAAGGTGGAAATGCACATGAGGAATCAGAGTTTCTTTATATTCCTTCCCTTACAGTAAGAACAAACCTGTTAGCAAATGTGATTCAGAGACTAAGTGAACAATAGGACCAATAGTTGAAACGAAGGGAGACGTATTATATGTCTAAAAAAATATATATTATCCATGAAAATGATGATTGGACTTCACATTTAACAAAACGATTGGATGAGCTAAATTTACCATATGAGGCATGGCATCTTGATAAAGGAGTCATCGATTTAACTGCAGAACCACCAGAGGGTGTTTTTTATAACCGTATGAGTGCTTCTTCGCATACAAGGGATCACAGATTTGCTCCTGAATTAACAGGCGGAATTTTAGATTGGCTGGAGTTCCATAATCGCACTGTTTTTAATGGCAGTAATGCCCTTCGCCTTGAATTAAGTAAAATCAAGCAATACACAGCGCTTGAAAAAAATGGTGTACGCACTCCGAAAACAATTGGTGCCGTGGGCCGTGAGCAAATTATTGAAGCTGCTGAAAAACTAGGAACAGTACCTTTTATCACAAAGCATAATCGAGCAGGTAAAGGACTGGGTGTACAATTATTCCAAAGCGTAGAATCCTTAAAAGCATACGTAAATAGCCCTGCATTTGAAGAGCCAGTCGACGGGATTACGCTGATTCAAGAGTATATTCAATCACCAGAATCCTATATTACAAGATCTGAATTTGTTGGCGGCAAGTATGTATATTCTGTACGCGTTGATACGTCAGAAGGATTTGAACTTTGCCCTGCAGATGCATGTCAAATTGGTGATCTGTTTTGCCCAGTTGGGGAAGAGGTAGAAGTACGTCCCAAGTTTGAAATTATCGATGATGTAGATCCAGAACAGATTGCTCGTTACGAGGCGTTTCTGAAAAATGTAAACATTGATGTAGCAGGTATTGAGTTTGTGAAAAATGCTGATGGTGAAGTTTTCACCTATGACGTTAATACAAATACCAATTACAACTCCGATGCAGAAGCGAAAGCGGAAAAATACGGAATGCTTGAGCTTGCGAAATTTCTAGGTGAGGCACTAAATAGAATTTAAGTTAGAAAAAACGAAGGGTAGCATAATTGCTACCCTTCGTTTTTTGCTGCCGTATGCATTTTCTTCGCTTTTGCTGTATACATTCTAAACAATATGAAAGCAACAGCGGATAGGAATATACCTGATATATAGGGTAAACCCATCGAAATTGTATAAAGGAGACCACCTAATATAGGTCCAAGTATTCGTCCAAGCGAATCGAAGGAGGACAATAATCCTGTGACGCTTCCATGTCCCGTCTTGGAACGTTTCGTAAGTAATGCAGAAACCGCAGGACGAATGATGCCATTTCCTACTCCAAAAATAGTTAAATAAATCGCAGCTGTAACGAAATCCTTTGTAAATAAAATAAGGAAAAAACCTAAGGCTGACACGAAAATACCGATCTGGATGACAAAACCTTCACCAAATTGTTTCGTAAGCCTTCCCACTAAGCCACCTTGTACAATCGCTCCAGCGAGTCCCATAATCATAAAAATATAACCGAGCTCAGTTGTCCCCAATCCAGCTTTTTCCGCCGCAAAATAAGCAAACGTAGCTTCAAGCCCTGATAAGGATAATGTGATAAAAAGAGAAAGGAAAAACAGAACACTTTCAGGACCGTTAAGTGCTTTTAACAGACCCGTTCTTTTTCGATCTTTCGGATGTCTTTGCTCTTTTGATAAAGATTCTTTAAGGACAATCATGACGAGGAAAAAAGTAAGTAAGGACAAGGTACCTGCAATATAAAATGGCATGTGTAAGTTAGTTTTTGAGAAAATACCACCAATAGCTGGACCAAAGATAAATCCAAGGCCAATAGACGCACCAATGACGCCCATACCTTTACCACGGTCTTCCTCAGAAGTAATATCGGCAGCATATGCCATTACGGTTGGCATATTTGCGGCTGAAAGAAAGCCACCAATGATTCTGGCTGCAAACAACATCCATAATTCTGTGGATAAGGCCATGAGAAAGAATGAAACTGCAAGTCCCACAATCCCAATCATAATAACCGGCTTACGTCCAATCCGATCGGAAATTCTTCCCCACATCGGTGCAAACAAGAATTGCATTAATGAATAGACTGCCATTAGTAGTCCTAATTCAGTGGGTGAAGCGCCAAGATCTTCTGCATAAAAGGGTATGACAGGAATAATGATCCCAAACCCAACATAAACCAAGAACATAACTGCAAATAATATAGGTAATGCTTTTTTTGTATTCAACGTATGTCACTCCAGTATGATAGCTTACTTTCCTATCATAAATTAAATGAAAACAATTTGAAAGTAATCGGCGAGAGAGTCACAAAAATATTTTTATAGGACGAATTTATCTCACAAAAAAGCATCTTCAAAGATGAAGATGCTTTAGTCTTGGGCTCGTCCATTACATAACTCGTCTTACGTGCCCCTTAAAATGGTTTTTCCAATAGCCGCTTGTCATATCAGCAATACCAACACCGGTAGAACTTTGTGAGCCGATAAATTTACCGCCACCTATATAAATTCCAACATGACCATCTTTTTTATAGGTGTCAAAGAATACCAAATCACCAGGTTTCATGTTACTAACTGATACTGCAGTACCTTGACCTCTTAATACACTTGTATTAGAACCAACATTTACACCAGCTTGAGCGAATGCCCAATGTACAAATCCAGAGCAATCGAATCGACCGTTTGCAATATCATATGCACTTCTTCCGCCACCAAATACATAGACGGAGTTTCCTATGTATTTATATCCCGCATTAATTACAGTGCTAATCGAACCGGTAACCTTTGGTGTTGAGGTTGGAACTGGTGCAGTAACTGTAGCTTTGGCTGTTTTTGTTGCAGGACTAGTTGAAGCAGTTGTGCTAACTGCAGGTGTTGCAGTAATCATACTAGCACGAAGGTCTTCAATGTCCGCTAATGTTTTTTGTTCTTTTGACTTTAGGGCAGCCTTTAATGCGTCATTTTGTGCTTTTTGGTCTTCAATTTGACCTTGCATAGCTACTAATTCTTCTTTTTCGTCCGTTAATGCAGTAAGAGTCTCCTGAATCTTAGCTTGCTTTTCTTCAACCAGATTGATTGCTTTGGCTTGTTCATCAATTATTTCTTGGTCTGCTTGCATAATTGTAGAGACTGCACTCACACGATTAATAAAATCAGAGAAGCTTTGTGCACCAAAAATTACATCTAGGTAACTAATCGTTCCACCAGATTGTTGCATCATGCGGGCACGTTCTTTTAAAATCTCGTTACGAGCTTCAATTTCTTTTTCAAGCTTTTCAATCTCAGTTTCTAGAGTTTTTACTTCTTCTTCTGATTTCTTAATTTCCGCTTCTGTTTTAGCGATCATTTTACGGTTATCTTCAATCGCTTGGTCAACCTTTGCAATTTGAGCATTTAATTCTGCTAATGCTTTTTGTGTATCAGTTAGCTCAGTTTGAAGTGAACTCATTGTTTCTGCACTAGTTGATATTACATATGGAGAAAAGGCACTTATCATTAAAGTGGCACTTAAGGTTACGAGTGTCTTTTTCAAGATAATTCCTACTTTCTTACTAATCTACTTAGTCTATATCCGAGTCTTTTACTCTATCATATTATCATAAGTTTCTATGAAATTCTCCATTTGTCGCGAAATTGTTACATATTATTAATATTGTAATGTTACAAAACCTAATAGAATCAAGGTTTCGTAAAATAGCGAATATGTCAATGTCGAAATATATTTGTAATATAAACGGAATATTATTCCTACTAAAGTAGGGTTTAGAGGTCATTATGCCTTTGAGGAGATTGAAGGAAGTCGGTAACATGAACATGATAGGAGTATTTCGTTGATTTCTCAAATAGTTTGATTGAATGTGAAAACCCTTGGAAAAGAAGAGAAAAAGGCGCTAAACAAACATTTGTTTGAAAAATAGGATTCGACTAGCACCTTCCTTTTTTGTCTATAAAGCTTCAAATTCCTGTATTCTATGTTTAATATCATCAGGTATAGGTGTAGATGTTTTAGTAACATTGTTGTAATTTACTTGAATGGTTTCGGCTTCAACTAAGATTTCATCATCTCGTGTTATGATACTCTCAAGGGTGAGGCTGGAAGTACCCAATTTTATTACCCGAACATAAATAGTGATGAGATCATCTAGTAATGCTGGTTTTTTGTACTCAACTGTACTTTTAACAAGAACGGGTTCAAATTGGGAAGAATGTTGATCCGTAAGCCAATCCGGCCCAAGAATTTTACGCATGTATTCAGTGAAGCCGATATCTATATAGGTAAGATAATGTGCGTTAAAAACAATTTTTTGACCATCGATTTCAGAATACCTAACACGTATAGTATGTGAAAAATGAAAGTTTTCCAAGCTGTTCCCTCCTTTTTACAAAGTATATTCTGCAAAGAGGGGGTTTTTCCTGCATACTATAATAGAAGAACAATCAACTTTATTCAGTAGAAGTCTCTTTTTCTTTATGTGTTGAGATGGATGTAATCCCAGAAGAGAGGATTTAATCCATTGCTGAATAAAGTGAATGCCTATTTTTAAAGGGGAATTTTCGAGCAGTAAGATCAAAGACTAAGAACACCACGTCCTGTGGGCCAAAAAATCGGATGCAAATACGCCATGGCGCATTTGATTGAGAAAGGTCGAATATATATGAAATTTTCACACCAGAAAGGCTTAATAGAGTCCTATATTGTAGCGGGTATGGGGGGAATGGTGTTTTATTTATTTCACTTTCCGATCCCGTGGATACTCGGGCCGATGACATTCATGATTCTATACAAAGCCATTACACATCGAACAATGGTTGTTTCAGTTCGCCTGTACAATATTGGACTTGCGACACTAGGAATCTACTTCGGATTGTCGTTTACTAAAGAAACCTTTATTATGGTCTATCCGTATATCATCCCGTTTTTAATAATGACGATATTGTTATTGACGGTCAGTGTGATAAACAGCATTTTTGTGACTCGATTTATTAAAATTGACCCAATGACAAGTGTGTTTGGCTCGATTCCTGGGGGACTATCCGAAATGGTTGCCGCAAGTCATTCGTTAAAAGCAAACTCTGCAATGGTAACGATTTTTCAAACGGTTCGTTTGTTAACGGTCGTGTTCATGGTTCCGTTTATTGTGACGCATTGGTTCATAGCAAGTGTTGGAAATCCATATGAGGTCACAAAAAATCTCAGCAGTGTACCTGTTTATGCATATTTATGGTTCAGCATTGCTTTAGTAGCAGGGTGGCTCCTTCGAAATAAGCTTCCAGCGGCGTTCGTTATTGGCCCACTTGCAGTAACGGTATTACTTGGTGTAGTGGGAGTAGGGTTACCACCCATTCCACCCTGGTTACTAATACTTGCTCAAATCACCGTTGGGGTGAGAATGGGGAATAATATCAATCTAAGAGATTTAAAGATTGGTGGAAAGTATTGTGGAGTTTACTTTATTCTCACGCTTTTATTACTTGCCATTCTCATTTGGATTTGGTTATCTCTTTGCCATATTTTCAGATTTAGATATACCAACAGCTTTACTGAGCTTTTCACCTGGAGGATTAGTTGAAATGGTATTAACCGCAACCGCAATAGGTGCAGATCCAGCAGTAGTAAGCTCATTACAGCTTATTCGACTATTATTCATTATTTTAATCGTTCCGAGCTTTTTAAAATGGATGTTTACGAGAAGGGAAAAAGTAGCTGCATGACAATAGAGGCAATTCAAACAAACATTTGATTGAAGCTGGGAACCCTTGTGTACCAAGGGATGTAAGTTAAACGGGCGTTTGAAACAGAAATTTGTAGTTTCTGGAAATTATGTAAGCAAAAATTCAAACAAACGATTGATTAAAAATGGAATCCATTGTGCCCCAAGGGATAGACCGCTAAACAAACGTTTGATTGAAAAAGATTATGTCAACTAGAATGAGATTTTACCACTGTAAGTGGAATATTGGAGAAGAGGTGCTTTTCAAAAAGGCATGAGTACTATGGATGTCCTATAAACTGGAAAATGCAAACGCTCCGAAAGGCTTGGAGTACTATCGACATCCAAAACCCGGAATTTCATAGATTTCAAAATGGCTTATGGTACTACCATTATCCAACTGACTGGAATCAGGTAGTCTCCAAAAGGGGTTAGAGTATCATAACCGTCCTAATTAATGGAATGTGATGCCACTGTAAGAAGCAATAAAGTAACTCAAGCATCCTGAAAAATGACCCGGAACGCCCTAAATACAATTAGAACGAATCAACCAAGATCAGACCAATACTATAAAGCCACTAGGGTACCCTAGTGGCCAAACTTAATATTAGATTATGCGCCCCACTCTTCCTTAGATGGACCGTAAACACCAGGGACCCTTAATCCAGCTTGACGCATTAAAATAGTCATTTGTCCGCGGTGGTGAATTTGGTGGGTATTCGTCATTCCAAGTATCACGGCAACAGGCATTGTTTGACCAAACATTTCTTTCATTTCCTTCAATGTTTCATCGTTCCATTGTTCTTTAATCGCAGAAACTAGGTTTTCACTTGTTGTACGGTAGCTATCGGCCATTTCCTTTGCTGATGTTGGAACTGTTTCACCGGCTGCACCATCGAACTGAAGGCCAGTTTGTGAAATGATTTGATGGACGGAAGTCACAACATGCCATGCAAGTTCACCTAAGGTACGGTGACCAGCTGCAACAGACTGTGATAATGACTCATCTGTCAAAGCATCAAGGATTTTTTGAGTGGCACTACCTTCATAATTCCAATCTTGTAAGAATTCTTCAAGTGTATGGTACATATGTATTCCTCCTATAATGTGATTACCAACATTATACTTGATTCACAAGTAAAAGCCATTTGAAACGCACATGATGATTTTTTTGAAGGATGATGTTTTATCTATGAATTACTTGTAAAATAGAAGAGGATACTAGATTTATACAACAAAGGATGTTGACGTGTGAAGGATATAACAATTGGCTCACTCTTAGATGTGGTTGGGGAATTGTTCTCCGACGAGATATCAATTGCTGTCTCAAATACAAAAGAATATCTTTATTATCGACCAAGTAAACGAATTGATTTGAAAATTAAACCAGGTGATGAAGTAAAAGAAGGAACCATTGCGTATAAAGCCATTACGTCCAGACAAAAGGCTTCCGAATTTATAAATCGCGACGTATTTGGCATTCCTTATCATGGCATGGCCGTACCTTTTTTTCATGGGGATCAGTTGGAAGGTTGTGTAACGGCAATCTACCCAGCATTAACAGATGGAAAATCGGTCGTAACCGTAAAGTCTCCAGATGGCTGGAAACCCATCCCATTCTCAGATGTGCTTTACCTTGAGGCAAAAGATAAAAAAACACATGTGTACACGGAGGATTTTTCGGGGACACATAAATATTCGCTTCAGGAATTTGAATATACGTTGCCAAAGGACTCTTTTATTCGCTGCCATCGCTCATTTATTGTGAATGTAAATCAAATCAAAGAAATCCATCCTGATACTCATTCTACATTTGTCTTAGAAATGAACAACGGTGCCAGGGTCCCTGTTAGTCAAAATTACTCAAGTTATTTTAGAAAGTTGCTGGGTTTCTAACTGTTATCCACCAAAAGATTGAATAGAAATTAGTGGCCTCTTAATTCCGGGAAAAACTACGCCAAAATAATATTTGATAAAGATTTCTAGAAAGAGAACAAATCTTCTGTTTTAGGGGGTTGTTCTTCTTTTTTATCGAGTTTTTATGTTCTTTACTCCAGAAATTCCACCCTATGTGGAGAATATAGGTAAAATTATCTTAATATTCAATTTCATAAAGGGGATGGGAGAATATGACTAATAAACTAGATCGCATTAAGGACACCCGTCTACATGACCGTGTTGTAACACCGGAAGAGGCAGCGGAGTGGATTCAGGATGGTATGACATTAGGCCTTAGTGGATTTACACGTGCAGGTGATGTGAAAGCGGTACCATTCGCACTTGTAAAACGTGCTGAAACGGAAAGCTTAAAAGTAAACGTATATACAGGGGCGTCATTAGGCTCTGATGTTGATAAATTATTCGCTGAAGCGGGAATTTTAGGTAAGCGCTTACCATTCCAAGCTGATCCTACAATGAGAAAAGGTATTAACAATGGGGACTTCTTGTTTGTAGATCAACATTTATCTCATACATCAGAATTAATTCGTTCAAATGTGATGGATGTCGATGTTGCAATTTTGGAAGCGATATCAATTGATGAAGAAGGGTTAATCATTCCCACAACTTCAATCGGGAATTCTTTAACTTTTGCACAGCATGCTAAGTCAATCATTGTTGAAATCAACCTTGCACAAACAACAGAGCTCAAAGGGGTTCATGATTTATATGCACCTGGTAAGCAAGGCGAAAGAGAACCTATTCCGTTAACAAAGTCAGATGATCGAATCGGCTTGCCTGGAATTAAAGTAGATATAGGAAAAATCAAGGGGATTGTGTTTACAGATCAAACAGATTCTCCGTCAACAATCGTACCGCCAGATGAAGAAACAGAAATAATGGCGCAGCATCTTTTAACCTTTTTAAGAAAAGAAGTTGAAGCTGGCCGTTTAACAGAGAAGCTTGCACCACTACAATCTGGTATTGGATCTGTGGCAAATGCGGTACTGCACGGTATGCTTGATTCTGATTTCACAGATTTAGAAGTTTATTCTGAAGTATTGCAGGATGCGGTATTTGATTTAATGGATGCCGGCAAAGTAAGCTTTGCTTCCTGCTGTTCCATAACCTTATCAGAAGAAAAGATGAAAAAAGTGTTTGGGAACTTTGACAAGTATCGTGATCGTTTGATCATGCGACCACAGGAGATTTCAAATCATCCTGAAATTATCCGTCGTCTTGGACTTATTTCAATAAATACAGCACTTGAACTTGATATTTACGGAAACGTCAATTCAACCCATGTGCTTGGTACAAAGATGATGAACGGAATCGGTGGTTCTGGTGACTTTGCTAGAAATGCACGCCTAGCGATTTTCGTTACAAAATCAATTGCAAAAGGTGGAGACATTTCAAGTATTGTTCCATTTGTCTCACATGTGGACCACACAGAGCATGATGTTGATGTAATCGTAACAGAACAAGGATATGCAGACTTACGAGGACTCGCACCAAGAGAACGTGTTGAGCTATTGATTGAAAACTGTGCACATCCAATGTATAAGCAACAGCTTCGTGATTATTACCAAGAAGCACTTACACGAGGTGGCCAAACACCACATGTATTAGAAAAAGCATTCTCATGGCATACAAACTTTGCACAAAAAGGAACCATGCTAGAAAAAGAATTAGTAGAAGCGTAAACCTTAGAGCCGTATAAAGAAGAAATTCTTTATGCGGCATTTTTTTGTGAGAAACCCTGTATCTAACATAGGTAAAAAGGATTATGTCCTACTGACTGTAATCATGGTACGATTAACCAAAAGTGAAATAGAGAAGAGGGGTAGAATGAATCATGTTAAGGCATTTGTGGGTTGCTTTTTCATTGCGGTGTCTGCTTTTTTGTATGCCACAAAACATGTAACGGCTGCGATCATTTCATCTAATATGAATCGTCCAGACGTGAACTATTATGAGGGGGCATTCAAGGTTGTTGGATTTGGCATTAACTTTTGGATAATCGTATCCTTAATTGTTGGGATTGTTATTTTAGTAAGCCTAATTACACAAGGAGCCATTTTTCCATTCAAAAAGAAAAATGCACTCGAAGAAAATCCCCACCAATGAAGATGGGGATTTTGTGAATAAACTGTTAAATGATTTAAAAAGGTTTTAAAATCATTAATGCTATGATAATTAAAAAGATTGTATTCTCAATATGCTCTACTCGAAAAAGCGCTTTTGCTAGAGGATAGTATTCGGCTGGAATGTCTTCACCTTGGTGTGATTCTAATAAAACTTTTACTGGCTTTGATTTAGGTGTAAGGGCGAATGGTCCCATCGCTAGCGCAACAAGAAATAGCAATAAGCTTGTCACATACCAGCCCATAGTAAATAGATAAGGATTAATAGCCCCCATTAAAAGTCCAGAAACGAGCAGGAGTATGCCACCGACCATGACAAATATGTGTAATCTATGTCTAATTGCATACGAATGTCTAAGCTCTGTCATCGTATCTCCCGACTTCACAACCGTTGTTAAAATAAAGCCAGGTCCCATTCCGAGGATGGCTGAAAAAATATGTATGAAAACAAGTATTCGATAAACAACATCCATTTTATGGTCCCCCATTTACAACATATTCCACTATTCATGATAGCACTATAATAAAAAAGATAAGTGATGTAACTCACAATTCCATATTCATAATCTTACTATTTTGTGACAGTAGTTTGCCAGTAAAAGATACGTGATATAATAGGAAAGAAGTCCTTAAATTCTTAGAAAGGGGACAACATGTTGAAAAGTATCACAAAATTTTTATATATTGTATTAGGTTTTATTTTCTTTGGCCTTGGGATAGTAGGAATCGTATTGCCCATCATCCCAACTACGCCCCTGTTACTACTAGCATCATTCTTTTTTGTAAAAGGATCGGAAAAATTTGATCGGTGGTTTAAAGGGACTAGTATCTATAAAAAGCATTTAGAGGGTTTTGTGAAGCGGCGGGAAATGACATTAAAACAAAAGTTAACCATTTTGTTAACCGCAGATGCGATGATCGCAATTCCGTTTATTATTTTGGACAATATTTGGTTAAAATTATTTTTGGTCGCAGTTGTTATTTATAAATACTATTATTTCATCACAAAAATAAAAACAGTAGCACCTGAAGATTATGCATTAAACCAGCAATCGTTTTTTGAAAAAACAGGTCATAAATAGAGAAAACCCTTGTCCACCTCATAATGACAAGGGCTTTTTATGTATTTAGTTCACTTTACTAAACTCATGGACCCAAACTTTCATGTGAGGAAGCCATGGCATGCCAGGATGATAGGAAAGAATTGATTCTTTGTATTCGTCAACAGTATCAAAGCCTTCTCTTTTCGCATCCGCGTCTGTCAACTCACCTAGGGATTGTTCATATACACGGTCAATTTTAAATTGTTGACCTTCAAGAGTCATGATTTCTCCAACATCTGCATATCTACCATTTCGGCGTGTAGCTGTTTTTTTACCTTCTAGTACTTTCTTTATGTCTGACTCCATTGTCACAAGACGATCAATGGTACATGTTTTAGCTGGTAATTCATTATTTGGTGTAGTCATTAATAAGCTCCTTTCAACTTACAGATCTCAATATTATTTACTATACACTTTATCAAGTAATATCATTCTTGACAACTTATGAGGTTGTTCAAAAAGTTGGCCGGAAATGACACATCGAATTTCAGCGTACCTTGCTCCGAAGTCATGGTGAATAACAAGTTATGCGCTTCAAGTCTGCTAGTTTAATCAGGATGTCAATTCTTAAAGCGCAAGGCTGCGAAGATGTCAACTCAAGCAGTTGCGCGCTCCTATATTCGGGACTGGCACCGCCTTAAATTTCAACGCACAGGACGTGGCGTTTTGTCGACGCGGTCCTTTTCACCCTCCGTTTTGAATACGCATTAGTTTGTTTTTCGATCAAAATACCTTCTCAAGCCTTCCCCTAGAATGGTAAAAGTAAACATCGTAAAGGAAATAGCAACACATGTCCAAAATGGAATCCAAATAGAGCTAATCATGTCTTTTCTAGCTTGTCCAAGTAATGTTGGCCAGTTAAGACTACTGTTTATCATCTCACCAACACCATAATTGGTTTGAACAAACACTTGTGAAAGAAACACACCAAAAATACCTAATTGCGCTATTAATAGACAGGTTCTTCCGATATCAATAAAGAAATTGACCATAATTGCAGGATATGTATTGGGTAAAATGTTTCCTAATGCTAGTCGAAGTGGGGAAATGCCGACTGTAATTCCAGCCTCTATATACGGTTTTCTTACAATTCTTTGAGTTTCCTCACGAATAATGTGACTTACTTTTCCAACCTCAATTAATGCTAAAAGTAAAACCGACCACCATAAGCGATTTTCATTCATTACAAGGGCTGGAATAGCCAATAAGAGCAGTGCCGAAAAAATAATCGGAATACTAGAAAAGACATTGTTCCACGTCGTAACAATCCAAGAGAAAGGATTATTTTTACGTGTTGCTAGTAACCCAAGAGGGATGGCTAAACAATAGCGAATAATCACAATACCTAAGATGATTTTTAGTGTATCTTTCGCGCCGACGATGATCACACTTAATAAATCTCTACCTTCATGGTCAGAGCCAAAAGGAGGTTGTTGCCCTGGGGAAAAAGGTGCTTTAAGTAAACCTTTACCACCGTCTAAAAAACGAATTCTACCTTCTTCAATACCTTCTTTAACATACGGTATATGTGGCCCCACAAAGGTAACGAGAAGAAGAATACTTAACATAAATATGCCTGTGATTAAAAACCAATTTCGATTTAACATAAAACACCCCTATTTTGGATCTAATCTCATTTTGAGTACTTGGCTTATCATATGAGCCACCATCACAAGTATCAGAAAGCTTATACAAATCCCAATGATTAGACCACGTTCATCGGCACCGCCACCTGGAGGGATAAAGTTGGTATATCCAATTGCCGAAAACAATCGATAGGCAGCTCCTTGGTAACCTAGTAAATATTCAACAACCAATAGGTTTGATAGAACAAATACCATTATTGATTGCAAATGGCTGGAAACCGTGATTAAGCAGGATCTCATCATATGATTGAGCAACACTTTATTTTTTGTGAATCCCTTAGCAAATGCCACTTGAATGTACGGTTCGCGGTCCTGCGTAAGAAGTGAAACCGACGTGATTCTAGCTACATAAAGCATTGGCGCAATCGATACGAGAATACTAGGTGCGATAAACTTCCACCAGGCTTCTGTTCCCATGATGCTAAAGTCCGGTACATACAATAGTAGAAAATAGCTTAAACAAATGATAATAAAAAAGTCAGGAACTCCTGAGAAGAACCAGGTGGCACCACTTCCTAAAAAACTCTTTTTCGTATTCGTCCATCGATAGTCAAGAATCCCTTTTACTATTCCGAACACGACACTAAGAATGAACCCAATCAAAATGATTTTTAGACTTCTCGGAAAAAACTTCGCAATTTCATCTTCTGCTGAGATGGAGGCAAATTTCGTTCCTCCAAGACTTTTATTCTCATAAACATCTTTTAAAAATGCCCCTACATTCGTTGCATATTCTTTTAAATTAAAATGATAGGAATACTCAACAGTCATTGCCTTTCCGGAAAAATCAATATTAGGTTCGCGAGGGAAAAGTACAAATAATATCACACATAGAAATACACATAAATAAATCGCTAAAATCTTTCCGAACTCTTTCACAACCCCCACAAAAATATCCTCCTTTTCGAAAATGGCTACTATTCTAAATATATTCGAAATTCCAGTCCCTGTCATCACCGATTTGTCGTTTAATTAGTTCTATAGTTCTATATAAGGTTCATAAAATGTAACGATACACATTCATCAAAGGGGGAAAATCAATTCTATATTTCTTTTAGACTATCATTGTGATAATATAGTAAAAAAGTTAACTATTAAAAATTTTATAAAAAATGAAAGGGGTTACATACGTGAAGAAAATTCCAGTTTTTTTAATCATGCTTCTATTTCTCTTCTTAGCAGCTTGTGGAACTAGCGATACAAGTGAGACCGGCGGAGAAAAAGAGGGAGAAGATACTGGCAAAAAGACACTTAAGGTTATGACAGATGCGGCATACGCACCATTCGAGTTTATGGAAGGTGACAAAATCGTTGGTTTCGAAATCGATGTTCTTAATGCTGTAGCTGAGGAAGCAGGCTACGAACTTGATATTAAACATACAGGTTGGGATCCAATTTTTGTTGAATTAAATAAAGGTTCTTATGATATGGCGATATCGTCAATTTCAATCACCGAAGACCGTAAGAAGGAGTATCTATTTACGATTCCATTTTTCCTATCAACTAATAAAATTATGATCCCTGAAGATAGTAATATTCAGACAGCTGATGATTTGAAAGGGAAAAAGGTAGCGGTTCAAGCATCGACCACTGGACATTTTGCGGTTGAAAAGGTACTTGGTGAAAAGCATCCTGATATTAAAGCATTTGAAAATAATAACTTAGCCATTCTTGAGCTTGAAAGCGGTGGAGCGGATGCAGTTGTAGCCGATAACGGTGTTATTGAATACTACGCAGCGCAAAATCCAGACAAAAAGCTAAAGGTGGTTGGAGACAAAGACACATTTGATGCTGAGTTCTACGGCATGATGTTCCCTAAGGGCAGTGATAACTTAAAAGCTGATCTCGATAAAGCAATTGAATCAATTATTGAAAGCGGAAAGTACACAGAAATTTATAAAGAATGGTTTGGGGCAGAGCCAGACTTAGAAGCATTGAAGGCAGAACAAGAAGCTTCGAAATAAACGAGTGAAAAATTGCGTAACGACTTCATTGTGTTACGCAATTTTTGGCTTATCAAAAGGGGGACACACCATGGATTTTAGGTTTGATATAATCATAGATTACCTTCCCTATTTTGGGAAAGGAGCATTATTAACCATCGGCTTATCAATTGCCGGAATTTTACTTGGGACAATCCTAGGGCTATTTATTGGCATTGGAAAAATGATTCGTAATAAATGGATTGCTCTTCCATTTATGTTTTACGTAACTTTCTTCCGCGGGACACCACTACTCGTCCAAATCTTTTTAGTTCACTTTGGGGTTGTTCCACTATTTTTAGGTGGAACAAACGGAATTGTCGCAGGTGTTATTGCACTTACATTAAATGCTTCAGCCTACATAGCGGAGATTTTTAGAGCAGGTATCCAATCCCTTGACCGTGGGCAAATGGAAGCCGCTCGCTCATTGGGAATGACACATGCTCAAGCGATGAGATATGTCATTATCCCTCAAGCATTTAAACGAATGATCCCTCCATTAGGAAACGAATTTGTTATTCTGATTAAAGATTCGTCCCTTCTTTCGGTAGTAGCAACTCCGGAATTAATGCACTGGGGCCGCATGATGACTGGCCAATATGCGCGTGTGTGGGAACCATATTTAACTGCAGCCTTCATTTATTTGATATTAACTCTTTCATTGACAATCCTATTAAACTATCTTGAAAAGAGGTTGAAAACAGAATGATCAAAGTGGACAATATAAAAAAATCTTTTGGGAAGAATGAAGTGTTAAAAGGGATTTCAGTTAAAATTCAGCCTCAAGAGGTTGTGGTTGTCATTGGTCCTTCAGGATCCGGGAAGTCAACCTTTTTACGTTGCATAAATTTATTGGAGACCATAGACGAAGGGCATGTTTTTATAGAGGGTGTCGATATTACTGATAAGAAAACAAATATCAATTCAATTAGAACAGATGTCGGTATGGTGTTCCAGCAGTTTAATTTATTTCCTCACAAAACCGTTATGGAGAATATTATGCTTTCGCCATTGATAGTAAAGAAGGTTTCGAATGAAAAGGCGTATAATAAAGGGATGGAACTATTGAAAAAAGTCGGTCTTGCAGAGAAAGCGGACGCTTATCCGGATTCATTGTCTGGTGGTCAAAAACAACGTGTTGCGATTGCACGAGCACTTGCCATGGAACCTAGAATTATGCTATTTGATGAACCAACTTCTGCTCTTGACCCTGAAATGGTTGGAGAAGTATTAGAGGTTATGAAGCAGCTGGCACGAGAAGGAATGACAATGGTGGTCGTGACTCATGAAATGGGTTTCGCTCGTGAAGTGGGTGACCGTGTTCTTTTCATGGATGGTGGCTATATTGTTGAGGAGAATCGACCAAAGGAGTTATTTGAAAATCCACAACATGACCGGACAAAAGCATTCTTAAGTAAAGTACTGTAAATGGGGTTACCTGGCATCATTTTGTGTCAGGTTATTTTTACTTTATTCCATTGAATAAAATTAAAGCAACTGGCGGATGACACGATTTTTCAAAAGTAATTTTTCGCGCAGTAAGATCAAAGACTATGAACGCCACGTCCTGTGGCAACGTCTTTATGACCCACTTCCTGTGGGCCTTAAAATCAGACGCTAATACGCGAAGGCGAATTTGATAGGAGGAGATCAACAACATGGACATGATTGAAAAAGCAATAATTGTTGCGAGTAAAGCACATGACGGGCAGTATCGCAAACTAACGAATATTCCATATATTACCCATCCGCTTGGGGTTGGCCTAATTTTATTGAAGATAAATGCGCGGACTGAACTAGTAGTTGCCGGAATACTACACGATACAGTGGAGGATACTGAGTTAACTCTTTCTGATATTAGAGCTGGCTTTGGTGATGAGGTAGCAGAACTTGTGGACGGTTGTTCAGAGCCGGATAAATCTCTGCCGTGGGAGGCAAGGAAAGAACATACCATTTCATTTCTAAGGGCGGCCTCAGAAGATAACCGAACAGTCGTATGTGCGGATAAGCTGCATAATATCCGGTCGATCATCCGAGATTATGAGGAGCAGGGGGATCAAGTTTGGCGTAGATTTAGCCGTGGCAAGGATAAACAAGAGTGGTATTACCGAAATGTAGCCGAAAGCCTAGGTCATGCCTCAACTTTTCCATTATTAGAAGAACTTAAAAAGGAAATCGAAATATTGTTTGGTTAGGAATAACTGTGTCTCAAAGATAATCTTTGGGGCATTTTTTAATTATTGACCAGTATGGTTAAAGTGGAATATAATGGAATTGACCAAACTGGTCAATGTTGATTGGAGGTTTTACCATGCTTTCAAAATTTTTCAACTTAGAGCAAGAAAAACAAGAACGAATCTTAAATGCAGCCACCAAAGAGTTTGCTGAAAAAAACTATGCGAATGCGTCAACAAATGAAATTGTAAAGCAAGCGGGTATTTCAAAGGGGCTGTTGTTTCATTATTTTAATAATAAAAAAGAACTATATCTGTTCTTATATGACTATTATTTAGAGTTACTGGTTAATGACTTATTTGCCAATATTGACCTTGATGAGCCTGATATTTTTAATAAATATCGAAATATAACATTGATTAAATTTGAACTAATGAAAAAACACCCCGAGATGTTTACCTTTGTAAGATTTGCTTTTGAGGAAGATTCCCCCGAGATTAAGATTGAACTTGAAAAAAGAAACAAGGATATCCTTAAAAGTAGTTATTCGAAGTTGGCTAGTTCGATTGATGTATCAAAATTCAAGGAAGGAATCGATATTCCAAAAGCAATGAATATTATTTTTTGGTCACTTGAGGCCTTCGGTTACCAAAAGCAAGAACAAACAAAAGAGATCCCGTTAGACCAGTTAAATATTGAAGACCTGCTTGAAGAAATGGACGAATATATCGAAATGCTAAAATTAGCATTTTACAAATAATGTAGGGAGGTCTAGATAAATGAATGTCATTGAAATTCAAAACTTAACAAAGATGTATGGAAAGTCGCGGGGAATTGAAGATATTAGCTTCCATGTGGAGGAAGGAGAGATTTTCGGATTTATTGGGCCGAATGGTGCCGGAAAGTCCACAACTATTCGAACCATGCTGTCACTCATCTACCCGACAAGTGGAAGTGCAAAAATCTTTGGGAAAGACACAGTTCAATTCTCGTCTGAAATTAAAAAGGAAATTGGTTATCTTCCATCAGAAGTCTTTTACTATGACAATATGAAAGTGAAGGACCTGCTTAAGTATTCGGCAAGCTTTTATAAAAAGGATTGTTCCAAGAGAATCAAAGAACTGGCTGAGATTATGGAACTCGACCTTAATCGTAAAATTGATGATCTATCTCTTGGAAACAAGAAAAAGGTAGGGATTGTCCAAGGTCTTCTCCATGAACCAAAGCTTGTGATTCTTGATGAGCCAACGAGTGGGCTTGATCCATTAATGCAACAGCGCTTTTTTGATTTGCTAGAGGAAGAAAATAAAAAAGGTGTGACGATTCTTTTCTCTTCCCACATTTTAAGCGAGGTTCAAAGACTGTGTGACAGGGTTGCTATTATCAAAGAAGGTAAAATCGTAACCGTTGAAAAGATTAGTACTTTAAAAGATAACAATTTTAAAAGATTTGTGGTTGAACCATTAGCTCCGATTGAAAAAAGCTATTTTTCAATTCCGGGGGTAAGTGATTTAGAAGTTATTGATAAGAAAATTAGCTTTCTGTTTAAAGGTAATATCAATACAGTAATGGAAAAAGTCGCCGGTATAGAGATTACCAATCTGTCCGTAACAGAGCCAGACCTTGAGGAGATTTTCATGCATTATTACGAGAAGGAGGCCTAAAATGATATGAACGTCTTTCTTCATGAATGTAGGGCCTATCGAAAAACCACGCTCATTTGGACATTGTCGCTCGTTGGAATCATGGTCTTGTTTATGTCGATGTTTCCAACGATTGCAAAGGATATTGAAGATTATAAAAAGGTGTTGGATGGTTTTCCAGATGCAATGAAACAAGCATTAGGACTACAAGTTGATACCTTTGGTTCCGTTCTCGGATTCTACTCCTACGTGTTTGTGTACATTAGTCTTTGTGGGGCGATCCAGGCAATGAATTTTGGCACAGCCATTGTGTCAAAGGAAGTAAGAGAGAAGACAGCTGACTTCTTACTAACAAAACCAATCACAAGAAATACGATTTTAACAGCAAAAGTTTTGGCTGCATTTACTTCCATTCTGTTCACAAGCATTGTATATCTAGTTGCCTCGTGGCTCATGGTAGCTGCAGTTGCAACGGATGAATACAGTACAAAAGCATTTTTACTTATTTCGATTTCGTTGTTTTTATTGCAAGTCATTTTTCTTGCGATAGGGATTTTCCTTTCCGTTTACTTACCAAAAATCAAATCGGTACTCTCCGTTTCTTTAGGAACTGTTTTTGCTTTTTTTATTATTGGAATGCTTAGTTCAAGTGGTGCTGAATTTAAACGGTATCTGTCTCCTTTTAAATACTTTGATTCGTACTATATGATTGAACACACAAGATATGAGGGAGCTTTTTTATTAGTTGGATTAGGGATTGTGGTTGTTGCAATTATCGCGAGCTATATCTACTATACGAAAAAAGATATTCATTCTGTGTAAGAAAGGGGGTACTTTGCATGAATGTATTTTTAAGAGAAATGAAGGCATACCGTAAGTCTCTCATCATTTGGAGCATTGGACTTGTCCTTTTAATATTCATGGGTAACACTGAATACTCAAGCCTTTCTTCATCTGGGCAATCCTTGAATGAACTTGTTGAGTCGATGCCAAAAGCTCTTCAAGCATTAATGGGAACGGGTACGTTAGATTTATCGACCCCGATAGGGTATTTCGCGGTTCTGTATATATATTTGCTTTTGATGGCGACAATCCATGCCTCGATGATGGGGGCTTCAATCATTGCAAAGGAAGAGCGGGATAAGACCTTTGAATTTTTATTTGTAAAACCCATTACTCGTACAAAGGTAATTACAATGAAGCTAGTAGCAGCTTTTATAAATCTTGTCGTTTTTAATGCTGTTACAACCGTTGCGACGATTTTGATTTTTGAAATAGATAATGGGATTGAGGACCTACTTATGTTAATGGGCGGAATGTTTATTTTACAAGTCCTTTTTCTAGTTCTTGGTTCTGCACTTGCAGCAACTATCCGGAAGCCGAAACGAGCAGCACCCATTGCTACAGGAATCCTGCTATTAACATTCATTATATCGATTGTCATTGATTTAAGTGAAAAACTTGAAGTCCTTAAATATGTTGTCCCATTTAAATATTTTACAGCGGAAAATATGCTAACAGGGGATGGGTTTGAGGCTGTTTTCGTTATTATCTCCGTTTGTTTGACCGTCATTTTAACAGCACTAACCTATGTTTTTTATAAAAAAAGAGATCTGAACGTGTAAAAAAAGGAGCAGACTACAGCTCCTTATCAGGTTATTCATTTTTATAATTTAAATTTAAAATGGGTACGCCTAAAAAACGTTTGATTGCAAAGGCACATGCACCCATTCGAACGGTTCTTTTGCCTAAAGTTGAAACCGATAATTCACGATAGTGACTGATAGAAGAGGATAAATTCTCTTCTATTTTTTTTATAGAATCAGGGTAAAGACGTAAGATTTCTCCATCAAGTATAATTGTATCGGGATTATACATGTTGATCATATTATTTAAACCAATGGATAGGTAGTAAATAAAGTGTTCGAGACGCTCAAGGATATCCTGGTCATTTTCTTCAATTAGGTCTTTCAAGTCATCATATGTAAAAGAGGAAAGACCTTTTTCCACTCTTATATTTTCTAAAAAGACGGACTCTGATGCATATTGTTCCCAGCACCCTTCATTACCACAAGAACATGACCGTCCGTGAGGAACGACGATCATATGACCGATTTCACCTGCAAACCCGTCATTTCCGCGAAAGAAATGATTGTCCATAATAATCCCAAGCCCGATTCCAGAATAAATCGTGGTACATAATAGGCTGTTTGTTTCATGGTGAAGAAAGACTCTTTCAGCAAAAGCGGACATATTTGCATTGTTTTCAATATGAATCTCGAGTTCGCATGCTTTTTCAAGGTCTTCTTTTAAATTCACAGAGCGCCACAAGAATCGAGGCACAAAATGAATATTTTCATCTTTTCCAACAAGTCCGTGAATGGCAATTACGACACCGATAATGCCATAACGATTATCACTGTATTCCTCATCAAGTAAATTGATTTGTTCAATTAATATCTGAAGGATGTCCTCATAGGCTCGGCTTTTACATTCGATCGTCTTTTCGAAAACAAGCTTCCCAAGCAAGTCCGATATTGTGAATGAGATTTGGTTGTAGTCCACATCTATTCCCAGCGCATATCCTGCCCTAGCGTTTAATGAAAGCATAATGGGCTTTCGCCCAACGCTATTATGCTCTAGCTGAGTTTCAATGATTAAATCTTCATCTAATAAATCAGCAACCTGTGCAGAAACGGTGGCCCTTGTAAGTGCTGTTGCTTTGGAAATGTCAGCCCTCGAGATCATGCCTTCTTGAACTATTTTTTCTAAAATAAGCGAGCGATTTATTTTTTTTATATATGCTGCATCTCCAGTAATCATACAAATCCTCCATCTGGTAGTTGGTACAACTAAATTTTTAAAAAGAAGATTTCATCATTAAGTTTTACATAATGAATGGCAATATGTGAAATTTTTCTATGATGACGCTTTCATAAAAAATGAATTCACATTTGACATAATTGTTTGTATTTAGATAATTGACGAATAAAGGCTAGGGTGGTACATTATAAATGGTTATAATTTGTTTAGTGAACGAATTAATTATACAACTTATTTTTAAGATTGAAAAGATTTGATTTTTTAGGTAGGGTATAAAAAGGAAACATAATAGTATTACTATTTTAATAGTTTAGGAGTGTGGTTACATGAAAACAGCTTTAAATAACAAAGAATTAGATTTGTTAGCAATTAATACGATTCGAACTCTATCAATTGATGGTGTAGAGAAAGCAAATTCTGGACACCCAGGAATGCCGATGGGTGCAGCTCCAATGGCTTACACTCTTTGGGCAAAAGAAATGAATCATAACCCTGCAAATCCAAACTGGTTCAATCGCGACCGCTTTGTATTATCAGCTGGACATGGTTCCATGCTTTTATATAGCTTACTACATTTATTTGGTTACGATGTAACTATGGATGATTTGAAAGCTTTCCGTCAGTGGGGAAGTAGAACTCCAGGACATCCTGAGTTTGGTCATACTCCAGGTGTTGAAGCAACTACAGGTCCACTAGGCCAAGGTGTTGCAATGTCTGTTGGGATGGCAATGGCAGAAAGACATCTTGCTGAAACTTATAACAAAGACAAGTATGAATTAGTTAACCACTTTACATATGCAATTTGTGGTGACGGAGACTTAATGGAAGGTGTTTCCGCAGAAGCAGCTTCATTAGCTGGTCACTTAAAATTAGGTCGTCTTATCGTGATGTACGATTCAAACGATATTTCATTAGACGGCGATTTAAATCTTTCTTTCTCTGAAAGTGTTGAAGATCGCTTTAAAGCCTACGGCTGGCAAGTGATCCGCGTTGAAAATGGAAATGACACAGAAGAAATTCAAAAAGCATTACAAGAAGCAAAAGCGGATCTAAACCGTCCAACATTAATCGAAGTTAAAACAACAATCGGTTTCGGTTCTCCAAACAAAGGTGGAAAATCGGCTTCACACGGTGCTCCACTTGGTAAAGATGAAGTTACTTTAACAAAAGAATCATACGGCTGGACTTATGAAGAGCCATTCTTCGTACCAGAAGAAGTGAAAGAACACTACAGCCAATTCGTAGAAGCTGGCAAGCAAAAAGAAAGTGTTTGGAATGAATTATTTGCAGAATATAAAAAAGAATACCCTGAATTAGCAAATCAATTTGAAATGGCATTAAATGGCGAGCTACCTGAAAACTGGGAAGCTTCACTACCAAGCTTTGAAGCTGGATCTTCAGTTGCAACTCGTGATGCTTCAGGTAAAGCATTAAATGCTGCTGCTACTGCAATTCCACAATTAATCGGTGGTTCAGCAGACTTAGCAGGGTCAAACAAAACCCTTATCACTTCTGAAAAGAACTATGCAATCGACAGCTTTGCTGCTCGTAATATCTGGTTCGGTGTCAGAGAATTTGCAATGGGTGCTGCTATCAACGGTATGGCCCTTCACGGTGGCGTAAAAGTATTCGGAGCAACTTTCTTCGTATTCTCTGATTACCTACGTCCAGCAATCCGTCTAGCAGCTTTAATGAAACTACCTGTAACATATGTATTTACACATGATTCAATTGCAGTTGGAGAAGACGGCCCAACTCATGAGCCTGTTGAGCAATTAGCTGCATTACGTGCAATGCCAGGTCTTTCTATTCTACGTCCAGCTGACGCAAAAGAAACAGCTGCAGCATGGCGCTTAGCAGTTGAAAGTACTGACACACCAACAGCACTTGTATTAACTCGTCAAGGTTTACCTACTTTAGAGCTTGATCAAGAAGTTGTATATGAAGGTGTTAAAAAAGGTGCTTACGTTGTTTCTGAAGCAAAAGGAGAAGTTGCAGGTCTATTACTTGCAACAGGTTCTGAAGTTTCATTAGCAATTGAAGCTCAAAAAGAGCTTGAAAAAGAAGGCATTTTCGTATCAGTAGTAAGTATGCCAAGCTGGGATCGCTTCGAGAAGCAATCTGCGGAATACAAAGAATCAGTTCTTCCAAAAGCTGTTAAGGCTCGTCTTGGAATCGAAATGGCTTCTCCACTAGGATGGAAAGAATTCGTTGGCGACCAAGGTAAAGTTCTTGCTGTTAACACATTTGGAGCATCTGCACCAGCTGGTAAACTTCTACAAGAATACGGCTTTACTGTTGAGAATGTAGTAAAGAACTTCAAAGAAGTACTGTAATTTTTTACTAACTCATTTGACCCACCAAAAAGTATAGGTGAGTCAAATGTTTCTAACAATATGGAAGATAAGATACTGGAGGGAAAAAGAAATGAAATTTTTTATCGATACAGCTAATCTAGATGACATTAAAAAAGCGTATAAAATGGGTGTACTATCTGGTGTTACAACGAACCCATCACTTGTTGTAAAAGAAGGCGTTAAATTCGAAGACCGCATTGCTGAAATCCTTCAAGCTGTGCCAGAAGTTGAAAGTGTATCTGCTGAAGTATCTCCAGATGCTGAAACTGCTGAACAAATGATCGCAGAAGCTGAAGAGCTTATCAAAATCAACGGTGGCGACAAAAACATCACCATCAAAGTTCCAATGACAGTGGCTGGATTAGAAGCAACTCGTTACCTTTCTCAAAAAGGTGTTAAAACGAACGTTACATTAATTTTCACTATGAACCAAGCTCTATTAGCAGCTCGTGCTGGTGCAACTTATGTATCTCCATTCTTAGGTCGTCTTGACGACATCTCTGAAGATGGCGTACAGCTTGTAGCAAAAATTGCAGAGCTATTCCGTGTTCACAACTTAGACTCTCAAATCATCGCTGCATCTGTAAGACACCCTGACCACGTTACTCGTGTAGCTCTAGCTGGGGCGCACATTGCAACAATTCCATACTCTGTAATTGAGCAACTAACTAAGCACCCACTTACAGACCAAGGACTTGAAAAATTCGCAGCTGACTGGGTTAAAGCAGTAAAATAATTGTTTTTATATGGGAACCCCGATTCGCTTTAAGAGTGGATCGGGGTTTTTTGGTTTGGGGATAATTAGTTAGTAGGTTATGCGCTTGTGCCAAGTCTTGTTATCGGGATTGGTGAAAGGGAAAAGGGGCTAGAAATTTGTAATGAATCCCCTTCATCGAGTGGGATGAAGAGGAAAAGGTCCGGTGAAATAGTCTTGAATCCCCTTCATCGAATGGGATGAAGAGGAAATTGCTTAAAGAATTAGCTCTGTATCCCCTTCATCGAGCGTATGAAGAGGGAAAAGCGTCGAAGAAAAGTTGGTGAATCCCCTTCATCGAGCGTATGAAGAGGAAAAGAGCCGAGGAAATGTTTCTGAATCCTCTTCATCAAGTGAATGAAGGGGAAAAGCGCCGAAGAAATGTTTCTGAATCCTCTTCATCGAGTGAATGAAGAGGAAAAGCGCCGAAGAAATGTTTCTGAATCCTCTTCATCGAGCGTATGAAGGGGAAAAGCGCCGAAGAAATGTTTCTGAATCCCCTTCATCGAGCGTATGAAGAGGAAAAGCGCCGAAGAAATGTTTCTGAATCCTCTTCATCGAGTGAATGAAGAGGAAAAGTGCCGATGAAATGTTTCTGAATCCTCTTCATCGACTGAATGAAGAGGAAAAGGGTCTAAGAAATAGTTGCGAATCCTCTTCATCGAGTGAATGAAGAGGAAAAGAGCCGAAGAAATAGTTGCGAATCCTCTTCATCGACTGAATGAAGAGGAAAAGGGTCTAAGAAATAGTTGCGAATCCTCTTCATCGACTGAATGAAGAGGAAAAGGGTCTAAGAAATAGTTGCGAATCCTCTTCATCGAGTGAATGAAGAGGAAAAGCACCGAAGAAATGTTTCTGAATCCTCTTCATCGACTGAATGAAGAGGAAAAGAGTCGATGAAAAATTGGTGAATCCCCTTCATCGAGCGTATGAAGAGGATAAGCGCCGAAGAAATGTTTCTGAATCCTCTTCATCGACTGAATGAAGAGGAAAAGCGCCGAAGAAAAGTTGGTGAACCCCCTTCATCGAGCGTATGAAGGGGAAAAGCGCCGAAGAAATAGTTGCGAATCCCCTTCATCGAGCGTATGAAGAGGAAAAGCGCCGAAGAAATGTTTCTGAATCCCCTTCATCGGGCGTATGAAGAGGAAAAGCGCCGAAGAAATGTTTCTGAATCCTCTTCATCGACTGAATGAAGAGGAAAAGGGCTGGTTAAATGTTGCAGAATCCCCTTCATTGAACGGATGAAGAGGAAAAGGTCTGGTGAATTTATCTCGAATCCTCTTCATCGCATGGATGAGGAAGGAAAGTGCCGAGAAATTAGTAAGCAATCCCTTCTATAGGTATCCCCAGTTAGCAAAAAAAATCAGTGCCGTTTTGATTCAAATAAAATATGCCCATTGGCGAACCCCTACCATATTAAAATTCTTTGATAGAATGTTGCGTATTCTCTCTTTTGACTGCACGATCTTACACCATTCATAAATAGCATTGGTAGTAATCTTTTGCTCCGGGAATAGTATCATAAATTCTTTAACACTTCGTATTACAGCGTCAGCCACCAACTCTTTATGCCCACACGCTTCACATTTACATATCCTACCTTCAACCACAACAGAAAAAGAATCACATTCCTCACAAGTAATCCCTTCGCGAATTTGCTCGTAATGGTAACTTGGAATCTTAGTAAATGGGGATTTGGTGATATGCAAAGACATTAATAAATCAGCTATTTTTTTCTGTTTTTCATTAATTTTTACAGGGTTTGCGTCCAATGTTTTCATGTGGTTCTTGATTTGAGTTGGAAAGATTACCGGTAAATTTAGGGGTGCTTGATAGAGAGTGAATGATGGATTGATAAAAATAACTGAAGCTTCAATAGGGAGGTGACATCCATGGCTGCGAAGTAACTGATTTAATAGAGTTTCGCTTCTACTTAATTGAAGTAGGGGGTTGCTCACTTCTTGTTTAGGTTTCTTGAATAATTTATTCGACTCATAATAGTAGTCGCCTTCATAATTTTTAACCTCATAAAAGTGAATTTTTCCATTGATTAGGTTAAGGTTGTCTATTTGGAAGATTGTGTTATTCACTTCCAATAACAAATCATTTAATAGTAGGCATTCGCTGTGAAGTTGTTCCGTCAAGATATCGAAGAGTAACTCTCCTTCGTATCCTTTCTTAAGATTTGAAAAGTACTGCAAATCCTTGCTAGATAATTCACTTCGCTTGTCTAATAACTCGAGTAGAATTAGTTCATCCGGTTTTGTTCGGTGTTTTAAAATCATAGCATACATCCTTTCTAGTAATTATCTTTATTATATTTGAAAATTTAGTAGATTCAAAGGAGAATATGTAATAAAAAATGGCCTGCATTTGAGCAGGCCAAACATCTATTTCGGTACCTCTAACACTAACGAAGTACCTTTACCAACCTCAGATTTCAAGCTAATGCTACCACTGACACCTCGAGCACGTTCTTCCATGCTGAAGAGGCCCACACCGTTGCCTTTTTCATCAACCGTAAAGCCTTGGCCTTTGTCGATTACTTCTACGGTAACGATCGATTCGCCTTCTTGAATCTTAACAACCGCTTCTGCTACATTGGCATATTTGGCGATATTGGTTAGCGCCTCTTGAACAATGCGATAAATGGTTGTTTCCTTATGAATATCAAGGCGTGTCTTTAATGTACACTCGAACTCCACGTCAATTCCGTAATGTTGGGAGTAGTGTTCAATATATTTTCGAAGTGCAGGAACAACGCCGAGATCATCCAACACTGAAGGGCGAAGCTCCCAGGCAAGACTGCGGATATCCTCCATCATAAAGGAAACATCCTGACGCAAACGGCCGAGGCGTTCATCTGGCTTTTCACTAAGCAATTGATCGAGTTGAATCAATAATGAAAACATACTCTGACCAATGCCATCATGAAGTTCGCGTGAAAAACGTTTGCGTTCTTCTTCTTGGATGCTAATGACCCGGGTCATCATGCTTTTTAGTTCTTCCTGTGTTTCTTTTAGTGCGGTAACCTCATGTCGTACGGCCAAATACTGATTGGGGCGTCCATTTTCAGATAAAATGGGAACAATCGTCGTATCGACCCAATAAAATGATCCGTCCTTTGCTTTGTTCTTAATTTCACCTTTCCAGACATGGCCTGATCCAATCGTACGCCACATTTCCTTCCAGAATTCCTTGTCATGATGTCCGGAATTAATGATCCGGTGGTCTTGGCCCATTAACTCTTCCCTTGAAAACTTTGAGATTTCGCAGAATTTATTATTGATATATTGAATTTTTCCTTGTCGATCTGTGATTGCAACAATTGAGGATTCATCTAATGCAAAGGTCAAATCGGCAAGATGACGTAATGACTTCTCAACATCTTCGCGAAAAGCAGGGTCCTCAATGTGTTTTTCTAGATCAGCCAAAAGCTTCAAAGCATTTGGGCCGCCAATTTCAGATTGGTGTTTGAGTCGGTCAATTTTATTCAAAATGCAATAATCCTTTCTTCATTGCGTATTTCACAAGCTCTGGTCGGGATTTCAACCCGAGCTTCTCCATTAGATTACTTTTATGTGATTCAACGGTTTTTACACTTATCACTAAACGCTCAGCGATTTCTTTATTTGAATAACCCTTTGCAATCCATTCGAGCACTTCTTTTTCCCGTTCAGAAAGCAACGCAAATGTGTCCGCATTATCTCCTTTTTTGACGCGGTCCAAATATCCACTCATCAAAACCTTTGTTGCAGAGGGTGTTAAATAGGCATTCCCTGTGGAAACAGATTCAATTGCTTCCAGCAAATCCTCGTGTGGAGCGTTTTTTAAAATATAGCCTGATGCTCCAGATTGAATTGCCCTAAATAAGTATTCCTCATCATCGTGCATTGTTAAAATGAGGATGGCGATGTCTGGCATGAGTTCATGAAGCTCCTGCGTTGCTGTTAATCCATCTTTTCCATGAGGCATGCTTAAATCCATTAACACGACATCAGGGTTTAATTCTTTTGCTTTTTGAATTGCTTCGTCACCTTCAGATGCTTCCCCAATTACTTCTATATAATTTTTCCCGTTTAATAGCATCATCAGTCCCGAACGGACAACTGCATGGTCGTCCACTATTAGTAATTTAACCATGATATTCCTCCCCCTAAAACGAATCCGACGTTTTCCATTTACAATAGTTCCATTATAGCATGTTCTGGCGGTATTTTTGAAAAATCAATCGTTCAAGGAATTGTTACAAATAAGGGGTTTTTCGTCCAAAGATAGGGGGGTTCCCTGATATGTTTTAAATCACACTTCTTCTACAATAGGTTTATGTTAATTGATTGAGGAGGAGTTCGTATGCAGGCAAAAGCTGCAGCAATCCAAAAAAAGCAAACACCAGCTTATAATAACGCGTTTGCATCAAAATTTGCCAAGTCCATGTTTTTATCTGTGCTAGGGCTGGCGGTTTTATCATTTGTTGGAACGAGAATGTTTACACATGTTGACTTAAATCTTTACGGCTATATGGTAGGAACCATTGTTTTCATTGGGGGCTTCTTTTACCGCTTCATTGCTTGGGGAGAAAGACCGCCAACGAAGATCATTATTAAAAAAGGTATCAAACTTTTATTTCGAAAATCGACTCCAAAAACATCTGTTGAGCATTTAGCTACTTACAATTTCATTTGGAATAGGGGAATTTACCGATGGACCCAACATATTTTAATCGGTGGGGGTTGCATCCTTTCTTGTTTTGTTACATTTCCACTTGTCTTCGGTTGGATGTATTTTACGATGGACGAGAATGGCTTTTACAACATCATTGCGATGGGGATACAAGTCTTGACGGTCCCTGCGGATGGTATCATCGCAAATCTATCTTATAATGCCTTAAATATCACCGCAGTAATGGTAATTGCAGGAGTTTGTATGGCATTGTACCGACGTATGAAAAATCTACAAGCAAGAGCTGAACAAAAATTCATGTATGACTTGCTGCCACTTTATATGCTGTTATTAGTCAGCGTTACCGGTTTACTTTTAACCTTCATGAATATTTTCTTACATGGTGCAGGTCAGCCAGTGATGTCACTCATCCACCAATGGTCAGTGATTATCACATTGATTTACCTGCCATTCGGAAAACTTGCACATATTCCATTCCGACCAATGAGTGTGTTTGCGAGAAACTATCGTGAGCATTATGCAGAAAAAGAAACGAAGAAATGTAAGGTTTGTGGTGAAGGTTTCGTATCAACTGAACAATCACAAGATGTCATCAATGTACTTGATGTGAACGATATTCATTTTAAAACGAGAGAAGGCCATCATTTAGCAGAAATGTGTCTTCCATGTCGCAGAAAATACCGGATTGCACAATTTTCCGGCTTCCCAACCCACGAGGTTAAAGTCAAGGAGGCAAATCAGAATGCAAAGGGATAAGTTTTTTAAAGAAGTAAAAAATGTCATTCATCCGAACGAAAAATTAATAAAAACACATTGCAGCTATTGTGGAATGCAATGTGGAATGAATTTACGAGTCAATACAACCACTAACAAAATTGTAGGGGTTGAGCCGCGCTATGATTGGCCAGTAACCGTCGGAAAAATGTGTCCGAAAGGGGTAACGGCATACCAGCAAACGAACCACAAAGACCGAATCTTAAAACCGCTTATTCGTGATGATGCTTCCTTAAAAGGAACAAAAGAAGGATTTCGTGAAGCAAGCTGGGATGAAGCGTATGATCTTATCGTAAAAAACTTTAAGAAGCTGCAAGCAGAACACGGGAAGGACTCATTATCCGTATTCAGCGGAGTATCGATGACAAATGAAAAATGTTATTTAACAGGAAAATTTGCTCGGGTTGCACTAGGGACTCGCTACATTGATTACAATGGACGTTTCTGTATGTCTAGTGCTGCTGGTGGATTCCTTCGTTCCTTTGGGGTTGACCGTGGATCGACATTACCATGGACGGATATCCATGAAACAGATTGTTTGTTTATCGCAGGAAGCAACACAGCAGAGTGTCATCCAACTTCCATGTTTCGTGTTTGGAATGTACAGGAGCGGGGAGGCTACATCATTGTCGTGGATCCGCGCGAAACTCCGCTAGCGAGAAGAGCAGATGTACACCTTGATCTAAAACCAGGTACAGATTTAGCCCTAGCAAACGGGATTTTACATTTACTAATTGAAAATGGCTATACAGATGAAGAATTTATTGCCAATCATACGAATGGCTTTGAAGAGACGAAGGAACTTGTGAAGGAATTCACACCTGAATACACAAGCGAGTTAACTGGAATCGCACCAGAAAAAATTATCCGCGCTGCTGAAATTTATGGTAAAGCACCGAATGCGGTTGTGATGTTTGCGCGCGGTATTGAGCAACAACATAAAGGCGTTGATAATGTATCTGGATATACAAATATGGCTCTAATTACAGGAAAAATTGGCCGTTCAAAATCAGGCGTAGCCACTTTTACAGGTCAAGGAAATGGGCAAGGTGGCCGTGAACATGGTCAAAAATCAGACTTGTTACCAGGATATCGCAAACTGACGAATCCAGAGCATGTTAAAGAAGTTTGCAGTGTTTGGGGGATTACTCCAGAAGAAATGCCAAAACCGGGTGTTTCTGCATACGAAATGTTTGAATTAATGGATCAAAAGACAATTCGTGGACTTTATCTCCTTTGCTCAAATCCAGCAGTATCAGCACCAAACTTAAACTTCGTTAGAAAGGCACTTAAATCACTAGACTTCATGGTATGTGCAGACTTTTACCTATCAGAGTCAGCTGAGTTTGCAGATGTCGTTCTTCCGTCTGTGACATGGTCTGAAGATGAAGGAACGGTTACTAATATAGAGGGTCGTATTATTAAGATCAATAAAGCACAAGAACCGATTGGTGAATCCAAGCCTGACTGGCAAATGCAGGTTGAACTTGCAGAGCGACTAGGTAGAGGGGAATATTTTTCACACTTAAAAACAGCTAGAGATGTAGCCGATGAATTCCGACTCGCGAGTAAAGGTGGGTATGCCGATTATTACGGTGCTACATGGGATAAAATCGAAAAGCAAGATGGCGTATTCTGGCCGTGCCGTGATGAGGAAGACAAGGGAACACCACATATGTTCCTTGATAAGAAATTCTATCACCCAGACGGAAAAGCGAAAATTTGTGCATTGCCTTATCGTCCACCAGCAGAAGAACCGGATGAAAACTATCCACTTCGCTTAACAACAGGACGTGTCGTATACCACTACTTATCTGGCAACCAAACAAGACGAATTTCATTTCTGCATGATATGTGTCCGGAACCATATGTAGAGGTTCATCCAGAATTGGCGGCAAAATATGATATTCAACATGAAGAACGTGTTCGCCTTTTTACAAGAAGGGGCGAAAGTATTTATAAAGTCAAAATTACGGAAGCGATCCGAAAAGATACAGTATTTGTTCCTTATCATTTTGGTCATGAGGAATCTATTAATCTACTGACAATAGCAGCGCTTGATCCAATGTCAAGAATGCCAGAGTTCAAGGCATGTGCTGCCCAGATTGAAAAATTAGTTGCAAAGAAGGTGCAGTAAATGCAAAAACGGCTTTACTTAGAACTTGAAAACTGTATCGGTTGCCGCTCTTGTCTTGCGGCGTGTACACAATGCGGTGGGCATGAACAACGAAATCGAAACTACGTATATGATGTGAATCCGCTCGTGAACAGACAGACCATGCCACTTATGTGCCTTCACTGTGTAAACCCAGCTTGTGCAAGAAGCTGTCCGGCACAGGCGATTCAAATTCATGAGTCAGGTGCTGTGTTATCTGCACTCGTGGAAAAATGCATTGGCTGTCAAAACTGCACAATTGCTTGCCCATATGGAATTCCGAAATTCGATGAAGAGCAAAACTTAATGTATAAATGTGATCTCTGTATTGACCGCTCAAAGGATGGCATTCCACCAATGTGTGCAAGTGTTTGTCCGTCTAACACCATCCAATGGTTAACAGATGAAGAAATCGAAAATAAGAAAAAGCACCATAATCTTGATAATGGAAAATGGGTTACAAGCATGCCTCTTGAAGGTGAAACCAACGTAAAGATAAGTTTACCTGGTATTTTACAAGGTATTGAGAAGTTATTTTAGAAGTATGTTCAAAAAGGAAGCATCCGCTAAGGAGTGATGGGAATGCCGTCTGATAAAAATAATAAAATTCCTTTTAATGAGGATAATTACACGCATAATATTAACCGCAATAATGAAAGAAGCCTTGATCGCCGTGGCTTCATGAAGACTTTAGTAGGAGCAGCTGGAGTGTTTGCAATTTCATCCTTGCCATGGGGGGCTGTTGCTGCTAAGGAATTAATGGGACTTGGAGAAAAAGAATATACCCATAAAAAAATTACCGATGTGAGTAAATTAGCTGTGGGTGATTCTATTGATTTTACCTTTCCAGGTGACCATGATGATGCCATTTTAATTAGACTTTCCGAAAAAAAGTATGTGGCTTATCAAAATGCATGTACACATCTCCGGTGCCCTGTTTTTTGGGTGAAGGAGGAGGGACAAATGGTTTGTCCTTGCCACCACGGATTCTTTGATGTAGAAACGGGTGCACCAACTGCAGGTCCACCACGCCGTCCATTGCCAGAAATTCAAGTAAAGGTGGAGAATGGTGCAGTCTATGCGGTGAGGGTGAAACGATATGAAGCGTAGTTACCAAGGTGTACTCCTCCTATCCGCTATCTTATTATTGAATATTATTTTTACACAAAAAATGGTGCATCAATATTTTTATGAACACTATGTAAATACGCTGATCTATTGTGGCTTAAACATTTTGTTATTTCCAGTCGCATGGGTTGTATATAAAAAGTTAAAAAAGGCGTGATGTACATGAACAGTGAAACGTATCTTGATTTTTGTTTTATTAGAGAGGCAACTGGCAATTTTACGGAAGAAATTAATGAGCTCTTAACAAAGCTGTTTAAGGGCATACGACTGAATTGGTACCTAGAGGAAAAGACTGAGGAAGGCATTGAAATTGTGATTGCTGAGGTCAAGGGAATGAGTAGATGGCAATCGGAGGATGAAACTATCGACTACATCGAAACACATGCGGACGATGCCTTTTGGTCCTACCTTCAAGGGTATAAAATGTTCATCTATCCTGCTAAGAGAGGGTGTGGCAGCTGTGGAGTTAACTGAAATTAGTAGCTTAGAATCTTTTATTTTGGGAAATGTGGAAGTGTCCATTTTGGATGAAGATGGGGATGATAAAGCCCCGTTCGTAAAAAAAGAAATTATTAAAACAGGGCTTTGTCCGGATCGGACCCACCTCCGCATTTATTTTGACCGGTTGCAGTTCTTTGCTGTTCCTTTAACTGCAGAGGTAGCGATAAGTGATGAGATTTGGTCGGCTTTTGATGAGCAGGCTGGATTAACCTATGTCGTAAAAAAGGTGCGTGGTCAAGATGGTTAGGAAAATTCAACTTCCTCTTCAAACATTAAACCTTGTGGTTGGTTTTATGGTCTGGGTGCTTATATCATCCCTCTTGCCTTTTATGAAAGAGGATATCCATATTCCAGCAAATCAATTAGCATTGGTAACCGCAATACCCGTTGTCCTAGGTTCCATTTTGCGAATTCCACTTGGATATTACGCTAATCAAATTGGTGCCCGAATCATCTTTTTACTAAGTTTTATTTTATTGTTGTTCCCAGTTTACTATATTAGTATAGCTAACACAGTAACTGACCTATTGATTGGTGGGCTGTTTCTGGGTATTGGTGGAGCAGTTTTCTCAGTAGGGGTTACATCATTGCCTAAATACTACCCAAAAGAGAAACACGGATTTGTGAACGGAATCTATGGTGCGGGGAACCTTGGAACTGCGATTTCAACCTTTGCAGCACCAGTGATTGCTACAAAAATCGGTTGGTCTTTAACCGTTCAATTATATTTAATTGTCCTAGCGATTTTTATCGTAGCAAACTTTTTATTGGGAGATAAAAAGGAAGTAAAGGTTCAAACTCCTCTCATGGAGCAAATCAGAGGAGTCTATAAAAATGAAAAACTATGGCTTCTAAGCTTATTCTACTTTATTACGTTTGGGTCATTCGTTGCTTTTACAGTCTATTTACCAAACTTCTTAGTGGAGAATTTCGGTTTAGATAAGATCGATGCAGGAATCAGAACGGCAGGATTTATTGTTCTAGCAACCTTGATGCGACCAGTAGGTGGGTGGCTAGCGGACCGTTTCCATTCTCTAAAACTATTAATGTTTGTATTTGGGTGCTATACGGTATCTGCCATGATCCTATCATTTGCTCCATCAATTGGTTGGTATACAATCGGATGCTTAACAATTGCTTTCTGCGCAGGAATGGGAAATGGGGTTATTTTTAAATTAGTACCAATGTATTTCCAAAAGCAAGCGGGAATTGTGAATGGTATTGTATCAGCAATCGGCGGATTAGGAGGATTTTTCCCACCTATTCTCCTTGGAATCCTCTACCATGTCAACGGACATTACGCAATCGGATTTATGGCCTTATCTGAGGTGGCATTAGCAAGCTTAATTCTTGTAGTGTGGATGTACTATAATGGAAGAATGGAACTTGCAAAACAGGTCATTGACCACACTGCAGAAGGAATCATGGTTACCGATTTACATGGAAAAATTATTTCTGTGAATCCAGCATTTACGACTATTACAGGTTTTACAGAGGAAGAAATTATTGGGAAGACACCAAATGTCCTTAAATCTGGTAAGCAGCCAAAAGAATTTTATGAGGACCTCTGGCAAAAAATCGAAACAGAAGGCTTCTGGCAAGGACAAATCTGGAATAAACGTAAGGACGGATCGAACTACTTACAATGGCTCACAATAAGTGCGATTAAAAATGATTCTGGAGATATCGTACAATACGCCGGTATGCTAAGTGATATGACCGGAAAACAAGTTAAACAAAGTTAAAAAAATCGGGTGCAGATGTGCCCGATTTTTATGCCCACAGGAAGTGGCGTTCTTAGTCTTCGATCCTACTGCTCAGAAAATTTCCTTTGAAAAATTGAGGCATAAGCCGGAGGCTATACCAAATCTTTAGTGGCTTACACTCAAATTCACCCTCACTGAGGTAAGAATTAAAATAAAAAATGAATCCTATCAATGGGATTCATTTTTTTATTTCTGCAAATTCACTTGTTGTCTTTTTTAATAACTCTATTTGTTCGGTTGTGTATTTTACTTCAGTGCGTGAGCCGATTAGAAGAACCCCAGCAACCTTACCATTCACATGAACTGGGACTGCAACAGCTGAAACGAGGTTTTCTGCTAGCATGATTGGGTATTGGAGTCGTGTTTTCTGTCGGTTCGGTGTATCAATGTCTAGGACCATTGTTATACCAAAACGGACAACAGATCCGGATAATCCTTTGCCAGGGCGAATGACCATATTCTTGAAACGGTTATTGGTAAAACCGTAAGCATATTCCCAGCGGATTGTATGATTTTCTTGATCGACATTCGCATATGCAGAGAAATCACTTGAGGTATTTGTACACAAATCATGAAGTTTTTGTTCAATTTCCACTTGTATTGCTTCCATGAGTAATCTCTCCTCGATCCTGTTCGTGATTTCTTCTTTATATAAACGTAATTAGAGTTTTACATCTTCCTATCTATTGTAAATCTTTTTTTCATGATTGTATGTCAGGGAATTCCCTTAACTTTATGGTTATTAAGGATGAATTTTATGTCCGTCATAGGGGAAGTTCCTAGAGAATGTGCTTGTCTAGGGGAAAGTCACGGGAAATTAAATAGGGGAATTCAGAGCAAAAGTTAAGGGGTTCCCCTGATACCGGTTTTTCACTATTGGCCGTATGATTATAGTATAAAGTCATGGCGGAGGGGGAACCAAAAATGGCAATGAGTCTACAGGAACTAAGTAGCGAGATTCCTCATATAGAGTCAATTAATGAAAGCATTGATCAATTTTTATCTGAAGAAAATTTAAATAAATTACAAAGTATTATGCGCACAAGAAAAGTAGGAGCGGGAACTCACCTCTTTTGGGATGGTGAGGAAGCGAAAGAAATGTATTATATTAAGTCTGGTAGAGTGAAACTCCGTGTATCCTCAGAAGGAGGAAAAGACTTCTTACTATCAATCAAAGAAAAAGGAAGCCTAATTGGAGAATTTGGGGGCTTCGCTGAAAGCCTATACTATAATTATCGTGCAGATGTTGAAGAAACTGCTGAGATCGGCATCATCCACATAAATGATTTGAAAAAGTTATTATATCAATTTGGGAATTTTGCAGTTGAATTTATGAGTTGGATTGGCTGGACACAGCGAATCATGCAAAATAAATTATATGATTTCCTGTTTTTTGACAAACAAGGGGCTCTGGCATCTACATTAATTAAACTAACCACAACACATGGTGTTAAGTGTAAGGACGGAATCCTTCTTGCAATCGAACTAACGAACAAAGATTTAGGTGATTTCATCGGCACAACTCGTGAAAGTGTTAACCGTATTTTAAACAGTTGGAAAAGAGAAGGAATTGTTGAAATGTACGACCATAAAGTGGTCATCAATCGAATCAATTGTTTATATGAAATTTGTGACTATTCGGGTGGAGTACATTAAATAGAATTAAGTGATTATTATTAAGCAAGGGACAGCGATAGGAGCTGTCCCTTTTTTATTGAAAATTTTGTAAGAACTCTAAGTTATTTTGTCAGATTATTACATTGACAAAATTTGTTTGAAAGAATAACCTACCATTATCTTTATATTCACAGAATACTATATATATAAAATATAAAGTGTAGTGTGAAAATTAATTCTGGTGTCTGTAACTTGTATTGGGGATGGACTGAAGGTAAATGCGAAAGGTGGGTGTCTGTATGTTTATAGCAATGATGTTCTGGGTTGGGGTTATGGTATTTAGCGTAGTGTTAAATACATTTCTTTGCTTTAAAGTAGAAAAATCCGGTGTAAAGCGTTGGGGAGCTACCGGAAAATTATTTAAATATAAATAGAAAAGTGAGGGGATTTGATGGTTTGGTACATAGTTGTGTTTGCTTTTTATATTGCATTTCTTATTTGGGCAAACTTCAAAAGCCTTAAGGCTGCAGAATCAATCGATGATTTTGCAATCGGTGGGCATAGAATGGGTTTATTGATGAGTATCGGTACTACAACTGCTACATGGGTAAGTGTTGCATCGGTTATTGGAATACCGGGTTATCTATATAGTACTGGAGTAGCGACGATTATCGGTTGGGTAGCCGGTTGGGCCTTTGGTGGAGCATTACTACCACTTGTGGCTTATAAAGTCAGGAGGCCAAAAGTGCCTGCAAGGACATTCCCGGAATTCGTACGATTTCGATTTGAACCTTTTAAGAAAAAGAGTTCCCTCCAAGCCATGGTTGGAATACTAATGTTTATTGGTTACTTGCTATTAGTGAATATTCAGGTGACAGGCTTCGGTATTGTATTCTCCACAATAACAGGCATTAAATATGAAATTGCTATTTTTGGATTCTTACTATTTATACTATTAACATGCCTAGGTGGATTTTGGTCAGTTGCAGCAACTGATACATTAAACACAATACTGATAACGATTGGTGTTATCTTAGCTGCGGGTGTTGTCTTGGTTTTAACTGGCGGAATGAACAATATCCTCGATACACTTGCTACCACTACAGCACCTACAATTGTAGGGGGACCTGAGCTTGAAAAGGGAATCCTTCTTTCACCAGTTGGGTCGTTCGGTCTTGGAGCATTATTTTCTATCTTTATTTCAAATTCACTTGGAACACCTTCTTCACCGCACTGGGTAGCAAGAATGGTAGCTCCAAAAAACATTAAAATTGCAATCTTACAAATCATGGGAACCATATTTTTATTAATTTTTATCATGGGACCACTTATCATCGTTGGCCTAGGTGCAAAAGTATTAATACCTAGCTTACCTGCTGGGAAAACAACAGATTATATTGTTCCATTGCTGATCCAAGAGTATATGCATCCATTTATTGGGGCTGTCATACTTATTGCCATTTGTGCGGCAGCAATATCTACTGCTAACTCGATGCTTTTACACTGTGCTACGTCACTTTATTATGATGTGTACTTGAATATCACTTCGAGAAAGGTTTCTGACAAAGGTTTTAGAAATTGGTTACGACTTAGTATTTTTGGAATTGCAATCGTTGCTGTTTTACTTGCGATTAAACCACCTTGGTTTATCGCGATGGGCTTCACGTATGTATACGGTGGCTTTGGTGCTGCTTTCTTCTTAGTTGTATTTTTTGGACTATACTGGAAGCGAATGAACAAGGCAGGAGCCTATACAGGAATATTAGTAGGTTCAGTGGTGTATATAATCGCAAAAGCGATGGAAGCTACCAATCCATTCGTCGTAGCCGTAACAGCTTCTCTAATTGGAGTACTAATCGCTGTATTTACAACGAAAAAACCACCAATCGAAGCATACGAACCATACTTTAATGCAGAAGTCAGCAAATCCACCGAAGAACTATACGCGAAAATCAGAGAATAACTGGGACATAGGGACAGGTCCCGCGTCCCACCAAATTTTTCCTGGGACAGTGGACCTGTCCCTCTGACCCAAATTGAAAAAGGTGACCTATTTTATAGGTGACCTTTTTTTGTGTTTTATATAGAGAACATCACTGAGGACATGCTCAAAGATCACTCTAGCGAACGGTTAAGCGAACTTTTTAGAGAACAAGCTTGTCGCCGATTTGTAGATTGTACTTTTTTATAGTTCCTGTTGGAAGCTCTAATGTAGAAAAGGCTTTTCTTTTAGGGATTGCAATTCTCCAAGGCTGGAGGTTATAGCAAACATCTACTATTCTATTTTCCTTATCTAAGAAAACAATATCCAGCGGAAATTTCATAAAGAACATATGTATAGAATCACACGGTGTTAAATGAAGGCCTTTATTTACGTATGGTTTCCTTTCAAACATCAAGCCTTTGAATCGCTTCATAAATGTATCAGCTTTACTAATTGGTAGATCTAGGTCTAAAGAACGCTGCATAATCCATTCCTCCTATCGAGTTGGTCGTTAATGTTCATTATATAGGATATTTTGTTCTAAATAAAAAAACAAAAAAGTAAGAAAAAGAGAGAAAAAAGGAGATTAATAGAGAAAGATGGTCATTATATAGAACGAATGACCTATTTTGACTGTTTCTAATATAGAACGTTCGATATATACTAAAGTCATGTTCAATATAAAGAACAAAAAACAAAAAAACAAATTTAGGGGGAAACAAAAATGATGAAAAACTTAGTAGGAAGATTAGTTAAGGAAGAAGAAGGACAAGCAATTACTGAATACGGGTTGTTGGTTGGGTTGGTAGCGCTAGGTGTTGTAGCTACAATGGTATTACTTGGGGATAGAATCGAAGCCTTATTTAATAGAATTATCTCTGCACTCAATTCAGCAGTTTAAGGAAAAAAGTCATTTTAAAAAATTATCAAGCCCTGCCCCGGCAGGGCTACAATTTTATCAAGTGGAGGAAAACAAATATGGAAAACCTAATAATCTGCCTCATCCTAATCATCTCCGTTATAACAGATCTTCGTAGTCGAAAAATCTTAAATATCGTTACCTTCCCAGCCATAATAGGCGGCCTCTTTTATTTTTCTATTTTCTCTGGAATTGATGGTTTTCTATTTAGCGGAAAAGGATTTTTAGTGGGACTCGGCTTACTTTTCATTCCATTTGCAATGGGAGGAATCGGCGCGGGAGATGTTAAGCTATTAGCCGCAATTGGAGCCTGGAAGGGAGTAATGTTTGTTTTTTATACGGGTGTTTATGCAGCCATTATCGGTGGAGTCATCGCGATTTTCATCCTGATTAAACAAAGAAAACTAGGATTCACCTTTAAAAGTATGCTAATTTCACTCATGTTTTTCAGGGGAACTCAAGGCTCACTAGAGATCAACTCAGGTAATCAAGGAACGGTATCTATTCCATATGCAGTACCAATAGCGATTGGTGCTTTACTATCCTTTATGTGGGAGTTATTACGATGAAATCGCAAAAAGGTCAATCATTAGTTGAGACAGCACTTATTCTACCAATCATATTAATGATTTTATTTGGGATTACAGATTTTGGTCGTATCTTTCATGCGTATTTAACTCTCGATCATGCTGGGAGGGAAGCTGCCAGGGTTGCAACAGTCGGCTCGGATTTAGGGACGATACAAACAACTATTTCAAATGCAACAGATACATTAGAGAGCGGTGACCCATCAAATCCAAAAATGGTAGGCAAAACAGTTTATTTTGGTTCAAAGGTAGTGACCGATGCATCAGCAACTCCAACAAGTGGTGATGAGGTAAAGATCGAGCTAACCTATGAAGTTGACTTCCTAACACCAATCATTGGTCAAATAATAGGAGAGTTCGACTTGAAAGATACCACGGTTATGAGGGTGGAATAAATGGAAAGAGTCTATAAGTTGATTAAACGTTTATATAAGGACCAGAGTGGAGTATCGATGGTTCTTGTCGCAATTCTCATGGTTGCAATACTTGGTTTTTCAGCAATTGTCGTGGATGCTGGCGCCTTATATGTTAAGAAAGGCCAGCTTCAAAAGGCATTAGATGCAGCGGTACTTGCTGGTACTCAGGAACTTAGGGGGAAACCATTTAATGAAACTGTGAAAAACTCAGCGATAAATAAAGCTAAAGAGATCGCTCAAAAGAATGGAATCTCAATTGTAGATGATGGAACAGAAAGTAACAAAATTGAGGTTACTCAAAATTCTGTTGCAATCACACAAACAGTTAATGAAAATTTATATTTTGCAAGAGTACTATCCCCGGATTTTACAGATGCAGATGTAAAAGCATATGCAAAAGCAGAATATCAGTCCCTTCTAAATAGTAGTGAAGCGATTCCAATGATGCTTAAGTACAATGCTTTCAAAAATGTGAATTTTGGACAAGAATTCGAATTAAAGGAAGAACATTCCGAAACGGGTAACTTTGGATTTATCGCGATAGATGGTTCTAATGGGGCTGATGACCTTAGAAGAGCAATTGAGAATGGTATTGAGGTGAAAATAGGTGATTCTCATTATCCTGAACCAGGTAGAATCTCCAGCGCAACTTCTACATTAAATGCACGAATTGTTGCCGATAACAATGATCCGAACAGACGTGATAAATGTAATGATCCAACAAAGGCAGATAACACCTGCAAAAGACTCGTTACGATTCCAATCGTTGATGTAATTTCTTTTCCGAATGGAAGAAGCCAGAAAGTAGAGATTATGGGGCTAGCGGCATTTTTATTAACAGAAGCAAGTGGCACTGGCAGTAATGAAAAAATAACGGGAAAATTCATTGAGTATACTCTGGACAGCAACTACGCGCCAAATCAGGGATACCCTGACAGATTACCTAAAGTCAAACTCATAAACTAGTAAAAAAAATATCATAAAGCAGGTGACGTATGAACACGAAAAAAATCTGGATAGCTGCAATGGTTTTTGGACTTGTTGCATCTGGGCTATTATACATACTTTTAAATACAGATCAGCCAACGAAAGCACAAACTGCTAGCAAAGAAGTTGTACAGGAAGATAAGGCTGAAGAAAAAGAGGAAATTGTACAGCCGGAAGAAACAGAAGTGGCTTCTGCTGAATCGTCAGGAATAAAGATTGCAAAAGGAAACCGCGCCATGACAATTGCTGTGACAGATGTTCAAGGGGTAGCTGGACATATTAAACCGGGTTCATTTGTCGATGTTGTGGCAGTAATGACGGTGCCAGAAGAATATAAAGAGAAAGGACAACATGATTCAGCGACACTCCTTTTGCAAAATGTAAGGGTAATAGAAATTGGTCATGCAGCGGATGATCCAGAAACAGAGAAGAAACGCTACCAAATGGTAACTGTTGAAGTAACGCCGAAGCAAGGGTTGGCATTAGGATTTGCGTCAAGATATGAATTGTATTTAATGCTTAGAGATGAAGGGGACCACGATGTGGAACCAACACATACGCATGTTCATGAGGACCAACTTCACGAAGGAGTGTTTAAGTGATGATTAAGCTAATTTCTATTTTTGAAAATGAAGAAACGAAGTCTATGCTGGATGCTATAGCGAAAAAAGTAGAAAGAAAAATCGAGTGGACCACTCATGAGGAACTTTTTGGGATATTGCATCCAACTGAACTGTCACTTGTATTACTCCCACAATCTACCTCATATGACATCTATAATCTATGTTCAAAGATTAAGAATGAGTACCGTAATTCAAAGGTAATGTTAGTTTTCGAATATGAAACAGAACTAGATTCCAAGCAGGCAATTCGTGCAGGGGCGACAGACGTCATTTTTCTATCGTCAAGCCCTTCAAAAATTCGTGATGATCTTCAAAATGCGATTCAAGAAACTAAAAATCAGATTAGCTATCAATTCGATCAACCGAAAAAGAACGGAAAAGTCATTACTGTTGGAAGTACAAAAGGTGGGGTTGGCAAAACCAGTATCTCTGTTAACTTAGCGGCCTCTTATGGAAAGAGATTAGCAAAGGTTGCCATTCTTGATTTGGACCTTCAGTTTGGTGATGTCTCAATGTTCTATGATGTGAAGCCGAAAAGAACAATATATGACTGGGTAAAAGAAGACCGTAACGGCTCGCAAATTGAAAACTTTATGACGTCTTATAAAAATGGAATTTCCATTTTAGCAGCTCCACAGCGCCCCGAATTTGCAGAGGTGATTACAGGTGACGATGTGAAAAAGGCCATAAAAGCGTTAAAAGAAAACTACGATATTGTCGTCATCGATACAGCACCACATTTAGATGAGAATTCAATTGTTGCTTTGGAAAAATCGGATGAAATTCTTCTCGTCACACATCAGGACCTACCAACTTTAAAAAATACAAAATTATTAATTGATACATTAGAAACCCTGCAGCTTCTTGAAAAGGTAAAAATGATTTTAAACCGCCAGGCTAAGGTAAAAGGGCTTACAATCGAAACGGTCGAAAAGATCATTGGGCAAAAGGTTGCCTTCACATTACCAGCAATGGAAAAAGTCATGGTTACTTCAGTCAATGAAGGTAAGCCACTCGTCTATTCTTATCCTAGGTCACAGGTGGCGAAGAAAATTTTTCAAATGGCCGATACCATTGTTGCGCCTGTTGGCCCATCCAGCAGCAAAAAGCTTAAGTCAAAACGAGTGATCCATGCAGGGGGTATGGTCTGATGTCGTTATTAGCTAGGCTTGGAGGTGAGACTCCGGTTAAGGAGCTAAAGAAGGACCCTCCAAAAATAAAGACAGCAAGCGTTAAATCAAGTGAACTAGGAGTTCGCCTACACAATTACTTAGTTGAGGAATTGAAAAAGCCCATATATCAAGATCGAAACCTAGAGGAAATAATTGAAAAGCTTTCGGAAAGTTTTCTTGAAGCAGAGGGTGAACAGCTCGCTTACGAAGAAAAGAAGCAGCTAAAATATGATATGTCTTACGAGCTAACAGGTTTTGGGCCAATTTCTCCTTTGCTAGCTGACCCTGAAGTTTCTGAAGTCATGGTAAATGGTCCAAAGGATATATACATTGAGTCGAGGGGTAAAATCGAAAAAACGGATGTACAATTTCGCGATGATTTGCATGTTTTGCGGATAATCGAAAAAATTGTTGCTCCATTAGGACGCAGAATTGATGAGAGTTCCCCATTAGTAGATGCAAGACTACCGGACGGCTCACGTGTAAATGCAATTATTCCACCACTAGCATTAAATGGACCAACAATTACAATTCGTAAATTCTCTGCAACTCCTTTTACAATCTATGATTTGTTGCGGATGGGAACTTTAAGTGAACAAATGGCCGACTTTTTAAAGGCTGCCGTAGAATCAAAGCTAAATATTTTTATAAGTGGGGGAACAGGATCTGGGAAAACGAGCACATTGAATGTGTTGTCATCGTTCATACCGAGAAATGAACGCATCGTTACAATTGAGGATGCCGCCGAGCTTAGGCTATCACAAGACCATGTAGTATCACTGGAATCACGGCCACGAAATATTGAGGGACAAGGTGAAATAACCATTCGTGATCTTGTTCGAAATTCACTACGGATGCGTCCAGATCGTATTATTGTCGGAGAAGTCCGTGGTGCGGAGGCACTTGATATGCTTCAAGCGATGAATACTGGACACGATGGGAGCTTAGGAACGGGACACGCGAACACCCCTCGAGACCTTTTAGCAAGGTTAGAGACAATGGTGTTAATGGCAGGATTCGACCTTCCTGTTAGAGCTATTCGAGAACAAATTGCGGGTGCCCTTCATTTAATTGTCCAACAATCTCGAATGAAAGACGGTACAAGAAAAATCACGAAAATTACCGAAGTCTTAGGACTTGAGGGAGATACGATTGTCCTGCAGGATCTTTTCGTTTATCAGAAGGGGAAAAAGCAAGAGTTTGCATCTACTGGAATTCTTCCGGATTGTGCTGAAAAGCTTGAATATGCTGGCTTTGATGTACGATCGATGATAAGGGAGGAGTGGATATGAGCACTTCTCTTTTAATTGCTATCTTTGCGTTTTTGTTTGTTACCCTTTTTACCGGAATTGTAATTACAATGATTGCGGAAAAAGGAAAGTATGAAAAACGAGTCAGCAAGTACCTACCTATAAAGAAAGAGAAAGAAAAGAAAAACAAAAACCGAGAAAGTGTATTTGTAAAAAAAGTCAGCGAAAGTATGGAGCGGATCATTCATTTTTCAAAATACGAAACGATTCTTACGCAATCAGGGCTAAAAATGACTCAGGGTGAATTGTTTATTTGGAGAGTGATTGGTGCATGTGCAGTCGTGGGTGTCGGATATTTATATGAGCTCCATTTCCTATTATTGATTTTTTGCGGGATTATTGGATTCTATCTTCCAATTTTATATATCAAACGGAAACGAAAACTAAGACTGAAAAAATGTTCTGAACAGCTAGGAAACGCATTAGGGACAATGGCGAATGCATTGCGTGCTGGATTTAGTTTCATGCAGGCGATGAAAATGGTAGCTGAAGAAATCGAAGATCCGTTGGGACCAGAATTTTTGAGTACACTGAAGGAAATCAATTATGGGGTTAAGATTGAGGATGCCTTTGATAATCTCCTAAAAAGATTACCAGATCGGGAGCTTGAAATGGTTTTAACGACGTTGCTAATCCAACGCTCAAGTGGAGGAAATCTAGCATACTTACTTGAAACAATGCAGGAAACAATTATTGACCGCTCGAGGGTGCAAGATGAGGTAAAGACATTGACCGCACAAGGTAAAATGTCTTCCGTTATCATTACGTTATTACCGCCAGTGCTGGCATTGTATTTAACTTTTGTAAACCCAGAATATTTTAATATGCTTTTTTCACATCCATTAGGTTGGGGGATGCTTATCGTGGGTGGAATTAATATGATTTTAGGATGGTTATTTATAAATAAAATTGTACACATTGAGGTGTAGGTTCCAATGATACAAATCTTTTTTATTATCGCTAGTTTCCTTAGTTTTATGTTGGTCATTGGTGGATTGCTAAGTCTAATATATAAAAGGGATCTTGCGATTGAGGCGCGGACCAAGCATTACTTTGGTTCAGATATAGAGAGAGAAATACCGGTGAAGAAACAAAGATTACAGTTGCATGTAATGAAAAATTATAGTGACAGGCTCAAGTTGGTTGTTGATAAAAAAATGACGAGTTCGAAAAAAAGAGAACTCGAGACAAGGCTACGTGAAGCGGGATACCCGTTGAAGTTGTCAGCCATAGACTTTCGTTTTTTACAGCTGTTAATTGGGGGTGTCCTGTTTCTATCGATCTTTTTGTTATTAGGTAGTACAGCTATTTTTTCAAGGATTTTACTAGCGAGTTTGGTTGCGGCATTAGGGATTTATTATCCTTCCTTTTATTTAAGTACAATTATAAAAAAACGGAGACATCAGATTCAAAAGAGTATGTCTGATTTTTTTGATATGGTCAATTTATCAATTGAGGCAGGGATGGGGCTGGATGCCTCGATTCAAAAGGTATGCAAGCAAATGAAAGGGCCATTGTCAGAGGAATTTATGCAGACAATGGAGGACATGAAGTTAGGAAAGTCAAGGAGAGAAGCATTTGCAGATCTTCGCGCTAGGGTTCCAATCCCTCAGTTCCAAAGTATCATTACTTCACTCATCCAAGCAGACATGTTAGGAGTCGGTATGGCAAAGGTTCTTCACCAACTGACTCAACGAATTCGGGAACAACGGACTCAATTCGCACGTGAGCAGGCCATGAAGGCACCAGTCAAAATGATTTTTCCAATGATGCTATTTATATTCCCGTCCATCTTTATCGTATTAATGGGACCATTAATTATTTATCTAATCGAAAATGTAATGTAGGACAGTTGACCTGTCCAAACATAGAAAAAGGTGACCGAATTTGGTCACCTTTTTTGAACAGTCGCTGTTCCATCAAATCATCGCTTTGACTTGCGGTTTTGACTTTGAATTTCTTTGCCACAAGATCGTGATGAATAATGTGACAATGAGAAGGATTAGGCCTAAGATGAATGGATAGATAATATTAACATCATATAATAATCCGCCAAGTGTTGGGCCTAATATGTTTCCAATACTCATATATGCGTTATTCATTCCCATCGCAAATCCTTGTTCATTGCCTGCAAGCTTAGAAATTAATGTGTTAAGCACAGGTCGCAGGATGGAAGTAGCTAGGAAAACGAGTAGTGAAATAGCAAAAAACATCGCAAAACTAGTAGCAACTAATGAAAGAAGGAAGCCTAAAGCAGCGACAGAAATAAAAATATTTAAGATTTTACCTTCTCCAAATCGTGTTACCATGCGATCTACAACGAATAATTGAACGATAACACTGACAAGTCCAGTTGACGTTACCATGACCGCAATATCTTGTGGTGTGGCTTGATATTGGTTATCAACGAAAAGTCCGATAACTGATTCAAATGCCATTAATCCGAAGCTCATCACAAGTGTTATTACCAATGGAATGAAAAATGGCATTCGGACAGAACGCACTAACTTTTTTGCCATTGTTTCATCATCAACAGGCATAAATCCCTCTTCTTTTTGTTGGCTTTCCTTTAGTACCGCAAACGAAAAAATGACCGATACAAGTGAAACCAATGCGGAAATTAAAAAGGGAAATTTTAATCCAAAGTCAGCTAAAAATCCGCCGATACCAGGTCCCACTACAATTCCAAGAGACATAGCTGCGGAAACATAACTATTTCCTTTTGCACGTTGTTCCATCGTTGTTATATCCGCAACATAGGCAAAAATAGCTGGAATAAGAAGTGCTGCTCCGATTCCACCAACAACGCGTGATGCATATAGTAGCCAAATTGAATCTACAAAATAAAAAATAAACATGGACAATGTTAACCCGGATAAACCATAGATAATCATCTTTCTACGGCCATATTGGTCCGTCCATTTACCTGCGATTGGTGAGAAAATAAACTGCGCACCAGCAAAAATAGCAATCATAAGGCCAGCTGCCTTTCCGCCCTCATTGATTGATTCAAGATAAGCAGGCAAAATGGGAATAATAATCCCAAAACTTCCTATTGCAATAAACATATTGATCATCAAAATGATCATTTTTTTACGTTGGTCTGCTGACATCAATACACCTCTTTTTTCATGAATATTTATATAAAAACTTTAATTCTATTTCACATTAGCTATACTAAGTTAATACATCCCAATCCAGTTGTCAACGAGAAAAAACTGGGGACTGGGTCACAGGGACAGGTCCCGCACTCTACCATTTTTTTCCTGGGACAATGTACCTGTCCCTCTGTCCCATAATAAATATAGATGAGGTAATGATATGAATGGTTTTGATAGATTTAATTTAAGTGATGAAATTGTGAAGGCACTTTCGGGTTTGCGTTATCAGGTTCCTACTGAAATTCAAGCGAAGGTGATACCTGTTGCAATGCAGAAAAATGACATTGTTGGAAAATCGCAAACCGGTAGTGGTAAGACTGCTGCATTTGCGATTCCAATTTGTGAAATGGTTGATTGGGTTGAAAATAAGCCACAAGCCTTGATTTTAACGCCAACGAGAGAGCTTGCCGCACAGGTGAAGGAAGATGTTATACATATTGGTCGATTTAAGCGGATCAAAGCAACTGCTATATTTGGAAAGCAATCCTATGAACGACAAAAGTTAGAGCTAAAGCAAAAAACACATGTAGTTGTGGGGACACCTGGTAGGGTACTAGACCATATCCAAAAGGGAACGCTTTTTGTGGATCATATAAAATTTCTAGTAATTGACGAAGCTGACGAGATGTTGAATATGGGCTTCATTGAACAAGTGGAGTCGATTATCCAAGCACTTCCGACTGAGCGGGTTACGATGTTATTTTCAGCGACATTACCTGAAGATGTTGAAGCTCTTTCGGCCAAGTATATGAAAAGGCCAAAATTTATTGAGGTTAACAATCCAATTGTTGCAAAAGGAAAGATTGAACATTATTTAATGAGGATTAATGAAGATGAGAAGCTTTCACTTTTAAAGGACATTACGATTGTTGAAAATCCAGACAGCTGCATTATTTTTTGCGGAACACAGCAGGGTGTGGACGATTTGTATCGAAAACTGACAAGAGCCAATTATTCTTGTGGGAAAATTCACGGTGGTATGGTTCAAGAAGAGCGTTTCAAGGTGATGGATGATTTTAAGAAGGGTAAGTTTCGGTACTTAGTAGCGACAGATGTTGCGGCAAGAGGGATAGATGTTGAGGATATTTCGCTTGTGATCAGTTACGATGTGCCCCAGGATAAAGAACGGTATGTTCATCGAATTGGAAGAACGGGTCGCGCCGGAAAAGCCGGAAAAGCAATAACTCTCGTAACACCTCAAGAAGAAAATCTAGTAAAAGAAATTGAAGATTACATCGGTGAGGTACTTCGTAACATCGAATCTCCAAATAAGGAAGATGTTGCTCGAGCAAAAGCAGCCTTTGTAGAAAAAATGAACACTAAGCCACGACTTAAACAAGATAAGGCAAAGCAAGTTAATAAAGATATATTAAAGCTTTATTTTAATGGCGGAAAGAAAAAGAAGCTCCGGGTGGTCGATTTTGTCGGAACGATTGCTAAAATCCCTGGAGTATCTGCAGATGATATTGGAATCATCACCATCCAGGAAAATGCAACCTATGTGGATATTTTAAACGGGAAAGGCGAGCGTGTTCTTACAGCAATGAAGCAAACAACCATCAAAGGAAAACAACTAAAAGTACATATTGCAAAATAAAGATATCTGTCTCCACCTCCTTGGGTCAGAGGGACAGGTCCCTTGACCCACCATTTTTTTCCTGGGACACTGTACCTGTCCCTGTGACCCACCCGGCTCTAGGTAAAGGCCACCCGTTACCCACATCTAGGAATCAGTGAAAAGGAATTATGCGGAAGTTGAGAGAATAGATTAATATATAATCTTTAACACTGTGGGGAGAGATAGTCGAACCAATAGAAGGGAGTTCCTATGGATTTTGTTGAGATTGCAATATTAGTCTTAATCTGGGGAATATTTGGGTTCAATGTTATCAAAGTATACAATAAAGCGAAAAAAGAGAAACGGCATCCATTTTTTGATATAAAAAATTACCAGTTCTGGGAAGAAAGCATGCGTATCATAGGGATACTCCTATTTATTTCAGGGCTAATTGCTGATATTGCCTTAGTAAAACATATCGGTGCCTATTTATTAGCAAGCGGTTGGTTTTTATCAGGTATCTTATTATTGGAGGAAAATAAGAAAAGAGGCGTCCTCATAATGATGGTGGCAGTCCTTTTTGGGGCACTCTATTATCTAATATGGTTTTAAGTAATGGGGCATCGGTGGATGCTCTTTTTTTATTGGATATTCTGATGAACAAAGACGTGCTGAACAGAATACTCATAAAAGGAGCAAGATATTGTTATAATTGGAAATAATAAAGGCGAGCGAAAAGGGGAGGACGGTATGGCGAAGCAGAATGTAGATGACTATCTTCAGCAAGGAATACATGGGACGAAGGAAATAAAACCAGAAGAACGCAAACAATTTCTTGGAACCATTAGGGAACGTGTATTATTGGCCTTAACACAATCACAGGTTAGGGAAAATAAGGTTTTCCAGGAAGTTCAGGATGCATGTAAAAAAAATACCGGGGTACATATGTACTTAAATGGTCATATGAATTATCGTTTTTTATCCAAATATGTGAAGCTAGCGAATACAAACAACATGGAGTACACACTTGTCACGAACAAGGAATACAATTCGGACCTCGGGCTAGTACTTGCATTCGATCATGCCATCGATAAAGAGGATATTTATATAACTGAAAAAAGAAAACCCATACTATCACAAGAGAATAAATCCGAAAAAAAAGGACTCCTCTCACTTTTTAAAAAGACGTTTAAAAAGTAGGGAAGAGTCCCTTTTTTTTGTTCGTGACTATGGGACACAGGGACAGGTCCCGCGTCCCACCATTTTTTTTCTGGGACAGGGGACCTGTCCCTCTGACCCAAACCAGGATTTAGATCCATCTTTTTTCTTTTGCAACGGTACAGGCTTCGGTACGGTTTTTTACGCCAAGTTTGTTAATGATTTCGGACATATAATTCCGGACGGTTCCAGCTGATAAAAATAATTGTGATGAAATTTCTTTTGATGTTTTTCCCTCTGATGCCAATCGAAGTACGTCCTGTTCACGTTCAGTTAAAGGATTGTCATCTTTGATGCTACCGAAAATCAGCTCAGGAGCAAATTCACGTTTACCTTTCATAACACTGCGAATTGATTCCGCAAGCTCATCCACGGATCCGTCTTTTAGCATATACCCGTGTACGCCAATTTTTACAGCTTGCTCAAAATAACCTGGACGGGCAAAAGTGGTTAATATCATGATTTTACATGTGGAAAAATGGTTTTTTGCTTCCTTGGCTACTTCAAGTCCGCTCATAAAAGGCATTTCAATATCCATTAAACAAACATCGGGCTTCAGGGATAGAATCAGCTTCAATGCTTCTTTTCCATTGGATGCTTCCCCAACAATTTCAATATCATCCTCAAAATCTAGTAAAGACCCTAAAGCTCCTCTAAGCATTCCTTGATCCTCGGCAATCATTACTCTAATCAAGAACCAACACCAGCCTTTTTCTCCTTTGCAATTATTGGAACAGTAATAATTAATTTAGTTCCATTATGCGAAATAGCTTCTCCGAAACCGTCGATTAATTGTAAACGCTCCTTTATTCCTGTTAACCCATTACCGTCAGCAGTCTTTTCATCTAATCCTTTACCATTATCAGAGATAGAAAGTTCGATTTCGCCCGGTTTTTTCAATAAATGTACAGTACAATTATTTGCATCACTATGTTTGACAACGTTGGTAATACCTTCTTTCAGGCACAAACTCAGGATATTTTGAGTAAGTAATGGAACATCTTCTAGTTTTGAATCTCCATCAAATTCAAAAGAAATCCCTGCAGCTTTTAAGATGTTCTCGGTTTCAATTAGTTCTTCTGCAATGGTGACCGCCCTCATATCAGATACTAATTCTCTTACTTGTGTCAAAGCAGTGCGAGAGGTTCTTTCAATCTCTTTTGTCTCAAGCTTCGCTTTTTCAATATCCTTACTTATCAATTTGTGAACGAGCTGACTTTTTAGGGTGATCATTGAAAGAGTGTGTCCTAACGTATCATGAAGGTCTCTTGCAATCCTTAACCGTTCTTCACGTTTCACTAGCTCTTCAATTTGTTCATTGGCTTCCTCAAGTTTTTTTTCGAGCTCCATACGGCTATTCATTGAGCGGATACCGAATGGTGAAACAATCATAATAATAATAAAAATTCCATAGAAGTACATCGACTCTAAAATCAACGAATCCCAATGAATCAGAAGTGGAATGATAATTGAAAGTGTAAAGAACCCTAATGCGCGAAAGAAGTAAACTTTTTTTTGATACCAGCCAATAAAATGAGCCGGAAAAAAACCTAAGAATAAATTATAAAGATTATAAGAGATTGCAAGGATCATAACCAAAACAATTTGAACAACTAACCAATATGCATAGGTTTTTTTATCGGAAGAGTTATAGAGTTGTCGATAGGTTACGAGAAACAATAGCAGCAGTCCAATCCCTGCAACTTGTTTCCATCCGTGCTCCAAAGAAACATAGTAGGCAGGCATCACGAGATAAATTAAAAAGATATAAGGAAAGAATCCGTATCTAGCGGGAAAAATCCGAAACTTTTTTATGTTTTGCAGCATTTAGCTTACACCGCCACTTCTTGTTTTCTCCTTGTATAACCTGATATTACCATGAACAGAAGGAGATACCCAACCAAAAGTGTAAAATTAATCCATTCTGGTTGACCACCCCGGACAATTTCCCAAGCACCACTGCCAAAGTGATAGGATGGGAGCCATTTTCCGATTGATTGAACGAAATTAGGCATTATCTCCATCGGCATCCACATACCACCACACAGTGCAAGAACCATATAAATCATATTCGAGACGCCAGAGGCTGTATCCACCCTTTTCATCGTTCCGACGAGTGTCCCTATAGCAAGAAAAGGCAACGAGCCTAATAATAACCACATTCCGCACATTAACCACTCAATAAGGGTGAGTGAGATCCCGTTAATCATTGCCCCTGAAGTAAAGATAATAACTATCGAAAAAATATGAATGACCGTTTGACCGACCATCTTCGCAGCGAAATAGGCTTGGTCAGATAATGGGGTAATTCTCATGAACATCGACCAGCCTTGTTTTCTTTCCTCAACGAGCCGGATGCCAAGTGTCATAATAGCGGATCCCATCACACTAAACGCAGCCATTGACATTAAATAATGTGCTTGCCATAACTGCTGATCGTCCATTCCTGAATTGAAAATTCTCGTAAAAACGACGTAAAAAACGATTGGCATGAACAATGACCAAAATACATAGTAGGGATTACGGAAAATTCTCAGAACCTCGAACTTACATTGCATCAAAAAACCGTTCATTTTTAGATTACCTCCCTTTTTTCAACTAGCTGTTCGAACGCATCCTCGAGACGTCCGCGTTCAATTTCGATATTTTCAACGGAAAGTTTCTCAGCAAAAATAGAGGCTAGGACTCCATCTGTATGATCTGTTAATAAAAATATCCGACCATTCTTTTCATACAGATCCGTTACATGCGGAAGAGTTTTTAATACTTCATAGCTTATTGCAGAAATTGGAGTAAAAGAAACAGACTGTTTTAATAACCTAGCCTTTATACTTTTGGGGGTTCCGTCCCCGATTATTTTTCCTTCATGAAAGAGAATGACTCTTTCAGCAATATCATCGGCCTCCTGTAAATAATGGGTTGTAAATAGAATCGTTTTACCACGTTCTTTCAAATCACTCACTGTATTCCAAAATAGTTTTCTTGAGGTTACATCCATTCCTACAGTGGGTTCATCAAAAAATAACACATCAGGATTACCTGCCATAGCAAGCGCAAAGCCAAGTCTTCGTTTTTGACCGCCTGAAAGTTTATTGGCACGTTTTTGTAACTCATCCTTTGTAAATCCAGTAAAAGCAACTAGTTCCTCATATGATAAAGGATGTGGATAATAACTTCTAAAAAGCTGGATAACTTCCCGTACCTTTAGTGCATCAATCACACTTACCTCTTGCAGCAATGCTCCGATTTTTTCCCGTACGGCTTTTGTCTTTGGATGACTCCCAAATAATTGAACACTCCCATCACTTGGCTCCAATAGCCCAAGCATCATCATTATAGTTGTTGTTTTCCCAGCCCCATTTGGCCCTAGAATAGCAACAACCTCACCCTTTTGAATCGAAAAGGAAACCTGATTAACAGCTTTCTTGTTTTTAAACAACTTACTAACTTGGTTTACTCCAATAATAGATTCCATAAAAACACCTCCACCATCATTGTAAAACCGACGGACCACCAAAATTAGTGGATAATGTCATCAACCTACATGACATTTGTCATCTGGGACACAGGGACAGGTTCCTTGACCCACCATTTTTTTCCTGGGACAGTGGACCTGTCCCCTTGACCCACCTCTGAGCCACGAGAAAAAAGTATGTTTGATTTTCTTGAAATTCCGTAAACTAGGGAAAATACATATAGATTGTTTGGAGGAGGAGTACGAAAGTATGAAGACGCAAAAGTTGCAGTTGCCACTTCAAACCTCAAGTTTGGTTGTAGGTTTTATGGTGTGGGTGATTCTTTCTTCCTTAATGTCGAGCATTAAGCAGGATATACCTTTAACCGATAACCAGACCGCTATGGTTACGGCCGTTCCTGTCATCTTGGGTTCACTGTTGCGAATACTATTAGGATATTGGACAAATAAGTTTGGGGCCAGATGGTTGTTTTTCCTTGGATTTGTCATCCTAATCCTTCCTATTTTTTGTATCAGTATTGCTGATTCTATGTTTGATTTGATTCTAGGAGGACTTCTTCTAGGTATTGGGGGAGCCCTGTTTTCGATTGGGGTTACTTCCTTACCGAAGTACTATCCGAAGGAACGTCATGGATTTGTCAATGGGATTTATGGTGCGGGTAATATTGGTACTGCAATCACTTCATTTGCAGCACCAGCGCTTGCAATAAGCATTGGATGGCAAAGTACGGTTCGCTTGTTTTTAATACCCGTCATTTTATTTGCACTTTTAAACTTTTTACTAGGTGACCGTAATGAACCTAAAGTAAATAAACCATTAAGTGAACAGATAAAAAGCGTTTATAAAAATGAAAAGCTTTGGTTCATCAGCTTATTTTATTTTGTAACCTTTGGCTCTTTTGTTGCGTTTACTGTGTATTTACCGAACTTTTTAGTCACTCATTTTGGTTTAACCTCGGTCGACGCAGGATTACGGACCGCTGGGTTTATTACACTCGCTACCCTTTTAAGACCAGTTGGGGGTTGGCTTGGTGATAAGTTTAATCCGTATCTCATTTTGTTTATTGTTTTTAATGTGATTACGTTCGCAGGCGTGCTCTTGGCGTTTACACCGGATATTGTTTTATACACTATAGGCTGTTTATTGATTTCTATATTTGCGGGAATTGGGAATGGAACAATCTTCAAGCTCGTCCCCTATTACTTTTCGAAGCAAGCTGGGATTGTTAACGGAATTGTGTCCGCGATGGGAGGATTAGGTGGTTTCTTCCCACCAATTGTTCTCTCAATTGTGTTTGGTATGACGGGACACTATGCGATCGGGTTTATGTCGCTCGCGATGTTTGCACTATTAAGCTCAGTATTCGTTGTGTGGATGTTCTATACGGAAAGAATTCAACTTGAGGCAAAGCTTATCGAGAATGTTGCTCAAGGAATGATGGTTACGAATCCGAAAGGTATTATTCAAAAAGTTAACCATGCATTCACAACAGTTACCGGTTTCGAACCGAACGAAGCAATCGGAAAATCGCCAAGTATTCTCCGTTCAGGAAAGCATGATGCAGCGTTTTATGAACAAATGTGGGATTCAATTCGCTCGAAGGGATTCTGGCAGGGAGAGATTTGGAATCGACGAAAAAACAAAGAGCTTTATCGAGAATGGCTGACCATTAGTGAAGTGAAAAATGAAGCTGGTGAGGTTAAATATTATGTTGGTCTCTTTAACGACCTGACTGAAAAACATGAGACATGAAAAAGAGCTGGGGTGCAGACCTCAGCTTTTTTTATGATAGAAACCACTTTATAACGCCAAAAATCAAAAAAATCCACGAAATAAAACGCCAAAATCCAAAATAAGAAGCAAATCCACAATTTACGAAATAAGCTCCATTCCGACGAAATACCCCTTTCCTCAATTCAAACTATCCTGATAGTCCATTATTATGACATTTTTCGCAAAATATAAGCTAGTAAGTTTAACGGGAACTAAGATGGAAAGGATTATGAAGGAAGAAAAAATAATCTTTTGTAAATGATGAAAGGATGATAGTCATGTCAACAGGACCAAGTTTACGAAAAACAGATTCTCATTCAGCGATACACGAGGCGGCTCTTCATGAGGCGAAGGAGCTCAGAAATCTATTTAGAAAGTGTGTTGAACAAGGAGATAAGGAAAAAGCATTACAAGTGGCGGAGATTGCAATTGACCATTGGGAATCAAGAACACTCAAGCATGCGGATTCCGAAGAAGAAGGATTGTACAAAGAAATAATTGAACAAAACCCGAAACTTGAAAAACTAGTGAATCAGTTAACCCGTGACCATGATTTAATGCGCCGCATAGTTGCAACGATGAAGAAAAGCCTTGAGACACAAGAAGCGGATTACCGGATGATTCCACTACTAGATAGCCTAATTATAATCGATGAAATTCATAATGATGATGAAATGAATAAACTGCTAGCATCTAACGAATAATAAAATGAAAAATTAGGAAATAGAGGAAAGGGGATGTAAATGGGTAAAAAAGATGTAATTGAGGAAAAGATGCTGCGTTTTGCGGCTCCCAACTTATATAAGAAGATGGTTGAAACACTTTTAGCATATAAAATTCATTCTTATGACATCTATGCCACGGTTGTGAAGCAGGAAAAAGGATTTGAGCTCACTTTGCGATTCTCTGAATCATTTTCACAAGCTGTCACAGGCTTTGTAAGTTTTGAACAGGCAGAGAATCCGGATGAAGAGGTTACGAGCTTTTTTAAGGAAACTGCAGAAAAATGTAAGAATCAGTTGATTTCCGATTATTACAAGATGATTAAACTATAGAGCTACTAGTATAAAAATTTCTACTGACTCAAATACCTTCAAGGAACAAAGAGTGATAGGTTCAATTAAAAAAAGGAAGGGGTTGATTGATTGTTTTCAATGGAGAATGACGTACTGTTAATTGATGATCGGGAAGATTTGATTGCTGTTCTAAGAATGAGATTTGGTGACATCCCTGGAAAAATCATTGAAGAAATCTATCAAATTCAAGATATTAGTACACTTCAGCGACTTATTCTCGCCGCAGCAAATGCATCAAGCTGGAAAGTCTTCCTCGAAGAATTCCAAGCAGGAACGCAAAGCTTCAGGTTAGTGGGTGAAGATTTTAACCCATTAGCAAATATTCTAAAGGGAAGGGATGGAGACTTTGGCAAAACAGAATAGTCTCTTCCACTCGCTAAAGCATTTAGTGCGTGGAGAGCGTATAAACGATGGTTGGACAGAAGAAAATCCACGCCCGCGTGACTGGGAATCAATTTATCGCAATCGCTGGGCATATGATAAGATCGTCCGTTCCACACACGGGGTGAACTGTACAGGTTCATGTAGCTGGAAGATCCATGTGAAGGATGGAATCATTGCCTATGAAACTCAGCAAACAGACTATCCATCTACTGGTGATGATTTCCCAGATTACGAGCCCCGCGGATGCCCACGTGGTGCTAGCTTTTCATGGTATACATACAGCCCTACTCGGGTGAAATATCCATATATACGTGGTGACCTTCTCGCTCTTTGGAAGGATGAGCTTAATAAAGCGGACAACCCTGTACAAGCATGGGAAAATATCGTCACCAATCCTGAAAAACGTCAATCATACGTATCCGCACGCGGTAGAGGTGGTTTCGTAAGAGGAAATTGGAAAGATATATGCCAAATGATTGCAGCATCGACCATTTATACGATTAAAAAATATGGTCCCGACCGGGTAGTAGGTTTTAGCCCGATTCCAGCGATGTCGATGGTGAGTTATTCAGGTGGAACAAGATTCTTATCGCTAATCGGTGGAACCATTCTAAGTTTCTATGATTGGTATGCAGATTTGCCGCCAGCATCTCCACAGGTTTGGGGCGATCAAACTGACGTGCCAGAAAGCGGTGACTGGTACAATACGAAATATTTCATTATCTGGGGTACTAATATTCCGCAAACAAGAACCCCTGACGCACATTTTATGGTGGAAGCACGCTATAACGGAACGAAAGTAGTTGGAGTAAGTCCAGACTATGCGGAGTATGATAAGTTCGCTGATATCTGGTTGCCTGCCAAAGCAGGGACAGATGGGGCACTTGCAATGGCTATGACTCATGTCATTTTAAAAGAATTTTATGTCGATAAAGAAACACCTTATTTCCGTGATTATGCGAAGCAATACACAGATTTACCGTTTCTGATTACCCTTACTAAAAAAGGAGAGAACTATCGTTCAGACCGGTTCCTGCGTGCATCTGATTTTTCCACTGAACACGAGCTTGGTGAATGGAAGACAGTCGTTTGGGACGAGAACTCAAATCAAATCGCCGTGCCAAATGGAAGTCAAGGATTCAGATGGGATAGTAGCTCGAAATGGAATCTTGATATGACAACAGAAGACGGCACAAGCATTAATCCAAAGCTTAGCTTTATTAAGACTTGCGACGAAGTAGCGATGGTAGAGTTCCCTTATTTTGCAGAAAAAGAGGGCGGAAAAATTGAGCGCGGTGTTCCAATCAAACGTATGAAGGACCAATCTGGTAATGAGTTGATTGTAACAACTGTTTATGACTTGATGCTCGCACATACTGGTATAAACCGTGGGTTAAAGGGGGACTATCCGACTGACTATAATGATACGGCAAGACCCTACACACCTGCTTGGCAAGAAAGTATTACAGGTGTGAAAAAGGAACACGTCATCCAAGTTGCGCGTGAATTTGCTGAAAATGCGGCATTAACACAAGGTAAGTCGATGATTGCAATGGGTGGAGGTACAAATCACTGGTTTCATAGTGATCAAATCTATCGCTCCATATTAAATCTAGTTTTACTTACAGGTTCACAAGGTGTGAATGGTGGAGGTTGGGCTCACTATGTTGGACAGGAGAAGGTGCGTCCGTTAGAGGGCTTCTCTCAAATTGCATTTGCCAATGACTGGGTAAAAGCGCCGCGTTTTATGAACGGAACATCTTTTTTCTATTTTGCAACGGAGCAGTTCCGCTATGAATATGACTTTGATGAAAGAGAAACGGACTGGGGTAGCCAGTATTCAAATATGCATCCGGCTGATTTTAATGCGCTGTCTGCACGCTTAGGGTGGTTACCAAGCTTCCCGTCCTTGTCACAAAACACGCTTGATGTCATGAAGGATGCTCGTGCAAAACATAGTGATGACAAGGCTGTAACGGAGTATATTGCAAAACAGTTGGTCGATGGAAACCTAGAGTTTGCCATGGAAAATCCGAACGATCCACGAAATTTTCCAAGAGTCTTCTTTAATTGGCGCTCCAATTTATTAGGGGACAGCGGAAAAGGCCATGAGTATTTTGTAAAGCACTTGATTGGTTCAAAGGATACGGTGTTATCGGATCCTGAACAGTCGTGGCAACCTAAGGATGTTAAGCTTTCCGAAAAACCGCCGGAAGGAAAAACAGATCTTTTCGTGAGTATGGATTTTCGGATGACAAGTTCAGGATTGTTCTCTGACATCATCCTACCTGCTGCGACATGGTATGAAAAGCAGGATATCAGTACCACGGATTTACATCCATTTGTACATCCATTTAACGCGGCAATAAGTCCACCTTGGGATACAAGAAGTGACTGGGATGCCTTCCGCGAAATAGCAAAGGCTTTTTCCGAACTTGCAAAAGAGCATCTGCCGGCCCAAGAGGATCTTGTCATTTCACCACTCGCTCATGACACGATCAATGAAATTGCTCAGCCATTTGGCAAAGTGAAAGATTGGCGCAAGGGTGAAGTAGAGGGAATTCCGGGAAAAACAATGCCGAATTTTAATTATGTGCAACGTGATTATCCAAATGTGTATGACATGTGGATAACAGTCGGACCGAATATTAAAAATGGTTATGGAACGAAAGGTGTAAAAATACCTGGGGATAAAGTATACAAATCATTACTTGATCGTCTAGGACCATCCAAACATGAAGGAGTTGGAAAAGGCTACCCGTCCTTGTACACAGATGTGCAAGCCATTAATGCGATTCTTCTCATGTCAGGAGCAACGAATGGTAAGCGTGCTGTTGAAGGCTGGAAATCAATGGAGCAAAAGACTGGGAAAAAGCTTGAACATATTGCAAAAGAGCGTGAGGAAGAGGACTTTACATTAGATGCCCTAACGATTCAGCCTAGACAAACCCTTTCAACACCGGTTTGGAGTGGACTTGAAAGTGATGGTCGTCGTTACTCACCTTTTACAGTTAACAAAGAGTACCACATTCCCTGGCACACACTTACCGGCCGACAGAGCTTTTATTTAGACCATGAAGTAATGCTCGACTACGGTGAAGGACTTCCGTTATATATTCCTCCAATTAACAAAGGTCCTTTTATAAAGGGGGAAAAAGAGGTTGAGAATACCGGAAAGTCGATAACGCTTCGCTACATGACACCCCACCAAAAATGGGGGATTCACACGATGTTCACAGATACCCGAAACATGATCCAGCTATTTAGAGGCTGGCAGGTTGTCTGGTTGAATGAAGAGGATGCTGCTGAAATTGGCATTAAAGATAATGACTGGATTGAGTTATACAACCGTAACGGTGCTGTCGTAGCAAGGGCTGTGTTAACGTACAGAATGCCTCGCGGTGCCGTCTATATGCACCATGCTCAAGATCGGGTTATGGGTGTACCTGGTAATACAATCAATAAAAATCGTGGTGGAACACATAACAGCGTGACAAGAATTTATCCAAAGGCAACACATATGATTGGTGGTTATTCACAGCTCAGCTATGGATTCAATTATTATGGACCAACTGGTAGCCAAAGAGATACGTTGACAATTGTTCGCCCATTAAAGGAGGTCGACTGGCTTGAGAATTAAAGCACAAGTGGCAATGGTCATGCACTTAGATAAGTGTATTGGCTGTCATACTTGTTCTGTCACATGTAAAAATGTATGGACGAATCGACCGGGTATGGAGTACGTCTGGTTTAACAACGTTGAAACACGTCCAGGACCAGGGTACCCGAAAGAATGGGAAAATACAGATCGCTATAAAGGTGGTTGGACATTACGAAATGGAAAACTACACCTACGAGCCGGTGGTCCAATTTCCAAACTTGCAAACATTTTTTACAATCCAAACATGGCAGAGCTTGATGATTTTTATGAGCCATGGACTTACGATTTTGAACATCTGCATAATGCAAAAAAAGGGGAAAACATCCCTGTAGCACGACCAAAATCAATGATCACCGGAAAATACATTGATAAGCCGGAATGGGGGCCGAACTGGGATGATGACCTTGCCGGAGGTAGTGAGGTCGTCCCGATGGACCCTAACGTGCAAAAGCTTCAAGAGCATATTGCCATGGAATATGAAAAAACATTCATGATGTATTTGCCGCGGATTTGTGAGCACTGTTTGAATCCATCCTGTGTTGCGTCCTGTCCATCAGGTGCGCTGTATAAAAGGGATGAAGATGGTATTGTTCTTGTTGACCAAGATGCATGCCGTGGCTGGCGTTTTTGTATGAATGGTTGCCCTTATCATAAGGTGTACTATAACTGGAACACACACAAAGCGGAGAAGTGTAATTTCTGTTACCCACGAACAGAAGCTGGTCTTCCAACAATTTGTTCAGAAACATGTGTTGGACGTATCCGTTATATTGGGGTTGTTTTATATGATGCTGACCGTGTAAAGGAAGCTGCATCCGTTGAAGACCCGAAAGACTTATATGAATCACAGCTCTCTGTCTTTTTAGACCCATTTGATCCAGAAGTAATTGAAAAAGCAAAAGAGCAAGGTATTAATGCAAGCTGGATCAAGAGTGCGCAGGAATCACCGGTATATAAAATGGCAATGAAGTGGAAAATTGCGTTACCGTTGCATCCTGAATATCGCACAATGCCGATGGTGTGGTATGTTCCGCCACTTAGTCCGATCATGAACCACATTACAAATGAGAATGGCTTAAGTGCAGACGGATATATTCCAGCAGTTGATGATATGAGAATTCCGATGGAGTATTTAGCGTCGATTTTATCAGCTGACGATACGAATGTCATTCGCCGAGTGTTACTTAAAATGGCAGCTATGCGTGTTCATATGCGTGCCAAAACAGTTGGGGGAATTGACGAAGTGAAGAAATCGAAGCTTCTAAAAGAAGCAAATACAACTGTTGAGGAGCTTGAAGAAATGCAACGCCTATTGGGTGTAGCAAAATACAATGAACGCTTCGTTATTCCGACGGGTCGTCGTGAAATGGATGAAGACCTCCATTACAAACAAGGCGCATGTAGTATTGAGGATTTAGCACCACCTGAAGGAATGGTGACTTATCCATTTGAAAGAAGTGGAAATCAATGACCAATGAAGCAAAAGCAATATTAATGATCATGTCACGAATTCTCGATTATCCGGATAAAACCCTTCACGAAGGGTATCCGGAAATTGAGGAATATGTGAGAGCAGAAGTTGGCTCAGTAAAAATGAGAAATGAAGTCTTAGAAAGGGTTGCACCACTTTTTAAGATGCCATTATTAGAATTACAGGAGCTCTATGTAGAAACCTTCGATTATAAGGATAAAACAGGTCTTTATTTAACAGCCCATGAATTAGGTGATAGCAGAAAACGTGGAGCAGCCTTAATTAAGCTCCAAAAGTTAATTGTCGAAGGTGGGTTTGAATATCACGGGCAGGAGATTGTGGATTATATCCCGATGTTATTTGAGCTAATAGCTCATGCTCCAGATGGTGAGAATTTTAAACGATTATATCGCCGCTTAGCTTTTGCGGTTGATCAAATCCACAAAAACCTATTCGATTCAAATCCATACCACCTGATTGTGGACTTGTTAATGATGTTTGTCTTTGAAGCTCCAGAAGCAGAAGAGATCACATTGCTGGAAAATCAGCGTGAGGAAGCAGACTTAGAAGAGCTTCCATATCCAATGCTTTATCAATAAATGTTCATAACTTGTGGATGATGTGGATAAGTTCGATGCTTTTCTGTGGATAACGTGGATATTGTGGAAAAATAAAAATGAAAAACGCTCATCACTATCCACAAAAGGATCCACAGGTTGTGGAAAACAAATGTTCTTATGTGGATAAGTATATACCACAATTTGTTGAAAGGGGGTCATTAGATGGAATTACACTTCTGGTGGACGGCCTATCCTTATATATGCATTGCGATCCTTGTAGTAGGGACATTTTATCGCTTCGTGTTTCGAGGGAAGAGCTGGACAGCGCCATCAACGGAGATTTTTGAGAAAAAGTGGTTACGTTATGCTTCCGTTATATTCCACTACGGGATTATCTTTGCCTTTATCGGTCATGTGATGGGGATGTTGATTCCGCTTGAATTCTACAACGCGATTGGAGTGGATGACCACACATACCACCTATTTGCGATAGTAGGTGGAGGGTTTGCAGGACTGATGGTTGTCCTCGGATTGCTCTTATTTTTAATTCGAAAGTTTGTCATTGAACGAGTCCAAGTTCATACATCAGCGGGTAGTTATTTTACAATCATTCTATTGTTACTTATAGCCGGTTTGGGTACATATATGACAATCGTCTACAATACAACAGTAGCAGCTTATGAATACCGAATTTCGATTGGGCCATGGTTTCGAAGTTTATTCACATTAAATCCACAGCCTGAATTAATGCTCGGAGTTCCGACATTATTTAAAGTGCACGTTCTTTTGTCTTTTCTATTATTTGCATCTATTCCATTTACAAAGCTTGTGCATATGTTTAGCTTCCCGTTGCGTTATCCAACAAGAGCACCGCAGCAATACCGCGCACGTGATGGATTTTCGAAAAATACTCGTCAGAATTAAGGGGGAGGGCTATCCTCCTCTTTTTTGTTTTGGAATTAAATGCATTGAGACAAATTAGGAGTTTTATTAATAAACAGAGTCGGAAAGAGTGGGTGATTGAGACACACTCTTTAATTACTGAGCAGTTTGAGTCAGAAAATGGTCTTGATTCTGACAGAGGATCTATTGTTTGGTTGGGGGTGTGGAAAGAGCTGGTGATTGAGACACACTCTCTAATTATTGAGCAGTATGAGTCAGAAAGTGGCCTTGATTCAGACAGAGAATTTATTAATTCGGTGAGCTGAGTCGGAAAGAGCCACTGATTGAGACATACTCTTTAATTATTGAGCAGTATGAGTCAGAAAGTGATCTTGATTCTGACAGGGGATCTATTGTTTTATTGAGTGGTGTCGCAAAGAGCCACTGATTGAGACATACTCTTTAATTATTGAGCAGTATGAGTCAGAAAGTGTTCTTGATTCTGACAGAGAATCTATAGTTTGGTTGAGTGGTGTCGCAAAGAGCAACCGATTAAGATACACCCTCAAATTATTGAGAAGTATGAGTCAGAAAGTGGCCTTGATTCTGACAGAGAATCTATAGTTTGGTTGAGTGGTGTCGCAAAGAGCCACCGATTAAGATACACCCTCAAATTATTGAGCAGTATGAGTCAGAAAGTGTTCTTGATTCTGACAAAGAATCTATAGTTTGGTTGAGTGGTGTCGCAAAGAGCAACCGATTAAGACACACCCTCTAATTATTGAGAAGTATGAGTCAGAAAGTGGTCTTGATTCTGACAGAGAATCTATAGTTTGGTTGAGTGGTGTCGGAAAGAGTCACTGATTGAGACACACTCTCTAATTTACTGAGCAGTATGAGTCGCAAAGCAGCCTTGATTCTGACAGAGGATCTATAGTTTGGTTGAGTGGTGTCGCAAAGAGCCACTGATTGAGACACCCTCTTTAATTATTGAGCAGTATGAGTCAGAAAGTGGTCTTGATTCTGACACAGAATCGATTGTTTGGTTGAGTGGTGTCGCAAAGAGCCACTGATTGAGACACATTCTCTAATTTACTGAGCAGTATGAGTCAGAAAGTGGTCTTGATTCAGACAGAGAATCTATAGTTTGGTTGAGTAGTGTCGCAAAGAGCCACTGATTGAGACACATTCTTTAATTTACATAGGAGTTTGAGTCAGAAAGTGGCCTTGATTCTGACAGAGATTCAAAGAATTAGCTGATCCGAGTCACAATTACCGCTGATTAAGACACAATCAAAAGTTTATTAGGAGCTTGAGTCAGAATTTAAATTGACAATATCTTTTATTTTTTATAAAATTACCTTGAATTCAAGATAAGTAACTTTAAGATAATTGCATCGAATATTCTTTCATATATAGTTGGAAAATAAATGAGATAAATAGTAAAGGAGATAATTACTATGAAAACAGCGGGCATTCATCATATTACTGCGATTGTTGGACATCCCCAAGAGAATGTTGATTTTTATGCCGGTGTCTTAGGGCTTCGACTTGTAAAGCAAACGGTCAATTTTGATGACCCAGGTACTTATCATTTTTATTTTGGTGATGACGTTGGAAAACCGGGAAGCATTATTACATTTTTTCCATGGGCAAATGCGTATCAAGGAAAAATTGGCGATGGCCAAGTTGGGGTAACAACTTACGCGGTTCCAAAGGGATCACTGTCCTTTTGGGAAGCAAGATTAGCAAAATTTGAAATAAGCTATCAGAATAAGGAACGTTTCGGCGAACAATTTCTCCAATTTAAAGATATCCATGAATTGCAGCTTGAAATTGTAGAACGAGAAGAGGGAGCCAACAGCAAGTGGGAATTTGGCGAAATAACCTCCGATGTAGCAATTAAAGGTTTTGGTGGTGCGATTTTATTTTCCTCCCAACCTGAAGAGACAGAAAAGCTTCTAACACTTATGGGGCTAGAGCGGATGGGAGCTGAAGGAGATTTTATACGATTTAAATCTGAAGGTGATATTGGAAATATCATTGATGTAAAACGAAGTCCTGGTGAAAAAGGTAAAATGGGTGTTGGAACCGTCCACCATATTGCATGGAGGGCAAAGGATGATGAGGAACAACTAGAGTGGCAAAAATACATTGCCGACCATGGTTACCGCATTACCGACGTGCATGATCGAAATTATTTTAATGCAATTTATTTTAGAGAGCACGGTGAACTTCTTTTTGAAATTGCAACTGATCCTCCAGGCTTTGGTATTGATGAAGAATATAAGGAGATGGGTTCGGAGCTAAAGTTGCCTCCACAATATGAACCCCACCGTCAAAAGATAGAAAATGTATTACTACCGTTTGAAGTAAGAAGTCTTGATTAAAAGGGAGATGAAAATTTGATTGCAATTGATCCAAGCAATGCTTCTGAAAGGGACAATTATAAGCTGTTAATTGGAAGTATCATCCCGAGGCCTATCGCATTTGTGACGTCAATCTCAAGTGAAGGTACGCTAAATGGTGCACCTTTCAGTTATTTTAATATAGTATCTTCAAATCCGCCCCTTATTTCAATATCGGTCCAAAGAAAAAATGGGGTAATGAAAGACACAGCTAGAAACATTATAGAAGAAAAAGAATTTGTCGTTCATATTGTGGATGAAAGCAATGTAGAACAAATCAATAAGGCGGCAGCAAGTCTTCCTCCAAATGAAAGTGAAATTGAACTTGCTGGACTGACTCCAGTAGAAAGTAAGAATATAAAAGTACCAGGAATCAGGGAGTCAAAAATTCGCTTTGAGTGTATTTTAGAGCACTCCATTGAATTAGGTGGTGAAGAGGATAACTCTGGTTGTGATTTATTAATCGGAAAAGTGGTCCAGTTTCATGTCAATAAGGAACTATATAGTAATGGAAGGATCAATCAAGAAAAATTAGGGGCGGTAAGCCGATTGGCAGGAAATTTTTACGCGAAAATAGGAGACGTTTTTGAAATGGAGAGACCAAAGTAGTCATGATTGGTCTCTCTTTTTCTTTTTCCTTTGATTTTGGCTTTGGTTCTGACTTTGGTTCTGATTTTGACGTTGACTATGGTTCATGTTTTGTCTTTGATTTTGGTTCATATTTTGGCTTTGATTAAGATTTATGTTTTGACTTTGACTATAGTTCATATTTAGGCTTTGATTTAGGTTCATGTTTTGATTTTGACTTTGGTTATTTTTAATGATTTCTTCAAGCTGTTTCACCTTTTCCTGAAGACTATCAATATCTTCCTGCATCTTTTGCTTATCTTGATCTGACTGGTAATCGTCTACTTGAGATTTAAAGTCATCAGAAACATCGGCATTTAGCTGAATGATTGCACCAATAGTTGCTAAAGCGTCACCGGTAGCAGATAAAACACCACCAATTATTCCTAAGATGGTTCCGCTATTATTAGGTGGTTTATATTCAAAAGTTCCCGAAGTAGAGTTCTTGCTTTTTACACTTTTTTTGGGGTCAGTTGCAGCGGTGATAACAATAGCCCTTTTATCTTTTTCCATGAACTCCCCCCATAACTATTTCAGATATTATAGGGTCACAATTAGCCCATTTCTAATATATTCACCCAGACTTATAAACGTGTAGAATTAGTTTTTAATAATCAAACTCTATCCTGTTTTTGTTTTAGGTACAATCTTACGAGGAGTAAAATTGATATCCTCTGATGAATAGACGGTTACGATAAGAGTTCCTCCATGTACTTTTGCACGAATTAAAATCGGCTGATTGTATGTATTCTTAAAAAGAAAGTCAGGCCCATACCAACTCACCGTTGCATCGCGCCCAGGTGGTACATAGCCAACTCGTTTGGTGTGAGAATAGCGTTTTACAATTTCAACACCTGCACGATCAACGGCATTAAAGAGTGTGGAGGAAGTCTGGCATATTCCACCCCCGATTCCTTCAATTAATTCTCCTCGAATGATTTCAGGTGCAGGCTGATACCCTCTAGCAGCTGTTCGTTTTCCAACAACTTTATTAAAAGAGAAGGTTTCATTTTGAAAAAGAACATAGCTATCGATGGCTGCTGCTGATAGAGCGATATTTGTGGAACGTTCCTTATTTGAAGAGTTAAAGTGCGTCACATACTGCCCTATCTGTTTTACACGAATCGTTGATAATAGCTCGCTATCTACACGGGGATAAATTCGCTGTATCGGTACTTCAAGGTATTCTCCATTTCCGAAGAACGAAGAGTAAAACAATCTTGAAAATTTGTCTTTATCTAATTTTATACCCACATGTTCTTTGATGATTTCATTTGACTTGCCAATTTTTGCATCCTTTGGCTCCTCATATACCTGTTCCTCTAAATAAGTAAGAAAGTCTGTAAATTTTTTTATATTTAAGGTGGGTATGCCGAGCAGTGGCATAGTGTATTCAGAACGATTAATAGTCGCGATTGGTTCTCCTTTATAGGTTATGTAAAGATTATCCTGAGGATGGAACTGCTGTACAGAAAGGAAAAACATCATTGCCAACAATATTTTCAGTGTCCCCACCACCTTTTCAAAACTCTTTTTTTATAGTATGGATGGTTACCTCAAATTCCATTAAAAATAGAAGAAGTTTTTTCGTTATAAAATTTGTAACAAATTGTTCAAATTCAAAAAAAAGCCTGTGATTTGCGTCACAACAAGGTTTAAGGCATTTATGTTAAGATAATTATTTTTTACAAATACTTCCTTCCCTTTTCTGTAACAACTTTTTGATATCTCGCATGTTATCATCATTTACACAGTGATAAGCTTTATAAAATAATTTCGCAAAATAAAATTTAGCTTCAATTTTTTCAAGATATTACGAAAAAAACAAGTAGCTAAAAAATTTTTGACAACTTTGTGAAGTTGTACACAAATTCGTCACAAGCCACATAGTTGTGAATGAAGAGCATCCATTCGGAAAGGAGTACACTTATGAAAATCAAATGGTTTTTCTTATCGATGGTTATTACTATTGCCACAGTGCTTGCAGGTTGTGAACCCGTAATGGTTCTTGATCCAAAAGGACCACAAGCTGAGAGGCAAGCCCATGATATCTTACTCTCAATTGGAATCATGGCATTCGTAATTATTGTCGTTTTTGTATTGTTAATTTATATGCTTGTAAAATATCGAGCTTCTAAAATGCCAGAGGATTACGAGCCACCACATATTGAAGGAAATCCTTGGGTTGAAGCAATTTGTATTGGTATTCCAATTTTAATTGTGGGTTATCTATCAGTTGTTTCGGTTCAAAGTAACTACATTGTCGAGTCAGCTCCTCAAGGCTATGAAGAGCAAGAACCATTGGTTATTTATGCATCATCCTCCGACTGGAAATGGCATTTTAGCTACCCTGAAGAGGATATTGAAACAGTCAATTATCTATACATCCCAACTGATCGTCCACTGGAATTCAGACTTTATTCATACGGTCCAATCACAAGTTTTTGGATTCCACAGCTTGGTGGACAAAAGTATGCCATGGCCGATATGATTACAACTTTACATCTTGCAGCCGATGAGCAGGGTGAATTAATTGGACGTAATGCAAACTTTAGTGGTAAAGGATTTGCGGAAAATAGGTTCAGTGTGAATGCCGTATCTCCAAAGGATTTTGAAGAATGGGTAGATGAGGTTAAAGAAACTGCACAACCTCTCACTGAAGAAAAGTTTGAAGAGATACTAGAACCAGGTCATCTCGGACAAATGACGTTCACCGGAACTCATTTAGGGTTCGCACCACCACCAGAGCATAACCATGGATCAGATGATACTGAAAAAGGTCATGAGGACCATGAGGATGAGCATTCAGAGCACGAAGGTCATACAGAACATAACAATCACTAATAAACAGATATAAATTGAACGCCGAATTTATACTTCAGATAGGAGTTTAAAAAGGAGGATGAAGAGGACCGCGTCGACAAAAACGCCACGGCCTCATGTATTGTCGGCACTAGCACGTCCTGTGCTTAGAAATTTTAAGTGTCTTATTCACCGGACTTTTTAAACATCATCTTCATTTGAAAGGAGTAACAACGGATGGAATTCTTCGAACGTTTTGCCATACCACATCCAAGTCCCGCCATCTATGCAGCGATGGTCGCAATTGGACTTACGGTAATTGGAATTATCGCCGGATTAACCTATTTTAAAAAATGGGGTTACCTATGGCGTGAATGGTTAACAACCGTTGACCACAAACGAATTGGTATTATGTATTTAATCTCCGCATTGATCATGCTGTTCCGCGGTGGGGTAGATGCGATTATGATGCGTGCACAGCTAGCTTCACCTGAAGCGAAGTTATTAGATGCGCAGCACTATAATGAAATTTTTACAACACATGGTGTAGTCATGATCATGTTCATGGCGATGCCGTTTATCATTGGATTCATGAACTATGTTGTACCACTGCAAATTGGTGCGCGCGACGTAGCATTTCCACGCTTAAATGCGATAAGCTTCTGGCTCTTCTTTATGGGGGCAATGCTATTTAATATCTCCTTTGTAATTGGGGGATCACCTGATGCAGGTTGGACTTCATACTTCCCACTTGCTGGTAATGAGTTCAGTAAATCAGTTGGAACGAACTATTATATGCTCTCGTTACAAATTTCGGGTCTTGGTACATTGATGACTGGTATCAATATGATTACCACCATTCTAAAAATGAGAGCACCTGGTATGACATTAATGAGAATGCCAATGTTCACATGGTCTACATTAATAGCTAACTTAATTATCGTAACGGTTTTCCCTGTATTAACAGTTGCATTAGCAATGGGTACAATGGACCGTCTATTTGGAACACATTTCTTTGCGAGTACAAACGGTGGAATGGATATGCTCTGGGCAAACCTATTCTGGGTATGGGGACACCCTGAAGTGTATATTTTAATCCTGCCTGCGTTTGGTATTTACAGTGAGATCATTTCAACCTTCTCAGGAAGAAACCTATATGGTTACAAATCAATGGTTGGTTCAATGGTCATTATCTCAGTTCTTTCATGTCTAGTTTGGGCGCACCATTTCTTTACAATGGGGCAAGGAGCAGCATCAAACAGCTTCTTCTCAATCACAACAATGGCGATTGCGGTTCCAACTGGTGTGAAAATCTTTAACTGGCTGTTTACCTTATGGAGAGGTAAAATCCGTATGACAGTACCGATGCTTTACTCAATTGGATTTATTCCACTTTTCACAATCGGTGGGGTAACTGGAGTAATGCTTGCGATGTCAGCAGCAGACTATCAGTATCACAATACAATGTTCCTAGTGGCACATTTCCATAACACAATTATTCCTGGTGTAGTATTCGCAATGCTTGCTGCACTCACATACTATTGGCCAAAAATGTTTGGCTTTATGTTAAATGAACGAATCGGAAAATGGGCATTCTGGTCTCTATCCATTGGGTTTGTTTTAGCGTTCTTCCCAATGTATATTACCGGATTAGACGGTCAGGCTCGTCGTATGTACACTTACTCTGAGTCAACTGGATTTGGTCCATTGAACATGCTGTCATTCATTGGTGCTGGAATCATGGCGATTGCCTTCATTTTAATTGTGTATAACATTTATTACAGTATCCGTTATTCACCAAGAGATATTGGAAGCGACCCATGGGATGCACGTACTTTAGAGTGGGCAACACACACACCTGTTCCTGAGTATAACTTCGCTTTTACACCAAGTGTGAACTCCAGTGAGCCATTCTGGGATGATAAGAAGAAGAAGCACAAGCTCTTCCCAGGTAAAATTGAAAAGATTCACATGCCGAACAATAGTGGTGTTCCATTTATCATGAGTAGTATCTTCTTTGTATGGGGCTTCTCGTTTGTATTTGCGATGTGGCCATTGTTGATTATTTCAACAATTGGTATCTTTATTTGTATGGCATACCGTTCATTTGAACAGGATCATGGACGATATATTACTGTTGAAGAAGTAAAGGAAACAGAAGAAAAATTAGGAGGTGCTAAGTTATGAAACTAGATCACTCGCAACCTCTTGAATATAGTACGCACGAAAATGAGTTAAATATTTTTGGTTTCTGGATTTTTCTTGGTGCCGAAATTATGCTTTTCGCAACCTTGTTTACATCTTATTTTACATTAGAGAACCGCGTCGGCAGTGGTCCATCAGGTGCAGAGATTTTTGAAATCTCACCTGTGTTAATCGAAACATTTCTACTATTAACAAGTAGTTTTACAATTGGTCTTGCCGTTCATGCAATGCGCCTTGGCAGACAAAAAGCGATGATTGGATTCTTCGTAGTAACATTGCTTTTAGGTTTAACCTTCCTAGGTGTTGAAATCTATGAGTTTGTTCACTATGTCCATGTCGGAGCTGGACTACAAACAAGTGCATTTACAGCGATGTTATTAACAACATTAGGAACACATGGACTTCATGTTACATTTGGTTTATTTTGGGGAACGATGATTATCCTCCAGATAAGAAAAAGAGGCTTAACTGCACAAACTGCTGGTAAATCGTTTATCTTTTCATTGTATTGGCACTTCCTAGATGTAGTCTGGATCTTCATCTTCAGCTTCATCTATTTGAAAGGAATGATGTAATATGAGAGAACTATTTCCAGCAAAACAAGTCATGGGCTTCGTATTTTCATTAGTTCTTACGCTTATTGCTCTTTCGGTGTACTTCTTAGATTTATCCTTTACGGCAGGACTAACCATTCTGATTGTAACGGCATTTGTGCAAGCATTGCTGCAACTAATTGTATTCATGCATGCTGGTGAATCAAAGGATAAATGGGCAATCTACGGAAATGTATACTTCATGATTTTTATAGCGTTAATTACAATATTTGGTACACTATTCCTGCTTATTTGGGATATGTAATGAAAGTAAGAGTGTCTTTATCGGCACTCTTTTTTTTATGGAGAATAGTAAGGTTAAGGGTTTAATATAGATTATGAGAGGAGGGGAGACCGTTGTATGCTTCGTTTCGATTGAGGATCAAAGCTTTCATGATTGATTATATATTAATTTTGTCATATTTAGGTTTCCTGTTTATTGCGTCAGTATTTATGTTTCCGAGTTTGCAAGAATTATTCAAGGGCTCATTAGTAGTCGCACAGTTCTCAGGATTTATGATGGTGACTTTGCCGGTTTCCCTTTATTTCATAATTAGCGATTCAAAAATTATCGGACAGTCATTTGGAAAACGTAAATCAGGTATAAAAGTGGTCCGGAAAAGTGGTGAAGCTGTGCCTTTGCTGCAAATGGCTTTTCGGACAATCTTAAGGTTTTTACCTTGGGAGTTGTCACATTATCTTGTTTATCGTTTAATGAATATTGGCGATGGGGAGTTTCCCTTCACTTACACAGTGATTGGTGGACTCATCTACGCGCTTATGTTTGCTTATATTTTGACATGTATTTTTACAAAAAGGAAACAATCTTTATATGATCTACTAGCGAAGACGTATGTGATAAAGGTGCAGTGAAACTGCATCTTTTTTTGCAAAATAAAAAGCTTAGCCGAATGCGTGGCTAAGCCTATACATAATTAATTGATTTATTTATTTAATCTTGTTTGCGCCTTGTGCCTTAAGTAACATTTCTTCAGACGCGATCAAAAATAACCCCATCAAAAAGACAAAAATAGCTCCCATGACCGTTCCGATTCCGATTGGTGTTAACACACTGGAACCGCTTCCGAAGAATCCAAGACAAAAAATAATGATACCGGCAATAAGCACTGTTCCCCCAAAATACTTAACAGCCTCAAGCATAGTAGATTTCATTTTTCCTCATCCTCCTACTATATATTATTAATCTTGTTCACAAAATTGTCAAATATAATTCACTAAATGTTCAAAAGTTATATTTTGGGCGAGGAGGACCGGAGAAACATTGAATGAAGTTGGCTCGAATTCAGACATGATCATGGTATTTCATCGCTCCTTGTCCGAAGTTAGTTTGACTTTGGATACAATTTTTCAATTTCGTCGCTCTCTTGTTGGAAGTTATATTGGCTTCAGACACAATCATGCAATTTCGAGGCTGTCGTGTCCGAAGTAAGTTTGGCTTCAGACACAATCCTGCTATTTTGGAGTTGTCTAGTCCGAAGTTAGTTTGACTTCAGACACAATCAAGCTATTTCGTAGCTGTCGTGTCCGAAGTTAGCTTAACTTCGGGCACAATCATCCTATATCGTGGCAGTCCAGTCCGAAGTTAGGCAAGCTTCAGACACAATCGTGCTATTCCGTAGCTGTCTTGTCCGAAGTTCGCTCAGCTTCAGACACAATCATCCTATTTCGAAGCAGTCCAGTCCGAAGTTAGGCAAGCTTCAGACACAATCAAGCTATTTCGTAACTATCCAGTCCGAAGTTAGTTTGGCTTCAGACACAATCATGTTATTTCGAGGCTGTCTAGTCCGAAGTTAGCTGGAGTTCAGACACAATCAAGCTATTTCGTGGCTGTTCTGTCCGAAGTTAGTTTGGCTTCAGACACAACCCTGCTATTTTGTGGCTTTCTTGTCCGAAGTTAGCTCAGCTTCAGACACAATCAAGCTATTTCGAGGCAGTCTAGTCCGAAGTTAGTTTGACTTCAGACACAATCTTGCTATATCGTGGCTATCGTGTCCGAAGTTAGTTTGACTTCAGACACAATCAAGCTATTTCGAGGCTGTTCTGTCCGAAGTTAGGCAAGCTTCAGACAAAATCCTGCTATTTCGTAGCTGTCGTGTCCGAAGTTAGCTGGAGTTCAGACACAATCCTGCTATTTTGAGGAAGTCCAGTCCGAAGTTAGCTTGGCTTCAGACTTAATCCTGCTATTTCGAGGCTGTTCTGTCCGAAGTTAGCTCAGCTTCAGACACAATCAAGCTATTTCGAGGCTGTTCTGTCCGAAGTTGGTTTGGCTTCGGACACAATCATCCTATATCGTGGCTGTCTTGTCCGAAGTTAGCTTGGCTTCAGACACAATCCTGCTATTTTGGAGCTGTCGTGTCCGAAGTTAATTTGACTTCGGACAAAATCCTGCTATTTCGAGGCTGTTCTGTCCGAAGTTAGTTTGGCTTCAGACACAATCGTGCTATTTCGTGGCTGTTCTGTCCGAAGTTAGTTTGACTTCGGACAGAATCATCCTATATCGTGGCAGTCCAGTCCGAAGTTAGGCAAGCTTCAGACAAAATCCTGCTATTCCGTAGCTGTCGTGTCCGAAGTTAGCTCAGCTTCAGACACAATCAAGCTATTTCGAGGCAGTCCAGTCCGAAGTTAGTTTGACTTCAGACACAATCAAGCTATTTCGAGGCAGTCTAGTCCGAAGTTAGTTTGACTTCAGACACAATCAAGCTATTTCGTAACTATCCAGTCCGAAGTTAGCTTGGCTTCAGACACAATCAAGCTATTTTGTGGCTATCGTGTCCGAAGTTAGCTCAGCTTCAGACACAACTCTGCTATATCGTGGCTATCGTGTCCGAAGTTAGCTCAGCTTCAGTCACAATCATGCGATTTCGAGGCTGTCTAGTCCGAAGTTAGCTCGACTTCGTACACAATCATGCATCCTCGTCGTTCCCTTGTCCGAAGATTGCCCAAGTTCAGCCACAATCAAGCATTTTTGCCTCATGCTTTTCCAGAGTTAAGCCGATAGTAAAAACCGACACAATTTGTACTCAGGTCGCGCTAGGAGCATTTACAAACTAATTATGTTACCATGGTGAAAACTAACTTAAATGAGGTGTAAAAAATGAAAATTGAGGTTTGGTCAGATTATGTATGTCCCTTCTGTTATATAGGAAAGCGACGCTTGGAACAGGCTCTTGAGCAATTTCCGCATCGTGATCAAGTCGAAGTGGAATTCAAAAGCTTTGAGCTAGATCCGAATGCAAAACCATATTCAGGTCAAAGTATTCATGAATTACTTGCTTCAAAATATGGTATGCCAGTGGCTCAGGCCAAGCAAATGAACGAAAATTTAGGTCAGCAAGCTGCGGAACTCGGTCTAAACTATAATTTTGATGAAATGAAAAACACAAATACCTTTGATGCCCACCGTCTTACAAAGTTTGCAGCGACCGTCGGCAAAGAAAAAGAACTTACTGAGCTTCTTCTTCACTCGTATTTCATTGAAGGAAAACTAATCAGTGACCACGAAGTATTAGCGGGTCTTGCAGATTCTGTAGGGGTGGAACGACAGGCTGCGTTAGAAGTGTTAAAAGATGAGAAGAAATATGCGAATGATGTCCGAATTGATGAGGCGACTGCTCAACAAATCGGTGTTACCGGCGTTCCGTTTTTTGTAATCAATCAAAAATATTCTATTTCTGGTGCACAGCCAACTTCCACATTTCTTGGTGCACTCCAACAGGTTTGGAAAGAAGAACATCCAGCACCAAAACTTCAAGACCTTTCAGGTGGCCAAGGTGCAGTTTGCACAGATGAAAGCTGTGAAATTCCTACAGATAAATAATAACCATGTGCAAAGCCCTTGTGGTTTTGCACATTTTCTTTTACCTGAAAAGGGAAATCAAAGTATCATTACGAATATATATGAAGGTATAAAAAAAGGGGTGGTATCCATAACGTTTCAGTTAGATTTTGAAATTGGCCTTGTTTCGGTTATTACGTTATTAATTGGATGGGGAATGATTGTTTTTTTAGCCTTTAGGATTTATAGAAAACAAGATGAGAAACCCACTATATGGAAGATTATTCTCGTTTTTCTTATTGGACTTTTTTCTTTTTCCTTTAATATGAATTTCTTTGATACATTCATGAAACTTCCAATTTTACCCTTAGGTGTATGGATTCTCTACTTTTTTCTTAAATCAAAAGAAGGGCGCGGGGATAGATTCCGGAAGTATGCATGGCTCGGCTTTTTCGCGAACTTTCTATTTTTAGTATTATCCTTTGCCTCGATTGGTCTCCAACATGTTATTTACTCGCCTAGTAATCTATCAACCTATATTTCTAATTTGGAAAATGCAACAGTTATCAAGACTCACCCTTCTGCAGGGGATGTAACTTTACAAAAAGATCAATTACTAAAACTACTTCCAGTTATGAAAGAAACTAAGTTTTTTAGTGATAAATGGTATGAGGAAACGTATATGAGTGGGGAGCCGAATACTCGAAAAGAACGGTTTCCATATCAAGTGGTAGGTGTTAAGGAGAAATGGGGAAGTGGGGTTGTCACCACCATTTTTATTGAAGAAGATGGGAAAGGTATATTGATTGCAACACCTAAAAACCAATATTATTTTCGCTCCCCAGAAGTTTTTTTAGAAGGGGTGAAAAGTAAATGAAGCGAAGAACGATACTAAGTTTGTTTGGTTTAGTTGCTCTGCTATTCGTCATTTATTATTTTTACCTAGCTAAACCTACAAACTTTACTACGACTGATACTTATAAAAGGTATTCTGAAGTAACTGAGATTCTTGATGTAATAGAAATTGATAAGCGCCACGCTTTTGTACCAATGGTTACAGAAGAAAACAAATATGGAATGAGCTTGTGGGTGTGGAAAAATCATAAATGGAATATGGAATTTGATAGTACAACAGGCGGCCCTAGGGTTATTAAGCTTAAAAATAACGATCCAGGCTCCTTTAAGGTTTTTTGGAATATTCACCCTGATGACCAAGTAAGTTATGGAGAATTATATTTATTGAAAAAACGTAATTATCATATTACAGAAGGAATACATAATTATTATCCTGGTTTGCAATTGAAAACGATCTTAGATTTTGAAGATTCACCCTTTGGAGTAACAGAGCTACCGAATGAGTGGCAAAAAGTGATGGAAGCATCGATAAAATTGGAAGAAGCAAAGCAACCGGATCCTATTTTTGAACGCATGTTTCCTGTGATGCAGGATGTGTACTTCGGCTGGATTTCCTATAACAGCGACCGTGTAAGGCAACAAGCGGATGCTACTAATGTAGGTGGAGCTTCATGGGGTGGTGGTGTTGATATCCAGCACGTCGTAGATATACCAGAAGAGGAGCTTGAGTATTATAAGGTGGAGGAGCAATAAGGAAATTAACAGACAAACTAAGCTCATATAATCATTACTCATCACTGATTAATCTAAAAATGAGATATATATTATTTAAAATTGATATTTGTTAGATTGATTGGGAAGTTATAAAATATTTCTAGGGATATGAATCAAATATAGGCTGAAATTTATTAATGGATGGATCTGCCCCTAGAAATAATAAAAAAGAACTTTTCGTGTGAGGAAGGTGAGCAGCATGCTGAGTATTAATCCTGAGCAATTTATCTTGAAACCATCTCTTGCGACCATTACCTGTGAACCAAACTGGCAATGGAAGCGGAAAGAGCCTATTCCGAACTATGATTTGTTTTATGTTTGGAATGGAGAAGGAAATTTGATTTTAAACGGTCGAGATTATTCAATAAAACGAGGAAGTTGCTTTTTATTCCTTCCAGGCGATTGGACGACTGCCACCCAGAATCCTCAGAATCCACTTACAATAACCTACATCCATTTTGACTTAGAGAACGAACCAAGTCTAATACCAAATTCATATCGTATTTTTCAAGACGCAATCCCTTTTGAGTCTCTCTTAACACAATATGTTCGATTATTTTTGATCAAAACGTTTGGGGCCGAAACGGAGGCAAAGCTAATCCTCAAACAATTGATGATTCAGCTTTTGCGAGAGGAGCGTCAGGTTGAAGAACGAAACGACCAAGGTCAAAATTCTCTATTGTCAGCGATTAGGGAAGTGGCAAATTATGTACAGCAACATCCTAGCGAGGGACATACGCTTGAAAGTTTGGCGGCTCGTGCAAACTTTTCTCCAAGGTATTTTTCGCTGAAGTTTAAGGAGATTATTGGCAAATCAGTGCGCTCCTATATTGTAGAAGCTCGTATAAAAAGGGCGGAGCATCTCCTGCATTATACAGGAATGACGGTAACTGAAGTAGCTCAAGCATTAGGCTATGATAATCTTCATTTTTTTAGTCGACAGTTTAAAAAATACACAGGGAAAAGCCCTTCTGAAATTCGCTAATACAGTATTAAAAGCACCTAACCATTATGGTTTAGGTGCTTGTTTTATTTGAGCTGTGTTAAACATGAATGTTGATACACTCTGTTTGAATTCTGCTCTGACCTGACGCTTGGATGCATGATTTACGTGCTTGGAGCCAGAATCCCAAACCTATTCTGACTGTAAGCGCCGTTTGATCATAATGCTTGTCGCAATCCCGGCCATATTCTGACTCTTGGACGCAAGATTTCAAGCTGTATGACAGAAACCCACATCTATTCTGACTGTAGACGCCGTTTGATCATAATGCTTGTCGCAATTCTGGCCTTATTCTGACTCATGGACCCATGTTTTACATGCTTGGAGTCAGAATCCATCCCCTATTCTGACTGTAGACGCATTTTGATTATAATGCCTGTCGCAATCTCGGCCTTATTCTGACACTGGGACCCAAGAATCTCAAGCTGTAAGTCAGAAACCCACCATTATTTTGACTGTAAGCGCCGTTTGATCATAATCCCTGTCGCAATCCCGGCCCTATTCTGACTCTTGGACGCAAGATTTCAAGCTGTTAGTCAGAAACCCATATCTATTCTGACTGCAAACGCCGTTTGATCATAATGCTTGTCGCAATCCCGGCCATATTCTGACTCTTGGACGCATGTTTTACATGCTTGGAGTCAGAATCCATCCCCTATTCTGACTGTAGACGCCGTTTGATCATAATGCTTGTCGCAATCCCGGCCATATTCTGACTCTTGGACGCATGTTTTACATGCTTGGAGTCAGAATCCATCCCCTATTCTGACTGTAGACGCCGTTTGATCATAATGCTTGTCGCAATCCCGGCCATATTCTGACTCTTGGACGCATGTTTTACATGCTTGGAGTCAGAATCCATCCCCTATTCTGACTGTAGACGCCGTTTAATCATAATGCCTGTCGCAATCCCGGCCATATTCTGACTCTTGGACGGAAGATTTCAAGCTGTGAGTCAGAAACCCATATCTATTCTGACTGTAAGCCCCGTTTGATCATAATGCTTGTCGCAATCCCGGCCTTATTCTGAATCCGGGACCCATGAATTTCAAGCTGTAAGTCAGAAACCATCATCTATTCTGACTGTAAGCGCCGTTCAATCATAATCCTTGTCGCAATCCCGGTCTTATTCTGACTTTGTGACCCATGAACCCAAACTGTAAGTCAAAATCCCCCACCTATTCTGATTGCAAGTACCCATTAAACGTGACAAGTTGTCCCCCTTAAACAGTGTATGTATTCAAACAGGAAAAATTATGTAAAAAAGTGCAAACTTTACACAGAATAGTCTAAATATTTAAAAGGAAGAGGATGATACGATTAAAATGACAGATCAATATACATGTTTGGCTTTTACTGATAGCAATGAAGCCAGAAAATTTCTTAAGAAAGAGTGATCTCAATGTGTGGAATTACAGGATGGATTGATTGGCAACAGGATTTGAAACATCAAGAACAAATCGTCGGTAAGATGGCGCAAACATTAGCAAAGCGTGGTCCAGATGCTTCTAATGTCTTAAGTGATCATCATGCTGCACTGGGTCACACAAGATTAATTGTTGTGGATCCTTCCGGAGGAACACAACCGATGACAAGGAGATCAAAAAACGGGCATGCCTTTTCAATGGTTTATAATGGCGAACTTTATAATACAGAAGATTTGCGTAAAGAATTACAAAACCGTGGGTATACATTTCAATCCCACTCCGATACGGAAGTTCTTCTTACCTCTTATATTGAGTGGCGAGAAGAATGTGTAGAGCGGTTAAATGGTATTTTTGCTTTTGCGATATGGGACCATCAGCAAGAAAAACTTTTTATTGCAAGGGACCGACTTGGGGTCAAACCGTTATTTTTCAAACATACAGATAGCACTCTTTTATTTGGGTCAGAGCTTAAAGCCATTTTGGCTCATCCAAATGTAAAGGCGGAAGTAGATCGCGAAGGTCTTCAGGAGGTTTTTGGGTTAGGACCATCCCGTACACCAGGGCATGGGATTTATAGAGGAATACAAGAATTAAGGCCGGCACATCTTCTTATGTTTGATCGGAACGGACTAAAAATGAAACGTTATTGGAACGTCGAAAGCCGCAAACATTCTGATTCATTAGACGATACGGTGGAAGAAGTGAGATTTCTAGTGAAGGATGCCGTTGAAAGACAACTAGTTGCAGATGTTCCGGTCTGTACATTTTTGTCTGGTGGGTTAGATTCTAGTGCCATAAGTGCGATTGCCTCGAACTACTTTAACCAACAAGGAAGAGGAAAGCTTCATACGTATTCGATTGACTATGAGCGGAATAGTGAGTTTTTCAAATCAAGCTTATTCCAAGTGGATGAAGATAAACCATGGATTGATAAGATGACACAATATTTAGGTGTCGTTCACCATTCGAAAATTATAACTCAGGAACAACTTGCTAGTCGATTGGAGGATGCGGTAAAAGGTAGAGACCTACCTGGAATGGCGGATATTGATTCTTCTCTCCTTTGGTTTTCCGAGGAGATCAAACAAGACTTTACGGTTGCTTTATCTGGAGAATGTGCGGACGAAATTTTCGGTGGGTACCCTTGGTTTTATAAGAAAGAGTTACTTCAAGATAACCATTTTCCATGGATGAAGTCTGAAGAAGAAAGACAAAAGCTTCTATTACCTCATTGGCAAAACAAACTAAATCTAAAAGACTATGTTCAAGAGCGATATAACGAAACATTACGAGAGGTTCCAAGATTAGAAGGAGAAAGTCCAGAAGAGTCACGACGTAGAGAAATATTTTATTTGAATATGATCTGGTTCATGTCTACTTTATTGGAACGAAAGGACCGCATGAGTATGGCGGCTAGTCTAGAAGTACGTGTTCCATTTGCGGATCACCGACTCATTGAATATGTGTGGAATATTCCATGGGAGATGAAGATGTTAGAAGGGAGGGAAAAAGGAATCTTAAGGAAAGCATTAGAGGGAACTTTACCTAATTCCATTCTGTATCGAAAGAAAAATCCTTATCCGAAAACTCATAATCCAGATTATTTGAATCTCGTGAAAAATATGCTATCTAGCGTAATCGAAAAGAAAAACTCTCCAATTCTAGAATTGGTTTCGAAACAAAGGGTGAGAGATATCATTGATTCTGATGGTGCATCATTCATAGTTCCTTGGTTTGGGCAGCTAATGACAGGACCTCAACTTATCGCACATTTAGTGCAAATCAATGTATGGCTTGATTCTTATAACGTGAATATTGTTGATTAAACTCCTATTTCGACAGGCGAAAAGGTAGAGATTATACCAAGTGTGAAGGTAAAACAAGTTGTGTCATTCAGTGTAAATTTTATAGCGAATAGTTTAAATATCTTCCGAAATAACGATGCTACTATTAACTTAACAATGAAACAGACAAGGAACAGGGGTGATACAAATGCATCGATTAAAAAGACACGGTTTATATGATCCTCAGTTTGAACATGACGCTTGTGGTATCGCCTTGCTTGCAAATATTAAAGGTGGTAAAACACACACCTTAGTAAGTCAGGCACTAACAGCTCTTGAACGATTAAATCATCGCGGGGGTCAGACTGGTAGTGAGAAATTAGGAGATGGGTCTGGAATTCTAACAGAGCTCCCACACGATTTATTTGTAAATGAGTGGAAGTTAAAAGGAAAACAACTTCCATTCATGGGTGCTTACGGAGTTGGGATGCTATTTTTACCCCAAGAGTTAGACCTAGCGACAGAATATAAATTGAGAATAGAAGAAATCGTGCAGAATGAGGATCTAGAGATTTTTGGATGGAGAGATGTACCAACGAATGATGAAGAGTTGGGAAGCACGGCTAAACAATCACAACCATCTGTTCATCAATTATTCGTTACTTCCGTCAATAAGGAACTAGACAATGATCAATTTGAGCGGTTGTTATATATGGCACGGCGAAAAGTAGAGAAAGAATTCAATGACGCTGAAGTAAATCAGGAAGACTGCTATATTGTTAGTTTTTCATCGAGAACCATCGTATATAAAGGACTTCTCTTACCGAGCCAGTTAAGAAGCTATTATGAGGATTTAAGCCGAGACGATTACCAATCCGCGATGGCCATGGTGCATAACCGATTTAGTACGAATACCTTCCCTAGCTGGAGAAGAGCGCAGCCAAATCGAACATTAATGCACAATGGAGAGATTAATACGATAACAGGGAATGTAAACTGGATGCTTGCACGTGAACCTGTTCTTCGTTCCGAACTTTTGGAAGATAATGAAGCTCTTCACCCAGTAATTGACCTGGATGGCAGTGACACTGCAATGTTTGATAATGCATTAGAATATCTAGTGATGTCAGGATGGTCACTCGCTAAAGCAATGATGTTGATGATTCCAGAACCTTGGCAGAATAATAAACTTCTATCTGACAAGAAAAGGGCATTCTATCAGTTTCATAGTTGCCTCATGGAGGCTTGGGATGGTCCAGCAGCAATGGGTTTTACAAATGGAAAACAGATTGGAGCTTGTTTAGATAGAAATGGGTTAAGGCCAGCTCGTATTATCCTTACAGATGATGATTTCCTCTGTTTATCTTCGGAGGTAGGAGTAGTAGACATTCCAGAAGAAAACATTATTCTAAAGGATCGTCTAAAGCCGGGACAAATGCTTTTAGTAGATTTTGAGAAGAAGAAGCTTCTACTAGATGAAGAAGTAAAACAACAGTTTATTAACGAACATCCTTATGAAGATTGGGTTGCTGAGACAATTACACCAATTGAAAGTCTACCTACAATAAAGAAGAAAGAGGCAACAGAAAGCAGCAAAGAAGAACTATTACGTATTCAAAAAGCGTTCGGGTACACCTATGAAGAGTGGGAGAAAATAATTAAACCGATGGCGCAAGAAGGAAATGAACCAATTGGTTCTATGGGATACGATGCTCCGCTTGCCATTCTATCATCAAAACCTCAATTGCTATTTAATTATTTCAAACAGCGTTTTGCCCAAGTAACCAATCCTCCAATTGATGCAATCCGAGAAGCATATGTCACATCAATGGAAGTTTTACTAGGGGCAGAGGGGAATTTATTGCAACCGAAGACTGAAGATTACAAAAAAATAAGGTTAAGCACCCCGATCCTGTCTGAAGTAGAAATGAGAACAATACAAAGTTTGGATAGTGAAGAATGGAAAGTATCTACTATTTCGATCCTCCTACCTGTACAAGGAATGGCGATTCAGGAACGTCTTCAAGAGATACTCGCAACTGCTGAAAAAGCAGTAAGAGATGGAAGCAATCTAATTGTGTTAAGCGATCAGGGAATCAATCAAAATCAAGGTGCAGTTCCTTCTCTACTAGCTGTATCAGCTCTTCACCACCATTTGATACGACAAGGGCTTAGAAGCAAGGTCAGCATCATTATTGCATCAGGAGAGCCTAGGGAAGTTCACCATTTTGCAGTGCTTCTCGGGTATGGAGCAAATGCCATCTTTCCATATCTAGTATACAAATCACTTTCAAAACTAACTGGTGAAAACTTAATCACAAATTATAAAAAGGCAGTTACAAAAGGAATCCTGAAGATCATGTCAAAAATGGGGATTTCGACAGTTCAGAGTTATATTGGTGCTCAAATTTTTGAGGCTGTTGGGATTAGTGAAGAGGTAATCAACACGTATTTTCCGCGCACATCGTCTCGAATAGGCGGTCTTAAACTGGAAGATATTGCGAAAGAAACCATTAGTCGCCACAGCCAGGCATGGCTAAATGAAGATCCCACACTAGATGAAGGTGATGACCTCCAGTGGCGTGTAAACGGAGAGTCACATTTGTACCGACCAGAAACTATCCATACCTTACAGCATGCCTGTCGTACTGGTAACTATGAGGTTTATAAAAAATACAGTCACATGATGGGGGAAGATACTGAAAAGAGCATTACGCTCAGAGGGATGTTCCGCTTTAAAAGTAACAGAAAGCCGATTCCTATTGAGGAAGTTGAACCAATTGAGTCTATTTTTAGACGCTTCAAAACAGGAGCAATGTCATACGGGTCCATTAGCAAAGAGGCTCATGAGGCGATTGCTATAGCCATGAATCGAATTGGAGGAAAAAGTAATTCTGGTGAAGGTGGAGAGGATCCACAACGATTTATACCGCTCGTTAATGGAGATTCAAAATTAAGCAGAATGAAGCAAGTGGCATCTGGAAGATTTGGAGTGACAAGTCATTACCTTGTGAATAGTGATGAAATCCAAATAAAAATGGCACAAGGAGCAAAGCCGGGTGAAGGGGGTCAACTCGCTGGCCATAAAGTCACCGTATCAGTAGCGAAAACGAGGGGATCGACACCTGGTATTGAGTTAATCTCACCACCTCCACACCATGATATCTACTCGATTGAGGACTTAGAGCAGCTTATCTATGATCTGAAAAATGCGAATCCAAGTGCAGATATTAATGTAAAGCTTGTTTCAGGAACGGGTGTAGGAACGATTGCTGCAGGCGTTGCCAAGGCTAAGGCTGATGTCATTTTGGTAAGTGGCTATGATGGTGGAACAGGTGCGGCAGCAAAAACTAGCATTAAGCATGCTGGTATGCCATGGGAACTTGGATTAGCTGAAGCCCATCAAACCCTCATGCTAAATGGCCTCAGACATAGTGTGAGACTTGAGGCTGATGGAAAATTGATGAATGGCCGAGATGTCGTAATTGCAGCATTGTTAGGTGCAGAAGAATATGGTTTTGCAACGCTTCCACTTGTTTCACTTGGTTGTATCATGATGAGAGTTTGCCATATGGACACATGTCCAGTTGGAATTGCGACTCAAAACCCTGAACTTCGAAAGAAAATGATGGGGACAGCGGAACATATTGTTCATCTAATGACTTTTATTGCGCATGAAGTTCGAGAATATATGGCTCAATTTGGTTTTAGAACGATGGATGAGATGATTGGACGCACAGACGTAATCCAGATAGATAATCCTAAAGCATGGAAACTACAAAATCTTGATTTGTCTCCACTTTTAGTCAGACATGAAGGTGAAAGAGTTTCATCTAAAAAGCAAGACCATCAACTGGAACAAACACTCGATTATCGAGAATTACTTCCAATAAGCAGCCAAGCGTGGGTTAACCAGCAGACTGCAAGGGATGTTTTCCAAATTTCCAACACAAATCGATCTGTTGGAACACTGACCGGAAGCGAAATATCGAAGCAATTTGGAGCAGTTGGCTTACCTGAGGATACGCTTCACTATCTGTTCAAAGGATCAGCTGGTCAAAGCTTCGGGGCATTCATACCAAGTGGACTTACCTTAGAAATAGAAGGTGATAGCAATGACTATGTTGGGAAAGGGCTATCCGGAGGAAAGATTATTGTCCGCCCATCTAGTTTATCTCAACTTGTTGCCGAAGAGAATGTGATTATCGGGAATGCAGCGTTTTATGGAGCAACTAGCGGAAAGGCATTTATTCGTGGAAAAGCAGGAGAAAGATTCTGCGTTCGTAATAGTGGTGCAACTGTTGTAGTAGAGGGTGTCGGCGAACATGGCTGTGAATACATGACAGGAGGAAGGGCATTAATCCTAGGGGAAGTTGGAAAAAACTTTGCTGCAGGTATGTCCGGAGGCATTGCTTATATATATGAACCGGCTAATCGACATTTCCAACAAGAATATAATCCAGAACTAGTTCTACTAGAGTCTATAGAGGATCTTGATGAAAAGAATATGGTATACAGCCTCTTGAAAGAACATTATGAATACACAAATAGCCCCTTGGCTTATCGCTTAATTCAACATTGGAAAAAAGAAGCTGCTCAGTTTATTAAAGTAATCCCTCGGAATTATAAATTAATTCTTGAAACGCAAAATCTAGTTGTTTAACGACTGCTTAATACAAGTTTTCTAAGAAAAGAGGTGTCGATTTGGGAAAACATACAGGATTTTTAGAATATAAGCGGAAGCCCGCAAATTATCGTGAACCACTGCAACGATTGAAGGATTGGAAGGAAATCTCTGTTCTGCCTCCTTCAAGAGATCTAGTTAACCAAGCGGCACGATGTATGGATTGTGGAGTCCCCTTCTGTCAGAACGGAAGTGTTCTTGGAGGGATGACTACCGGATGCCCTTTATATAATCTAATTCCGGAATGGAATGAACTCGTTTATCGAGGTAATTGGAAAGAGGCTTATGAGAGATTAAGTAAGACAAATCCGTTTCCAGAGTTTACCGGAAGGGCATGCCCGGCCCCTTGTGAGGCAGGGTGTGTAGCCTCACTATATGAAAGTTCTGTCACGATAAAAAATATCGAATGGGCCATTATCGATAAAGCCTTTGAGGAAGGTTGGGTAACTCCACAGATTCCAAAGAATAGAACAGGAAAGAAAGTTGCTATTATCGGTTCAGGACCTGCTGGATTAGCTAGTGCATCGGAACTGAATCAACAAGGACATTCCGTTACAGTGTTTGAAAGGTCCGACCGAGTTGGAGGATTGCTAACGTATGGAATTCCCAAAATGAAAATTGAACAACATGTTGTTGATCGTCGGATTAACCTTTTAATAGAATCAGGAATCAAGTTTGTGACAAATACAGAGATTGGTAAAGATTATCCTTTGGAAAAACTAGATACAGAGTTTGATAGTGTGATTATCTGTACCGGAGCAACAAAGCCACGGAATGTGGTGGCGGAAGGAAGAAATCTAAAAGGTATCCATTTTGCAATGGATTACTTGCATCGCAATACGAAAAGTATGCTGGATTCTAATTTCGCGGATGGGAATTTTATTTCTGCAGAAGGGAAAGACGTCATTGTGATTGGTGGGGGAGACACAGCGACAGACTGTGTGTCAACGGCTCTCCGACATAATTGTAAAAGTCTAGTCCAGTTTGACATTTATCCTGAGCGGTCAACCAGTCGTACTGAGGAGAATCCTTGGCCGCAATATCCAATCATTCACAAGCTTGATCATGGACACGAGGAGGCATTAGCGAGGTTTGGAAGTGACCCCCGTGCATATGCAACATCAGCTATTGAATTTTTAGGAGATGAGAATGGGCACTTAATAAGTGTTAAGAGTATCGAAGTTAGGACGATAGTGAAAGAAAACGGGGAGAAAATCAGAGAGCAAATCCCAGGTTCAGAAAGAGTCTGGCCTGCCCAGCTTGTTTTATTAGCGGTCGGATTTGAAGGAATGGATCAAGATCTCTTAGAGAAATTCAACCAAGAAGGAAATACAACGAGAGTCGACAAATTAGAAGAACCATACCAGACAAACAAGGAAGGAACCTTCATTGCAGGTGATGCCCGCCGCGGTTCAAGTTTAATAGTATGGGCTATTCAAGAAGGAAAAGAAGCTGCAGAAGCTTGTCACAACTACTTAATGAGCATTTAACTTTATTCAGTAAAGTCCCCATTCTGTAAATACTGGGATGAAAAAACGTGAATATAAATTCAGTTTGTGTTCAAACACAGACTGAATAAAGTTAATGCCTCCGGCGGATGCCACAGATTTTCAAAGGAAACTTTTCGAGCTTGCTCGAAAAAATCTGGGCGCAAATACGCCAAGGCGCATTTGATTGATATGGAGGAGTACCAATGACTTTAACAGACTATACCCAACAACTCTTTGCTGATCGAATCGGTGGATCGTCGTTCGGACTCAAAGATGAGATTTTTAAATTTGAAAAAATAAAAAGGGCTAAAAAAGCTGCCTTAAAAGAGAATCCCAATATTGAATTAATTGATTTAGGGGTTGGTGAGCCAGATGCAATGGCTGATGAGGCGGTTGTAGAAAAGCTGTCATTAGAAGCAGCAAAGCCAGAAAATCGATTCTACTCAGATAACGGAATTTCTGAATTTAAGGAAGCGGCTGCTCGCTACATGGAAGAGGTATTTGGGGTAAGCGACCTTAATCCAGAAATGGAAATCAATCACGTAATTGGCTCAAAATCAGCACTTGCGATGTTGCCAGCAGCTTTTATCAACCCAGGTGACATCACACTAATGCCAACACCAAGTTACCCTGTACTAGCAACTTATACAAAATATTATGGGGGTGAAATTGTACAGCTGCCGCTATTAGAAAAGAATGGATTTTTACCGGATCTTAGTCAAATTGATCAGGATACATTGAAAAAGGCTAAACTACTTTACTTAAATTACCCGAATAACCCAACTGGTGCTGCTGCAACTAGAGAATTTTTTGAGGAAGTAGTTGCATTTGCAAATCAGAATAACTTGATCGTTGTCCATGACGCAGCCTATGCCGCACTGGTATTTGACGGTGAGAAACCACTTAGTTTTCTATCAATCCCTGGAGCAAAAGAAGTGGGGGTAGAGCTTCATTCTTTATCAAAATCCTTTAATATGACCGGTTGGAGAATTGGCTTTATCGCCGGACATCCGAATCTAGTTAAGGCATTTGCAACCGTTAAAGACAATAGTGACTCAGGCCAATTTATACCTATCCAAAAAGCAGCAGCATATGCCTTGGCACATCCAGAAATCACAGTAAAAACAGCTGAAAAATATTCACGCCGCCATGAATTACTTGTTAACTCGCTTCGTGATTGTGGATTTAAGGCGGAAAAACCGAAGGGCTCCTTCTTCCTTTACGTAGAAATACCTGTTGGAGTTGTCGGAGGTCCGACTTTTATGAACGCGGAAGAATTTGGACAGTACCTGATTCGTGAGCACCTTATTTCAAGTGTGCCATGGGACGATGTGGGCAACTATATTCGGTTCTCAGTGACCTTCCAGGCAGACAGTAGGGAAGGTGAAAAGAAAGTCATAGATGAGATCAAATCACGGTTAAGTAGAGTCCAATTCATATTTTAGAGAAGGAAGGTGAGTGTAAGTGCTTTTTACAAAAATGCATGGTTTAGGTAACAATTATATCATTTTCAATCTCTTAGAATCCTCCTTGAGGGAACAGGACCTAACTAGCCTCGCCAAAGCGGTATCCGATGTGAATTTTGGCATTGGTTCTGATGGGATGATTCTCATCTGTCCATCAAGTGTAGCGGATTTTAGAATGAGGATATTTAATGAGGATGGATCAGAAGGAAAAAACTGTGGAAATGGACTCCGTTGTGTTGCAAAATATCTGGTCGATCACTTGTATGCAGAATCTAACACATTTTCAATAGAAACCCTAGGTGGAATTGTGTATGTGACTGTTACAACTGGACACAAAAATGTCGTTGAGTCAATCACAGTTGATATGGGAGAGCCTAAATTACTAAAAGGAATGGTCCCTATGGCGGGTGACCCTTATTCAACAACAATCAATGAACCTGTAAGTATTGGTGATAATCAATATCATTTAACTTGTCTTTCAATGGGGAACCCACATGCAATCCTTTTTGTTGATGATGTTCATGAAGTACCACTAGAGACTCTAGGTCCTGCCATTGAGCACTCATACCACTTTCCTGAAAGAGTAAATGTGGGAATCGTCCATATCAGAAACAGTAATGAAATTGATTATAGAGTGTGGGAGAGAGGTTCCGGAATTACAATGGCTTGTGGAACCGGTGCTTGTGCAGCTGTAGTTGCAGCCACGTTAACTGGGAAAATAGCAAAACACATACCTGTAACGGTTCACCTTCCAGGAGGTGAGTTGGAAATCAGGTGGGATGAGAACAATCATATTTGGAAAAAAGGGGCTGCAGAGTACATTTGTCACGGTGAGATCGATGTACAGGCATCCTTAGCAAGGCAAATTACAAAAATTAATTAGGATTAATTAGTTTTCGCCCGTCTATGACAGAGATATCTGATGCCTTGATGAGTAAATAGCAACGATGTGAGCGGTAGCGATACTAATTACAAATATAAGAGGTTGTTCAAAAAGTCGGCCAAAAATGACACATCGAATTTCTGCGTTGGCTTGCTTCTCCGTTCCTCACGTATTAACTGCATACGTTCCGGTACTCGAAGCTGCGCCGCCTTGAAATTCTCGGTCCTTTTTACCCTCCTTTTTGAACACGCACTATAAGGAGGAAAATTTTATGGGAAGAACTTATACGAAAGAAGAAATTCTACAAAACGCAAAAGAGGAGAATGTACGCTATATTCGCTTACAGTTCACAGACTTGTTCGGTATTATTAAAAATGTAGAAATTCCGGTTAGCCAATTGAAAAAGGCATTGGATAATCAAATGATGTTTGATGGATCTTCAATTGAAGGTTTTGTGAGAATAGAAGAATCCGATATGTATTTATATCCAGACTTAAATACGTGGCTTATCTTTCCATGGAGTGCAGAAGAAAGCAAAATTGCACGGCTAATCTGTGATGTATATTTACCTGATGGCAATCCATTCCCTGGCGATCCTCGCGGAGTGTTAAAGAGAGTATTGAGTGAAGCAAATTCCTTAGGGTTTACTGCGATGAATGTCGGCCCAGAACCAGAATTCTTTTTATTCAAGACCGATGAAAAAGGCAACCCAACTATGGAACTAAATGATAATGGAGGCTATTTCGACTTAGCTCCAACTGACCTTGGTGAAAACTGCAGAAGGGATATCGTACTAACATTAGAGGATATGGGATTTGAAATCGAGGCATCCCATCACGAAGTGGCTCCTGGACAGCATGAAATTGATTTCAAATACTCTGATGCTGTTGATGCTGCTGACCAAATCCAAACATTTAAGCTTGTTGTGAAAAATATTGCTAGAAAACATGGGCTACATGCAACCTTTATGCCTAAGCCACTTTTTGGAGTAAATGGTTCAGGGATGCACTGTCACCAATCCCTTTTCAGAGGAAACGAAAATGCATTCTTCGATGAAAGTGATGAATTAGGTCTAAGTGAAACAGCGAAGCAGTATTTAGCTGGAATTCTGAAGCATGCGCATAGTTTTGCCGCAATCACAAATCCAACAGTTAACTCCTATAAACGTTTAGTTCCAGGATATGAAGCACCAAGCTATATTGCATGGTCAGCGAAAAATCGTAGTCCGCTTGTACGTGTTCCAGCAAGCAGAGGCTTAAGTACACGTATTGAATTGAGAAATCCAGACCCGTCTGCTAACCCTTACCTTGCCTTAGCGGCTATGCTTGCTGCAGGTTTGGATGGTATTCGAAATAAACTTCAATTAGGGGATCCTGTGAATCTAAATATCTACCATATGACAGATGAGGAAATGGCGGAGTTAGGAATTCAAAGTCTTCCGGAAAATCTAAAAGAAGCTGTTACAGCATTTTCAAAGAATGAGCTACTCATTAATGCATTAGGAGAACATATTAGCACCCATTTTATTGAAGCAAAACAAATCGAATGGGATCAGTTCCGTACTCAAGTCGACACATGGGAAAGAGACCAATATATGACTCTTTATTAATCTATCGAATAGAAATTTGTCTAACAGATGAAATAGCCCCGGACACAAAAAAGTGCCGGGGTTTTTGCTTATTAATTAACTTGGAAAATAAACCTAATATAGCCTGTCAAACACATATTTTGTTAATGGGAAGTTTGATGTATAATATTAGATGATTCAATAGTTGAAAGCGAGTGTTCTAAATGGGACGTAAATGGAACAATATTAAGGAAAAGAAAGCGTCTAAGGATGCAAACACAAGTAGAATCTACGCAAAATTTGGACGTGAAATTTATGTAGCAGCAAGACAGGGCGAGCCTGATCCTGAGTTAAACCAAAACTTAAAGGTCGTTCTTGAACGTGCAAAAACATATAATGTACCAAGAGCAATCATTGACCGTGCGATTGAAAAAGCAAAAGGCGGCGGAGAAGAAAATTACGATGAACTCCGCTATGAAGGCTTTGGACCAAACGGATCAATGGTTATTGTTGATGCATTAACAAATAACGTGAACCGTACTGCATCTGAAGTGCGTGCAGCATTTGGTAAAAACGGTGGAAACATGGGTGTCAGCGGTTCAGTAGCCTATATGTTTGATGCAACAGCTGTATTTGGTATCGAAGGAAAAACAGCCGATGAGGTACTAGAATTATTAATGGAAGCAGATGTAGATGTACGTGATATCTTGGAAGAGGAAGAGTCTGTCATCGTCTACGCGGAGCCAGAACAATTTCATGCTGTCCAAGAAGCTTTTAAAAATGCTGGTATTACAGAGTTTGCAGTAGCCGAGCTTACCATGCTTGCTCAAAACGATGTAACCCTTCCAGAAGATGCACAAGCAAAATTCGAAAAAATGATCGATGCACTAGAAGACTTAGAAGACGTGCGCCAAGTCTACCACAACGTCGACCTAGGCGAATAACCAACAAACCAGACCTTTTGGGACAGAGGGACAGGTCCCCTGTCCCAAACCAAGGGTCTTTTTTTGTGTGTAAAAGTGTGGGTCAAGGGGACAGGTCCCTTGTCCCACACTTTTTTACGAAAAAAATTTTTCGAACATTGAAACTTTATAATCCTTTTTGCGTATGGATACTACAGAAGTTTTTTGAGGGGGAAGACTATGTATCCTGGAGATATGATGTTTAATGCTGTTCCAATTTTTATAATGATTGGGTTTATTGTTGTCATCGTACTCGTTATTTTTAATCTAGGAAAGGGAATCAATCAGTGGAAGAAGAACGAGGATTCTCCTAGACTAAGTGTTTCTGCAATAATAAAATCAAAGCGCACACATGTTAGCAGACATACCCACCATCATACAGAGCAACACCATCACGATCATGTAACATCATCGACAAGTTACTATGTTACGTTTGAGTTTGAGAGTGGAGATCGATATGAGTTTATGGTATCTGGTGGTGAGTACGGTCTTCTTGCCGAGGGGGATACGGGGAAACTGACATTTCAAGGAACACGTTATTTAGGGTTTGAAAGATTGTGAGCATAAAAGGATTTTGTCGATTTTTCTAGAATTATAGACATGAGGAGGGGTTTTACAATGTCAATTGAACGATTTTTAGAGGAACAAAATAATGCAATTCGCGAATTACATATTAAAGGTGCAGAAGCATCATGGATGGCCGCCACAACTGGTGAAGAGGAGTGGAATGCAAAATCAGCAGAGGCAGAAACTGCTTACAGTGTTTATTTTTCGGATGCGGAGCGCTTTGAACAGGTGAAAGAATACCTCGAACAGACGGATGATTCCGTTCAAAAACGCCAGCTAGAACTACTATATTCACAAATGCTTGAAAACCAACTCCCGGAAGACAAACTAAAGGAAATGGTTGAATTATCAACAGAATTAGTAGGTGTATTTAATACATTCCGTGCGACTTTAGACGGAAAGCAAGTTTCGGAGAACGATGTTCGCCAAATTTTAATAAAAAGCAATGATCTTGAACTAAGGGAAGAAGCGTGGCAGGCAAGTAAGCAGATTGCAAAAGAAGTAGAAGAAAAATTATTGAAACTTGTGAAAAAGCGCAATGAGGCGGCCCGTTCACTAGGTTTTGAAAACTTCCATCAAATGAGTTTTGAATCACAGGAACTTGACCGTGAAGAGATTTTTTCTATTTTTACAGAGCTTAAGCAGCTTTCAGATAAACCATTCCGTGAACTAAAGCAGGAAATGGATGAAGAACTTGCTGAACGATTTGGTATCAAAGTAGAGGACCTGCGTCCATGGCATTATGCGGACCCGTTTTTCCAAGAGGCGCCGCCATCTAAGGAATTAGATTTGGATCCGTTTTATGATGGGAAAAATCTTGAAGAATTATCAACACAGACTTTCGCAAAAATGGGTATGGATATTACAGATATGCTGCAAAAAAGTGATCTGTATCCAAGAGAGAAGAAAAATCAGCATGCATTCTGTACCGATATTGATCGCGAGGGTGATGTACGTGTCTTAAGTAACAATGTACCTTCCGATTACTGGTCCAATACAATGCTACATGAATATGGGCATGCGGTTTATTTTAAATATATTGACCGTGATCTACCATTCCTATTGCGCAGTCCAGCACATACACTAACAACTGAGGCAATTGCGATGCTATACGGTCGTTTTGGGAAAAATCCGGAATGGCTTCAGCAGTTTTTAGGGTTAGACCAAGCGCAAGTTGAAGAGTTGAAGCCACTCATTGAAAAATCATTGCGTCGTCAAATGCTGATTGCGGGCCGTTGGATTATGACATTTGTGTTTTTCGAACGTGAGCTTTATGAAAATCCGGATCAGGATTTGAATCGTTTATGGTGGAAAATTGTCAGTGAGATTCAATTGTTAACGCCGCCAGAAAATCAGGATTATCCACATTGGGCTGCGAAAATTCATTTTACGTTGGTTCCGGTGTATTATCAAAACTATTTACTTGGTGAGTTAACAACTTCTCAGCTGCAGCGCTATATCGAGAAGAATATATCAACAGATCTTTTCACGGAAAAAGTGGGAGAATTTTTGTTAAATGATTTCTTTAAGCCGGGTGCGTTATATAATTGGAATGAAAAAATTGAAAGAGCTACTGGTGAAAGACTAAATCCACAGCATTTTGTTGATCAGTTTGTCGCGGTAAAATAAAATGAGAGAGCATATCTCTCATTTTTTTCTTCAAAGGGAGGGTAAAAATGTTCTCTTTTTTTGGCGCGAAATGTGCGATTTGTAAAAGAAAAATTACGCCTTTGCGAAAATATGTCGATGATAAGGGGAATACAATAAAGGTGTGCATTCCATGCTCAGAATACGCGGAACGGCGGGCTTATAAAATTCGAAGATAAAGAAGGTTGAAATAAGTTGTATTTAACAGTTAAAGAAACAGCAGAATATTTATCAATCCCAGAAGATCTTCTAAAAAAACTTATCCAAGAAAAAAAGGTACGTGCACTTTTCGATGGGGAACAATACTTATTAAATAAAGAACAATTCAACGCTACCCTCGAGCAGCTTGAAAAATACAAAAAGCTCTACCTAGAATGGCTAAACGAACCCATCCCAGAAGATATTGATGTGAAGGACGAAGATTAAAGTGGGACACAGGGACAGGTCCCTTGTCCCACCATTTTTTTACAGGGGCAGTATACTTGTCCCTAATACCCTTTCTTATAGTCCACGACATTCTTCGGCAAAACTCCGCCTTGAGCGTAGCTTTTTAGATTCGGGATAAAGATATCTTCAAGGACACGTTTAGTGTAATGCTCTGTTGAACCAGACGTATGGGGTGTCACTATCACATTTTCAAATTCCCACAGCGGGCTGTTTTCTTCAAGTGGTTCTTTCGCGAATACATCCAAGCCAGCTCCTGCGATTTCTCCTGAGCGGAGTGCCTCAATTAAATCATCTTCAACGACAATTTCACCGCGTCCGATATTAATGAAAAATGCAGAAGACTTCATTTTTTTAAATTCTTCAGCCCCAAACAAATGATGGGTTTCATTAGTCAATGGCAAAGTTACTACGACATAATCACAACCAGGTAGAACATCAGACAGCTGGGCCGTTGTATACATCTCATCCACAAATTCCTCATCCCGGTCAGAGTGGCGAACCCCAATTACCTTCATACCAAAGGCCTTAGCAATCTTCGCCGTTTCCTTCCCAATATGACCAACACCTATAACCCCAATTGTCTTTTCATGAATTTCCAGGTTCATATCTGCATGATGCCATTTTTTCTCTAGTTGATTACGGACATATGTATGTATTTTTCTCGTTAACCCGAGCATTAAGGCAAAAATAGTTTCTGAAATCGGATAGGCGTGAACGCCATTTGCACTCGTCAGAACAATATTTTTCTGCTCCATTTCCTCAAGTGGCATACTATTGACTCCAGCACTCCAGCTTTGTAACCAGCGAAGCTTTGAGTCAGCAAAAATGGAATGCTCTGCAATTTCTTTTTTCCAGCCAACAATAACTTCAGCATCTTTTAGATGATCTAACCAAACAGATGAATCTCGTCCCGCAACAATCTCCCAGCCAGGAACAATTTCTTTAATCTGATCCAAATGAAATTCTTCAATGTTTTGCGTAATAACTAGCTTTGCCATGTAAGTTCCACACCCCAATTTTTTATTTTTATCATAATACAGACTGGCACGTATTACCAGCCTCCGAGTCACAGGTCCCGCGTCCCACCATATTTTTACAGGGACAAGGGACCTGTCCCTCCGTCCCATTTCCAACGGAATTGGAGCATCATCGCCATCCAGATATTAGGGGTTTTGGTGGTGCTCCAGCTGCACTGGAGCAAAATCAAAAACCAGAAATAAGGAGGACGGTGATACTCCAACCACATTGGAGTGTCACCACTTACCGAATCACAAGAGATTAATGGTACACAAGCCGGTTAGTTTTGCTCCGACCAAATAAATTTGACCAAATTTTGATGAAAATATGGCTAAAATGGTAACTCTGTTTATTTGTGAAATCTTTCACATGACACTAAGTTAATCCCGTTGTATGATTGACTTGTAAGAAAGTTTGCTCAGCAGTGAGCAAACTAAGTCTTAAAACAAACATATATGTAAACAACCTTTTATTGGATGGAGGTCATTGATGATGAAAGCATGGGCTGGTTTTAAAGAAGGAAAATGGCAAAAGGACATTGATGTACGTGACTTCATAATAGAGAACTTTACACCATATAGCGGTGACGATGAATTTTTAGTGGGACCGACCGAGGCAACAAATACCCTGTGGAAGCAGGTAATGGAGTTAACAAAGCAGGAGCGAGAAAATGGCGGAGTGCTTAATATGGATACGAAAATTGTATCTACGATTACTTCACATGGTCCTGGTTACCTTGATCAGGAAAAGGAGAAAGTGGTTGGTTTCCAAACGGATAAACCGTTTAAGCGTTCACTTCAACCGTTTGGTGGAATTAGAATGGCGGTTGATTCTGCGAAATCTTATGGGTTTGAAATAGACCAGGAAATTGTAAAGATTTTTACTGACTATCGAAAAACGCACAACCAAGGTGTATTCGATGCTTATACACCAGAAATGAGACTTGCGAGAAAAGCGGGTATCATTACAGGTCTACCTGATGCATATGGTCGTGGAAGAATCATTGGTGATTATCGCCGAGTAGCCCTTTATGGTGTAGACCGACTCATTGAAGAAAAGAAGAAAGACCTTCTTGAAACTGGAAATGGAACCATGACTGACGACATCATTCGTGACAGAGAAGAACTTTCTGAACAAATTCGAGCACTACAGGAATTAAAGGAGCTAGCTGTCTCTTATGGCTATGACATTTCAGAACCGGCTACAAATGCAAGGGAAGCATTTCAATGGCTATACTTCGCGTATTTAGCAGCGATAAAAGAACAAAATGGGGCTGCGATGAGTTTAGGACGTGTGTCCACATTCTTAGATATCTATATTGAAAGAGACATTGAAAACGGCACTCTAACCGAGCAAGAAGCACAAGAAATTGTTGATCATTTTGTCATGAAACTACGACTCGTTAAGTTTGCAAGAACACCAGATTACAATGAGCTATTTAGTGGTGATCCTACTTGGGTGACGGAATCTCTAGCAGGTGTTGCACTTGATGGACGTCCATTGGTTACAAAAAACTCATTTCGTTTCTTGCATACTCTAGATAATCTTGGACCAGCACCTGAACCGAACCTAACTGTGCTTTGGTCAGTAAAGTTACCTGAAAACTATAAGAAATACTGCGCAAAAATGTCTATCAAAACAAGCTCCATTCAATATGAAAATGACGACATTATGCGTGAAACGTATGGGGACGACTATGGCATCGCGTGTTGTGTATCGGCGATGACAATCGGAAAGCAAATGCAATTTTTTGGAGCAAGAGCGAACCTAGCGAAAGCTTTAATCTACGCAATCAATGGTGGAATTGATGAAAAACTGAAAATCCAAGTTGGTCCGACATACTCACCAATTACATCAGAGTATCTAAACTATGAGGAAGTTCTTGAAAAATATGACCTCATGCTCGAATGGCTTGCAGGACTTTATGTAAATACATTAAATATCATTCACTACATGCATGATAAATACAGCTATGAACGATTAGAAATGGCATTGCATGACCGTGAAATTTTACGAACAATGGCATGTGGAATAGCAGGTCTATCAGTTGTAGCCGATTCACTAAGTGCTATCAAGCATGCTAAAGTTAAAACCATTCGTGATGAAAATGGAATTGTAGTCGATTACGAGATTGAAGGAGAATTCCCGAAATACGGAAACAATGATGATCGTGTTGACGACATCGCGGTTGAGCTTGTGAAGCGTTTCATGAATAAGATTAAAAAACATAAAACATACCGCGACTCTGTTCACACACAATCTATTTTAACCATCACATCTAATGTGGTGTATGGGAAAAAGACAGGAAACACCCCTGATGGCCGTAAAGCTGGAGAACCATTTGCACCTGGCGCAAACCCACTCCACGGCCGTGACACAAAGGGCACACTTGCTTCATTGAGTTCTGTAGCGAAGCTTCCATATGAATACGCGTTAGATGGAATCTCAAATACTTTCTCAATCGTACCGAGAGCTTTAGGAAGAGAGGAAGAAGCGAGAATTAGTAACCTAGCAGGTTTACTTGATGGATATATGATGAAAAAAGGTCACCATTTAAATGTGAACGTCTTTGACAGAGAAACATTAATGGATGCAATGGAACATCCGGAGTTATATCCGCAATTAACAATTCGTGTATCAGGTTATGCCGTGAACTTTATCAAACTAACAAGAGAACAACAAATTGATGTGATAAACCGAACATTTCACGAAACCATGTAAGAAAAGAGGAGGACGATCAGCATGAACGGACGCATTCATTCCATTGAAACCTGTGGAACGGTAGATGGACCAGGACTACGTTATGTTATTTTCACTCAGGGGTGTTTGCTCCGTTGCCAGTTTTGTCATAACCCTGATACTTGGAAATTAAATATGGGGAAGGAAATGAGTGTTTCAGAGATTATCAATGATATCAAATCTTATCTTCCCTTTTTCCAAGCATCGGGCGGTGGTGTTACCGTAAGTGGTGGTGAGCCTTTGCTTCAACTTGATTTTCTGGTTGAGTTGTTTAAAGAATGCAAGAAGCTTGGTATACACACCACGATTGATAGTTCTGGTGGATGCTTTACACGTGCTCCTCATTTTATGGAAAAATTAGAGAAATTACTGCCACTAACGGACTTAATTTTACTAGACATTAAGGAAATCGACCCGATAAAGCATAAGGAATTAACGGGCTTATCCAATGAACATATTCTGGATTTTGCTAAGTTTCTATCAGATAAAAATGTTCCAGTTTGGGTTCGACATGTACTCGTTCCAACATTTAGTGATAATGATGAGGATCTTACAAAACTATCAGAGTTTATAAAAACACTAACAAATGTGAAAAAAATTGAAGTCCTCCCATACCACAAACTCGGTATCTACAAATGGGAAAGCCTAGGTCTGGAATACAAACTCAAAGGAGTCGAACCCCCAACCGAACAACGAGTCAAAAATGCAGAAAAAATCCTAGGGTCATAGGGTCTCTCACCTGGGACATAGGGACAGGTCCCGTGTCCCACCATATTTTTACAATCAACTTAACAAGTAAGCGGCGATAGGAGCATATAATCTTCCTCTTGCTGCTTTTTTTGTTGGGATATGAGCAGATTCAAAGCAGGAGATATGGTACAGATAACGAAATGTAGTTGAGGATAAAAAATTTTAAGTAAGTTGAAACAAATTCGGGGTTGAAACGACTTATTACTGATTGGGGGCGAGGCATTGGAGAATATGTCGTTCGATATAGAAACTATTTATGATACGTATTACCGGGATGTTTATCATTTTGCACTCTTTTATACGAATAACCGTCAAGAAGCAGAAGATATCACACAAGAAACTTTTATTAAAATTATGAAAAACTTAGGCAGTCTACAAAATCCAGAAAGATTGAAAACATGGATTTTCTCGATAGCAAAGCATACGGCAATTGATCTTAAACGAAAACAAAAATTTATTCAATACTTACCAGATTGGATCTACGAAAAGGAATCAGAAGAAGCTACACCTGAAAAGAGGACCATCCAAAAGAAGGATTGGGAAGAACTACAAGAAGCTCTCATAACATTAAAGCCTACCTACCGGTCTATCATTATCTTACGCGGACTAAAAGAGTTGTCGATTAAAGAAACCGCAGAAATCATGGGATGCAGTGAAAGGAAAGTACGTGTCGATTACCACAGAGCGATTCAACAAATGAAAAAACATATTATAGTACACGAGGAAGGGTGGGGACTCAATGAACAATCAAAATGATGAGAAATGGTTAAAGCCTTTAAAAAATCGTCCTGACCTTGAACCAAATCCTTTTTTTGCAAAAGAGCTAAAGAAAACACTAAAGGAAAAACAGATAATAAAAAGAAGAAATTTTTCAGGGCTAAAAATGTGGGTCCCTCTAACAGCGGCAATTCTGCTGTTCTCCATCTTATCTATGTCCTATGTGACAAGTAATTTAGAACAAGGGAAGCAGCCAATAGAAACCGAAACCAAGGAAACTGCAAATGTCATTAATCCGGATTTCGATGCATTGTTGGCCGAGAATCCTGCGTATCAACAAATTTATGAATCAGTCTTAAAGGTAACCACAATAGAAAAAGCTAGTAAGCTAGTAGTCCATTTCTTTGAGGCACTTCATGTCGAAGATAAGGAATTTCTTAAGAATAATGTGTTTTTTGTGGCAAATCCGGAAAAGGAAGTGGATGTATTACTTGATTTTTACAAGGGGATTGATGTGAAATCCATAGCTGTTAGCGCGTTAAATGAAAGTCAGGCAGAACCAAGTGTAGAAATTGTCTTTTCTTACAAACAAAATAATGAGGAAAAACTTCATCATATTCATGTCAATTACTGGGATGAAACAACAGTAGAAATTTATGCCCCTCTAGACGAGTATGTACCAGAGCTCAAAAATGATCTAGAGCTTAATGAGGTAGAAAGAGTGGCTTATGAGGAATTCAAGCTTGACCATGATCCTGAGACAATAATAGCACTAGAGCCAATCAGTGTTGCGAAACTATATCTCCAGGCGAATGCGGACGGTGACCAGGAAACTTCATATGCTCTGTACACAACAAGAGAAGAGTATGTGATGTGGTCGAAATCGGAAGATAAGAAGTACTGGGAAAAGGAAACAAGGGATCCCGAAAGCTACAAGGAACCTTTTTACGGTTTAGGTTCAGGAACTTTTCACCAAACGAACGAATATCAAGGATATATTTCCTATCGTAATCAAAATGGAGACATGGGCTTCCAAATGGTAAAAGATGAAAACGGCGTTTGGAAAGTAGCGTTCATGCCAATTCAATAGTAAAATTAAAAAATCCAACCTCATTTAATCGGGAGGTTGGATTTTGATTATTGAAGTCTAAAGCCTTCTTCATATAAATAGTCTTCGGCTTCATCATAGGAGCCAAAGGCTTCTTCTAAGTTTAGGCCGGAATATATATTCCACCATTCATCCTCAAGTACAAGTAGTAATGTATGTCCCTCATCGTTAACCCAACGTTCTTCCTGTCCTTCACCAATGATGGCACTTTCCCTTGCTATAGGAGAATTCGCGGAAAGGGATTGAATCGATTCTTTCACGATTCGTCTTAACTCAGCTTCGGAGAAATCCCGAATATTAATAAATCCCTTAGCATCGACTTCGTAGTTTTGAAGGTTTCCGGCGTACACAAAACCATTACCATTTGGATGTAGATGCTGTACAACAATCTTCTTTTCAAAGACGCTGTCGTTATAATGAAAATTAACTCTCCCTAAAGATACATTTTTTCGTTCCAATTCCGGGAATGATTCGATGACCTTAAGTTTTTCCTCAAAAGATAGCATATGCATGTCCTCATTTCTGTTTAATAAATTATTTATTGAATGATTTCCTTCACTCGCCCAACTTGCCCATCCTCTAATCGAACTTTAATTCCATGGGGATGGAAACTAGACTTCGTTAAAATATCTTTCACAATTCCTTTTGTCAGTATACCAGTACGCTGGTCTTTCTTTAACACAATTTGAACCTCAATTCCCGGTACTATATCAGCACGATTCTGCCCATTCATCACAAAAAACCCTTCCATTAATTATTTGTCTACCTAGTTTACCCTACATTGGGACAAAGGGACAGGTCCCGCGTCCCACCATAATTTTCCTGGGACAGTGTACCTGTCCCTCTGACCCACCTTCCGGGCGAGCCCACCGATTGACTCACACAAAAAAGATGGCCCTCAGGCCATCTTCACCTTTAATATAGCTGTATCGGATGCATTGTTGATTCTAATGCTTTGAATTCATAGCCTTGCTCTTTAAGATAGTCTAATAGTTTAGGTAAATGCTCGAGTGTCTCTGGTCTTTCGTGCAACAGAATGACAATTGGCTGATTCACACGATTCAATTTAGTTAACTGCTCAATTACACTATCTACGTACCGGCTATCCCGAAATTGCCAATCCCGGCTATCAATATTCCAATCCCACATCTTGTAGCCAGCAACATCTACAGCTTCTTTATATGCGTCCGTCATATATGGTGCGCTGCCAAATGGAGTGCGGATGAGATCTGATTCGATTCCTGTTAGTTCAAATAGCGTTTGTTGTGTTTGGTCCATTTCGCCAACAACAGATTTCGAAGATTGATAGAATTTGTTTTTATCATGTGTAACACCATGAAGCCCTACGCTATGTCCTTTACTTGCCATTTCCTTGACTGCATCAGGATAATTTTTCATATTGTTGTCTAACATAAAAAAAGTTGCTTTCGCATCATACTGATCGAGTAAAGCAAGGATATCCTTTGAAACCTTATGAGGACCGTCGTCAAAAGTGAGATAAACAGCCCTTGAAGGAGGGGCAGGAGTTTCCTTTGGTGCTACCTGTTCTTGATCGTCTTCCTGTTTCACATCTTCTTTGGGAGTTGTTGGTTGCACAGGATCTGGATCTGGTGCTGGTTCTTTTGTTGGCTCAGTTGTAGGTGCGGAATCTTCTTTAGCGGGTTTTTCCGCTTCAATATTTCCTGTTGGTTTGTCATCAACTCTAAGTTCATCATCTATTGGTTCATATTTTTCAGGAGATTCAGCAGGTGCTACAACCTCAATTATCGGTTCAGATGCATCTGCTTCTAGAAAAAATTTAGTTTTAAGTAGAAAAAAAGAATACAAGAGTAACAACACAATAAAGCCAAACAACGCAATAATTTTGACAATGTTGCCCTTTTTCACTTTCCTCGCATTCGACATTAAGCATACCTTCTTCGCTGTGATATTCTTCAATATATAAGACGTTTATATTGCGGAAACGTTTCAGTTTTATTACAACATTTTTACAAGATTTGTATAGACAAGCCTTATAGTAACATATGGAAAGATTTTGAGGAAGAAGAAATTATGGAAAAAAAAGGTTTTTGAGAATCAAAAGCTCGTAGTCTAATATAATAAAGGACAATTTACTTGTTTCAACGTTAAAAATAGTTAATAATCCACTTATAACATACTTTTAATGAAGGGGGATTCTCGATTTGAAAATGAGGGTTTCAGCCGTTCAATATCATCTTCACACAATCAGTTCCTTTGATGAATTTGCGGCTCAATGTGAGCATTATATAAAAACTGCAATGGAATTCGATGCGGAATTTATTCTATTTCCAGAATTCTTCACTACACAGCTTTTATCAATCGGTAAGGAGGACGGTTCTAGTCTCACTATTGATGATCTACCAAGCTTTACTGAAAGCTACCGAGAGCTTTTTTCAAACCTTGCCAAACAATACAATGTCCACATTATTGGCGGTACACATGTCATCCGAAAGGGCGACCACCTCAACAACGTGGCTCATTTATTTTATCCGGATGGAAGAGTTGGGGAGCAGGCCAAGCTGCATATTACCCCAACTGAAGTGAATGAATGGAATATGACACCAGGAGAAGATTTCCAAGTTTTCGATACAGAAAAAGGTCGTATTGCAATGTTAACTTGCTATGATATCGAGTTCCCTGAAATTGTTCGAATCGCAAAGGCAAAGGGTGCTGATGTGATCTTTTGCCCATCTTGTACAGATGACCGCCACGGCTTCCATCGTGTGCGTTATACAAGCCATGCAAGAGCTGTCGAAAATCAAGTCTATGTTGTTGGAACAGGCACGGTTGGTACTCTACCAACGGTTGATTTTATGCGTGCAAACTTTGGTCAGGCAGCGGTTATTACACCAAATGATATTCCATTCCCACCAAAAGGAATTTTAGTGGAAGGTGAAGTAAACAACGACATGATTGTAACAGCAGACCTTGATTTGGATCTTCTCTATGAAGTACGTGAACGAGGTGCGGTTACAACATGGCGTGACCGTAGAACGGACCTATATCCTGATTGGAAATAATTGAAAGAGAGTGAATGAGATGGAATACAAAAGAATAACAAGCATCAATGACCCGTTATTTTTTAAAATGCATGAATTAATGAAAAGTGTGTTTCCTAAAGAGGAAGTTCTAGACTTTGAACTTTGGAAGGAGCCGCTTGAGGACCCAAGTATTCGTGTTTTCGTTGCAGTACATGACGATGAGGTCGTTGGGACAACGGAATACCGTTATTATCCAGACTGGAATATTGCAATGACTGACTTTACGATCATCGGTCAACCAGGATTGAGTATCGGTCGCTTTTTAGCACAAAACCGCAGTAAGGATTTACAGGAGTTAGCTGCTGCAAACGGGAAAGAGTTATTCGGAATGTTTGCTGAAATCTATGATCCGTATCAAGTTGCGCACTATGAATTTGGAACAGTCAAGCCAATGGATCCGTTCGTGCGCCGTGAGGTTCTGTCTCATCTTGGTTATAAACGTGTCGAACTCGACTATGTTCACCCATCATGGAACAATGACGGGGAAGCAGTTAAGGGGCTTGATCTATGTTTCATGCCTAGTGATGATCAAGTATCTGAATTACCAAGCCAATTGGTTGTTGATTTCTTAACAACGTATTATACAGTTCTTCCAAACAAACCAGCAGAATGGCTTGAAATGGTGAACAGCCTAAAGGAAAAAGAAACCGTAAACTTACTTCCATTATAAGAATAGATCCATATTTAAATCTAAATGGTTTAAATATGGATTTTTTTTGTCTGAAAAATGTCTGAAAAACGACATGTGATATAAATCATATTCCAGCGGGGGAGAGAGGATTTACAATAAAGTAAGAAGTGTATGTTTGGAAGGTTTTTTGGCGTGGAGAATTCAAATTCGCAGGAATGTAACCTTCTGAGCAACCAATATCCGAAAAGCTGGTGATATTGTGATTAGTCAAATTTTAGATGGTTTTAGTTTTCACTCCCAATGGAATGGGGGTATCATCTTTTTTACCTTGATATTAATTGTCTTATATATGTTCCTATTACCAACACCAAAAGATCATCCGAAGCATAAATCAATAGCGTTTGCTGGAAGTATGCTGCTAATTCTTTTGGCTGTGGGAAGTCCTTTGAACCTATTAGGGCGCATGCTGTTTCGTGCTCACATCATACAGATTGTTGTTGTCCTTCTTATTGCAGCACCTTTGATTGTAATGGGATTAAAGATCAATCTGCTTGAAAAAGCACTTCGAAAAAATAGTGTGAAAAAGGTTTACAGTGTTTTAACTCATCCCGTGTTTACAATAATTCTCTTCCACGGTTTGTTAATTGGATATCACGTACCTGTTATGTTTGACTGGATTCGAACAGGATACTTTACAAACTATTTCTTTTTAATTGGCTTGATAGTAGCAGCCGTCTTACTGTGGTGGCCAATCATCGGACCGATCAAAGAGCATGATCAGATGACTTTTAAGAAAAAGCTCATTTATATAGTGGTCAACATCGTATTGTTTTTACCAGTGACTCTGTTTTTATGGCTCGCAAAAGATGCGTTGTATTCTGTATATAGTGACACAAGTCAAATGCTTGCTGCATTGGCATTATGTATGCCTCTTGGGGAAGAGATTCCGCCGGATTTATTAGAAACGCTACTCCCCTATCCACCAATTGGAGAACAAAAAAACGGAGCAATCATCCTATTTATTACACAAACACTGATCTTCGGCTTGAGTGCAATATGGTTGTATATGAAAAAAGGCAGGAAGTGAATTCCTGCCTTTATTGTTTAACTTAGTTTTCCAATGTAGGCTAATTCTGAGACGTCATTTGAGTCGGTAGAGCCATCAAGAATTTTGCGGATATCGAGTAAAGTATCCTGTAAACTAATCGATTCTCCTTTTTTACCTGTAAAGGCTTCGGCTACATAAAATGGTTGAGTTAAATATGCTTCAAGACGCTCACCACGTTTGTAGGTTTGGACTTCTGTTTCTGGTAGCTTTTCAAGCCCATGCACAGTAACGAGTGAACGGAGCTCGCGGTATCTTCGTAATAGTTTTTTTGCTCGCTGTTGGATTGTGAAATGTGTTTGGTCTAGGTGTGCCCCTTCAAGGACAGAAGAGGTTGAGTATACTGGATTGATTGCAGGATATTGATGTCTTGCAGTGAGGTCAGCGTCAAATTGCCATAAGGTTTCAAGTGGTCCAAATGGAACATCCTCATCTACAACATCCCCTTTTAAGTCCACAAGAACCGTTGTAACAGAGTTAATTCCAATTGAATGTAATTTTTCTTGCAAGATTTGGATATCCCCTGTGATTACATGTGATCGGTCAGCTGCAAAAACAACTTCACTCGTCTTTCCAAGCTTTGCAATTTCATCGTAGGCTTCTTTAATTGTTTTTACTTGGAATTGAACTTCATCTAAAACATCATTAATTCCTAGATGATCCCCTTCCGGTAAAAGCAATACTGTCTTGAAATCATTGTTACGCAAGCGATGGAATAATTCGGCAAGAACTACAAGTTGCCCCATTCCTGGGCGAGCGACAAGACCAACTGTACCACCTTTTGCTAACGGAGCAAATACATCAAGCGTTTTAATCCCAGTTTCAATCATTTCCATTTTCTCCCCTCGAATTAATAATTCATCCACACTACATTCAGCTAAATCAGCAAGCGCCACAAGTGTGCGTACCTCTGCACGACCTACAGGAATTTTTCCAGTACACAGATTGGATACAGTGGCTGGACGTAATCCCACAGAACGGGCAGCAGTTGTTAAATTGGGTACTCTTCTGCGCAGCAATGAAACATTGAGTCGAATATCTTCCAAAATTTTCATCTCCTGTTACTTTTTAGAGTAAACTAAATTCCGCTTTGACGCAATAGATATTTTCCTTACAGCGTAATTTTTTTTACGGTTGTGGTTATTGGTGTGTTAAAGCCGATAGAATAAAATTAATACTGATAGGCATTTATGGAAAACACGTAACGTTTGTCCAATCTTAGTGAACCAGGCCACACATCTTTCAAATGCGTGGCTATTTACATAATCTCAAACTTAATAAAGGCGAACGGTGGGCCATAGTTATACTCACACAAGGCGAAAGCTGAATAAGTGAGGGTAGTCAATGAGGCGTAATCATACCCTCACAAAGCGAAATCCACCTAAGTGAGGGTATGAATAAGGCGTAATCGTACCCTCACCAGCCCAGAGCCATCCCAGCGAGGGTGCGAAATAGGTGTAATCGTACCCTCACCATCCACAGAAATCTCTCTCGAGGGTACGAACCGACCGAATGCGACTATCCATACAACCTATACAAGAATACACCAACCAACCCTATCCCATACTAAACCTAAAAACTGAAAAACAAGGAGCTGCCATGACGGAAATCATACCTGAATCATTTTTTCATCAACCCACATTAGAACTAGCAAAAGCTCTCCTCGGATGTAAGCTTATAAAAGAAACCGAACAGGGCGTAGCATCAGGCTATATTGTAGAAACTGAAGCCTACAAAGGCCCACTTGATCGCGCAGCGCATTCTTTTAACAATCGAAGGACGAAGCGGACAGAGGTGATGTTCGGCAAACCGGGTCATGTCTATACTTATCAGATGCACACTCATTGTCTCGTGAATGTTGTCAGTAACGAAATGGACATACCAGAAGCGATTCTTATCCGAGCGGTGGAGCCTGACCAAGGTATTGACCTCATGTATGAACGCCGCGGTCAAATGCCCATTAAAAATCTAACAAACGGACCAGGAAAACTAACGAAAGCATTAGGAATAACAATGGAGGACTATGGACGCCCTTTTTTTGAACCACCCATATACATCACTAAAGGCTATATTCCAGAAAACATCTCAATCGGACCACGAATTGGTATCGAAAATACAGGAGAGGCAAAGGATTATCCATGGCGATTTTGGATCACTGACAATCCGTTTGTTTCCCGTAAAAGATAAGGGTTTGCTCATACCTGAGCAGCCCTTTTTTTCATAAAAACTTACGCCTTCTAAGCCTCAGGTCCTAGTGAAAAATATAACTGGGGCTCATTATAGCAAATCGAAATTCAGGATAAGATTGAATCATGAAAGGAGGAAGTAAACATGAAAAAATTCGGATTGTTTATTCTTGGAGGTATTGCAGCAATTGTGCTTTTATCGCAGGTTGGACCACTGATTGGTTTAGCGATTAGCCTAGCCATTCTGTATTTTGCATTTAAACAGTTTATGAAAACTGATTCAACGCTAGGTAAGGTAATATGGGCCACTGTCGGGGTTATCGCTCTTATTGCATCAGCTTCAAATGCACCTGCAATTCTAGGCGTCGTAGCAGCATACATCCTCTATGTTGTCATTAAAAAATGGAAAAAAGAAAAAAACGAAGTCGTTACTGAATCATCTGACCCATTTACTAACTTTGAAAGACAATGGGCTGAATTGAACAAACGTTAATTAATAGAAATACGATTATTCATTAAAAAGGAGAATGATAAAAATGGCAAACCTATTAACTCGTATCAAGGACACAATTTTAGCAGATTTTCATGGCATGTTAGATGAAAAAGAAAAGAAAAACCCAATCTCGTTACTTAACCAGTACCTACGTCAATGTGAGGCGGAAGTTGAGAAGGTTCGCAAGCTTGTCGAGCGTCAGCACTCTCTAAAGGATCAATTTGCAAGAGAACATCGCGAAGCAGCAGAACTTGCTGAAAAACGTAAATACCAAGCGGATGTTGCGCAACAAGCTGGAGAAACGGAATTATATGAGTTTGCTGTTCAGGAACAAGTTTCATATGAAGAACGTGCTGCTAAATTACAAGAAGCAATAAAAAATACAGCAGCAGAACTTATCGGCCTTGAGAAAAAGTATGAGGAAATGAAGCATAAGCTAAAAGATATGCATATTAAGCGTATGGAACTAATGGGGCGTGAGAACATTGCACGAGCGAATCACCGCATGAACCAAGTTCTGGACACAAATGCATATACGAATAAGGCTTCAAGAACTTTTGAAGAAATGGAATCATATCTTGATCGTCTTGAACATCAAGTAAATTCTTCTTATCATCGCAATACAATCGATGCAAGAATTGCACAACTTGAAAAAGAAGTGAAAAATGAAGAAACACATTCAATTTCATAGTGAAAACATGGTATTCTAAGAAGGCGTAGACAATCTACGTCTTCTTAGCCCCTATACTTTACGGGCAATAATCAATGCATTCAATGAAATGAAGGGAGGATCCGGACGTGTTAAATAAAATTAAATCAGACAACCTTAATGCATTTTTTCTTCTTGGCATCATTTTATTAATCATTGAAGTTACGTTTTTTAATGGCGGAGTCCTTTTCTCTTTTGTAATATCGTTTGGATGTATTTATATTGGCCGTAAAAAATTGCCGCGAACATTTGGCAAAATCCTGTTTTGGTTTGGATGGATTAGTTTAGCTTTTACCATTCTAAATATGATGACAGTAAAGTTTTTGATTCTTGCCGTTCTTATTTATTTACTTATTCAATTTATACAAGCTAAGAAAAAACCTCATTATATTAAACCTGATATAAAAGAATCAGAAAAAACATCTAAACAAGAACCTATTCTTAGACGTCAGCCATTGTTTCAAAACATCGTTATGGGTCAACAAAAAACACCAGAGTATGTGTATGAATGGAACGATGTGAACATTCAGTCAGGAATTGGCGATACGATTATTGATTTAAGCTACACGGTTCTACCTAAAGGTGAATCAGTTATTTTTATTCGAAATGTGATTGGGAATGTTCAAATTTTTGTTCCGTATGAGGTAGAAGTGAAGGTACATCATTCTGTCCTTTATGGAGCCACAACTATCTTTGAAAATCAAGACGCTAAAACGGTGAACCAAACACTTCATTATCAAACTGAACAATATGATCACGCCGAACCTAAGCTAAAGATAGTCACTTCCATTGGAGTGGGGGACCTTGAGGTGAAACGAGCATGAGTACCGTTAAAAAACAAATAATTGTTGGTATTTGTGTCTCAGTGTTTTTATTTGTATTGGCCCATGTCATTGTATTCATGGCTTTTCCTTTAGCGAATTGGGCCGCACTCTGGCAAACAAAGCTTATGGATTTGCCGTATATTATTTTAACCTTGAGTCTAAGCTTAATTGCGGGGCTTGTTTTTGGAATTTTGTCGGGGTATTTATGGAGAAAACAGTTGCTCTCTGTTTCTAATGCGATTTATCAAATTGAACAGGGGAGAACCATTTCTGAAATCCCCGTCAACCAAACTGCGGAATTCAACACCATTTGGGAGCGGATTAAAAAGCTACAAACTCATATTGCAGAGCAAACAAAACTTTCCCAAAAACTTGCAAATGAAAAGGCAGAGGATCAGGAAAAACGAATACAACAAATTGTTTCCGATGAGCGTAACCGTTTAGCGAGAGAACTCCATGATTCCGTTAGTCAACAACTCTTTGCTGCATCGATGATGATGTCTGCTATCAACGAATCTAAGCCACGAACTGATGAACGTGAGGCAAAACAGTTTAAGCTTGTTGAGGAAATGATTCATCAATCACAATTAGAAATGCGGGCACTCTTGCTTCATTTACGTCCAGTTGCATTAAAAGGAAAGACACTCCAAGAAGGAATCCAGGAGCTATTAGTTGAATTATCACAAAAGGTACCTGTAACCATTGAAACAAAGATAGAGGACTTTCAAATTGATAAAGGGGTCGAGGACCACTTATTTCGCATTCTTCAAGAGTCTGTTTCAAACACCCTCCGCCACGCAAAAGCAAATCGGTTAGAAGTCCTGCTCATTAAAAGGGATGAATTTGTCATTTTACGAATCGTTGATGATGGTATTGGATTTGATGTGGAACAAGCGAAAACCGGTTCCTATGGTCTACAGAATATGTATGAACGTGCTGTGGAAATAGGCGGTACAATGCGGACCGTTAGTCTTAAAGATAAAGGAACACGGATTGAAGTAAAAGTACCTGTGTTAGAGGGTGGAGAAAATGATTAAAGTATTATTTGTCGATGATCATGAAATGGTAAGGATAGGTGTTTCTTCCTACTTATCGGCACAGCCAGATATTGAGGTCGTTGGTGAAGCAGATGATGGAAAAATAGCGGTTGAATTAGCGCTAGAGCTTCGACCTGATATCATATTAATGGATCTCGTAATGAAGGAAATGGATGGCATTGAGGCGACAAGAAGAATTATTGAGAGCTGGCCTGAAGCAAAAATCATCATCGTCACAAGCTTTATTGATGATGAAAAAGTCTATCCTGCTTTAGAAGCGGGAGCAACGAGCTATATGTTAAAAACATCAAAGGCAAGTGAAATAGCTGAGGCCGTTCGTAAAACCTATCATGGACAGTCTGTTTTAGAGCCAGAAGTTACAGGGAAAATGATGGTTCGAATGAGACAAAAGGAAAAACAGCTTCCACATGAAGAATTGACAAACCGTGAAATGGAAATCTTGCTTTTAATCGCTGATGGAAAAACGAATCAAGAGATAGCTGATGAACTTTTTATCGCACTAAAAACGGTAAAAGTACATGTAAGTAATATCTTAAGTAAGCTAGAGGTACAAGATCGAACACAAGCGGTCATATACGCATTCAAACATTCTCTAGTACAATAAAATAATTTTTCGACAAAAAACGCAGATTTCTTTCTGTGTTTTTATTTTTGTATTAAACTGAAAGAACGTTTTTATCTAATGGGTATTATGACCTATATGCCAATTACCATATTTTATGCGATTCAGGAAGATTTTTATACCTAATTAACTATTTAGTTTGTAGTACAGATGGTTTATAATTGAAAAGTCGATATTTGACGAATTGCGTCTGTGACTTTTGGCCCTTTTTTGTAATAAAAAAAGGATTATTGCATATATATCTAGAAATATAAGAGAAAATGGAGAAAAAGAGATGCAAAAAATGGATAAAAGAACGGTATTCTTATATGAGGAAAAAAGAACCGTAACCTGGTTTAGTATTTTATTTTTTATCATACTAATTGGCTACGATATCTTTTATTATTTTATTTATCCTAGATATGATTCAATAGTATCATATGGTTTTCCGACAGATTTTGTCTATGTAATGTACTTCTTTATTCTATTATTAATTCCTTTGATATTTTTTAATAATCGTAATAAAAAGCAACATTATACTAAATATTATTTTTTCTTTACCTATACAATTTTAAGCTTTATAAATGAACTTTTTACTTATTGGAATAAACCTGAATCATTTTCAAGTGGTAATGCTGTAGAAGTTTTCTTTGTTTTATTTTCTCCAATTTTTGTGAGCAAAAGATATTTCTGGACAGTTACAATAGGTTTGATAATTAAATATTTATTACTAGGTGGTCTACTCGCAAATACATTAGTTGCTTTCCCTATTGTATTAACAATTGTACTTGGGGTAATTGCTTATATTTTCTTAAACAGATTTCAAAGTTATATCACTGCTTTAAGCACCTCTTATGATCAACAAATGGAAGGAATAGTAAAAGGTGTTATTGCAGCCCTTGAGCTAAAGGATCCATATACAAGAGGCCATAGTGAACGAGTAGCAAAATATGCGATGGTGTTAGCGAAAGAGTTAGGATCATTTACGAAGGATGAATTAAAATCCTTTAACTATGCCTGTCTTTTACATGACATTGGTAAGGTGAATATTCCTGATTCTATATTAATGAAGCCAGCGAAATTAACAAATGAAGAATATGAAATCATCAAAACACATCCTGTTGTAGGAGAAGAAGCAGTAAAAAACGTAGAAGGACTTGGCTCGAGTATTAGTATAATTAGATCACATCATGAAAGATGGGATGGAAAAGGATATCCTGACCAGTTAAAAGGAAATGACATTCCTTTAAATGCTCGAATCACAGCGATAGCGGATGCTTTTGATGCAATGACCTCCTCTCGTTCTTATCGTGGGGCACTCCCTGTAGAAGAGGCTTATGAGCGGATCCTTCAAGGTGAAGGTACTCAATTTGATCCGAACCTTGTAGCGATATTTAAAAAGGTATACCAACAATGGATATATATTCAAAAAGAGTCCTAGAAGAAAAGATTAAAAATCGGGAGGTGAAAATATATGAAAATCAAAAAGCTAAATAAACTTTTAGCTACTTGCTGGTGGTGCGGATTTGTACCAGGTGGACCAAGAGGTTAATTTATAATGAAGGATGCTTACAAAAAGTGGAGCATCCTTTTATTTTGAATAAAATAGGTAGGTGTGAAAAATGCAATTAACTGCTGATTCTATTATATGTTTACACGAGTTATTGATACGTAAAGATAAAAAGAATTATCTTATTGAAGATCTAGTAACTCATGAATTTTATGAAATGCCAGTGGTATGCATTGATGCAATTGAGTTGATTAACGACGGTTTATCACTTGGTGAAATTGAACACCTACTTATTGAAAAATATCCAGATGAAGAGATTGATTTATTGGATTTTGGCCAACAATTGCTTGATTTAGATTTAGTAGAAACGGTAGATGGAGCAAAAGTAAGTCTAGAAAAGACACGTAATCATGAAGAATTAGGACTTAAATGGATATCACCGAAACTAGGGAAGATTTTCTTTAATCGGTTTACTCGTTTTTTCTATCCATTACTTTTGTTAGTGAATCTCTTTCTTTTTGTGAAAGATACTGATCTTTTTCCTCGTTATCAGGATCTTTTTGTCTTTGATACAATGATGTTTAATATTCTTTTGTATGCCGGAATTTCAATTGTTTTAATCTTTTTTCATGAATGTGGACATATTCTGGCTATCCGTTCTTTTAATCTTCCAACACGATTACAAATTGGTAATCGATTGTTTTTTGTTGTATTCGAAACGGACCTTACACAAGGGTGGAAGCTTTCTTCAAAGGATCGAAACTTATTGTTTTTAGCAGGTATGTATTTTGATAGTTTCATTCTTTTTATTGCCCTAATCTTAAAAATGTCTTACGCATCTTCACACGGGATTATTAATGGAATTTTTAGTTTGATTATTTTCGATATTGTCATCCGGATTATTTATCAATGCTGTATTTATATGAAAACAGATCTTTATTATGTTTTTGAAAATAGTACGGGGAATTATAATTTGATGGAAAGTGGAATTGAATACTTAACAGCATTATTAAATAGAAAACGAAAAGCAGCAAAGAATAAAATAATTGTTTTCTATTCCTTTTTCTTTTTGATTGGAATTTTGTTGACCTTCTCGATGTTTGGCTATTACTATTTACCTCAATTCGTATATATTATGATAAATGTTCTCCCTGGGTTTACTGAGTCAGTATCATCACTAAAATTCTGGGATGCTCTCGTTTTTTGTGCACAAATGTCGATATTCCTTTTACTACTCTCCTACTCATTATTTAAAAAGTTCGAAAGTAAGAGAGAATATAGGACTATATACTCAGGTGAGGAAAATAATATATAATAAAAAAAGCATAATCATTTAACTAAGTGAGGATTGATATGTCTTATCAAAAACATAGCACTCTTCTTTTACATGAAGAGAAGAAGGCTCTAAATCTATATTTAATATTGTTTTATAGCATTTTAGTGCTATATGATTTTTTCTATTATTTTATATACCCTTTATTTTTTAACGAAAAGATTGGACTTCCTACTGATTTTGCCTATGGTGCCTATCTATTAGTAATTGTCCTTATTCCAGTCTCATTTTATTTAATGAAATTAGGTAAGCTACATTTAATCAAATATTATTATGTGTTGGCATATCTTTTGGTTACTGGAATTGATGATGTACTCTCTTATTGGGGGAGTAATGAAGTTTTTAAGAGTGGGAATGCAGCTGAAATAGTCTTTTTGCTATTCTCTCCTATCTTTATAAATAAGAGATTTTTTCTGACAGTATCAATTGCGATTACAATGAAATATGGATTGATTGGCCTATTATTAGGAAATGGTATTGTAATGGCACCAATCCTGCTAATTGGTATGTTTTCACTTATTGCCTATATCCTCTTAACCCGTTTCTACTCGTATATCGAAGCACTATCGGTAATGCATGAGGAGCTCCGTAATAAGGAGAAGCTTGCGTTTGTCGGGCAGATGGCGACAACAATTGGTCATGAAATTCGTAATCCGTTGGCATCCTTAAAAGGGTTTACCCAGCTTCAGCGGGAGAAACATAAAGAGGATGAGGTCCAATATATGATCATGGAGCAGGAAATTGATCGGATTGATTCAATTCTTAATGATTTACTGGTTATCGGCAAACCAAGGCAAATTAATGTGACGAAATGTAATCTAAAGAAACTAATTGAGTATGTCCTTTCAATCTTTGAGCAATCTGAGAACGCGAGGAATGTTGTAATTGATTTGAAAATGGATGAAGCTGTTTTAGACATCGATTGTGATGAAAAACAAATGAAGCAGGTATTCTTAAATCTCATCAAAAATGGCTTTGAATCCATGTCAGAGGGGGGGAAGCTAACGATTAATGGCAGCCAAACCGCCAATAACATGTTATCGATTATCATTCTTGATGAGGGCAGTGGAATACCTGAGGATGTACAGGAAAAGCTGTTCCAACCATTCTTTACAACAAAGGACTATGGGACCGGTCTAGGCTTAATGGTGTCTAAAAAAATCATTGAAGATCATAATGGACAAATTAGCATTAATAGTAACCCAGGAAATGGAACAAAGGTAGAGATTATATTACCGATTACGCAATAAAAAAGTCGACTCTGGAAGTCGGCTTTTATTAATAACGATAAAAATGTAATTCTTATTTTTGAAAGATTAAGATAATTTGGCTAAGAAATCGATATGATAGACTTTCTTTGGCCGGCCTCTTAATTTTTTCTGCTTTTTATAAGAAACTTCTGCTACTCCCTTTTCCTCAAGCTTTTGTAAGATACGGTTTGCAGCTCTTTGAGATATCCCAAAATGAATGGCAAGATCATCAGAAACAAGTTCAGTTGTTTGAAGTTTTTCCATAACGGCCATTACTTTTTGGATATGCAATGCAGAGATGCCTATTTGGCTACTAAATTTTTCAATTTGAATGTTCAGTTGATTTGGAATTTGTAAACATGTCTCATCCCCAAGTGGTCCGATTAATTGTTCATCTTCGGTCATAATATAGGATGTCCCACGATCCATTCTTCTTTCTTTGTTGGCGTGTTCAGCATTAAATCGAGCCTCTTGCAAAGTATTTCCGATTCCCCAACCAATATCTATTTCGTAAGGTAATGTTTGTTTAAGATCAGACAAAAGCGAACATTGTGTAAACTCATTTGTAATGTCTTTCAATGCCTTATAGTTTGTAATGACTTCAAAATGAAGGAAGTTTCTCTGAATAATAAAGCCGTATTGATATTTTCTATTGTATTCTAGCAGGGCTTGATTCAACATTAACATTTTCCGTTCCAGGTCATGATTCGTGTCGAGGCTTATTGTTATTTGTGAAATAGCAATATTCCCAATAGCAACTTGATTTTCCGTTAAACGCATCAGTTTGATTTGATTAATAAAATCATTCACTTTTTTAATCATTGATTCTAAGGAAGGATAAACGACTACATGCTTGATTCCATTTTCAGTTAATTTTTTTGATATACTACTAATCCTCGTAAAAGAAAAGTCAATTTTCCCAGCTTCACATAAGCTTACGTGCTGTTGAAACACGTCATCATATACTGTCTCTGTGTCAAATGACTCAATATCCTCGTTATAAAAATAGGGGAATTCTTCTTCTTCTAACCATTCCTTTAATCCTAGAAAATTATTTTGTTCAAAAATAAAATCAATTAATGTTCTTGAAATATCAAAATTCTTCTCTTTTAAAATTGTTTTGCATAATGTTTTATAAAAATCACTTTCATTTAAATCAAAGTAAATGGTAGGTTTTTCAAAGTTCTTTAATTCCTTTTTCATATAAAAATAGGGGACCTGACCACTAAAGATGATACCATCCATAAAAAGGGCGTTTTTCTCATACATTTCTTTAATGTCATCAAAGTTTTCGTATGGAAGAAACGTAAACTTACATTGCCTTTCAAAAAAGTTTTCTAACTCTCTAATCCACGTTAATGAATTTTTTGCGGTGATGATTCCTAGTTGAAACATCTATTAACTCCTTGTTTTTTTCTTTTATTATACTATAGCAAAAATAGGCATTATAGAAAATAGTCAGAATCTTACATTGAAATTCTTGTTTTTTTCTATTATGATAGAAACCATATTAGGAAGTGGACAAAAGGTGTCCGAAAATAAACCAAAATAAAAGAGGTGATGTGATGGCTCAACCAACAGTTGAAACTCAGAACAATCAAAATCAAAAAGGATATATGCGAATATTAAATTTTATTGAAGTGCTAGGTAATAAATTACCGCATCCATTTATGTTATTCGTATATTTAGCAGGATCAATGATTCTGTTATCTTGGGTCGTTAGTCTATTTGATGTGACTGTTGTCCATCCTGGATCTGGTGAAGAACTAGAAATTAAGAGCTTAGTCTCTGGTGAAGGGCTACAGTTTATGTTAACTACAATGTTGGATAACTTTACTGGCTTTAAGCCGTTAGGTCTCGTTTTAACAATGATGCTAGGGATTGGACTTGCTCAAAAGGTTGGATTGCTTGAAAGTGCTATAAAACAGTCTATTATGAAAGCGCCTAAAGCGATCATTACCTATGCTGTGTTTTTTGTAGCAATTATGGGGAATATTGCATCTGATGCTGCATTTGTTATCATTCCACCACTAGCAGCTGTTATCTTCCATACAATGGGTAGACACCCAATTGCAGGATTGGCAGCAGGATTTGCCGGAGCTGGGATTGGTTTTACGGCAAACATTCTAATTGCTGGAACGGATGCGCTCCTTTCTGGAATTTCCACAGAGGTAGCAAAAACAATTGACCCAAATGTAGTAGTTACTCCTATTGATAACTGGTTTTTCATGAGTGCTTCTGTTTTTGTTCTTACTGTAGTTGGGGTATTTGTCAACGATAAGATTGTTGAACCAAGGCTTGGAACATATGAAGGTGGTAAGGTTAGCAATGAATCAAAGGTAGTAGATCCGCTAGAAAAGAAGGCACTTAGAAATACATTGATTGCTGCACTTATTTACATTGCTGCTATTGTAACTTTGATTGTTATTCCTAATTCTCCATTAACAAATGAAGATGGAGGTTTAATTCCTTCTCCATTCCTAAGTGGAATCATTCCAATTATTTTCCTTTTCTTTGTTGTCTGTGGTGTAACTTTTGGGGTCACAATGAAGAAAATAAAAAGCACGTCTGATGTACCAAAGTATATGACTTCAGCCATTACCGAAATGGCTCCTTATATCGTACTTGTATTTGCAATTGCACAATTTATTGCCTATTTTAACTGGAGTAATCTCGCTACTTGGATTGCTGTTAATTGTGCAGAATTCTTAAGTCATGCAAATATCTCTGGCTTAGCTGTTATCATTGGTTTTGTGCTCTTAACGGCATTGCTTAGTTTATTTGTTACAAGTGGTTCGGCATTATGGGCACTCGAAGCTCCAATTTTTGTACCAATGCTAATGCTATTAAACTATCATCCTGCTTTTGTTCAGGTTGCTTATCGTATTGGGGAATCATCTACCAATATGCTGACACCACTGAATCCATATATTGCGATTATCCTCGCTTTTATGAATGAATATGATAAAAAAGCTGGAATTGGTACATTGATGGCACTAATGATTCCATACACAATTGCATTTTTAATTATCTGGATTATTATGCTAGTAGTATTTGGCTTATTGGGTATTCCAGTGGGGCCAGGTGTAGGAATGTACATGAACTAATATTAAAAAGTTAGTAGATTACTTGTTTTAGGAGGAGGGATTAAAACCCTTCTCCTATAAACATTTAACATCTAAAAGGGGTGACCAAGATGTCAAAAAACTTCTCACAATTGGTAGAAGAGATTTATCCATCAATGCTTGAATGGAGACGAGATTTTCATAAATTTGCTGAATCTGGTTGGGTCGAATTTCGAACTGCTTCCATTGTTGCTTCCAAACTATCAGAATGGGGTTATCAGGTTAAGGTTGGTAAAGAGGTAGTCGATCATGATTCTCGAATGGGTGTACCACCGCAATCAGTACTTGAAATGCATGAAAAAAGAGCGTTAGAGCAAGGCGCAAAAGAAGAGTGGCTCCCATATTTATCAGGGGGATATACAGGCGTAGTTGGTGTATTAGATACAGGAAGACCAGGTCCAACTGTTGGATTACGATTTGATATGGACGCACTAGATATTCAGGAATCGAATGCAGAAGATCATTTTCCTGTTAGCCAAGAATTCCAGTCTATTAATTCTGGGATGATGCATTCTTGTGGACATGATGCGCATACATCAATTGGTCTTGGACTTGCCAAGCTATTAACAGGAATGAAAGAGGAACTGACTGGTAAAATTAAACTCATTTTTCAACCAGCTGAAGAAGGCGTACGTGGTGCAAAATCCATGGTTGAAGCAGGAGTCGTCGATGATGTTGATCTATTTATTGCAGCGCATGTTGGTACAGGTATTCCTTTAGGCGAGGTTGTTTGTGGTTCTAATGGATTTTTATCAACGACGAAATTAGATGTTACGTTTTCTGGACAGGCTTCACATGCAGGAGCAAAACCAGAAGAAGGTAAAAATGCTCTACTTGCTGCTGCTTCTGCGGTTCTTGGCTTACAAAGTATTCCTCGTCATAGTGGTGGAGCATCTAGAGTAAATGTCGGGGTACTTCATGCTGGAAGTGGAAGAAATATTATCCCTCAACATGCTCATTTAAAGGTTGAAACTCGCGGAATCAATACTGAAGTGAATGAATTTATGTTAGAAAGTGCAAAAAATGTACTAAATGGCGCTGCTTCTATGTATGGAGTGGATGTTGAATATGACATTGTTGGGGAAGCGCGTACTAGCAATTCAAGTGAAGAATTAATCGAATTTATGCATGAGAGCATCGGGAATGTGACAGGCGTACAGTCTATCGTCAAGGCGTCTTCTTTTGCTGCGGGGTCAGAAGATGCAACCTACATGATGGCTAGAGTAAAAGAAAATGGGGGACTTGCAACCTATAGCATTCTAGGAACTACTTTAGCTGCAGGCCATCATAATGAAAAGTTCGATATAGATGAAACAGTCATGAAAATTGGAGTAGAATCATTTCTACACATCTTAACATCAGTGAAAAATCGACAATGGGGGTAAGTGAAAATTGAACTTTGTTCAGAAAATAAATGACTATATTGAGGCAAAAAGAGACACTTATATCAAAATTAGCGACCAAATTTGGGATTTGGCTGAAACAAGGTTTGAAGAGCATAAGTCTGCGGACGTTTTATGTCAGGCACTTGAAAATGAAGGTTTTAAAGTAGAACGTGGAGTAGGTGGAGTTGAGACTGCATTTACTGGTACCTTTGGAAGTGGAAAGCCTGTTATTGGGATTTTAGGTGAATTTGATGCCCTTTCAGGAATGAGTCAAAAAGCAGGGTCAACCACATATGAACCTCTCGAAAAAAATGGTAATGGTCATGGTTGCGGACATAATTTGCTAGGAACTGCTCCATTAGCAGCGGTTATTGCTGTTAAGCAATATATGGAGGAAAACAATGTATCTGGTACGATTAAATATTTTGGATGCCCTGGTGAAGAAGGTGGTTCAGGAAAAACATTCATGGCCAGAGAAGGTGCGTTCGATGATATTGATTGTGCACTCACATGGCATCCTCATTCAACAAGCGGAATATTTACCCTATCAACTCTAGCAAACTATCAAGTTTATTTTACATTCAAAGGAGTAGCTGCTCATGCTGCAAACTCCCCACATCTAGGTAGAAGCGCATTAGATGCGGTTGAATTAATGAATGTAGGTGTCAATTATTTACGTGAACACATTATACCAGAGGCACGGGTCCATTATTCTATTACCAATACAGGAGGATTTTCTCCGAATGTTGTCCAAAGTGAAGCACAAGTTCTCTATTTAATTCGAGCACCTCATATGAAGGATGTACGAAGTATATATGAACGTGTTGTAAATATTGCTAAGGGTGCAGCTTTGATGACGGAAACAAAAGTCGAGGTTACCTTCGATAAAGCGTGCTCAAACTATATTCCAAATAATGCTCTAGGGCAAGTGTTACATAATCATTTGGAGAATGTAGGTCTTGCGGAATATAATGAAGAAGAAATGAGTTATGCGGAAGAAATTAGAAAGCAAATTTCTGATGATGATGTTAGCAATGCCCTTAATGAAATGAAAAAAGTGGCTGGATCAAGGGCCAATTTAATTACAAGAGACTTTGCAACAAAAACATTCAACGACCTTGTGGTCCCTTATGAAGAATCAAATGGTATCTTGTTTGGTTCATCAGATGTTGGGGATGTAAGTTGGATTGTACCAACAGCACAATTCTTTGGGGAATGCTTTGTATTGGGAACACCACTCCATTCATGGCAATTAGTTTCTCAAGGTAGAACATCAATTGCTCATAAAGGAATGCTTCAAGCAGGCAAGGTGTTAGCTAATACAGCATTAGATTTATTCCTTCGTCCTGAGGTAATTGAAGATGCAAAAGTTGAATTAGAAGAAAAATTAGATGGAAATCCATATGAATGCCCTATTCCAAAAGGGGTAGAGCCATCACCATTAGCATAATAAAGTAGACAAAAAGAGGCGCATGATTCATTCATGCGCCTACGCTATTTGGACCGCTTATTTTACTTCTGCTTTAGATTCTTTCACTTCTTTGTTTTGATGCCACATTTTAATATGAGTTAATAGAGTAAATGTAAAAAAGAAATTCATCGCCAGCACGCTAACTAGTAGGTGTAAGTCTCCAAAATAAATACCGGTATAACCTTTTAACTTAATTACAATGAAGCCTTCAAAAAGTAATAAAAAGAAACTTAAAAAAATGGCAATACCTGTCCGTATCATAATTAGCTCCCCCTTATGTATTCTACAATCTATTTATATTTTCAGTAATTGTGGATAATTTGTGAACTTACTTAAAATTATACACTACTCTTTAATAATACGTAAGATGTAAGCGTTGCAATTATTTGGCAAACATTTTTTCTCAGTTAAGGTGTTGTAAGCAAAATCAATAATGAATATTCCATAAAAGGAAAATATAGGTTGCCTTCGTAAATGGTGTATACTATAATCAAAAATACGTCTTTTACATATTGTATCGGAAAACTTAGTTCTTTGAGCTTACTTACCATGGATTATCAGCTAATTCATGGTTTTTTCTTCTTGATAAATGGAGGTGGTTTGATGATGGAGGAGAAACATCCTAACTTCGATGAGGAAGCAGAACGATTGGATTTTACGAAAAAGTACATGGATATTGTCATTCAGGCATCAGAGTCTACAGAGGAGAATTTTCGTGAAAATTTAAAGGGAGCCTTAGATGGTGTAGATTTCAAAGACAGTAGCTTGAGCTATCTTAATATGTTAACGAATTCAACCTTACTAAGACGAACGCATGAAGAGGTGCGGAATCTGAAGAGAAACCGCAACAAGCCTTACTTTGCGAGAATTAATTTTAATCGAGAAGAAACGGGAAAAGAGGAGGTTCTCTACTTCGGCAAGGTCTCTCTCTTTGATAAGGAAACCCAACAGCCTATAATTGTGGATTGGCGCTCACCTGTTGCTAATCTCTATTATGATGGCCGCCTAGGAGATGTATCATATGAGGCAGAGGGTGAAGAGTATAAAGGGTATTTAGCATTAAAGCGCCAGTTTATCATTGAGGATGGGGAACTCGCGGAAATTCGAGATGTTGATTTAACAACTACCGATGAGCTTCTGCAAAAGTCGTTGTCTGAGAGTGCGAGTAACCGCTTAACCGATATTGTATCAACCATTCAAGAGGAGCAAAACTGTATTATTCGTGCGGATCTGAACAAACCCATCATTGTCCAAGGAGCAGCAGGTAGTGGGAAAACAACAATTGCCTTACACCGTATCTCTTATTTTATTTACACCTATGCAGAATATTTTTCTCCTGACCAGCTGATGATTCTTGCACCGAACCGACTTTTTATTGATTATATTTCTGAGGTGCTTCCCGAATTAGGTGTTGATCACATCCAGCAAACGACGTTTGTTGATTTTGCGAAAAAATGCCTTGGAAAACCCATTAAGCTCACAAAAGCAGATTCAAAGCTACTCGGATTCATCCATGATGAATATAAAAATGCTGAAATGATTAAATGGATTTCAGCTTTTAAAGGCTCCCTTGAGTACCGTGATATGCTTGAGCATTATGTGGAGGATATTTTAAGCTCGTTGCTACCAAAAGAGGATTTCTTTGTTTCAAAATTTCGGCTATATAAGGCGAGAGATATTCATCATTTAATGACCTATGAATATCGCTATCTTCCATATTATAAGCGAATCGAAAAAGTGAAAAAGGTGCTTCAAAACACAGTCCGTTTGGAAAAGAAAAAAATGCTTCATAAAGTGACAAAGTTTTATGATGATAAGCTTGATAACGTATTATTCAAAACTCAAATTGATCCGGAAAAGCGTCGTTGCTATGTGACAAAAGCGCTCGATAAAAAGGCAGAGCTTATTGAAGAAATTACGAAGCAATCCCGTACAGCTGTTAATACCTATATTAAGAAGCTTCCACATCACGATGTATTCTACTATTTTCAAAGGTTTGTGACGGAACTATTTCCCACCTACGCTTCAGGGTATCTGACGGATAAGCAAATCCAATTCTTTATGGACTATCAGAAACAATTTAAAAAGTCATATGAGCTTGAGGATTTAGCTGGGCTTTTATTTTTGAAAGCAAAACTTTATGGTGTTAAAAAGGAGCTGAAGGCTCGCAATGTTGTCATTGATGAGGCGCAGGATTATAGCTATTTTCAGCTAGCAGCATTAAAAACAGCACTTGAAACTGACATGTTTACGATCGTAGGGGATTTAGCCCAAGGAATTCACTCTTACCGAGGCATTAACAACTGGGCAACAGTTAGGGACAATATTTTTCCGAGGGCAACCTATAAAACGCTACAAAAAAGTTACCGAACGACAATTGAAATTATGAATGCAGCAAACCAATTACTTGAGCTACTGCACTTAAATCTGCCAATGGTTGAGCCGGTTGTCCGTCACGGAAAAAAACCTGTTTTTCATCAAATTAGTGGGTCTGAGAAAGAAACTGTTAAGAACATGACTGAGGTAATTAAGACTCTTTATAATGACAATATGAAAACAGTGGCAATCATAGGCAAGACCAATAAAGAGTGCCAAAAACTAGCGAAAGCCTTCAATAAGTATAGTGCTCTTCCCGTGCAGCTTTTAAAAGAGAATGAGGAAATTAATAAGGAAGAGGTCGTTATTGTCAGTTCGCATCTATCAAAAGGATTGGAATTTGACGCAGTGATGATTTACTCTAACGAGGAAGTCTTCGATCATAATGAAATAGAAATCAAGCTTCTATATGTATCCATGACCCGTCCATTGCATCGGCTTCACTTTTTCGGAAAGGATCTTACGAATTTTTTACTAGATAAAGTGGATGAGGAATTATATCAGGTAGAAGGATAAAATGGAGCTTGGCAACTAGGCTCTATGCCAATGCCCCCCTTCATCAGAAGAGGGGCATTACATTAGCTGCAACAAGCTTGCAGATTTTCACAGCACTCGGCTACATCTTTTTCATCCTTAACTTCTTCGATAATAATGGAGCAGCAGTCTTCCTTTGAAAAACTTCTAAACTTGTTCATAAACCCTTTAAACATAATAATCTCCTCCTAATGGAATAATATTTATATCAATCTTTTTAAAGATTAATACCTTATATAAAGTAGAACAAAGTACCAGACAAGGTAGACATTGAAAAAACCGAGAGTAAAAAGGCGATAACTAATCGTTTATGAAAAATGGAATTTAATAAAGCAATTTCTGGTAAACTTGCACCAGTTGAACTGATCATAATTGCCATCACAGGACCTAGAGCCATTCCCTTGGCAACCATAATTTGAGCGATTGGAATCATGGTGGATAGCCTTATATAGAGTGGAATCCCAATGATCGCTGCAACAGGAATTAACCACCAATCATTTCCACCAAAATACATAGTAATAAAACCAGTAGGAACTGCACCGTGAATGAAAGATCCAATTAAAGCACCGACAATGAGATAGGGGTAAACAGTTTTCATAAGGGATAACGTCTCTGCCCAAGCTTTTTTCATATTGAACTTTGTGACTGCTTCGTCTAAGCCTTTGACTATAACGTTTTTAACAGCACTTTCGAATCCAAGTGCTTCAAGTGTGAAACCGATAATAATCGAAAAAAAAGTTGTAAGTACCGTATATAAAACAGCCACTTTCCAACCTAATAGCGCACCCATTAAAGTAAGTATCGTTGGATCAAGAACAGGCGATGCGAACAGGAACACCATTACAAAGCCGAATCTCATCTTTTTTTGAAGCATTCCAACAACAATAGGGATGGTCGAACAGGAACAAAATGGTGTTATAAATGCTAATAGTATAGCGACAGTTGCTCCTACCACTTTATTAGAATGAAATAAGTACTTCTCAAGTTTCTCGTATGGAATTAATCCTTGAAGCATGCTAATGACTAATGATATAAGAAAAAATAGCACGGTTAATTCAAGAGCAATTGATAAAAAGTCAAAAAATACGTCTTTCCACATTAGAATCACTCCTTTTATACTTGCAAAATGCAAGTGTTGATTCGAATAGTATCCTCCTAATTAGGAGGACAACAATAGCGTTCTGATTTCTTCATAGCATCATTTAGTAATTTCACAGATCTTATCACTGACTCTCGCTCATATTCGCTTAGATGAGATAGGATTTGACTTAGATAATGATTCATTTCTTCGTCGATATTAATCTCCATTGTTTTACCTTTTTTTGTAAGGGAAAGGATGTTGACTCTGTTATCATCTGGATGAGGCGTTTTCTTAACCAGTTCTTTGTCTACAAGTGTTTTTATTTGTCGGCTAAATGTTGTTATATCGATACCTAAAGCACCAGCAACTTCTTGCATTGAAGGATCATTCTGTCTTTTTATTTCGTATAAAATATGACTTTGTAAAAGGCTAATTTCTTCTCCACAGCAGTTTTCACAGCATTGTTCATTTAGGAAACCAAATCGTCTTACAATCATTTGAAATAAGCTTCTTAAGTTCGTATTTTCCATTATTTTCACCTCTGATTTATTTATATACTATATATTTGCGATTTGCAACTATTTTTATTTTCATTTTGCAACTTTTTTTGATTTGAAAAATTCTTACGTCCACAGCCTAAAAAAGCAGCCCGTTTCAATTAGATGGGCTGCTTTTTGGTGTTCTATTAACTTGTGGTCTATAACATATAATCCTAGAAAACTTTTGTTGTCCAAGATTCAACATTCCATACATCTGTCACAACATCATGATAAAATTCAGGTTCGTGGCAAATAAGGAGGATGCTTCCTTTATATTCTTTTAGGGCACGCTTAAGTTCATCTTTTGCGTCAACATCAAGATGGTTTGTTGGCTCGTCAAGAAGGAGGATGTTTGTATCTCTATTAATTAATTTACAGAGTCGTACTTTTGCTTTTTCCCCACCACTTAATACTTCAACTTTGCTCTCGATATGCTTTGTAGTTAAGCCACACTTTGCAAGTGCTGCACGAACTTCATACTGGTTGAAGGAAGGGAATTCACTCCAAATTTCTTCAATACAAGTATTATAGTTTGCTTCTTTAATTTCTTGTTCAAAATAACCGATTTCTTGGTTCTCTCCTAGCTCAACTGTTCCAGATAGCGGTTTGTTCATTCCAAGGATGCTTCGTAATAGAGTTGTTTTTCCAATCCCGTTCGCTCCAACCAACGCAATCTTTTGACCTCTTTCCATGCGCAGATTAAGCGGTTTTGAAAGTGGATCATCATATCCAATCACAAGATCCTTCGTTTCAAAAATAAGCTTGCTTGACGTTTTACCTGTTCTAAAATGGAATTCTGGCTTCGGCTTTTCCTTCGCAAGCTCAATGACTTCCATCTTATCAAGTTTCTTTTGGCGTGACATTGCCATATTTCGTGTAGATACACGCGCCTTGTTTCGAGCAACAAAGTCTTTTAGCTCAGAAATTTCTTGCTGCTGCTTTTTGTAGGCAGCCTCAAGCTGTTGTTTTTTCACTTCATAGACTTTCTGGAAGTTATCATAATCTCCAACATAGCGATTAAGCTCTTGATTTTCCATATGATAAATGAGATTAATTACACTATTTAAAAATGAAATATCATGCGAAATCAGGATAAATGCATTTTCATATTCTTGAAGATAACGTCTAAGCCAGATAATGTGCTGCTCATCCAAATAGTTGGTAGGCTCATCGAGTAATAAAATATCTGGTTTTTCAAGTAAAAGCTTCGCAAGCAATACCTTTGTACGCTGACCACCACTTAAATCTTGAACATCACGCTCAAGACCGATATCCTCTAAACCCAGTCCACGAGCGATTTCATCTACCTTCGCATCAATAACATAGAAGTCATTGTTTGTAAGGGTGTCCTGGATAGTTCCTACGTCCTCAAGCATTTTTTCAAGTTCTTCAGGGGTTGCGTCGCCCATTTTTCCGTAAATCTCATTCATTTCAGCTTCCATATCAAATAGATATTTGAAGGCATTATTTAATACATCGCGGATGGTCATTCCTTTTTCGAGCACCGTATGCTGGTCAAGATAGCCAACGCGAACATTTTTTGACCATTCAATTTTTCCTGCATCAGGCTCAATTTTACCAGTGATAATATTCATAAATGTTGATTTACCTTCACCATTAGCTCCAATCAACCCGATATGTTCACCTTTTAACAAACGAAATGAAACATCATTAAAAATTGCACGATCACCAAAACCATGGCTCACATTTGAAACTGATAATATACTCATCTATTTACACCTTTTTCATAAGTTTTGTATTCTATAAAATCAAATACGCCTTAGCGTATTTGCGCCCGATTTTTAGGCCCACAGGATGTGGATCATAAAGACGTTGCCACAAGAAGTGGCGTATTTAGTCTTTGTTCTTACTGCTGAAAAGCTTCCATTAAAAAATCGTGGCATCCGCCGGAGGCATTAACTTTATTTAGCTGTGGATTTTTATCTTGACTAAAATAAGCACTCTCTATGTCATTCATCTAATATGCATAGGGACTACTCTAAATAAAGATAAACACTATTACGATTATAAACGAGAAATCAAGCGGTTGGAAAGGGTACTTTATTAGTAGAACAGTAAAAATTTTCTTTTCGTTAAATAATCCGCGGACTTGTCTCATATCTATATATAAATTGTGTTCAAAAAGGAGGTTGAAAGGCACCGCGTCGACAAAAACGCCACGGCCTCATGTCTTGTCGACACTAGCACGTTCTGTGCGTCGAAATTTCAAGGCGGCGCAATTTTGAGTACCAGAAGCGAGGCAACTACTTGAGTCATGTTCCTAGCAGCCTTGCGCTGAGGAATAAACTAGTTGACGCAAGCGCATAACCTGGTTATTCACCATAATCTTCGGAGCGACGTATGCAGAAATTCGATGTGTCATTTTTGGTCGACTATTTGAACTTCCTTAGTACTGATAAAAAAAGGTAAGGGGCTACAGGATGAAGACTTTCTTTAAAGGGACATTGTTACTGATTATTGCAGCATTTATTGGTGAGTGTGTTGAGTTCTTAATCAATCTCGTTCTGGCAAAAGAGCTTGGTGGGCACGGAATGGGATTATATATGACCATTTTGCCTTCCATCTTTTTGGTTGTCATTTTGGCAAGTCTGGAGCTACCTATTTCCATTTCGAAATTTATTGCCGAAAAAGAGGACAGGTATCACAAGAGCATGCTAAAGCATGCCACTGTTTTAACAACTGTTTTTACAGCAATTATTATTTCACTCGCATTTGTGATTCTACCGGTCATCCCCGTTTTTGATGATTACCATCCATTTGTTAGATGGCTAGTTATCTTGTTTATTCCTATCGTTTCATTTCTCTCGATTGCCAGAGGATATTTTATGGGCATTCAATCGATGGGGCGAATTGCATTTGCGAATTTCCTTCGTAAAGCAGTCCAGTTAATCTTGTTAGTGTTTATTTATCAATTACTTGAATTTGAGATTCATACTTCAATCCTTATCGCTTTGTGTACACTTGTTGCAAGTGATTTAATCGTTTTTGGTTATTTAGGTTATGAGTACCTTATTCAATATCGCAGATTAGGTCACCGGCCGACATCATCACTAAGTGGAAAAGCTGTACGTAAAAACCTGCTTGCTGTTTCCTTGCCGACAACTGGAATGCGGATTTTCCATGCTATTTCACATGCTGTTCAGCCATTTTTGATCAAAGCCGCTCTTCTAAAAGCAGGCATGCCCGCAGCAGTCGCAACTGAGCATTTTGGGTTGATGACTGGGGTAGCGTTAACAATTGGCTTTTTCCCAGCGTTTATTGCGCACTCATTGTTGATTGTGTTAATACCAACTGTATCTGAGGCATACGCAAAGAGAGATATGTCTATGTTGCAAAACCTGCTAAAACAGGTGATGAGAATGACCTTTTTGTACGGGGTCCCAGCCTGTGTGATTTTTTACTATTTCGCAGAACCACTGACACATATATTCTTTGAATCATCAGCAGCAACCGTGTATTTGCAAATGTTATGGCCATATTTCTTATTCCACTTCTTCTTAATCCCGATGCAAGCTTATTTAATTGGGCTAGGGTTGGTAAAGGATGCGTTTATCCATAATGTATGGTCAACTGTCGTATCATTTGGGATTATGTTTGCCTTGGGCTCCCTTCAAACACTCCAAATGGAAGGAATCATCATTGGTATGAATATGGGCGCTGTTTTACTTGCAATTCTGCATTACGTAACAATCTGTAGGAAAATCGGTGTCTCAGTGTTTTCAATCAAATTTCTACACACCGCGCAATAGGTTGTTTTGTTTGTCTTTATAATAACCTTGTGATACAATGAGCATGATTAATGTCTAGCAGTCATTAGTCACATTTTTTTATCTTAAAAGATCATATCATCTTAATAAAAGAAAATGTTTTCTGAAAAGATTGGTAAATGGTAGAATACGATTAAGTCTAACCATGGCCTAGCTTCTGTTTGTGTAGAAGTTAGGCCATTTTTTATTGCTTTTTAGGAGGATAATAGATCGGATGTTTAGGAGTTACATGACAAAACAGGAAGAATTAACACAAATCAGCAGCTATGTGAGCAAACAAATAAAATCAAAGTTTGGTAAAGGACCCGAAACTTGCTTTACGTCGATTTCGGAACAATACATTGTGGTTCACATAAAAAGATTCATGACAAAAATTGAATATGAGCTCGTTGAGAAGGAGGATATTGAAACCGCCGAGAGGATCCGAAAAAATATTATGGAAGACCTATTTGTTCCTATACAGGAAACGTTAGAGGAGCTATTGCATATAAAAATCAACCAATTGTATCAAGACTGGAACTTCCAAAAAAACACGGGTGTGCTTCTGGTGGAAGTGGTTCAAGAAGAGAGGATACCTTCGGAAAATTCGCTTGAATTTAAGTTGCTACGAAACGAGATCAGCAGACAAAGTGAATTTTATCAATATCAGCCAAAAGAGCTTGAGTTCACAAAAATCGGTTCAACAATTTATATTATTAGATTTGCGGGATATTTACTGCCAATTGAAAGGTTGTTAATTGAAAAAGGTATGCATATTCTCTCAGAAAGAGAAAATCGAGTTCGAAAAAACTACAATGCAAATATAAAGAGATTCAGCAAGATTACAAAAAAAGAAATAGATGATATTTTTATGATTTGGAATTATGACAAAGATGTAAGCTATAAAGTTTTTTATTGTAAGTAAGAATTTCCTAATAATCCCTACCGAAAAAGGCAAACTAAACGTGTATGTGGAAAAGCAAGGGAAACGATGCTACAATAATATAGGCTAATGAATATAAGGTCATTGGTTATTGTAGTGAATTCCCTAAAGGTGGGAATCACATGGATTTACAGGAAGGATTAAAATACATAAGTAGTTATACAAGCAAACTTCTTCGTAATAAATTTGGACGGGGACCTGAGGCATGTTTTGCGGCTACAGCCGACCAATTTTTAGTTTTGCAAATCCGTGGTTTCATATCTCCAATGGAAGAGGTCCTTTTACAGGAGAATCAGCGTATTCAAGTGGACCATGCAAGAGATGTTATTATCAAAAGTATTGTAGCAGAACTAAAAGGTGTATTTCAGGTAACCCTTGAAACGGAAGTAAATACATTTTTTCATGATTGGAACTTTCCGAATAACACTGGTGTCATTATTGCAGTATTGGAAAATCCATTAATACCAATGAAAAAGAGTGAAGAAATTAATTTTTCACTTCTTGAATCTGAAGTCGCAAGGATTAGCGAACTCGTTGAAAAGACACCGGAGGAAACATCTAGTTTCCAAATTTCCCCGAATGTATTTATCGTGAAGCGGGAAGGAATATTGGTTCCTATTGAAAAAGCGTTAATCGAGGAAGGCTTTAAAAAGGAGCTCCATTTTGCAAAGGACGATCTTGAAAAAACTTATCTGCACCGCTATGGAAAATTTGATCAAGTTTTTCAGCGAACGGTTACTGATATTTTTGTTGACTGGAACTTTAAAAATGATAACAGCTTAATTTGTTTTACTTTAAAATAAACATGGTAAATGCGAGGATGTCTTATTTGGACAAGCCTTCGTCATGGCCTAACTTCTATTATGAGGTTAGGTCTTTTTTCTTTTTTTAAAAAATAGAGAAAAGGTTGGGGAGAAAATGGGAAAGAGAAGATGGAAGGCATTAAATTTTGCGATATTTCTGTGTTCAGTGATTTTGGTCTTGGGTCAATTCTTTTTTGTTGGTTTTATGAATCGTTGGGAAGTGTATCTCTTTCTGATCGTATTAATTGCATCGCTATTTTCTATTTTTGAATCACGTAAAAATCGAGAGTTCCGCTTTTTGGTGGAAAATGCTCCATATGCCATTGTTCTGATGCGCGAAGAGAAAATTTTCTATATGAATGACACGGGGAGATTTCTAATTTGTGTTTCAGACGATAAATCAGTCATTGGACATTCGCTGAATGATTTTATCCAATATGATGGCAAACAGACAACGAGAAAGGTAGAAAAAGGGCATAAATTTAAAAAGATAACGGAAGGAACAATTGACCATCCAGCATTAGGGGAAATTTTTGTAGAGTTAAAAATAATGCCGATAACTTACCAAGGGGATAGCTGTCAGTATATTGTCATCCGAGACGTTACGGAAGTGAAAAAGAGCCAAGAGCTACTTCAGCAAACGGATAAACTTTCGATGATCGGTGAAATGGCAGCAGGGATTGCTCACGAGATACGAAATCCACTTACAAGCTTAAAAGGGTTTGCGCAACTTTTACAAGATGAAAAAGCTTCAAAAATGATTAACGGTTACTCCGAAATCATGGTATCCGAAATAGACCGGATTAACACTATTGTTGATGAAATGCTATTACTCGCAAAGCCTAAAAAACTTAAGCTTAAGAAACAAAAGCTCACTACGATTTTGAATGAAGTGGTGTTTCTCTTAGATACACAGGCAATTCTTCATAATATCCGAATCAAAATAGCCTATGATGATGAAATAAAAAATTCGTTCATCAATTGCGAAGAAAATAAACTGAAGCAAGTCTTTATTAATATTTTGAAAAATAGTATCGAGGCAATCAATGATGGAGGAATTATCGATATTACGTTATATCCAAAAGGGAACAATGCGATACTTCGCTTTGCTGACGATGGTTGTGGGATCCCAAAGGACAAATTGGAGAAAATCGGCAAGGCGTTTTTCACAACTAAAGAAAAAGGCACAGGCCTTGGTTTAATGATCTGCCAAACGATTGTTCAAGAGCACGGCGGCCAACTAACAATCGATAGCGAGGAAAACAAAGGCACAACCATTGAAATTACCTTGCCGCTAATAGCTGAAGGAGGCTGGGACAAAACCCTCCTCTGAAATGAAAAAGCCTGTGGAATTTTACCATGAGTAAAATTTCACAGGCTTTGA
>QGHH01000562.1 GCA_003640645.1 Fredinandcohnia aciditolerans | reverse complement strand
AGATATTCCCTCCGGTCGGCGACGAGCAGTTCGGGCAGCGCCCGCCGACATCGACCTCATAGAGGTATTTCCGGGTCTCGGCATCGAAGAGCGCCGGATCGGTCCGCCGCTGCACGGCGCCCGAGCGAACCAGGCGCGAGAAGAAATCTTGCAGCCCTTCCCGGTAGGCTGGATCCGTTCCGGTTACGGTGAACTGGTCGACCGGGATGTCCATGAGCGACAGCGTCGCGCGGATCTCCGCGACATAGTGCGCGGCGACCTGCAGCGGTTCGCTGTTCTCCTGTTGGGCGCGCGCAACCACATAGCTTTGGAAATCGTCGCTCCCGGTCAGGTGATAGGCCGCGACCCCGTTCATGCGCTGGAAGCGAACGAAGACGTCGGCGCCGAGATAGGGGCCGGAGAGATGGCCCAGATGCAGATCGCCATTGGGCGTCGGCGGCGTTGAGAAAACGAAGACCGGCCGATCGATAAAGCGCTCCCTGCCGGTATTCCTGGCCGCTTCGGTCGCGCGAGCCGGGTCGCGGCCATAGAGATCCAGAAACTCCAGCGGGATGTCGCCGGTGTTGCGGAGCGTGTG
>QGHH01000561.1:324-577 GCA_003640645.1 Fredinandcohnia aciditolerans | reverse complement strand
GACCGGCTGATCGCGGCCAGCGGGTCGGTGGGCACCGCCGGCTTCCTGATCTATGTCGCCGACGCCAGCGGCTATGTCGGCAGCGTCGGCCTGCTGCTGCTGCGCAACTTCGGCCGCCTGGACCTGGAATGGAGCCGGTTCCTCGGCCTCGCCGCCTACGCCACCTGCCTGATCGGCCTGGCGGCGACCGGCCTGGCCGCCGTCGACTTCCACAGGCGCGGCGCGCTGCGGAGCGGCTGACCGCGACCGGCGG
>QGHH01000561.1:0-291 GCA_003640645.1 Fredinandcohnia aciditolerans | reverse complement strand
CAGCATCACCCGGGCGATCGCCGGCAGCACCAGCAGGGTCAGGGCCGTCGCGCCGATCAGGCCGCCGATGACCACGACGGCCAGGGGCTTTTGCACCTCCGCCCCCGTGCCGCTGGCCAGCGCCATGGGCACGAAGCCGACGGCCGGCACGAGGCCGGTCATGATCACCGGCCGCACCCGCTCATAGGCGCCCTCGACGATGGCGGCGGCGAGGTCGGCGCCGTCCTCGAGCCGCTTGCCGATGCTGCTCATCACCACCAGGCCGTTGAGCACCGCCACCCCCGACAGGCA
>QGHH01000560.1 GCA_003640645.1 Fredinandcohnia aciditolerans | reverse complement strand
ACATCGACATCCGGATAGGCCAGCAGCTCATACGCGGAGCGCCGCACTCCATCCTTGTTGATCTCCAGCCCATGGTTCGCCGCCTCGTTCGGGGTGAAACGGATCTGCTTCGCCAACTCACGCGCCGAGTCGATCCGTGTCCTGATTTCTTCGAAGCGACGGGTTCGCTCCACCGAGACGATACCGAGGTCGATGGCTTTCCCCGTCAAACGCTCATCGGCATTGTCGGCGCGCAATGACAACCTGAACTCCGCGCGACGTAAACATACGATAAGGCTCGGCAATGCCGCGGCTTGTAAGATCATCGATCATCACCCCGATGTAAGCTTCGGTGCGGCTGAACACGACCTGGCTGCTGCCGCCGGCGCGGCGCGCCGCGTTCAAACCTGCGACAAGCCCTTGCGCCCCGGCCTCTTCATATCCCGTCGTACCGTTGATCTGACCGGCAAGAAACAGTCCCTGGACTTTGCGGGTCTCGAGCGACTGGTGCAGTTCGCGAGGATCTATGTGGTCATATTCGATGGCATAACCCGGCTGCAGCATCGTCGCGCGTTCAAGGCCCGGGATCGTCTTGAGC
>QGHH01000559.1:347-578 GCA_003640645.1 Fredinandcohnia aciditolerans | reverse complement strand
GGCCATGTCAACGTCAAGGTCGAGATCAGCGCGCGCGGCGAACTGACCGCCTCGCTGGCCTTCGACAACCCGCAGGTCGCCGCCGAGTTGAAGAACCGCGCGGGCGAACTGCACCAGGCGCTGGAGCAGGCCGGTTTCGACCTGTCGAAGGGCGGCCTGTCCTTCGGCGCCGACGGCCAGGGCTCCGGCCGCGGCCTCGCCCAGCACCAGCAACAGCAGCAGAACCAGGAC
>QGHH01000559.1:0-284 GCA_003640645.1 Fredinandcohnia aciditolerans | reverse complement strand
CGCCAGCGCCGCAACGACGCCTCGGGCGTCGACATCCGCATCTAGGGACGAACGATGATCTACGATCCTTCCCAGGCCAGCCAGATCACCACCGTGAAGAATCAGGCCGCGGCCGATCCGACCTCGTCCTCGTCGACCTCCGGCACCATCAACGGCGGCGTCTCACGCCTGGCCGACAACGAGCAGACCTTCCTGAAGCTCTTGACCGTGCAGCTCAAGAACCAGGACCCGATGTCGCCGATGGACACCAACGCCTTCACCGCCCAGATCACCCAGATGACCGG
>QGHH01000558.1 GCA_003640645.1 Fredinandcohnia aciditolerans | reverse complement strand
GGCGCTCGACGACGCCGAGCTGTGGTCGCGCGACGGCGGTCTGCTGGCCACGGCCCGCCAGCAGCGCAAGCTGCTTGCCAGACCCGCACGGCCTGCTGTTTAGTCCGCCCGCTTTTCCAAGGAGTCCCTGTCATGTCCGCCGCCGATCCCGTCGTCATCGCTTCCTACGCCCGCACGCCGATGGGCGGCTTCCAGGGCGCGCTGTCCCCCGTCAAGGCGACGGACCTCGGCGCGGCGGCGGTGAAGGCCGCCCTCGAACGGGCCGGCGTCTCCGGCGACCAGGTCGAGCAGATCGTCATGGGCTGCGTGTTGCCGGCGGGCCTGGGCCAGGCGCCGGCCACCACGGTCAACAAGATGTGCGGCTCGGGCATGCAGGCGGCGATCATGGCGCACGACGCCCTGGCGGCCGGCAGCGTCGACGTCATCGTCGCCGGCGGCATGGAGAGCATGACCAACGCGCCGTACCTGCTGGCCAAGCATCGCGGCGGCGCCCGCATCGGCCACGACACGGTCAGCGACAGCATGTACCTGGACGGTCTGGAGGACGCCTACACTCCCGGCAAGCTGATGGGCGCCTTC
>QGHH01000557.1 GCA_003640645.1 Fredinandcohnia aciditolerans | reverse complement strand
AGGGCATCGCCTCGTTCCGGGTGACGGTCACCGGGCGCGAGGCCCATTCCAGCCTCACGCACCTGGGCGTCTCGGCCAATATGGCGGCGATCCGCCTGCTGAGCAGCCTCGCCGAGTTGTCGGCGCGGCTGGAGCGCGAGGCCGACCCCGCCTCGCCCTTCCTGCCCAAGGGCGCCAGCCTGACCGTCGGCCAGATCAACGGCGGCACGGCGGTCAACATCCTGGCCCGCGAATGCGTCTTCCTGTTCGACCTGCGCACGCCGCCCGGCCTCGACCCCACGGCCCTGCTCGGTGGGTTCTTCGCCCAGGCCGAAGCCCTCGACGCCGAGCTGAAGGCCCGCGCCCCCGAGGCCGGCGTGCGGGTCGAAACCCGCTCGATGACCCCGCCCCTCGCGCCCGAGCCCGAGGGCGCGGCCGAGGCGTTGGCCCGGCGGCTGGCCGGCGACAACGGCCCCGGCCGCGTGGTCGCCTACGCCGCCGAGGCCGGCCAGTTCCAGCAGGCCGGCTTCTCGACCGTCATCTGCGGTCCCGGCTCGATCGACCAGGCCCACCAGCCCGACGAATATGTCGAGATCAGCC
>QGHH01000556.1 GCA_003640645.1 Fredinandcohnia aciditolerans | reverse complement strand
GGCGAAGGCGGTCGCCTCGTGCGCCATGGCCTGGCGCTTGATCTCCTCGGTGATGGCCATGGCCTCGGCCCGTTCCGACTTCATGAACTTCAGCCGGGCCGGCGTGGCGTAGAACAGGTCGCGGACCTCGACCCGCGCCCCGTGGGCGCCGGGGAAGGCCGCCGGCTGCACCCGGCCCACCGCGCCGCCCTCGACGGTCAGGGCGTGGGCGTCGCCGCCGGCCACGCGGCCGGTCAGGGTCAAGCGCGCCACCGAGCCGATCGACGGCAGGGCCTCGCCGCGGAAGCCCAGGGTGGAGATGTGCAGCAGGTCCCACTCGCCGTCGGCGTCGGGAACCAGCTTGGAGGTGGCGTGGCGCTCGACCGCGATCGGCAGGTCCTCGGCCGACAGGCCGCAGCCGTCGTCGGCGACCAGGATGCGGGTCAGGCCGCCCTGGTCGGCCTGGACCTCGACGCGCAGGGCGCCGGCGTCGAGGGCGTTCTCGACCAGCTCCTTGACCGCGCTGGCCGGGCGCTCGACCACCTCGCCGGCGGCGATGCGGTTGACGGTCTCGAGCGGCAGGCGGCGGATGGGCATGGG
>QGHH01000555.1 GCA_003640645.1 Fredinandcohnia aciditolerans | reverse complement strand
CTTGTACACCCCGCCCGTCCCACCATGGGAGTGGGCTTTCCCCGAAGGCGCGGCGCTAACCGCAAGGAGGCAGGCGACCACGGTAGGGTCAGCGACTGGGGTGAAGTCGTAACAAGGTAGCCGTAGGGGAACCTGCGGCTGGATCACCTCCTTTCTAAGGATGTTCCTCCAGATCTCACGATCTATTGGGACGTCTAAAGACATTAAAGCTAGGCGGGATGTCGCCGTCTCCGTTTCTCTTTCCAACACGTCGCCGACCGGCTGCTCCTAGGAGTGGTTCGAGGTCGAGCGACGCGATCGCGAGCCCAGGGGCGCTGAACCGTCCGGAGCGGCCGTCATAGGCCTGTAGCTCAGGTGGTTAGAGCGTACGCCTGATAAGCGTAAGGTCGGCAGTTCGAGTCTGCCCAGGCCTACCACTCCCCTGACCAGCCGCGGATCGATCGAGACCAGCTCTCCTGAGTTCCTGATGAAGATTGGGGCCATAGCTCAGTTGGTAGAGCGCGTGCTTTGCAAGCATGAGGTCGTCGGTTCGATCCCGTCTGGCTCCACCATCGACAAGGGTTGATGGAGAAAATTCTC
>QGHH01000554.1 GCA_003640645.1 Fredinandcohnia aciditolerans | reverse complement strand
GTCGATCAGGAGCACATCCCGGTCCTGACCTACGTCCTGCCGCAGATTCCGGACAGGGCCGGCGCGATCCTGCATGGAACCGAGTCTCCGTTCGCGGCCATGCGCGACGCGGCGCAGGTTCTTGAAAGCGCCGGCGCGGCGGCCATCGTCGTTCCGTGCAACACCGCCCACTTCTGGTTCGACGCGTTGCAGGCTTCGGTTCGCACGCCGATGATCAGCATGATCGACGCCGTCATCGATCAGGTTCGGAAGGTGGGCGGCGGGGCCGCCGTGGGGCTGATCGGAACCAGCGCCACCATGCAGGCCGACATCTATCACTCGGCCATGGCGGCGGCGGGTCTTGATCTGATCGTTCCGGTCCCAGCCGACCAGGCGCGGGTGGTCGAGGTGATCCAAGCCGTCAAGGCGGGCCGCATCGCATCCGTTCGTCATGCTTTGGACGGGGTGGTCCGGAATCTGGCGGCGCGCGGCGCGCGAACCTGCATCCTGGGCTGTACGGAATTGCCCCTGCTGACCTATGCGCGGTTTGACGGATGCTTTGTGGATTCGACGCTGGCCCTGGCGAGGGCTTGCGTCGAAT
>QGHH01000056.1 GCA_003640645.1 Fredinandcohnia aciditolerans | reverse complement strand
TTTGATATGCTCCCCTAAAGGTAGACAGATGAAATAAAAAATCTGTTTCCTTTGGGGGAGTATTTTTGTATGGCTAAAAGTAAGTTTTCTAAGGAAGAAAAATATAAAATTTTAAAGGCTTATGAAAAGGGAGAATTAATCTTAAGGGAGTTTCTCCAAAGACATCAAATCTCTGAGCGTACTTTTTATTCTTGGAGAGAGAAGTACGAGCAATTTGGTTTAGACGGGCTTGAAAGATCCAATGGTTGGAAGCAATATTCGAAGGAATTAAAGTTAGCTGCCGTAAGAGATGCCTTGTCTGGAGACTATTCTCTTATTGAGTTAACTCATAAGTACGAAATATCTAGTCACTCCGTACTGCAAGGATGGATTAAGCTTTATAATGGTCATAGAGAATTAAAGGAAACTTCGAAGGGGAGAAACCAGCCTATGACCAAAGGTAGAAAAACAACAGTAGAAGAGAGAATTGAAATAGCGAACTATTGCATTAATAATCGGAAAGATTATCAGAAGGCAGCCGAAGTCTATAATGTCTCATACCAGCAGGTATATCAATGGGTTAAGAAGTATGAGGATGGCGGAGACGAAGCGCTAAAAGATAAGCGTGGCCATAAGAGAGAAGAAGCTAAGCTAACTCCAGAAGAGAAAATCCAGCTTGAGATGAAAAGATTAGAACGGGAGAATGAACGGCTACGTGCGGAGAATTTATTCTTAAAAAAGTTAGAGGAGATCGAAAGGAGGCGAAGATAAGCCAAATCCGATTTGAGGACAAATATATCGCTATTCAAGAGCTTCATGAAACAGAGAACTTAAGCATTATCTTACTTTGTGAAATAGCCAGGATATCACGGGCTGCTTACTATAAGTGGATAAAACGCGTACCATCAGATCGAGAACTTCTGAATGAAGAAATTATTAAAGAAATGAAGGCTCTTCAAGAGAAAGTAGATGGAACCTTTGGTTATCGTCAAATGATGTTACATATGAATCGGAAGTTTGAAGAGGATATTAATCATAAAAGAATCTATCGATTAATGGGGATTGCAAATTTACGCTCGGTTATTCGGGTAAAGAAGAAACAATCATACAAACGCTCTACCCCTCAACATGTGACAGAAAATGTCCTAAATCGCGAGTTTACATCTGAAAAGCCTAATGAAAAATGGGTTACAGATGTCACTGAACTTAAATATGGGACAAAGAAGGCTTATTTAAGTGCCATTCGCGATCTATACGATGGCTCGATTGTTAGCTATGTACTTGGGCATTCCAATAATAATAACCTTGTATTCAAGACGCTTGACCAAGCAACCATACTTTTGAATGGAGATCACCCCCTTATTCATAGTGACCGTGGATTTCAATACACCTCTAAGGGATTTAAACGAAAAATAGATGCAGCAAAAATGAAGCAAAGTATGTCCCGAGTTGGTAGATGTATCGATAACGGACCAATGGAATCTTTTTGGGGAACCCTCAAATGTGAGAAGTATTATAGGCATAAATATAAGACATTTGAGGAACTTTCTCTTGCGATAGATGAGTACATCCATTTTTATAATCATGATAGATACCAAAAACGATTAAACGGCCTTAGCCCTATGGAATATAGAGCTAGAGCCGCTTAAATCATTTTTATTATTTCCACTGTCTACTTGACAGGGTGCAGTTCA
>QGHH01000553.1:325-580 GCA_003640645.1 Fredinandcohnia aciditolerans | reverse complement strand
GGGGCAACGCCGCCAGGGCGCAGGCCTGCTGACGCCAGGCGGCGAAGCTCAGCCCCGTCTCGCGACGGAACAGGCGGGTGAAGGCGCTGCGGCTCATGCCCATGGCCTGGCTCCAGTCGTCGATCTCGACCCGCGCGGTCGGGGCGGCCAGGAAGGCGCGGCATCGGGCCGCCAGCGGCGCCTGGCGCGGGAATGCGTGGCGCCGGCGGGTGGCCCGGGCGCCAGCCCGGCAGTCCGTGGCTGGACCCCTTTGCG
>QGHH01000553.1:0-315 GCA_003640645.1 Fredinandcohnia aciditolerans | reverse complement strand
CCGGCGCAGCTCGGCCAGCAGCAGCGCCATGATCAGGGCGTCGCGGCCATCGGGGTCGTACTCCAGCGGCAGATCCACCGCCTCCTGCAGCAGCGCCTGCATCAACGGCGTCGCGCCCAGCACCTGACAGTGCCCGGGCATGTCGGCCACGGCGGACGGCTCGATGAACAGGCTGTGCGTCGAATAGCGGCCGACGCCGCGGATCTCGTGCTCGACGCCGAGCGGGATCCACAGGCTGCGCTCGCGCGGCACGACCCAGGCCCCGTCGCCGGTCGTCACCGCCGCGAGGCCGCTGGCGACATACAGCACCTGGCT
>QGHH01000552.1 GCA_003640645.1 Fredinandcohnia aciditolerans | reverse complement strand
GCGGATGCGTCACGGCCCTGGCGGACAGCAGCGCGGCGCGTTCTCGCGTGTAGTCGGGCGCGATCAACTGGCGCACCGGCGCCTTGACCTGGTCCGGATCGCCGATATAGGCCAGCCGGTCGGCGCGGGCGATGCGGGCGCTGTCGATCAGCAGGTGGTCGGCCGCTGCCGAGCCGGGCGCAAGCGTGTCGATGCGGCGCGCGGCCAGCATGCCCAGTTGCTGCAGCACGGATACGCCGCCGAAGCTGGGCGGGGGGAAGGTGCAGACTTTCCATGACAGGAAGGGGCCGCAGATCGGCGTGCGTTCCGCCGGGCGATAGGCGGCCAGGTCCTGCGCCTGCATCAGGCTGGGATACTTGCCCGCGCCCACGGCGGCCAGGACGTCGGCGGTCAGCGCGCCGTGGTTGATGGCATCGGGATCGGCCGCGACCTTGCGCAGCGCGTCGGCCAGTAGCGGATTGCGGACCGTGGCGCCGACCGGCAGCACCTGGCCCTGCGCGTCGTAGAAGATTTTGCGGATCGCCGGATTCTCGGCCAACTGAGGCAGCCGCCGCAGGCTGTCGTGCAGATAAGGCGACAT
>QGHH01000551.1 GCA_003640645.1 Fredinandcohnia aciditolerans | reverse complement strand
GCTGGCCACGGTCAAGCGCGACGGCATCGAGGCGCGCGGCGGCCAGTGGTCGGCGGCCGAGGAAGACGCCTTCAAGGCGCCGATCCGCGAGCAGTACGAACGCGAGGGCCATCCGTACTACGCCACCGCGCGGCTGTGGGACGACGGCATCATCGCGCCGGCGGACACGCGCCGCGTGCTGGGGCTGGCGCTGTCGGCGGCGCTGAACGCGCCGATCGAAGACACGCGCTTCGGCGTCTTCCGGATGTAGAGGAAAGCCCACCCCCAACGCGCTGCGCGCGCCCCCTCAAGGGGGCGACACCGGCGGACCGGCGAAGCCGGATCCGCGGTGTCCCCGATTAGGTCGGCGTGATGCGACGTGTGAGAGCTTCGAATGCATTGCGCTCGTCGCTGCAACGTAGTCAACGAATCATCCCAGTCTGGATAACGCCATGTTCGATACCCTGCTGATTGCCAACCGCGGCGAAATCGCCTGCCGCGTCGCCGCCACCGCCCGCCGCCTGGGCATCCGCACCGTCGCCGTCTATTCCGACGCCGACGCCGACGCCCGCCCCGTCGCCGCCTGCGACCTCGCGGTGCA
>QGHH01000550.1:346-580 GCA_003640645.1 Fredinandcohnia aciditolerans | reverse complement strand
CGGCAAAAAAGGAAAAACAAGGGGCGGAGTGTGCCATAAGCCGTTGTTACAGAACGTGCCAGGGTGGACACATCCGTCCCCATGGGACGGGACGTTTGCGACGCGTTGGGCGGAAAAGCGCAGCGCCAGCGGGTATCATTTGGTCCTTTCCCACCCATTCTGGGTCTGGCGCCCCGACCGTCCACCGGCCCGGTCGCCTTCGACGCCAGGCTGTCTCCATGCTGGACCTGGACA
>QGHH01000550.1:0-336 GCA_003640645.1 Fredinandcohnia aciditolerans | reverse complement strand
GGCCCGCTCGCGTCGGCCTTGCCCGGCTACAAGCCGCGCCCTTCCCAAGTGGAACTGGCCCAGGCCATCGGCCAGGCCATTCAGGACCGCGCCACGCTGGTGGCCGAGGCCGGCACCGGCATCGGCAAGACCTGGGCGTATCTTGTACCCGCCTTCATCCAGGGCGGCAAGGTGCTGATTTCCACCGGTACCCGCACGCTGCAGGATCAACTGTTCACGCGCGACCTGCCGCGGGTACGGGCGGCGCTGGCGGCCCCGGTGACGGCCGCGCTGCTCAAGGGGCGCGGCAACTACGTCTGTCACTACCATCTTGATCGCCTGCAGGGCGACGAACGC
>QGHH01000549.1:300-580 GCA_003640645.1 Fredinandcohnia aciditolerans | reverse complement strand
CGGCTACCGAGACGCCAGGCACGGCAATTGCTGGCCGGCACGATCATGCCGGCGTTGGCGCGCGCGCCAAGCGCTGCGACAATAGCGTCAGGCGGTCAATCCAACCACTGGACGGGGCGGCAGCGGCGCCCCGCAGGAGAGCGGCATCATGGCGACGCGAACCATCTGGAAAGGGGCGATTTCATTCGGGCTGGTGCATAGCCCGGTGGGGCTGCACACGGCGACGACTGAATCGGGCGTGGATTTCGACTGGCTCGACAAGCGTTCGATGGACCCGGTC
>QGHH01000549.1:0-290 GCA_003640645.1 Fredinandcohnia aciditolerans | reverse complement strand
ATATCGTCAAGGGCGTGGAGTATGAGGACGGCCAGTACGTCATCATTTCCCCGGACGAGATCGCCGAGGCCTACCCGCGCACCACGCAGACCATCGAGATCCAGCAGTTCGTGGATGCGGGTGAGGTGTCGTTCGTGTACCTGGAGCGGCCCTATTACGTCGCGCCGATCAACAAGGGCCAGAAGGTGTATGCCTTGCTGCGCGACACGCTGGCCAAGGCCGGCAAGATCGGCATCGCCAAGGTGGTGATCCAGACCAAGCAGCACCTGGCCGCGCTCATTCCGTCGGGC
>QGHH01000548.1 GCA_003640645.1 Fredinandcohnia aciditolerans | reverse complement strand
AGGAAGGCCGCCTGCGCGATGCCGCCGAGCGCATCTGCGCGCACCGCCTGCTCAATCCGGACGCCCTGGCCGGCGTGCGCGCGCAGCGCGCCTTTGAACGCGCCATGCGCCTGGGCGTGCGGGCCGCGCTGGTGGCGGGCAACCACAAGGAAGTGATCGACCTGACCGACATCGCGCTCGATACCCAGGTCGAGTTCCCCGAGTTGCACGCCATGCGTGGACGCGCGGCCGACGCGCTGGGCGACAAACAGACCGCCATGCGGCACCTGGAGCAGGCCGCGGCAAACGAATCCGCGCCGTTCAGCACGCAATTGCATTTCGCACGGGTGGCGTTCAATGGCGGCTGGTTCGGCGAGGCCATCGACGCCTACAAGATGGTCCTGGCGCATGCCTCGGCGGACCAGAGCGCCAAGGACGAGGCCGAGCGCCAGCTCGGACGGCTCGGACCGCGCGCCATTCGCGGCGCCCGTGAAATCCTGGCGGCCGGCGATCCCAAGGCCGCCTGGGACCTGTTGGATCGTGTGGCGCAATCGTGGCCCGGGATGCCGGAGGTCGACCACGAGAAGCGGCGCATCCTGGCC
>QGHH01000547.1 GCA_003640645.1 Fredinandcohnia aciditolerans | reverse complement strand
GGCTCATCAGGCGAGCCTGCAGGCCGGGCAGCGAATCGCCCATTTCGCCTTCGATTTCGGCCTTGGGCACCAGCGCCGCAACCGAGTCGACCACGATCAGGTCGACGGAGCCCGAGCGCACCAGCGCGTCGGTGATTTCCAGCGCCTGCTCGCCCGTGTCCGGCTGCGAGATCAGCAGGTCGGCCAGGTTGACGCCCAGCTTCGAGGCGTACTGCACGTCCAGCGCGTGTTCGGCGTCGACGAAGGCGCACGTGCCGCCCAGCTTCTGCATTTCGGCCACGACCTGCAGGGTCAGGGTGGTCTTGCCCGAGGATTCCGGACCGTAGATTTCCACCACGCGGCCGCGCGGCAGGCCGCCGACGCCCAGCGCGATGTCCAGGCCCAGCGAGCCGGTCGACACCACCTGGATGTCATGCGAGACCTCGTTGTCGCCGTAGCGCATGATCGAGCCCTTGCCGAACTGCTTTTCGATCTGCGAGAGCGCGGCGGCCAGCGCCTTGGCTTTTTCCGAAGCGGCGGCCTTGGTGGTTTTGTCGTCCATGTAGTGTCCTGTCAGGTCTGGGTCTGTAACGTATCGGGGC
>QGHH01000546.1 GCA_003640645.1 Fredinandcohnia aciditolerans | reverse complement strand
GCTGTCGCAGACGATCCGCATCTCCGGCAGCGGCTCGACGATGTCGAAGGCCACCTCGGGAACGGCGACGCGCTGGGCGAACACCGCCTGGCGCAGCATCTCGGCGGCGTCGCACTCGGCGAAGGTCGGCGCCGGCATCCGCGCGAAGGACGAGAACTCGTCGACCATGCGGCCGATGTCGCCCACCTGGCGGATGATGGTGTCGGTGCAGCGGTCGAAGGTCTCGACGTCGGTCTGGATGTCCTTGCGGTAGCGGCGGCGCAGCCGCTCGGCCGACAGCTGGATCGGCGTCAGCGGGTTCTTGATCTCGTGGGCGATCCGCCGCGCCACGTCGCGCCAGGCGGCGTTGCGCTGGGCGGTGATCAGGCGGGTGATGTCGTCGAAGGTCAGCACCAGGCCGTCGGACGAGTGGCCGCTGGCCCGCACGCGCAGGCGGCGCATCTCGCGGTCGCGGACGAGGTCGACCTCCTCCTCGGCGTCGGCGCCCGTCTCGGCGGCCCGCGCCGCCACGGCGACGAACTCCGGCGCCGCCTCGGCCAGCGACAGCCCGTAGACCGGTCCGTCCAGCCCCAGCAGCGCCG
>QGHH01000545.1 GCA_003640645.1 Fredinandcohnia aciditolerans | reverse complement strand
GATCTCCAGGCCGCCAGCCCGGCGGGCGCGCACGTCGATGCGGCCGGCCTCGGTGAACCGGACGGCGTTGGACGCCAAGTGCCGGATCATCTGGGTCAGGCGGCGGACGTCGCCGCGATAGACCCCCTTGGCCTCGCCGGCGATCGTTACGGCGAAGGCCACGCCCTTGGCCTCGGCCTGGGCCGCGAACGGCGCGCAGGCGGCTTCGACCGCCGTCTCCAGGTCGAAGGGCGCGGCGGCGATCTCCAGCCGGCCGGCGTCCATATTGGCCAGGTCGAGCACCTCGTCCAGCATGCCGGTCAGGGTCTCGCCCGACCGCCGGATCACCGCCAGCCGCTCGCGCTGGACGCCGGACAGCTCGTCCGCCTCCATGGCCTGGGTCATGCCGAACACGCCGTTGAGCGGGGTGCGGATCTCATGGGTCATGGTCGCCAGGAAGATGCTCTTGGCGGCCTGGGCGGCCTCGGCCTGCGCCTCCTTGCGGGCGGCCTCGCCCAGCGCCTCGCGCATGCGCCGGTCGCTGCTGACGCGCGCCGCCCCGTAGTGGGCGACATAGGCGAAGAAGGCGGCGACGGCGAGGA
>QGHH01000544.1 GCA_003640645.1 Fredinandcohnia aciditolerans | reverse complement strand
GGCTGCCTCATGTGCAGCAGAGCGATGTCCCGGTTCAGATTCACCCTCCAGTTGTACTTTGGGTGCACGATGATTTTATCGATGGCCACGATCTTCTCGACACCCTGCTCAAACTTGGCCCTCTTGTGTTTCCCCAGGCGGACCAGGATGTCCTCACTGGTGAAGTTCTTGTTCCAGGGTGGGTAGAGGATGCAGTGAGCCGCAGTGAGAATCCATTCGTTGCTGATGAGACTGGCTCCACACAGCAGCTCCTGCGGGCTGCGTTTGTACAGCATCACCTGCCATGGTGCAGAGGCCACGTCGGCCTCGTCGCCCCCAACGATGCGTTGTTCTCTGTACGACTCCAACAGCTCCACCTCCTTTGTGTCTTTTTTGTTCAGCTTTTCAAACAGGGGGCGCTGTCCACACACAGCCTCTCCTTCTCCGAAGGTGCGAGGGTTGAAAAACGTCTTCTTGGCGGGCGTCAGGACAGATCGCTCCATGGCTGCAGTCTCTGTTGTCAAGTCATCATTAAGCAAGGGGTCATCACACAGATCCAGGTTGCAGTAGTCCACCGTCACATTTCCAGAAATCTCCACGTC
>QGHH01000543.1 GCA_003640645.1 Fredinandcohnia aciditolerans | reverse complement strand
ATGTCATTCAGATAGCCGTCGTTGCACTCGAACACCAGCGGATTGACCGTCGACATGCCGCGGCCGATCTCGGGCGTGGCCGCCACCGCCGCGCGGATCGCCAGCAGGCCGGCGTATTCGCCCTGCGCGCCCGAGTTGGGCTGCAGGCTGATGTTGTCGTAGCCGGTGATCTCGCACAGCGCGGCCGACAGGCGCGTGATCAGCTCGTCATAGCCCTTGCTCTGCGAGGCGGGCGCGAACGGATGCACCAGCGCGAACTCGGGCCAGGTGATGGGGATCATCTCGGCCGTGGCGTTCAGCTTCATGGTGCAGGAGCCCAGCGGGATCATGGTGCGGTCCAGCGCCAGGTCCTTGTCGGCGAGCTTGCGCAGGTAGCGCAGCATGTCGGTTTCCGACTGCACGCTGGAGAACACCGGATGCTTGAGGATGGCGCTTTCACGCGCCACCGCGGCGGGGATGCCGCCGGCCGCCTTGGCGTCCAGCGCGTCGATGTCCAGTTCGACGTCGTCGCGTTCCAGGCCGGCGGCGAACACGTTCACCAGCGCCTGCAGGTCGGCGGCGGTGACGGTCTCGTCCAGCGAC
>QGHH01000542.1 GCA_003640645.1 Fredinandcohnia aciditolerans | reverse complement strand
TGCGGCGATGGACCCGTACCGCCGGGCGCACGGCGATCACGCCTGGAAGCCCTCGAAGATCACGTTGTCGCAGCAGGCTCGCACCGCGTCCCATTGCCCGGGCGAGCGCACGGTCCAGGCGACCACCGGCATGCCGGCGGCGCGCAGGGCGGCGGCGGGTTCGCTGGGCAGCATGTCGAGGCCGAGGGCCAGGAAATGCGGACGGGCGATCTCGACATGGTCCAGACGGGCGAAGGCCCGCCGCAGGTCGGGGGCCAGCCGTTCGGCCGAGGCGTCGGCGTAGGCGTAGCTGTCCAGGCCCCGCAGCACGGCGGGGTGATGGTCGGCGAACCAGGCGTGGGAGTAGGGGTTGAAGCCGATGACGCAGGTCGGGCCGGCGTGGTCCTTTAACACCTCGCACACCCGGCGCTCCAACGGGCCGACCTCGCCGAACGGGGTTTTCAGCTCGATATGGACCATGGCCCGGCGGCCGATCAGGGCCAGGGTCTCGGCCAGGGTGGGAATGGCTTCGTCGCCCTGGTTCAGCCGCAGCGTCGACAGGTCGGCCGCCGTGCGCTCGCGCAGCCGGCCGGACGCGCCGGT
>QGHH01000541.1 GCA_003640645.1 Fredinandcohnia aciditolerans | reverse complement strand
CCCTGCATGACAACCTGCGTCCCGGTCCGCTGGCCGACGCGGTGGCCAGGCTATTGAAGCACCACAAGAGTAGCTGAGATAGCCGGGCTTGTCCGGATGCCCGCCTTTCGGATGACATCGATGGCCACATTGCCGGACGGGATGACCCTGCGGCGGGCGCGGGGATGGCGCCAGCGGGACGAGGCGTGCCCCCTTGGGATGCCATCCAAATGAAATTGGCCGGCTGCCAGCCGGGGACAGCCTCCCGGCGCACCGGCCATCAGCAGTTGACCGGCCTCAGGCCAGTTGCCATTCGTGCCGGAACGCCTGCGGCGCCTCGGCTTGCGATTCGTAGGTGACCATTTCCCAGGCATCGCGCCAACTGGTTGTTCAGCGCGTGGCCCGATTTGCATGCCACATAGCGCGCGACCAGCGGCTTGCCCAGCAGATACAGGTCGCCGATGGCGTCCAGGATCTTGTGCTTCACGAATTCGTCATCGTAGCGCAGGCCGTCGCTGTTCAGCACCCGGTATTCGTCCATGACGATGGCGTTATCCAGGCTGCCGCCGCGGGCCAGGCCCATCGAACGCAGCGCCTCGACTTC
>QGHH01000540.1 GCA_003640645.1 Fredinandcohnia aciditolerans | reverse complement strand
TCGTGGGCGCGGCGGGTTTCGGCCAGCGGAAACTCCTGGCCGATGTCGATCCTGACCGCGCCCGAGGCGATGGCCGCGAACAGGGCGGCGGCGCTGGCGTCCAGCTCTTCCGTCGTGGCGACATAGTCGAACAGGGTCGGCCGGGTGAAGAACAGCGAGCCGGCCTGGGACAGGCGCAGCGGCGCGAACGGCGGCACGGGTCCCGAGGCGTTGCCGAAGCTGACGAAGGTTCCCCGCCGGGCGAGGCTGGCCAGGGTCGCCTCGAAGGTCTCGGCCCCGACCCCGTCATAGGCGACGGCGACGCCCTTGCCGCCGGTCAGCTCGCGGACCCGCGCCGCCACGTCCTCGTCGCGATAGAGGATGACGTGGTCGCAGCCATAGGTCCTGGCCAGCGCCGCCTTGTCGGCCGAGCCGGCCGTGCCGATGACCACGGCCCCCAGCGACTTGGCCCACTGCGCCAGGATCGAGCCCACCCCGCCGGCGGCGGCGTGGACCAGGATGGTCTGGCCGGCCTGGACGCGATAGCACCGCCGCAGCAGGAACTCGGCGGTCATGCCCTTGAGCATCGCCGCCGCGGCGGCGC
>QGHH01000539.1:320-583 GCA_003640645.1 Fredinandcohnia aciditolerans | reverse complement strand
ATCCCTGCTCCGTCACGAAACCTTCCTGGCCTTGCTGCTGGTCGTTGTGCTGATCGTGCTGTCGTTCCAGTCCGATCGTTTCTTCACCGTCTCCAACCTGCTCAACCAGGGCCGGCTGATGACCGAGATCGGCCTCATCGCCATCGCCATGACCTTTGTCATCGCCACCGGCGGCATCGATCTTTCGGTCGGTTCCATCCTTGGGCTCACCGCGATCCTGACCGGGGTGTTCTGGCAGAACATCGGCCTGCCCTTGCCCCTGG
>QGHH01000539.1:0-292 GCA_003640645.1 Fredinandcohnia aciditolerans | reverse complement strand
AGCGCTGGCGGCGATCGCCGTCGGCACGCTGGCGGGTTTCGGCAACGGCCTGATCATCACCCGTTTCAGCGTGCCGCCGCTGATCGCGACATTGGCCACACTGGCGCTTTATCGCGGGCTGGCGGAAGGCATTAGCCAGGCGCGTTCGGTACGCGGTTATCCGGACTGGTTCTATGTGCTCGGCCAGGGCGAGGTGCTCGGCGTGCCGACGCAGCTCTGGATCCTGGCGGCGGCGGCGGTCATCGCCTCGATCATCCTGGCCTACACGCGCTGGGGCCGCACGGTCTATGCC
>QGHH01000538.1 GCA_003640645.1 Fredinandcohnia aciditolerans | reverse complement strand
CGACCAAGGGCCTGGCCTTCACCAAGCGCGCCTTGCAGGCCAGCCTGGGCAATGACCTGGCGACCCAGTTGGACCTGGAGCGCGACATGATGCGCGAACTGGGCCGCAGCGCCGACTACGCCGAAGGCGTGGCCGCGTTCCTGGGCAAGCGAGCGCCGGAGTTCAAGGGCAGATGACGATCGATATGAGCGATCCGAAGGCTGTTGCCACGGCTTCGGCCGAAGCGATGTGGCGGGAGGATCGTGCCTCGCGGCATCTCGGCATGGAGCTGGAACATGTCGGGCCGGGCGAGGCGACGGTCTCCTTCACGGTGACGGACGTCATGACCAACGGCCACAACACCTGCCACGGCGGCTACATGTTCACGCTGGCCGACTCCGCCTTTGCCTTCGCCTGCAACAGCTACAACCAGCGCGCGGTGGCGCAGCATTGCTCCGTCACCTTCGTCGCACCGGCCTTTCTCGGCGACCGGCTGACGGCGCGTGCCCGCGAGGTGTCTCGCGCCGGTCGCAACGGCATCTACGACATCGCGGTGACGAACCAGAAAGGCGAGCGGGTGGCGGAGTTCCGCGGCCACTCGCGC
>QGHH01000537.1 GCA_003640645.1 Fredinandcohnia aciditolerans | reverse complement strand
GTCAGCAGGGTGGCCCCGCCCATCACCACCACCAGGCCGAGGCTCAGCCACTGCATGGCGTCAACAGGACGCCCGCGCAGCTTGAGCAGCACGACCTGGCCGACGCCGATGGCGATGGCCAGGCCGGTGGCCAGATAGAGGCTCTTGGTCAGCGAGAACAGCACCACGAAGACGATGGTCGACAGCAGGTCCTCCAGCAGGAACCGGCCGGCGTTGAACAGATTTTTCATGGCGGTGGCGCTCCGGATCGAATTGACGCCGATGAGATGCGTCGCCGCCGCCGCCGGGTCGAGCGCGGCTTCGCCAACCGACGCGGCGCGTGCGTCAAGCGGGCCGCACGCCCGTTCGCGATACGTGAAATGACGCTATAGAAAAGCCATGGAACAAGGCGCGGCCCGCACCTACCTGATGACGCCGGCGATGTGGATCCGGCGCATGGCGTTCTCGGTGGCCGTCGGCGCCTTCCTTGGCGTGGTCGGCGCCTTCGGCAGCTACGGCGCCGTGCCCCTGCCGCAACGGCTGGCCGCGTGGATCGCCATGGTCTGTTTCGGCGCGCTGATCTATCCGCCGTTCACCGTGCTGG
>QGHH01000536.1 GCA_003640645.1 Fredinandcohnia aciditolerans | reverse complement strand
TAAATTAATTGTTATTTTTCTGTATTTATATGTCACAATCCCAATTCTTCAGAATGTTTTAAATAACCAGTAACATGGTATCAAATGTCTGTTACTGATGGATCATTTTGTGGTTTGCATTGTCAGCCATGTTAAATGATTCCTGCCATGTTTCACTCCAATCTTTTTTCAAACTTAGTATTGCAAAAGTGAGATAGATATATTTTAAACTGCAATTAATTGTTAAGAAAATATTTATGTATGGGCTTTTTCAGTCTACCCACCTATTCTTCTATGCACCTGTTTCTAAATCTTCTTAGCTGTACAACCAATCTACTGTTGTGAGGTCGGTTACAGTGAAAGAAAGGAAGCCAGGACAGACTACGACTGAGATGCCCCCTCAGTCTGAGTCTTCGCTGCTGCAGTAGGAGCTGTCGCAGCATTCGGCCATGTAGAGGAATGTGTGAACATTGGGATTTAGCTTGGGCACCCAATGGCGAGGCACCAGGAACGTTGCCAGGTTGAACAGATCCACGAACACTTTGTAGCGGTCACTGACAGTAGATCTCAGGTAGTGGTAGCCAGATGAGCCCCCTGTGCCGGCT
>QGHH01000535.1 GCA_003640645.1 Fredinandcohnia aciditolerans | reverse complement strand
GGCGGCGACGACATCGGCGATCCGGCCGACGTCGAGCCGTCGGTCCACGCCCACGCAGCGGTGGACGTTGTAGGTCAGGATCCGGGTCATGCTCCATCAATGCCCCAGCCGGCGATTGGTCGCAAAGCCTGGAAAAACTTGACGTTGACGTTTGCGTCACCATTGCAAACGTCTGTTCGAGCCATAAGATCGCCGCGACAGAGATAGCGCCGCCAAGGCCAGTTCGGAGACGCCGCCATGAACCTCGACTTTTCCCCCGAAGACATAGCCTTCCGCGACGAGGTCCGCGCCTGGATCGCCGAGGCCTACGACCAGGACCTGCGCCAGCAGATGGCCCAGTCCAAGAACGGCTATCTCGACAAGGCCGGCCAGGTGAAATGGCAGAAGAAGCTGTACGAGCGCGGCTGGGTCGCGCCCGATTGGCCGGTCGAATACGGCGGACCCGGCTTCACCCCCTCGCAGCGCTACATCTTCAACATGGAGATGAGCTTGGCCGGCGTGCCGACCTCCTCGCCGATGGGGCTGAAGATGGTGGCGCCGGTGATCATGGCTTTCGGCTCGCCCGAGCAGAAGGCCCAACACCT
>QGHH01000534.1:310-584 GCA_003640645.1 Fredinandcohnia aciditolerans | reverse complement strand
CCGCGGCGGCGCGTTTGTTCGCGCCGGTCTCGGCGGCGAGGGCGGGAGCCCTTGCACGAAGGGTGAGCAGGGTCAGGGCGCCGCCGGCGGCGACCGAAACGCGGGACGACTACATCGAGCCTCCGACGGACCTTTATCGCGCTCGATAAGACGTTTTCCCACCCCGCGCCGCAACCGATTCTTGCATCTGGGCGAACTGACGCTTCCGACGCCCGCAGGGCTCAAGGGCGCCGCCGGGCCGGTGAAGAATGGCGGAGTGTGGCCAAGATGCGAC
>QGHH01000534.1:0-300 GCA_003640645.1 Fredinandcohnia aciditolerans | reverse complement strand
AGAAACGTTAGTCGTTCTTACCGTCAGTGGAATCGGGTGACCGGGACATTGAGTTTCAGGTTGCGCACGCCGGGGGCAAAATCGGCGTGTCTTCCTGCTCGGAGGGACGTCTTTGACAATACAATCTACGCGAGGGCGCCTTTTGGCGTCGACGATGATCTGCGGCCTATTTGTCGCAGTGGCGGGCGCCGCCGAGGCTCAGACCGCCGCGGAGCAGCCGAGCCAGGTTTCCGAAATCGTGGTCACCGGCTCGCGCATCGCCCGTCCCAACCTGGATGCGCCGACCCCGGTGTCGGTGGT
>QGHH01000054.1 GCA_003640645.1 Fredinandcohnia aciditolerans | reverse complement strand
AGGGACAGGTCCCTGATATGAACGAAACTGTCAAGTTCCCCTCGAATCCCTAATTATAATTGCCGTTTTTTGGCGCACTTAAGAAGAGAAGCATTTTTGGCTTCTTTTCTTTTTTATAAATGTTTGAGACATTTTATGTCTAGGGATTTCCCTTCTCAGCTTACTGACTACTCCTCAATCTATGGATTGCCTGTCAAGTGCTCTCCTTGACTGGTAATCCATAGATTGAGACACTTTTTAAAGATGAGAATTAAATTCCTCCTTTATTCAGAAGTTAAGAACACGGCACGAAGGCAAAAATCTAAGCTTCGGTAAGCACTCTGATATTCGTGGATTCTCACATTTTATCTTTCCGTATAAAGGATCTACCACCAACTCGTCACGTGCGTTAGCCTATTTAGACATAGCACAAAGGGACCACGTGGATTATCCTTTCCGGTGTTATACTTTGCCTTCGAGCCCTACTCTTAAAATCACATAATTTAACTGCAGTATTTTATAAACGAATTTTTATAATAGATTAAGATTCAATTAAAACGCTAGAGTTTGTTTCTATTTCCTGCGTGACTGCCCAGATAAAGCCAGCTAGTTCTCTTGCCACTGCCGTTACGACTTTCCCACTTTCTTTACCCCTAGATAATAATCGGAAATACTTTTTATGAAGACGATTTTGTGCTTTCCATGATATGGCTTGAACAACGGCCGACTGACCTTCTTGTCTTCTTTTTAATTCTCCTTTTACTGCAGGTTGATATCGATAACTCCAGGCTGCTTCTATCAAAAGACGGCGAACGTGTTTATTTCCTGTTTTCGTGATCTTACCTTGTCTTCGACTCTCACCACTAGAATATTCGCTTGGGATAAGACCTACATATGACATGAATTGTTTAGCTGAGGTAAATCTTTTAAAGGACCCAATCTCTGCCACTAAACTTGTGGCTGTAATAGTTGCCACACCTCTAAGTGATTGAAGTGCTTGAATTACAGGAGCGTGTAAACCTTCGGTTGCTTGGATATCTATTTCTTTCTCTAACCGTTTTATCCGTTGTTCGATTTCTTGAAGTTGATAGTAATATTCTTGAAATACAATTCTAGACGTAGAACGAGTAAATTCTAACTTGTTTAACCATTCCCGATACTTAAGGGTCCATTTACGAACATCAGTAGGAGGCTTAATATTGTGTCTTAATAAAAACTTAGTGAGTCGGTGTTTTGCCCTTAACTCATCCTCTTTGGCATCTTCGCGAGCACGAACTAAATCTCGAAGAGCTTCATCGTCTTCAGTTGGTACATAAATGGATGTTAATTCACCAGCACGGAATAATTGAGCAAGCCTAACCGCATCCCTTCGGTCTGTTTTAATCCGTTCTCCTGGCTTAGACGGGATTAGTGACGGTGCGATTACAAAACACTCAATGCCTAAACTTAAGAAAAAACGGTACAATGGGTAACCTGTTGGGCCGGCTTCATAACAAACTTTTATTTGTTTTTTATCTCCTAATTTCTTAACTAACTTTTTAATAGCTTCTAAGGAATGTGGGATCATTCCATAATATCTAGGTGCTTCTCTTCCTTCTTCAGCAATCGCAACAGAAATTTTTTCCTTTGAAACGTCTAAACCTACGTATTTTATGGTATCCTTCATAATATAACTAGCTCCTTTCGTAATGTAGCTCTGATTTGGTTTGGTTTTTAATTTCCGTTAAACAGTCTAACCAAATTAACCTACGGGATTACGACAAGGGGCTAGTTTCGTTCATGATAACTTGTCCCA
>QGHH01000533.1 GCA_003640645.1 Fredinandcohnia aciditolerans | reverse complement strand
GCTGGCGCACGGCCCAGCGGGTCACGCGCCGCGCAAGCACACGGTGATCGTCGCGCCAGGGGGAAAGGTCGCGTGGGACTTCACCGCCGAGGCCGGCGACTGGGCGTTCCACTGCCACATGATCTACCACATGCACGCCGGCATGTTTCAGGTGTTCAGCGTGCGCCCGCTGGAAGGAGCCGCCGCGTGAACCGGCCGGCCCTAGCCGCGCTCTCGGCGGCGCTGCCGCTGATCCTGGCCGCCCCCGCCCAGGCCCAGGCCCAGGCCGTCGATCACGGCGCCCACGCCGGACACGACATGACGCAGATGCACGGGATGGGCGAGGCGACGCCCCCGCCCCCGACGGCGCAGCCGGCGGCCGGCGGCCACGACGCCATGCCGGGCATGGACATGGGCCCGGCCGCAGCCGATCCCCACGCCGGGCACGACATGTCGACGATGCAAGCCGCGCCGCAAGCGCCGGCTCCTCCCGCGACGCCGGCGCCGGCGGCCGCGCCGGCTTCGAGGCCTGGATTTCGCCGGACAAGTGGCGGGGCCAGGTCGACGAGGCCCTGCGCCAGGCCCTGGTCAACCTGGAGGCCGCC
>QGHH01000532.1 GCA_003640645.1 Fredinandcohnia aciditolerans | reverse complement strand
GCCTGAACGAGCCGCGCTACGTCACGCTGCCGAACATCATGAAGGCCAAGAAGAAGCAGCTGGATACCGTGACCCCCGAGGAACTGGGTGTGGATCCGGCGCCGCGCCTGAAGACGCTCAAGGTCAGCGAGCCGCCCGCCCGCAAGGCCGGCATCAAGGTGGCCGATGTCGCGGCCCTGGTGGACAAACTCAAGAACGAAGCGAAGGTGGTTTGAGATGACGACGCTGGTTATTGCCGAACACGATAACGCCCAGCTCAAGGGCGCACCCCTGAACGCCGTCGCCGCCGCCGCCAAGATCGGAGGCGACGTCCACGTGCTGGTCGCCGGCGCCAATGCCCGCGCCGTGGCCGACCAGGCCGCGCAGGCGGCCGGCGTGGCCAAGGTGCTGCTGGCCGACGCGCCGCAACTGGCCGACGGCCTGGCCGAGAACGTCGCCGCCCAGGTGCTGGCCGTGGCCTCGGGCTACAGCCACATCCTGTTCCCGGCCACCGCCTCGGGCAAGAACGTCGCCCCGCGCGTGGCCGCCAAGCTCGACGTGGCCCAGATCTCCGACATCATCGGTGTCGAATCCGCCGACACCTT
>QGHH01000531.1 GCA_003640645.1 Fredinandcohnia aciditolerans | reverse complement strand
ATGCGGTCGTCATCCTTCAGGATCAGCATGCCGTCACGCTCGACCACAGGCCGCTCCTTGGCAAAGTAGAGCGGCACGATGGGGATATCCTCCTGCAGAATGTACTGCCAGATATCGAGCTCGGTCCAGTTGGACAGCGGGAAGACGCGGATGGTCTCGCCCTTGTGGCCCAGCACGATCTTTTTCTGGCTGTCGCGCTCGACATAGATCACCTGTTCGATTCGTACCGAACCGTCCTTCTTTTCCTCCCATTTCTCGGTTTCGACATGGGAGGAGTAAGGCAGTTCCTGATGCAGGCGCAGGTACAGCTTCTCGCGCGTGATCTCGGCGGCGAGCTGGCGCATGGGCAAGTCGGAGATCTGATCTTCGGGATAAAACCAGGGACCGACCGGCAGAGCTTCGCCGAGATAGTCGAGCAAATCCTTGCAACCGGAACCGGTCAACGCAGAAACCATGAAGGTGCGCTCGAACGCAACGCGTTCATTGGCAGTCTTCGTCAGCGTCAGCAGCATTTCAGGTTTCACACGATCGACCTTGTTCAGGACCAGTATCTTCGGCTGGCGCACTTCGGCCAGCTTGTCGAGG
>QGHH01000530.1:354-585 GCA_003640645.1 Fredinandcohnia aciditolerans | reverse complement strand
GGCGACCGTCGGGAACGGCACGCCCCGGTCGGTGTGGGTCTGCGGGTCGAAGAAAATCTCGGCGTGCCGCCCGCCGTCGGCGGCCAGCCGCTGAGCATCGAACGCGGCCTGGGCCTCTTGTTCTCGCCGCTGGCCTGGGCCATCGGCGTGCCGTGGGCGGAGGCCCGCACGGCGGGATCGCTCCTCGGCATCAAGCTGGTGCTGACCGAGTTCTCGGCCTTCATCGACCTC
>QGHH01000530.1:0-285 GCA_003640645.1 Fredinandcohnia aciditolerans | reverse complement strand
GGCTTCGCCAACGTCGCCTCGGTCGGCATGAACGTCGCCGGCTACAGCGTCCTAGTGCCGCAGCGGCGGACCGAGGTGCTGGGCCTGGTGTGGAAGGCGATGATCGCCGGCTTCCTGGCCACCTGCATGACCGCCTCGCTGGTCGGGGCCATGCCGGCCGCCCTGTTCGCCAAGTAGGAAATCGCGCCGCCTGACGCGAGGTCACGGTGGCGTCCGCCCGACCGGCCGCCTAACCTTCCGCCCGACGATCCGCCAAGTGATCGGGAGGAACGGCGATGAAGCTCT
>QGHH01000529.1 GCA_003640645.1 Fredinandcohnia aciditolerans | reverse complement strand
CAGCACGATGGCCAGGGCTTCGAGCGCCTTGGCGCGCATGTACAAGCGGCGCGCGGTGGCGTCTTCGTGGCGGCAGTCCAGTACGTCCGCCGCCAACCGCAACAAGCCTGGCGGCGCGGGAAAGCCCGCCATCAGCGATCCCGTGGCCGGCACGCTGTGATCGAGCACGAAAGCGCCGCGCAGCGCGGCCAGCGGCCTGCCGCCGGCGCGCAGCAGCCCGGCGGGTGAATAACGAATGTCCACCAGACGGACATTCTGCCTGCCCGGCATGTGAAACCAGCCGCGTGTCCCGCGCTCGCCGGTTTGCACCACGGCCATGCCCGGCCCCACCGCCAACGGCTCTCCCCCCTGGATCGACATGCGCGCACGGCCATCCAGGAAAACCGCGATGCAGAACATCGGCGGGCCTTCGGCGTTGACGTTGAGCCCGACCGCGGGCGTACCGCTCCAGACGGTCAGGGCCAGGTCGTCGTCACGCGACTCCATGCGCAGCATCGTCATCCACTCGGGCGGCATGGCCACCGCCGACAGCAACGGATGGTCGGCGCGCCCGATAGGCCCGGCGGCGGGGGGCGCGATAGCGCC
>QGHH01000528.1 GCA_003640645.1 Fredinandcohnia aciditolerans | reverse complement strand
GGTCATGGCCGGTGGTGGGCTCGCGGTGCTTCCGGACTATCAGGTGGCAGAGGACGTCGCACTCGGGCGCCTCATCCAAGTCCTGCCCGACTGGGCGCTGCCGACAGGCGGAATCTATGCGGTATTCCCACAGAAACGTCACCGCTCCCGCAAGGTTGAGCTGTTCCTTGACGTGATAAGGACCAAACTTCGTTACCTGGAGGCCAGAGGTTAGGCTCCTGGTGCCAGAAGCGGCGCGGCGAGATAGCCGCGCTGCATTGGTAACTGAGGTGATTACGCCTGGTCGGGCTTCAGGAACGCCAGCACCTCTTCGACGAACTCCTTCGGAAATTCGACATTGGTCAGGTGCACGGCGGGAAAGCCCTTCAGCCGAGCGCCGGGAATGCCGGCTGCAATGGCTTCGCTCATCGCATACGACGTGACCGTGTCGAATTCGCCACCGATGACCAGAGTGGGGCTCTGGATGAGTGCGATGGTGCGGCGCAGATCGGCATCGCGTACCGCGGCGAAGAGACCTGCCAGTCCCTGACGAGGCGTGTCGAGCAGGTCCTGGCGGAATTTCCGGATGGCCGGGCCGTTGTCCTC
>QGHH01000527.1 GCA_003640645.1 Fredinandcohnia aciditolerans | reverse complement strand
GGCACTGAATTTCAGAATCAGAATCATAAGTACTTTATTAATCCCCGTAGGGATTGTTTTATTGTTTAATTGTTTGAATGTATACTGTGTTATGTCAGGTCTTGGAGAAGAAGCACAGCACAAGATAATGAAATGCCTTTCTTTAACACCCTGTCTGTCTCGCCTCCCTCATGGCTCGGTTACTCTGCCAATAAAGAGCGGCACGTTGGCCTGGTCGCTCCACAGCAGCAGGATGAAAGGCCGCAGGACTGAGAAGGAAGAGAAGGAGCGAGAGAAGGTGAAACTGCTGACGGCTCCGGCCTCGACTCCCTGTTCGGTCAGCGCGAGGAAGGCTCTGTGTCTGGCATCGTCCAGAACTACCTTCTCTTCAGAATAGAGGCCGCACAGATTGGCACCCTCGAAGAGTGATGACAGACCTAATTTCTTGATAAGTATGTTCATGTCTGTTTGGACGTCCAGCTTGATTAGGGGCAGAGTGACCTCGACCTCCTCAGCAGGGACCGTCTTCATGTGTTCTATCATTTCACGCAGAGCCGTGTCCGTCATCTTCTGCTCCACCGTCTGCAGGTGAGTCGCTGTGTTGGT
>QGHH01000526.1 GCA_003640645.1 Fredinandcohnia aciditolerans | reverse complement strand
CAGGTCGGCGACCACCAGGGCCCGCTCGGCCTCCAGCCACAGGGCCCCGGAATGGCGCAGCAGGGCGGGATCGCCGCCCGCCGCGAGCCAGAACTGGCGCAGGTAGTCGGCGGTGGCCGGCGAGGGCGGGAGGGAGCGATGGATGGCGGACATGTGGCTTCCGGGTCGTTGAGGGATGACGCCAGGATTCATCTTGCCGCATTAATTGTCAATATTGATTAATATAATCAACCCATTGCCCTCGTTCCCCGTCTCGGAACCCATGCCCAATTACCTGACCTCCGCCGCCGCGGCCACCCGCCTGGGGGTGTCGCGCCAGACCCTGTACGCCTACGTCAGCCGGGGATTGCTGCACGCCGAGGCCGGCGCCACGCCGCGCGAAAGCCGCTACCTGGCCGAGGAGGTCGAACGGCTGGCGGCGCAGCGCACCCGTGGCCGCAAGCCGAAAGAGGTGGCCAAGGCGACGCTGAACTGGGGCCTGCCGGTGCTGGAGTCGGCCATCACCCTGATCGAGGATGGCCAGTTGTTCTATCGCGGTGAAAACGCCGTGGCGCTGGCGCAATCGTCCTCGGTGGAAGCGGTGGCC
>QGHH01000525.1 GCA_003640645.1 Fredinandcohnia aciditolerans | reverse complement strand
CAACCGCCCCGAGCGCCTGAACAGCTTTACCGCCGTCATGCACGCCGAGCTGGCGCGGGCGCTGGACGCGCTGGAGGCGCACGCCGGCTTGCGCGGCGTGATCCTGACCGGCGCCGGCCGCGCCTTCTGCGCCGGCCTCGACCTCAAGGAGTTGGGCCAGGCCGAGGGCGAGCTGGGCTCGGCGGTCGGCGCCGACCCAAGCGCCAATCCGGTGGCCGCGATGGACGCCTGCCCCAAGCCGATCATCGGCGCGATCAACGGCGCGGCGATCACCGGCGGCTTCGAACTGGCCCTGGCCTGCGACGTGCTGATCGCCTCGACGGCGGCGCGGTTCGCCGACACCCACGCCCGGGTCGGCATCATGCCCGGCTGGGGCCTGTCGCAGAAGCTGTCGCGGCTGATCGGGCCGTACCGGGCCAAGGAGCTGTCGCTGACCGGCAACTTCCTCGACGCGGCGACGGCCGAGTGCTGGGGCCTGGTCAACCGCGTGGTCGAGCCGGACGCCCTGATGCCGGCCTGCCTGGGGCTCGCCCGCGACATGGCCTCGGTTCCGGCCGAACCCCAGCGTGACTACAAGGCCCTGATC
>QGHH01000524.1 GCA_003640645.1 Fredinandcohnia aciditolerans | reverse complement strand
CGCCAGCCGCCGCGATGCCAGGCAGCATGCGGCGCGGCCAGGTCGACAGCTGGCCATCCAGCATCTCGCGTTTGATTTCCAGGCCGACGAGCAGGAAGAAGACTGCCATCAGAGCGTCGTTCACCCAGTGCAGCACGCTGAGCGGGCCGAGATAGGCATGCAGTGCAGCGAAATAGGTTTCCGCCAAAGGCGAATTGGCAACGATCAGCGCAAGTGCCGCTGCCGCGATGAGGATGATGCCGCCCGCGGCCTCGCCGTCCAGGAATTCGCGGAAAACCGAGATCGGACGCGGGTTGTCATTCGCCATGTCTGCTCCTTGACCAATTCCAGCAAAAGATGCGTAGCGGTTTTGCGTCCGGAATTGCGTAAAACAAAAAGTTAGAGCGTTTCCACCGTTCCGCGAAAACGGAAATGCTCTGGATCGGGTTGTGGCTGGACCAATGATGCCGAAGGCAAGGCGATGCGGCAAGCAAAGCCGCGTCGCCTGCGACAATAATGGCAGGTTCAGAAGGATTTTCGCGGAAAAATCAGCGCGGGGCTCGTTTGGCCAGGATGCGCTGCAGCGTGCGGCGGTGCATGTTCAGCC
>QGHH01000053.1 GCA_003640645.1 Fredinandcohnia aciditolerans | reverse complement strand
TTAGTGCGCCCGGCATGGGCTATAACTTGGTGGTGAAAGTCCACTACAGGCTTTGCAGTAGGAACTGTTAGCTAATGGCAAGGGTGTCCATCGTGAGGTGGAATCTGAAGGAAGCCGGCGGCAAAATCCCGAACTGACGAACAGAAACTGTATATAAGGCTGATTTGGAATGGATGAGTCTGCTAAACATGATGAAGTCCGATACTGCACGAGTTCCATACAGTAAATACAGCAGTTACATGGGAGGAAGGTTATAGCTCTTACCCGGGGAGGTCTTACAAGGGTTCCCGACAAGAGAGATGGAATATCTCACAGGAACAAATCTGGCAGTGATGACAGATTGAATTGTAAGGAGTCAGCAGAGGTCGTAGTAGTTATATTGGAACGAAGGACCGAACAATAATAATCTTGAAAGAATATGGAGGTAAGGACAGTGCATAGACCACAGAAAACATCGAAAGATGGCTCTTCGCAAACGAATAGGTTGGAAACTGAAAAATATGTGAAAGCGTGTAGTCCTGTCTTTAACGAAATAGGACGACAAGATGGTATCGATTTAATTGACAAAGTGATTGATAGTAATAATCTGTTCAGAGCATGTGAGAAAGTTAAAGCCAACAAGGGTGCCCCAGGAATTGACGGAATGACTGTAGACGAACTTTATAGTCATGTAAGTAAATTCCTTATCCCACTTAAAAGCAAGTTAAAGGAAGGCACATATGAGCCGCTCCCAGTTAAACGGGTTGAAATTCCTAAAGAGGATGGTTCAAAACGCAAGTTAGGTATTCCGTGTGTCAGGGACCGTATGGTCCAACAGGCTATCTACCAAGTTATTGGTAGGATTATAGACCCGCATTTCTCTGAGTTAAGTTACGGTTTTCGCCCGAATAGGAGTCAACACCAAGCCATCAAGCAATCCATTAAATACTATGAACAAGGTTATATAGTGGTGGTAGACTGTGATTTAAAGAGCTACTTTGACACTATCAACCATCAAAAACTAATGGAATACCTAAAGGTATTCATCCAAGATAAAGTTATATTGAAATTGATTTGGAAATTTCTTAAGAGCGGAATACTCGAAAATGGACTAACTAAACCCACAGGGTCTGGTGCTCCTCAAGGCGGTGTACTTTCACCAATACTTAGTAACGTCTACCTAAACCAGTTAGATATGGAATTAGAGAAACGAGGGCACAAATTCGTACGTTTTGCGGACGATTTTTCCATCTACGTGAAAAGTGAAAGAGCAGGTCACCGGGTACTTGAAAGTATCACTGAATATCTCGAGGATGAACTGAAATTAACAGTTAACCGAACTAAGAGTAAGGTGGGGTCTCCCTCTAAGTTAAAATTCTTAGGTTTCTGTATACATAGGACATTCAAAGGATTAGGATGTAGACCACACCAATCAGCTAAGAAGAAATTTAAAAACAAATTAAAGTATATAACTAGGCGGAATCGCACTGGGAAATTTAAGGATATCGCCAAGGAAATTAACGAAGTAACAGTTGGATGGATAAATTATTATGGAATTGGTTTTATGAAAAGATTCATACAGGATATGGCAAAATGGTTGAACCATCGTTTGAGACAGATTATCTGGAAAAGATGGAAGAAAACCAAAACAAAGTATTACCAACTGAGAAGGTTAGGCATCAAACACGAGGAAGCCTGGAAAGTAGCAAATTCCCGAAAGGGATATTGGAGGATTTCCAGAAGTGAAACACTACAGAACGCAATTAAAATAAAAACGCTCAACAAATGGGGTCTTAAAGACCTCAACCATTTATACGAGCGTCGATACTTAAGTTATTGAACCGCCGTATACGGAACCGTACGTACGGTGGTGTGAGAGGTCGGCTAATCAATTAATGATTAGCCTCCTACTCGATT
>QGHH01000523.1 GCA_003640645.1 Fredinandcohnia aciditolerans | reverse complement strand
GTGGTGCGGCGGGTGCCGTCGTCACGCTGGTCCGACTCGATGGTGATGGCCAGCGCGGGGCACACGGCTTCACACAGTTTGCACGCGATGCAGCGCTCTTCCCCATTGGGGTAGCGGCGCAGCGCGTGCAGGCCGCGGAAACGCGCCGAGGTCGGCGTCTTTTCCTGCGGGTAGCGCAAGGTCACCTTGCGCTTGAAGAAATACTTGCCCGTCAGGCGCATGCCCTTGAGCAGTTCGGCCAGCATCAAGCTGCCGAAGAAATCTTTGATCGCTTCCATATCCTGCCTCTGCCTGGCGGCTTAGCGCCAAATGTTCCAGGGCGTCTGCATCCAGATCGCCACAATGACCAGCCAAACACCGGTCAGCGGGATGAAGATCTTCCAACCCAAACGCATGATCTGGTCGTAGCGGTAACGCGGGAACGACGCGCGGAACCACACGAACAACGAAACCACGACGAACGTCTTGAGACCGAGCCAGATCCAACCCGGGATCCAGGTCAGCGGCGCGATGTCGATCGGCGAAGCCCAGCCGCCCAGGAACATGATCGACGCCATGCACGACAGCAGGATCATGTTGGCGTATTC
>QGHH01000522.1:299-587 GCA_003640645.1 Fredinandcohnia aciditolerans | reverse complement strand
CCGGCGGTGGTCGGCAATTTCTGGACGTTCCTCTACCAGCCGCAGATCGGCCTGTTCAATTATGCAGTCGGCTTCCTGACCGGCGCCGACCCGTCTTCCTTCTCGATGATCGGCGACGTGTCGCTGGCGCCATGGGCGATCGTCATCGTCGACACCTGGATGTGGACGCCGTTCGTGATGCTGATCTGCCTCGCCGGCCTGCGCTCCATTCCGGCCAGCATCTACGAGGCCGCCGAATGCGACCGCGCCTCGAAATGGCGGCAGTTCTGGACCATCACCATCCCGCTG
>QGHH01000522.1:0-278 GCA_003640645.1 Fredinandcohnia aciditolerans | reverse complement strand
ATGTTCGACCTCGTCGTGCAGCTCACCGGCGGCGGACCGGGTTCGGTCACCGAGCTCACCTCGATCAACCTGAAGCGCGAAGCCTTCGAGAAGTGGCGTACCGGCTATGCCTCCGCCTATGCCGTCATCCTCTTCGTGACCGTCTTCGGCCTGGCCTCGATCTACGTCAAAGCCCTGAACAAGGTGAAACAGCGATGAGCAGCTATTCCGTCACCGAGCCGTCGCTGCGGCAGAAATGGTGCGCCGGGGTCCTGGTCGTGCTCTATGCGCTGATCACC
>QGHH01000521.1:340-587 GCA_003640645.1 Fredinandcohnia aciditolerans | reverse complement strand
CCATGCACCGCAATACGACAATGGAGAGCGAACATGACCTCGAGCGATAATACCCTCGAAAGAGGAGGGATCGACCACGCCGTCGCTACGACCGTGGGCATCGCGGCCAAGCTGGCATGTTCGGGCGTGTTTGTTTCAGGGCGAGAGCTGGCGGACGTCGTGACGATGGATATCCAGCCGTTGTCACCCCTCGCGAGGGAAGTTGATTGTCGTCTGGATGTGGAGGCGGGAACGGTTGTGGCGACGC
>QGHH01000521.1:0-255 GCA_003640645.1 Fredinandcohnia aciditolerans | reverse complement strand
CGACAGTAGCGTGCAGGCCCTGCTCGAGCAGGCCCGCGAACTACCTCCGCGGGCGGCTCGCTCCGCGGCCGCGCTTCTTCCAAGAGGCCGTGCTCGAGATGAGGCGGCCTTGGCGAAGGCGATGGATGCGGCCTTTGACGAGGACGCAGAAGCGCCCTGTGAGCACACGAGGGCGTTAGTCGTTCTGCAGGACGGACGTCTCTTGGCGGAGCGATATGCTCAGGGCTTCTCTAGGGAGACGCCCATCCTGGGATG
>QGHH01000520.1 GCA_003640645.1 Fredinandcohnia aciditolerans | reverse complement strand
ATTCGGCGACCGGCTGGAACGGCGCCTCCCTGACCAAGGCCGGGGCCGGAACGCTGATCCTGTCGGGGACCAACAGCTATACCGGCGGCTCCACGATCAGCGGCGGCGTGCTGTCGGTGTCGCGCGACGCCAACCTCGGCGCGGCTGCGGGCGGCCTGACCTTCACCGGCGGCGCCCTCTCGACCACCGGAAGCTTCGACACCGCCCGTTCAGTCGCGCTGACCCAGGCCGGGCGCTTCGACGTCGCCGCCGGAACCCAGCTCGGCCTGACCGGCGTGGTGTCGGGCGGCGGCGATCTGATCAAGCAGGGGGACGGCGCGCTGCGGCTCGACAACGGCGCCAACGCCTACCGCAACACCCTGGTGGCGGCGGGCGCGCTGATCGGCGCCGCCGGTTCGATCTCGGGCGACATCGGCAACGCCGGCACGGTGATCTTCACCCAGACGACCGACGCCAGCTTCGCCGGCGCCATCGGCGCGCTCAACGGCGCGGGCGGCGCCATGGTCAAGCGCGGCGCGGGGGTGCTGACCCTGACCGGCGCCTCCTCGCTCAACTGGACGGTCCAGGCCGGCGGCCTCGTCTCCTCG
>QGHH01000519.1 GCA_003640645.1 Fredinandcohnia aciditolerans | reverse complement strand
CCGAGCGCATCCGCAACGACGGCGGCGACGCCCACGTCATCGTGGCCGATTTCAGCCGGGAGGCGCAGGCCCAGGCCGCCGTGCGGGAGACCGAGCGCCATTTCGGCAAGCTGGACATCCTGGTCCATTCCGCCGCCATGCTCGGCGGCCTGTGGCCGGTGTCGCACATGGACCCCAAGCAGTGGGACCGCGTCGTCGCCTTGAACCTGACGGCGGTCTATCGCCTGATCCGCTCGTTCGAGCCGCTGTTGAAGGCCGCCGACGGCGGCCGGGCGATCTTCCTGACCTCCGGCCGCGCGGTGCGGCCCAAGGCGTTCTGGGGAGCTTACGCCGCCACCAAGGCCGGCATGGACGCGCTGGTCCGGTGCTGGGCCGACGAGATCGAGCACACCCAGGTGCGCGCGGCGATCCTCGACCCGAACCAGATGCGCACCAAGATGCGCGCCGAGGCCTATCCGGGCGAAGATCCCGAGACCCTGCCCGATCCCGCCGAGATCGGGCCGCTGGTCGAACCGGCCGTCCGGGCCTGGCTGGGCGAGGCCTGCGCGCCGCTCTAGGCCGCCAGCCGCGCCTTGAGGTGGTCGCCG
>QGHH01000518.1 GCA_003640645.1 Fredinandcohnia aciditolerans | reverse complement strand
AGCGCGGGGAACTCGCCCACCATGTTCGAGCCCAGGGCGGCCTTGGCCAGCAGCGCGGCGCGGTCGGCGGCGGCGACGTCGCCGCCCAGCTTGCCGGCCACGTCGCGGGCGATGGCGCGCATCGCCGCCGGCCGCATGATGTCGCGCCAGTAGTCGGCCACGCCCGCCCAGTGCCGGCGGATGAGCGTGTCGTTGGGAATGAACAGCGGCCGCGCCGGGTTGCCGCGCGCCAGGCGGGCGATGGTGTCGTCCATCAGCCGCACCTGTTCCTCGGTGCGCGCCTGGCGGCCGGCCTCGGGCCGCATCAGCTCGACCGCCACGCGGTTGGCGCGCATGCGCAGGCTGCCGGTGTCGTTGATGGCCGCGCCCGCCCCTTCCAGCTGCCACGACAGCCACAGCGTCAGGCCGATCATGCCCAGCACCACGATCAACGCGACCAGCGAACTGGCGACGATGCGGGTGGACAGCCGGTGACGCGGCGACGGCAGGCCGTGGGCGTCGAAGGAAGGATCGGGCGGGGTCATGAAAAAAGCTTGCCTGGGAACGGTGGCAGATGCGTAGGCCCATTGCCGCCATGGACGGACGGGG
>QGHH01000517.1 GCA_003640645.1 Fredinandcohnia aciditolerans | reverse complement strand
TTGGACGACGCGCGCCGTGATCCGGACATATCCCCCCGCGGCGTGATCATAGACGGCGCCATAGGCCTTGCCGTTGGCCAGGGCCGCGGCGATGGCGGCGACGGCGGGACGCGACTGTGCTTTCATGGCGGCGATCTCCTCGACCCGCCCATCCCTACAGGCGAAGACGCGCCAAGACGAGACCGGCGGATCGTGCGAAATCAACGCTTGCGATCCGATCGAAACGCGGCTAACAGAACGCCTCCCTGACGGGGCCCGGCCGTTCCCGACCATCGGACAGGCCAGCCGACGCCGCTTCAGGGAACGCCGAAACGCCTTATGGCGCAACGGTTCGGGTGTATAGCTCAGTTGGTAGAGCAGCTGACTCTTAATCAGCGGGTCCAAGGTTCGAATCCTTGTACACCCACCATTCTCCGCAAGTGATCTGATCGGCGGCCAAGGGCGCGAGGCGGTCACTCCGCCGCGCCTTCCGTCACCACCAGCAAGACCACGCTGTCTTCGGTCAGCCCGTGCTCGACGCGCAGGGCCGGCTGTTCGGCGACCTCCAGCAGGCCGGCCAGGCCCGCGGCGCCGGATGCGGTGGAGGCC
>QGHH01000516.1 GCA_003640645.1 Fredinandcohnia aciditolerans | reverse complement strand
AAGGAAATCAAGCAGCTCATCGAGGACTCGGCGCAGAAGGTCGGCGTCGGTTCCGAGCAGGTCGAAACCGCCGGCGCCACCATGCGCGAGATCGTCGATTCGGTGCAGCGCGTGACCAGCCTGATGGGCGAAATTTCCGCCGCGTCGGAAGAGCAGGCCACCGGCATCGACCAGGTCAACCGCGCCGTGACGCAAATGGACGGCGTGACCCAGCAGAACGCCGCGCTGGGGGAGCAGGCCGCGGCCGCGGCCGGCGCGCTCGAAGAGCAGGCGCGCCAGCTGGCGGGCGCGGTGGCAGTGTTCAAGCTGCCGGAAGGGCAGGTGATCGAGGCCCCGGCGGAACGCCTGGCCGGCCGCGTCGCGCCGCAGATCGCCTGATCCGTGGCCGAGGGGGGGCGTCGGGGGCCGGGTGATCGCTAAAATCGACCCGTCTGTCTTTTTTTCCGATCCGCCGTGACCCTCTACGACGTACCCGCACCCGCCAAGGTCAACCTGTTCCTGCATGTCGGCGCGCTCGACGGCGACTATCATCCGGTCAGCAGCCTGATGGTGTTCGCCGCCGTCGGCGACCGCGTGGCGATCCAGCCC
>QGHH01000515.1 GCA_003640645.1 Fredinandcohnia aciditolerans | reverse complement strand
CTGGCATGTCTAGACCCGGCTGACGCCGTGGTCGTGGATGTGGCTGGGGGCGCTGCTGCTGCCGGTCTTCACCGGGCTGGCCGTGCTGTTCTGCGCCGCCTGGTGGTGGGGGCGCATGGTCTGGGTACGGCTGCTGGGCATCGCGCTGGCGCTGTCGGCGGTGTCGATCCTGGTCTACACCGGCGCCGAGGTGATGGTGCTGCGGGCGCGGCCGCTGTGGCACACGCCGTTCCTGCCGCTGAACTTCGCGCTGACCGCGTGGCTGGGCGCGTTGGGGGCGATGTTCCTGGTGGCGCGCTGGCTGCCGGGCGGCCTGAAGGCGCTGCCGATCGACCTGTTGCGCCGCCTGAGCGTGACGGCGGTGGTGATGATGGCCATTGGCGCGGGCGCGTGGATCCTGCTGGGATTGCTGGGCGCGGACCCGTCGTTCGAGGCCGCGTTGCGCCTGTTCGGCGAGTTCCCGGTATGGCGCGCCAGCCTGGCCGGCGCCGTGGCCACCGCGTTCTGCATCATCGCGCTGTTGCAGCGCGCGCCGCGCACCCTGGCGGCGCCCTTGCCGTCGGCCGTGCTGGCGCTGACCATGCTGGC
>QGHH01000052.1 GCA_003640645.1 Fredinandcohnia aciditolerans | reverse complement strand
GTGTGATTTTTTTTATTTATTATATTACAATACTTTAATACCGATCAATCAATGTATAGGTAGCATTTACTTGTAGCTGGTGGAAGTGGAGCTAGTTAGGCATGTGTTAACAAAACATAACATTGATCCAATAATACAGGCAATGTAACATTATGTTTCAACAGCTACAGTAGGACATGACTGATGGTGGAATAGTTGAACTGTAGGATGTGGTTGGTGTGATATGTTGGTTACAACTTCTAAAAAAAAAAAACAGGTCTACAGCAAGATCAGCAGGAAAATACACCAGGCAATTTTCGGGTCTAGTGTGGGAAGTGTGGCTAAGGTGCTCGAATCACTGAAGGCCAAATGAGGCACCACATCGTCCATCGTCGGCACTAGTTTTTTTGTTGGCAGGTGTGGAAAGTGCAAGATTTCTCCAGATCTGGGGTGTTATCGCTGCACTGCCTGAGAGATTTCATGGCATTCATGTATTCTGTTCCCAAAAACTGGTCATAGGATGTTGCTTCTTGAATCTCCTGGAGACACTTGGTAGAGTCCTTGAAGAGGAGGTTCTTTCCTGAATCTGACTTGAACAGTTCAAATGAGGAATCACTGCCACCAGGACCAAACTTGGACTGCTGGTCCTGGAGAATACGGACCACCTCGCTGTGGAGATTTGGACGAGTCACCACTGCGTGTGCGGGCACGGCACCGAGGTTGCAAGAGGCGTAATCGGTGATTGGCACTGGACCCTTACCGGGGCAGATCAGCTCGTAGTCAGCAGCATGCACAGCGCTAGCCCATGATGGACCGTTGCCATCACTGTTTTCTGGGACAATTGTGTGTTTGATGAAGGCGACATCGCCGGCACCCTCCACAAGACATCTAAAGGCTCCAGCGTAGCCGTAGTACTGCTCATCAGCACTGGCTTTGCACTTGGATTCATCTCCCACAGCTTTTCCACTGCCGGCACACTGAGTACAGAATGGAGAGTTGGGATCTGATCCGGGGGCACAGCCAGCACTGAAGAACTTAGTGAAGTCACAGTCATTAGTCTGTTTGTGGATGTGGCCCATGGGCATGTTCCAGCCGGCTGTTCTGCCAAAGCCTGTGTGGCAGGACTTCTTGCCCTTCAGGGTTTCCCAGGTCACCCCTGAACCCTTCTTTACCACAGCGACGGCATAGTAAGAGGAGGCGGCTCCAGAGGTGCCGCACAGCCCTTGATCATACTGCTCCACCATAACAGGAACCAAACCGCATTTCCCAGCAGTGTAAACCTGTCCTCCATCCACTGCCATCGCGTCAGCCTCTTTACGCATAATCTTCTTCAGGCAATCGTCAACTGTGGGGGCATTCTGGCATTCAATGTCGGTGCCGTCATCAGTCACAGCGCTGATGCTCCATGTGTCACACTTGGCCGTCTCAGCGTGGCCCACAGCACACCATTTAATGGCACTGGATGTAGCGGCTGGGGTTTGTTCTCTCTTCAGAGAACTGATAATGCCCATGTATTCAGCACCCAAATACAGGAAGGAATCAGTTTGTGGTGGCACCCTCACCAACCTCTGTGTTGAGTCCTTGAACATCAGATTTTTGCCAGATGGATAGCCCTCTGAGGAGAAAAGGTTAAAGCCCTGCACTGAATTGAGGCTTGTCCAGATTAATTCCTCCAGCTGTTCGTCCTTGCGGGTGACAACAGCATGAGCTGGTACTCTGGCCAGGTGGCAGGTTTTATAGCTGTCGATAGATGCTCTGGTGTTATCCTTGCACAGCAGCTCGTACTTGTCCTTTTCGGCAGCAGGTACGGTGAGATGCTTCACGAAAGCCACTTGTCCGGCATCCTCCACCAGACACTGGAAGGCTCCGTCGTAGTCATAGTAAGGCTCCTTGTGGGACCTGGAACAGTCTCCTTTGCACAGCTGACACAGTT
>QGHH01000514.1 GCA_003640645.1 Fredinandcohnia aciditolerans | reverse complement strand
ACGCCCTGGAAGATCCGCAGCGCCTGTTGCTGGACCTGTAATCTCGGCGCCCTGAGCCCGGCGCCCGCGCGACCTGTGTGTCGGCGGCGCCCGGCCGGCCCCACGGGCCGGCTTGCGCGGGCCGGGGCGAGTTTCACTCCCTCCTCATTCGCGAGAACACTATGTCCAAACAATTCGACGTCGTCGTCATCGGCGCGGGCCCCGGCGGCTACATCGCCGCCATCCGCGCCGCGCAGCTCGGCATGTCGGTGGCTTGCATCGACGCCTGGCAGAATGGCCAAGGCGGCCCGGCTCCCGGCGGCACCTGCACCAACGTCGGTTGCATCCCGTCCAAGGCGCTGCTGCAATCGTCCGAACACTTCGAGCAGGCCAACCACCACTTCGCCGAGCACGGCATCGAAGTCAAGGGCGTCAGCCTGAAGCTCGACACGCTGATCGGCCGCAAGAACTCGGTGGTCAAGCAGAACAACGACGGCATCCTGTACCTGTTCAAGAAGAACAAGGTCACCTTCTTCCATGGCAAGGGCGCGTTCGCCGGCCAGGTCGAGGGCGGCTGGGCCATCAAGGTCACCGGCACCGCCGAGGAAG
>QGHH01000513.1 GCA_003640645.1 Fredinandcohnia aciditolerans | reverse complement strand
CTGGCGGCTGTTCACCACGCTCATTCGTTTCGATCCGGTCTATGTAGGTCATTTCAAATGCAACCTGCGCCGCATTGCCGACTATCCGAACCTGTCGAACTATCTGCGCGATCTTTACCAGGTCCCGGGCGTGGCCCAGACGATCGACATGCATCACATCAAGGCGCACTACTACGCCAGCCATCGTGACATCAATCCGACCGGCATCATTCCGCTTGGTCCTCAGGTCGATCATCTGGCAGCACACGACCGTGCCCGCTTGAAGAAGGCCGCCTGAGCTTACCAGTAGGGCGAAACCGTCATGCCCTGGAATGTCTCGGCAATGCGCCTGAGCGTTGCCGGAGTCGTGCCTTGCGGCAGTTGTTCGAGCGGGAAGAAGCCGGCCTCGGCGATCTCGTGGTCGGGACGTTTCGGCTCGGTCTGGTGAAAAGCCTCGACCAGGTAGAGCCCGACATGGTCACGCGGGCTTGATGTCCTGTTGAAGTGGATGGATTGCAGCGCCGGTGGCGCCGAGATCGTGATGTTGCCTTCTTCCTGGAGCTCCCGGGCGAGCGCCTCTCCCATGGTCTCCCCCTTTTCGACGCCGCCT
>QGHH01000512.1:341-589 GCA_003640645.1 Fredinandcohnia aciditolerans | reverse complement strand
ATCGGCTATGGCCGCTGGTATCACAAGGAGCTGCTGGACAAGGGCGCGGCCGGCATCCTGCAGACCGACGCGGCGGTGTGCGGCGGCATCACCGAATGGAAGCGCATCGCGGCGACCGCGGCGAGCTATGGCGTGGTGGTGTGCCCGCACTGGTTCCACGACGTGCACGCGCCGCTGGTGGCCGCCACGCCCAATGCGCGTTATGTTGAATTTTTCTGGGACGACCAGGTCCTGAATTTCCGCAAGCT
>QGHH01000512.1:0-258 GCA_003640645.1 Fredinandcohnia aciditolerans | reverse complement strand
GACCGCCAACTGACCCACAAACAGGGGCGTGTGGTGCTGCACCAGGAGCCGGGGCTGGGATTCGGTTTCGATGAACGCATGGTCGAGCGCTACGGCAAGTGGACCCGCGTCGGCCGCTGACAGGAGAGTTTTCATGAGCACACGCGCCGCAGACCGGCCGCAAGGCGTCTATTCCCCGGTCCTCACGCCCTTCAACGCGGACCTGTCGCCCAGCGTGCCGCGCTTCGTCGGGCATTGCCGCGCCCTGCTGGAACAGGG
>QGHH01000511.1 GCA_003640645.1 Fredinandcohnia aciditolerans | reverse complement strand
GTACCAGGAAGAGGGCGGCAAGTACCCCGACCCCATCGTCAACCTGTCCTGGCCGTACTCCAACCCGCAGAGCCCGACCGCGGAAGAGCTGGCCAAGGAATACTCGGGCAAGGCGCTGGTGGACCTGGTCGACCCCAAGGACCCGACCAAGGTCACGCGCAAGGGCGGCGAGCAGTTGGCCGGCTTTGCCGAGCTGCGCGACGACGGTTCCACCGCCAGCGGCTGCTGGATCTTCGCCGGCGCCTGGGGGCCCGGCGGCAACCTGATGGCGCGCCGCGACAACAGCGACCCGACCGGCATCGGCCAGACCCTGAACTGGGCCTGGGCCTGGCCGGCCAACCGCCGCATCCTGTACAACCGCGCCTCCTGTGACGTCGCGGGCAAGCCGTTCAATCCGCGCCGCAGCCTGATCTCGTGGAACGGCAAGGCCTGGGTCGGCGCCGACATCCCCGACTTCAAGGGGGATGAAAACCCCGACGGCGGCATGGGCCCGTTCATCATGAACCCCGAGGGCGTGGCGCGCTTCTTCGCGCGCGCCGGCATGGCCGAGGGGCCGTTCCCGGAACACTACGAGCCGTTCGAGACGCCG
>QGHH01000510.1 GCA_003640645.1 Fredinandcohnia aciditolerans | reverse complement strand
GTAGACGTCGAGGTCGCGGTTGGCTCCGATGGTGTCGAGGAAGTGCGAGCGGTAGGAATAGGCCAGCCGCGCGCTGAAGCCGTACTTTTCATAGAAAAGCTGGGCGCTGGCCACCCGCTTCGACGTGTTGGCCAGCGGCGCCGAGTCCGTGCGGCCCGGCACGCCCGTGGCCTTGGAGTCGATGAAGGTCATGTTGGCCGACACCCCCAGGCCGTCGAACGGCGAGGGCAGGAAGCCGAGCTGCGCCTGGGCGTTCAGCTCCAGCCCCATCACCTCGGCGTGGTCGGCGTTGGTCGGGCTGGTCACCACCGCCTGGGCCAGGGTCTGGCCGGCGAACACGCCGTTCTGGACGATCCGTTGCTGGCTGTAGATCGGATCGTCGATGCGCTTGTAGAACACGCCGGCGGAAAGCAGGCCCTGGAACGGCAGGTAGTATTCGACGGCGGCGTCGAGGTTGGCGGCCTTCAGCGGCTTGAGGCCGGGATTGCCCATCGACACCGTGCCGGCGGCGGTGTCGATCGTCACGTAGGGGGCCAGGTCGGCGTAGTTCGGCCGCCCGATGGCGGTGGTCGCCGCCGCGCGGAGCACC
>QGHH01000509.1 GCA_003640645.1 Fredinandcohnia aciditolerans | reverse complement strand
GCCGAATTATGGGCGGACCTTCCCCAAGCCTCGGCAGCATGCGGCGCACGCGGTAAACGAACGCCCAGCAAAGTCGGTTAACGCCGCTTGAATCTGCGGCGGCGGTCCGGCGCGGAGCCCGCCGTCGGGCCCCGCGCCGCCGCGGTCAGGAAGCCGGCCGGCCGGTCACCAGCCGCACGCCTCGCCCTTGTTCTGCTGGGTCAGCCAGTCGTTGAGCGCCTTGTAGTATTCGGTGATCGCGCTCGCATCGAGGCGGTCCTCGCCGGTGAAGGTCTTCAGCGCCTCGGGCCAGGGCTTGGATTGGCCGAGCTCCAGCATGGCCTGGAAGCGCTGGCCGACCTCCTTGTCGCCATAGACCGAGCAGCGGTTCAGGGGCCCGTTCCAGCCGGCCTGGCGGCAGGCGGCGCGGTAGAACTGGTACTGGTAGATGTCGGCCAGGAAGTAGCGCATGTACGGCGTCGAGTCGGCGACGTGGAACTTGGCGCCGGGGTCGAAGGCGTCGGCCGGCCGCTCGTCCGGCGGGGTCACGCCCTGGTACTTCAGGCGCTGGTCCCACCAGGCCTTGTTGTACTGTTCCGGCGTCACCCGG
>QGHH01000508.1 GCA_003640645.1 Fredinandcohnia aciditolerans | reverse complement strand
CCATGGGTAATTCGCCGAAGAGGACTACCAGCGTGTTGTCAAGGACTCCCGTCTGGCGGCGACTCAGCTTGCTGCAAGCCTGGACTTATCAAAATACCAGGCCGCCTATGACAATAAGAACAAGAAGGTCAACCCGCCAACCTTTGTGACGACCAGCTTAACTCCGCGTTGACCCAAGAATCCTTTTGACTTGGAGGCGGATCTCTCATCAGTGCTGAACGATGAAGATGAGTTCGCCGCGTTATCCAAGTGTAACTGGGTACTAGGCGACTTGCAAATTGAAGTCGGCCAAAGCTCGCAGCAAGCTGATCCAAGGACATCAGCAGAATGACACTTCATTAATTTGGCCATGTTTTTGACCCCTTTCAGAGGAGATTTTGAAACGGAGTCCAAACGGAAGAAAATCCCCGAAAAGATTTTTTCTGGAACGGAAGAAGATCGAAGGACTTGGGAGCCAAGCCAGAAGAGCCCCAGGGGCCCCACAAGCCCCCACCCCGGGGCCAGGGGGAGGCCGCGCCATCCAGGCTTGTGGGCCCCATGGACGCCCTTTGCCCTAGGTCTTTCGCCTATATATTCCCATGAATTGCCT
>QGHH01000507.1:312-589 GCA_003640645.1 Fredinandcohnia aciditolerans | reverse complement strand
CTACACCTCCCCCGACGGCGTGCTGCGCGTGGCCAATCGGGCCTCGACCATGAAGGCCTGCGAGCCGGGCCTGATGCAACGGGATGCCGAGATCGGCCAGCGCGGCTACCTGCTGACGGGCGACCCGGCTTACCTGCAACCGTATCTGCGCTCGGTGCCGTTGATCGAACAGCGCCTGGCGCTGGTCAAGGAAGCGGCCACCGCGGATTCGGCGCAGCGCCGCATCGTCAACGACATCGCGGGCATCACCCAGCAGAAGCTGACGGAACTGCGCGAG
>QGHH01000507.1:0-302 GCA_003640645.1 Fredinandcohnia aciditolerans | reverse complement strand
GCGCGAGACCATCGAAATGCGCAAGGCCGGCGACGTGGAAGGCGCAATGGCCGTGGTGCGCACCGATGCCGGCAAGGAAGCGATGGACCGGTTGCGCGACCTGGTCGCCGACCTGTACACGCGCCAACTGGGCCAGGTCGAGGAGCAACGCGAAACCTGGGCCGCGGCCTCGACCACCTCGACCTATTACTCATGGGGCGGGTCGATGTTGCTGCTGGCGCTGATCCTGGCGTCGGCCGCCGTGACCATCCGTGAGTACCGCGCCAAGGCGCGCCAGGCCTGGGTCACGACCGGCCTCTCCG
>QGHH01000506.1 GCA_003640645.1 Fredinandcohnia aciditolerans | reverse complement strand
CGGCCCACCGGCAGCGGGGGCCGGGCCGGCGGCCGGCTGCTGTTCCTGGGCGGAAGCGGCAGACGCGGCAGCCAGGAAGGCCGCCGCGCCGAAAAGCAGTCTGATGTGTGGCATCAGAAGCGGATGCCGAGCCTTGCGTCGACGCCATTGGTCGACGACCCGGAGCCGAACTCGCCATTGTAGGAGATGCCGAGCGTAGCGTTGTCGGTCACCTTCATGTCGAGGCCGGTCTGCAGCACGAAGGTGTTCCTGGCGATCGGCACACCGGTCACCGTGAACAGGCTGGAACCGGCAAAGCCGACCTTCGAGAACGGCGTCCAGCCGACCGTGCCGTTAGCCGATGCCGCGACCGAGCCGAGCATGAAGTCGGTCGAGGCACGCAGGCCGAGCGTGGAGAAGGTGGTGTTGGTGGTCTGCGCCTCGGCGCTGAGGGCTGCCGCACCACCCTTTTCGGTGAAGCCGTCGGTGTGCAGGCTGACATGGGCGAGGTTGACGAACGGCTCGAAGGCAGCACCGGCCGCATCGAGGCGATAGCCCAGTTCACCGAAGGCCTGGAAGGCACCGGCATCATAGTCGGCCGACAGCCCGTC
>QGHH01000505.1 GCA_003640645.1 Fredinandcohnia aciditolerans | reverse complement strand
GCATCGGCGGCACGGGATATGTCGGTCCGAGACGAGCCTGTGCGTGAGGCGGAACCTCCTTCACCTCATTCGGATCCGGCACGGGAATTTCCTGTGGTAAAGGTCCTGGTTCCGGCGCCGGTCTGCGCTGAGGCTCCTCATCCGGCCTAGGCTGCGGATCGGGTGCTGGCGCCGGCACGTCGGGCTCTGGCAGGTCCGGTACATCCGGCGGTGGTTTTTTCGGATCGGCCATGGTGAACCTCCTCTGGTCTCGTCCAGAAGGAACCCCGGCCGGGATCTGATGTTCCGAAAAACCGATCATCGCTCTGCATGGCAAGCGACGGCCGCGCCGGCCTGCCTCTCAACGGGCGCACTCTTTTGGAACGCAGGGACCGTTCGGCTGTTTCAACACAGCTGGCGGTCTTCCCCCGTCGGCAGTACCCTGCCGGTCCGGTGCGTCCCCTCATTCCGCATCGGGCCGGTTCGCGCGAGAGGCAAAGGCGATCGTGGGCTTCAGCCGGCGTCGGCCGGTATGAACGCCAAGGCGAGGATGTGGGACGTGATCGATATCCTCGTGTCGATGCGCCGGCCATTCGCAAGCGTGACCGTGCCA
>QGHH01000504.1 GCA_003640645.1 Fredinandcohnia aciditolerans | reverse complement strand
CGCCGCTGGTGCGGCGCATGGCAGAAAGCTGCGGTGTGGCGCCTGGCGTCGGGTGAAGTCACCGTCACTGCGGGGCGCTGTTCATGATCCTGAATATCACGCTATGTGAATTAATTGCAAGCCCATATGCGTTAATTCTTTTCACGGCGTGAATATGGCAAAAAGGGCCATGGCTGATGGTGGACGTTCCAATCAAGACATAGCGATGCGGCTGGCGGCGCTGCTTGCCGCGCTGCAGCGCAACCAGACGTCCTTTGCCCAGCTGATCGGCATCAGCCAGCCGGCGCTTTCCGCGCAGATCGCCGACATGGAGGAAAAGCTCGGCAGCAAGCTGTTCGACCGCTCCGGCCGCAACGCCATCCTGACGCCGGAAGCCGCGACACTGCTGCCGCTGATCACGCGGGCGCTGGCGGCGGCGCGCGACGTCGAAGAGGCCGCCCTGGCGGGACGCAAGGCACTGGAAGGTCGCTTCCGGCTCGGCATCATCCCGACGGTGGCGCCTTATCTGCTGCCTTCGATCCTGCCGGAGCTGCGGCAGCGCTATCCCGAGCTGCGGCTCGAACTGCGCGAGGCGGTGACCGATACGCTATCC
>QGHH01000503.1 GCA_003640645.1 Fredinandcohnia aciditolerans | reverse complement strand
CGAGGCTCGCTAGGGTCTTGGTGCGTTCGTCCTCGGCGCGGGTCACGTCCTCGACCGGGACGTAGTAGTCGCGCTTGTAGTTGAACGTGTGGGCGATGGCCGTGGCGACCAGGGCGACGAAGCCGCCCGCCGCCAGCCACCACATCTGCCAGATCAGCCCGAAGGCGACCGCCGTGGCGATCCCCGACAGGATGATCCCGGCGCCGGTGTTCTTGGGCATGTGGATCGGGCGATAGCCGGAGAGCGGCCGGCTGTAGCCGTGCTGCTTCATCTGCCACCAGGCATCCTGGTCATGCACGCGCGGCGTGAAGGCGAAGTTGTAGGCCGGCGGCGGCGACGAGGTCGCCCATTCCAGGGTGCGGCCGTCCCACGGGTCGCCGGTCAGGTCGCGCAGCTGCTCGCGCTTCATGAAGCTGACGACGAGCTGGATCAGGAACGAGACGATGCCGAACAGGATCAGCACGGCGCCGAAGGCGGCGATGACGAACCAGATCTGCAGCGACGGGTCCTCGAAGTGGCTGACGCGGCGGGTCACGCCCATCAGGCCGAGCACGTAGAGCGGCATGAAGGCGAAGTAGAAGCCCACCAGCCA
>QGHH01000502.1 GCA_003640645.1 Fredinandcohnia aciditolerans | reverse complement strand
ATGCCCGCACTGGGTTACGCCACCCATCTCCTGCACCCAATATTTCTGCGCCGCGAACGTCCCGTTCTTACGGTAGACCGACATCAGTGAGGGGGTCGGGGACACCACTTCGGCGCAGACGGTACGTCCGACCAGGCCGCGGCGGCAGTGCGAGCAGCCCTCGCCTCGGATCCGAACGCCCGATACGTCGCAGACTCGCCTAACCCGGTCGCGAAGCCCCGGCTCAAGTTCGCCTTCCGCTTTGGCGAACGGCTTGCTGCAATGCCGACATAGGACCGGAACTAGGGCCTGGTTGATGATGCCGATGAACAGGGTTGGATCGGTGAGCAAATTGCGTGGCACGCCGGAATCTTCGAGCCTGTCAAATGCGCTCATAGCATCCTTGACGTGCAGCGTTGCAAGGGTAGGATGGCCGGTTAGCGCTGCGCGGATAGCAGCTCTCACCGAGGCCTTCCCACGAATCTCGCCGATCAGAATCGAGTCCGGATCTGACCTCAGCATGTGATCGATGGCATCGACCCACGCTGCTTCAACGTCTTCTTCGCTGGTGCCTGCCGGGATAATCGGTTCCTGAACTGCCACGTAGACGGCC
>QGHH01000501.1:301-592 GCA_003640645.1 Fredinandcohnia aciditolerans | reverse complement strand
TTCCAGTTGCCGGATCAACGCGCTGAAGGCCGGCTGCGTCAGGTGGCAGCGCTGGGCGGCGCGGGTGAAGTGCCTTTCTTCGGCCAGGGCCACGAAAGCGCGCAATTGCCGGGCGGATAGATTCATGGCTTTTTTGGATTAATTGATCCGATATTTCTATTTTACGGATGATCGGACGCTGCCTATAGTGGGCTCCGGCTTCCCTCACGCGACTTTTATGCCTTCCTCTCCCCTGCTCATCGGTTGCGCCTCCGGCTTCTCCGGCGATCGCAGCGACGGCGCCGCCGCCGT
>QGHH01000501.1:0-291 GCA_003640645.1 Fredinandcohnia aciditolerans | reverse complement strand
GCTGGCTGCCCGGGGCGGCGGCACGCTGATCTTCGAAACGCTGGCCGAGCGCACCCTGGCGCTGGCACAACTGGCGCGCAATGCCGACCCGCGCCGCGGCTACGAGCCGCTGCTGGACGAACTGGTGGCGCCGGTGCTGGCCGACTGCCTGCGCCACGGCATCGCCATCGTCAGCAACTTTGGCGCCGCCAACCCGGTGGGCGCGGCGCGCCGCATTGCCGAACTGGCGGCGCAGCAGGGCCTGCCGGCGCCGCGCATCGCCGTGATCCATGGCGACGCGCTCGACACACC
>QGHH01000500.1 GCA_003640645.1 Fredinandcohnia aciditolerans | reverse complement strand
CGGGGGGCGCCGCCTCCGTCACCCTGGGCCTCTCCGACTTCCAGCGGGACGTCGTCGGCCCGGCCGAAGCCTGGCCCGCCTGGGTCCTGTCGCTCTACCACCGGCGCTACGAGGACTGGGCGAGCGAGGTGATCGCCGAGCGCCATAAGGGCGGCGAGACGGATGCGCTCATCGCGCCGCTGATCGATACGAGCCTGGGGGTGAGCCCCGAGCGCGAGCACCTGCTGCGGACGGACCCCGCCGGCGCCTTCCTGGGAGCGTGGGGGTTCGCGCCCGACATCGCCGCCGCGCCGACCTGGCCGACCCCTGACATGGGCGACGGGCTGCGTCGGGTCGCCCGGAGCGAGATCCCCGTGCTGTTCGTCCATGGGGACTGGGACACCGAGACCCCCGTCGAGAACACCCTGAGCATGCTGCCGTACTTCCCTCATGGCCGGGCGATCCTCGTCCACCAAGCGGGACATGGCGCGCGCTTCCTGCTGATGGCGCAACGTCCGGAGCTGCGCGACCAGATCCTGCGGTTCCTGGGAACCGGGGACGCCGACGGCCTGCCTTCGGAGACCTCGTTGCCGCCGCCGCCCTTCGAGCGGCC
>QGHH01000499.1 GCA_003640645.1 Fredinandcohnia aciditolerans | reverse complement strand
GCTGACCGACCTGGACCTCGCCGGCGGCCAGACCCTGTTGCAGAGCGGGAACTTGGCCTTCGAGGGCGGCGACGCCTCCAATGATGCGCTGGAGCGGCGGCTCGAGGCGGCGGTCAAGGCGCGGTTCGATCTGGCCACCGACATCTATGTGCGCGACGCCGCCGAGTGGCGTGAAGCCATAGACGGCGATCCCTTCGCCGAGGCGGCGAAGAGCGATCCCGGCCACCTGCTGATCTACGCCTTCAAGGCCCCGGTGAGCGACGATGCCGTCGAAGCCTTGCGGGCGGCGATCGCCGGACCGGAGCGTGTCGCCGCGCGCGGGCGGCATCTCTACGCGGTCTATCCGGACGGCGTCGGCCGCTCGAAGCTGACCGTGGCGCTGATCGCCCGCAAGCTCGGCCAGGCCGGCACGGGCCGCAACTGGAACACCGTGCTCAAGCTGGCGGCCCTGCTGGAGGAATAGAGCGGGACGCGAAAAGGCGGGCCCGGATTTTCGCGTCACCCCCCGCTCTGCAACATGATCCAGCCTCAGAAGGCCGGCACCACCGCGCCGTGATAGCGCTGGGCGATGAACGCCTTGACCTCCGGGCTG
>QGHH01000498.1 GCA_003640645.1 Fredinandcohnia aciditolerans | reverse complement strand
TGGGACGTTCAAGGTCTTCGTCCGCGGCGTTTCCGCGGTGGAGACGTCAGTTGGAAGATGCATGAGAGTCGCAGCCCTCGATGATGATGAGGCGCAGCTGGAGGCCGTATCGCAGCTTGTCCTGGCGACCGGCCACTCCTGTCTGCCGTTCCAGTCCGGCAAGGCCCTGATCGCGGCGCTGAGGCGCGAAAGTTTCGACCTGCTGATCCTCGACTGGAACCTGCCGGAAATGTCGGGGCTGGAGGTCATCGGCTGGGTGCGCCAGCACGTCTCCGACCCGCCGCCGATCCTGCTGCTGACCAGCCGCACCGACGAGGCGGACGTGGTCGAGGGCCTGAACGCCGGCGCCGACGACTATGTGGTCAAGCCGTTCCAGCCCAGCATCCTGCGCGCCCGCATCGCGGCGCTGTTCCGTCGCGCCTACAACCGGGCGCCCGACAAGGTCGAGGATTTCGACGGCTACAGCTTCGACAGCGCCGCCGAGACTGTGTCGATGCGCGGCGACCTCGTCACCCTGACCGCCAAGGAGTTCGGCCTGGCCTTGCTGCTGTTCCGCAACCTGCACCGCGCCCTGTCGCGGGCGCATATCCTC
>QGHH01000497.1 GCA_003640645.1 Fredinandcohnia aciditolerans | reverse complement strand
GTTGGCTGCCGCGGGCGTTCCACGACCCTCGGAGTAGACATGAATGCCCCCCTCACGCCCGCGCTGCGCGCGGCGCTCGAATCCGTCCAGTTGGACGACAAATACACCCTCGAAAGCGGCCGCGCTTGGATGAGCGGCATCCACGCCCTGGTGCGCCTGCCGATGATGCAGCGGCTGCGCGACCTGCGCGCGGGGCTGAACACGGCCGGGTTCGTGTCGGGCTACCGGGGCTCGCCGCTGGGCGGGGTCGACCAGAACATGTGGCGGCCACCGCGGTGTGGGGCACCCAGCAGGTCAACCTGTTCCCGGGCGCCAAGTACGACGGCGTGTTCGGCATGTGGTACGGCAAGGGGCCGGGCGTGGACCGCTGCGGCGACGTGTTCAAGCACGCCAACGCCGCCGGCACGTCGCCGCACGGCGGCGTGCTGGTGGTGGCCGGCGACGACCATCCGGCCAAGTCGTCGACGCTGCCGCACCAGAGCGACCACATTCTCAAGGCCTGCATGATCCCGGCGCTGTTCCCCTCCAGCGTGCAGGAGGTGCTGGACTACGGCCTGCACGGCTGGGCCATGAGCCGATATGCCGGCGTCTGG
>QGHH01000496.1:309-593 GCA_003640645.1 Fredinandcohnia aciditolerans | reverse complement strand
CGGCGGCCGGCACGGCGGTGGCGGTGCCGATGCTGACGGTCAACCAGGGGCCGCCGTTGGTGTCCTTCTGCGGAATCTGCATGGCCTCGACGGCGCGGCGCAGCTTCTCGGCGGCCAGGCGCGCGCTGCCCGCCGGCGTGCCCGGCAGCACCAGCGCGAACTCCTCGCCGCCAAACCGCGCGGCCAGGTCGGTGGAGCGGTCGCAACTGGCGAAGCTGGTGTTGGCCACGCGCTTGAGCGCCTCGTCGCCGGCGATGTGGCCATAGGTGTCGTTGTAGGACTTG
>QGHH01000496.1:0-299 GCA_003640645.1 Fredinandcohnia aciditolerans | reverse complement strand
ATCAGCATGCTGATTTCACGGCCATCGCGGCGCGCGCGCAGCCATTCGGCGTTGAGGTATTCGTCGAAATAGCGGCGGTTGCCCAGCCCGGTCAGGCCGTCGGAATTGGTCAGGCAGCGCAGCTCCATATTGCTTTCCAGCAACTGCTGCTGGCTCTGGCGCAGCGCCTGGTAGGCTTCGTCGCGCTGCACCAGCGCCAGGTCCGAGCGCGAGTGGTAGCGGATGCGCGCGACCAGTTCGATCGAATCGGGCAGCTTCACCAGGTAGTCGTTGGCGCCGGCGGCGAACGCCGCGCTCTT
>QGHH01000495.1 GCA_003640645.1 Fredinandcohnia aciditolerans | reverse complement strand
GCACCTGAGCCCCGACGAGGCCCAGCGCCAGAAGTCGTCGGACTATATGGGCCTGATGACGCCGGTGCTGAAGGGCTACCTGACCGACAAGGGCTTCAAGATCGCCACGGACGCCATGCAGGTGCACGGCGGCTCGGGCTACACCGAGCACAACCCGGCCAGCCAGTACCTGCGCGACGTGCGCATCGCCCTGATCTACGAGGGGACCAACGGCATTCAGGCCCTGGACCTGGTCGGCCGCAAGCTGGCCGCCAACGGCGGCCGGGCGGTGATGAGCTTCTTCGCCGAGGTCGACCAGTTCGTCGGCGAGCACGAGGCCGACGCCGAACTGAAGCCGTTCGTCGAGGGCCTGACCGAGGCCAAGGCCAAGCTGCAGGAAGCCACCATGTGGCTGATGCAGAACGGCCTGGCCAATCCGGACAACGCCGGCGCGGCCTCGACCTACTACATGCACCTCTTCGGCATCACCGGCCTGACCTACATGTGGGCGCTGATCGCCAAGACGGCCCAGGCCAAGATCGCGGCCGGCGACGCCGACCCGTTCTATCGCAACAAGCTGACGGTGGGGCGCTATTTCCTCGAGCGCATCCTGCC
>QGHH01000494.1 GCA_003640645.1 Fredinandcohnia aciditolerans | reverse complement strand
AATCAGTGGCAAAAAAACGCTACACTAAGAAAATTAATAATTAGTGAAAATTCGTGTAATTCGTGTCTAACTTTTTTTTAAGCGCTAATCCGGATTGTTCTTCTGTATTCTGAAGGACTATTTCCTCTTTGCTTTTTAAAGAATTTATTAAAATGGCTTTCGTCGGTAAATCCGAATTCATAGGCAATTTCATTGATTCTTTTTTCACTAAACTGCAAACGGTGTTCAATCAATTTCGTTTTATAATTACTGATGTATTGCTGCATCGTTTCGTTAGCATGTTTTTTGAAATAACGCCCCAAATAGGTATTTGAAATTCCAAAATGCGCACTAATCGATTCGGCTTTTATTTTCTCGGGATAATAAATATTATTCTGAATATACTGCAATATATCTATAGCCTTGGCCTCACAACCAATATTTACCTGTTCCGGTAAGTATTTCGCAATATTTCGAGCCACAATAATAATCAGCGTATTGACCAATTGCTGAATCAATTCCTGATTGTAAACATCTTTATCCACATGTTCCCGAATAATCGCTTCGGTCATTACTTTCACCAAACACTTATCGGAATCATTCTTTAGAATACAC
>QGHH01000493.1 GCA_003640645.1 Fredinandcohnia aciditolerans | reverse complement strand
ATGATCACCGCCCTCAAGCAGCGCGGTTACACCATCGTCATGGTGGAACAGAATTTCCGCTTCGCCGCGCCGCTGGCCGATCGCTTCTACGTCATGGAGCATGGCCAGATCGTCGAGCATTTCGAAGCGTCCGAACTTTCAGAAAAACAGGACACGCTCAACGAATTGTTGGGCGTCTGAATAACCTGTCATCCGCCGGGTTCCCGGCATCCCATATACCAAAGGGAAGAGGAGTCATCCCATGAAGCTGCACACCATCACTGCTGCACTGGCCATGGCGGGCCTGGGATTCGCCGGGGCGACCGCCCAGGCACAAGGCATCTCCGACGATGTCATCCGCATCGGCTTCATCACCGACATGTCGGGCCTGTCGGCGGACGCCGATGGTCCCGGCGGCGCCGAGGCCATCAAGATGGCGGTGGCGGACCTGGGCGGCGTGGTGGCGGGCGGGTTCCTGGGGGCGTTCGCGCTGTTCGCGCTGGTGGCTTGGCTTTGCATCCTGGGCCTGGCGCGCTTGCGCGGCCTGGCCGCCGGCCTGCCGGCGCTGCGGTTCGCGCTGGCCGGCGTGGTGCGCCGGCGCGCCGCCACCATCACC
>QGHH01000492.1 GCA_003640645.1 Fredinandcohnia aciditolerans | reverse complement strand
CCTTCTCTTACATACTTTCCATTGTGAGATAGTAAACATGACTGCTGTTACTCTCGAGATTGAGGTTGCTTCTCCATATCCCGCCGATAAGGTTTTCAAAGTTTTTAGTGATTTTGATACCATTGCACCTAAGGTTAATCCTGAAGTTTTCAAGTCCATCGAGACAACCGAGGGCAACGGAGGTGTTGGAACAATAAAGATATTTACATTTGGTGATGGGGTCCCATTTACAAGTGGAAAATACAAGGTTGATGCTATTGACACGAGCAACTTTACCTATAGTTACTCATTCTTTGAAGGTGACAACTTGTTGGGTATATTAGACTCCATCAATCATCACGTTAAGGTCGTACCTTCTACTGATGGAGGAAGCATATTCAAGCAAACTGTCATTTATAACTGCAAAGGCGATGAAAAACCATCTGAAGATATTCTTAAAGCTGAAAAAGAAATATATGAGAAAACAATCAAGGCTATTGAGGCTTATGGTGTTGCCCATCCTGAGACTTATTGATTTTTATCAATTATCGTGTTTAATTATGTTTTCAACTCCTTCTGTTGGTGTGTGTTTCTGTTATTGCTTCTTTCATGGTTTG
>QGHH01000491.1 GCA_003640645.1 Fredinandcohnia aciditolerans | reverse complement strand
GCCGGCCGCGTCCGCGATCCATCGTTCGGCCGGGGGAAGTCTTAGCAAGGCGAAGGGACGATGCGCGGTTCGTTCCTTCGGAGGATGCGCCCGCGGGAGACCGCGCCTACAAACGGATGAGGCCGCGACGGCTCGCCACCGTGATGGCTTCGGTGCGGCTCAAGACCCGCAGTTTGCTGAAGATGCTGCGCAGATGCGATTTGACGGTGGTCTCGCTGATGTTCAGCCGCGTGCTCATGTCCCTGTTGCTGTGTCCTCGCGCCAGCAGGGTGAGGACCTCCAGCTCGCGGGTGGTGAGCGCTTCGCCGCTGACGCCGGCGGCGAGCTTCGCCACCAGGGACGGCGGAATGCGGGTCTCGCCGGCGTGGACGCCGCGGATGCAGTCCAGCAGCTCCTCTCGCTGGGCGTCCTTGAGCATGTATCCCTTCGCGCCGGCCATGATGGCCCTGGAGATGTCGTGGTCGGTGTCGAAGGTCGTCAGCACCATGAGCCGCGCCGAGGAATCCTCGCGACGGATCGCTTCGATGGCGCCGACGCCGTCGAGGATCGGCATGCGCAGATCGAGCAGGGCCACGTCGGGACGGCATTCCAGCCAA
>QGHH01000490.1:311-596 GCA_003640645.1 Fredinandcohnia aciditolerans | reverse complement strand
CGAAGCAGATCACTCGCCCGGCTGATCTTGTGTTTCTGGCAGTCAAGGCCACGCAGATCGAGGCGGCCGCAGACTGGCTTGCCGCGCTGGTCGGGCCGCAAACCGTGGTGTGCGTCTTGCAGAACGGTATCGAACAGGTGGAGAGGGTTCGCTCACACGTGCCAAGCGGGCACATCGTTCCCGCTGTCGTGTGGTTTCCGGCCCAGGCGCAATCCGATGGCTCGGTCCGCCTGCGCGGCGAGGCACGCCTGACTCTGCCAGACACGGCTGCCGCGCGTGTCGTGG
>QGHH01000490.1:0-252 GCA_003640645.1 Fredinandcohnia aciditolerans | reverse complement strand
GTGGCGCGGGCACTGCAAGGCACGCGGTGCGCCGTGGACTTGGCGGAAAACTTCAGCGCGCTCGCCTGGCGCAAGCTGTTGCAGAACGCGGTGGCGGGCCTCATGGCGCTCACGCATCGTCGCTCGGGCATGTTCAGCCGCGCCGACATTGCCGGGCTGGCGTTGACCTATTTACGCGAATGCCTGGCCGTGGCACGCGCAGAGGGCATTGAACTCGGCGAGGAAGTATCGCAAGAGATCCTCGGCAAATTC
>QGHH01000489.1 GCA_003640645.1 Fredinandcohnia aciditolerans | reverse complement strand
CGCGAACATATCCCAGGAATTTTCCTGTTTCCGGAATGAGCTTGTTGACCAACGGCTCCACCATCCCACGCGTCGTCTTCGGATCGTGATAGTACCTAGATTCCTCGCTGTAGTGCGAAAAGTAATACGCTTCCTTTTGGTTGAGAATCTGCGCGATGTACCACGCGGGAACGATCCGTGGTGTCGAGAAGTAAGACCAGCCGATGCCGTCCCACAGCCCAGACCCTATCCCACCGCCCCAACTCGGCGGCTCCGGCGGCCAAGTGCCATAAACGGTGACGGGGGCAAGCGTAGGCGTGGGCATGATGCGGCTCCTGATCGCGGATCATCAATAGCCGCCCGCAGGCACGCAGGCGACCGTCTATAGACATAAACGGTTGAGCCGCGATTTACAGTAAAAAAAAGCCGCAATTCAGACCAGTTCTCCGGTACCGGCCCACGTCCCGCGATTCGGAGCATGCCGACGCCCTCGCGGGAACGGCGTCCAGCGCCCTACTCCACCCAGGGCGTATTCGCCCAGATCTGCCGCAGCCGCCCATAATCCTGCTTCAGGCGTTCCTGCCACTGCGGCCCATCCAGGTAATCCATCTCGGTGA
>QGHH01000488.1:299-597 GCA_003640645.1 Fredinandcohnia aciditolerans | reverse complement strand
CCGGATCGAGGGCGTCTCCAGCCGCGGCCGGCCCCATGCCGGCGATGCCGTTCTCGCTGTGCAAGAGGATGTCCTTGTCGGGCGGCAGGTAGTCGCCCACCAGGGTCGGCATGCCGATGCCGAGGTTGACGACCGAGCCGTCGGGGATATCGCCGGCCAGCAGTTGCGCGACCTGCTGGCGGGTCATGGGGGTGATCGTCGGCATGTCAGGTCTCCACCCGCACCACGGTTTTCACGAACAGGCCGGGCGTCATGATGTGCTCGGGCGCGAAGGCGCCCTGCGGCACGACCTCGTCGA
>QGHH01000488.1:0-268 GCA_003640645.1 Fredinandcohnia aciditolerans | reverse complement strand
GGATTGAAATTGCGCGCGGCGTGGCGGTACATCAGGTTGCCCCAGCGGTCGCCCTGGTGCGCGCGGATCAGTGCGTAGTCGCCGCGCAGCGGCTGCTCCAGCACGTAGCCGACGCCGTCGATCACCTCCTGGCGGCGGCCTTGCGCCAGCTCGGTGCCGTAGCCGGTGGGCGTGTAGAACGGCCCCAGGCCCGCGCCGGCCGCCCGCAGGCGTTCGGCCAGGGTGCCCTGCGGCACGCATTCCAGCTCCACCTCGCCGGCGCGGAAGG
>QGHH01000487.1:346-597 GCA_003640645.1 Fredinandcohnia aciditolerans | reverse complement strand
CGCAACAGCCAACTGCTGCCCGCGGACAAAGCGAACACGGCCAGCGTCAGCAACGGCACGACCCAGGCATCGCGACGTCCGCCGCCGATGGCGCCGGCCCGGTGCGCCACATCCAGGAACACCGGATGGATCAGGTAGACCCCGAAGGTCAGCGGGGCCAGCGATGCCAGCCGCGGCAGGCGCGGCGACGAGACGATGCACTGGAACGCCGCCAGCGACATGAACGGCACGGTCAGGCTGAAGTAATCGTA
>QGHH01000487.1:0-308 GCA_003640645.1 Fredinandcohnia aciditolerans | reverse complement strand
CCACGCTCACGGCCAGCACCAGGGTCGGACGCGGCACGCGCAGTTCGCCATCGAAGATCTGGCGGCCGGCGACGAAATAGCCCAGGTAGGGCAGGAACCAGGTCAGGAAGAAGCCGGGCTGGGCGCCGAGCGCGCGTCGGTAGAGCGCATCCAGGATGGCCAGGCCCAGAATGCCCACCACCCAAAGCGAACGCGCGCGCGGCGTGCTGCGCACGTACAGCAGGCGCACCAGCGGCGCGAACAGGTACAGTCCCACGATCATGGACAGATACCAGAGGTGGTAGTACGGCTCACCCTGGGCGACCTTG
>QGHH01000486.1 GCA_003640645.1 Fredinandcohnia aciditolerans | reverse complement strand
GACGCATAGCATTTGCCCTTGCGCGACACCGCGCCCTGTTCGCGCCAGGCGCGCAGCGACGGCCCATACGTCGGACTGTCCAGCAGCCAACGCTCCAGGCGCGGCGACGAACGCGAAAAGCAACCCACCGCCAGGATCAGGAAAATCGTCGTCGGCATCACCGGCAGGAAGGCGCCAATCACGCCCAGCGCCAGCATCACGCAACCCAGGATCAGCCACAGTGCTCTCATCATGATGAGGTGCAGGATAACGCAGTTGCATGCGCGCGCCACGACGCCGTCAGTGCTGCGCGGGCTCCGGCATCTTCGCCCGCAGCATCTCCAGGAACTGCGGATTGCCGCGCCCGCCCGCCTGCCGCGCATCCGCGTACTGGCCGTTCCAGTAGTACGCCGTGGCCCACGAGTAGTACAGATAGCCCTTGTCCGGCTCCACCCGCTCGCCATTGCGATACAGGGCATCCGAACGCGCGATCATGGCCGCGCGCTCCGGGCCGGTCAAGGTCGGATCCTGCGCCGCGCAACGCGCGGCGATGCGTCCGGCATCGGCATAGATGCCACGGAACGACGGCGGCTTCAGGACCAGCGCTTTCTCCATCAT
>QGHH01000485.1 GCA_003640645.1 Fredinandcohnia aciditolerans | reverse complement strand
CGTCAGTCCAGTTCATAAGACCGCGCTCCTTTGAACCGTCCGGTGTTTTCAGAATCCAAAATCGTTCCGGCTCGCGCCGGGCGGGCACCACATATCTGGGGTGATTGGATCCGCCGTACGAAATCTAGCTATTTCTCATTCACAATTACCGATGCGCTGACTCGGTGACAAGAGTCCCAACTGCAACACGAATCGGATTTCGCAGTTTTCCCCAACTTGGCTGCGCCAGCGATTTTCGACATTCAAATTCCGCCAGCTGAAACAGGTTGGTCCAGGCGGTGCTGTAAAAGAGCTTTTCGTTGACTTCATGGCTGAAAAACACGATAAGCTGCCAATAGCCGCCGCTTGGGCGGCTTTTATTTTTTCAGTACCGGAGCAGCATATAATGAGCGGTTCGGCGCTTTACGAGACCTTTGCCCGTGCACCCCTGGCTTTCGAGCGAGGAGAGGGTTCCTGGCTGGTGACGGAAAAGGGCGACCGATACCTCGATTTTGCCGCCGGCATTGCCGTCAACTCGCTGGGTCACGGTCATCCGCATCTGGTTGCGGCGCTGAAGGACCAGGCCGACAAGCTCTGGCACGTCTCCAATCTCTATGA
>QGHH01000484.1:252-598 GCA_003640645.1 Fredinandcohnia aciditolerans | reverse complement strand
CGGCGTGGAGCGCCACAGGCCCTCGTTGATGGCTTCCGAAAACGCGGTGTAGACCACCAGCAGGATCGAACCTTGGTCGACGAATTTCAGCATCGCCTTGCGCTTGTGGACCCACGCGCCGATCCAGCGACGCGCGAACTGACCCAGCACGAACGGCAGCAGCAACTGCAGCATGATCTTGCCGACCGCGTCGAACGAAATCGGCGCGCTGCCGGCGTTGGCGACCACCGTGCCGACCAGAAGCGGCGTCAGGAAAATGCACAGCAGGCTCGAGGCCGAGGCGCTGCAGACCGCCGCCGGCACGTTGCCGCGCGCCATCGACGTGAAGGCGATCGACGACTGCACC
>QGHH01000484.1:0-242 GCA_003640645.1 Fredinandcohnia aciditolerans | reverse complement strand
AGGATGCCGAGGTAGAGCTCGGGCGTGACCAGCGGTTCCAGCACCGGCTTGAGCGCCAGGCCCAGCAGCGGGAACATCAGGAAGGTGGCCGAGAAGATCGTGAGGTGCAGCTTCCAGTGCGTCAGGCCGGCGATGATGGCTTCGCGCGACAGGCGGGCGCCGTGCAGGAAGGCGGCGACGAATACCCCGTGCCGCGCTTTGCCGAAGGCGGCTTCGTCTACAGCCCGCGCGAGGCGGTGCAT
>QGHH01000483.1 GCA_003640645.1 Fredinandcohnia aciditolerans | reverse complement strand
GGGTGGTGCTGATGCAGACGGGCCAGCCCTCGATCGCCGCCTTGCGGGCGATCAATCCCGGCCAGCCGCTGCGTATGTCCCGCGCCGCCGCGCCGCCGCCGGCGCCGACCAGCACCCAGCTCCAGCGCATCCAGACCTTCCTGGCCCCCGAGATCGCCCAGCATCTGGTCGCGGTGGAGCAGGACAGCAAGTCGATCCGGGTGCGCACCACCGTCGGCCAGTTGTTCAAGTCCGGCTCGGACAAGCTCGAACCCGGCCGCGAGACGCTGTTCCAGCGCATCGGCGCCGCCATCCAGGCCGAGCGCGGCGCGGTGCGGGTCGAGGGCCACGCCGACGCCGACCGCCTGGCCAGCATCACCTTCCCGGACAATTTCGCGCTGTCCAAGGCGCGGGCCGAGACGGCCGCCGCCATCGTGCGCAGCCAGCTGACCGACCAGAGCCGCGTCAGCATCGAGGGCTTCGGCGACAGCCAGCCGATCGCTCCCAACACCGACGCGACCGGCAAGGCGCTCAATCGCCGGGTCGAAATCGTCATTCCGCGCGGCGAATAGGCGAACAATGAAGCGCTTCTTCCTGAACTGGTGGCTGCTTACCGGCC
>QGHH01000482.1 GCA_003640645.1 Fredinandcohnia aciditolerans | reverse complement strand
ACCGACCCGCCGAACGCGGAACGCAGGCCTTCCAGCGCCGGCTTGACCAGATCGACGGGCATGGACACGCGTTCGCGAACCGAAACCGGCGCGGACGTGTGATTCAGACCGAAGGCTAGGACAGCTACCGACATGTAAAGGACAAGGCCGTGAGTATTAGAGCTGTGGTCCCCGCAAAGCCCATGCGGTGCAGCGTGCATGTAACAGCGGACCGGCCATGATTATACTCCCGCGGGTTATCCCCACGCCATTTGGCGTCCCGACCGCGACCCTGCGTCGCACCCCTCGCGACCCGTGTCGCCCCGCCACGTGACCTTGCGTCGCCCCCCATGCAATGGCCGTTTGCGGTAGTATGCGCCCCTTGCCCCTTTCCACGTTGGAAGGCGCCCCGGAAATTCTTCAAACTTTTTTCGAGGCGACTGGCACAAGTCCAAAAAATTGTGTATAGTTGCGGACTTCGTTGGCCTGGTAGCTCAGTTGGTAGAGCAGCGGATTGAAAATCCGCGTGTCGGTGGTTCGATTCCGCCCCAGGCCACCAGAATTAAAAAGCCCGGCTCCTTGGAGTCGGGCTTTTGCATTGCGGGGCGGCCAACGCATC
>QGHH01000481.1 GCA_003640645.1 Fredinandcohnia aciditolerans | reverse complement strand
CTGCCCGCCCCGTGAATCGGCACGCCACCAGCGGCAAGGTGCCACTCGAAACTGGCCAGGACAGCCTGATCACGTAATCGCTGGCGCTTGCACGCGTAACCGCGACATGCGAGGTCTCGACGTGGCGCCGGCCGACGAAGACTCGCGGCACGGTCGGGATCTGCTTGAAGGCGTCGCGCACGGCGATGTACAGCGGGTCGCGTTGACTGAGCCCCAACTCCAGCAACTCGGCCGCTTCAGAAACAACCAGGATGCGGCCGACCGCCAGCGCGTGCGCGCCCAGCACCAGGATGTCCGAGAAATTCTGCTGCTTGATCGCAGTGGTGTTCAGGGAGATCGCCACATTGACGATCCGTTCAAGGTTTGCCATGCGTGGCTCCAGTAAAAAGGCCGCCTGCAAGGCGGCTAGGTGGCAAATGGGGGAGCGTCCGCGCGCTTAGGTGGCAGGCGCGACCGATTCGATAACAGGCACGGCCGCCAGACTTGCGACGACATAGCGCACGCCCAGCTCCAGGAGGGCGCGCTGCTCATACCGCGCGCCCTCGCGCAAGACGGGGATGTTCTGCAGGCGGCCTCGATCAAAGACCGCCAGGCCAAG
>QGHH01000480.1 GCA_003640645.1 Fredinandcohnia aciditolerans | reverse complement strand
GAGCGCGCCGAACGCGGCCACGCCATCTTCCAGCTCGATGCCATCGACCAGCGACTGGCGCTGCGCCTCGTCCATCTCGCCCAGGACGCGCACCGCGTATTCCCGCTCGGTGCCGTAACGCGGGTGCATGATGCGGTTGGCCATGTCGCCCGAGGTCGTGAAGATCAGCAGGCCTTCGGTATTCAGGTCGAGCCGACCCACCGACAGCCACTTGCCGGTGCGCAGCTTGGGAAGACGCGCGAACACGCTGGCGCGGCCGCCCGGATCATCATGACTGACGATCTCGCCGGCCGGCTTGTGATACAGGATCACGCGCGGCGGCTTCTTGGTGTTGGTGCGCATGATGGGCTTGCCATTGACACGCACCTGGTCGTTCGGGGCCACTCGCTGGCCGATATGGGCCGGCTCGCCGTTGACCGACACGCGGCCGGCGACGATCAGCTCTTCCATCTCGCGGCGCGAACCGATACCGGCATCGGCCAGCACCTTGTGCAGCTTCGGCATCACCGCTTCGCTGTTCAGGTACTTGCCCAGGCGCTGCTCCATGCGGTCAGCGGTGTCCAGGTACGACAGGGCCTGCTCGGCTTCTTGTTCGCCC
>QGHH01000479.1 GCA_003640645.1 Fredinandcohnia aciditolerans | reverse complement strand
GACGATCACGGCCCACGTCAACGCCACGAAGCCGAGCACGCCCAGCGGATAGCTGACGGTCTTGAAAAACGGCACGATCAGGTCGGCGCGCGTCGGCAGCGACATCGTGAAGCCGCTTCCCACCCAGGCCTTGAACAGCGGCCACAATTCGGTGTTGGCCGGCGCCGACACGGCGAACGCCAGGTAGACCGCGGCCACCAGGCCGATGGTTGCCTGCCAGAAGAACTTCTGGCGCGCCGGCATGCCTTCCGGATCGCGATAGACCACCTTGCGGTAATCGTCCATCCAGCCGATCCAGCCAAAGCCGAACGTCACCAGCAGCACCACCCAGACGAAGCGGTTGGTCCAGTCGGCCCAGAGCAGCGTGCTGATGGCGATGGAAATCAGGATCAGCACGCCGCCCATGGTCGGGGTGCCGGTCTTGACCAGGTGGCTTTCCGGGCCATACGAACGCACGGCCTGGCCGATTTTCATCTCGGTCAGCTTGCGGATCACGCGCGGGCCGGCCACCAGGCCGATCAGCAGCGCCGTGGCGCACGCCAGCACCGCGCGCAGCGTGATGTACTCGAACACGCCCAGCGCGCGCACATCATCGGAA
>QGHH01000478.1 GCA_003640645.1 Fredinandcohnia aciditolerans | reverse complement strand
ACGAATTTCGGCCATGATAATTGCTTCATGGCGCGAAGAAAAAATCGAACTCCTCACCTTTATGATGAATTAGATTCAGCATGAGCCAATTGCGCCTGCCGCCGTTGTCGGCCCTTCGCGCCTTCGAGGCGGCTGCGCGCCGGGCGAGTTTCAGGGCCGCGGCTGGGGAACTTCTGGTCACACCGACGGCAATCAGCCATCAGATCAGACAGCTTGAAACCTATCTAGGTTTTCGCGTCCTGAACCGGACGCCCCGAGCCGTAACGATGACTGCACAGGGCAAGGCCCTATATGACGCGACGGCTTCAGGATTCGGCGAAATCGAAAAGGTGGTGACACGGCTGCGCGCGGATACGGCTCCAGCTCCAGTCACCCTCACATCCACAACGGCATTCCTGAGCCATTGGCTGGTGCCGCGGATGAATGCGTTGCGCCAGGCCGTTCCGATGATCGACCTGCGACTGCATATGTCAAATGTCGTCGAGGAGTTACGGCCAGGCGGTATCGAGGCCGCTATTCGATATGGGCGCGGCCCCTTCCACGGCGTCGTCAGCACTCATCTGTGCGACGATGTCCTGATGCCCGTTTGCAGTCCTGC
>QGHH01000477.1 GCA_003640645.1 Fredinandcohnia aciditolerans | reverse complement strand
CCGAACTTTGGGTCTCGGTGGACATGGCTGCCTATGGCGGGGCGGTCCACCCGGTGACCCGGATGATGATCGCCGCCCTGGGGACGTCGTTCACCTTCTTCGCCTTGATCATCGCCGTGTTCTACGCCGGCGAACTGGTCTGGCGCGAGCGCGACAAGGGGACCAGCGAACTGATCGACGTCACGGCGACGCCGACCTGGGCCTTCGTCTTGCCCAAGATCCTGGCGATCGCCCTGGTGCTGGTCTCGACCCTTGGGGTCAGCGTCGTGGCGGCCGTCGAGCTTGGCAAGTACCTCGTCTGGTACGTGCTGCCGCAGGCGGTCGACTTCCTGCTGATCGCCGTGCTGGCGGTGTTCATCCAGGCGCTCAGCCCGCACAAGTTCTTCGGTTGGGGGCTGATGATCCTGTTCGTGATCTCGCTGTTCGTCCTGCCGGGCCTCGGACTGGAGCATCGCCTTTACCGCTACGCCGGCTCGCCGCCGATCCCCCTGTCCGACATGAACGGCCAGGGGCGCTTCTGGATCGGAGCGGCCTGGTTCCAGGTCTATTGGAGCGCCTTCGCCGTGGTGCTGACGGTGCTGGCCTACGGCCTGTGGCCG
>QGHH01000050.1 GCA_003640645.1 Fredinandcohnia aciditolerans | reverse complement strand
AAGGGCGCACGGTGGATGCCTTGGCACTAGGAGCCGATGAAGGACGGTACTAACACCGATATGCTTCGGGGAGCTGTAAGTAAGCATTGATCCGAAGATTTCCGAATGGGGAAACCCACTGCTCGTAATGGGGCAGTATCCTTACCTGAATACATAGGGTAAGAGAAGGTAGACCCGGGGAACTGAAACATCTTAGTACCCGGAGGAAGAGAAAGCAAACGCGATTTCCTGAGTAGCGGCGAGCGAAACGGAAGATAGCCCAAACCAAGAGGCTTGCCTCTTGGGGTTGTAGGACACTCTATACGGAGTTACAAAAGAGCGAAGTAGACGAAGCGACCTGGAAAGGTCCGTCAGAGAAGGTAACAACCCTGTAGTCGAAACTTCGTTCTCTCTTGAGTGGATCCTGAGTACGGCGGGACACGAGAAATCCCGTCGGAAGCTGGGAGGACCATCTCCCAAGGCTAAATACTCCCTAGTGACCGATAGTGAACCAGTACCGTGAGGGAAAGGTGAAAAGCACCCCGGGAGGGGAGTGAAATAGAACCTGAAACCGTGTGCCTACAAGTAGTCAAAGCACATTTATGTGTGATGGCGTGCCTTTTGTAGAATGAACCGGCGAGTTACGATCCCGTGCAAGGTTAAGTTGAAGAGACGGAGCCGCAGCGAAAGCGAGTCTGAATAGGGCGAAATAGTACGTGGTCGTAGACCCGAAACCAGGTGATCTACCCATGTCCAGGGTGAAGTTCAGGTAACACTGAATGGAGGCCCGAACCCACGCACGTTGAAAAGTGCGGGGATGAGGTGTGGGTAGCGGAGAAATTCCAATCGAACTTGGAGATAGCTGGTTCTCTCCGAAATAGCTTTAGGGCTAGCCTCGAGTATAGAGTCTTGGAGGTAGAGCACTGATTGGACTAGGGGCCCTCATCGGGTTACCGAATTCAGTCAAACTCCGAATGCCAAAGACTTGATTCTCGGGAGTCAGACTGCGAGTGATAAGATCCGTAGTCAAGAGGGAAACAGCCCAGACCACCAGCTAAGGTCCCAAAGTATACGTTAAGTGGAAAAGGATGTGGAGTTGCTTAGACAACCAGGATGTTGGCTTAGAAGCAGCCACCATTTAAAGAGTGCGTAATAGCTCACTGGTCGAGTGACTCTGCGCCGAAAATGTACCGGGGCTAAACGTATCACCGAAGCTGTGGATTGTTCTTACGAACAATGGTAGGAGAGCGTTCTAAGTGCTGTGAAGTCAGACCGTGAGGACTGGTGGAGCGCTTAGAAGTGAGAATGCCGGTATGAGTAGCGAAAGATGGGTGAGAATCCCATCCACCGAATGCCTAAGGTTTCCTGAGGAAGGCTCGTCCGCTCAGGGTTAGTCGGGACCTAAGCCGAGGCTGAAAAGCGTAGGCGATGGACAACAGGTTGATATTCCTGTACCACCTCTTTACCGTTTGAGCGATGGAGGGACGCAGGAGGATAGGGTAAGCGCACTGTTGGATATGTGCGTCCAAGCAGTTAGACTGGTAAGTAGGCAAATCCGCTTACCGTAAGGTTGAGCTGTGATGGCGAGGGAAATATAGTACCGAAGTTCCTGATTCCACACTGCCAAGAAAAGCTTCTAGCGAGGTAAATGGTGCCCGTACCGCAAACCGACACAGGTAGGCGAGGAGAGAATCCTAAGGTGATCGAGAGAACTCTCGTTAAGGAACTCGGCAAAATGACCCCGTAACTTCGGGAGAAGGGGTGCTTTTTAGGGTGAATAGCCCTGAAGAGCCGCAGTGAATAGGCCCAGGCGACTGTTTAGCAAAAACACAGGTCTCTGCGAAGCCGCAAGGCGAAGTATAGGGGCTGACACCTGCCCGGTGCTGGAAGGTTAAGAGGAGGGGTTAGCGCAAGCGAAGCTCTGAATCGAAGCCCCAGTAAACGGCGGCCGTAACTATAACGGTCCTAAGGTAGCGAAATTCCTTGTCAGGTAAGTTCTGACCCGCACGAAAGGTGTAACGATCTGGGCACTGTCTCAACGAGAGACTCGGTGAAATTATAGTACCTGTGAAGATGCAGGTTACCCGCGACAGGACGGAAAGACCCCGTGGAGCTTTACTGCAGCCTGATATTGAATTTTGGTACAGCTTGTACAGGATAGGTAGGAGCCTTGGAAGCCGGAGCGCCAGCTTCGGTGGAGGCATCGGTGGGATACTACCCTGGCTGTATTGAAATTCTAACCCGAAGGCCTTATCGGCCTTGGAGACAGTGTCAGGTGGGCAGTTTGACTGGGGCGGTCGCCTCCTAAAAAGTAACGGAGGCGCCCAAAGGTTCCCTCAGAATGGTTGGAAATCATTCGTAGAGTGTAAAGGCACAAGGGAGCTTGACTGCGAGACCTACAAGTCGAGCAGGGACGAAAGTCGGGCTTAGTGATCCGGTGGTTCCGCATGGAAGGGCCATCGCTCAACGGATAAAAGCTACCCCGGGGATAACAGGCTTATCTCCCCCAAGAGTCCACATCGACGGGGAGGTTTGGCACCTCGATGTCGGCTCATCGCATCCTGGGGCTGTAGTCGGTCCCAAGGGTTGGGCTGTTCGCCCATTAAAGCGGTACGCGAGCTGGGTTCAGAACGTCGTGAGACAGTTCGGTCCCTATCCGTCGTGGGCGTAGGAAATTTGAGAGGAGCTGTCCTTAGTACGAGAGGACCGGGATGGACACACCGCTGGTGTACCAGTTGTTCTGCCAAGGGCATAGCTGGGTAGCTATGTGTGGAAGGGATAAGTGCTGAAAGCATCTAAGCATGAAGCCCCCCTCAAGATGAGATTTCCCATAGTGTTAAACTAGTAAGATCCCTCGAAGATGACGAGGTTGATAGGTCAGAGGTGGAAGCATGGTGACATGTGCAGCTGACTGATACTAATCGATCGAGGACTTAACCAAA
>QGHH01000476.1 GCA_003640645.1 Fredinandcohnia aciditolerans | reverse complement strand
GCGCCCTCCCCATACTACATCCGCGAAGGTTGGATCATCCCTGCTGTGATCCAGCAGTCTCTGAATACAGATGCCCCGGGCACGTTCCGCGCCATGGTGACGTCGGACGTCTACGACAGCCTACGTGGCGAGCACCTCCTCATAGAGAGAGGCACCGCGCTCACTGGCGAGGTGAGCACGGACATCGCTGAAGGCCAAAGCCGCATCCTCATGTCTGTCAACCGGATGGACTTCCCGAGCGGCGGCCGGGTGGCTCTAGGCGGCTGGGACATTTCCGACCGAACGGGCGCCGCAGGCATTGCTGCACAGGTTGACGACCACTTCTGGCAGCGCTTTGGAAGCGCCTTCGGCGTAGCTGCAGTGGCGGCGCTGGCAGGCCATTACGACAAGAGCCAGAACGTCACCATAAACGTGGGAAGTGGCGGCTCGAACAGCGGCAACGCCACTTCGACGCTGACAGGCACCGCGGGTCAAGCACTAAGCGACACCGTCCGTCAGATTCTCCAACGGAATCAGTCGATCAAGAGGACCCTCACGCTCGAACCTGCGGACAAGATAAACATCGTCGTCGCGCGAGATCTCGTGCTTGACCCCAACAT
>QGHH01000475.1 GCA_003640645.1 Fredinandcohnia aciditolerans | reverse complement strand
CCGGGGCGGGCGGGGGCCGTGGGCGGCCGGCTATCGCATGCAAACAACACCGCGCCACGGCCTGCGGGGTATCAATAGCCGACGGTGAAGCGGCGGCGGGAATGCCGGGGCGTCTCGATTTCGTCGGCCAGGGCGATGGCGTAGTCTTCCATCGAGATCCAGCTCTTGCCGGCCTCATCGACCAGCAGCGTGTCGTCGCCGATGCGGAACTTGCCGGTGCGCTCGCCCGGCTCGAACAGCGCGGAAGGCGACAGGAACGTCCAATTCAGAACCTTTTCCTGACGCAAGGCGTCCAGGAACACCACGCCGCCGCGGGCTTCCGGCTTGTACGCGTCGGGGAATTCGGGGGTGTCGATCAGCATCTTGCCCGGCGCCACTTCCAGGCTGCCGGCGCCGCCGACCACCAGCAGGCGCGGCACGCCCGCGTCCTTCACGGCGGCCAGCAGCGGCTTGGCGTCAGCCGACACGAAGCGGGAGGCGCTGACCACCGCATCGTGGCCCTTGAGCAGCGGCGTCAGGCCGTGCGGATCGGTGGCGTCGCCCTGGGCGATGGTCAGGCCGGGCTGGGGATTGACGTCGCCCAGGTTGCGGGCGATGCC
>QGHH01000474.1 GCA_003640645.1 Fredinandcohnia aciditolerans | reverse complement strand
ATTCAGTCCCAATTCAGCCTGGAACAGCCGGATCAGCGTGCGCGCGCTGGCGCCCATCCGTTCGCCCCACTGCTCCAGCGTGTCGTCGTTGCCGGGCGCCTGCAGCACGGCGGCGCAGACCTTGCGCAGGCGCCGGTCGAACGGCAGCGGCAACTGGCGATGCTGCCGCTCGGTGCCGGCCAGCAGGTTCAGCAGCAGCTCGGCGCTCAGGCGCTGCACCGGCCCGTGGCGCGCCGCCGGCTGGTTCAGCGCCAGGATCAGTTCGCGCAGCAGGCCGCTGACCTCGATCACCTGGCATTGCGGCCAATAGGCCCGCGCGGCGTCGGCATGGATGTACAGCGAGCGCATCGAGACCGCGCCGATCATGTCGACGCCATGCGGCACGCCGGCCGGCACCCACAGCGCGCGCAGCGGCGGCAGCAGGGGACGGTACAGATAGGTCAGCCGCAGCCTGAGCGTATTGGCTCGGAAGATGCTGCGGCTGTCCGGCAAATCGGGCCGGCGCGCGTATTGCAGCGCCTGGTAGGCGTTGTCGATGGCCGGCAGGCCGGCGGGCGCGTCGGTGCGCAGCCCCGGCCGGGCATGATCGCGGAAGGCCTG
>QGHH01000473.1 GCA_003640645.1 Fredinandcohnia aciditolerans | reverse complement strand
TCGCGTTCGGGTTCGGGATCGGACTGGTTCCGCCGCTGGCTGCTGCCCGGCTTCGCGTTCAAGGCGGTGGTGATCGGCGGCGGCTACGCCACCGGCGACTTCGAGGAAGGACGCGGCAACTACCGCTGGCTGCGCACCGGCGTGCAATGGCGCGGCCGCGACCTGACGGTCGAGGGCGAAGTCTCGACCCACAGCTACGGCCACGGCGTCAAACCGGGCCTGCGCCTGTCGGCCGCCTATGACATCGACGACCACTGGCAGGTGGGCGGCTCGGGCGAGCTGCTGTCGCGCGAGACCCCGCTGCGGGCCTTGACCAACGACATCACCGCCAACCGCCTGACCGGCTTCGTGCGCTGGCGCGCCAACGAGCGGCGCGAATGGACCCTGTCGCTGTCGCCGTCGCGTTTTTCCGACGGCAACCAGCGCTGGGAACTGGGACTGGACGGGCGCGAGCGCGTCTACACCGCGCCGCACCTGAAGGCCGACCTGACGCTGGACCTGTCGACCCAGCGCAACAGCCGCGACGACGCGCCCTACTACAACCCGCGCTCGGACCTGATGGCGCTGCCCGGCGCGCGCGTCACGCACACGCTGTACCGC
>QGHH01000472.1 GCA_003640645.1 Fredinandcohnia aciditolerans | reverse complement strand
GCCTTGCTGATCGGATTGTAGAGCGCGATCACGAAACCCGCGCCGGCCGCGGCGAGCAGCCTGAGTTCGATCAAATCCCATGGCTTCAGATTGTCGGACAGCGAGATGGCGCAGAAATCGTGGCCGAGCGGAGCGCCGGCGCGCGCAGCTACGGCGAGCATCGCGGTAACACCCGGCACGATCTGCAGGTCGATGTCACGCCATTCGGCAGGACCTTCCTCGATCGCCTCGCACACCGCCGCGGCCATAGCGAAGACGCCAGGGTCACCACCGGAGACGACGGCTACAGCATGACCTTCAGCGGCCTTGACGATCGCTTCCTTGGCGCGCGCCAGTTCCTCACGGTTGTCGGAGGCGACCGGGGTCTGATGCGGCTTCAGCTCAAGCCGGTCGACATAGGGCTTGTAGCCATAGAAGAACGTAGCCTCCGCGACCGCGTGGCTGGCTTGCGGCGTGACCTGGTCGGCGTTGCCGGGGCCGAGGCCGATGACATAGAGACGGCCGCTCACAGGCTAACCTCCGGGCGGCCAGACCAACCTGCGACCAGCACCACTGCGAAATAAGGCGCCTTGTCGTCCAGCTTGTCCTGCAATCGCATGG
>QGHH01000471.1 GCA_003640645.1 Fredinandcohnia aciditolerans | reverse complement strand
GGGATCTGGGCGGCCATGCCGCCCATGGCGAAGGCGCCGCGACGGTGGCAGGTCTGGATCAGCTTCAGTGAATAGGCGCCGAGGAAGGCCTTGCCCATGACCATGGCCGAGCGGTCCGGCGTCAGGAACTCAGGGCGGCGGCCGAGCCGCTTGATGAACGAGAAGATGTAGTCCCAGCGGCCGCAGTTCAGGCCGGCCATGTGGTCGCGCAGTTCATAGATGATCTCGTCCATCTCGAACGCGGCCGGGATGGTCTCGATCAGCACGGTGGCCTTGATGGTCCCGTTCGGCAGGCCGAGCGCCTGCTGGGCGTGGACGAAGACGTCGTTCCACAGCCGCGCTTCCAGGCGGCTCTCCCGCTTGGGCAGGTAGACATAGGGGCCCGAGCCGCGCTCCAGCGTCGCGCGGGCGTTGTGGAACAGGTAGAGGCCGAAATCGAACAGCGCCCCGCCGACCGTGCGGCCGTCGACCTCCATGTGCCGCTCGGGCAGGTGCCAGCCGCGCGGGCGGATCTTCAGCACCGCCGGCCGCTCGCCCAGGGCGTAGCGCTTGCCCGACTTGGGGTCGACATGGGTCAGTTCGCCCGACCAGCGGTCCTTCA
>QGHH01000470.1 GCA_003640645.1 Fredinandcohnia aciditolerans | reverse complement strand
GGAAGCGACGCTCTCGTTCCTCGGCATCGGCATGCCGCCCGGCCAGCCATCGCTCGGCACGCTGATCCGCATCGGCAACCAGTTCCTGTTCTCCGGCTCGTGGTGGATTGTCCTGTTTCCGGTGATCCAGCTCTGCCTGCTCGTCGTCGTCGTCAATGTGCTGGGAGACTGGCTGCGCGACGTACTCAATCCGAAACTGAGGTAAGTGCATGCCCAACCTGCTGCTCCGCAACGTCCGCCCCTATGGGGGCGCCGCCAGCGATCTCCTGATCCGCGACGGACGCATTGCCGGGATCGGTCATTTCGAACCGGACGCCGGCATGCCGGTCGAGGACGGTGGCGGTGCCATCGCCATTCCCGGTCTGATCGACGCACACACCCACCTCGACAAGACAACCTGGGGCATGCCCTGGCATGAGAACAACCGGCGCGCCGTGCTGCGCGAGCGGATCGACTTCGAACGCGAGAACCGCCTCGCCATCGGCATCGACCCGCACCGGCAGTCGATGCGTCACGCCATCGGTCTCGCCGCGCATGGCGCGACCCATGTCCGCAGCCATGTCGACATCGATCCTACGCACAAGCTTTCGATCGTCGACGG
>QGHH01000469.1 GCA_003640645.1 Fredinandcohnia aciditolerans | reverse complement strand
AAGCCAGGAGAGTTTTTCCCCCGCACAAGGTTGGCATCGAAGAAAAGCTGAACGCCGGCCACACCGGAATAGGCTATGAGCGCCTTCGACAAGGATGGAGATGGAATGTTGAAAGAAATCCTTCCGGGGCGAGACGTCGTCTCGGCCGACTGCGCATAAGCAGGGACTGAACAAGGCATGCTCGCGACAAGAGCCGTCCATATCGCCAGAGACGGAAGCAAAGCTGTTTTAGGCTTCCGCTCGTTGCCTTCGCTCGCGCGGCGATGAATGTCCCTGTGTCCCGACGCCCGTTCGGCCTGCATTGCCCGATCCCCGTATCAAAGAGCCCGCGAAGCGGGTTCCGATGTCCCTACGAGAGCCGTTCGCCGAACGCGCCCTCATAATGTTAGACACCCGAGAACGCCCAGCTACTGATCGAAGAAAGCGAAGGTCCAGGTGTTCCGCATCGTGGGGCCTTGTCGTCCTGTCTCCGATAAATTCGTGCTTCCCTGGAAGAAGCGACCTGCGCTTTCGCGCGAAGTGGGCGCGGCCTGGTCATTGAATCGAAAAAGCCGGAGAGCGTCGGAAGGGCTGTCGCGTCACAGCCGGACCGCTGGCGCTT
>QGHH01000468.1 GCA_003640645.1 Fredinandcohnia aciditolerans | reverse complement strand
AGGGGACGGCGGAGGCGTTGCTGCTGGTCTATTTCGTCGCCGCCATCGTCGGCGCCCCGATATGGGTCAAGCTCTCCCAGCGGTTCGGCAAGCACGTGGTCCTGATCGCCTCGTCGGTGGTCTACGCCGTGGCGCAGTTCGCCGTGGTCGTGCTGCCCCAGCACGATTTCTGGCTGGCCGCGCCGTTCCTGATCTTCGCCGGCCTGCCCTATTCGGCGGCGCCGTTCCTGCTGCGGGCCATGCTGGCCGACGTCGGCGACGAGGAGCGGCTGCGCACGGGCGTCGACCGCACCGGCCTGCTCTACGCCATCCTCACCGGCACGGTGAAGGTCAGCCAGGCCCTGGCCGTGGCCAGCTTCATCGTCCTGGGCGCCATGGGCTTCGATTCCCACAACCCGGCCGCCACCACCCCGACCGGCCTTCTGGGCTTGCAGGTGCTGTACGCGGCCGCGCCCGGACTGCTGGGCCTCTTGGCGGCGTGGGTCATGGTGGGCTATCCCCTGACCGAAGCGCGCCACGCCGAGATCCGGGCGCGGCTGGCGGAGCGGGACGCTGCTCCGCCGTCCCAGAAACCCGTCCCGCCGCCGGTCGCCGATGCCCTC
>QGHH01000467.1 GCA_003640645.1 Fredinandcohnia aciditolerans | reverse complement strand
CCCGGTGTTCGCGCGACACCAGCGGCCCCATGCCGGTGTCCGCGTCATCGGGCCAGCCGATGCGCAGCGCCCGCGCGCGCGCGGCCAGCGCGGCGACGAAGCGTTCGTAGATCGGGCGCTGCACGTACACGCGTTCGGTGCACAGGCAGACCTGGCCGCAGTTGGCGAACACCGAGCGCGCGGTGCCGTCGACCGCCGCCTCGAAGTCGGCGTCGGCGAACACCAGCGCCGCGTTCTTGCCGCCCCGCTCGAACGACACCGGCGTCACGCCCGGCGCCACGGCGCGCCGGATGGGCGCGCCGGTGGCCGATTCGCCGGTGAAGGTGATGCCGTCGATGTCCGGATGCGTGGTGATGAACTCGCCCGCCGAGCCCGGCCCGAAGCCATGCGTCAGGTTCAGCACGCCGGGCGGAAGCCCCGTATCGTGCGCGACCTCGGCCAGCAGCGTGGCGGTGGAGGGCGTGACCTCCGACGGCTTCATGACGACGGTGTTGCCGAACGCCAGCGCCGGCGCCACCTTCCAGGTCAGCAGCAGCAGCGGCAGGTTCCACGGCGAGATCACCCCGACCACGCCCAGCGGCTTGCGGTAGGCGTAGTTCAGC
>QGHH01000005.1 GCA_003640645.1 Fredinandcohnia aciditolerans | reverse complement strand
GCCCTTTTAAGTGATTCTGGGGATGGGCCTCGTGTCACTTCTGCCACAATAGGTCGTGTAATTGATATGGGTCTGACCGATCCTTTTAATATGGGAGGGGCTATGGCTCCTGCAGCGGTTGATACCATTGAAGCACATTTAAAAGAACGAAACGTCGATCCGTCTTATTATGACTTAATTGTAACAGGAGACCTTGGGCAAATTGGGCATGAAGTTTCTTTGGATCTATTTAAAAAGCATGGAATTCCTATTTGTAAGGAGCAATACCAAGATTGTGGTCTTATGATTTATCGGGAGGGGCAACCGGTTCTTGCAGGAGCAAGTGGAGCAGGATGTTCAGCAACGGTAGTTTATGGTCATCTGTTAAACCGGATGAAAAAAGGTGAATTTAAAAGAATGTTAGTCGTTGCAACAGGTGCTTTATTATCTCCTCTTTCTTTTCAGCAAAATGAAACGATTCCTTGTATTGCACATGCGGTATCGATTGAGTATGGAGGTGAACAATGATATGACCTATTTTTGGGCATTCACAGTAGGTGGTTTGATTTGTGTGATTGGGCAGATAATGTTTGATGTTTTTAAACTTACACCGGGACATACGTTAAGTACCCTTGTAGTAGTGGGGGCAATTTTAGATGGGTTTGGTTTATATGAACCGTTGATTGATTTTGCTGGGGCAGGGGCCACCGTTCCGATTACAAGTTTTGGGAATTCGCTTGTTCATGGTGCGATGCAGGAAGCAGAAAAACATGGGTTAGTTGGTGTACTGACAGGAATTTTTGAAGTAACTAGTTCCGGTATTTCAGCAGCCATTGTTTTCGGCATGATAGGAGCTTTAATTTTTAAACCAAAAGGATAAGGAGACTTAGGATGACAGTAGGATCAGATGTTAAACAGTGTTTTGCCAGTCTAAAGGGAGTAGAAGCAAGTCTCTCAAGTTTAGCCTTACGGACTTTTGATGATGAATCGAAACGAACTTTGCATGAGGTTATGATGGTCGTACACGAAGTAACAAAAGATTTAAAAAAAAGAGTAGGAGAACTAGAAGGAGAGGAATTTCAGTACAAAGGTTTCTAGAAAACTATATTTACAGGGGGTATAAGCAGTGCCTGAATGGTTAGATATTTCCGTAAGGTCAATATTCTTTGTTGTTGTTTTATTTTTTATTACAAAATGGTTAGGGAAAAAGCAAATCTCTGAATTATCTTTCTTTGAATATGTAACTGGTATTTCCATTGGAAGTATAGGTGCTGAAGTTGCTATGGGACTGGAACGGAACATTTTTCATGGAATCATTGGAATTGTCATTTTTGCAACAATACCCTTTTTATCTGGTTTGCTTTCCTTAAAAAGTAAAAAGTTCCGTGATTTTGTAGAAGGAACAGGAACTGTCTTTATAAAAGATGGGAAAATCATGGAAGATAATTTAAAAAAGGAAAGATACACGACAGATGAATTATTAGAATTACTTCGTAAGAAGGATGTTTATCAGGTGTCTGATGTAGAATTCGCTGTATTAGAGGCAACAGGGGATTTATCCGTCATGTTAAAGAAAGAAAACCAACCATTAACAGCAAAGGATCTAAACTTGACGGTTGCTTCAATTAAAGAGTCTCAGACTGTTATTATGGATGGTGTGATAATGGATGAACCACTTGCGACGATTGGACGAAGCCGTGCTTGGTTACACACTGAATTAGAAAAACTTGGTGTAACGGTAGAAAATGTTTTTCTTGGACAAGTTAATTCCTATGGAGAGTTAACAGTTGACCTGTTTGACGATCAATTACAAGTCGCATCTCCTCAAGAAAGACCTTTAATTCTTTCGACCATGAAAAAGTGCCAAGCAGACTTAGAGCTGTTTGCTCTTGGAACGGAATCAAAAGAGGCTAAACAAATGTATAGTAAAAATAGTGAAAAACTACAAGAAGCTATTGTTAAAATGATGCCTATTTTAAAAGGATAATGGTTTATTTCGCTATCTTGGATGATCTTAAGACACATAACAAAAAAGTAGTACCATTTTTTTATATAATATCATTAAGTCGAATCTTGAAAATAAAATCTTTGGAAAAATATTTTTTTAAAATTGATTCGGGTATATGTATATATAGAAAGTTTTTCTTCAGCCGTTAAATTTAAAAACGCTAGGAAATTTTTTCAACTAAATATTCTGCTACAAATGATGTAAATACTCTAGAAGGAAGTCGTGATACCTATTCGTTAGTAGGGAAAGAGCAGAAGTATCAAAATCGTATTTATGTTATCGCCTAGTGTAAAATAAAGGGAGTAAACTGGGAATGCACCTATATTGCAAAAAACATATATTATAATTGAATAAATTTAATGTCTATCTGCAAAAACTGCCTCACCTCGGGTAGTTTTTTGTATCATTAATAGACATTTTCCTTTAAACAGGGTTACTTGACCTACAAGGGCTAGGGTTATTAGTTATCGTTTTTTTGCGCTTATGTTGCGTCTACTTGCACTTCAGAAGTTATATTCAGTGAAGTAAAACTTGTCTATAATGCTAACGTTTTTGGCATATACATAGAACACGTCCATTTAGACAGGAGAGTTCTTAATAAATGCCATATTTTTTGAAAGCAGTTGCTATTCTTGTAGGCAGCATGTCAATAGCGTTGGGAATAAATACTTTTTTAATACCAAACAAAGTTTTAGATGGCGGAATTATTGGCCTAGGTTTAATTATTAGTTATTTATTAAATACAAACGCCGGGTTCACGATAATGGTATTGAGCATCCCCATTTTTGCTCTAGCTTGGTTTAAGTATCGTTCATATTTTTTTAATAGTTTGCACGGTATGCTTTTATCATCATTTTTTATTGACCTTTTTCATAACGTTAATCAAGTTCCTATAAAATTTTCACCAATTCTTAGTTCATTTACAGGTGGTGTATTCATTGGTTTTGGCATTGGTCTTATGCTTCGCTTCGAGACAAGCACAGGTGGAACAGATTTATTAGCCCAGTACTTTTCTGAATTCATTAAAATTAATGTTGGGATCATCATTCTCATTATGGATGTTTTTGTTATTTGTCTTGGGGGTTTATTCGTTTCAACAGAAACTTTCTTTCTTTCGGCTATAACTATTTCATCTGGTGGAATAACTACAAGCCTTTGCACTTGGAATTTTAAAAGCAATGATTATTGACCAAGTAATTCCAATTAATAACAATTAGGCAACTGTCTAGTCATTGGACAATCGCGGAGCATATGATGAAATTGTTAATATCAAATAGGTAAAAATCATTAACAAGGATGCTTTAATAAAAGGTTTGTGTCATTTTGAATAATTTACTTTTGATAAGTCTATTATCAATTACCGGGGGCCACTTACCTTTTCATAACCAGAAGCATTAACGAAATTTACCTATTTGTACTTTTAAACATGTCGATTGTTTTTTGAATATTATGGATGAAAATTATGGTCGGGAGATGAAGAGGAATGGAAGAAGTAGAAGAAATACAATATCGTGAAGAGTTGCTGGAATGGTGTGATAACATTTATTTGCATTGGGAAAGAATGAAACCAAGGTTTTCAAAATTATTTGATTTGAAGACCTTAGAGGAATGGGAAGAGTCATGTCGTGGGTTGAAAGAAAAATTACAGATAGATACAGAAGCTGATCTTGATGAATATCACACAGCAAAAAACTTATATGAACAGTGGGAAATGTTGTATGGAGAATCAATAAGTGGTAAAGAAGACGTTAATTCCGATGTGAGGGAAGGTGTGGAGTTGTCCACTCAATCTGATCGCGAAATCGAATTGTCGGATCGGGAAAGTGATAAAGAGGACGAACTTATACAGGTGACAATTAATTTGGAAATACCGAGACAGGATTTAAGGAAAATTTTATTAGACTATAAAATGGAAGTCTAGCCATCCCAAATAGAGAGGGGTCAATGGCCTATTTGTAATTCGTATAGAGAAAACGCCAAACCCTAAGTTCAAGGTGTTGGCGTTTGTTCATTTTTTACTCTTTATAAATAGTTATTTACACAACACTATTATTAAATTCCAAGTATCAAAAACCAGACAAGCAAGATCTCAATCTTCCAGAAAGTCCAGTAGACGTCCCAACATCGTTAATTTTAGATGGGGAAATTTTATGGGATAATTTACATGAACTCGGATTTGATCAACAGTGGTTAGATAACCAATTAACTACTAATGGATATAATAATGTAAAGCGTATACTCTATGCAGATTGGCGAGAGAGTGAAGGCATACATGTAAGTCCTAAATAAAATTTGTTAGGATAAGAGCACATCAATTTTCTTGATGAATATAAACTTTAGTCTTCAACAATCAAGCGCTTTAATGAAGTAACTAAAGCCTAATTTTTCACTTATAACACCGAGAAATTAGACTTTTTATATTTTGATATCCTTAACGTTGTAAATCCGCATTTTCCTGACGCTACCCCATTATGTTGATTTTAGGAAGCTTAGTTTTCAGTGAGAATGCATGGATTTTATTTGGGGCATGCTTACTGTTCGGTTTGGGTAATTCTTCCTTAAGGATATGGATGAATGCACGAATTATGGAATGTGTGCCAAAAGCATATTTAGGAAGAGCCATTGCCGTTTGGACAGCAATTTCACTTTTGCTTCAAGCAGTCTTATCAATTGGATTAGGACGACTAATGGATCAAACGAGTGCAAATTTAGGATTTGCATCGTTAGTTATAGTTATGGCATTAGGGCTGTCTCTAGCTGTTTATTCGAATAGAAAAGAAAGATTATCTAAGCAGATAAATTTATAAAATTTTCATATAAATCAAACTGTAAGTTTTCAACCCCATCGTACGAACGGGGTAGCACGACAAGTGGGCTGTCACCCAAAACGGTTACTATAAGTTTATGACGAAATGCATTTGTCCTTATGAGGGTAGGGGGATGACTGGTGAAGCCTTAGTAATCAAGGTGGAGGAACAACCCCGAGTCTAGCGATAGTTTTAATATTTTTTAAAAGTGCATTGCACCGGTCGGGTAAGAACGTGGGAACATCATTTCATAAAGGAATGATGCCACAGTGCAAGCTTTACGATACTGGGATTATTATGATATGATTGACATCTTTACAGACTTACATCAACAGGCTAAAAATAAAGAAACATTCCATTATCTATACGACATTATCACGTCGAGGAATAATATTTCAATTAGCTTATCGAACAATCAAATAAAGGGTCTAAAACCCCTGGAACAGATGGGAAAACCATCTTAGACATAGAGAAACGAATAGAGGACGAATTAAGGGGTCATACCAACAAAAAGCGGAAAACATACGCTAAGCAGATTTCGACATAGATAAAACCGATTTTTCCTACTTTAAGGGATTTCGGTTTTTTTAATGTACGCTGAAGGCTAGACTTATCTTTACTTGACATTAACGTAGCGTAATACTTTAACCTTGTAATGTGGAGGTGAATTACGTTGCTTACAACAGGGGAAGTTTACAAAATGACCGGACTTACTGAACGTTCCATACGATACTATTCTAATTTAAATCTATTGAAAGCAAAGAAGAATGGCAACGGTCAGTTGGTTTTATTCGAGTCAGACTTAGAGAAAATTGTACAAATCCTTGCTGCAAAAATAACAGGTTATAAACTTAAAGATTTAATAAACCAGCAACCTTCATTAAGCGTTATTAAAAATGATTTAACTCAAATGATTGCGGACCTAGAGAATATATTGTTTTATTTAGACTTAACTGACTCCAAAGAAAATCTTATGAAGAATATAAACTGGCTTCAAAATTACAATACTAGATATTTGCGAAAGAAGTGATTGAAATGAGCATGACCTATAAATTAATCAACACATTAGAACAATACGAAGAATTACTTGCAATTACGGATTTGGAAGAAAGAATAAATTATTTTCGTTATACGATGATGACGCCATTTAAGGAAATGTGGAATTTAATAAATGTTCCTTTAAAGGCAAAGCAAGAAAATGGTTATGACGTTTTAATGGCCACGAAAATGCTAGGTTACGCAGATATTTCTAACGATAAGCAAATTCAACAAGGGTTATCTATCTTAAAAAATAATAATGCCTATATGGTAGCTGAGAATACTATCAAAACCTGTATAGAACATGCTAATAAGGCAGGTTTGAAAGTGAATGCTGATGAAATAAAGTTTGGATTGTATGTTGCAGATCCATATAAATTAAAACTTCAGAAGGGATATACAGGATTCGGAGGCATTCCTGGGTTTATTACGGTGAATATTTATCCAAATGATTATAATTTACCTAAAATTCCTGCTGTTATTGCTCATGAATTTCATCACAATATTCGTTTTTCTTATTTTGATTGGGATCATGGAAATGTAACAGTGGGAGATTATCTTGTCATAGAAGGCTTGGCCGATTCTTTTGCGAAAGAACTGTATGGAACAGAACAGCTTGGACCTTGGGTGACTAGTATGGACAAAGACGATTTAGAGTATTCGATCTTTGTTATTGGAGAAGCTTTAGAAATTAAAGGATTTGCTGAAGTAAGTAGCTATATGTTTGGTGATGAGATTGCCAAACAAGAGGGATATCAACCTGTAGGTCTTTCCTTTTGTGCTGGTTATGCGGTAGGTTATGAAGTTGTTCAATCTTTCATGAAAAAGCAAAATAAAACAATATATGAAACAACCTTATTTTCTAGTGACGAGATAATTAATGGATCTGGCCTATTTTCTTCTTGATGGAGTGATATATAAGGATAAACTGAAGTTTCGTGCTTCTTCTCTATAAATAGGAGAACAGGCAACTTTGGTAAATTTTCAGCATAAGCTTGCTCTAGCTACTAATTGGGGAGATGGAAGCACCACATCATCGGATGAAATACGTGTAAATTTCATCGTTACATGCTGAAGCAAATCCCCATTATGGGACGGGTAAAGGAGCAACTATTTATCGGTTTACAAGTGATCAATTTTCTTCTTTTTATACGAAAGTCATTTTTAATGACTTTTTGGGAAAAAATCGGATCTCACAAAGATGAACTTCAATAAAGAAAAGCAGGGTAAGCACAAAATGCCTATCCTGCCATAATCTATAGGCTTTCTTTATCTACGTCCACAACTTGATAAATATATCGTAGATTTTTATTCTTTTCTACCTTAGCTTTTTCTTTTAACCCTTCTATTTCTTCTTTCGTCAATAAGCCTTTGTCTACAAATAAATCGGCTAATAACTCAATATAGCTTTTGTGGTACAAAGTCAAAGATCGAATATTTTGTGCTTCAGGATAATTAAGTGGTCTTCGAACATCATCTTCAGTATCATACTTATCTTCCACAATGACTAATCGATACTTAATTGAACCGTCCTCATGTTCAGACCAAATATTTAAACCAAAACGCATTTTTATAGGATTCTCGTTAATACCCTCACGAATGACCGTAAAGTATTTCTCTTCATTCTCATTCAAGCCTTCAATTCGATCCGCAATGTCTTTAGTAACAATAACTTTGGCATTTATTATAATAGCATCATCACTCAAAGTCTCTTCGTATTCATATGGAGTTAGTTCTATATCCTTAATCAAAAGCCTATCAATTTTGACATTTTCTTCTTCAGATATTGTAAAGAAATACATTCTACCATCAGAATTATTGCTATAGCTGTATGAAGTATTACTTATTTTGTATTTTCTTATTCCTGTTCCATCACCATCTACTTCAGTTATACCATATACTTTTACATAATCTAATTCATCTTCAAAGACAGATAATTGTTGCTCCGTAACTGAAACAGTTACTTGGAATCTCTTTAGTTGATGTCCAGTAAAAGGTGAAGTGAAAAATTCCAGGTCCATTGGTTGAACTGTTACGTGTTTTTCTTTAAACTTTAGTCTCATTCAAAGTCCTCCTTTAAATTTACACTAGAAGCGATGCTGTCATATTGTTGTCCTGTCATTAAGTGATTACTTTTATTATAGAACAAACGATCGTCATTTGGTTGTTTTAAAATAAAATTTGTTTATTTTGATACTATTAATAAACCATTTTCGACAAATGCAACTAAATAAATTTAAAAACTATTAAAACTAGTGCTTTTTCGATAAAGGATTCGACACACCGAAAGTAGAAGAAAGAAAATAAAAAAATAGGAAATAGTGTCGATTTTAAAATATAAAAATTGAAAGGATGATGTATGCTGGAGTATTCACCTGTCAAAATGCGCAGAAGTATGAAGTATGGCAGCAATTATTGGGTTGGCTTCAGTTATAAGCAACAAAGGTATGTTCATTTTTATAGTGATTTAGAATATGAGAATTGGATCTTAGTTGAAACCAACCCTGAAGTTGAAGCTTTTTGCGAACAACCTCTAAGAATTCAATATTTACTAGAAGGGAAAAAGGTTGAGTCAGTTTTTGATATGTGGATTAGATGGAAAGATGGGAAACAATCCTTTTGCGAGATTAAATATTCAACAGAACTTGACAAAGAAAATAAAAAATACGAAAGAACCCTTAAACAAATTCAAGTACAAGAGGATTGGTGCAAAATGAATGGTTACTCACATGAAGTTTTAACCGAGTTGGTCATTCGAAAAAACCAAGTCTTATTAGATAATAAGAGACAAATCATTCCTTACACAAGAGAATTTAATTCATATAATTTACAAGATCACGAACCGATATTAGCGGTTCTTAAAAGTGGGAAGAGTACAGTGAAACAACTATTTGAAAAACTATCTTTCCTTTCTAATCAACAAATATATACAAGCCTATTTTATTTAATCTATCATGGCAAAGTGAATGCTAATATTGATTGTGAAATCATTGGTACCTTTACGGAGGTGTGGTTGAATGACTAAACGTAAAATCATAGAAAGTGAGAATTTTCCACCAGAATCATTGGATACTAAAAATTGGCCCTTAGTTAATGTCGACCAACTAACAGATGAACATAAGGAGATATTTTATAGAAGAAAACAGGCTGTGGAACTATACCTCAATTCAGAAGTTTTAATTAAAACAATTGTTGAAAAAACAAGAATCCAACCCAAAGAGTTAAACAATTTTGTAAGAAGATGTCTTACAGAGGATGATAACGGATTAATCTATGGTTACAGAGCTTTAATACCTCATAAAAAAGTCAATGGATATCACAGAAAAAGCTTGCCACAATTAAACGACACAACAAAAATGACCGGTGCATTTAAACTCCTTCTAGAAACTTACCCAACTATTAAAGATACAATTGATAACCATTATTTAAAAAGAAATAAAAATTCAATAGAGGAACCCGTAATTAGCATTAAAAACTTACACAAAAAGTTTATAGATTCCTGCCGAAAAGCTGGAATAAAGTTGAATCAATATCCTTTTATTACAAAAGATTTAGGAAAGCGATCTCTGGAACGATATGTAAAGAAACTACATTCTACCTACTTTTCAGAAGCTTCAAAAAGGCATGGGGATCAAGCAGCTCAACATGCCCGTTCTACAGGAATTGGCAATAAAAATAACCCAGTAATTACCAGACCATATCAACGGGTACAATTTGATGGTCATAGAATTGATTCTGCTGTGGCAATTACATTTACGACTCCTGAAGGATATGAAGTAACAAAGACAATGGATCGGATTTGGCTTTTGGTTATTATTGATGAAGCAACAAGGGCGATATTAGGACATCATATTTGTCTAAATAGAGAATATTCTTCAACCGATGTATTACATTGTGTAAAAAATGCTATAACCCCAAAGGAACAACCTAACTTTACTATTTCTGGCCTTTCATACTCACCATCTGGTGGATTTCCTTCCCAGATTATACCTGAATGTGAATGGGGGCTTTGGGATGAGTTTTTATATGATAACGCTCGAGCTAACTTGTCAACTATTGTAAATGATAGACTAAGTGAAATTGTGGGTTGTTTCACAAATGCTGGTCCAGTCAGCATGCCTGAAAGAAGAGGCTTAGTAGAGAGGTTTTTTGGAATTCTTGAAGAAAATGGATTTCATCGTCTTCCAAGTACAACAGGAAGTAACCCAAATGATCCCAGACGAAAAAATGCAGAAAGTAATGCAATTAAATATAAAATATCTGAACAACATATTATCGAATTAGCTGATACACTAATTGCTGAATATAACGGAACTCCGCATAGTGGTATCAGCAATCTTACACCTCTTGAAGCACTCCAACAAAGAATAATGAAAGGAGCTATTATTCGAAAAATGTCGGAAGAAAAGAGAAGTGAATTAGCGTTTTTTACTATGAAAGCCCAACGTGTTGTAAGAGGAAATATTGTATCTGGCCAAAGACCTTATATTGAATATGAAGGTGTAACGTATAGAAGTGACTTATTATCACGAACACCAGGTTTAATTGGTACAAAACTCGATCTTTTTGTCGATGTAGAGGATTTGAGGACGGTAAGAGCTTTTCTACCTGATGGCAGTGAGTTTGGAATTCTAAACGCAAATGGTAAATGGAGTCTCCAAAAACATTCTCTCAAAACAAGAAAGGCTATCAATAGTCTTAAAAATAGAAAGATATTACATTTTACAAGCTTCGATAATCCAATAGAGATATATTTTAGACACCTCGAAAAAGAAGCAGCTAATAATAAAAACGGTAGCAAAAATAAGCTTGCTCAGTTACGAAGAGAAATAGATGATATTCCAACACCAGATGTTTATGTAAGTTACGGAGATGAAGATACCGGTAAAAATGAAGAAATAATCAATAATAACAATTTGGTATCAAATAAAAAGAATCTTAACAGAAGGTTCAAAAAGACAATAACATACTAAAATAAAACTAGAGAGGGGAAAAAGATGTGTCCGAACAAGTAAATAATATTATAAAAAGGCCTTTAACACAAAATAAAGTCCATCCCATAAAAACAGGAAGATATTTACTAGCAACAAATGAAATACATCGATTATATGAAACTATTTCTAGGTGGATTTTTAGTAGAGCACCTGGTGGAATTGTTTATGGACGGCCCAGGCTTGGAAAAACAAGAGCAATTCAATTTATATTAAAAGCCTTACCAGATGAATTGGGTGAAAAGCTTCCTGTTTTTAAATTCAATTGTAGACATAAAAAAATTGCTAGTGAAAATACTTTTTTTGAAGATTTACTTAAGGATGTTGGACATTCAGATCCTTTTAGTAATAAAACTAATGCAAAAAGAGAGAGATTGTATAGCTATCTAATTGAAAAGGGACAAACATCACAAGAAAACAGAGTAATCTTAATTATTGATGATGCGCAGGAGCTTCATGAGATTCAGTATGGTTGGTTAATGGATATCCACAATGAATTAGATAGAGCGGAAATAGATTTAACCGTTATATTAGTAGGGCAAAAAGAATTATTAGGCCAAAGATCGTCTTTTATAAAATTAAAAAAGGCCCAAATCATTGGTCGGTTTATGGTGCACGAATATAAGTTTGTTGGAATAAAGAGTTATGACGATATACATGCTTGTCTCTTAGGGTATGATGAGGAGTCAGAATTTCCTGATAACAGCGGATTCTCGTTTACTAGATATTACTTTCCAGAAGCATTTTCGAATGGATTACGATTATCAACCTATACTCAAGAATTAATGGATATTTTTACTGAAATCCGACAAAAACATAATATACGAAAAGGTCTTGAAATTCCTATGCAATATTTTACAAGGACTATAGAGTATATATTAATTCACTATGGAGTTGATGGTAAAAATGTAGAGGTTTTGACAAAAAACCATTTTAAAGAAGCAGTGAAATATTCGGGTTACATTGAATCAGAAATTTATAGTGATCTTTTAAATAAAGGGGGCTAAGATGAAAAAATTAATTTACAATCATACCGAAGAAAATCTCAAGAGAACTTTTGCCTGGAGTAGTAGTTGGTACCATCCCTATGAATCAGCTTGGAGCATATTTCATAAGTTTATGTTTGCAAACAAGGTTACAATTAATGATTTATTTAAGATATTTGGTTCAGAATCTATCCAGAATAAAAGAAGCAATGTTTGGAGTAAAAAAGATGGAGATTTATTTACTTTAGAAGGTTTTGATGAAAAGAGATTACAAGATATACTTGGTTTTAATTTGAAAGCAAATATAATTGAAGAAAGCGCAACAATATTAAAAATTTTAATTCAAAAACATCATTATAAGGTTTTCTATATTGACACGTTTAGGTTTTGCCCTGAATGTATAAAAATAGGATATCATAGTACTTTTCATCAATTTAAACTATTTAATACTTGTCCACTTCATAATAAGCCACTATCATCAATATGCCCCAGTTGTGGCGGGGGTTGGAAAAATGAATATAATCTCATAAAAAATGAAATCAAGCATCCTTTTCAATGTCAGTGCGGATTTTTATTCATAAACGAAGATATGGCTAGAATGTTTGCAAAGACCTGGAGCTCCAATTCACATGATATAAGAGATTCTAGTCTAGTTACCAGATTGTTTGAATTAAATGCTCACAGCGAAAAGACAAAGCGCATTCATATAAGTGATTGTATAGATTTAACGAATTATGAGAATCCCTTTGAATATTTATACCTCACTGTTAATTCAAAAGAAGAAAACACAAAGCATATAGTTTATAAGTCAAGTAAGAATATCAACAAAATAAAATGTCTTGATAAGAAATTGCTTTCTAAATATATATTTACACCCCGACATAAAAGACCCAATAAAGAATTGTACTTCACATTAAAGGCTACCTATAAATCCATTGCAAGACATTTTAGAAAAACCATTCTTAAAGATCACAAAAAATGTATAAAATCTTATAATAGAAGCTTTACGCATAGTGAATCTATTTGTCCTTTTGTTTCCGCATATGCCCATTGGAGAGGACATATAGAAGACCATGAGATTAATTGGCATGTGCACACTTATAGAAAAAGAAAAATCGCTGAAAATCAAGTGGATTTTTATACTAGATCTGATTCCGATTACTTTTTTAATATTTATATTGAATTAATGACTGGATTGTATAACGAGAAAGATGAAACGATATATGGTAATGAACCATCCATTCTTCATTATGTAAGCCCAGATAATTTGACTATAACGAAATATACTTTCAATAGGCTTTTTGCACATCTGTTACATAATTACTTATTAAATTGGTTGATAGTAGCACACAATGATATGGGTAAAAGTGTTCATTACTTTTATTCTAGACCATTTATGAAATACAAGAATTTACCATTTTACACTATTGTATATCCATTTAAAGATAATGAAGCTGCCGAATTTCACATATGGCCAAACAAAGACAAAACTATTGAAAATATACTTAAGAAGTTGAAATGCCCAAATAATTCATAAAAATTGTTTGGACATTTTTTTATTTGCTTATGGCGGGGAAGTTTGTGTCGCCAAAGAAGGGTATATTTGTGTCGCCAGACAGGAGACTTGCAGAGGAAACACCAAGTAAAACGATAAATCTTTCGAAGTTTACATAATATCTATTCTAGGAACTTAGATAAAATTACAAAATAAGCAGCAAATCCATGATCTAATCAAGTGCATACAGATTCCAATAGCTTTATTAATTACTTTATGATTACCTTACATATATAAATATAAATTAAACTACACAGTATATTCATTTAGGAGCTGATCTACCAAATGCCTTATGAAAGTAAAATTAGACACCATAATGCCGATCGTGTAACCAAAAATACGACTGTTAGCCGCAGTTTACTGGAACAAATTAAAGAAATTGCAAACCGCAAACAAGTTCCATTTAATCAATTACTAACTGAAGGAATTGATTATGTATTAGATACATTTAAGAAACCCAAAGAATTTAAAGCCCCAGCTAAACCTAAAGATCGCATTAAAATGGGCACAACATTTAGCAATTCACAATATGAACAACTAAAAGATCGTGCACAGAGATTTCATACACATGCAAACACATTAATTGAAATCGGAATGGAATTTATCATTAAAAAATATCAAAATGGTTAATTCCAACCCTCCCTCTTTTTTTCTTTATTTTAGTTTACATAATATTATTATGATAAACTTTATATCTTTTTCCGGACCATAATAGTCCATCTTTTAATTCATCTTTCCACGTATATTCATGAACTCATCTAATAACTCCTTCATCTCAACTTGATTAAGTCTAATCGGCATCTGATCATTTAATGTAATATAATGCTCCTGTTCCCCACTCTCTACTTTTCTCGATAAGTATTCGCAAATCGCTCCTAACCTCTCCTTACTTATGACAGATTGTGTATTCATGTACTTGAATTGAGTTAACACAAACGCGTCTTCTTCAATTTCTCCCATAACCAACTTAATCTCATCCATTAATTGTTCCACCTTTCTTATCATTAAATTGCTCTTCCTCCCTCTTATTTATAACAACGAACAACTTTATTCATTGAATCTTTATTTCTTTTCTTGTATGTTTTAATTATCTATATGGAAAGGATCGAGAATTTGATGACCAAAAAGCTATATTATGAAAATCCATACTTAACAAATTGGACAACCACAGTAACAAATATAATAAAAAAAGAAGATTTCTGTCTTGTAACCCTTGAGGAAACTGCTTTTTATCCAGAGGGTGGTGGACAACCGTCTGATTCTGGACAAATTGAGCATATTCAAGTCCTAGATGTGTATCAAGAAGCTGGAGAGGTTTACCATAAACTCCCCCATCCCCCGGAAAACTTGACTGTAGAATGTCAAATTGACTGGAAACTACGATATGACCATATGCAACAGCATACAGGCCAGCATTTGTTATCAGCCATCTGTATTGAAGAGTATGATGCACACACATCAAGCTTCCATTTAGGGAAACACACCATATCAATTGATTTAAGTGTTCCTGAATTTAATGCCGATCAGCTACTACATATTGAAAATATGGTTAATAAAGCTATCTTTGAAAACCGTGAAATTAGAACATATTTTGTGTCTAAAGAACAAGCGAGTACCCTTCCCCTTCTAAAAACACCTGACGTTGAAGGAGATGAAATGCGTATTGTTGAAATTGATGGTATCGATACATCCGCATGCGCAGGCACACATGTGTCAAGAACTGGCGAATTAGGACTTATGAAGCTTTTAAAAACAGAAAAAAGTAAAGGAAATACACGTGTGTACTTTATTTTCGGTGGCCGTGCTTTAGAGGATTATCAAGCAACACATAACGTTTTAACAACCTTAGCAAACAAACATAGCACAAATCGTGAAGGACTAATCGAAAAAATCACTAAAATAGAAACAGATAACAAACAATTCCAGAGGGAAATCGAGGAGTTAAAAGGGAAACTTAATCAGTTCCTTGCTCAGGAGCTTATTCAAACGCATAATGATACAATCATTATCAAATCATTTGATGAGAAAACTTTAAAAGAACTTCAAGGAATTGCAAAACAAATTAATGAGGCATCCAATCAATGTGTGATCTTTATATCTACACTAGAAAATAAACTGCTTATTTCCCATAATGGAACGCTTCCCATTGAGTGTGGAAAATTATTTAAACAAGAGCTAAAATACTTTAATGGAAAAGGTGGCGGCAATAATACAACCGCTCAAGCCGCATTCGATAACTTAGAAGATATGGAGGCATTTAAAAGCTTTTTAGAAACAAAAATAAAAGAATACTTATAAGAAAAAAGCTACCTATGATGGTAGCTTTTTTTCTATAGTTTATCTGATTTAAAGTTTAAATTAATTACACCGGCTTTTGTTAAAGAATCATAAAGAATCACTAAAAGTGGACCAAGTAGTAATCCAACAATGCCGATTATTTTAAACCCTAGGTACATACTGATGAGTGCTGCTAAAGCACTGATACCAAAACTTTGTGAATAAACCTTCGGCTCAATAATTTTTCGAATCACGGTTATAAGTACAAAAAGAATCAATAATCCTATTCCAAGCTTCGTATTTCCATTAATTAATACGAAAATCGCCCATGGAACGATAAAAGATCCTGTGCCTAATATCGGTAGTAAATCGACTAGTACAATGAGCAAAGACACAATTAGAAGATACTTTACATCTAATATCCAAAGTCCTATATATGTGATAACAAAAGTTACTCCACTAAGAACCAATTGAGCCTTTAAAAAGCCGACAAATATCTTTTTCAACTGGGTTGTCACAATCTTCATTTTTTCAATAGAACTTTCCTGCAGCATATCTTTAAGTCTATTTTTAATTCCCGGTAGATCATTCATGAAAAGAAAAGCTGCCACTAAATAAACAATTAATTCTAATAATAGCTGAGGAAGACTTGAAACAAAACTAAACGTCCCCTCTGTTAAATTCCTTGCTGCAACGATTAATAAATCCTGGAAGGAATACAAAGTATTCATAATAGAATCCAAGACTTCCTTAGGTAGATCCTCAAAATAAGTTTCAAACTTTTCAAAGGTTGCAATAATTTGGTCTGTATCAATACTTGAAACATAAAACGGTATATTTTTCACGACTGTGATCAGTTGGTTAATAATGACATTGACTAACAAGTACCCCAAAAATAAAACAAATACCATAAAAATAACAAACGTTACTGTAACCGAATATATTCGTTTAAACCGGTATTTTGTTATTAATAAATTGACAATTGGCTCCAATAAAAGGGCAGTTAGAAAGGCCAAAATCAATGAAATTGACATTGGTAATAAATACAATAAAACAATTGCTATTACGAGAAGGAGAATGTTTCTTTTATTAATATATTTTTTTACCATTTTCTCAAAATTACCTACTCTCTAATCCTTATAAAATTATTGTACAGTAAAGCAGGCGTATTTAAAATATAAATATTTTTCAAAATAGATACTTCTTGTTAACAATATTATTTCAAAATCAAAAACAGCTACCCTTAAGTAGCTGCTTTTCAAGCATGATTATTTTATTTCGTCGGTATTATCCTCATTCGTAACAATCCATGTATCAATTACTTCTCCCGCTTCATCTGTATCAACCACAAATGAACCGTTGCTATAACGATCATTTGGTCGTAAGGATTTTGTTTCGACTGATTCGATTTTTCCGTTTTGAGTTTTTAGGAAAAGCTCATCAAGATTTGTAACAAAATGCGCGCCTACAATACGATGTGGATGATTCTTGAGTTCACGAAGCATTACTAGTCCACGTTTAGCTCGTGTTGCTTTTTCAAATTCTGTGATTTTCATCTTCTTAACGGCTCCACGTTGTGTAACAATACTAAGCTCAGCTGGCGTTGATGGTGGTACAACTGAACCGGCAACAACATAATCGCCATCTTTAAGATTGATACCTTTAACGCCTGCTGCTCTAGCACCCACAACATTGACTTCTTCTTCACCAAACCAGAGTCCATACCCTAGGTGTGTAACTAAAAAGACATCCATATTGCCGTTTGTGATATGAACAGATACGACTTCATCATCATTTTTCAGATTAATTGCAACAAGTGGTTTTGAATATCGTTGTGCTTTGTACAAAGTCAGCTCTGACTTCTTCACCATTCCGTTTTTGGTGATAAAGAGTAGATATTCCGGCAACTCGAAATTCGTAACAGGGAATGCCTCTATAATGAATTCATCACGATCTATACTTATGATATTGGCAACGTGTTGTCCTAGATCTTTCCACCTTATATCAGGTAATTCGTGAACTGGAATATATAAATAATTCCCTTTGTTAGTAAAGAGCAATAATGTATCGGTTGTATTGATTTCAAATTTGTGCAACAGTCGATCTGTGTCCTTCATGCCAAAGTCTTGGCCGTTTGATGCAGCATACGATCGAGGGCTTGTCCGTTTAACATAGCCATCCTGGGTAACAGTTACAATCACATCCTCAGATGGAATTAACACTTCAAGATTAATCTTAATTTCTTCGATCTCGTCTTCTATTTTCGAACGACGATTATCTGCATAGGTTTTTTTCACTCGCTTCAAATCATTTTTTATAACCTGAAACAGCTTGCGTTCATTTTGTAGAATTTCAACTAATTCACTTATCTTTTTGTTTAACTCATCATATTCTTGCTGAAGCGCTGTGATATCAGTGTTAGTTAAGCGATATAATTGCAAGGAAACGATTGCTTCAGACTGCGGCTCTGTAAATCCGAATTTATTGATTAAATTCTTTTTCGCGTCTTTTTTATCCTTTGAAGCACGAATTGTCGCAATAACTTCATCTAAGATAGATAACGCCTTAATAAGACCTTCAACAACATGCTGACGTTCTCGTGCTTTATCTAATTCATAATGAGAACGATTGGTAATAACCTCTTTTTGGTGGGCAATGTACGCATCCAATATTTTCGGCAGACTCATCAATACTGGTCGTCTGTCCATAATAGCAACCATGTTAAAGTTATAGGTTATTTGAAGATCAGTATTTTTATAGAGGAAGTTGAGCACTCCCTGTGCGTCGGCCTCTTTTTTTAATTCAATCACAATTCTTAAGCCTGTTCGGTCTGTTTCATCACGTACCTCATTTATACCTTCCACTTTGCGGTCTAATCGAATCTCGTCAATTTTTTTAACCATATTTGCTTTATTCACTTCATATGGTATTTCAGTAACAACGATTTGTTGTTTTCCACCGCGAAGATCCTCAATCTCTACTTTTCCACGGACAATGATTTTTCCTTTTCCCGTTTCATAGGCTTTCTTTATCCCTTCAATCCCTTGAATAATACCACCTGTTGGAAAATCAGGACCCTTAATCACTTCCATGAGTTCATCAACAGTTGAGTTTGGATTGTCTATACGCTTGATGACACCATCTATGACTTCCCCTAGATGATGAGGCGGAATATCTGTAGCATAACCTGCAGAGATTCCAGTAGAACCATTTACAAGTAAGTTTGGGAACATCGCAGGTAATACAACGGGTTCTTTACTTGTATCATCAAAGTTAGGAATGAATTCAACGGTGTTTTTTTCAATATCACGTAACAACTCGGAAGCCAGACTCGAAAGACGTGCTTCCGTATAACGCATCGCTGCTGGTGGATCACCATCATTACTACCATTATTTCCATGCATTTCCACCAGGACATTCCGAACCTTCCAATCCTGACTTAGACGAACCATCGCATCATATACAGATGTGTCACCGTGGGGATGGTAATTACCAATTACATTACCAACCGTTTTTGCCGATTTACGGAAACCTTTTTCAGCTGTATTACCCTCAACATGCATTGCATAAAGAATTCGTCTTTGAACGGGTTTAAGACCATCTCTTGCATCTGGTAAAGCACGATCTTGAATAATATATTTACTATATCTACCGAAACGATCTCCAATTACCTCCTCAAGAGGTAGATCACGGTATTGTTCTGTTTGTACCATTTATTGTTACTCCCCTTCTACGACCGATAAATTTTCATTGTCCAAAATATTCGAATCATCCTCAAGACCAAAGGCAACATTTGATTCAATCCACTTACGGCGCGGTTCAACCTTATCGCCCATTAGTGTTGTTACTCTTCGTTCAGCTCTTGCTACGTCATCGATACGGACTCGAATTAGCGTTCTCGTTTCAGGGTTCATTGTCGTATCCCAAAGCTGGTCGGCATTCATTTCTCCTAAACCTTTATAGCGTTGAATCATATAGCCTTTTCCGACTTTAGCGATTGCATCCTTTAATTCATTATCATTCCATGCATACTCAATGACTTCTTTTTTACCTGTTCCTTTACTTACCTTATAGAGCGGTGGTAATGCAATATATACCTTACCCGCTTCAATTAATGGCTTCATATATCGATAAAAGAAGGTTAAAAGCAATACTTGAATATGGGCACCGTCGGTATCAGCATCTGTCATGATAACAATCTTATCATAATTAATATCAGCAATAGTAAAATCAGCTCCAACGCCACCGCCAATTGTATGAATGATTGTATTGATCTCTTCATTTTTAAAGATATCGGCAAGTTTTGCTTTTTCTGTATTAATAACTTTACCTCTTAACGGGAGAACTGCTTGGAAACGACGATCACGTCCTTGTTTGGCCGACCCTCCAGCAGAATCTCCTTCAACAAGATAAAGCTCATTTTTATCTGGATTTTTTGACTGGGCAGGAGTTAATTTACCACTTAGTAACGCTTCGGATTTCTTTCGTTTCTTTCCGCTTCTTGCTTCTTCTCTTGCTTTTCTTGCTGCCTCTCTAGCTTGAGCAGCTTTTACCGATTTTTTAACAAGAAGGGTACTTATATCTGGATTTTCCTCAAGAAAATAAGCGAGGTTTTCAGAAACGACTGAATCAACAGCTGAGCGTGCTTCACTCGTTCCAAGCTTTCCTTTTGTTTGTCCTTCAAATTGCAATAATTCTTCAGGAATACGAACGGATACAATTGCTGTTAATCCCTCTCGAATATCAGAACCATCAAGATTTTTATCTTTTTCTTTTAATTGGCCTGTTTTACGAGCATATTCATTAAAAGCACGGGTTAATGCTGTTTTCGATCCAACTTCATGTGTACCTCCATCCTTTGTTCTTACGTTATTTACAAAGGATAAGATATTCTCTGAATACCCATCATTAAATTGAAACGCAAAATCTACCTCAATTCTGTTCTGAACCCCTTCAAAAGAAACGACAGGATGCAGTACATCCTTTTCCTCATTTAGGTATTCAACGAACGCTTCAATACCATTTTCATAATGATAAACCTCATGGAAATCATTCCGGTCATCAAAGATCTCAATCTTTAGCCCTTTTAATAAAAAGGCTGATTCTCTTAAGCGCTCACTCAATGTTTCATAATTAAATGTAGTTGTACTAAAAATGGTAGGGTCCGGCTTAAAATGAATCGTGGTACCCGTTTGATTTGTTTTTCCGATGTTCTCAAGAGTAGTAACAGGTTTGCCACCATTTTCAAAGCGCTGTTCATATACAAATCCATTACGCTTAATCGTGACTGTAAGCCATTCAGACAAAGCATTCACAACCGATGCTCCAACCCCATGGAGACCTCCACTTGCTTTATACCCACCTTGTCCAAACTTACCGCCTGCATGCAGCACGGTAAAAATAACCTCAGGAGTTGGTTTACCCATTTTGTGCATACCAGTTGGCATTCCACGTCCTTTATCCTGGACACTTAAACTATTGTCTTTATGGATTCTAACAATGATGTGATTCCCATAACCTGATAGAGCTTCGTCGACCGAGTTATCTACAATTTCATAAACTAGGTGGTGAAGTCCTTTACCATCAGTGCTTCCAATATACATACCAGGTCTCTTTCTAACGGCTTCAAGGCCTTCTAGTACCTGTATTGCATCATCATTGTAGTCAAATTGTTGCTTCGCCAAAAAACATACCCCTTTCATATACAAAACACTTGGGTTTTACCCCAAGTACATAGCTAAAAATAGCCTCTCTCTATATAAGTAGTATCACTAATTTAGTTGTTTCTTACTTAACAGAACAAATGTTTTGTTTCTTAATGCCTCATCCTTTATTTTATATCTTTATCAAAATTTCGCAAACCGTTTCTGGAGAAAAGGATAAAATCCTTGTATTAGAACAAGGATTTTATCTCATGGTTTGTTATTTTGTCAAAGCATGTTCTACCTTTATACAACGATCCATTACAACTGTAATCCCACGTTCCTTCAAATAGTAGTATGCTTCTTCACTAACACATCCAAGCTGCGACCAAAATACATCCGCATCAATATCATCAAATTCTTTCGCCACATCCATTAAATATTCTGATCTTCGGAAAACATTAACAATATCAATATGTCCTTCGATATCTTTTATTGATTTTACGGCTTTTACACCTAATGCTTCGTCAATAGTTGGATTTACGGGTATGATTTCATACCCCGCATCCTGCATTGCCTTACTCACCATATTGGAAGTTCTTTCAGGATTAGCAGATAAACCAACAACAGCTATCCTTTTACTTTTCTTTAAAATTTTACCGAGTTCAGCACGAGTCGGAATTTCCAATGACATGTTATTTGGTCCTCCCTTTAAATATATTCTAACAGATAATATCTCTCATAGTATTTCGGTCCCAAGCCTAGATATTCCTGCATTTATTTTGATTTTCAACGGATTTGAATATTTCTTTAGCATTTTACAATATTTTTTTGTGGAAATTAAAATAAAAAACGATTGTAAGTAAAAATATCTTGTATAATGAGAATACTTGTACAAGCATGGTATTATCGAAAAACAATGATACAATGTGTCAAGTAGCACTTATCTTTATTATTTTATTAAAGGAGTTAAGAGTATGGTACTAAATATTATTATTATACTCCTTGCTTATCTTCTTGGTTCGATTCCTTCTGGATTAATCGTTGGGAAGATTGGCTATGGTATAGACATTCGGGAGCACGGTAGCGGAAATTTAGGTGGGACAAATACGTTTAGAACACTTGGAAAAAAGGCAGGTTTAATTGTTACTAGTGCAGATATCTTAAAAGGGACATTGGCAACACTACTTCCTACCTTATTATTGGATGGGTCATTTCCAGATTATTTTCCTTTATTAGTTGGAATGGTAGCTGTTGTAGGACATATGTACCCAATTTTTGCAGGTTTTAAAGGTGGAAAAGCAGTTGCTACCTCTGGTGGGGTACTGTTGGGTTATAACCCGATCCTATTTATTACAACTTTACTATGCTTTTTTATTTTCTTGAAATTAACGAAAATGGTTTCGCTATCTTCAATGTTAGTTTCAATTTATTGCGTATCATTCAGTATTGTTTATAGTATTTTTGTTAGAACAGATTACCCGCTAATCATTGTTGTCTCATTACTAGCTGTTTTCGTGTTCTATCGCCACCGAGCGAACATCACTCGAATTAAGAATAAAACAGAGCCAAAAATTAAATGGCTATAAACAGAGCTTATATCCTGAACGGGAAAATTGACGTGTGACCCTTCGAAAGTCACACGTCTTTCTTATTTAAATAAAGCAATCAAAAAACTCTAGTATTTTTCGATTTACTTTGATTTCATTTGCCTTTTTCGAGAATCCATGCCCTTCATCTTCAAGAACCAAATATTCAACTTCCCTGCCTTTATCCTTCAATGCCTGTACGATTTTATCAGATTCCGCTTTTACAACACGTGGGTCGTTTGCCCCTTGTATAACTAACATCGGTTTTACCATGCCTTCTAAGTGGGTGATTGGTGAAAACTCTATTAACTTCTTATGATCTTTCACAGGATCGCCAACCCATTGGTTCATAACAGGCTTCCAGTGCTCTGGAACCGAATTAATAAACGAGAACAAATCACTAGGTCCAAAAATGTCAATGACAGCTTTAAAGTATTCTTGATGTTTACCATGAAGCAAGAGTGCCATATATCCACCATAGCTACCACCTAAGAGAAGAATTTTTTCACGGTCTGCGTATCCGTTCTTAATTAACCATTCAAGTCCTTCGATATTATCTAGACGAGGACCATGTCCCCAGTCACCCTCTACCATTTTCGCAAATTTCAAGCCGTAACCAGTTGAACCACGGAAGTTCGGCGCAAAAATACTATAACCCCGATTCACCAGGGATTGAAACATCGCCCTAAATGACTTACGTTCAGCAGCCTGTGGTCCACCATGAGGCCATAATATGACATGGCCATTTGATACATCTTCATTTGCTTTAAAAAGTAAAGCTTCGATCTCTAAGCCATCAAAAGAAGGATAAGTGATTACATCAGGCTGAACAAGCTCTTCTTCTTTTACCCCAGGAACTCCAAAGTTCGTAATGGCTTTCCACACATTTTCAGTAGCCGTCCGCATATAGATGTTTAACGGTTTAGTAGCAGAACGCCCGAGAACATACAGGTTGTTATTTTCTGTTACAATTAGCTTTTCAATGACGGATGAAGGCATATCATACTTTTCTACTTCTCCTGTTTCAATACGATATCCATAGAGAAAATCCTCAACACCCTTTTCACTCACAATGTAGATTGTTTGAGATTGTTTGTTATATTTAATTGATTTCATTTCTTCTTTTTCGAATGATGCAACTTTAGAAAATGTGTTTGTTGTTACATCAAATTTAGCAAGATAAGAAAAGTCATCATTATAATCCGTTAATAGGTAAATCGTAGTATCAGAAGTAAATAGGACATCTGATACTGTGTGCTGTTGCTCTGTCTCTGGTGTTAAGCGTACTTCGTTGCCATCTCTATGTAAAAAGGCTAAGGAATATGTATTGGCAAAATGCTTTAAATAGATTTGACTACTTTCATCTGGGCTAAGCGCTAACAAGTAGGTGGCTGCATCTTTTCCTTCGTTGATAACCAACTCTTCTTCTGTTTCGAGGTTATAGCAATATGAATTCAAACACATCGCGTTATCCTTCGTTGAAGTATAGAATAATTTTTTCCCATCCTTGGAAAGGATTGCCATCATATGTCGGTGCCCTTCCTGAATTCGTATAGGCTTTAATTCCCCACCTTGCGGCTGAATAGCATATAACTGTGTATTTTCATCGCCATCATTATCAAATCCCGCAATTAAAAATTGTCCGTTTTTATCATAAGTAAGCTCTTGACAGCTTTGGTCATTAAAAGTCAATGGATATGGAAATTGATTAGGCAGGTCGATTGCCCAAAGATTATACTTTCCACTTAAGTTTGTACTAAATACCATCTGTTTTTCGTCGGGACTAATTGTAAAGTTCTGCATCCCGAAGGTTTTAAAAAATTGTTCTACATCTGGCTTTTGAAATTTCATCCTTTAACACCTACTTCTTTAGATTTCAATTCACATCAAATAATTCGACAGTTTACTTAATTCTCCTGCCTTTTTATTTCGAAAGATGAAATACCCTTCAAATCATTGACAATATTCGATAAATTTCTAACATTTTTTTATAGTTTTGTATTATAGTAGAATTATCATATTCTGGTGAGGAGCAAATGTTATATGAGACGAAGCAGAAGGAAAAAAAGGGCATTAGTTAGTACCAAATATCTCATTAGTACAATGATTTTATTACTTATTCCATTCGGCATTTATTTTACTCTAAATAATGTTAAAGCAAACACAAAAACAGAGGCCTACATTGCTCAGAATCATGAATTCAAAAAGACTGAGCAAAATTTCAAACCGTTTACAACATCAATGACACTAGCAGCGATCGGCGATATTTTAATCCATTCTACCGTATATAATGATGCAAAAACAGACAATGGATATGATTTCAAGCCAATGATTGCAAATGTAAAAGGCTTACTTGAAAACGCAGACATAACGATTGCCAATCAAGAAACAATAGTTGGTGGTACTGAAATCGGTTTATCTACTTATCCGAGTTTTAACAGCCCCTATGAGGTTGCTGATGCATTTAAGGATGCAGGGGTAGACATTGTTTCGATTGCGAATAACCATACCCTGGACCGCGGTGAAAAGGCGATTATTAGTGCTACAAATTATTTAAACAAAATCGGGATGGAATATACAGGAGGGTACCAGAGTCCTGAAGATAAAAGTAGAATTAGGGTATTAAATCAAAATGGAATTAATATTGCATTCCTTTCCTACACTTATGGGACAAATGGGATTCCTGTCCCTAAGGGAAAAGATCATCTTGTTAACTTAATTGACATGGATCTAATAAAACAAGATATTAAAGCAGCAAAAGAGATTGCTGATGTCGTATCAGTAAGTATGCATTGGGGAAATGAATATCAATTACTACCGAATGATCATCAAAAACAATTGGCACAACAGCTTGCCGATGAAGGTGTTGACCTCATTATAGGTCATCATCCTCACGTCTTACAGCCGATGGATTGGTTAACAGGTAAGAATGGAAATCAAACCTTCGTTATTTACTCATTAGGTAATTTTTTATCTGGACAGATGTGGGATTATAAAGATATTGGTGGGGTTTTAAAAGTTGAAATTATTAAAGAAGTAAAAGCAAAGGATGAATCCATCATTCATATTCAAAACCCACAATTTACACCAACATTTGTATCAAACAGTCAAAACAAAAACTTTAAAGTAGTACCTCTCGAAAATGCAGGAGCGGTTGGATTAAGTAATGCTAAAAGTAAATACGATGAAATGACTCAGCATATGAACCAATGGCTTAACCAAAAACAGTAACTAAAAAACAAGGCACCAAATGCCTTGTTTTTCTATTCAACTTTCTTCTTTGATTCTTCATATGCCTTATGCCATTCAGGGTAATGTTTTCTGATCGAAATTGGGCGGAATGAATCTTTTTTCACACAAACATGTGACGATGTTGCATTTACGGAAACCTCTCCATCGGGGCGTACTATTTCATAGCCATAAATAACTCTCAGACCGTCATAATGATCGATCCACGTCTTCACTAAAGCTGTTTCACCATATCGCAAAGGTTTTTTGTAGGAAACCTGAAGATCAATTACAGGAGAAATAACGCCATCGCTTTCCATTGCTGCATAGCTAAATCCTAAATCCTTAATTAACTTGGTTCTACCTAATTCCATCCAAACTAGATAATTCGCGTGATAAACAACACCCATTTGGTCTGTTTCTGCATAACGAACTTCAACTTCTTTTTTTGAAATGAGCACTTCTAACCTCTCCCTATTGTGTTCTAAAAACGCTTTACATATATAGTAACATAAGTTGGAAATGCCCTAAAAATGATATCATTCGAATGACAAAAATAGAGTACGCCATATAAGGTGGCATACTCTACAAGTTTTACTTATACCCATTTTCGCGAGCGGCAGCTTCGTCCTTTATTTCTTCGCGCATTGCAGCGATAGATTCTTCACGGCGTTCGTTCTTGGCCTGAATTCTTTGACGCTCTTCTCCATTTGAAAATTGCATTGCATCATGAGACTCCTCGATGTTCTCAATCGTGTTTTGAACCATGTCTTGTAGTCTTTCTACATTATCACTTCTATCATCTGGTTTAGATCTGTTGTGCGTCATTTCTTTTTCCTCCTATGTATTAGTAATACATCCCTATTTTGCTTCAGTTCTAATCATTTTATTTCTGGAAAAAAATAAAAGGACGTTATTGATTAACGTCCTTTTATCCATGTGTGCTAATGGTAGCATTATTCACCTTTAGTTTGCATAACTTGAGCATGCTTTCCTGATGTATCCTGCATTTTTTTCCCTTTATTTCCACCAAATCCACGTGGTTGTGTACCTATTTGGTTATTTTTAAATTGGTTATGATAATTTTTCGGCATTTTATTTACCCCTCCTCCTTTACATTATCACCCGGAAAGGGCTTTCTCATGTAAAAAGAAGAGTGGATACTCTATCCAAATAAAAGATTTGATGGGAAATTTACTCAGCTTTTTCTAATCTTTTTTGCTCAATTCTCGCCTCAATACGCTCCATTGCTTCTTGGTCCTTTAATAATTGCTGTTTGTTTTCATTAACCAAATCTGCAAATGAAACCTTTCTTACTTTTCTCAATTTTCTCACCTTCCTCTATCTACCATTGTAATAGTATTAATCTCCAAAAAACGATTAAATTATTACAAATTTTCGAAAATTTATTTAAAAATAATTAAGATGTACTTTTTTTCCTAAAAAAGGCATAAAAAAAGAACCAAATCGAGTTGGTTCACATTTTTTACTTTAATTTTTTTACTTTAGCTTCTAACATTTCTAGGTCCATCTGTCCTTTGATATAATCATTAATCGTTCCATCGGAGTTAATAAAAAATGTTTCAGGTAATCCTAATACCTCATAATCACTACTTGCTTGATTTTTTGGATCTACTAAGAGTGGAAATGTATAACCTTTCCCCTCAACAAATTTATGTGCATTTTCTGCTTTTACTTCAGAAGCGGTCATGTTGACAGCAAGCACTTCAATGTCATCACTTTTTGTTTCATAAAACTCTTGAATCTCAGGCATTTCCTCACGACATGGTTTACACCATGATGCCCAAAAGTTCACAACAACTTTCTTTCCTTTTAAATCTGATAATCGAACTGTTTCATTTTCATCATTTAATAATTGAAGTTCAAAATCTGGGGCCATATTGCCAATTTCAATACCGGTTACCCCTCTTTTTTTATCTTCTACAAAATCAAAAACAGCATATCCTATTAGGACAATTAGAATAAGTGGAATAATAATTTTTTTAACCATTTGAATCCTCCGTAAATTTAAGCAAAATCAAAGGTTTTCCCTATTATCATTATATCAATTTACTTATGTAAAAGGACAATATTAAAAGGCAGTTTTGTGAAATCCACAAAACTGCCTTAGATATAAAGGTCATGTCTAGTTCCAGCTCCCAACGTCTAGCAGACTTCCCTCACCTGCCGTACGATAAGTCAACATCGATTCACTACGTTCATCGTGTTTCCTTTATCTCCTCTAGGCTCAGTCCAGTCTGTACGTCGCTGAACGGTCGCTTTCACCTTTCATTATTAACCCTTCATTTTTTCACGAAGTACCATTTGCAGGATACCACCGTGACGGTAGTAATCAATTTCAACTTCACTATCGAAACGAACAAGTACTTCAAATTCTTTTTTGTTTCCTTCTTCGTCTGTAGCTGTTACTTTTACATAGTCACGAGGTCTTACATTTTCATCAATTTGAACTTCGATTGTTTCTTTTCCAGTTAGGCCAAGAGTTTCAGCATTCTCACCTTGTTTGAATTGAAGTGGTAATACACCCATTAATACAAGGTTACTACGGTGAATACGTTCGAAGCTTTCAGCAATAACTGTCTTAATGCCAAGAAGGTTAGTACCTTTCGCAGCCCAGTCACGAGAAGATCCCATACCATAGTCGTTACCAGCGATAACAACTAAGCCAGTACCATCTTGCTTGTATTTCATACATGCATCATAGATAGACATAACTTCTCCTGTTGGCCAGTGAGTAGTCCATCCACCTTCTGTACCAGGAGCGATTTGGTTACGAATACGGATATTCGCAAAAGTTCCTCTTGTCATAACACGGTCGTTACCACGACGTGAACCATAAGAGTTAAAGTCACGAGGTGAAACACCTTTTTCTTGTAGGTATTTACCAGCTGGTGTATCTTTACCGATTGAACCTGCTGGGGAGATGTGGTCAGTTGTTACGGAATCACCAAATTTACCAACTACACGTAAACCACTTAATGGCTTAACTTCACCAGCTTCTTTAGATAAACCTTCGAAGAATGGTGGGTTTTGAATGTATGTTGATTCGTCGTCCCATACATAAAGTGCTTCATCAGTACTTTCGATTGCGTTCCAACGCTCATTATTATCAAATACACGCTCGTATTCTTTTCTGAATAGCTCAGGAGTAACAGTCTTCTTAACTTCTGCTTTAACTTCTTCTGCAGAAGGCCAGATGTCATTAAAGAATACATCATTACCATCTTTGTCTTTACCGATTGGTTCTTTTTCAAGATCGATATCAACAGTTCCAGCTAGTGCATATGCCACAACAAGTGGTGGTGATGCAAGGTAGTTACCTTTAACTAACGGATGGATACGTCCTTCAAAGTTACGGTTACCAGAAAGAACAGAAGTGATCACTAGGTCATTTTCAGCAACAGCTTTTTCAATTTCAGGAGCTAATGGACCAGAGTTACCGATACATGTAGTACATCCATAACCAACAGTGCTAAAACCTAGCTTTTCAAGGTATGAAAGTAATCCTGAATCTTCTAAATAGCCAGTAACAACTTTAGAACCAGGTGCTAAAGATGTTTTTACATATTTAGGAACTTCTAGGCCTTTTTCAACTGCTTTCTTTGCAACAAGACCAGCACCTAACATAACGTATGGATTTGAAGTATTTGTACAACTTGTGATCGCTGCAATTGCAATGTCACCAGTCTTCATTTGTACTTCTTCGCCATCGTTGAATTTTACGGTAATTTCCTTATTGATTTCTTCAGGAGTTAAACCGTAGCCTTGGTTACCAGTTGCAGTTAGTGCAGTTTGGTAAGCTTCTTTCATTTTTGAAAGTGGAATTAAATCTTGTGGACGCTTAGGACCGGAAAGATTCGCTTCAATTTCAGAAAGATTGATTTCAACAACATCTGTGAAAATTGGATCTTCAGCATCTGCTGTATAGAATAAACCGTTTGCTTTACTGTATTCTTCTACAACTTTAACTTGCTCTTCGTCACGTCCTGTTAGACGTAGATATTCTAAGGCTTCATCATCTACAGGGAAGAATCCACATGTAGCACCATATTCCGGAGCCATATTAGAAATCGTTGCACGGTCTGCAAGCGGAAGTTGTGAAACTCCTGGACCGAAGAATTCTACAAACTTACCAACAACGCCCTTTTGACGTAATACTTGAGTTACTTTAAGCGCTAAGTCAGTAGCTGTTGTACCATTTGGTAATGTACCTACTAATTTCACACCGATAACTTCAGGTACAGGGAAATATGAAGGTTGACCAAGCATTCCTGCTTCTGCTTCAATTCCTCCAACACCCCATCCAAGTACACCGATACCGTTAATCATTGTAGTGTGAGAGTCGGTACCAACTAGTGTATCAGGGAATGTTTCAAATTCACCGTTTTCACCTTCAACAGCGTGAACAACATTTGCTAAATATTCAAGGTTAACTTGGTGAACGATACCAGTTGCTGGTGGTACAGCACGGTAGTTATCGAATGATTTTTGAGCCCAGCTTAAGAATTTATAACGCTCTGCATTACGTTCAAATTCTAGATCCATATTGAACTTTAATGAATCAAGTGTACCTGCTCTATCAACCTGTACAGAGTGGTCAATAACTAGATCAACTGGAATTTCTGGGTTGATTTTTTGTGGGTCTCCACCCATGTCAGCCATTGCTTTACGAAGTGAAGCCAAATCAACTACAGCTGGTACTCCAGTAAAATCTTGAAGAATTACACGAGAAGGCTTAAATGGAACATCAACCTCTTGTAATTCATCAGTTCCCCATTTTGCTAAATTTTCAACATGCTCTTTTGTAATTACTCTTCCATCAACTTGACGTAGTACTGATTCTAATAGAACCTTAATGGAATACGGCAATTTTGAAACGTTACCAATTTTCGCATCTTCTAATGCTTGTAAGCTATAATAGTTATACTTTTTGCCGTTTGCTTCAAAAGAAGAACGTGCATTAAATACATCATGCTTTGCCATATGTATGCCCCCTTCGTATCAATAATAACGCAATCATAAATATTTGTCGAAATTCAAGAGATTTTATACTCTCCCATTTAATTTCCCTGCATACATATATTAATATAACTATATACATAAGTAAATAACAAGATTGTTATTATGCTCTATAAGTTTTTCTTATTGACTTACAGGATAATTTAGTGAAAAAAGAATAAAATAAGGGCGGAGGTGAAAAGAATGTCGAAGCGTAAAGCGAATCATGTTCGACCAGGCATGAATGACGCAAGTGCCCAAGGTGTTGGTGCGGGATTTAATGAGGAATTTGCTAATGAGCCCTTAACTGCAGAACAACGACAAAATAATAAAAAGCGAAAGAAAAATCAATAATCATATAATTGGCGAGCCCGCTTAATGCGGGCTTATTTTATTCGTTAACTTCATTCATGATGGATTGTAAGTCCGATTGAAACTGTTGCAGTTGGGCCTTCTGATGCTCTGATGCCACTTCTAATGCATTTTCAATTTGTTGATAGGCTTCATTCACTTCATTTTTCAATCGCTTTAAATGAGCACCATAGTCAGGATCATTGCTTACAATATTTGCATACACATCTTTCGCTTCCTCTGTTCCTTGTTGTGCTGCTTGGAAAGCTTGCTGTTTATCCTTATGATACGGCATATTGTTCAACTCCCTTAAGGTAATTCGTGCAATAATAGCTTACCTTTTTTCCAGAAAATCATTCAGAACTTAAGCCGCATAAAAAAGTGGAAAATCATTATCCTAATACATATGAAGGGGGGATTTAACATGGGTGAAAAGAATACATTTAAGGATATTAGAGCAAACGGCGGCCAAAGCACAGGCAGCCAACCACAACCATTAAGTGGTTCAAAAAAAGTAAAAAACCGCAATCACACAAGACAAAAAAATAACCAAGGACATGATATGTAATAATCATGGATAATAAAAAGCCGCTAATCTTGCGGCTTTTTATCAATTTTCACAAAAGCTACTGCAATTTCTTCAATTTCATCTTGTTGTATGGTACGAAAATCAAGGAGTATTTCGTCATTTTTTATTCTTACAATAATTGGTGTGGATTGCTGACGTAGCATTGTTGCAATTTCAATAGCTGTCTTTTTAGGATGTTTTAAACAAACTACAAAAGTTGGCACTTCCACCCCGGGCATTGTTCCGCCCCCGATTGGTGAACCCCCTTTTCTTAGTTCAATATGATAATGATTTATTTTATCAGTTAAACAAGCTACAAATTGTTGACATCTATCTTTTATCTCTTCTTCAGTAGCCAATATATCCCGAATCGTAGGAATCGCTATCGAACTTCCTTTAAGATATGAAAATAACGTTGCTTCTAATGCTGCATATGTCAATTTATCAACCCGCAACACTCGAGCAAGTTGATGTTTTTTTAATTTATCTATCCATTCTTTCTTCCCTGCAATAATACCCGCTTGCGGTCCACCAAGAAGCTTATCACCACTAAAGGATACAAGGTCAACCCCCTTTGCCAAAACTTCCTTGATAACAGGTTCATCCCCAATTCCGTGCCCTTTTAAATCATATAGAACACCACTTCCTAGGTCTTCATAAATAACAAGGTTTTCTTTTTTCTGCTTTAATGTAACTAGTTCTGAAATATCAACAGTCTTTGTAAAACCAATTGTCCTGAAATTACTTGTATGTACCTTAAGGACCATCGATGTACTATCTGTAATGGCATTCTCGTAATCTTCAAGATGTGTTTTATTAGTTGTCCCCACCTCAACTAATCTTGCACCACTTTCCTCCATTATCGCTGATATCCGAAATGAACCGCCAATCTCAACTAATTGCCCCCGAGAAACAATAACTTCCTGGCTATTAGCCAAAGCCCGTAAAATTAAAAAAACAGCCGCAGCATTATTGTTTACAACCATCGCACTCTCAGCACCTGTTAATTCCATGAGAAGTGACTCCACAATAGAATGTCGTGAGCCACGAATCCCTTCTTTCGTGTTATATTCTAAATTAGAATACCCCTTTGCGATTTCTACAACATGTTGGATAGCTTCATCACTAAGTCTGGCCCTTCCTAAATTGGTATGTAAAACTGTCCCTGTCGCATTGATTGTTTTGGTTAGATAGTAATTCGTACTGTGTTCTAACTCCTCTTCGCTCTTTCGATATATGAAACGAACCATGTCTTCCTTTGAAGAAGCACTTTCATTCCATTCCCCATTTACAATCTCATTCCGAATGTTACTTACGACATCCCTTAAGATATTAGTCAGATATTCCTTATCCACATTATATTTTTTTTGAAACTGTTCAAATTCTGTATTAGCTTGCAACTCATGAATTGCAGGGAGCAGTTGATACAAATTTTTCATACTCAATTCCCTCCACTAAAGCATGTTTAAGTCTAGTTTTACATGATTACCACGTACTTTACAAACAGATTGTACCCTTTTTTATTATTTCACTATCACGAACACTTACACTTGTGAATATCCTGAATATAGAATCCCATGGAGGTCAAGACATGAAAAATTTTGATAAGTCCAATCCCCTTTCCTTAAATGGTTTGGAGGACTGGATGAAACAGTTTCTCGAAGACCCATATCTTTTAGATGATTATCAATTTCGAATTGATTTATTTGAAACACAGAATGAGTATATCATCGAGGCTGAACTATCAGGTTATCAGCCCGATCAGATTCAGTTAAATGTCCAGGACGATGCATTCCACATTAAATTAACAGATTGCGAAAATCCTCCAAATGACAAAGTATTAACAGAAAGAGTTGTGACCCTTCCTTTCGAATTAGAAAAAAAGAAGATAGAAGCACTATTTCGAAATGAAATACTCGAAATTTATATCAAAAAGAACGAAAAACGGAAAAAAAAGAAAAGCAAAATTAAAATAAAGGTCCTGTGAAAGCTACAGGACCCTTTCTTGTTTTATTTACGTTCATAATTCGTGATTGACGTTCCAGGAAAATAAAATTGTATAATCTCCTCATAGTTTTTACCTTTATCACCCATTATACTTGCTCCCCATTGACTCATCCCTACACCATGCCCGTATCCTCTGCCACGCATCACATATTTCTTATCATCTGAATCAAGTGAGTCTATATAATAGCTCTTAAAAATAGTACCGCCAATCATTGGTCGTATTCGATTTAAATTCACATCTTGAAGGGCAACTTTTCCTAAAAGGATCGTACCATCAATTAATCGTTGTAAAAATTCCACTTCAATTGAACCCGTCATAGAACGTTTTGAGTTAAATTTCTTTGGATTCACCTCGAATTTAGGAATCGAAAGGATGACTATCTCTCCTGGGTAACCTTGACGATTTATTGATCTTTTCATGGCAGCTGCTATCTCTTTATCTTTTTCCTGTAACCCATCAAATCCATCAATAGAATCCCAATCTATGTCTTCTAGATATATTTGTGTTTTCGACAAAGTAAATTCCCACGGGTGGACTGGATCAAACGGATCTTCTTTAATTGGATAGAATGACCTACTTTTCCCTCCCCACACATTTTTATTATTCTCGGTCATACCACCATTACTTGCTGAATAAAAAGCATCAATTAATTTATTTTTATAAGTAATAACTTGACCCCTTGTAGCTTCAACAGCTTGAGTGGTACGTACATTCCAAGCATATCCCCCATACACCTGATAGAAAGTCGTATCATCCATGTCTTCTTTCATATGGGAAACGGCATATGTTCTTGCTGCTAAGGCTTGGGCCTTTAATGCTTCAATATTCCATGAGGAAAACACTTCTAGTGGAACAACCCCTTTTAAATAATCTTCCAAAGGGAGCTGATTAACAGGACGCACATTTTGATTATTTTCCAATTGAAATTCCATTGCACCTAAATATGGTCGTTCATTAATATAGACACGGTGATTCTCATCATAGTTTCGGGGGATCAATAAAAAGCTAGGGTCTACTTGTTGATTGACTTCTCCTCCTCTAAGATACAGATTCCCTTTATTGACATATAACCGGTAGTTCACTCCTTCTTGTAATGTTAGTGTCGGATCTATAGTGAAATAATCTCCTGTGATGCGCATCTGAATTTCATTCGTATCCCCGACAAAATTTTCAAGACGAACACGTACTAATTCTTCGGCACTCCCCTGATATAGATCGAATGCAAATAAAAACATACAAGTAAAAAATAGTATTTTTTTCATATCTGTATTTTTCCCAATCACAAAGAATAATATGAAGTCTTATCTGCCACGCAAATTTCATATAAAAAGAGGTTTTCTTTCTTTTAAAAAACTTATCAGTTAAGGTATAATGAAGCATTGAGGTGAACTATTCATGCAGTGGGAATTAACTGGTTGGTTTTTATGGTTTATATTGATATGGGTATTCTTATTTATTACACTTCTTGCAATTGGTGGCTTTTTTATGTTCCGAAAGTTTTTGAAAAAGCTTCCAAAGGAGGATGGAAAGTCTGATTTAGATTGGCAGGATTATTACATAGAAGAAACACGTCATTTGTGGCCAAATGAGCAGAAGGCGTTATTAGAGGATTTAGTTAAACCAGTTCCAGAGCTTTTTCGTGATGTTGCTAGACAAAAAATCGCTGGAAAAATTGGTGAGTTGGCTCTAACTGAAAAAGCAAAACAGATTTCACAAGATTTGGTGGTTAGAGGTTATATCATAGCCACACCGAAACGGGACCATAAATTCCTATTAAAAACATTAAAAGAAAAACAAATAGACGTCACTCCTTATAAAGAATTATTTTAGATTATAAAGAAAGAAACCTCGGTAAAGTCTGCCGAGGTTTCCTCTTTATAATGTTGAGGCAAGCCTTTTATATTTTACATACATCGCAATTCGCCACGGAACAATCATGGCAAAAGCAAGAATCCAAAACATTCCACTCAATTCTCCGAAATCAATTGATGTACTTAATACCGATTTTAAAACAATCCGAATGACCAATAACCCTACTAAAATATATATAAACGCCTTTGAACGTTTCATATATATATCATTTTCCCTTATTTCAAATGATGAGGTTTTGATTAACAGGATTGAAAAAAGCATTCCTACCACAACGGCCTCTAAGACCTCAAGTGGTGTCACGCGAAACATTGGATGGACAAACATAAGTGCGCCTGTGCTCATGAAAACAGGAGGCAATATAATTTTTTTAACAGAAGCGGGTTTTTGGGCAGATTTTGCTCTTAGAAAGGTTACGAAAATCGCCATCATAATTGCGACAATGGAAGATGCAATAACCAAATAAATCAGTCCTTTTTATGAATCGTCTAGAAATTCCACTTATAGCAAATGAAACCCACTTAAGACGATTAATCTTAAATGGGTTTATATCTAATTTAACAATCTATTAACCGCCTCTACAACCCGACTAGCATCAAAAGGCTTTACAAGATAATCTTTAGCTCCAGCTGAGATTGCATCAACGACCATTTTTTGCTGACCCATGGCAGAACACATAATAATACATGCTTTTGGATCAATTTCCTTGATTCTTTTGACAGCTTCAATGCCATTCATTTCAGGCATTGTGATATCCATTGTGACTAGGTCCGGATTAGTCTCTTTATATTTTTCAACTGCCTCAATACCATTTACAGCCTCTGAAACAACCTCATGACCAGCTTTAACAAATATATCTGTGAGAGTAAGTCTCATAAATTTAGCATCATCAACAACTAGAATTCTAGCCACTATTCTGGTCCTCCTTAAACTACTTCATAAGTAGCTACTTCGACTAAAAACCAGTAAATCCTCCAAAAATAGCAGTTGCGTACGCAATTATTTTTGTCATCCAGTCAAAATAAAGAACAACACCCATAATAATCATTGCATATCCGCCGATTTTTACAATCTTTATGCTGTTTTTGCGAATCCATTGTAAACGTCCGATGAAAAATGAAAGGACAAGAAATGGAATAGAGAATCCTAATGAGTATAATACCATATACAACATTGCAGAATCCGGATTTGTACCAGCAAGTGCAATAACCGACATTAAAATAGGGCCCATACATGGTGTCCAACCTGCTGCAAAAGCCATACCGATAAAAATAGATCCAACATAACCCGCAGGGCGATTCTTAAACTCAATTTTGCGGTCTTTCATTAAGAATCCAGGACGTAAGATCCCGAGCACAACAAGACCAAAGAATATAATGAGAATTGCACCAATTTGACGAATTAAGTCCTTATAGTCACTGAAGATTTGTCCTACATAAGATGTCCCGAAACCAAGCATAACGAAAATAATCGAGAATCCAATTAAAAAGAAAATGGTATGTAAAATACTCCGTCTTTGCAACATTGCATTATCGGATTTCAATTCACTTACTGATGCACCCGTTATATATGATAAAAATGCTGGATATAAAGGTAAACAACATGGTGAAATAAAGGATAAAAATCCTGCACCAAAAGCAAGTAATGCATTAACATCTGCCATTTTAACAACTCCTAATTCGTTCATCAATATCATTCTAGCAAAAATACTCAAGTAATCATAATTTTTAATATGAACGTTTTGTGTCATAGCAATATTCTAATGTTGAATATATTTCCAAATAAGTTATTTACCATTGATTTACCATTATATGTTATACTATAAAAAAACTCGTCCATGACGGAGCTTAATAACAAATGAGAGGGTTATTCCTGTGTCTAAAGAACAACTTCTACTTAAAATTGAACAAAAAAGAACTGAGTTGGTTGAAATTGTCTTGAAACACGGTTTTACAGCAACACCTACCATTAAAGTAAGTCAAGATTTAGACAATCTATTAAATCAATATAATACGGGTAAATCGGAAAAAAGCCTTTCAAACTAATGAAAGGCTTTTTACATAACAGCATTTTCAACATGATCCACACTACCATTCTGGAGTAAATACATTTTATAATATAACCCTTTTTGGGCTAGCAATTCTTTGTGCGTTCCCCTTTCTACAATTTCCCCTTGATGTAATACCAAGATTAGATTCGCGTCTTGAATTGTTGACAATCGATGTGCAATTGCGATTGTCGTTCTACCTCTCCTCATTTTTTCGAGTGCCTTTTGAATCTCTTCCTCAGTTTCTGTATCAATGTTAGCAGTCGCTTCATCCAATACCAATATTATCGGATTCGTCACAATGGTCCTTGCAAACGCTAGAAGCTGCCTTTGACCACTTGAAAAAGTTGACCCTCGCTCTACTACCTGAAAATCATATCCACCTTCTAGTTTTTTTATAAAACTATCTGCTTGAACAAATTTTGCTGCTTCTTCGATGTCGTGATCGGTAATATCCGGATTATGTAAACGAAGATTGTCTTTAATGGTTCCGACAAATAAAAATGGATCTTGAAGCACTAAGCCCATTTTTTGACGAAGTTCATTATTCTCATAAGAGTTAATCGGATTTCCATCGATTAATATCTCTCCACGTTCAATATCATAAAACCTCATTAATAAATTAATAATCGAACTCTTCCCACTACCAGTATGACCAACAAGAGCAACAGTTTCACCTTGTTTGGCTGTAAAAGAGATATTTTTTAGTACATCTCGTTTTCCATCATAAGAAAAGCTGACATTTTTAAATTCAATTTCTCCTTTTTGTACTGATGGATTGTCGTTACCAATTGTTTGTGGTGCAAGCTCATCATGATCGAGAAGTTCGAATACTCGGCCAGATGCAACAACTGCTTGTTGCAGCAAAGATAAACGCATCATCATATTATTTACTGGTTCAAAAAATCGTTCAAGATAATTTACAAATGCATAAAGTACACCAATTTCAATTGGACTCTCAAGTGATGAAATACCGAAAAAGCTAAGCACCATAATTATTGTCACAATATAAATGAAATCAACTGCCGGTCTCAGTAACAAACCATCTAGCTTAATATTTTTTATTCCCGCTTGATAATGCGCATCATTGATATCAGCAAACTCCCGACGTAGTCTTTTCTCTTGTCGGAACACCTGAATAATAGCCATACCTTGGAGTGATTCATTAAGCTTTGCGTTTAACTGACTAAGACGTTCTCGCATATCGTGGTAATATTTAGAACTGAATTTGCGATAAGTTTGCATTAATATAAATAGAATTGGAATTAATAGTAAGCAAACTAAAGCAAGTTGGACATTAAGATAAAACATTGCAATAAAAATTCCGATTAAAAAGACACCGTTTTGTACAAAAGTCGCAACAACCTCTACAAACATATCCTTGATTGCCTCTGTATCATTCGTAACCCTAGAAACAATACTGCCGCCTGGTGTTTTATCAAAATACTTTAATCCAAGTTTGTGAACCTTTGAAAATACCTCAATCCGCATTTCGCGAATAATTTTCAATGCGATTTCTTGAAACTTTACCAATTGAAAATATTGAAGGATTACCTTTGAAAAATGAATAAAAAGGTAAATGGCTCCCAAATAGATTAAAGGTTGAACAGGTAAATGACGTGGTGTTAAATAATCATCTATAAAAATTTTTATTAATATCGGACCAACAATGTCCGCAATCGTTGCAAGTAATAGCAATAGGAATGCAATAACAAACTCTCGTGTATGGGTTTTCGTATAAGAAAGCAGTCTTATTAAAGCAGCCCTTTGGTCTTTTTTCGTCATTTTGTTCATATTTCTACCCTCCATGCTCAACAAGCGATTCAAGCTGCTGACGATGATACATATCACGATACCATCCTTCATCCTCCATAAGCTCGTCATGTGTACCATGTTGAGCTATCCTGCCATTCTCTATGACAAGAATTTGATTGGCATGCTGTATTGCACTTAAACGATGAGATGTAATTATGGTTGTTTTTCCTTGTCGATTTTCTCGTAAAGCACGTAAAATTTCCTCTTCCGTATTAGCATCAACCGCAGATAATGAATCATCAAGAATTAATATTTCTGGGTTCATTAAGAGAGCTCTAGCAATTGAAATACGTTGCTTTTGTCCCCCTGATAAAGACACCCCGCGTTCGCCAACAACTGTTTCATATCCGTCAGTGAACTGTAATATATCATCATGGATATTCGCAGTCTTTGCTGCTTCGAAAACTTGATTTATTGAAGCATCCGGTTTTGCAAAGGCAATATTATCTGCGACGGTTGCCGAAAAAAGAAAATGATCCTGTGGAACATACCCAATACTTTTTCGTAAGGCTTCTAGCGTATACCCTTTTATCTCTTTTTCACCTATTAATATGTTACCCTCATAACCTTCTATTTCACGAATTATTAGTTTCAATAATGTCGTTTTTCCTGCACCCGTTTTTCCAACAATACCAAGTGTTTGGCCTTGTCTTAAGTGAAAATAGATTTCGTTAAGAGTCTGTTTTTGTTCTCCAGGATATGCAAATTTTGAAATCGAATATACGACATCACCTGATGGGGTCGTCTCACTCGAATTCTTACAATCTTTTATTTCCATAGGTTCAGCCAGGAGTTTTGAAACCCGGTCATAGGAAGCTCTTCCACGCTCAACTATATTAAATAGCCACCCGAAAGCTAGTAGTGGCCAAATTAAAAGTCCTAAGTATGTTGTAAAAGTGACCAACTCCCCTAGTGTCATTTCACCAGATAGCACATACCTTGAACCGAACACAAGTGCTAGAAAGAAAGAAATACCTACAATTAATGAAATCGTTGGATCATAAAGGGCATCAACCTTTGCTACGGAAAGATTTTTTTGAACAACATCATCAGACTGCTTACGAAAGAAATTTGTATCCTCTTCTTCCTGCCCGAATGTTTTAATAACCTTTATTCCACTAACACTTTCTTGTACTTTATCATTAAGACTAGAAAAAGCTTCCTGCGCCTTATGAAAACGTCTATGTAACAGAGTTCCATAATAATTCGTAGAGAAAGCCATAAACGGCAATGGTATGAGACAAATTAAAGTAAGCTTCCAATTTATTGTGAATGCCATCGTCAATAACACAAACCCACCAGTTGCAAGCGAGTCGACTAAGGTAAGGACACCTGATCCCGCTGTCTGTTGAATCGCTTGCAAATCATTTGTGGAATGTGCCATCAAGTCACCAATTCTTCTTTTCTGGAAAAATCCTTGCGACATCTTCGTAAAATGTTCATACAAACGGTTCCTAAGCAATCTTGCTAATTTGACAGATGAGCCAAAAATCATAATTCTCCAAAAGAATCGAACGATATAAACAGTACACGCAGTTGCTAACAAAATAGCTAACCACTTATATAAGATTTCTTTTGTTAGTGTACCTTGTGCAATAAAATCAACCGTCATCCCAATTACTTTTGGTGGAACTAGTTCCAATAAAGCAACGATCATTAATAAAAAAATACCAGTAATGTAAGATTTTTTTTCCTGTTTAAAAAACCACATTAAATCTTTAAAGATTTTCATCCTATTATCCTCCGAACGACGAAATAAGTGCCATAATAGTTTACCAAATTTTTAAAATTCTAGGAAGGTGCTTCCAAGCTTTAAGTGAGAAATAAGTGTAAAATATTCTATTTCCTTAAAAGTTTTACTATAATGGGTTTAGAGAAAAAAATGAGGTGAATATTCATGATTAAATACAAGGAGCTTCATCATGTGAGTTTAACGGTAACGAATCTTGAAAAGGCAAAAGACTTTTACAGCAATATTCTATGTTTGAACGAGATTGAACGGCCTAATTTTGATTTCCCTGGTGCCTGGTATGCAATTGGAAACCAGCAGTTACATCTAATTTACTTACCGGAATCTCAAACGATTCGAAAGGATAAAAGTATAAGTAGTCGCGAAGGACATTTAGCACTAAGAGTTGAGAACTACTATGACACATTAAATTGGTTATCAATCAATAATGTGACCGTCCTAGAAAAACCGGATAGCGTCAGTGGTTTTGCGCAAATCTTTTGTGCGGATCCCGATGGAAATTTAATCGAGCTTAACGTAGATCAGATGGAATTATAAGAACGAATACAAAAAAGCCACTTTTCCAGTGAAATTCTCACTAGAAAAATGGCTTTTTATGGTAGTAGAATGCATACTTGTCCAAGTTTTTATTGCTTGTCCATTTGACCGTTCATTGCTTTTAGCATTTGATTGATCTTCTTTTGTGATGGTTTTTGACCCATTTGCATCATCATTACTTTTAGCATTTGCTCATTGATTGGTGGATTTTTCTTCAAGTAATTCATCATGTATTTACGTGCAATAAAAAATCCTAATGCAACGCCACCAAGTAAAGCTACCACGATTAGTAAGATAGCTAACCACATTTGCATAAAAAAACTTCCTCCTTCATGTTGTCTCATTACAGTGTACTAAACCATTAGCTATTATACAATATTTGTTTTATGTTTTCCTAGCTTTTATACAAACTTTCTTTCCTTAATCGGGTTTAACCACCCATATTTGTTTGCTTTAAAATCCATTGCTAGGAAACAACGATCATATTTACGAAGGATTTCAAAAAATGCCGTCTCAGCTTCATAGCTGCCAGTAGACTCTAAATGGATGTAATCATTATGTATCGTTAGTTTTGCAAAGCTATTAAATTCATTCCATTCGAGAGTGTGCATATGACTTTGACGACTATAATAAGAATAATGAGCTAGGCTTCCTTCAATTTTTTGGTGGATACGTAATGATGGAATCGCCCTTGTAATAAATTCAATTTGCTTATTGAGTATTTCTTTCCGCTCATATTTTGCTTGGTTATGCTCTAAAAATAAATGATAGATTAGTGATTCCCGTCCAAAGTAATGAGTTGCAAATTCTTCTTCTATTAAATAAATGTGGTATTCTCTCATACTCTTTCCTCCTAATACTACCTATTAAGAATAGTATATTCGAAAGAGTCTGTGATTTTTGTCTGACGTTGGAGTAAGAATCGTCTAGTTTTGTCGAAACGTTTGTTTATGTAGAATAGGGGCCCGAATCGACCCCTTTTTTTATTGAAGCAGTTGTTTAACACGGTTTACTACATTTTCAACAGTGAAGCCATATTCCTTAAGTACGATTTCACCAGGAGCTGAAGCACCAAATTCATGGATTCCAAGGATATCTCCCTCATCACCCGTATATCTTTCCCAGCCAAGTGGTGTTGCCATTTCAATTGCCAAACGCTTTTTCACATTCCGAGGAATAACTGACTCTTTATATTCTTTTGACTGGGCCTCGAAGCGATCCCAAGAAGGCATACTTACTACTGACACCTCAATATTTTCACTTGCGAGTTGCTTTTGTGCATCAACCGCAAGACTAACCTCAGATCCTGTTGCAAGTAGAAGAGCTGCTGGCTGTCCAGATTTTGCTGGTGAGATAACATAAGCACCTTTCTGAACTCCTTCATATGCTTTCTCAGCTGTTCCTTCCAAGGTTGGTAGGTTTTGCCTCGTTAAAATGAGAGCAGTAGGAACATCTTTCGATTCAATTGCCGTTCTCCATGCAGCTGCCGTTTCATTTCCATCCGCTGGTCGAATGACAGATAAATTTGGCATTGCACGTAATGCTGGTAATTGTTCTACAGGCTCATGTGTTGGTCCATCTTCTCCAACCGCGATACTATCGTGAGTAAATACATAGATTACAGGAACTTTCATTAATGCAGCTAATCGAATGGCTGGCCGCAAGTAATCGGAGAATACAAAGAATGTTCCCCCATATACCTTCACACCGCCATGAAGAGCCATCCCATTTAAAGCAGCACCCATTGCGAACTCACGTACTCCAAACCATATATTCCGACCACTGTAATCCTTAGGCATAAAATCAGAAGCACCGTTAATCATTGTTTTATTTGATCCCGCTAAATCAGCTGAACCGCCAAAGAATTGCGGTACACTCTTTGCTATTGCATTTAATGCTTCACCAGAAGATGCTCGGGTTGCTAGCTTCTTACCCACCTCATAAACTGGTAGCGTGTTCTCCCAGCCATCAGGAAGTCTACCCTCTATCGCCATTTCTAACTGCTTCCCGAGTTCTGGGTTAGTCTCCTTGTATCGACTGAACATTTGATTCCATTCTTGTTCACTTTGTTCACCAGTTCTTTTTACTGTTTCCTCAAAATGAGTATAGACCTCACTTGGAACGTGAAAATCATTTTCAAACGTCCAGTTATATGCTTCCTTCGTTAATTTTAATTCATCGGCTCCCAATGGTTCACCGTGTGCTTTTGACTTTCCAGCTCGGTTTGGAGAACCATAACCAATTGTCGTTCGAACTTCAATGAGAGCTGGACGGTATAAATCTCCTTTAGCCTCCTCAATCGCTTTATCAATCGCTTCTACGTCATTCCCATCCTCAACACGTAGATATTGCCAGCCATAGGACTTATACCTTTGTTCGATTGATTCTGAAAAAGCTTGATTAAGATCACCATCAAGTGAAATATCATTAGAATCATACAAAACAATTAGTCGACCTAATTTTAAATGTCCTGCTAATGATGAAGCTTCACCTGATACACCTTCCATCAGGTCACCATCACCACAAATGGCATATGTATAATGGTTAACAATTTCAATTGAGTCATTATTATAGACACCCGCTAAATGGCGTTCTGCCATCGCCATTCCAACAGCCATAGCAATACCTTGACCGAGTGGGCCAGTTGTTGCATCGACACCTGCAGTATGGCCATACTCAGGATGCCCTGGGGTCTTACTGCCCCATTGACGAAACTGCTTTAAGTCATCAATTGTTAAGTCGTAACCTGATAGGTGTAACATACTGTACAATAATGCAGAGCCGTGTCCCGCAGATAAAACAAATCGATCACGGTTGAACCAATGTGGGTTTTTCGGATTATGTTTCATATGTCGAGTCCATAAAGTATATGTCATGGGTGCTGCTCCCATCGGCATACCTGGGTGTCCTGAATTTGCCTTTTCAACAGCATCAATCGAAAGTGTTCGAATTGACGCTATCGACAAGTCTGTTAGTGATTGTGTCATAAAAATAAACATCCTTTCAAGAGTTTCTAACGAACTAACATAAAACATAGCAGTTCTTTCATTGATAGTATGCACAAAAAAAAAGAATACATAGAAATCTATGTATTCTTTATTAATGCAATCTTTTCCGCTTACTATTTTTCAGTTTTTCTGGGGTTACATCATTACCCTCAGGATCAACAACTTTTACAGAATGTAATGTATTAGTCATTGAACTTCTAAAAACACGTAGATACTCTTGTCTAAGCTCTTGCTGTTCTTCTTTTTCTTTATCCGTAAGACCAACTGTCTTCGCTTTTTTTGCAAGAGCATTGATCCGATCGATTTTATCTTTTGAAAGCATAATTTTTACTCCTTGCTTATTCTTTTCTAAATCATAGTTCATAGTACTAGATGAAAAGATATTTTACAAGTCATCCACATTACGCATTTAGCTTGCACTAATAATAACCATTCCCATACTTAATAAAACAAATAGTACATAATAGATAAATCCGCCTTGTAATTTCCTTAACATCTTTATTTCACTCCTATAGAATGTTTGTTCGTATTTTATATTTTCATTATAGACCGAACGTTTGTTTTGTGTCAACAAAAATTCGAACTTATGTTTGTATAATCTAGTAAAACATGCTATACTCAACTTAAGAAATTCGGTATTTGTCGAAATTACTAGGTCACCTGAACCGTGAGATCGAAGAGAGGATTTAAATACATATATAATATTAGTGCAAGGGGATGAGCGAAGATGACAACGAAGCTTTCTAAAAGACAGCAGGATATATTGAATTACATAAAACAAGAAGTTAAAGAAAAGGGCTACCCACCTTCCGTAAGGGAAATTGGGGAGGCTGTTGGTTTAGCATCAAGTTCAACAGTACACGGACATTTGTCCAGACTTGAAAGCAAAGGCTTGATTCGAAGAGACCCTACTAAACCTCGCGCGATTGAAATTTTACAGGTTGACGAAAATGAAACAATTCCAACTGCAAACGTTGTGAATGTCCCAGTCATAGGTAAAGTTACTGCAGGACAACCAATTACAGCTGTGGAAAATATTGAAGAGTACTTCCCATTACCTGATCGTTTTGCTGCCCATGATGACCAAATTTTTATGCTTGAGATAATGGGGGATAGTATGATCGAAGCGGGGATTCTTGACGGAGACTATGTGATTGTCAGACAACAGCATTCAGCGAACAATGGGGATATTGTTGTTGCAATGACAGAGGAAGATGAAGCGACTGTAAAACGTTTCTTTAAAGAAAAAGACCATATCCGCTTGCAACCTGAGAACTCAATGCTCGAACCGATCATCCTTAAAAACGTAGTCATATTAGGAAAAGTTATTGGCGTATACCGTACAATTCATTAATCTCAAAAAGGAACATTTCTAAATGAAATGTTCCCTTTTTATTAGCAAAAAAACCCTTAACACGTGGATGTGTTAAGGATTCATTTATTAATACATAGTCATGTATTGCTCTCTCTCCCATGGATGAACCTGGGTACGGAACATATCCCATTCGATCTCTTTTGCTTCAATAAAGTGTTCGAACAGATGTCCGCCTAATGCTTTGATTAACACTTCATCCTGCTTAAGCATATCCAATGCAAGAGATAAAGTTGGTGGTAAATCCACAATGCCCGCTTCATTACGCTCTTCTTTATTCATCACATAGATATTTCTGTCAACAGGTGCTGGTGGTGTCAATTTGTTTTTGATACCATCTAATCCTGCAGCTAATAATACAGCCATTGCCATATAAGGGTTTGCTGCTGGGTCAACTGAACGCACCTCGACACGTGTGCTTAAACCACGTGAAGCCGGGATTCGAACAAGTGGACTTCTATTTTGAGCAGACCAAGCCACATAACAAGGTGCTTCATAACCAGGTACTAGTCGTTTATATGAGTTTACAGTTGGATTTGTAACAGCTGTAAAATTAGGCGCATGCTTTAAAATACCCGCAATAAAATGTCTGGCATCCTCACTTAATTGTAGATCCGCATTTGGATCAAAGAATGCATTTTCCGCACCTTTGAATAAGGATAGGTTACAGTGCATTCCTGAACCCGCTACTCCAAACAATGGTTTTGGCATAAAGGTTGCATGTAAACCATGTTTACGAGCAATTGTTTTTACAACAAGCTTAAAGGTCTGAATTTCATCACACGCTGTTAAAGCATCCTCGTATTTAAAATCAATTTCGTGTTGTCCAGGTGCAACCTCATGGTGAGAAGCCTCAATTTCAAATCCCATTTCCTCAAGCTCTAATACGATATCACGGCGGCAGTTTTCACCAAGGTCTGTTGGCGCTAAGTCAAAGTAACCACCATTATCGTTAAGTTCAAGTGTTGGTTCACCTTTTTCATTTAACTTAAATAAGAAAAATTCAGGTTCAGGGCCAAGATTGAAATTCGTAAAACCTAGTTCTTCCATTTCTTTCAAGACTCTCTTTAAGTTGTTACGAGGGTCCCCTTCGAATGGAGTACCATCTGCATTATGAATATCACAAATTAAACGAGCAACCTTCCCTTTTTCTGCAGTCCACGGGAAAACTACCCATGTATTTAAATCTGGATATAGGTACATATCTGATTCTTCGATACGAACAAAGCCTTCGATTGAAGAGCCATCAAACATCATTTTATTGCTCAATGCTTTTTCTAATTGACTTACGGGAATTTCAACGTTTTTAATTGTTCCAAGAATATCTGTAAATTGTAAACGAATAAATTTTACATTCTCTTCTTTTGCTAAACGAAAAATATCATCTTTCGTATATTTGGACATTGTGTTTCCTCCCCAAACCTAGTTGTAAGTATAGTTTTGTAATCAATAAGCTATTAATGAAAAAATCTCGACATATCATTATGATGCGGACCTGACTGCTTTTTAAATCTTCCGGCTTGCAATAATTCATTTCTTAAAAGTTTTCTCAGCTCAGAATTAGATATTTCCTGTTTCACAGGCTCAACAGGTTTTTCTTCCGCAACTTGTCCTGAATTACGGACTGCGAATATTTGTTTAATTCCTGCCAAATTGACCTTTTGTTCGATCAAGCTTTTTATTTCAAGTAATCGATCAACGTCATTAAATGAGTATAGTCTTCGATTTGTTTCAGTTCTTGCTGGAGAAATCAAACCATTTTCCTCATAATAGCGAATTTGCCTTGCAGATAATTCAGTTAATTGCATGACAATTCCAATCGGAAAGAGTGGCATGGAACGTCGAATTTCATCACTCATATGGGATCCTCCTTTTCGCAATGAATAAGTTAATATTATATGATGTTAGATTATCTGTCAACCTAATGTTAGAAAACATAACATGAAAATTCATATAAAAAAAGAGGAGTTTAATCCTCATTTTTTATTGAAATTAGTTGTTTGGTAAGCAGTTGGTTAAGCGCAAGACAAATGGCAATTTTCACATGAGAATATGTAAGTCCACCTTGTACATATGCAACATATGGAGGACGTGTTGGACCATCCGCTGTTAATTCAATGCTAGCACCTTGAATAAACGTTCCTGCTGCCATGATCACGTCATCCTCATACCCCGGCATATAACTTGGATATGGCGTTACGTGTGAGTTTATAGGAGAAGCATATTGGATTGCTTGACAGAAGGAAACCATCATATCTTTGTTATCAAATTGAACAGATTGAATTAAATCTGTTCTTTCACTATTCCAGCTTGGCTCTGTTTTCAGACCGATTTTTTCTAAAATCGCAGCTGTAAATACGGCTCCTTTTAACGCTTGTCCCACAATATGTGGTGCAAGGAATAATCCCTGATACATTTCCTGCAGAGAATAAAGTGATGCCCCTGCCTCTGCTCCAATGCCAGGGGATGTCATTCGATATGAACATGCATCAACAAGATCTTTTTTTCCCACTAAATATCCGCCAGTTTTTGCAAGTCCGCCTCCTGGATTTTTAATAAGCGAACCGGCAATTAAATCAGCTCCAACATGACATGGTTCTTGTAATTCAACGAATTCACCATAACAATTATCAACAAAAACAACAACATCAGGCTTGATTTCTTTGACGAACTGGATCATTTCTTTTATTTCTGTAATCGTGAAGGAAGGTCTTGTTGCATATCCTTTTGAACGCTGAATTCCAATCATTTTTGTATTTTCATGAATAGCATTTTTAATTGCTTCAAAGTCAGGTCTTCCTTCAGGTGTTAGATCGACTGTATTATAACCAATATGAAACTCCTTTAAAGATCCATTTCCTGTACCTCTAATGCCTACAATCTCTTCTAAAGTATCATATGGATTTCCTGTAATATATAGCAATTCATCATTCGGTCGCAACACACCAAACAATGCAATCGAAATGGCATGAGTCCCTGAAATAATTTGTGGACGTACAAGCGCTGCTTCAGCCCCGAAAATATGGGCGTACACCGCTTCCAATGTATCTCTTCCAATATCATCATAGCCATAGCCTGTTGAGGGAATGAAGTGAGAATCACTTACTCGATTATCTTGGAAGCTTTTTAATACTTGATATTGATTGTAATCAATATTTTTATCAATCTTTGTATGTACCTCTTTAATTTCTTGTTCGGTTTCTTCAACTAATTCCGAAATTAGTTTACCATAATCTAATTCTGTAAACATGATGTTTTCCCCTTTATGATTGAAAATCGTCTAGTTGTCCATTTAATGAGTGACTAGGAAAAATAAAACCAGTGCAATCGTATTTTTCCGCTTCCTCATTGTAACGCAGTTCTTTCAAAATCGTTTCTTGTTTTAAATGTGCTAATAGTCTACCTTCCGAGCTAGGTAGAGATACCTGGTATTCTTTCATCTCCTCAATCATTGAATCCTCTACCCTTGTCTTAATTACCACTAAATCATTTTCATCAAATGCACTGACTAAAATGGATTTAGATGTTGACGAAGGAACAAAATCAGGGTGAACTTTATCTTTTTTATTATAAAGAGTCAGAATCGGAATTGATTCAACACCTAGTTCATCCAAAAGCTTCAATACTGTTTTTTCATGATTAAAATAATCAGAATTTGAAGAATCAACCACATGAACAATTAAATCTGCTTCTTTTACCTCTTCTAAAGTAGAGCGAAACGCAGCTACTAGTGAAGTAGGCAAATCTTGAATAAATCCTACTGTATCCGTTAATAGTGTAGTTAATCCACAAGGAAGAATCATTTTACGAGTCATTGGGTCAAGTGTCGCAAATAATAAATTTTCTTCAAATGAATCTGCCTCAGTCAGTCTGTTAAATAATGTCGATTTCCCCGCATTTGTATAACCTACCAAAGCAATTTGATATGTATTATTTTTCTTTCTACGTTCGCGATAGCGCTCCCTGTGCTGTACAATAACTGATAATTGATTTCTGATATCATCAATCCGCTTATGGATATGTCTTCTATCAGTCTCCAGTTTTGTTTCCCCTGGACCTCTCGTCCCAATTCCACCTCCAAGTCTTGATAATTCAATCCCCTTACCTGTTAATCGGGGTAATAGATATTGGAGCTGTGCTAATTCTACCTGTAATTTTCCTTCTTTTGAGTTTGCTCTAGAAGCAAAGATGTCAAGAATTAGCTGGGTACGATCAATCACCCTAGCTTGAAGACTAGCAGATAGATTCCTTACTTGGCTTGGGGATAACTCATCATTAAAAATGATTACATCTGGCTCTAGTTCTTCTTCAAGATGCACTAACTCTTCCACTTTTCCTTTTCCTATGTATGTAGCAGGATGGACTTTTGCACGCTTTTGCGTAACAGTCATTACCACTTGGCCCTTGGCTGTTTTTGTTAGTGATTGTAATTCTTCGAGCGAGTATTCAAACCGACTTTCGTCTTCATTTTGAATATGACAGCCTACAAGTATCGCTTTTTCCATATCTTTCTTTTGTTCGTTTACCAATCAATTTACCTACTTTCATGGAAGGTGTTTTTCTTACGTTATCATATCAAATATAATGAAACTATACCAATTTTGAAATTAAAATAAACCGCCTAATAATAGGCGGCACGTTTATTCTTTGAAAATCAAGTCCTGTGTTCTAATTGTCTGAAGGTCCTGTTTACTGTAAGTATCGTCGATTAATAATCTCATTGCTTGACTTCGAATTGATTTTTCAATGATATTCCGAACATAACGCCCATTACTAAATTTTCCAGGGTAAGAATCCATTTTAACAGCAAGTAAATGCTCACGTAATTTTCTTTCTGCCTCTGGACTGAATTCATATTCACGTTCCACCATCATTTTTGCTGAAATTTCCATTAACTGTTCAACGGTATAATCCGGAAAATCAATTACAAGTGGAAAACGAGAATATAATCCTGGATTTAAAGATAAGAAATGGTCCATTTCTTTTGAGTATCCCGCTAAAATCAAAACAAATTCGTGCTGCTTATCTTCCATATGTTTAACTAACGTATCTATAGCTTCTTTTCCGAAGTCCTTTTCTCCACCTCTAGCTAGAGAATACGCCTCATCAATGAATAATATGCCACCAATAGCCTTTTTAATTAAATCCCGTGTCTTTTGTGCGGTATGACCGATATATTCCCCGACCAGGTCAGCTCTTTCTGCTTCAATGAGATGCCCTTTTGATAGGACATTCATTTGCAAAAATAATTTTCCTAATAATCGAGCAACAGTCGTCTTACCTGTTCCAGGGTTTCCTTTAAACATCATGTGTAAGGCTTGTTTTCCTGCCTTTAAACCCTGTTCTTCTCGCTTTTTATTAATATAAATCCAAGCATAGATTTCCTTTACCATTTTCTTCATTTCATCCATACCTACAAGAGCGCTCATTTCTTCCTCTATTTCCTTTAGAGCTGTATGTTTTGTTTGGATTTTCGTTGAAATGGCTTCTCTAGATGTAGAGTGCAGTACTTTTAATTTCTTTTTCTCTCCATTTAAAACGACATTTATTTGTCCATTGTTCTTCATTGTAATGGGTTGTTGATCCAAGAGCTCTCACCTCTCATTTCAGTACATTATACGTTGTTGGGTTAAATTCGTGACAAAAGCCCAAGGAAATATAGAAAAGCGCAAGGCGCCCGCCTATCGGTGACAAGCATAAGACGAGCGCTGACAGAAGGTGCTTTTTACCTTCAGAAGCGATTGGCTTATGACTCGAGCCGATGGCGCCTGGAGCTAGACCTAGATCGCAAACTAAATTTCCCTTTTATTTCTACAATTTTCTCACTTTTATTACAAAAGACTCTTGCTTTTTGTCAAAGATTGCGCTTTCCCGGAAAATATTCCATAACACTATATGTATATGAGCCAATTTACAAATCTTGAAGAAAAATTAGACAAGATGAAAAAAACAACCTTACTTTTACAAGTAAGGTTGTTTTTTCGGATATTATTCAAGCTCAAGTTTAATGTTTTTTTGTGGAGCGAAAGTAGAGATTGCGTGCTTATAAATAAGCTGCTGCTTTCCTTCAGTTTCTAATAGAACTGTAAAGTTATCAAAGCCTTTCACTAATCCTCGTAATTGGTATCCATTTAATAAGAATACAGTTACAAATGTCCCATCCTTACGTAGTGTGTTTAAAATTTGGTCTTGGATATTGATTGCTTGTTTCATGAAATGTCCTCCTCTAGAATCTTCGGCACAAAATGCCGAAACTGTCATTGCCCAATTTTGGACAATCGAATACATCTTATTATTATCTATTCTCTTAAATTCCTAGCTTTCCTGCTATATATTTATAAATTTCATTAAATTTTTCTTCAAACTCATTATTTGCTGACATATCAAACCATTTCACATCCATTTTATTTCGAAACCAGGTCAATTGTCGCTTTGCATATCTGCGTGTATTTTGTTTTAATTGTTGGATTGCTTCATCTAGCGATGATGCCCCATCTAAATAACTATAAAGTTCTTTATAGCCAATTGCTTGGATGGATTGACAATCTCTTAAACCTTGAGAATGGAAATTTGTTACCTCTTCAAGCAGCCCTGACTCTATCATCAAGTCAACCCTATGGTTAATGCGATCATACAATTTCTCTCGTTCCATTGTTAATCCAATTAGGGCAACATCATAGATAAGTTCATGCTTCTGTCCCTCCAAATATTCGGTCATCGTTTTCCCAGTTGTTTTGTAAATCTCTAAGGCTCGAATGACTCTTCTTACATTGTTGGGGTGAATTCGTTCTGCACTCTCCGGGTCTATTTTTTTTAGTTCCTGATAAAGAGGTTCAACTCCCCTTTCAGCAACTTTTTGTTCAAGTATATTCCGATAATTAGGGTTTGAAGCATCATCTGTAAATTGATAATCATATAATACAGATTGAATATACAGCCCTGTACCCCCAACAATCATCGGTAATTTACCACGATTATGTATTTCCGTTATTAACTTTCTTACAACCTCTTGAAACTCCGCTACCGAAAAACTTTCATGTGGTTCCTTAATGTCAATGAGATAGTGGGGTATCCCTTCCATTTCATCTTTAGTGATTTTGGCAGTACCGATATCCATCCCTTTATAAATTTGCATGGAATCTCCACTTATTATTTCGGCATTAAGCTTTTTGGCAAGTTCTATGCTTAGTTTCGTCTTTCCAACTGCGGTTGGACCAATTAGAACGACAAGTTTTTCTTTTTTCAATTCTTCCAATCAATCACTACCTTTACCTCAATTCATACTATTATCGTAACATAGATAATAAGACGAATACTAAATTATTATAACCAAATTGACTTAGAAAATAACAATTTTCTTGAACCTTATCATAGTTTCCTACTACTTTTGTCTTATATAGGGAAAACTCGCCTATTTAGCGAGTTTTCCGCACTTTTTATATCGTATATTTACATGACTCGTTTGAACATCTTTTCCATTTCATAGGTCGAATGGTGTATGATGATTGGTCGACCGTGTGGGCATGTAAATGGATCACTTGTTTTACGGAGCGTTTCAAGTAATGCAAATATTTCATCGTTACGTAAATGGTGGTTCGCTTTTATAGAAGCTTTACAGCTCATCATAATCGCTGCTGCCTCTCTCAATTTCTTAATATCTATTTTCTTATCATTAAGCACTTGCTCGATAATTTCCTCAATGACTTCTTTTTCATCACCTTTTGGAAACCATTGGGGATGTGAACGTACAATGTAACTGTTATGACCGAATGGTTCCAAGTAAATTCCAACCTGTTCTAAATCTTGCTTATGAGCATTTATGTTGATGCATTCGTCAGTTGAATATTCCAATGTAATCGGAAGAAGAAGTTCCTGAAGATCAGAAATATTTTCTCCTACTTTTTCTCTGAAATATTCATATTTAATTCGCTCCTGAGCTGCATGTTGATCGATAATATATAAACCTTTCTCATTTTGAGCAAGGATATATGTTCCGTGCATTTGACCGATGGGATACATAACTGGTACACGTTCATCTTTGTTTATGTGTATTTCAGTACTTTCAAAATCTGTTTCTTCAATCTCATCCAAGTTACTGGTAGTTGTGTAATCATTTTCTTCAATTACTAGTTTTTCCATATCATATGGTTTTTCTTCATATCTAGATGTAATAACCTGAGTTGGTGTTTCAATATTAAGTTCTTCTTTCCTCGAAGCCTGTTGAATTGTCTCAACAAATTTAGGGACAAAGGGTTGTTTTTCTCGTGGTTCAGTTTTTATGGAATGCTGAAATACAAATTCTTGCTGCTCCGATTTTTGAACTTCCTTCCTCTTTGGATTTATGGCATCCGGGATTAGTTGTTTATGTTTAAAAACATCCTTAATTCCTTGATCAATTAATTGATTAAGTTCTTGTTCTTTACTTATCCTAACCTCTAGTTTTGCTGGATGGACATTCACATCAACTAACAATGGGTCCATCTTAATATCGAGCAAGACAATTGGAAATCTTCCAATCGGTAATAAGGTATGGTAGCCTTGCTGAATAGCTTTAACTAGTGGAAAATTTCTTATATATCTACCATTAATAATGGTTGATATATAGTTTCTTGATGCCCTTGTAACTTCAGGCATAGATATATAGCCTTCTACACTAAAGTCTAATGATTGCAAATGAATAGGGACCATTTGCTTTGCAATTCCTAAACCATAGATCGCAGCAAGTACCTGTCTAACATCCCCATTCCCACTTGTATATAAAAGGCGTTTTCCATTATGCAATAACCGAAAGGAAACTTCCGGGTGAGCAAGGGCAATCCGATTGACAGCATCGGTAATATTGCCAAGCTCTGTGTGAACGGTTTTTAAATATTTTAAGCGAGCTGGAGTATTAAAGAAAAGATTAGAAACTGTAATGTCAGTCCCTTTACGACTATTTGTTGCCTTTTTCTCCGCAATCTGTCCACCTTTTATGAGAATATGAGTACCTGAATTATCTCCCGTACTGGTCTTCATTTCTAGTTCAGAAACAGAGGCAATACTAGGTAATGCCTCACCTCTAAACCCTAATGTCCGGATTCGAAATAAATCATTTTCGTCCTTTATTTTACTTGTTGCATGGCGATGAAAGGCATTCACACAATCTTCACTATCCATGCCATCACCATTGTCAATTATTCGAATTTTGGAAAGGCCCGCTTCTTCTATTTCAATTTCGATAACAGTACTGTTTGCGTCAATGGCATTCTCCACTAATTCCTTTACAACTGAAGCTGGCCTCTCCACTACTTCCCCTGCTGCTATTTTATTTGAAAGAAGGTCATCTAGTTGAACGATTTTCCCCATGCCTTCACCTCATTCTCTTTTAAGAAAATCAAAAATTTATTGAACCTTCGTTTTTATCCTTTTAATTGTTTTTGAATTTCATATAACTTATTGATGGCCTCTAAAGGTGTTAGTCCTAAAATATCCATATCTTTGATGGATTTCAAGATATCCTTTTCCTTAGAAGACACATGCTTTTCTTCTTTTTGGTAGGAAGACTTCGTTTCCCCAAAAAATGAAAGCTGTAGATTGTCTGTATGGTCAATCGATTCTTCTTTCGTTACAGCAATTTCTTTTTCACCTTGCTCAAGATGATTTAATATTTCTTTTGCACGTTCAATTAAGTTCTCAGGAAGCTCAGCAAGTTTTGCTACATGAATACCATAGCTTTTATCTGCTGCGCCTTCTTTAATTTTGTGAAGGAAGACGACATTATCATTTTCCTCTATCGCACTCACATGAACATTCACTAAGTTTTCCAGACCTGTTTCTAAATCGGTTAGCTCATGATAATGAGTAGAGAACAATGTGTGTGCTCCGATATTTTGGTGAATATATTCAATAATAGCTTGTGCAAGAGCCATTCCGTCATAAGTAGATGTTCCACGTCCAATTTCATCAAATAATAATAAGCTTTTCGATGTTGCGTTGACAATGGCATTTTTTGCTTCAAGCATTTCCACCATGAAGGTACTTTGTCCAGAGATTAAGTCATCTGCGGCACCTATACGAGTGAATACTTGATCATATATTGGTAGAACAGCTTCACTTGCTGGAACAAAACAACCAATTTGTGCCAAAATTGATGTCAGTGCAACCTGTCTCATATACGTACTCTTACCAGACATATTTGGTCCTGTAATAAGAAGCAATGACCGTCCTTGCTCCATCACACAATCATTTGGAACATATTCCTGTGCCTGCATCACTTTCTCAACAACCGGATGACGTCCATCTTTAATAAAGAGCTTGTCCTCAGAAAAATGAGGCATACAATAATGGCGTTCTTCACTTATCGTTGCAAAGCACTGCAGCACATCAAGCTCACTAATGACCTTTGCTAATGTCTGAAGTCTTGGAATATAGCTCTTAACTTGTTCGCGAATATCAAGAAAAAGATCATATTCTAATTGGACAATCTTTTCCTCTGCTTCAAGAATTAATGTTTCTTTTTCTTTAAGCTCAGGGGTGATAAAACGTTCTGCATTAGTTAGAGTTTGTTTTCTTTCATACAAACCATCTGGTAAATACTGTAAATTGGACTTTGTCACTTCGATATAATATCCAAAGACACGGTTATATCCAATTTTTAAAGACTTTATTCCCGTTTTCTCTCGTTCCTGTTTTTCTAATGATGCAATCCATGTTTTACCATTTCGGCTTGCATCACGATATTGGTCAAGGGTGGCATTGTAACCATCTTTAATAATATCTCCTTCTTTGATAGACAAAGGAGGTGACTCCTTAATGGAACGTTTAAGAAGGTCGGTTAATGATTCGCAAAGGTCCATTTGTTTACTGAGATTGTCCGCATATGGGTGCTGTAACTGTGTGACAAGTTGATAAATTCCCGGAACCTGCTCAAGTGACTTTTTGAGTTGTAATAGGTCTCTTGCATTTACATTTCCGAAAGCTACACGTCCAGCCAGTCGTTCAAGGTCATATACTTCCTTCAATAAATCCCTTAATTCTAATCTTTCAAAATAGTGATCAATAAAGGTTTGAACCATGTTAAGCCGGGCTTCAATTTCATTTTTATTTAATAACGGTCTGTCGATCCAGTGTTTTAACAGACGCCCTCCCATTGCAGTAACTGTTTGGTCCAGAAGCCAAAGTAATGAACCCTTTTTCCCTTTATTACGAATCGTTTCAGTAAGCTCAAGATTACGTTTTGAATAAAGATCAATTTTCATGAATTGATTAATATAAAAAATACGAACCTGTTGAAGGTGATCAAGTGAGCGCTTTTGCGTTTTTATTAAATAATTTAATAATCTTCCAAAAGTAAGAATCAATTTCTCATCCTCAAGCCCCTCGGTAAGCTGTTGAAAATGTTCAGCAATTGTGCAATTATCTTCATACGAAATCGTTACCTGGCAACGTTCAATCATTGCTTTTTTATACTGATCGTCAAAATCGGTTGAAACAACAACCTCTTTTACACCATTTGCATAAATTTCTCCGATAACTTCTTCAAACTGGGAAGACAATAATGAGACGCGGTTTTCACCTGTTGTTAAGTCAGTTAATGCAAATCCGAAAGAATTATCGGAAAAGTTTGAAACAGTTGCTAGAAAATTATTTTCTTTATCTAGTAAGTTTTTACCTTCCATTACAGTTCCAGGTGTAATTAATTGTATAACTTCACGTTTTACGACACCTTTTGCCTGTTTTGGGTCTTCTGTTTGCTCACAGATCGCAACTTTATATCCTTGATTCACTAATTGTTCAATATATCCTGCAGCTGAGTGATAAGGGACCCCGCACATCGGGATTTTTTCTTCAACACCACCATCTCTAGCCGTTAACGTTATTTCTAAAATTTGTGATGCATTTACTGCATCATCAAAAAACATTTCGTAAAAATCACCTAGTCTAAAAAATAAAAAGGCATCTTGATAATCTGCCTTAATCGTTAAATACTGCTTTATCATCGGCGTATACTCTGCCATTTAAAAATCCCCCAACAACAATCAAATGCGCCTCGGCCTCTTTGCGCACGACCTTTTTCGAGCTTGCTCGAAAAGTCACCTTTGAAAAATCGTGGCATCCGCCGGAGGCTTTGACTTTACTTAGTCGGCCGCCCGAATGAGTAAAGTTTTATCTTCCAATATTATAACATAACTTAAAAAAGGAAAGGGCAGGACTTGTCTCCCATTAAATGAAAAAAAACTAGGAAGTCATGCCTCCTAGTTTCCAATTATTCCTCTAAATCGCCAACTAAGAAGTCAGGATTTAAATCCTCGAATTCTTCGTCGTCTACATCCCAATCCTTATCATCATCATAGCATCCATCTGGATTCACATGTACGCAAACCTTAGTTTCCCCAATAATTTCTGCCATTAGCTCTCTTTCAACCTCAACTAAAATTTTGTTCCCGTTAGGTGAGATCGTACATTCTAAGCAGTTTGGCTGTTGAAGCACATTAACAATCACGTCACAGTCATCATCTAGGAAATTCTCGTCTCTATACTTTAGCTTGATGTGGTCTGTGTATGAAAGTGTTTCAGTAACAACCTCTGTTTTGGTATTGTTACCAAAAGAATACCACACGTTGACATCAAATTTTCCGTATACTACTATTTTATTACCTTCTTTCTTTGCTTCATACTTGTGGTTAATAATCCAGCATCCCAAAATGCTTGATGGGTGGTGAGGTGGAGAAATGGTATAAGTAGACTGTGAAAATTTACGTCCTTTACCTACAACAGCTTTTGTGATAATCTCTCTGTATTCAGACATTCGAACAAACCCTCCTCAATCAATCTTCAATTCATCCTATGCGGGACATTTGACTAGTGTGCTAAAGACTGATTTCTTTTTACAAACTTTTTTCAATTTACTTTGTTGTTTCCTAATGAGTACACGAAAAAAGTTGAATAAACCAATCAAAGAAAATACTAAAAAAATGCATTGTCGTTCTCTTTATACTTAACCTTACGAGTACCGTATAGTTCATTGTATGCGGGTTCGCCCATTTATGTACCTTTTTTTCAAAGCCGTACAAGCAAAAAATAAAACCTGATGGGAAACAAGCTTCACAAATAAAAAAAAGACAAAAGCTTAAGCTTTTGTCTTTTTTAATTAGTGGCAGCCACAGCCCTTATTGTTATTCACTTTTGAACCAGTTTCTCCCGCTAACAAATCTCCACCAGTAGATGTAATAATCTCATTAGTTACATTGTTAGAAATGGTATGTGCCACAAGTTGTAAAAGATCATTCACTTCAATCTGTGAATTCTTAAATTCTTCTACAACCGGAATGCTATCTAGTTCTGCTTGAAGATTATCAATCTTTTCTTCAACTTGTTTTAATGCTTCAGATTTTCCAAAATGCTGAAAATTAACTGCTTGTTTTTGTAAGCTTTTGATGCTATCAATAATTTCTTGAACTTTTTTATTCTGGTTTATTTGTGCTTCTGCACGCTTGAAAAAGTCAACCTCTTGTGTTTCTGCAATCATTTTTGCTAGTTCTGTTGCGCGTTCTACGATTTGTTCTTTTGTAAATTGTGCCATTTTAGTTCACCTCTACCGCTTCTTCGATCATTTCTCCATCTAGTGTCCATGTCTTTGCTTGGATAATTTTTACTTTGACAATTTTACCAATTGCAGATTTTGGACCTTTGAAGTTAACCAATTTATTTTTACTTGTGTATCCAGCAAGTACTTCTGGATTGTTTTTACTTTCACCTTCAACAAGAACTTCTACTGTTTGACCCTTGTAGGCAAGGTTTTTCTTTGCAGAAATCTCATTAACAAGTGCGTTGAGACGTTGAAGTCTTTCCTTTTTAACTTCCATTGGAATATTATCTTCCATTTTGGCAGCTGGAGTTCCCTCACGTGGTGAATATATGAAGGTATATGCTGAATCAAATTCTACTTCTCTATATAAGGAAAGTGTCTCTTCGAACTGTTCATCCGTTTCATTTGGGAAACCAACAATGATATCAGTTGTAAATGAAGCGTTCGGAATTTGTTCTTTCATTTTGCGAACTAGCTCTAAATATGTTTCTCTTGTGTATTTACGTGACATTAATTTTAATACTTGTGAGCTTCCAGATTGTACTGGGAGATGAATGTGCTCCATAAGATTTCCACCTTTAGCGAGCACTGAAATTAAATGATCATCGAAATCACGTGGATGACTTGTTGTGAAACGAATACGTGGGATATCAATCTTACGTAACTCGTCCATTAAGTCTCCTAAACCATATTTCATATCTTCAAAATCTTTACCATACGCATTTACGTTTTGGCCAAGTAAGGTAATCTCTTGATAGCCTTGTCTAGCTAAGTGACGTACTTCTTCAATAATATCCTCTGGGCGGCGGCTACGTTCCTTACCACGAGTATATGGAACGATACAGTACGTACAGAATTTGTCACATCCATACATAATGTTTACCCAACCCTTGATATTTCCTTTACGTACTTTTGGAAGGTTTTCAATGATGTCCCCTTCCTTAGACCAAACCTCAACAACCATCTCTTTACTAAACATAGCTTCTTTAACAATATAAGGTAGGCGATGAATATTATGAGTACCGAAAATCATATCAACGAATTGATGTTTTTCAAGAATTTTATTCACAACTGATTCCTCTTGGGACATACATCCACAAACACCAATTAAAAGATTAGGATTTTCAAGTTTTAAAGGTTTTAAATGACCGATTTCACCAAATACTTTGTTTTCAGCGTTTTCACGGATCGCACATGTATTTAGTAAAATGATGTCGGCATCCTTCGTATTTTCAGTTGGCTCATAGCCCATTTCCATAAAAATACCAGCCATTATTTCCGTATCATGTTCATTCATTTGACAACCATACGTACGGATTAAAAAGCGTTTTCCTTTTCCTGCATTCTTCATGTCCTCAGGAATCGAAAATTCTTTTAAGTAATTGACTTGTTCTTTACCACGTTTCTTCGCATCTTTTAAAGAAGGTGGTTGGTAAACGGATTGAAAATACTTACTGTAATCCTTTTCGGATTTTTTGTCCGCAGGTTTTACTTGAGTACTTTCAAGACGTTGTTTTTCGTTCATGTTGTATCTCCTTTCTTTATCTAAAAACTACATTTTCAAAAAAATAAAATTCCATTTTACTAGTATAAGGTTTAACAAGTATTAATACAATAAAACCGTATAAATGTAGAAAAATGTACAATTTTAGCAGTTTTAAGTTATTAATTCTACTAACAGACACACATGCCTATTTTAACATTCAACAATTAACGAGTAAAGATATAAAGAATTGTGAAAGACTCGTGTAGTCATAAGGTCGATTTTGACTGAAACTATATTAAAAACCCTACTAAGAGAATAGTTCTTAGTAGGGTTTTATTTGTATTACATAAATTCTGCAACTAGTTTATTAAACTTTTCTTCATCTAAATTCAAGTCTGCATGTACAAGCGGCGCTTCACCATAACCGTGAACAAGTTCTTGATAGGAAGGCTTTTCTGTATTTTGATAGATGAGCCCAGTAACAAGACTGTTATGCTTCATCAACGTTTGCATAGCTACTGAACGGTCTGATGGATCATATCCTTCAACATCACCAAGTTTTGTTAGGTTTTCTTTAAACCAGTCATATGTATTGACTTTATTATAAGTTACACATGGGCTAAACACATTGATTAAAGAGAACCCTTTGTGCTTGATTCCAGCCTCGATTAGTGCGGTTAAATCTTTAAGGTCAGTTGAGAAGCTTTGTGCAACAAAAGTAGCACCAGCTGTTAATGCCATTTCCATGACAGAAAGTGCAGACTCGATAGAGCCTTTTGGAGTGCTCTTTGTTTTAAAGCCCATTTCACTTCTTGGAGAAGTTTGACCTTTTGTTAAACCATAGATTTGGTTATCCATAACAATATATGTGATGTCAATATTACGACGAATTGCATGGATTGTGTGGCTCATCCCGATTGCATATCCGTCACCGTCACCACCAGATGCAATTACTGTTAAATCACGGTTAGCCATTTTTACACCTTGAGCGATCGGTAAAGAACGGCCATGAATTCCGTGCAATCCATAAGCATTGATATATCCAGAAATACGACCAGAACATCCTATCCCTGAAATCACAGCTAGCTGTTCAGGCTCAAGACCAACATTTGCAGCCGCACGCTGAATCGCTGCCTGTACGGAGAAGTCTCCACATCCTGGACACCAGTTAGGTTTTACATTATTCCGAAAGTCTTTAAATGTTGCCATATTAGAACAACTCCTTACATTTTGTGTGAACTTCATGAGGTAGGAATGGATTACCATCATACTTTAAGAAGTTAGTAATCTTGTCTGCATGTCCTACATTCATCTTCATAATGTTTGCGAGCTGACCAGTAGCATTATTTTCAACCACTAATACTTTCTTAGCTGATTGAATTAACGGCAATATTTCTTCAGATGGGAAAGGATGGATTAAACGAACTTGAGCATGATTCACTTTAATACCATCATTTTCAAGACGAGTCATCGCTTCTTCAATCGCACCACGAGTTGAGTTAAAACCTACAACTAATAGGTCCGCCTCTTCATGTTTAGCGTTTTTATGAACAGGTGTATTGAAACGAATATTTTTAGTCTTTTTAAGTCGTTTCTCCATTTGGTCCTTACGGTTGCTTGCAGCCTCAGATGGCTTACCTTGTTCGTTATGTTCAACACCAGTTACATGGTGGATTCCATTCTTTACACCAGGTACAACACGTGGAGAAATACCACTTTCTGTAACTTCATAGCGTTTAAAGTATTCTTTATTCTCTAATTCTGGTAATTCGTCATCAAGAAGCAGATTGCCACGTCTGATTTCAATTTTTGAATAATCAAGAGGTTCAACCGTTTGCTTCCCTAATGAAAGCTGTAAATCTGTTAGGAAAATTACCGGGCACTGATATTCTTCTGCAAGATTAAATGCTTCAATAATGTCATAGAATGCTTCCTGAACAGTACTTGGAGCCATAACAATCTTAGGTATTTCACCATGTGTACCATAGATCATTGCCAGTAAGTCTGATTGCTCTTGCTTTGTTGGGAGACCAGTACTAGGACCTCCACGTTGTGTATCAATAATAACAAGCGGAGTTTCAGTAATACCTGATAAACCGATTGATTCCATCATTAACGATAATCCTGGTCCTGCAGATGCAGTAAATGCACGAACACCCGCGTAGTTAGATCCAATTGCCATTGTACATGCAGCAATTTCATCTTCTGTTTGGATAACTGTTCCACCAAATTCAGGTAACTTGCTAATTAAGTATTCCATGATTTCAGAGGCTGGTGTAATTGGATATGCAGGCATAAATCTTGCTCCACCCGCTAGAGCACCCAAAGCGATAGCGTCATTTCCAATCATGAACATACGTTGCTTTCCGTCTGCTTTATCTAATTTCATTATTACATCTTCACTAAGTAGATTAGTAAGGAATTCTGCACCGGCTTTGATTGCTTCCATATTCTTCTCAACAACTTGCTGTCCCTTACGTCCAAAGATTTCATCTACCACATTTAGATACACATTTAAATCAAGATCTAATAATGAGCTAGTAGCTCCAATTGCGACCATGTTTTTCATTAGGGACGTGCCAAGTTCAGTTGCAATTTCTGTAAAAGGAACAGAATACAGATGAACTTTCGTATTTTCAGGAATGGTTGGTTTGAATTTAGCATCTGCCAATACTACCCCGCCATCGCGTAACTCATGAAAATTAAAATCAATTGTTTCTTGGTCAAAAGCTACTAAAATATCAAGATCATCAGATATTGCACGAACTTGAGTTGTACTTACACGAATTTTGTTATTTGTATGTCCACCTTTAATACGTGATGAAAAGTGACGATAACCGTATAAATAGTAACCTAAACGATTCAGAGCGATGGAAAAGATTTCCCCCGTACTCTCGATTCCTTCCCCTTGTTGTCCGCCAACTTTCCACGAAAGTTGATTGATCATGACTTACACCCCTTTGGAATACGTTATATATAAGATTTTTATTAATTTATAAGCATAGCACTTTCCAACTGAGTTGTATTGAATTGTAATATGTATATTCTATTGAATGAAAATGGCCCATTTCTTACGACAAAATAGTAAAAAATTCCAATTTTGAAGTCTAAATTGCTAGCCAATTTTATACTGTTGGATATGTACTAAACGCTTTCAATTCTAGACCTATCAACGAAAAAAAGCAACCCTTAGCAAGCAAATTGTGGTGAAAAATGCATATTTTTTTATTTTTCAATTAATTTTAGATTAATCCAATATAAAATGATTAATTTATGCTGGTAAATTCTCCACAAAATTTTGATACAAAAATTTATTCACTTGGATTTCAGAGTAATATTTCAACAATTTGTTTACAAGTCCTTCATACCCTGAAAAGTTTTCAAGTCCAATAGTTGTATCTGTTATTCCATCAAAATCAGACCCAAATCCAACATGATTTTCTCCGCCTAATGAACAAATATAATCAAGATGTTTGATTACATCGTCGATAGTTGCTGTTTCTCGATTGCTTAAAAATTGAGGGACAAACGTTATTCCAATCATACCTTTCTTTTTAATTAATGCTAGAATTTGTTCGTCTAGCAAATTACGGCGGTGATTACAAATTGTCATTGCATTTGAATGTGATGCAATCGGGTAATCTGCCACTTCCATGACATCCCAAAATCCTTTTACCGATAGATGTGATACATCTGTCCATATTGATGCCTTATTGTGTTCTTTTACAACTTCTATACCAAAACTTGATAACCCTGCTCCACGTGGTTCACCAACGCCATCTGCGACAAAGTTGGCATAATTCCACGTTAAGCCAACAGAGGACACTCCCAGCCTCAATAATGTTTGTAACTTTACAATACTTTGATCAATTGCATCGCAGCCTTCCAACGTTAAAAAAGCACCAATTTCATCCTCTTTCAAAGCTAAAATATCTTTTCTTGTCCTTACTACCTTTAATAAAGGAGAAGGCTTAACTACTTTATTATAAAAAATTCCTACCATCTCTAATGCCACTTCAAATCGACTTTCGGGGTTTACTTCTTCTGGGATGTATATCGCAAAACTTTGCACTTTGCTGCCAGCTGCTTTTAATTGGTTGTAGTTAATATGTAATTTTGTTGAATTTGCAAAATCAATAGTAGGGTCCATCCACATTTTATATAAAACATCTGAATGGGCATCGAATATCTTCATACAAATCAGCTCCTTTGCCTTTATTTTACACAAAAATACCTGTCTGTCATATTCGACAAACAGGCCACTTATCCACTACTTAACCACTTTATATAAAAGTACATAGTATTATCGTGGTTCAACGATTAATTTTATAGCAGTTCTTTCTTCACCATCAATTAGAATATCAGTAAACGCCGGAATACAAATTAGGTCCACTCCACTCGGTGCCACAAATCCTCTAGCTATCGCTACTGCTTTCACTGCCTGATTCAATGCACCAGCACCAATCGCTTGGATTTCTGCAGCTCCTCTCTCACGTAAAACACCCGCAAGTGCCCCTGCTACAGAGTTAGGATTAGATTTTGCTGAAACTTTTAATATTTCCATTTCTACTTTCCTCCTTGTTCTTTACAATGTTCCCTGAGTGACCGGTAGAACCATACAAATGAATCACCACCGTTACATTTGCGATCTAGATTTAATACTCTCGTAAATTTTAAAATAATCGCAAACCCTACCAGAAGCTAGCTTTATTCAACCAGAGATTACCCGAGTCTGAATTGAATAACGAATAATGATCCCATAACTACTATATTCACTAGAAACTACCAGTATTCCTGCTTGTTTCTAATCTTTTTCTAAAAATTCAAAAACTTAGTGAAATCAAGAAAAAACCAAGATATCTCATTGATACCTTGGTCAGAAATACTTAATCAAAAAATGGATGATCATCATTAATAAGAATTCGTTGAATGCCCTTAGCAGTCCCACTTTTAGGATCTACATCAATAAGTACTCCGTTTAATTGAGTTCTTCCTTCAACGACTTCGAAACGAACAGGTAATGCCGTTTTAAATTTGTGAATCACTGCTTCTTTATCCATCCCTAGTATTCCATCGTAAGGACCTGTCATTCCAACGTCAGTGATAAATGCAGTACCTTTTGGCAATACACGGTTATCAGCAGTTTGAACATGCGTGTGCGTTCCAACAACTGCTGTTACTCGTCCATCAAGATACCAGCCCATAGCGATTTTTTCACTTGTTGCTTCCGCATGAAAATCTACAAAAATAACGGAGGTTCGCTTCTTTGCTTCCTCAATCAACTCATCGCACTTTTTAAATGGATCATCAATAGCTGGAAGAAATGTGCGCCCTTGCAAATTAATTATGGCAACCTCTTGTCCATTTACCTTGCTATACATGATACCTTGACCAGGTGTTCCTTCAGGAAAGTTCGCAGGTCGTATCATGTTTTTAGCTGTATCAATAAACTCAAAGATATCTTTGTTGTCCCAAGTATGATTACCTAATGTTATGGCTTGTGCACCATTCTCTAAAAATTGATTATATATTTTCTTGGTTATTCCCCTACCAGACGCTGCATTTTCCCCATTAATAATGGTTAGTGCTGGATGGAATTTTGCCTTAAGTTTCGGAAGATATTCCCGAATCATACCTCTTCCTGGTGAGCCAACGACATCACCAATAAATAAAATCTTCATGTAAAAGCCCCTTTCACTATAAAGTGAAGCACAAAAATAAAAAAATCTCAACGTCCGAGTCGATATTTATGAAATAATTCAACAAGTACCTGTAAAAAAACAAAAAAAGTGGTCAAAAATTGACCACTTTTATTTTGCGTATTCAACTGCTCTAGTTTCACGAATTACAGTAACCTTGATATGACCCGGATAATCCAACTCTTCTTCGATTCGTTTACGGATGTCGCGAGCTAATCGATGTGCATTTAAGTCATCGATCGCATCAGGTTTTACAATAATTCTAACTTCACGTCCTGCTTGAATTGCAAAGGATTTTTCAACGCCTTCATATGACTCTGAAATTTCCTCTAGCTTTTCTAAACGGCGGATATAATTTTCAAGTGTCTCACTTCGTGCACCTGGTCTTGCGGCAGATAAAGCATCGGCTGCTGCAACCAATACAGCTATAATTGATGTTGGTTCTGTATCACCATGGTGGGAAGCAATACTATTAATTACAACTGGATGCTCTTTATATTTCGTGGCGAGTTCTACACCGATTTCAACGTGACTACCTTCCACTTCATGGTCAATTGCTTTACCAATATCATGCAGTAGTCCAGCACGTCGAGCCAATGTTTCATCTTCACCTAACTCAGCAGCCATTAAGCCTGCTAAGAACGATACTTCCATTGAGTGTTTTAAGACATTTTGGCCGTAGCTTGTACGATACTTCAAGCGACCTAAAATCTTAATTAAATCCGGATGGAGTCCATGAACACCAACCTCGAAGGTTGTTTGTTCACCCACTTCACGAATGTATTCGTCTACCTCACGTCTTGATTTGTCTACCATTTCTTCAATACGTGCTGGGTGAATACGTCCGTCTTGAACAAGTTTTTCAAGTGCGATTCTAGCTGTTTCACGCCGAATTGGATCAAAGCCAGATAAAATAACAGCCTCTGGTGTATCATCGATGATAAGGTCAATACCCGTTAATGTTTCAAGTGTACGTATATTTCGTCCTTCTCTTCCAATAATACGTCCCTTCATCTCATCATTAGGCAAGTTAACTACAGATACTGTAGTTTCTGCGACATGATCAGCGGCACATCTTTGAATAGCAAGAGAAAGTACTTCTTTTGCTTTCTTATCAGATTCTTCCTTTGCACGATTTTCTGCTTCTTTTACCATCATAGCTATATCATGGGAAAGCTCGTTTTCAATACGTTCAAGGATGATTTGCTTTGCTTCTTCACGTGTTAAGCTAGAGATTCGCTCAAGTTCGGCTTGTTGCTTGTGTACCATCTCTTCCACTTTGCTTTCCATCTCTTCAATATGCTGTTGTCTTTGAGCGAGAGAATCCTCTTTCTTTTCTAGCATGGATTCGCGTTTATCTAATGTTTCATCCTTACGATCAAGGTTCTCTTCTTTCTGCAATAAACGATTTTCTTGTTTTTGTAGTTCGTTTCTTCGATCACGGATTTCCTTTTCTGCCTCTGTACGAAGTTTGTGAATTTCATCCTTTGCCTCTAACAGTGCTTCCTTCTTTAAAGAATCTGCTTCTCTATTTGCATCTTCAATAATTTGTTCGGCAACACTTTTTGCACCAGCAATTTTAGTTTCGGCAATAGACTTACGAACATAAAAGCCAACAATCGCACCGACGATTAGGCCAAACAAAGCGGAGATGATTATAGAAATGGGATCCATCTTCTTCACCTCCTCTTGCTATAAACTTTTTCTTGCTAGATCAAAATGTCGGCATGTACATTTTACAATATACAGCACAAAGGCTTTTTAAGCTAATCAGATTCTTAGGTTACGACCGAAAGCAGCTCAGACTACTCCGGGTCTGAATAGCAAAAGCTCAAACCGAGTTTTGCTTCTAACGTTTTAATTCTAACAAAATGTAAAATATACATTTTAATTGTAAATCTGTGAATTTTTATTGTCAAGGCCTGTCAGAAATAGTATTACATGAAAATGGAAATTTTATTGAGTAACCATGTGATTATAAAGGCTTTTTGGTAAGTAATGAGGTTTTTCTATCGTGTTGAAAAAAGTAAGTTAATGGGGAAAATAAAGAAGAGACACATTAACTGTGCCTCAACTTTGATGATTAGTCTAGTAAATCAAACTCTTCTTGTTCCTCATCAGCAGGTGCTACTTTAACACCGTCAAGTCCATAATGATTTCTAATTTGCTGAAGGATCTCATTACGAACATCTGGGTTTTCTTTTAAGAATTGTTTTGCATTTTCGCGCCCTTGACCGACTCTTTCTTCATTATAAGAATACCAAGAGCCGCTCTTTTGGACGATATCAAGTTCCGAACCGATATCAATGATTTCGCCCTCAATTGAAATTCCTTCTCCGTACATAATGTCTACTTCTGCTGTTTTAAATGGTGGGGCTACTTTATTCTTAACAATCTTCACCTTGGTTCTATTACCAACAAGTTCATTGCCTTGTTTTAATTGTTCCGCACGACGAACCTCTAGTCTTACAGAAGAATAGAATTTGAGCGCGCGACCGCCTGGAGTTGTTTCTGGGTTTCCGAACATTACTCCAATTTTTTCACGGACCTGGTTAATGAAAATTGCAATTGTATTTGATTTATTGATTGCACCTGAAAGCTTACGTAATGCTTGTGACATTAAGCGGGCTTGTAGACCCATATGGGAATCTCCCATTTCACCTTCGATTTCTGCTTTTGGAACAAGTGCAGCAACAGAGTCAACTACTAAAATATCGACTGCACCACTACGTACTAATGCTTCAGCTATTTCTAATGCTTGTTCACCAGTGTCAGGCTGCGATAATAATAGTTCATCAATGTTTACACCCAATTTTTGTGCATATGCTGGATCAAGCGCATGTTCCGCGTCAATAAACGCAGCTTGTCCACCAGTTTTTTGTACCTCAGCAATCGCATGAAGTGCTACCGTTGTTTTACCAGAGCTTTCTGGTCCATATATTTCAATTATCCGTCCTCTTGGATATCCTCCAACACCTAATGCTACGTCTACTGCTAGTGAACCACTTGAGATAGTGGAAATTCTACGATCAGTTTGTTCTCCAAGCTTCATGATTGAGCCCTTACCAAACTGTTTCTCTATCTGCTTCAATGCCATTTCTAAGGCCGCTTGACGATCACTCACTATATTTCCTCCTTTATTCGTGAAACTATTATTACTATACAATGTTTTGTTCGATTTGCCAAGCAAAAAGTCGAACATTTATTCGCTTATTTTTATTAATAGTTTTTTCCCATTAATCCAATTTTTGATAGTCAAAAATCATATTTTCAAAGAGATAGAAACCAACAAATTTGAATTTTAGCTCTTCAAAAATAGGTAATCGATAATAAAGATGACGTAAGCATATGCACACTTACGCCATTTTTATAAATATTACAACTTAATCATTCTATTTATTGGAATGCTCTTCCTCCCATACCTTATCTAGAACTTGATTAAACACTTCAACTGGTTGAGCACCCGAAACAGCATACTTGTTATCAATTACAAAGAATGGAACCCCTTGTACACCAACCGAACGTGCCTCAGAGATGTCATTCGTCACCTGATCAGTATGTTCTTTACTTTCCATGACTTTACGTACTTGCGCTCCATCAAGACCTACCTCTTCAGCCAAACGAACTACTGTATCTGTGTCGCTTAAGACTTCACCTTCTGTAAAATGGGCCGCATAGAAACGATTGAAAAATTCATTACCTTTCCCTTGCTCCTTTGCATATTGAAAAACGCGATGTGCATCATATGTGCTTGTAAGTTTAGCTTTATCGTAGTTGATCTCAATACCAGAGTTTTTGGCCATGTCTGTCACTTGTTTAAGCATTCCTTCAGCCTGTTCTAATGGAACTCCCTTCATACTAGAAAAGGTTTCAGCATAATTTTGTCCAGGAACATATTTCGCATCTGGCATAAGTAAAAAACTTTTATATTCTATTTCAACTTCTTTTGCATGTGTAAAATTTTCTAATGCTTTATCTAAATGTGACTCCCCTATAAAACAGAAAGGACATACAAAATCTGACCAAATTGTTATTTTCATTCTTTTCCCTCTTTCTTTTGATTTACGGGACCACAAATTCCAGTATTAATATCACAAACGAATCCTGAGGAATTGTCAAAGTCTAAGCTTTTTAATTTCTTTATGCCATCTAGTTCTTTAAATGCCCCATTATCATCTTTTCCATCTGTTGAGGATGCTTCAGATTTAAACTGCTTGTCATTTAACATCATGTATTCCTCCTTTTCAAACAATATGATTATTGTAAATGATATATCATTTGATTTCTAATAATTGAACTGAGATGTAAATCTAATAAACATGAACTAGCGCTTCTAAACAAATATATGTAACTAGTTGTATTTACATTAATCCTTGTATACTTTCTGTATCTCTCCAAGATCTAGTTTTTTCATTTTTAGAATTGCCATATTAACACGTGCAATTTGTTCAGGTGTACCACTGCTCATCATCTTATCCATTTCTCGAGGTACAATTTGCCATGACAATCCATTCATATCTTTCAACCAGCCACATTGCTCGGATTCTGGAACCGAAGACAGCTTTTCCCAATAATAATCAATTTCTTCTTGTGTATCACAATAAACCATAAACGAGATTGCTTCGTTGAAATTGAATTTATGTTCTTCAGCACTGTCCATTGCGGCAAACCACTGGTTCTCAAGCATGAAATCAGAAAACATGATTGTTCCTTCTCGATTAGGTTCCATATTCTGAGGATAGCGGACGATTGGGCCCTGCTTTGAGTTCTTAAATACCGATAAATAATAATTAATTGCCTCCTCGGCTTTTCCACACTGATCTCCAACAAACAATAACGAAGGCACGATTGGTGGCCGCTTCTCACCTTCTGGATTGGTGAGAATTAACTGCCATGACAAACCAAACTTATCTTGAACCCAGCCATATTTCTCACTGAAGGGATACTTATCAAGTGGTATTAATACCTTACCACCTTCAGATAATTTGATCCACACTTCATTCAGCTTCTCGCTTGCGTCTTTTTCTTGTGCAGGATCAAAATTGACAAAGAATGATATCGATGGATTGAATTTAAAAAAAGGGCCAGCACTTATTGCCATAAACTTCTGTCCCAACAGCTCAAATGAAACTAAATCGGCATCTCCTGAAGGTGTATCGTGAAGTGTTATTATATTTGTAATTCTTGAGTCTGGAAAAATGGAAGCATAAAACTCTGCTGCTTCTTTCGCCTCCTTGTCATACCATAAATGTGGAACGATATGTTGATTAGTTCGTATCATCGTCTTTTCTCCTTCATCTTTTTCTCTATATATTACCCCATTTGATTCTATAAAAAAAAGACAATCCACCAGGATCGTCTTGTTAAAGCAAAAAATCAGTTTCTCTGTTCATTTAATAATTGCAGTAAATAATAAAAACCGTATTTAACCGTTCTAGTTCGAATTCCTTGACGGGAACCAGCTAATTGCAACGGAAATACCTTAGTCGGTTGATCTAAATAAGAAATCCCAATATATACTGTCCCTACTGGCTTTCCTTCCGACTCACTTGGACCTGCTACACCTGTAAAACTAATCCCTATATCAGATTTTAAAAGTTTCTTTATGTTCTCCGCAAGTTGTTCTGCTGTAGAACTACTAACAGCACCTTCTGTATCTAGGGTTTCTTTCTTTACATGCAGCACCTGTTCTTTTACTTCGTTTGTATAGCAAACTATTCCACCCTTCACTACTGCTGACGAACCCGCTAGATTGGTAAGCTCCTCAGCAAATAAGCCACCCGTTAAGCTTTCCGCACTTGCAATTGTATGCTTTGAAGTTTTAAGCTTATTCATGAGTTCATTTACTAGGGAAGTCGAGTCATACCCATATAAGAACTTACCTACTCTTTTTACTATTTCAGCCTCAGTATGATCTAGCAGTTGATTTGCAACGTCTAGCGAGTTGTGTTTGGCAGTAAGTCGTAGTGTAACTTCACCATCGCCAGCCAATGGGGCTATTGTAGGGTTTGTTTGATTGTCAATTAAATCTTCAATCTCTGTTTCAAGTTGTGATTCGCCAATCCCGAAGAAACGCAGTACCCTAGATTCAATTCGTTCAACAACACCAAGTGATCTTAATAAGAATGGTGCACCATATGATAGGAACATTGGATTCAGCTCTTTTGGTGGTCCAGGAAAGAGCATATATGTAATCTTATCAACTTTAAATCCCATTCCAGGAGCCATCCCATGGTCATTTGGAAGGATTTCAGAACCCTCAAGTACAAGTGCTTGTTTTTTATTATTCTCGGTCATATGGCGATTTGTTTTCTTAAAGTAATCTTCAATACTCCGTAAGGCTGCTTCATCAAATATAAGCTGTTTTCCTAATACCCTTGCAATTGTTTCTTTTGTTAAATCATCCTTGGTAGGTCCCAAACCACCAGTAAAAATGATTAAATCCGAACGAGATTGAGAGATTTTTATTGCATCCTCTAAACGGTTTGGATTATCACCAACAACTGTATGGTAATACACATTGATTCCAAGCTCAGCTAGTTGTTTGGAAAGAAACTGCGCATTCGTATTTGCGATTTGACCTAAAAGAAGCTCAGAACCTACAGCAATTATTTCAGCATTCATAGAAATACCACTCCATCCTATTTAGAGTTTGCAAAGACACCTTTGTTTTTCGCAAAATAATCCCAACCAGACACAATTGTAAATATAACTGCTACCCATAGGGCAATCATGTCAAATGGGATAGAAAGAAATTCAAACGGCCAATTATGTAATAATAATGCAGAAACAGCTACTACTTGAGCCCACATTTTTATTTTCCCGAGCATTTTTGCAGCTGAAACCTCTCCGCCTTCGGCTAGTAATAAACGTAAGCCAGTTACAGCAAATTCCCTACTAATAATAATTACAACCATCCAGGCAGGTGCTAGTCCAAACTGAACTAAACTAACTAATGCAGCTGATACAAGTAACTTATCTGCAAGAGGGTCTAAAAACTTTCCAAGGTTCGTTACTAAGTTATGCTTTCTTGCCAAGTGACCGTCAATCCAATCAGTACTTGAAGCAACAATAAAAATAATCGCTCCTACTAAATGGGCAACTGGTATGGACATTGAGCCAATTCCAACATCACCCCATCCAAACGGAACAAACATAACAATTAAAAAAAGTGGAATTAAGCAAATTCTTGCTACTGTAATCTTATTTGGTAAATTCACAATCTTATACCTCCAACATTTACTAAATTCTTATAATAGTGATAATACCACCTATACGAAACAAAAAGCCATCATAATGATGACTTTTGTTATTCTTCAGTTCCTGGAGTATACTTTATGGTAATTATTTGACGAACAATTTGGCCTGTATCAAACGGATACGTAAAAGGTTCTCCATTGATTTCGACTTGAAGATCAGACGACCTTCCAACAGTTAAAATCACTTCAGATTGATTTGTTAAATCAACTTCTTTTGTTGCACCATTCGCAATGGTTTCATAGATAAATCTTTCGTTTTGACGATTTTGAAGTGTGACCCATGATTGACCAGCATCTGCCGCCGTTACTTTCACCTTAAATGAATCTGCATTTTTCAACTCAAAGGTTGCAGTACTCGATTGTTTTTCAACCTCTACAAGCTCTTGAGCAGGAGTTTCTTCCACAGATTCCTCTTCTTTTGAAGGGGTATTATCTGTTTCACCTGCAACCTGTTCCTCTTCTTTAGAGTCTTCTTTTTGTTGATCTTTAACAGGAGGCGGCTCATTTGATTCTTCATATTCCGTTTCCTGACTCTCTAGTTGTGTTTCTGGTTCTTCGGCAACATCCTTTTTAGAAACAAACCAGTAGATTGTCATTGCGCCACCAAGAAGAAAAAGAGCCAATATGATGATTGGTACTTTATCAACAATTTTCGAATTTGTGGTAGAAATTTGTCTTCTTGATTGGACTCTTGATATTTGTTCAGGAATTTCATCGTTATATGTACCAGGGATTTCTGACTTGTACTCTTCAAATAATTCTTCAGGGTTAAGTCCAACAGCCTCAGCATATTGCTTAATAAATGCACGGACATAGAATTTACCTGGCATAACATTATAATTTCCTTCTTCAATCCCAACCAAATACCTTTTTTGGATTTTTGTAATTTGCTGTAAATCATCAAGGCTTAAATCTTTTTGCTCTCTAGCTTCTTTAAGCCGAGATCCTAATTCAGTCATTTATTTCACCTACCAATTCCGGGATACCTATTGGTCTATTCGCGTTCATAATACTAGCATTTTTCTCATTTTCAGTAAAGGATTAATTCATAATAAATTCAAAAATTAAAACCGGAAAAATCAGAACTAGAAAACTGTTGGTCTTCTATATCATATGTAATTTCCTCTTCAGGATTATTTCGAAGTTCAATAATATAGTCAAAATCATTCAATGTATACTCTGTATGACGTACAAATATATCCGGATGCTCGACTAATTTAACAGCGGGCAGTCTCATAATTTCCCTAACAAGCTGTAGATGCCTTTCAGTTGCCCTTCTAGTTGAAACAATGCCGTCAATAATAAAAAGATTATCAGCATTATATTCATCCTGAATTAATTCATTTCGCATCGTTTGTTTCAATAATGTCGATGACACAAACAACCACTTTTTATGTGCACAAACACTAGCAGCAACAACTGATTCGGTCTTACCGACCCTTGGCATACCCCGAATTCCAATCAACTTATGCCCCTCTTGCTTAATCAACTCTGCCATGAAATCAACAAGCAAGCCCAATTCATCACGCGTAAAACGGAATGTTTTTTTATCATCAGCATCGCGTTGAATATATCGTCCATGTCTAACAGCAAGCTTATCTCGAAGCTTCGGTTCCCTAAGCTTTGTAACGTTTATCGTATCCATTGTATGTAAAATTGATTCAAGTCTCTCAATTTGTTCATTGCTATCACTTAATAAGAGCATGCCCCTTCTGCGATCGTCTACACCATTTATTGTAACAATATTTATCGAAAGCATTCCTAGCAAGGAAGAAATATCCCCTAGGAGTCCTGGGCGATTTTTTGCTATTTCATATTCCAAATACCACTCTTTTTTCTCCAAGTGTCCCAGCCCCTCATACAATCCGTGGTTAAAAATTCCAACTATGAAATATTGCATCAATATTATTATAAACTAATCAATCCATATTTTATAGAGGGGCATAAAAAATTTAAGGGAATTTTACTTAAATAAAAAAGAGAGGAAAATCCTCTCTGCATTCAACCTACTACGAAACCTATTGGACAAGTTTAATCATTACATTTGCAATCGCTTGTTGCTCTTCTTCAGAAGCAACGGTCCAGAGGTCCCGTAATACTTTTTCTTGAGCATTTTTAGGCTCTACTTCGTTAGCTAGGTAATCACCTAATTGTTGAGCCATATTACTGATAACTTGTTCATCCATTCCCTCAGATTTAGCATGCTGCAAGCGATCACCTAAAAAATCTTTCCACTCTTCAAAATTGTCTAGTACTGACATAAGTGACCCTCCTTATAAGGTTAATACAATGTTAGTTTGTCGATTGTAAGGTAAATTATTCATTAAAAATTTTTGTCGTGTTTGAACACTTATACACAAACTAACAATGCCAACCACCATTTACGGACAAAACTTGTCCAGTGATATAAGAAGCCTTGCCGGAGAGTAAAAAACCAACCGTATTTGCTACCTCAATTGGTTCACCTATTCTTCCCATTGGAATCTCTCCACTTATACCTTGTATATCCTCTTCAGTGAACTCCTGTAGCATGTTCGTATTAATCGCACCAGGTGCGACCGCATTCACTCGTACTCCACTTAACGCAACTTCCTTCGCTAATGCTTTTACAAACGAGAGTTGACCACCCTTTACCATGGAATAAAGCACCTCACAAGATGCCCCCGTTATTCCCCAAATTGAAGAAATAACGATGATATTCCCACTTTTCTTCGTTATCATAGTTGGAAGTAGGGCTTGCGTTAACATATAAGGTGTAGTTACATGAAGCTGCACCATTTGATCGACCGTTTTTTGATTAAAATCAGTCATTAATCCAAACACACTTTTCCCTGAATTATGAACAATGGTGTCAATTGGATGCTGTAATTGAGTTACCACAGATTCAGCACCGGTTCTTTGACTTAAATCAGCCTTTACCAGATATGATTCTACACCTTTCCTCACCAATTCTTCCGCTAAACTCTTTACTGCCTTTTCATTTTCGTTGTAATGTAAATATAACGAATAACCTAGACTGGCAACTTCTTTTGCAATAGCACTTCCAATTCCTCCACTCGCACCTGTGATTAATGCATATTTTTTCATATTCATTTCCCCTTAAAAAAGCATCCTTTTGGAAAAGGATGCTTTAGCATTTACTTCTTTTTAGGAATAACCTGACATTCTGTCATTCTAACTTCATCGAAGATTTCATTCCCAATTTTCATAATATCATCAACAGTTAGACTTTCCATTACAGGAACAACATCAAATAAATTCATATCATTAAATGCATATCTTGTAAACTGGTTTGCAATATAATCAGGTGAGTTTAAAGAGCGTAAAAATGCTCCAATCTTTTTCTTTTTAACACGGTCCAATTCTTCAGATGTGATACCTTGTTTTTTACTTGAAAGCATAATATTACGTAATTTTGCTGATAATTCATCGGGATTAGAGGTATCTCCTCCCACAATTGCAAAACCAAAACCTTGTTCTTCTGTGTAATCATATGAGAACGTATCATCTATTAAGCCTTCATCATATAATGCTTGATAATGTTTAGAACTTTTTCCAAATAGCCAATCCAAGAGAATGGTCATCGATAATTCCTGTTTAAGTAATTCGTCACCTTTACGTGAAGGATTTAAGGCCTTCACACCAACCATACACTTTGAAGATTGGACGTTCATTTCTAGTACTTTCTTCTTTTCGTTTACTTCAATTGGCTCGTCTTCGAAATGTCGTTCGATTTCAGACTGGTCTTGATAATCTTTTTTGGCTTGATTAGATTTGATTTGCGCCATTATTTTTTCTGGGTCAATCGGACCAACAACAAATAGAACCATATTACTCGGATGATAAAAGGTTTCATAGCACTCGTAGAGCATATCTTTTGTAATTTTGGCAATGGAATCAATAGTTCCAGCAATATCAATACGGACCGGATGATTTTTGTACATATTTTCAATTACACCGAAATAAAGTCTCCAGTCAGGGTTATCATCGTACATAGTTATTTCTTGCCCGATGATGCCTTTTTCTTTTTCAACTGTTTTTTCTGTAAAATAAGGACTTTGGACAAAGTCAATTAAAGTTTCTAGATTTAGTTCAACATTGGATGTACTCGAAAAAAGATAAGCTGTTCTTGTGAATGAGGTGAAAGCATTCGCAGAGGCACCCTGTTTACTAAAGTCCTGAAACACATCTCCATCTTCTTTTTCAAATAACTTGTGCTCTAAAAAATGAGCGATCCCATCAGGTACTGTAGTTAATTCATTTTTCCCTAATGGTATAAATTGGTTATCAACTGAACCATAATTAGTCGTGAAGGTTGCATATGTTTTATTAAATCCTTTTTTCGGCAGGATGTAGACGTTAAGACCATTTTCAAGCTTCTCGTGAAAAAGTACTTCTTGAAGTTGATCAAATGTGATTTTATCCATTATGAACGCCCCTCCAATCCAGTAAGGAAGTAAATCGTATCAAGTTCAATTTTCTTGGCAACATTGACTACTTCCTCCTTTGTGACTGCTTCAATTCCAGCTATCCAATCCTGAAGCTTTCTTGATTTCTGTGAAATAACATTATGATATAAAACTTCAGCGATACCACGGGATGTATCGATTGTTTCAAGTAACTGATTTCGAATGACCGCTTTTGTTTGAGTTAGGATATCCTCTGTAAAATCTCCATCAATCATTGCTTTCATTTGTTCTTTGATAATGGTTACTGCTCGGTCATAATTATTTACATCAATACCGGACATCACCATAAGAAGACCCTTATGACTTTCCACCCTAGATGCTGCATAGTATGCCAGGCTTTCTTTTTCTCGGACATTTATAAATAATTTTGAATGTGAAAAACCACCATAAATTCCGTTAAACACTTGAAGTGCGTCATAGTCTGGGTCACTAAAAGTTGTATTTGTCCGGTAGCCAATATTGAGTTTACCTTGTTTCACATCTTGGTTTTCGATTACTACATTACCTTTTTCAACCTGCTTGGTTTTTGTTTCAATTTCTGGACGTGTGTTGCGCTCAGAAAACGTGAATGTAGAAGAGACAACTTCTTTTACCTTTTCAGGTTCAAAGTTTCCGATTATATATAAGTCAATCTCATCTTCAGCCAATGCTTTTTGATAATAGGTATATAGAGATTCTGCTGAAATGCTGTCTAGATCTTCAATTCTTCCGTTTACATGGAGGTGATAAGGTTCATCCTTACACATTTCTTCAACTAAACGTAAATTCGAATATCTCATTTTATCATCATAAACAGCTTGTATTCGTTGTTTAAGGCTCCGTTTTTCTTTTTCCACGACCGTGCTTTTAAAAGCTCCATTTTCCGTAACAGGAGATAATACAATTTCCTGCAACAAGGTGATTGCTTTGTCTAGAAGTGGTGTTTGGTCTTTTAAAAATAGTTCATTTGCTATTTCCACGAAAAAGGTAATAATATGGTGTTCTCCTTTTTTCGCTAGGTCCACATATAATACAGCACCATATAATTCATCTAAATAGGAGCGTAAACTCGTTGTTGAGGGATAGCTAGGTGTTTCACTTTGCAATACATATGGAAGTAATGCTCTTTGTGTAACATATTCCTCTTCCAGCGGAGCTTTCATTCTAAGTACTATTGTATTCGTTTTAAATTTATCAGTTTTAACCGTATGGAGCGTGAAACCGTTTAACTTATGCTCATTTTCATCCAATAAAAACATCTTATACATAGCCTCCTTTTTGGTCATAGCAAAACACTATATGGCTATATTTTAACCAAAACTAATTTTTAATCTTAGAATCACTATAACCTCAAATTAGTAATAAATTCAAGTTTCGCCTCCTAAAATTTTCTTAATAAAGAAAAACAAACCAGTACATTACTGGTTTGCTAAACTAATCATTGATTTTTTGAAAGTTCATTTTTTAAATACGTTAAAAATTCATTCGCCTTCTTTTCAGGTGGTCTAGTTGCAAGACTCACTCCTACAAATAACACAACAGAAAGAAGCAGTCCCCATACACCTGAACCATAGCCGAATGGTTTATACTTCATAGCTTCAAGTAATATTACTACTAATCCACTTATCGTAACACTACACATAACACCTGTCGCGGTGCCTCTTTTCCAAAAGAAGGCTCCGATAATTGCCGGAACGACTACGATTAAGCCTGCAGACGAAGCAACAGAAAGAACAGCAATTAAATCTAATTGCATCTCGGCAAATCCATAGGCAAGAATTGCGATTACGGGGATTACAAATTTACCCACTTTTAATTGTTGTTGCTCATTCTTAGCTTTACTTGACATTCCATACACATCTCTTGCAAATAACGATGAAAGGGTCAATAAAATAGAATCAATTGTAGAAATAGCAGCTGCCATAATTGAAACCATAACAATTACGCCTAGAACTATAGGAACATGTACAGAAGATAAAAGATTTGGTGTTGCTACATCTGGATTCTCAAGACCCGGGAACAATAATATCGCTGAATATCCCCACATTACTGATACAATTGTATATATAAAGCCGAACACGAGGAAGCCTAATAACATTTTTCGTAAACTTCCCAAAGACGAAGGCATATATAAACGCTGACTTACCTGAGGATTAGATAGACTAAAGAAAATCCATGGAATGGTTAATGACAAAAAGGTTGGAAAACTAAAATAGCCATTCCCCGGAACTGTTAATGAATCTGGATGGCTTGTCCTCAGTACGTTAAAGAAACTGCCAAAACCACCCAATGTATTTACTAATAAAATTACAACTAGGGACGAGGAAACTATCATCACAAGTGCCTGAAGGGAATCCGTCCACATCACAGAGCGAATTCCAGAAATATATGTGAAAATTAGTGCTAAAATAGTTGCTAATATTGCCCCAGTAGTAAAGCTTATTTCCCCATTTGTTATCCCTTCTAATAAATAACCAACACCCGCTAATTGAACGGCACTATACGGGATTAGAAAAATACAGCTTGATATCGAAATAATAGCTGCAACCCTTTTATCATCGTAACGATCCCCTAACATTTCAGACGGTGTCACATAGCCGAATTTCTTTCCGACAATCCAAAAACGCGGTCCAAAAAAAGCAACAAGGGTAACCCCCATAAAATAAATAATTTCAAAACCTAATGCTCCTACACCACCACGATAAGTTAAACCAGCCAATCCAACCATCATGAAAGCACTATAAGTCGTTGCACTATAGCTTAATGCGGACACAAAACCGTTCATTTTTCGGTTACCTAAAAAGTAGCCCTCCATATTTACTTGCTTTTCACTTCTTGATAGATATGCGATAAAAATTGACATCACAATATAAATGGCAATCCCCCACCAAACATAGGTAGCACTCACTCATACTCACCTCCAGTCCCTTGTTAGTATGTAATTAATAATAATAATGAGTAATGCCAAAACAATCCACAATAGAAAACTACCGTACCATGCGGTAACACCTGTTAAAAAGACATAAGGAACGATATAAGCCAACAGCACTAAGATGAGGCATAATATCCCCCAAAACGTTTCTTTTTTGCTCATTATTGTCCTCCCATTTCAATTTAAAAAAGGAATGACACTTCGGCCATTCCTTTAAAAGTATAATCTTACCGTTTCCCAGAATCAAATGGTTCTCCCGCTGCTTTAGGTGCTTGAGAAGATTTTGAAAAGATAACCAATGCAATTAAAGTTACCACATAAGGGAATATCTTTAATAAAATTGGTGGTATAACTGCAAGCTCTGGTATTACCTGGGATACGTTTGCGATAGTTGTTGCAATCCCAAAGAACAAGGTAGCTCCTAAAATTCCAAGTGGCTTCCATTGACCAAATATTAAGGCAGCAAGTGCCAAGAATCCTAATCCAGAAACATTCCCAGTAAACTCTCCAGCGTACGTAACTATAATAATTGCTCCACTTAAACCTGAAAACGCACCTGAAAGAATAACACCTAAATAGCGAATGCGTCTTACATTTACACCTGCTGCTTCTGCTGCCTGTGGAAACTCACCACAAGAACGCAAACGCAATCCCGTTTTTGTTTTATACAACATAAACGAGCTAATTAATAAAATAAGTAAGATTAACCATGTTGTTGGGTAGGTTCGAGTAAAAAACAAATCACCTATTATTGGAATGGAAGATAAAAATGGAATATCATCTGGTACAAATCCACTAGTAATACGGATATTACCACTACCTGTCATATTTCGCGCGAGAAATACAGTCAAAGCCCCTGCGATCATATTGATTGCAGTACCGCTAATAATTTGGTTCGCATTTAGGTTAATACTAGCGAATGCGTGTAAAAGCGAAAAAAGAATTCCCATCAACGCTCCGGCAATTAACCCAATCCATAAGACTAAAAGTTGATTCGTTATATCATCTTGAAGAAAATTGATAGTAAGCGCCCCTGCGAATGCACCAAAAATCATTAGTCCGTCTAAACCTATGTTTACAACACCGCTTCGTTCGCTAAATAATCCGCCTAGCGCCGTAATTAGCAGAGGGATTGTATAAGCAATTGCGTATGGAAAGATTTGCTCAATAATAGACCACATATTACGCACCCTCCTTTTTCACATTAGTCTCGCTAGTTTTTCTTTTTTTGAACTTATTTAATAGGCGTTCGATTAAGATGCTTGTTGCAGCAAAATAAATGATAATGGCAATTATCGTATTCGCAATTTCCGGAGGGATTTCCGTCATTGCATTCATAAATCCAGTTCCTGAATAGAGGATTCCAAAAAATACTGCTGCAAAGAATACCCCGATCGGACTGTTTGCCCCTAATAAAGCTACTGCAATACCATCAAAACCTTGTGATGGTAAAACACCAATTTGCATGCTTGTTGCATTACCGGTATACATTGCTACTCCACCTAGACCAGCTAATCCACCTGAAATGACCATGGATAATACAATATTTGAATTTACACGCATTCCAGCATATTCGGCAGCATGTCGATTAAAACCAACGGCTTTTAATTCAAATCCGAGTGTTGTTTTATTAATGATAAAACCAATAACGATAACAGCAATAATTCCTAAAAACAATCCAAGGTTGATATAAGAGCCTTGGAACATATCGCTTAAAAATGGTACTCTTAATGTTGCTTCATCTGGTAATTTTTTTGACTCTGTCTCAAGGTACTCACCCTTAAAATAACCTGGAATGACATAATAAACAGTCCAGTAGGCAACCCAGTTCATCATGATAGTTGAAACCACTTCATGGACGTTAAATCTTGCCTTAAGTAGTCCGGGAATAAATGCCCATAATGCTCCACCCAAGAAACCCGCTAAAATCATCACGAGTAAGAGCACTGGTCTTGACCAGTCAAAAGTTAAGCCCACAGCGGTCGCAAGTAAACCTCCGATTAGCACCTGACCAGAAGCTCCGATATTAAATAAGCCAGTACGGAATGCAAAAGCAACTGATAGACCAGTAAAGATTAACGGTGTAGCTGTCGCTAATGTATCACCCAGTCTAGAAATATTTTTTAATCCTCCCTGGAATAGATAAAGATATCCTTCAAAAGGATTGCTTCCGATAAACAACATTAACAATCCACCAGCAAGCAGACCAAAAAGTACTGCAATTAATGAAATTATTGTATTTCTCATACACTTCTCTCCTTACTTACACCCGCCATCATGAGACCAACCTCATTTTCATTTGTTTCAGAGGCATTAACAATCCCAATGAGTTCACCGTTATTTACAGCGGCAATGCGATCAGAAAGCTGTAAAACTTCATCAAGTTCTAAAGAGATTAAAAGTACAGCCTTTCCTTTATCACGGTGCTCAATTAATCGTTTATGGATATACTCAATTGATCCAACATCAAGCCCCCTCGTAGGCTGAACGGCAATTAGTAAATCAGGGTCTAACTCAAGTTCTCTCCCAATTATCGCTTTTTGTTGGTTACCACCGGATAAGGTTCTTGCAATGGATACTTCTCCCTCTCCTGAACGCACATCAAATTTTTCTATAATATTTTTTGCATATTCTTTCATAGCAGAGAATTTCAACAAACCATGCTTTGAAAATGGTGGTTTTTTATAGACCTCTAACACCATATTAGATTGGAGAGAATAATCCAAAACAAGACCACGTTTTTGTCTGTCTTCTGGTATATGAGCAATCCCTTTTTCAATACGTTGTCGCACTGGTAGAGTAGTAATATCCTCACCATTCATGAGAATTTTGCCTGTCTCTGCTTTTCTGAGACCTGTAATTGCTTCTACTAGTTCCGATTGACCATTTCCTTCAACACCTGCTATTCCAACGATTTCGCCTTTATTAACTGTTAAAGAAAAGTTTTTTAACCCCATGACCTTTCGGTTATTTTTAACAGAAAGGGAATCTATTTCTAATACCACATCGCCTGGTGTACTTTCATTTTTATCTACTTTAAAGGACACATGTCTACCAACCATCATTTCGGCTAAACTTGCTTCGCTTGCTTGGGCGACATCCACTGTTCCTATATATTTTCCTCTACGTATAACTGTACATCGATCTGCTACAGCTTTAATTTCCTTCAATTTGTGTGTGATGATAATGATTGATTTTCCTTCTTTGATTAAGTTCTTCATGATCTTCATTAATTCATCTATTTCACTTGGCGTTAACACAGCGGTAGGCTCATCAAAAATGAGCACATCTGCTTCACGGAAAAGCATCTTCATGATTTCAACACGCTGCTGCATACCAACAGAAATGTCTTCTATTTTTGCATGTGGATCCACATTTAGTCCATAATATTTTGATAACTCTTCAATTCGTTTTGCGGCACTTTGTATATCTAGGACAACCCCACTCTTTAGAGGTTCACTTCCTAGAATAATATTTTCTGTAACTGTAAAATTTTCAACTAACTTAAAGTGTTGGTGTACCATACCAATACCTAAACGATTTGCAACGTTAGGATTGGTAATGTGTACCTGTTTCCCATTTACTTTAATCATTCCTTGCTCAGGCTGGTACATACCAAAAAGCACACCCATGAGCGTGGACTTGCCTGCCCCATTTTCTCCAAGTAAAGCGTGTATCTCCCCTTTTTTTAAAGTAAGAGTGATATTATCATTTGCTATAATACCTGGAAATTCCTTCCTGATATTTAGCATTTCCACAACATATTCCATAGTAGCACTCACCTTTTTTTAGACTGAAATATCCTTTTATTAGGAGTCCCCAATCATCCTTAAATAATGTGTCTCCTCATGTTTAAAGGTCATACACAAAAGAGACGGATGAAACCGTCTCTTTATCAGCAAAATTATTACTTGATTAAGTTACCTTGTTCACCTGAGACTTCAATTTCACCAGATTTAATCTTTTCATAAACTTCTTTAACTTTCGTAACAGTTTCTTCGCTTAGGTTCGGATTTTCATCTGGAATTCCGACACCATCATTTTTCACATCATAAGTTATGGTTTCTCCCCCTGGGAATTTTCCATCTAGCTCTTGTTTGATTAAATCTTTTGTGGCATTACCAATTTTCTTCATCGCTGAAGTCAAGATAACTGATTTTTCACCTTCATAAACTCCATCAGCATATTGGTCTACGTCTACACCTAACATCCAAACTTCTTCTCCTGCTTTAGCACGGTTTTTTGCTTCAGTAATAGCACCAAAACCTACTCCACCAGCAGCTGCGAAAATAACATTTACTCCACGATCATACATTTGAGCAGCGATTTGGCCACCTGCTGCTGTATCAGTAAAACTACCTTGGTAGATAACATTTTCCGCTTTAATTGTAAGGTTTGTTCCTAGATTCTCATTAGCATAGGCTAACCCCTGCTGGAAGCCCCAATTGAATTTTTGAACAGCAGGCATTTCCATACCACCAATGAATCCTGCTTCTCCTTCTTTTAATTCTAAAGCAGCAGCAACACCAGCTAAGAAACCAGACTCATGCTCAGCGAAGAATACTGCAACTGTATTGTCAGCTACTTCTGGAACAAAGTCACCCTTATGTGGGTTACCATCTAAAATAATAAATTTAGCATCTTCATATTTAGACTGTGCTTGATAGATTGCTGTTTCGAATTTGAAACCAGGTGTTACAATAAATTTGTAACCTGCATCGTATAAGTTTCCAATTTCTTTGAGATAATCTGCTTCTGTTTCGCCTGCTGGTTTAAGATACTTTTCTTGAATGCCATACTCTTCTTTAGCAGCCAAAATACCTTCCCATGTACCTTGGTTAAATGATTTATCGTCGATTGAACCGGCATCAGTAGACATACCTACTTTTAGATCAGCGCCTTCGCCATTACCGGCACCAGTACCTTCTTCATCTGCGCCTCCACATGCACCTAACAAAGTGCTAGCTGCAAGAAGAAATGCAAGACCAAAACTTGTTTTCTTTTTAAACATGGAATTACCCCCTGAAAATTTATTATTTTACAAATCCTTAACTTATATTTCTCTTAGTAATGGATTACTTATTCACCTCCTTAAATTTTGCATTTATTCACAAATTTATAACACACGTTTTCTCACGACATGGAATGAAAATTTATCAGCCCGAAAATAGTTTTGTGAAAAAAGGATCGGTTCATCATTTTCATCGTAATGCATCTGTTTTAATAACAATAAAGCTGTTTCAGGGTCACAATTTAATATTGGAGAAATTGTATCGTGATACCCAATTGGCTCAATATAGGTAACCGCGTAAGTAATTTTTCTTCCTGCTTTTTTTTCCAATAAATCAAAGAGAGATTCCTCATGTGAATAATTGGCTGGTAAATTTTTCGAAAGAATTTTGTCAATACAGTACACAACAGGCTCAGCATTTGCTGTACGTACTCTTTCTATCTTTGTAATTTCTTCAGTTTCCGGACAACCAAAACCCTTTATGTCATTATCCGTAGGTTCTTTTACCGTTCTTGATAAAAAGATCGTACCAGGGGACATTCCAGCTTGAATAATCATATCTGTTATACTACTTATTTGCTCAATTCCTGAATTAAACAGAGGTTTCGCATTTACAAAGGTACCTACACCATGTCTTCTAATAATCACATTTTCCTCTTCAAGAATTCGCAAAGCTTCTCTTAAAGTTGCTCTACTAACTCCTAATTGCTTTGCTAAGAGAAATTCTGATGGTAGTTTTTCCTTTTCTTTGTAGACACCGTTTTCGATATCAAGTCTGATTTGATCTATTACTTGCAAATACAATGGTCGATTATCTAACTTGATAGACATCTGCTACTCCTCCATTTTTATGTATAGTCATCAGACCTCTGATGTTAGACCGATGTTAATCCGAAATTAAATATATCATCTTTTCTGAAAGAAATAAATAAGAATTGCGTAATTTGTCGAAAAAAAGAAGAGCAACAGCTCCTCTTTTGTTAAAAATAAGTCAAATGCCGCTTGCTTTTGAAAAAAAGCTTTACTGCATAAAACTAACTTCCTACTTCTTCATTTTTAGATGTAACAAGGACAGCTCTTGGCTTGCTACCTTCATAAGGACCGACTACACCCCTTGCTTCCATAGCATCAATCAATCTTGCTGCTCTCGTATAACCAACACGAAATCTACGCTGTAACATCGAGACAGATGCCGTTTGCATTTCAATTACGAGCTGTACAGCATCATCATATAATTCATCATCCACTTCTTCCGTAGTTTCAACAGTATCGGTAGGAATCATTTCTTCTTGATATTGAGCTTTTTGCTGGGCAATTACAAAGTTAACTACCTCTTCTACTTCATCATCTGATAAAAAGGCTCCCTGAACACGTACAGGTTTTGATGCTCCAACTGGCAAAAATAGCATATCACCTCGACCTAACAGTTTTTCTGCTCCACCCATATCTAAAATGGTTCTCGAGTCAGTTTGAGACGATACACTAAAAGCAATTCGGGAAGGGATATTGGCTTTAATTACCCCTGTGATCACATCTACTGATGGTCTTTGTGTTGCTATGATCAAGTGTATTCCAGCAGCACGTGCCATTTGTGCTAGACGTGTGATAGAATCTTCAACTTCTGATGAAGCGACCATCATAAGATCTGCTAATTCGTCTACGATTACAATAATGTAAGGGAGAGTTGGTTGTTTCGCATCTTCCTCACTATTATGGCGACGAATATATTCATTATAACCTTCAATATTTCTTGTGTGGGTATGGGAGAATAATTCATATCTTCGTTCCATCTCATTTACGACTTTCTTAAGAGCTTGTGACGCTTTCTTAGGATCTGTCACAACAGGAGCCAATAAATGTGGTATTCCATTATAGACATTTAACTCAACCATTTTCGGGTCAATCATCATCATTTTTACTTCATGTGGTTTCGCCCTCATAAGCACGCTGGTAATTATGCCATTAATACAAACACTCTTACCACTACCCGTTGCACCAGCTACTAACAGGTGAGGCATTTTGTTTAGTTCAGCAAATTTTGCTTCACCCGAGATATCGCGGCCAAGTCCGATTAACAATTTAGCGTCTGAACGCTGCGGTTCAGTATCTTCAAGTACTTCACGTAAAGACACTACAGCAATTTCAGAGTTAGGAACCTCAATTCCAACTGCAGATTTTCCAGGAATTGGCGCTTCAATCCGAATATCTTTTGCAGCTAATGCGAGGGCTAGGTCATCACTTAAATTTACGATTTTACTAACTTTAACTCCAACATCCGGGTACACCTCATATTTTGTAACAGCAGGACCAAGGTGGACTTTTGTAACCTTTGCTTTTACACCAAAACTATGGAATGTTTTCTCTAGCTTTCTAGCATTTTCATAAATATTTTCATGTTCTGCGCTTTGACTTGTCTGCTTCGGTGGATGCAACAGCTCAATGGGTGGCAGTTCATAATCAACATTCTCTAATTCACCTTCTGTAAAGGTGATTGGCATCTTTTCATCACTATCTTCTTCTGTAACACGTTGTTTTTGCTGATGTTTTTCAGTTTGAGCCACTTGTTCTTTTGTATAGGCCTTATCGGCAAAGTTTGAAATAATCGGTTCAATAGGAATTTCAACAGGTACATCATCATCGATATCATCATCTGCTGATGCTTGATCACCCTTTATTTTAGGCTCCTTTTTCTTTTTCTGCTTTTCTTTTTTAGGCTGACTTTTCCGTTGCTGAAACCAATTCACCGTGTCATCCATAAATGCAATCCATTGATTGCGTATGAATGTAACAATTGGACCAAAGATTTTCGCAATTGTATCATGAAGTGATTTTCCCGTAACAAGTACACCACCAATTACAATTAAAAAGACAGAAATGATTTTTGTCCCCGCTTCATCAAATAAAAAATAAGAGGCTGCAAAAAGAATAGAACCAATCATTCCTCCGCCTAAATCTGTCGAACTTGTATCACCATTTACAACAGCCCAAAACATGCTCCAGGTATTTTTAATAACACTCGGGTCAGTAAATTTGCCTTCATTTGTTTGTAAATTGAATAATGGAATATGACTTAATAACAGCATGGCGCTTATTATTAAGTAGACACCAATCAATTGCCTAGTAATCATTTTCGGTAGAGATCGATTCCAAATGATATACAATGATATAAGCAATAATCCAATTAATCCAAGAATGTCCCAATTCCCAAGGAAAAATCGAAATAAATAGACAAGACCTGTTCCTACCGTGCCAAGTCTTGCTAAACCAATGCAGGCTAAAGCTAGTAATAATAATCCTAGCAATTCAAATTTAAGAGTTTTTTTCCACTCATCTTTCCGCTTCGACTGTCTACGTTTTCGTTTTGCCATACTACACCTACTCTACCTATCAATAATAAGAAAGAAGCAGCCACAACATGGCTGCCTACGCGATGAAATTAGTTAAATTATAGCACATTATACCAATTTAGGACAATTGATGAAATGATAGGCTCAATACTACACTTGGTCATTTCAGCCCATTTGTCAAAAAGTCAATGAAGGTAGGGACAAGCTTGCTTGCCCTTTAACTAATTGACTTTTTGACAACCTTTCAGCCAAAGTTGAAAGGTTTGTAAAACCCAATGATTTCACAAGAATGAGCAAAAATTGTTTGTAAACTAAAATCTAATTTTTTGACCAGGAGAGTATCTTCCGTCTAAGAAGTGCTGTGGGTCGGTGCTCATGACTCTTTCAATTGTGTATTCACCATTTCCAGCTTGGCTAACGGCAAGTGAAACACCGTTAATATCAACATACTTAAAATTACTTTCTTCCATTTCAGTTTGTGGATAAATTAGCTCTTGTGGCATCATAGTGTATAGAATCATTGAATCATCTGCCCGCTTTCTTCAGTTACATTTCTCTCATCAATTAACTGATTTAATTTCTTAATGGCCTGTCCAATTCCACCAATTTCATTAATTAGCCCATATTTTACTGCATCAGAACCTATGACATTAGTACCAATATCCCTTGTTAAATTGCCTTTTGAAAACATCAATTCCTTGAATTTATCTTCGGTTATTTGCGAGTGCCCTATTACAAAATTAACCACGCGCTCTTGCATTTTATCTAAGTACTCAAATGTTTGAGGTACACCGATAACTAGACCGGTTAGTCTTACAGGATGGATTGTCATCGTCGCCGTTTCAGCAATAAATGAATAATCACACGCCACGGCAATTGGAACACCTATCGAGTGACCGCCCCCTAAAACAATTGAAACAGTTGGTTTTGAGAGTGATGCAAGCATTTCTGATATTGCAAGCCCTGCCTCAACATCTCCCCCAACTGTATTTAAAATAACTAATAAACCTTCAATTTTTGGGTTTTGTTCAATCGCAACTATTTGAGGTATAACATGTTCATATTTAGTTGTTTTATTTTGGGGAGGTAATTGAATATGACCTTCAATTTGACCAACAATTGTAAGGCAATGTATTTTACTGTCATTTGACATTTGAGGGACATTGGTTTGTCCTAGTTGTTGAATCTTATCAACTAATGATGAGCCCTTGGTTTCATTTTTATCCTGATCCCCTTGTGGTTGATCTGCATTTATGTATTGATTATTATTCATTGTATTCTCCTTTCAACCCATTTACCATTTAGTATAAACACATGGTGCTATTTCATTCTCGAAAGTGGGCGAAAGAAAAAAGCCAATCAGTTTGATTGACTTTTTAGCACGATTTTTATTTTCCTATTAATTTTGTTAATTCAATTCGTTCTTGTTCATTTAGTGGAACTAATGGTAATCGAACTGAGCCGACGTCTAATCCCTTAATTTGAAGAGCTGTTTTTACCGGAACCGGATTTGGTGCAGTGAATAGTCCCTTCATAATTGGTAAAAGTTTTTGATGCTGTATAGCCGCTTCAGTATTGTTTCCTGTTAAATAGGCTGTAACCATCTGTTGCATTTCATTACCAATCACATGGGCAGCAACTGAAACAACACCTTTTGCTCCAATTGAAAGAGCCGGCAATGTAATTCCATCATCCCCACTGTATAAATCAAAACTCTCATCAGTATTAGCAATTATTTCAGTCATTGCTTCTAGGCTTCCACTTGCTTCTTTAACAGCAACGATATTTTGTATCTTTGACAATTTAACAATGGTTTCTACTGACATATTAATAACCGATCTACCTGGAATATTGTAAAGCATAATAGGTAGTTTTGTACTTTCAGCAATTGTTTTAAAATGCTGATAGAGTCCTTCTTGACTTGGCTTATTGTAATATGGGACAACAAGCATTATGGCATCAACACCGGCTTCTTGTGCTTTTTTTGTTAACTCCATGGATGCATACGTATTATTGCTACCTGTTCCAGCTATTACTGGAACCCGACCATCCACAACTTTTACAACGTGACGGAAAAGAGCTACTTTTTCCTCGGAAGATAATGTAGGAGATTCACCAGTTGTCCCTGCTACAACCAATGATTCAGTACCAGTATTTATTAAATAATTAATCAACTGAGTTGTTTTACCGAAATCGATATTTCCTTTATTATCAAATGGTGTCACCATAGCTGTAGAAATTCTTCCAAAATCAATCATGCTTTTACACCTACCCCCATCAATTACGCTAGGCTTATTTCCGAAAAACCTAGGCTTGCTTAAAAAAATTATACATGAAATGAAACGATATGTTAAAGAAAGGGACTCCTCCATTACGGAGGTTCCCTTAATTGTTCCCTTAAAAGTCTACCACTTCTGCTCCAACAGGTCCATCAGATAAATGGAATGCTTTATGAAGAGCGTTAATGGCTTCCTTCATTTCAGATTCTTTAACAAGTACCCAAATGGTTGATAGACTATCTGCCGATTGCAAAATTTGAATTCCTTTTTCTGAAAGTGCTGTAACAATTCTAGCAGTCACTCCAGGTACGCCGTTCATACCCGCACCAACAGTCGCAACCTTCGCACATTTTTCAGTTACCTGAGGTTCATAACCCAATTCTTTCAGTTTATTAACTGCTCGGGTTGTCATTTCCCCCGAGACAGTATAAACAACACCATTTGGTGTGATGTTGAAAAAATCCACGCTTATTTTTTCATTGGCCATCGCCTTAAATACTTCTGTTTGAAGGTTGTATTGGCCTTTTTTTGCTTGAACTTTTAATTGCGTTACATTTGTCACGTGTGCAATACCTGTAATTAATCGATCCTTGACCTCGACACCCCGACGTTTATCAATTGTTGTTACAAGTGTACCAGGTGCATCCGTATATGTTGAACGCACCCTAATTGGTACCTTTGCATCCATTGCAATTTCAACTGCACGTGGATGAATTACTTTTGCACCTTGGTACGCCATGTTCACGATTTCGTTATATGTTACGACTGATAACGGCTTTGCATCACCAACGATTCGTGGGTCTGCTGTCATAACACCTTCTACATCTGTAAAAATATCAATCCACTCAGCTTGTAATGCAACACCAAGTGCCGCTGCAGACGTATCACTTCCACCTCTACCTAAGGTTGTAATGTCACCTGTATTAGAGATTCCTTGAAAGCCTGTGACGACTACAACATCATGGGTATCAAGTGTTTGTAGCAAACGGTCACACTTCATTTCAATAATTCTAGCATTTGTATGATCACCATTTGTCCGGAAACCAGCCTGCCCCCCATTTAAGGCAGCCGCAGAGATCCCAGCTTGGTTTAACATATTAGTAAAAACAACACTAGAGATAATTTCTCCGCAGGACACTAGCATATCCATTTCCCTATCGCTAATTGCTGGATTTTGCTCCCCTACTAAGCTCAAAAGTGTATCAGTTGCATATGGGTCACCCATTCTCCCCATAGCTGATACAACGACAACTACTTTATATCCTTCCGAGACGGTACTTTCAATATGTTTTCTTGCTCTTTCCCTTGATTCTTCATCCCGGACTGAGGTTCCGCCAAATTTTTGAACAACGATTTTCATGAAACCACCTCATGTTTTGGTTCAAACGATTATTTTGCTACTAAGCCTAGCTTAATAAGACTACCAGCAATTTGTACGGAGTTCCATGCAGCACCTTTTAGTAGATTGTCAGATACTACCCACATATGGAATCCATTATCCTGGTCTAGGTCTTTTCTGATTCTTCCAACGAACACATCTTTTTTCCCAACTGCATGAATTGGCATTGGATATACTTGCTCTGCTGGATTGTCTTCTAATACAATTCCTGGTGCAGAAGATAATAATTCTTTTACGTCTTGTGCAGACACATCATTTTTAGTTGTTTCAAAGTAAACAGATTCTGAATGTCCTGTTTCAACTGGTAAACGAACACAAGTTGCAGCAACATGAAGATCAGGTAAATGCATAATTTTCTTAGTTTCGTTAATCATTTTCATTTCTTCAAAAGTGAACCCATTATCCTCAAATTTATCGATTTGTGGAATAGCATTAAAAGCAATCTGGTAATGCTTTTTGTCTCCTTTTACAGGTAAGATCTTTGGAGTAACTTCATTACCCTCGATAATTTCCTTCGTTTGCTCATTCATTTCTTGAATCGCAGCAACTCCGGATCCTGAAACGGCTTGATATGTTGATACAATAACTTTGGATAAACCATAAGCCTTGCGAATTGGTTCTAAAGCAACAACCATTTGGATAGTAGAACAGTTTGGATTTGCAATAATTCCATTGTGTTTTAAAAGGTCATTTTCGTTTACCTCTGGTACTACTAATGGCACATTTTCATCCATTCTATATGCACTTGTGTTATCAACTACAATTGCACCTCGCTTAACTGCTTCAGGAGCTAGTTCTTTTGATACTCCTCCTCCAGCACTAAATAAGGCAATATCAACACCTTCAAATTTTTCTGGTGTTGCAACCTCAACTGTTATTTCTTTACCTTTATACTCAATCTTTTTACCAGCAGAACGTTCTGATGATAATAAAGTTAATTTAGTTAATGGAAAATCCGTTTCTTCAAGTGTTTTGATCATTTGCATTCCTACAGCACCTGTAGCACCTACAACCGTAACATGTAATTCTTTTTCTACTGTCATTTGAAATTCCCCTTCCGAGTATTACTAGAACGTCTAATTTACGTTTAATGATATATATTTTACCACATACAAGTACTAAAGGAGAGAAGAATTTTCATTCTTTCCCCTTTATTCAAAAAATTTTCGTTATTCTTCGTCGTCACGAAATCTTTCTACAATTACCGGTTGTAATTGCTTTCCTTCAATTGCTGCAGCAACAGTGTCCCTTAACATCGTCATACGCGCAACCATTGAATTAGGTTTTTTTGTTGGCGCATCTTGGCCATACGGAATAAAGTATATATTTTTTGTTGCCATTAACCTCATTAGGTTCACACCATTTAAACCTAATGCGTCATTTGTGGATATTCCCAAAACAACAGGGGACTGATTACGTAAGGTTGCTTTAGCAGCCATTAAGACTGGAGAATCGGTTAATGCATTCGCGAATTTACTCATTGAATTCCCTGTAAGTGGAGCAATCACCATGCAATCAAGAGGGATTTTGGGACCTAATGGTTCTGCTTTTACAATCGAGTCAATTGCTTTATTCCCTGTCGCTTTTTCAATTCTTTCAATCCACTCTGCTCCTTCTCCAAAACGCGTATTTGTTGATTGAACAGTCCACGACACAACAGGTATTACTTCAGCACCCTCATCAACCAGTCTAACTATTTCTGGAAATACAGCATCGTACGTACAATGAGATCCTGTAAGACCAAATCCGATTCTTTTTCCTTTTAATGAAGCCATATTATTCGTTCTCCTCTCTTTGTTGTAATAACTCAAGAAGTAGTTGAGATAATACATTCGCAACTATTTGACCGGCTGTCTTTGGAGCGACAATACCAGGTAACCCAGGTGCTAATAAGGCTTTTATCCCTCTTTTTTCTGCATATCTAAAATCTGTTCCCCCGGGTTTAGAGGCTAGATCAACAATCAATGTATGGGCAGGCATTTTGGAAATCACACTTGCCGTCACGATTAAGTGTGGGATTGTATTAATACAAACATCGATATCCTTAACTTCTTCAGCAATATCTGATAGTTGAAAAGGCGTCAATCCCATTTCTGTAATTCTTGCAATATGCTCAGTTTTTCTTGCACCAACTTTAACATTTGCCCCTAAAGCAGCAAAGCTTCTTGCAACACTCATTCCAACTCTGCCAAGACCTAGTACAGCCACTCTTGAATTATGAATGGTAATATCAGTATGTTGAATTACCATCATAATGGTTCCTTCAACGGTTGGAATGGAATTATAAATTGCAACATCGTCTCTTTCAAATAAACGCACTAATTTTCGATTGGTTGCCTTTATAATCCCATCTAAATAGGAATTGCTAATTCCCGAATAGACAACACAGTGTTCAGGTGTTTGTGATAGAATATCTTCAGATAAGACGACTGTTTCATTTGAAAAAATCGTTTCAACCTCTCCTACACTGTTTGTTCCTGATACCGGTAAAATAATTGCATCTATATCTGTAAAGTCGATTTCGTCTAATCGTTCTTTTGATGCTCCAGTAAACCCATGATCTAATTGATCGAATCCTATTAAAGAAAGCCTTGCATCTAATTCAATTAGTTTACGGATTACTTCCAACTGTCGTGCATCTCCACCTATAATAGCCACATGCATATCAGTTAACATATGTTTTATCACCTTCTTTTACCTAAAGTGAACCCCGAGTGTATGCTATTCATCACGTCGGTGAACTTCGGTTTTTTCATATCGTTTTTTGAGGGATAGCCCTCAACAATCCATAAAATTACCATAATTTTATTTACTTCACCATACTATGAGGCATTGCTTAAATAGGTGAAAGAACAAGCTGAAATTTGATTAGACTAACATTTTCCTACAAAAATAAAAAACCCGCGGGATTCCCGTGGGTTTACATTGTATTACTATTCTGCTTCTTCTGTTCCAAAATCATCTGGAATATCAATGATGATCATATCTGTACCAATTTTGCGTATATGCTGCCATGATACGCGAACTTCATTCCCTTGTTTCTTTAAACCAAACCATTTTAAAGATGGAATGATGAGAGCCTTTATTTGACCGGTTCTCTCATCAATTTCTAAATCAGTTTGACCTAAAACGCCTAGTCTTTCCGCTCGTTTTACATCAACAATTTCTTTTCCACTTAATTCACTTAGCCTCAAAAAAGACCACCCCTCACATGTCCTTTGTACAGTGTATGGAGTAGTCCACATTTTTAGAATCAAAATCAATTTGAAAGCTTATTCGGTAAATCGTCTGTGGGGCTAATTAATGCAAGTGAAAAATCGTCTGTGAAGACTCGTTCTGCCATTTCATTCACGCTATTTTCACTTACGACATTAATTTCATCTAAAATTTCATCTAAGTTTTTATGTTTCTTTAATAATAATTCATTTTTACCATTTCGGCTCATTCTACTGTTTGTACTTTCAAGTCCGAGCATTAGGCTACCCTTCATTTGCTCTTTGCTATTTTTTAATTCCTTCTCGGTGATACCTTCTGCTTTAAGCTTTGCTAATGTTTCCTGTATTGTTTCAAATAACAAATTAAGTTGTTTACTTCCTGTGCCCCCATAAATGGTGACCATCCCTGCATCCTTATAAGAGGAATGATAAGAGAATACAGAATACGCCAAACCTTTTTGCTCACGTACGTCTTGGAATAGACGGCTACTCATACTACCGCCAAGAATATTATTTAGCACAATTAGATCGTACACATCTTTATCTCCAATTTGTAAGCCATTAAAGCCTAAGCAAAGATGCGCTTGTTCGGTTTCTTTCTTTCGAGTAATCTTATTTGTATGGAATGAAGGTTTTTGCAATTCATATTTTGTCTGATTTCCTGAATAACTACCAAAGTATGACTCAACTTCAGAAATAAAGTTCTCATCAATATTACCAGCGATAGACACGACCACATTTTCTGGAGTATACATTTGATTCATATATTGACGTAGTTTATCACCATTAAAGGTTTCCAATGTTTCTTCTGTTCCTAGTATTGGATAACCTAATGGATGATTTTCATAAGTAGCTTTACTTAATAAATCATGGACGATATCATCTGGTGTATCTTCGTACATTTTAATCTCTTCTAGTACTACATTTTTTTCTTTTTTCAGTTCTTCTTCATCAAAATTTGAATTGAAGAACATATCCGCTAGAACATCTAGTGCAAATTTTGCATGTTCATCTAATACCTTTGCGTAATAACAAGTGTATTCTTTTGAGGTGAATGCGTTTACCTGTCCACCAATACTATCAAAAGACTCCGCAATTTCTCTTGCTGTTCTTGTCTTCGTACCTTTGAAAAACATATGTTCTAGAAAATGAGAAATACCGTTATTCTCGGGGCTTTCGTTACGTGATCCTGTCCCAATCCAAACACCAATTGCAACTGATCGAACAGTTGGGATGTTTTCTAATACAATTCTTACACCATTTTGACAAGTATACTTTTTAATCAATGCTGGATTCCTCCTGTAATCAAATGCGCCTTGGCGTATTTGCGCCCGATTTTTTTCGAGCGAGCTCGAAAAATTACCTTTAAAAAATCGTGGCATCCGCCGGAGGCTTTAACTTTATTCAACTAGGTTTTGTTCTCCTACTGAATTGTATACTCTATTTAATTTAGTAGCCTTTTATAAAAGGTGGACTTATAGTTGGATAAAGTTAAACACCACTACTTTTTCTTTAGTATTATACGTTCTTCGTTTAATAATGTAGAAACGTTGTCGATTGCTAGATCTTTTTGTTTAATAGATATAATTAATCTTTCGAGACTTTGAGCAGTTGGTGATGTTGGATGCATTAAAACCATGGCGCCAGGATGGACTTTGCCCATTACCCTTTGAACTAAAACATGGGGTTGTGGACGCTGCCAATCGATTGTATCCACACTCCACATAATTGTTTTCATACCGAGTTCATCTGCAATTTTAACGACTTCATCACGGTAGCTTCCACTTGGCGGAGCAAAGAGAGTTGGCTTTTTCCCAGTAGCTGCCTCAATTACCTGATTTGTCTTCATTAATTGCTCTCTAACAAGATCTGAGGACAAGGTCTTCATATCAGGATGTGTATAGGAATGGTTGCCTACTTCATGTCCAGCATCCACAATCATTTTAGCTAACTCTGGGTTTTCCTTTACCCATCTTCCTTCTAAGAAAAAAGTTGCTTTTACATTATGTTTTTTTAACGTCGCAAGCATATCAGGAATATACTCATTCCCCCATGCAACATTTATGATAAATGATACAAGCGGTTTGTTTGGATTCCCGCGATAAATAGCAGACGAAGGTAAATCTTCAAGATGAACTTTAGGTGATAGCTGTTTATAGACCAGCCTATTTTCATCAAATACACCCTCTTTTTTCATCTTTTCATATGAAGCTTTAATATCTACCTCAAGCCCATTGAGGCCAGGTGTTGCTTTCCAAACAGGGTCAATCTTAGCATCTTCTGCAGGAATGCTATATTCAATTGCCCTTTTTTCAATTTCATTTAAAAGTTTGTCACTACTACTAACAGGGATTGCGTCAGCGCTTTCTTTTAAAGTACTGTTTTTTAATCCCTGAACGTAATCATTAGTGAACGGATTATGTAATGATCCTATTGAAACCAATAATATGAATATAAAAGCAATAAATTGTATATACCTTTTTTTCATAACAATCCCCCTCTTTACTAGAAAATATGTAAAGGAGGGACAAGGTAGAACACAAATTGAGAAAAGTCCAATGGCAACTGTTCAAACTTTAAAAAACGATTTCATTACAAAAATAAAAACCTAAAAAGCCCGGTTTACCAGGCTTTCCAAAGATTATTATTGCTGTTGCTTTTCTTTTTCCTTTTGTTCACGTAAAACGGCTTTTCTTGAAAGGTTTACACGACCTTGCTTATCAATTTCAGTAACCTTCACAAGAAGTTCATCACCGATTGAGACTACATCCTCAACTTTTCCAACTCGCTCTTCTGCAAGTTCAGAAATATGAACAAGTCCATCTTTTCCACTGAAAATTTCAACAAATGCGCCGAACTTTTCAATACGTTTTACTTTTCCAAGGTACATTTGACCAACTTCTACTTCACGAACAATATCTTCGATGATTTTCTTGGCTTTCTGGTTCATTGCTTCATCAACTGAAGAAATAAAGACTGTACCGTCTTGTTCAATATCAATTTTTACGCCAGTTTCGTCAATGATCTTATTGATCTGTTTACCACTTGGCCCAATAACATCACGGATTTTATCTGGATTAATTTTTAGTGTTAAGATCTTCGGTGCATATTTAGAAAGCTCAGATCTTGGGGTTGTTAGTGTTGCTAACATTGAATCAAGAATTTGCATACGGCCTTTTTTAGCTTGTTGTAATGCTTCCTCAAGGATTTCACGTGAAAGACCCGCTATTTTGATATCCATTTGTAAAGCAGTTACACCCTTTGATGTTCCCGCAACTTTAAAGTCCATATCTCCTAAGTGGTCTTCCATCCCTTGAATATCAGTTAATACTGTATAGTGCTCTCCTGATTTAATGAGCCCCATAGCAATCCCTGCAACAGGTGCTTTAATTGGAACACCTGCATCCATCATAGCTAATGTACTTGCACATATACTAGCTTGGGACGTAGATCCATTTGATTCTAATACTTCAGAAACTAGGCGGATGGTATATGGGAAATCTTTTTCAGAAGGCACAACAGGTTCCAATGCACGCTCACCCAAAGCACCATGTCCAATTTCACGACGACCTGGGCCTCTCATAGGTCCCGTTTCACCGACACTGAATTGCGGGAAATTATAGTGGTGCATAAAACGTTTTGTTTCCTCTATACCTAACCCATCAAGGATTTGCACATCACCTAATGCACCAAGTGTACAAATACTTAATGCTTGGGTTTGTCCACGTGTGAATAGTCCAGAACCATGTGTACGAGATAATAATCCTACTTCTGATGAAAGTGGACGAATTTCGTCGATTTGTCTTCCGTCAGGGCGAACCTTTTCAACAGTGATTAAGCGTCGAACTTCTTCTTTTACAAGTTTATTTAAAATTTCCTTCACTTGCTTAAGAGTCGCCTCATCAGCTTCTTGTTCAGTGTATTCTGCTATAATTGCAGCTTTAATTTCATTAATTGCATCTTCTCTTGCATGCTTTTCAGCAACTTGTACAGCTTTGTTAATATCCTCTTCGGCTTTTGCACGAATTTGTGCTTCTAATTCTGAATCAAGCTCGTAAAGGACAATCTCTCTTTTTTCTTTGCCGATTTCTGCAACGATTTTTTCTTGAAAAGCAATTAATCGTTTAATTTCCTCATGTCCAAACATAATTGCTTCAAGCATCACTTCTTCAGGAACTTCTTCAGCACCCGCTTCAACCATATTGATCGCATCTTTTGTACCGGCAACAACTAGATTGATATCGCTCATTTCCTGGTCTTTCACTGAAGGGTTGATAATAAATTGATTGTCAACTCTACCAACAGTAACACCTGCTATTGGACCTTCAAATGGGATATCTGAAACAGATAACGCTAATGATGAACCAAACATTGCTGCCATTTCTGAAGAGCAATCTTGGTCAACACTCATTACGATACTGACAACTTGAACTTCATTTCTGAATCCATCAGCAAATAAAGGTCGAATCGGTCGGTCTATTAATCGACTTGCTAGAATCGCCTTTTCACTTGGTCTACCCTCACGTTTGATAAATCCTCCAGGGATTTTTCCAACTGCATATAATCGTTCTTCATAGTTTACAGTAAGCGGAAAGAAATCCAATGGTTTTGGCTCTTTCGAAGCTGTTGCTGTACTTAAGACAGCAGTCTCTCCATAACGAACTAATACAGCCCCATTAGCTTGCTTTGCTAGTTGACCAATTTCAACAGTCAGCTGTCGGCCTGCCCAGTCCATGGAAAAAACTTGCTTTCCTTGTTCCATATAATAGTACCCCTCTCTAAATCACATTCAAATATATGTAATGATAGTATGAACTAATTTATTCGAACATATCAATACTCGTTAAATATGTAAAGTGAATTTTTGTTCAAATAGTAGAAATGGTGGAAAAAAATCCCTCAATTTTTAACCTAATAAAAAAGCGGGAATGCTCCCGCTTTTTCGTAGATTATCGACGTAGTCCAAGCTTGTTGATTAATTCACGGTAACGAGTTACGTCTTTATTACGAAGATATGTTAATAAATTACGACGTTTACCAACCATCTTTAATAGACCACGACGTGAATGATGATCCTTCTTGTGTGTACGTAAATGATCATTTAACTTATTGATTTGCTCAGTTAGGACAGCGATTTGAACCTCTGGTGAACCAGTGTCATTTTCATGAGTTTTGTACTCGCTGATAATTTCGTTCTTACGCTCTTGTGTGATAGCCATCCTATTCACCTCCTATTATAGTATCCCCGATTACCTAGCAGACGTTGGTGATTCGTACTGCCACGCAATGGTTCTTTTTCATACTTAACTAGAATACAACTTTTTACGATAAAAAGCAAGTATGTTCGTCTATTTTCTCAAAGTATTCCTTCGCCTGTTCCTTATCAAGTCCAATTTGTTTCACCAATTCGTCAATGGAAGAAAACTTTCTTTCGGATCGAATTCGTTTGTGCCATTCAACAATAACCTTTTCCTTATAAATGTCTTCATTAAAATCAAATAGATGAACTTCAATTGAAGGCAACTTTACATTGTCATGAAAAGTTGGTTTAACTCCAAGGTTACATACTCCATTATACCATTTTGAACGAACTTTTAAACGAACAGCATACACGCCCATTTTAGGAATAATATAATCTCCGTTCGCTTTAACATTTGCAGTAGGAAAACCGATGGTTCTACCACGTTTTTCACCATCTACTACAATCCCATTTACTGTGTAAAATCTACCTAATAACGGTGGAAGTTTGTCAACCTCACCACTTTGTATAAATTCACGGATATGCGTTGAGCTCACCTTTTCATTATTAAAGGTTAATTTCTCTACAGTTGTTTGAGTAAAACGCCCATTAGCATGTTCGGGAAGAGTTTCCATTGTTCCTTTTCCAAACCGTCCGTACGTAAAATCAAATCCCGCAACAACATGTTTTACATTAAGACCGACAATGTATTGCTCAACAAATTGTTGTGGCGAAAGACTCGCAAACTCAGAGGTGAAATTAACTATATATAAATAGTCGACATCAAATTGAGCAAATAACTCTTCTTTGTGGTGCAAAGGAGTTATATATTCTACGTGTGTAACATCTTTTTTTAGGACGATTGATGGATGAGGGTCAAAAGACATAACAGAGCAAGCAATTCCTTGTTTCTCTGCTTCCTTTTTTGCAGTTTCAACAACTTTTTGGTGGCCTAAATGGACCCCATCAAAATATCCCAATGCCAATACAGTTGGCGGCAAATCTGTTTGAATAAAGGAATGTGGATGTGTGATATATATCGTCTTCACTTCTATTTCACCTTTTCTACACGAATAACCTATTTTAATTCTTGATTATTGACTAATACTTTAATAGGTTTTATCAAGTTGGGTTTTTCTGGATGCCTTTGATATATTGCTAGTATATCTCCATTATATAGGACAGCAATAGGTTCTCCAACCTGGATCTGATTTAACTCCTGTGGAACCGGCAAGACAGAGCCATTTTTTACTTTCTCTGCTACTTTATCATTAATTATTAATTTGGGCAAATGGGAAAGCGCATCTTCAATTGACAGGAGATGTTCCTGAATGCGTCCATCTTTCACCAAATTTTCTAGTTCTTCAAGTGTCATACATTGTTGAAGTTTAAACTCACCAGAAGAGACTCTTATCAAATCAGACATATGAGATGGATACCCTAGCTTTTCACCAATCTGTACAGCGAGCGTTCTCACATACGTGCCCTTGCTACAGGTGACACGGAAACGAAATGATACTGTATGATTGGTATGAACAATATCACTAAGTAGCTCCAGCTTATGTATAGTAATTTTACGGGAAGGTCTTTCGATTACCATTCCTTGTCTAGCATACTCATAAAGGCGTTTTCCATTGACTTTAACAGCAGAATACATTGGAGGGGTTTGAATGATTTCACCCGTTAACGAATGAAGTACATTCAATACTTCATCTATGGTTATAACTCGGTCTACTTTTTTTTCATCTACCACTTCACCTGAGGCATCTTCTGTAGTCGTTGAGAACCCTAATTTCACTTCACCTTCATAGGTCTTATTAGCTGCAGTTACATACTCTACGATTTTAGTCGCTCTTCCTAAACATATTGGCAGAACACCTGATACGTCTGGGTCTAATGTTCCTGTATGTCCTACTTTTTTCATTTTCACTAACTTCCGAACCTTGAATACACAATCATGGGAAGTCATTCCTTTTGGTTTATTAAGCAGTAAAATTCCATCCACTTAGAGCCACTCCCCTAAACCTTTAGATAGTTGTATTTTAACAATTTCTTAAAAATTTAAAAAAGGGATAGACTCTATATTAAAGCCTATCCTCTACTTTATTCTCGGTTTGATTCTTGATTTGAATCTTTATTTATTTCATGTAGGATCGTTTCAATTCGATTCCCATAATCAATTGATTCGTCAAATTCAAAAAGAATCTCAGGTGTTTTCCGTAAACGAATGCGTTGACCGATTTCTGAACGGATAAAACCTTTCGCTTTGGCAAGACCTTTTAATGTGTTTTGCCTTTGCTCTTCATCACCTAAAACCGAAATAAAAACTTTCGCTTGCTGAAGGTCTCCAGTAACTTGAACGTCGGTAACAGTTACAAATCCAATGCGTGGATCTTTTATCTTCCGTCCAATTATGTCACTCAATTCCTTTTTCATTTGTTCTCCAACACGATTTGGTCGTAAACTCATCTTTATATCACCTCGTTATAACCACTCAAAATCGGTTACTGTTCGATCTAATTCCGGAAACGAATCAATAAACTTTAGAGCATTGTTTAATTCGAGTTCAGAGTGCTTTCGACTTGAAGATACAGTAACGATGGCTAATTTAGTGCGTTGCCATGTATCTTGATGGTCTACCTCCGCAACTGAAATATTAAACTTTTGTTTGAGTCGAGTAATGACACTTTGTAAAACGGCACGTTTTGCTTTTAAAGAATTCGCATCATAAATGACACATTCACACTCTACATAGCCGATCAATGTCGATCAACTTCTTGCATCACAAATGCTTCAATGATATCTCCTTCTTTAATATCGTTGAATTTCGCAATTGTTATACCACACTCATAGTTTTGCGCAACTTCCTTCACATCATCCTTGAAACGTTTTAATGTATCAATTTCTCCTTCAAAGATAACGACTCCATCACGAATTAGGCGAACACCGCTGTCACGAGTGATTTTACCATCTGTCACGTAAGAACCAGCAATTGTACCGATCTTCGATACCTTGAAGGTTGTACGTACTTCTGCTTGCCCAATTACTTTCTCTTCAAATTCAGGGTCAAGCATACCCTTCATTGCAGATTCAATTTCTTCAATTACTTTATAGATAATGCGGTGAAGACGGATATCGACCTCTTCTGCTTCTGCAGTTCGTTTCGCATTCACATCAGGTCGTACATTAAAGCCGATTACAATTGCATTTGAAGCTGATGCAAGTGTAATATCGGATTCATTAATCGCACCGACACCAGTATGGATAATCTTAACTTTAACACCTTCTACATCAATTTTTTGAAGAGAAGCTGCCAAAGCCTCAACAGAACCTTGAACGTCAGCTTTTACGATTAAGTTAATTTCCTTCATTTCACCTTGTTTAATATGCTCAAATAAATCTTCTAGACTTACTTTCACTTTGTCGCCACGTTGCTCAACTAATTGCTTCTGAGCTCTGGCTTCTCCAACTTGTCGTGCTTTCTTCTCATCTTCAAAAACAACGAATTGATCACCGGCTTGTGGGACATCACTTAGTCCAGTGATTTCAACTGGAGTAGAAGGTCCTGCCTCTTTAACACGACGGCCTAAATCATTAACCATTGCACGGACACGACCAAATGTGTTTCCAACTACAATTGGGTCACCAATGCGTAACGTTCCATTTTGGACTAGTAGTGTAGCAACTGAACCTCTTCCCTTATCGAGCTTCGCTTCAATTACAGTACCTGTTGCTCTTCTCTTAGGATTTGCCTTATATTCTTCAACTTCACCCACTAGAAGAATCATTTCAAGTAGGTTGTCGATTCCTTCTCCTGTTAATGCCGAGATTGGAACGAAGATTGTGTCTCCTCCCCAAGCCTCAGGAACTAAACCATGTTCAGTTAATTCCTGCATTACACGATCAGGATTTGCTGTTGGTTTATCCATTTTATTCACTGCTACGATAATTGGCACCTCAGCAGCCTTTGCATGGTTAATTGCTTCTACTGTTTGCGGCATTACACCATCATCTGCTGCGACTACTAATACAGTAATATCAGTAACCTGAGCACCTCTCGCACGCATAGTGGTAAAAGCGGCGTGTCCTGGTGTGTCTAAGAAAGTTATTTTCTTTCCGTTTTCAACAACTTGATAAGCACCAATATGCTGTGTAATCCCACCAGCTTCCCCAGCTGTAACCTTTGTATTTCGGATGGAATCAAGGGTAGTCGTTTTACCATGGTCTACATGGCCCATGATTGTAACAATCGAAGGTCTTTCAATTAAGTCTTCTTCATTATCTTCCTCGACATACTGTTCGAATTCGGTAACGTCAAAGACAATTTCCTCTTCGACCTCAACACCATATTCAGAAGCAATTAATTCGATGGAATCTTTATCAAGCTCTTGGTTAATTGTCGCCATAACACCTAACATGAATAACTTTTTAATAATCTCAGAAGGCTCTTTACCTAATTTTTTTGCTAACTCTCCAACGGTTAATGAACCAATGAAAGTAATTTTTTCAGGTAATTTTTTTTCAGGCTTTGGTTGAACCGGTTGTTGCTGATGATTTGGACGGTTATTACCTTTTTGTCTGTTGTTTTTATTTCTTCTGTTATTATTGTTATGATTTGACTGAAAACCCTTTTTCTGTCCTTGATTTTCAGGCTTTTTAGCGTCACGGTTTTTAGGAGTTACAGGCTTATTCTTAACTTCTTTTTTGTCAACCACTTTAGTTGTAGCATTATTATTAACAGGTGGTTTTGAGTTATTATTTTTATTTTGCTCGCTTGTAGCCTTAGCAGTTTCTGTTTTTTTACCAAATGTTTGATCCAATTTTTTCAAAATATCTCCTTCAATTGTTGCCATATGATTTTTAACCTCTATGTCCATCTCTTTAAGCTTTGTAATAACTTCTTTACTTGAGATATTTTGTTGTTTTGCATATTCGTATACACGCATTCTACTCATATGTTCACCCCCAAATATGTTAATCGAGCAAGTGACTAATTTTTTTTGCAAACCCACTCTCCGTTATCGCGACAACTACTCGGGCATCCTTACCAATCGCATGTCCTAGTGTATACCGATCGCTTACAGTACGAAGTTGAACCTGATAATACGTGCTTTTATCCGTAATTTTTTTTGTAGTGTTTGCTGATGCATCTTCAGATAAGAGAACAAGTTTTGCGTTTCCATTGCGAATTTCTTTCACGACGAGTTCTTCACCTGAAATGACCTTTCTTGCTCGATTGGCAAGACCTAATAATGAAAACCATTCCTTATTTTCCATCTATGAAGGCTTCTCCTTATCTACTAGTTGGAGTAGTTCTTCATAAATTGAATCATCAATTGTGGCTTTCAGCTGACCCGCAAGAATGTTCTTTTTCTTCGCTAGTAAGATACATTCTTTATCTTTACTTAGGTATGCACCGCGGCCAGACTTTTTCCCAGTAAGGTCAATGGAAACTTCACCCTCTTTGGAACGCACAATTCGTACAAGTTCCTTTTTAGGCTTCATTTCACCACTGGCAATACATTTACGTAATGGTATTTTTTTATTTCCTACCAATTTTCTTCACCTCACTCGATTTCTTCAGACTGCAAATCGAATGCTTCTTCCTCATGTTCATCTTCGTGATCGTCGTCAAATAAACCAAAGCCTTCTCTAGGGTAAATTCCCGCTTGCTCTGCATCTGTTTGACTCTTAATATCAATTTTCCAACCAGTTAATTTTGCTGCTAAACGAGCGTTTTGCCCACGCTTACCGATTGCTAATGATAATTGATAGTCAGGAACAACAACTGTTGTTGCTTTTTCTTCTTCATTCACAATAACGTCAAGTACTTTAGATGGGCTTAGAGCGTTTGCTACAAAAACAACTGGATCATCTGACCATTTTACAATATCGATTTTTTCACCTTTAAGTTCATTCACAATCGCTTGGACGCGTTGACCCTTAGGGCCAACACACGAACCTACTGGATCTACTTCTGGATTATCAGAGTGAACAGAAATCTTTGAACGATCTCCAGCTTCTCTGGCAACTGATTTAATTTCAACAGTTCCGTCATAGATTTCAGGAACCTCGATTTCGAAAAGACGTTTTAATAATCCAGGATGTGTTCTAGAAACAAAGATTTGTGGACCTTTTGTCGTTCTTTCAACCTTTGTTATGTAGACTTTTATTCTGTCATGAGGCTTATATTGTTCATTCGGCATTTGTTCATTTAATGGAAGCAATGCCTCAATTTTCCCTAAGGCAACATAGATAAACTTAGAATCTAGACGCTGAACAATCCCTGTCATGATGTCTTCTTCACGGTCAATGAATTCTGAGTAAATAACTCCTCTTTCTGCTTCACGTACACGTTGAGTAACAACTTGCTTAGCAGTTTGAGCAGCAATTCTTCCGAAGTCTTTTGGTGTTACTTCAATTTCGACAACGTCCTCGACTTGGTAATTAGGGTTGATGGTTCTTGCCTCTTCAATGGAAATTTCTAGTCTAGGGTCAAACACTTCATCTACTACATCTTTTCTAGCAAACACACGCATAGAACCGTTTGCTAAGTTCAAATCTACTCTAACATTCTGAGCCTGGTTAAAATTCCGCTTATATGCAGAAATAAGTGCTGCCTCAATTGCCTCGATAATAATATCTTTGCTAATGCCTTTTTCTTTCTCGAGCAATGTTAAGGCATCTAATAATTCACTACTCATTAGTTTCCTAATCCCCCTTTATTATCTCAAACCTATTAATGAAAAGTAACAGCAAGTCTTGCATTTGCAATTTTTTCATACGGAATTTCTACAGATTTTTTGCGTGTTTTGACCATTACATTGATTGTTACTAGCTTTCCATCAAATGAAGTAAGCTCTCCTTCAAAAATCTTTTCACCGTCGATTGGTTCGTATGTTTTCACATACACTTGTTTTCCGATTGCCTTTTCAAAGTCACTGTCCTTTTTCAACGGGCGTTCAGCACCAGGGCTAGAAACCTCTAGAAAATAGTTATACGGAATGGGATCTACTTCATCAAGCTTTTCGCTTAATTTTTCGCTAACTAATCCACAATCTTCTATATCTACCCCTTTTTCGGAGTCGATAAAGACACGTAGAAACCAATCTTTCCCTTCCTTTACATACTCAACATCAACAAGTTCCATCTGTAAATCAGTTACAATAGGTATCACTAATTCTTCCACTATTTGTGTTACCTTTTTACTCATGTTTTTCCTCCTAAGCTGAAAATACATGTTCAAAAACGAGGATGAAAAGGACCGAGAAGTTCGAGACGGCGCAGCTTAGAGTACCGGAACGTATGCAATTAATACGTGAGGAACGGATAAGCAAGCCAACGAAGAAATTCGATGCGTCATTTTCACCGGACTTTTTGAACTTCCAATAAGGAATTCCTTTGTTTTATTCATAGTATTTCCTAAGTAGTGTAAAAACACCCTGCTATAATAGCAGGGAGGCAGTTGGAAAATATAGTGAAGTTCCATCTAAATTAACGTTGTTACACAATTTTTAGCCTCAGCCAAAGAATAAAGAGTGGGAAGCCCCACTCTTTTACCAGTAATATACATAGCATTTCCATAAAAACTATAACATAATCGCTATTTATATGCAAATAAAAGTACATTGAAAGGTGAAAGGCGCTCAGCTTTAGGCGACAAGCATAAGACGAGCGCTGGCAGAAGGTGCTCTTTACCTTCAGAAGCGATCGACTAATGAACTCGAGTCGATGGCGTCTTGAGCTAGACATCTAAAAATTAGAACAAGGATAATTGATTTTGTTCTGGCATATCTTCAAGGCAACCATGGTTTTCAAGATATTCCATAATTGTTTTAGATACTTTACCACGCTTCTGTAAGTCTTCTTTGGATAAAAATTCACCTTGTTCTCTTGCTTTCACAATATTGATTGCAGCGTTTGTTCCTAGTCCAGGGATCGAATTGAACGGCGGAATCAAGGCATCTCCATCTATTATAAATTCAGATGCACTTGAACGGTATAAATCAATCTTATTAAAAGCAAATCCGCGTTCACACATTTCTAGAGCTAACTCTAAAACTGTTAATAGGTTCTTTTCTTTTGTTGAAGCTTCTAACCCTTTGGCATTGATTTCTTCCATTTTAGCTCGAATTGTACTAGAACCGCGAACCATTGCTTCTATATCAAAATCATCTGCACGAACTGTAAAATATGCTGCATAGTAAAGCAACGGTAAATGAACCTTAAAATATGCAATCCTTACGGCCATTAGAACATATGCGGCGGCGTGGGCCTTTGGGAACATGTATTTAATTTTTAAACATGAGTCAATATACCAATCAGGAACATCATTCTTTTTCATTTCTTCAATAAATTCGTCCGTTAATCCTTTACCCTTACGAACAGATTCCATAATCTTAAACGCTAGGGAAGGATCTAGTCCCTTATATATGAGATAAACCATTATATCGTCACGACAACCTATAACTTCACTTAATGTACATATATTATTATGGATAAGCTCCTGTGCATTACCCAACCATACATCCGTACCATGTGAAAGTCCTGAAATCTGAACTAATTCTGAGAAAGTAGTCGGCTTGGTGTCCTCAAGCATTTGACGTACAAAGCGTGTCCCGAATTCCGGTATCCCAAGAGTACCCGTTTTACACATAATTTGTTCTTCGGTTACGCCGAGAGACTCAGTACCACTGAAAATTTTCATTACCTCAGGATCATCGGTTGGAATGGTTTTTGGATCAATTCCACTCAAGTCCTGGAGCATACGAATGACTGTCGGATCGTCGTGTCCGAGTATATCAAGTTTAAGTACATTGTCATGGATAGAATGGAAATCAAAATGTGTGGTTTTCCACTCAGAACTTGTATCATCAGCCGGAAATTGAATAGGTGAAAAATCAAAGATATCCATATAGTCCGGAACAACGATAATACCTCCTGGATGCTGACCTGTTGTTCGTTTAACGCCTGTACAACCTGCTACCAAACGGTCAGTTTCTGCACCACGCATCGTCAAATTATGATCATTTGCATAACCTTTAACATAGCCATAGGCTGTTTTTTCAGCAACTGTACCAATAGTTCCAGCACGATATACATATTCTTCACCAAACAATACTTTCGTATAGTTATGAGCTCGAGGCTGATATTCACCAGAGAAGTTTAAGTCGATATCAGGTACCTTATCTCCCTTAAATCCAAGGAACGTTTCGAACGGGATATCATGTCCATCCTTCTTATACTTCGCTCCGCAATTTGGGCAATCTTTGTCTGGAAGGTCAAATCCAGAACCAACTGAACCGTCATTAAAGAACTCTGAATGCTTACAGTCTGGGCATACATAATGTGGTGGTAATGGATTTACTTCTGTAATTTCCGTCATCGTCGCAACTAATGATGAACCAACCGAACCACGTGAACCTACGAGATATCCATCATCAAGTGATTTTTTAACAAGCTTATGAGAAATGAGGTAGATTACTGCGAATCCATGCCCAATAATACTTTTCAGTTCTTTTTCTAATCTTTTTTCTACGATCTCAGGTAATTCTTCACCATAGATGCTTCTTGCCATACTATAGCTCATATTCCTAATTTCATCTTCAGCACCTTCAATTTTAGGTGTATATAGGTCATCCTTAATTGGTTTCACTTCACCAATCATGTCTGAGACTTTTTGTGTATTCGTTACGACAATTTCCTTCGCCTTCTCTTTATCGAGGAAAGAAAAGCAGTCTAGCATTTCATTAGTTGTACGGAAATGAACCTCCGGTAATGAATGTCGATTTAATGGATTAGCTCCACCTTGGGACCGAACTAAAATTTTGCGATAAATATGGTCTTCAGGATTTAAATAGTGTACGTTCCCAGTAGCAACAACTGGTAAATTCAACTTCTCTCCTAGGTTAACAATGTTTTTTAGGATGTCTTTTAGTTCACGCTCATTTTGGATTAAATCCAATTCGAGTAAATGTTTATAATTTGATGGTGGCTGTACCTCTAGATAGTCATAAAATTGAGCGATAGACTCAACTTCCTCTGGTGACTTCTGCATCATACCCTCAAATACTTCCCCTTTGTCACAAGCAGAGCCGACTAAAATACCTTCTCGATATTTTTGCAACTGGGATCGTGGAATCCTTGGTACACGGTAATAATAATTAATATGTGAAATTGAAATTAATTTAAATAAGTTTTTTAGTCCTACATCATTTTGTGCTAGCAAGATCGCATGATAAGGTCTTGAACGTTGGTACGCTTTACCTTGACCCATATAATCATTTAACTGATCATGATATTGAATCTCTTTCTCTGCTGCATCCTTTAATAATTTCATGACTAAATAGCCAGTTGCTTCTGCATCATAGATCGCACGGTGATGCTGGGTTAATTCAATATCAAACTTCTTACATAATGTATTTAAACGGTGATTTTTTAATTCTGGATACAAAAATCTGGCGAGTTCCAGTGTATCAATTACTGGATTTGTTGCTTGTTCAAGCCCAGCTTTTTTATAGCCAACATTTAAAAAGCCCATATCAAAGCTGGCATTGTGGGCAACGAATATGGCATCCCCGGACCAGTCCTTGAATTTAACCAAGACTTCACTTACTTCTGGAGCCGATCTTACCATATCATCTGTAATTCCAGTTAAATCAATAGTAGTTGCACTTAATCGGTGATGAGGATTTGCAAATGATTCAAACCGATCAATGATTTCACCATTTTTTACTTTAACAGCAGCCAACTCAATAATTGTATTATAAACGGCAGATAAACCTGTCGTTTCTACGTCAAATACGACATACGTATCATCTTCTAAATTACGGTGCTGTGAATTATATGCAATTGGGACACCATCATCTACTAAATTTGCTTCGACACCGTAAATCATCTTTATCCCGTTTTTCTTTGCTGCTGAATAAGCTTCTGGGAAAGATTGAGCTACCGCATGGTCTGTCAATGCAATGGCTGTATGACCCCATTTTTTTGCTTGGCCAACTAATTGACTAATAGAAGTTACAGCATCCATTTGGCTCATTGGAGAGTGTGCATGCAACTCGACACGTTTTTCTCCTTCTGGTGCAGTGTCTTTTCTTTCGTTCATCGGCTGTATCTCATTAATATCATTTGCTAGCATTACTAAATCTCTAACAAATGTATCATTTTGAATACTTCCACGACAGCGGACCCACATCCCTTTTTTAATTCCTTGTAGAAGATGAACATCTTCTTTATCACGTGAAAATACTTTTACTAGTATTGAATCCGTATAATCTGTAATTTTAAAGGTCAGAAGAGTTCTTCCACTTCGCAATTCCTTTGTTTCTGCAAAGAAAATATATCCTTGGATCGCAATTCTACGTTCTTCATCAAGAATTGAACTGATTTCTTTAAAATCTTCTTCATCTTTGATTGTACATCCGATTGTAATCGGTCCAGAAACAGCATTATTCTGATCCTTTTCCTTCTCTTTCTTTTGCATATCAGCAACAGCTAATAGTGCTCTTTCCTGATCTTCCTGTTGTTTTTTCTCTAAAAACTGTTCGTACTCTTGATTTGAAGCCTCAATCTCAGTTTCAAGTGTGAACATAGGAAAACCGTAGGATTGATAGACATTTGCTAACAATTGTCCGTATTTTTTCTTAATCGCAATTGATTCTGTGTCATTTCTTGTCTTGATATGAAGCTTGAGACCATGTTGTGTTGGAAGTTGATTATGCAATAAAGATAGAATAGGTGGTGCGATTCCATCTAATTCTTGTAAGCAAAGCGGCCAATAGGCTTGTACCATTTCTTCAGTCACATGTTGTGATCGTACATTTAATGAGAAAGTCACTGAAGCTATATGTGTGAATTTTGTTCGAAGTTGAGTAGAAAATATCCTCATGACATCTGCTGGAATTACTTTTTCAAAAGAAAATAAGAAATGCCATGCCTTCTTCTCTTTATCAATCATAAGTTTTTCAATACCTGCATTTGCAAAGTGTGCAACTATTGCATCATCGGTTAATTCAAGCTGTTGCAGCAAGACCATAAACCGTTCTTTTTGCTGTGGCGTTAATTCCATCCTCGTTCCCCCTCTTCAGACAGAATGTCTAGTTTCAGCGACTAGAGTCTCGAGAATATTCAACTCCTCCTTCATAAGCACAAGTACGCTTCTTTGTCGGAGTATCCAGATTTCTCGTTTCAAGGCAAGTCACTGCCACATTTCAAATATTTAGGGTACCCCATACTACCCGGGTACCCTTTTCTTTTGTACTATTTATTTTACTACATATTTGTTAATTGTCTCGATAAGATTTTCAATATTTATTTCCAATGTTTCCCCTGTCTTACGAACCTTCACTTCGACAATCCCCTCGCCCGCACGTTTTCCAACTGTGATACGTAGTGGCAGACCAATTAAATCAGAATCTGCAAACTTCACACCTGGGCGTTCGGCACGGTCATCAAATAATACATCATAGCCGCTTTCCTTAAGCGTTACATATAAAGATTCGGAAATTGCTTTTTGTTCTTCGTTCTTCATATTAACAGGGATTAAGTGTAAATCAAATGGTGCAAGATTTGCTGGCCAAATCAAACCATTTTCATCATTTGATTGCTCTGCTACTGCAGATAATGTTCGGGAAATCCCAATACCATAGCAACCCATAATCATTGATTGTGATCTTCCATTTTCATCAAGGAAGGTTGCATTCATTGCCTCACTATAACGTGTTCCAAGCTTAAAGATATGACCTACCTCAATGCCTTCAGCAAATACTATTTTTCCTTGACCATCTGGAGATGGGTCCCCTTCTTGGATAAAGCGAAGGTCTGCATATTGAATACCTGAAAAATCTCGGTCAGGATTTACATTTATATAATGATAATTCTCTTCATTTGCACCACAAACACCATTCACAACTGATGCTACAGCATGGTCTGCAATTACTGTGATGTCTTCCGATACTTTAATGGGACCTAATGAACCAACTGTGCAGCCCATAATACGATTGGTGTCCTCTGGATTTGCTAACTCGACAGTTGTAGCCTCAAGTAAGTTCTTCACTTTAATATCGTTTACTTCATGGTCCCCACGTGCTAATACAAGAACAAATTTTTCATCAACTTGGAAAAGTAGTGATTTGATGCATTTTTCCTTTGTAACATTTAGAAAAGCAGCAACCTCTTCAATCGTTTTCTTCTCAACCGTTTCTACTTTTTCTAATTCTTTTACTGACTCGTTGCTTTTTGAATATTCCATAACAACAGGTGCCATTTCAATATTAGCAGCAAATGAAGATGTATCAGAATAAGCAATTGTATCCTCACCGATTTCTGAAAGCACCATGAATTCATGGGTATCCTTTCCACCCATTGCACCTGAATCGGCAATCACGGCACGGAAGTTCAGGCCACAACGAGAGAATATATTAGAGTATGCAGTATACATTTTTTCATATATATCATGTAGGCTTTCTTGATCAGCATGGAATGAATATGCATCCTTCATGATAAATTCTCGACCTCGTAATAAGCCGAATCGTGGTCTTTTTTCATCGCGGAACTTTGTTTGTATTTGATAAAGGGTGATTGGGAGTCTCTTATAGGATTTAATTTCATCGCGAACGAGACTCGTAATAACTTCTTCATGGGTAGGTCCTAATACGAAGTCACGCTCATGACGATCGTGTAGGCGCATTAGTTCTGGACCATAAGAATACCAACGTCCTGATTCCTGCCATAACTCTGCAGGCGTTAATGCAGGCATTAATAGCTCCGCGGCACCTGCACGCTCCATTTCCTCACGGACGATTGTTTCAATTTTTTGTAGAACACGCTTGGCTAATGGAAGGTAACTATAGACCCCACTCGCATTTTGTCTAATAAAACCTGCTCGAATTAAAAGCTGGTGGCTCTTGACTTCGGCATCTGCTGGTACTTCTCGTAGTGTAGGTATAAGCATCATACTTTGTTTCATATCTTGCACCTCATTATAATTTCAGCTTATTTTAATAAATGTTCAAAACGAGAGTGAAAGTGACCACGTCGGCCAAGACTCCACTTCATGTGGCAAAGCCGACACTAACACATCCTGTGCGTCGAAAGTTCAAGGCGGTGAAGCTTTGTGTACCGGAACGTATTCAAGAATACGTGAGGAACGAAAAAAGCAAACCAACCCAGAAATTCCGAAGCGTCAATTTCATCCGATTTTTGAACTTCATTTTATAGAAAGAATCTTTGAATATCGTTCCACGTTACAACCAACATTAAAAGCATTAATAAGGCAAAGCCAATAAAATGAACCATTCCTTCTTTTTGCTTATCAATTGGTTTTCCACGAACGGCTTCTAACGCAAAGAACACTAGTCTCCCTCCATCAAGGGCAGGCAATGGTAAAAGGTTTACGATTCCAAGGTTAATACTTAGAATCGCAGCCCATTTCATTACATAATAGATTCCAGATTGAACAACTGTATCGGTTGATACATATATTCCAACTGGTCCAGAAAGCATATCAATCGAGAACTGACCAGTAATAAGCTTTCCAAGTCCAAGTAAAATCTCCTTTGTCCACATGAAGGTTTCCATAACCCCATATTTCAAGGAAGGCAGTACTGATTTTTCAACTGGCCCATAAACACCTATGATACCAATAGTTTGGTCCTCAATTTGTTGAGCTTTCGGAGTTACAGGTATATCCAATAATTCTCCATTACGTTCAACTACAAATCCAATTTCTTCTTCCGGATTTGCGCGAATAATATTTACAATATCATTCCAGGTAGAAACTTGTTCATTATCAATCTCACGAACAATATCTCCTTCATGGAGACCTGCTTGAAATGCTGCCCCATCCTCAGTTAGCTTTCCGAGAATTGGCTTATCAATGGGCGTACCCTGTAATAAACCAATTGCAATTAAAATGATAAAGGCAAGGACAAAATTCATTGCCGGACCCGCAGCAATTGCCAGTGTCCGTTGCAATAGCGTCTTGGAAGCGAATTGACGATTATATGGAGCAATTTGAGTTTCTAGTCCGTCGACCACATAAAACGCAGTCTCACTTACTTCAAATCTTTTTAGAACCTCGTCCTCTCCATCCTCATAGCCCGCAATAAATAGATTATGCTCTAAATCTGCTTCCTCAACCTCCATTACTCTTAAATCTGGATACTTATCCTTATTATTTAAGATAATTTTCTCAACTTTTCCAGCATTATCAAATAACAACCCGATATTATGGCCGGGTTTAATTTCAATCATTTCCGGGTCTTCGCCAGCCATTCTAACATATCCGCCAATAGGAAGGAGACGAATCGTATATAATGTTTCATTTTTTTTAAAGGTAAATACCTTTGGCCCCATCCCTATTGCAAATTCACGACAGAGAATTCCTGCTCGCTTAGCTAAAACGAGATGTCCCAACTCATGAAAAAATACGAGTGCACCAAATATAATGATAAAGGCTATCACAGTCTCCACATATTTAACCACCTTTTGTTAGATTGACTATAAAAAGTGTATCTAAATCTTTATTTATTCTCGATTAATCCACGAACATAAGCCCGTGTTTGTTGATCTATCTCTTGGATGATTTCTAAGCTTGGGTGCTGTACAGTATCATGCTTCTCAATTGCTCTCTCAATGATGTCTTCAATTTGTAAAAAAGAGACTTTTCCATTTAAAAACCCTGAAACTGCCTCTTCATTTGCGGCATTTAATACGGTAGGTAAGGTCCCACCTATTTTTCCGGCATGAAAGGCAAATCCAAGACATCTAAATCGGTCAAAATCCGGCTTTGAAAAATGTAGTTTACCTATCTCCCAAAGTCGCAGTCTCTCTTTAGATGCAGCCATTGGAAAACGGTCTGGATATGAAAAGGCATATTGAATGGGTACTCTCATATCCGGTGTCCCCAGTTGTGCAATGACACTACTATCATGAAACTCGACCATTGAATGAATGATGCTTTCTTTATGTAGAAGTACTTCAATTTGTTCGTAAGGAAGATTGAACAACCAATGAGCTTCAATTACTTCTAACCCTTTATTCATCATTGTCGCAGAATCTATTGTAATTTTAGCACCCATTGACCAATTTGGATGATTTAATGCATCTTCAATAGATACATTCTTAAGTTCCTCACGTGTTTGGTCACGGAAACTTCCACCTGAAGCGGTAAGAATGATTTTCTCGATACTTTTTTCTTTTTCGCCTTGAAGACACTGAAAAATAGCCGAATGTTCACTGTCTACTGGTAATATTGGAACCCCATTCTGTTGTGCTGCATCCATCACTAGATGTCCTGCAGTAACTAATGTTTCCTTATTAGCAAGGGCTATCGTCTTCTTTGCTTCAATTGCTTTTAATGTAGGTAAAAGCCCTACACTTCCTACTACAGAATTTAGGACTATGGTTGCTTCATCGTAAGTAGCCACCTCAATTAATCCTTCATCCCCGTATACAAATCGGATATTACTTAAAAATTCACTTTTCAATATTTCACATGTTTCTTTAGACTTTACCGATACAAGCTTTGGTGAAAACTTTTGAATAATTTTTCGACCAAGAGCAACATTTTCTCCAATTGACATTGCTACAAGCTGTAGTTTTTCAGGATGATTTTCAATTACATCCAATGTTTGCTGTCCAATTGAGCCTGTAGCCCCTAATAAACTTACTTTTTTCACAAACTCACTCCCAATAAACAACCACTACTGAATAATTGCACTTAAGAAATAAAGGATTGGCAGAATGAATATCATACTGTCAAATCTATCTAATATTCCACCATGTCCAGGTAGTAATGTTCCAGAATCTTTCACATTATAATGTCTTTTAAGTGCAGATTCTACTAGATCCCCAATTTGTCCAAAAACAGACACAAACAATGTCACGATAATTAGTGATAAGAAGGAATCAAATAAATCTGTAATCATGTTAAAAATGAATGCAAATACAATAGCAGTCACAATACCGCCGACAAAGCCCTCAATGGTCTTATTAGGACTAATTTCCGGCCACAACTTATTTTTACCAAGTTTTCTCCCTACAAAATAGGCCCCTGAATCGGTTGTCCAAATAACAACGAATGCATAAAATATATATGCTAATCCCATCGCTCTTATTTCAATCATATAATAAAAACCAAATCCTATGTATAGAGCTGACAGAATCACAAGGCCAGCATCATCAAAACTGAAGCTATTTTTTGAAATAACAGTATAGGTTAAAATAAATAAAACAATTAGAAGGACTATTTCGATCTTCGTAATTTGAAGGGTCTCAAAAAAGTCATTATATTGACTTGGAACTAAAATAACCCATAACAATATAATAGAGATTACACCAGGGATTGATGCAATATTAATATGCTTCATCCGTAAAAGTTCAAATATAGCAATTGCTCCCATCAAATAGACTAAAATAGTAAACGGGACTCCACCAAAAATAACTATCGGTAGAAAGACTGCTGCTGCAATTATTGCCGTTATTATTCTTTGTTTCATTGTATCATTCCTTTTATTACGGTTTGGTCGTAATGATTATATACCACCAAATCGTCTACCTCTCTTTTGAAATGCATGAATAGCCTCTAATAAATGATGTTCCTTAAAATCAGGCCATAATACATCGGTGAACCAAAATTCAGTGTATGCAAGTTGCCAGAGCATAAAATTACTTAAGCGAATTTCCCCGCTTGTACGAATTAATAAGTCTGGATCTTCTAAACCAGCACTCATTAAATATTGATTAAAAAGATCTTCATCAATCTTTTGGAGGGGGTCTTTCTCACGATAGTCTGAAAGAATATGATTGACCGCATCCAGGATATCGGCACGGCCACCGTAGTTAAGTGCAAAATTTAATACTAAGCCTGTATTGTCCTTCGTCTCATTCACAGCTTTATCCACCGCTTTTTGAGTATGTGCAGGTATCGCATCTTTATTCCCCATGATTCGAACCTGTACATTTTCTTCTATAAGCTCTGGTAGAAATGTGCCCATAAATTCTTGGGGAAGTTTTAATAAATAATTAACCTCATCCTCTGGACGCTTCCAGTTCTCTGTTGAAAATGCGTAGACTGTTAAAGTCTTCACTCCAAGTCTACTTGCAAGCTTAGTTACTCTCTTTACTACTTTCATTCCTTCATGGTGACCAGCAGTGCGTGGCAATGACCGTTTTTTTGCCCATCTCCCATTTCCGTCCATGATAATTGCTATATGGTTAGGTATTGGCCCTTTGACTATTTCTTCTTCAGAAATAGTAACTGGCTCCTTTTTTGTCTTTTTAAATTTTCCAAACATGAACAAGTCCTCCAACACCCGTCTCAATTGAGTTTCACTCATTTTACCATTTGTTTAGTTCGAGGTAACTAATTAGTAGACAGTATTAACAAAAAAACCCCCTGTAAACGTAAGAGGGTCTTTTTACAATATATTGTACATTGAAATGGATTAGACTTCCATGATTTCTTTTTCTTTTTCTTTTGCAACTGAATCAATTTTGTTAATAGATTCATCTGTCAATTTTTGAATATCATCTGTAAGACTACGTAATTCATCCTCAGTGATCTCACCATTCTTTTCAAGCTTTTTCAAATCATCATTACCATCACGACGAACATTTCGAACCGCAACTTTTGACTCTTCTGCATATTTCTTAACAAGCTTGACCAAATCACGGCGTCTTTCTTCAGTTAATGGCGGAATTGAAATGCGAATGATCGAGCCATCATTTGTTGGGTTTAAGCCTAAATCAGCCTTCTGAATCGCTTTTTCCATATCTCCTAATACTGATTTGTCATATGGTTGAATAACAAGCATTCTAGCTTCAGGTACGTTGATTGAAGCCAGCTGATTAAGAGGTGTTGGTGCACCATAGTAATCAACTGTAACTTTATCAAGTATTGCTGGATTCGCTCTACCAGCTCTTACAGTTGCTAGTTCACGAGACAATGCTTGGACTGCTTTAGACATTTTATCTTTTACTTGATTTAATGTGTTATTTGCCATAAAGTTATTTCCCCCTTACAATTGTTCCGATATTTTCTCCTAGTACGGCACGTTTAATATTTCCTTCTTCCATAATTGAAAAGACAATTAACGGAATATCATTGTCCATGCAAAGTGAAGATGCAGTGGAATCCATCACAGCTAATCCTTCTTTAATAACATCAAGATAGGTTAATGATTCATATTTCACGGCTGTTTTATCTATAGATGGATCAGCGCTATACACACCATCAACATTATTTTTAGCCATTAAGATAACCTCTGCCTCAATTTCAGCAGCACGTAAAGCTGCAGTAGTATCTGTTGAGAAATAAGGATTTCCTGTACCCGCAGCAAAAATTACAACTCGCTTCTTCTCCAGATGACGAATCGCTTTTCTTCTTATGTATGGTTCTGCAACTTGTCGCATTTCAATTGATGTTTGGACACGAGTTTGGATTCCTTGATTCTCCAGGCTATCTTGTAACGCTAAGGAATTCATTACTGTTGCAAGCATTCCCATGTAATCAGCATTTGCACGGTCCATTCCCATTTCACTACCAATTTTACCTCTCCAGATGTTTCCGCCACCTACTACTACAGCAACTTCTACTCCAAGTTCAGCAATTTCTTTTACTTGTTTTGCAACAGACTGGATTACAGATGGATTTATACCAAATCCCTGTTCACCCGCTAATGCTTCCCCACTTAATTTTAACACTACACGTCTATATTTGGCACCGCTCATCGAATAAAAAACCTCCATCTTTTAAAGAAAAGTACTAGCGTTTAAATAAAACCACGCTAAAACTAGACATTTCAAAAAGAGGGAACACATAATGTGTTCCCTGTTATCTTTTTACTTCTTCACTTGGCTCATTACTTCTTCAGCGAAGTTATCCTGACGCTTCTCGATACCTTCTCCAACTTCGTAACGAACGAAGCTCTTCACTGTAGCACTTTTAGACTCGACAAATTTACGAACTTTTTGATCTGGGTCTTTAACAAAACTTTGATCAAGAAGACAGATGTCTTCAAAGAACTTACCAAGACGTCCTTCTACCATTTTAGCTACGATATTTTCAGGCTTACCTTCATTTAATGCTTGTTGTGTTAAAACTTCACGCTCACGTTCAACTTCTTCAGCAGAAACTTGATCACGTGTTACATATTTAGGATTTACAGCAGCAACATGCATTGCAACATCCTTTGCAACATCGCTGTCTGAAGTACCACCTAGGACAGTTAGAACACCGATACGTCCACCCATGTGAAGGTACGCACCGAATACATCACCATCTTCTTTTGTTACAACTTCAAAACGACGAAGTGATAGCTTTTCTCCAATTTTTGCGATTGCAGCATTTACATGTTCAGAAACTGATGCACCATTGTCCATCTTTTGTTCTAGTGCTTCTTCAACGTTTGCTGGCTTTTTCGCTAATAGATGAGCAGCTAATTCTTTTACTAAAGTTTGGAAACCTTCATTTTTTGCAACGAAGTCTGTTTCAGAGTTAACTTCTAAGATAACTGCTTCATTACCTTGTACTTCAATAGAAGTTAAACCTTCTGCAGCGATGCGGTCGCCTTTTTTCGCAGCTTTCGCAATTCCTTTTTCACGAAGGTAATCAATTGCTTTTTCCATATCACCATCAGTTTCTGTAAGAGCCTTCTTACAGTCCATCATTCCTGCTCCTGTTTTTTCACGGAGCTCTTTTACCATTTGTGCAGTAACTGCCATTATGTTTTCCTCCTTAATTGACACTATGTACTATTTGATTTTTACGATTTACACATCGTGTAGACAATCTGTTTCTATTATGACTTAATTCGCTAAAATATATAATTCTTAAAAAAGGTGATAAAAGGCATAACCCTCTTATCACCTTTCGCTCATTAAGCAGATGTTTCTTCACCTTGTTTAGCTTCTAGGATAGCGTCTGCCATTTTTCCTGTTAAAAGCTTAACCGCGCGAATTGCATCATCGTTTGCTGGAATTACATAATCAATCTCATCTGGATCACAGTTCGTATCAACGATACCAACGATTGGGATGTTTAATTTATGTGCTTCTGCAACAGCAATACGCTCTTTACGAGGGTCGATGATGAATAAAGCATCTGGTAATTGCTTCATATCTTTAATTCCGCCTAAGAATTTCTCAAGACGTTCTAATTCTTTCTTAAGACCTACAACTTCTTTCTTAGGTAAAACGTCAAAAGTACCGTCTTCTTGCATTCTTTCGATGTCTTTAAGACGCTTGATACGCTTTTGAATTGTTTCAAAGTTTGTTAATGTACCACCTAACCAGCGTTGGTTAACAAAGTACATTCCAGAACGTTCAGCTTCTTCTTTTACAGAATCTTGAGCTTGCTTTTTTGTACCAACAAAAAGCATTGTTCCACCGTTTCCAGCTAATTCCTTAACGAAATTATAAGCTTCTTCTACCTTCTTAACAGTTTTTTGAAGGTCGATGATGTAGATTCCGTTACGCTCTGTAAAGATGTAACGCTTCATTTTTGGGTTCCAACGACGAGTTTGGTGACCGAAGTGAACACCAGCTTCAAGCAATTGCTTCATAGAAATTACTGACATGAATAAATCCTCCTAATGGTTTTTTGTCCTCCGTTCACATCATCTTTAAGCAAAACTGTTTGAACAGCACCAATGCTTAAATCTATGAACGTGTGTGATAACACCAAAAATTAATATATCATAATAAAAACTTGCTGGTCAAGAAAAATTAGTAGTTTTGACGAAATTTGTGTAAAAGTTCAATTTCAGTTTGACCTTTATTTAATTTTTTTGCAATATCTTCATATGTAAGTCCTAGTTTGATGAGATGGTCAATGTCTTTAACAAGCAAATCTTCATTCATTTCAATATTGCCTTTTTGTTGGGGTTTAGATTCAATTTCTGATATAGTATTTTTTTCGGTTTCGTTTTGAGCTGCATAAGCAGGTAGAAGATCTTGAATTTCCTCAGTTGTTAAATCTGTTTCTTTTATTTGTATTGATTGTGTACTTTTTCCCTCTCGTTCAGAGATATCTGGCTTGTTCGGAGTTTGTTGAACTTGTTGAATTCTATATAAAAATAATTCATTGTCCTCTTTGATTTCCATTACATACGAAGTGATCACATTTTCAAATTCCTTCAGTAAGCGTTCTTGTTTGAATTCAATATCTTTTAATTGAGTCATTTTTAAATATAAAAGAATAATTAAAAAAAAAGCTAATGCAAGTAAAGCAAAGCAGGTTATGAATAAAATGGTTGTCATTCTAATTCCCTCTATCCCACGAAATCAATGAAATTCCCCTTGTATGGATGTTGTTCTTTTTCTTCTTTTTCAGGGTTTTGAGTCTTATGTAGTGGTTCCGTTGAAAATGTATTTGATGATGAATCCTGATGTATTTGTGCATTTTCTGACTTATTGTTCTCGTTTACTATAGTACGATTCCTTTTCTCAATTTTTTCGGTTTCTGCAGAAATGTGACCTTGCATGTGCTGACCTCGCATCATTAGTTGTTCATGAATTTTTCCCACATCTTGTGTCTTTGGTATTGCAACTTGTAATTCAATTAATTTTAGACTCAATTGATTCACTTCTTCCGTTCCCTATTATTAAGAAATGCGTTGATGGAATCTCCTTTTTATTGTACTTAAACTATTAAATACATAATCTTAATGGATATGTTTTTGCAATATATCCTTCAGTTTAAAAAGTGCTTTTGAGTGAATTTGAGAAATCCTAGAAGTCGATAACCCCATTACCTGTCCAATTTCAGTCAATGTTAGTTCTTCTTTATAAAACAAACTAATAATTAGCTGCTCTTTTTCATTCAATTGTTGAATTACACGAATTAGCTGATTGATCACTTCTTTTTTTACAACATGTTCTTCTGGGGTTAAAGTAGTATGATCCTTAATTGAGAATGCTGTCTTTTCACTGCTCTCGTCATCATGTTGGTAATCGTCCATAGAAAGAACATTTGCAAAGAAGCCTTCATTAATCGTTTGATAAACTTCATCCTCGCTCATTCCAACCTCTTCTGCGATTTCAGGAATTGTAGCATTTCTCATTAAATTTTGTTCTAGCTTTTCAATAGCAGTTTCTACTTTCTTTGTTTTTTCTCTTGAACTTCTTGGTAACCAATCTTCTTTTCTAAGTCCGTCAAGTATTGCACCTCTAATTCGAAAGGATGCATATGTATCAAATTTCAAATCACGAGAAGGATCGAATTTTTCCAGTGCATCATATAAACCAATCATCCCAAGACTTTTTAAATCATCTTTATTTACACTCTTCGGGAGTGTGACAGAGATTCGCTGTACATGATATGAAACGAGCGGCATATATTTCCTGACAAGGGCGTCCCCTGCATCAGTGTCTCGTGAGTCGGTCCATTTCTGCCAATATTCTTGATGATCTGCGGATGATAATCTGGACATTCTACTCCTCCTTTTGTTTATTTGAATGTATTATATCTTTACCTTCTATATTTCCTTAATACCATGATTGACAGTCCGAATCTTGAGGATGGCTGTTTCAGGGTCAAATTCAATCGTTCGTCCATTATTCCCACCTATATCTGATGCAATAATCGTAATGTTAAAGCGTTTTAGCTCTGCTTTAACTGCTTCAACGTTACGAGGACCAATCCGCATAATGTCACTGGTAGATTGAAATTGGAACATTTGTGCACCGCCGGCGATTTTGGCTTTCAAACTCTGTTCTCGACCGCCAATTTCAATGATTTTTTTTATTAGCTCCTCAATTGCAGTATCGGCATATTTAGCAATATTCATGTTCCCGGCTTTTGTTGAACCAGAACTTGGTAACATGATATGGGCAAGTCCTGCGACCCTTCTTGGTTGATCATAAATCACTACACCTACACAGGAACCCAATCCAGATGTTCGGATTAAGTTTGGTGCAGATATGACATTCATATCAGCTATCCCAACCTTTATAATCTGATTAAGTTCATTCATTTGTTTGAACTCCTAATGCAGTAAATATTTTTCCAAAAGAATCGGGATCTGGCAATAATAGAAAATGCCCATTAATATTATTTTGTTCATGTTTTTCATTTTCACTAATAGCCGTTTCGATAACGATCGCATAATCACTTACTTGAGAAAGTTCAATTAATCCATATCCAATGATTGCACCAACCATATCAATTGAAAAGCCTGGAATTGAAGGATATAAATTTAATTGGGTAAAATCGGATAACGATGTAAGATAAGAGCCGAACAAGATATTTCCGACTTCTTGTAAAGCAGATATCCCCATATCACTTTGTTTACTTTCAAATGAGTAGCTCTCGTCGCCTAAGAGATCTTGGATTAGTTTTGTAGCTTGTGGGAGCTGTAAAATAAAAAACATATTTCCCGTTATATCTCCTTCAATTCGAAAAAAGATACCCGCAACAACATTTTCAGCCCCACCTGCAAATTCCATCATTTCATCAAAAGTAACAATTTTTACATTCGGTACCTGCATATCAATTTTTCGATTTAACAGCTTTGAAAGAGCAGTGGCAGAATGCCCTACTCCGATATTTCCAATCTCTTTTAAAATATCTAAATGAGTAGAATTAATACGTTGAAAAAATGACATACGATTGCCCCTTACTCTTTTCCCTTACGAATATCGGGAGTAAGAACCTTTTCTAAATTTAATAGGATCAATAATCTTTTATCAAGCTTGGCTACACCTTCTAGGTATTCGACCTCTACACTGCCAACAATCTCAGGAGGTGGTTCAATCGAATCAACCGGGATATCCATTACATCATTTGCCGAATCCACAATTAATCCTACTTCAACATCATCTGTAGCAACTATTATTATTCTTGTGCTATTCAAATACTCGATTTCATCTATACCAAAACGAGTTCTTAAATCAATAATCGGAGTAACAACCCCTCTTAGATTAATCACACCTTTTACAAATGGCTCTGTTTTAGGAACCCGTGTTATATGTTGCAGTTTTTCTATTGAACGTACCTGTGAAACTGGGATTGCATATTCTTCATCCTCGAGTGAAAAAACAATTACCTTTAATACAGCAGCTTGTACAGACATTTTTTTCCTCCTTGACTACTAAAATCAATGCATTTCTATTTTATTAAAGCATTACAATCAATAATTAGGGCAACTTGACCATCACCGAGTATTGTTGCCCCTGAAATTGCAAATACATTTGTTAAATAGTTTCCTAGTGATTTTAATACAATCTCTTGTTGCCCAACGAAGGTATCAACGATGAGACCAGCTGATTTCTCGCCCTTTTTAACAATTAGAATAGAAAAGTCTTCATCATCATCAGTAATTGTTGGAACCTCAAAAATATCTTTCAAGTTTACCAATGGGACAACTTTACCTCTATAATCAATTACCATCTGATTGTGCGCATACAGAATTTCACTTTTCTTAATGATGGCTGTTTCAATAATAGAAGAAAGTGGGATTGCATACTTTTCATTCTGAATCGTAACGAGCATTACAGAGATGATCGATAAAGTTAGTGGTAACTGTATAGAAAATGTTGAACCTCTACTAATTTCAGAATGAATAGTGATTGCCCCACCTAATGACTCAATCGTATTTTTCACAACATCTAGTCCAACGCCGCGACCTGAGACGTCTGAAATTTGTTCAGCAGTTGAAAAACCAGAAGAAAAAATAAAATCAAATACTTGACTATCTGTTAGAGATTCAACCGTTTTTTCTTCAATCAGTCCTTTATTAACTGCCTTTTGGATAATTTTATCTCTACTAATTCCTGCACCATCGTCTTCAATTTCGATAAATACATGATTTCCGCTATGGTAAGCACGTAAAATGACAGTACCCTCTTCTGTTTTTCCATTTTGCCTTCTAATTTCTGGTGTTTCAATACCATGATCAAGTGCATTTCGTAATAGATGCACGAGTGGATCACCAATCTCATCAATTACAGTACGATCTAGTTCCGTTTCTGCACCAATAATTTGGAGATTAATTTTCTTATGTAAATCCTTCGCTAATTGACGAACCATACGAGGAAAACGGTTAAAGACAGTCTCGACTGGAACCATTCTCATTGTCAAAATAATATTTTGTAAATCTCCAGATATTCTTGACATTCTCTCAACAGTTTCATTTAACTCTGAATGTTTCAAATCATGAGAGAGCTGTTCTAAGCGCCCTCTATCAATGACTAGCTCTTCAAATAAGTTCATTAGAGTATCAAGTTTTTCAATATTTACTCGGATTGTTTTTTGATTTCCAACATTCTTGCTTGTCGATTTTGAAGATAGATTTTCATCTTTATCGTTCATTTGTTTCTGTTGGGGAGCAAGTGTTGGAGCAACTTCAGCCTGAGCCTGTATTTGTTCATGTACTTGAGTCTTATTTGAATGATTGTAAAAATCATTAACAATTACCTTGTTTATTTCAGATACTTTGTTTATTTGTTTTTCGATATTTTCGGATGTTTCCATTGAAACTACCGTTACATGAAATTCACTATCAAATTGTTCTTCCTCCAGCTGGCCGACTGATGGAAATGACTTAATGATTTCACCGACTTGTTCAAGAACCTCAAACACCATGAAAACTCGTGCAGCTTTTAATAAACAGTCATCACGAAGTTGAATCGTTATTTCAAAACAATTAAAACCTTGTTCTTTTGATTGTTGGATAACCGTCAGTTCAAAATCATCATAGTTAGTTATAGATGCGGCAGGTTCATCAACATGATTTTGTTCACCAGTAGTTTCTTCTGCAGCTGTTTTATATCCACTTTCTACATTTTTAAGTGATAAAACAACATCTGTAACATCCTTTTTTCCATCACCACCCTCAGCAATGGAAAAAATCATTTCCTCTAAATAATCAACTGACTTAAAAACAACATCCAAGAGAGATGGGGTTACTTCTATTTTCAAATTACGAATGCCATCTAGAATATTTTCCATCTGATGCGTAAGGCTCGCCAGATCTTCATATCCCATGGTAGCTGACATCCCCTTCAATGTATGGGCAGAACGGAAAATTTCGTTGACAATCGCAATATTTTCAGGCTCTTTTTCCAACTTTAATAAATTTTCATTACATGCCTGGAGATGCTCTTTACTTTCTTCAATAAATACCTCTAAATATTGATCCATTTCCATTTATCAAAACCCCTTTACTTATGAAAGGCTAAGTACTGTCTTCGCTATATCCTCTAAATTTTCAACTCTATCAACTAAATTTGTTTCAATAGCTGCCTTTGGCATCCCGAACACAATTGAAGTTTCCTTCGATTCTGCTATCGAAACAACTTGTCCAGTCTGTTTTAGTTTTATCAATCCACTTGAACCGTCCGTGCCCATTCCTGTCATGATGATAGAAATTGTTTGAATCCCCTTAATTTTACTAATTGATTCAAATAGGACATCAACAGAGGGTCTGTGTCCATTCCGTATTTCACTCTCATCGATATTTACAGCCAGCAATGTGCCAATTTTTTTTATTTTCATATGATAACCACCAGGTGCAATATAAGCTGTCCCGGCCTTTAACATTTCCCCATCCTCAGCTTCCTTAACGGTAATATTACATAAACCGTTGAGCCGGTTGGCTAAAGATTTAGTAAAACCCGCTGGTATGTGCTGAACAATAACAATTGGTGCTGAATAATTTTTTGGAAACTGTGGGAGTACCTGTTGCAATGCCCGAGGCCCCCCTGTTGAAGCACCTATGCAAACAATTTTATTCATATTTTTATTTAGTTCTAGGTCTATTTTACTACATTCTACTATTCTAGTTTTTGACGTTTCTTGTATTTTTATTGGATTTTTAAGTAAGGTTACGTTTATTTTTCCAGCATTTAATACTTTTGTAACAATTTCATTTTTTATCAGGTGAAGATCAATAGAAATAGGTCCTGATGGTTTTTGAATAAAATCAACAGCCCCATTTTGTATTGCCAGTAATGTTTTGTCTGTTCCTTCTATTGTTGTGCTTGAAAGCATTACAACAGGACGGGGATGTTCATTCATAATCCGTTGTAATGCTTCAAGTCCGTTCATTTCAGGCATTTCAACATCCATAGTTACTACATCTGGGTTGAGTATTTTAATTTTGTTTAGGGCATCGATTCCATTTCTCGCTGTTCCGATAACGTTAATTCTTGAATCTTCTTGAAGGAAATTTGAAATAAGCTTCCTCATAAATGCTGAATCGTCTACAATAAGAACATTAATCTTTGTCATCGCAAAACTCCTATCTACCACGTACGAAAAAACGTTGTAACTTTGATATAAAGGAGGTATGTTGATTTTTCCCCTGACTTTTTTCAGTACCAACAGTACCAAGATAACTTTTGCAAATATCAAGTAAATTTTTGCTGATTATTGCATTAGGGGCATATAGTAAAAATGGTTCCTGGTGACTGACTGCCTTTTGGACGGTTTTGTCATCAAGTAATACTCCTAGTAGTTTAATTTCTTTTATTAAAAATTGTAGAACAGCTTGTTTTAATCTTTTTAAGGTTTGCATTCCTTCAGATTCATTATCAGCTCGATTCACAATCAAATACATAGGAATCGACTGATCAAATAAACAGATATATTTAATGACTGAGTATGCATCTGTAATAGAGGTCGGCTCAGGTGTGGTAATGACAAATATTTCGTCCATTGCCATAAGAAATTTAACACTTTCCTCGGACATACCAGCTCCCATATCAAAAATAATGTAGTCATAATCATGTAGTACGGATTGCAATTGGTTAATTAAATACTGAGATTTGCTTTCATCCAGCTTAAAAAGCGAAGGTAAGCCATTACCTCCCGCAATATAGTCAATGCCTTCCGGACCTTTAATAAGCAGATCTGTTATTGATAGATTTTTTTCAAATAAGTCTACAATCGTATGGTGGGCTGTTATCCCCATCAAAATATCAATATTCCCCATTCCAATATCCATATCAAACAACAAAGCCTTTTTGCCAAATTTTGATAGGGCAATGGAAAAATTTAATGAAAAATTGGATTTACCAACTCCACCTTTTCCACTGATTATAGCTATTGTCCTCGGATGGTCTTGTTCGTTATTCATCGATCCTAGTTTGTTACGAAGAGCTGTAGCTTGGTCTATCATGATTCATCGACTCCAAGGATAGTATTAGTTATTTGAGTTGGCGTAGCCACGACAATGTCATCTGGCACATTTTGACCATTCGTTAGATATGCGACACCGATACCAGAATCAGCAATTAAATTCACCATCGCTCCATAGTTTGCCGTTTCATCCACTTTTGTAAATATAAATTTGGATATTGCAATTTTGGAAAACTGTTCATAAATTACTTTCATGTCGCTCATTTTGGATGTTAGTGAAAGCACTAAAAATGTTTCCATATCATTTGAAAAATGGATTAAATTATTCAAATCATCAATATATTTTTCATTCCGGAAGTTCCTGCCTGCAGTATCAATGAATATAACATCATAATCCTTAAAGGCTTCCTTTGCTTTTTTAAAATCATCAAAAGAATAACAAACCTCAACAGGAGCACTAAGGATTTTTGCATATGTTTTCAGTTGCTCAATCGCAGCAATTCGAAATGTATCCGTTGTAATGAAGGCAATTTTCTTTTTGTCCTTCAACATGCTATCCGCTGCAATTTTAGCAATGGTCGTTGTTTTTCCAACACCTGTTGGACCAACAACATTAATATATTTTTTTTGAAAAGTTAAGCCACCGTATTCAACTCCGGAAATGATGGAAGCCAAACATTCCTTCGTCCATCCCTTGACTTCTTCAAATGATGCTTTTTCTGTTTTCAAATACCACTTCTCCATTAAAGTAGCCATAATTTCTTTTCGTATGGATGGATTTATTTCTTGATGAACCAGTAGTTGATTTATTTCCTGTAAGGGTGCTGGATAAGGACTACTATCAACAGATATTGCTTTTATCGCGACTCTAAGTTCTTTCATTTCTTTAACAAGATCTGGTGTCGACTCTGATCGATCCTTTACCAGTTGTGTATTTACAGGTTTGGCAACCTCTTGTTTAATTGGGATTGGTTCAGATTTTATATCGATAACCGTTGGTTTTTTATTTTTTTCTTTCGGTTTCATTGTTTGAGTCTTAGGGACTTGAGAATCAATAGCTGCTATCACTTCAAAATTCTTTTTTCGAAAAAGGCCGAAAAACCCTTTCGTTTGAACAACCTTAGAGTTTAAGATAACCGCTTCACTACCTAATTCAGCACGAATCATTTTCATTGCTTCTGGCATAGAAGTAGCAATATATTTTTTTACCTTCAATCTATATTCACCACCCCAACACTTTGAACTTCAACATTTGCCTCAAGCTCGTTATAAGAAAGTACAGGGACTTGTGGAAAATATCGTTCAATTAATTGTCTCACATACATTCTGACCGCAGGAGAACATAGTAAAATCGGAGATTGTTCTTGTATACTAACACTTTCAATTTGTTTCGCTATCGCTTCAATAATGGATTGTGACACATTTGGATCAATTGACAGATAGTTCCCATGTTCTGTTTGTTGAACACCATCAGCGACAAACTTTTCAACTCTTCCTGATAAAGTTACAACTTTCATTGTTTCACCTTGAACAATGTGTTGATTAGTTATTTGTCTGGCTAGTGATTGTCTCACGTATTCCGTTAATAAATCCGTATCAGTTGTCATTCGTCCAAAATCTGCGAGTGTTTCAAAGATAATAGGCAGATTTCGAATTGACACATTTTCTTTAAGTAATTTAGCTAAAACCTTTTGTACATCTCCTACAGCTAGTGGATTTGGTGTGACCTCTTCTACTAAAATTGGGTATGATTCTTTTAGATGATCAATCAGTTGCTTTGTCTCTTGTCTTCCCAGTAATTCATGGGAATTCCTTCGAATAACTTCAGTGATATGTGTTGACACAACAGATAGAGGGTCAACGACCGTATACCCTAGCATTTCTGCCTGGTCTTTCATATCCTCAGTTATCCATTTTGCTGCTAATCCAAAAGAAGGCTCTATCGTATCGATTCCTTCAATCGAATCATCCTCATAACCTGGGCTCATTGCTAAGAAGTGATCCAGTAAAAGTTCTCCTTTTGCCATTTCACTCCCTTTAATTTTCAGCCGATATTCATTTGGCTGTAATTGAATATTATCCCTAATTCTAACTACCGGGATAACTAACCCCAATTCAATCGCCAATTGTCTACGGATCATCACAATTCTGTCCAGTATATCTCCACCTTGGTTTGTATCAGCCAATGGTATCAATCCATAACCGAACTCAAACTCAATTGGGTCAACATTTAACAGACTCACGACGCTTTCTGGACTTTTTAAGTCCTCTACTTGTACTTCTTCTTCAGTGTCAGGCTCTAATTGAGTCTGCTGATCCTTACTTTTAGAAATCATATAGGCGCCAATTGCTAAACAACTTGATATTGAAATTGTTAAAAAATCATGGATTGGGGTAAACAATCCTAAAAGGAAAATCGTTCCTGCAGTCACATATAGCATCTTTGGAAAAGCAAATAATTGCTTTGTAATATCTGTCCCTAAATTTCCTTCAGATGCAGCACGAGTAACCACAATCCCTGTGGCTGTTGAAATTAATAATGCAGGAATCTGGCTGACAATTCCATCCCCTACAGTTAACAGGGTGAATTTAGAAAGTGCCTCTTGGAAACCCAAGCCATGTTGTGTCATTCCGATGATAAATCCAAAAATTAAGTTGATAAGAACGATAATAATACCAGCTATTGCATCTCCCTTTACGAACTTACTTGCCCCGTCCATTGCCCCGTAAAAATCAGCTTCTCTACTCACTTTATCACGGCGCTCACGAGCCTCAGTATCAGAAATCATACCAGCATTTAAATCAGCATCGATACTCATTTGTTTCCCTGGCATTGCATCTAATGTAAAACGCGCAGCAACCTCAGAAACACGTTCAGAACCTTTTGTAATTACAATAAATTGAATAATAACAAGGATTAAAAAGACAACAAATCCGACAACCACATTCCCACCAACAACGAAGGTACCAAAGGTGTGCACAACACCACCTGCATCCCCTGTAGCGAGAATAGATCTAGTTGTAGAAACGTTTAACCCTAATCTAAATAAAGTTAATAGAAGTAGTAAAGAAGGGAAGATTGAAAATTGAAGTGGTTCCTGCATATTCATAGAAGTTAAAAGAACTAACAATGCAAGAGAAATATTTACAATAATTAATATGCTAAGCATCCAAGCTGGAAATGGAATAATAAGCATCGCAACTATTAAGATTACACTTAATAAAACTGATAAATCTCTTGCTCGCATTGTTTTCTCTCCTTTAAGTCAAAAACACATAAGTGATGAGGAATTAGTAAAAATCTCTTAAAAATCGTTTATATCTTTTCTTTCAATCGGTATACATAAGCAAGAATTTCCGCTACCGCTTTAAAATACTCTTCTGGTATCGCATCCCCAATATTTGTCCCTGCATAGAGGGCTCTAGCGAGAGGACGGTTTTCGATGGTCGTGATTTCATGCTCTTTTGCAATTTCCTTAATTCGCCCAGCAACAAAGTCTACCCCCTTTGCAACTACAAACGGAGCATCCATTTTGGATTCATCATATTTTAAAGCAATTGCATAATGAGTTGGGTTTGTAATAATGACATCTGCATTTGGCACTTCTTGCATCATTCGACTCATAGCCATTTCACGTTGTTTTTGCTTTATTTTTGATTTAATCAGAGGGTCTCCTTCTGTCTTCTTATATTCATCTTTAATATCCTGCTTAGACATCCTTATGTTTTTTTCATAATCAAAACGTTGATAAAGATAGTCTAAGAACGATAAGAATAAAAGTGCTCCTCCTGCAAATAACCCCATCTGGACTGTTAGTTTGGCAAGAACAACTAGTGCTGCTCCAACGGTTTTCTGTGACAAGGACAAAATATCTTCCAAACGGAACCAAAGAATCGAAATCGTAACGCCACCTACGATCACGATTTTTAAAATTGATTTAAGCATCTCAACGAGCGCACGTATCGAATAAATTCGTTTAAATCCTTGAATCGGATCAAGCTTATTTAACTTCATTTGAATCGCTTCTGTTGAAAATAAAAAACCAACCTGCATAAGGTTTGCTGCAATTCCAACGATAAGGGCAATTATCATAATCGGTGCTAATATAATTGCGGCCTCTAAAGATAGTTCAATAAAAATTTCCTGAACATTTTGTTCAGTCGGAGAAATCAATAAATAATGGCTAAAAGAATGATTTAAAAAGGTTAATATACGATCTAAAATGAAACCACCAAAAACAAGCAGTGTAAAAAAGATCGAAATTAGCAGTAGTGCGGTGTTAATATCTGCACTCTTTGCAACTTGACCCTTTTTTCTTGTTTCTTGACGTTTTTTAGGAGTGGCTTTTTCAGTTTTTTCACCTGCAAAAAATTGCAGATCAAGACGAACAAAATACATCTAGCTTCCTCCTAATAGTTCCATTAAACCTCGCATCGTAAATAACATATTGTCTACCAGGTTTCCAACGAGCATAAAAATCATCGTCATCGCGATAAATAATACAACAAAACTAACCCCGATTTTTAATGGAAGACCTACAACAAATACGTTTAATTGTGGGACTGTTCTCGCCACTATACCTAGAGCAATATCTACTAAAAATAAGGCACCAACGACTGGCATTGACATTTGAAATGCTATTATAAACATTGTTCCGAAAGCTTTAATAACAAATTCGACTATATTTTCATCACCAAATGGGAGAGTTGGTTGTTCCATTGGGATAAATTCATAGCTATAAAAAATTCCATCCAACAATAAATGATGGCCATTAATTGCCAATAAAAAGAGGAGTGCAAACGTATATAAATATTGTCCCATCAATGGACTTTGCGCGCCCGTATGTGGATCAATAACATTAGCGATGGCAAACCCCATCTGAAAATCGATAAAGCCTCCTGCAATTTGAATCGCAGCGAAAATCATATAAGCTGTTAACCCAATTAAGAGACCCACCATAGCCTCTTTGAGAATTAACATGATAAAATAGCCATCAATCTGGAGAATTGGTTTTTCCATAGATAGGAACATAACCCATGCAATAAAGAAAGCAATTCCGATTCGATGTGATGCCGGCAAAGTCCGATATGAAAACAAAGGCATCGTTACAAAAAAACTCGTTACCCTCACTAGTACAAGTAAAAAGGCAGGAAAATAGGTATATATCTCTGTCATTTTTTAACCTACAAATCTTGTTAAATTACTAAAAATATCATGCGTATATGCGATCATCTTTGAAAGCATCCACGGTCCAAAAAATACCAACCCGACTAGCACGGCAATAATTTTAGGGATAAATGCGAGGGTTTGCTCCTGAATTTGTGTTGTGGCCTGGAACACACTAACAATCAACCCAACAACTAAAGCTACTAATAAAAGTGGACCACAAATCATTAAAGTCGTATATACACCTTTTTCTGCTAATGAAATAACTGCTTCAGGACTCAAACTGTTCACCCACTCTTAGAAGGTCTGTAATAAGGATTTAACAATTAAATACCATCCGTCCACTAGGACAAATAATAGTATTTTAAACGGCAAAGAAATCATTACTGGCGGAAGCATCATCATCCCCATAGACATAAGGATACTTGCAACAACCATATCAATCACAAGAAACGGAATAAAAATCATAAAACCAATTTGGAACGCTGTTTTAAGCTCACTTATCGCAAAAGCCGGTACCAAAGCAGTTAGGGGAATATCCTCAATCGTTTCCGGCCTATCAGCTCCTGAGTAATTTAAAAATAACTCCAAATCCTTCTGCCGGGTATGTACACTCATAAATTCCTTGAACGGTAAAGAGGCACGATTATAGGCTTCCTCTAAATTAATGTCCTCATTAAACAAAGGGGTTAAGGCTTGTTCATTGACCTCACTTAATGTCGGCGCCATCACAAAAAAAGTTAAAAACAATGCCAGACCAATCAGTACCTGATTTGGAGGCATTTGTTGTGTCCCAAGTGAAGTTCGAACAAATGACAACACAACAATTATCCTAGTGAAACTCGTCATTAAGATCAAAATACTAGGACCTAGTGAAAGAACAGTCAATAGAAGTAGAAGTTTAACTGATGTCGACACATTTTCGGGGGCACTAGTATTAAAAAACTCCATAAATTCATTCATTCTTTACTAGACTCCTTATTTTCAAGTTGCTCGACAATCTTCTTTCTCCCTTGTTTTAATTCTGATAGTTGCTTTTGTAACAACGAGGAAAAATGTCCTTGGTCCCCATCTTTGACTTCTTTTCTTTTTTGAATCATCCTGTTAAGGAGATCTCTAGGCTGAATCATGGAATCCAATGATGTATTATGCTGTTCCAAAATTTCATTAATTTCATCCGTGTCTTCGATTTCTTTAAGAAGCTGAACGGTATCTCCAACACCCACTACTAAAATCCGCTCCCCAACCTTCACAATCTGAATGGATCGGTTTGTACCTAAACTTGTTCCACCTAGATTTTCAATGAATCTATGCTGATTAAACATACGATTTCTTTTATTGACAAATTTTAATAATAAGTAAATGAGTGCAATGACAAAAAAAGTTGTAAAGATCATTTTAATAAAATCGCCTGCTGTTAGTTCACTGGCAGGTTCTACGTTATCAATAGCGTCCGTTTCCTGATCTTTATCTACTTGTTTTTCTTGATTTTCAAGTACATCACTTACACTTCTATCAATATGACCTTCTTCAGCCTGAACAGGAAAAGTGACAAGCAAGGCATGAAAGAAGATAAGTGCAAGAATAACTTTTTTAATATATTTCAATTTTGTTGCCACTCTCCTGAATAAATAGAATTACAAGACTCGACCTAGGTACTACATTATTCGGTTAGTTATTGTTAACTTAGCGTTTTGCTGATTGCTTCAATCACACGGTCTGCTTGAAATGGCTTTACAATAAAATCCTTCGCACCCGCTTGAATGGCATCAATAACCATGGCTTGTTGACCCATAGCCGAACACATAATAACTTTTGCATTTGGATTTATTTTTTTAATTTCTTTTAGTGCTGTAATTCCATCCATTTCTGGCATAGTAATATCCATTGTAACTAGGTCTGGTTGGGTTTCTTGATATTTTTCAACAGCTTGTGCCCCATCAGCTGCTTCTGCTACGACTTCGTATCCATTTTTAGTTAGGATGTCCTTAATCATCATTCTCATAAATGCTGCATCATCTACAATAAGAATTCTGTTTGCCATTAGAATAGCCCCCTACTATTAATTCAATTTTTTTATTCGATCACTTTGGCTAATAATATCGGTGATCCTTACACCAAAGTTTTCTTCAATAACAACAACCTCACCTTGAGCGATAAGTTTTCCATTTACTAAAACATCTACCGGCTCTCCAGCAAGTTTATCCAACTCAATTATAGAACCAGCAGACAATTCAAGAATTTCTTTTATAGACCGTTTGGTCCTACCTAATTCGACCGTAACTTGAAGTGGAATATCGAGTAACATGTTTAGGTTTCTAGATTCAGATTCTTGTAAATGGATCGATTCAAATTCAGAGAAAACCGCAGGTTGGATTTCAGGTTGTTTCACCTGATATCCTCCTAGATGTTGCGGGCCACTGTTTGAAAGAGGCTGATTATATTCAGGTTGTTGAACCTGCTGAGTCGTTTGATAAGATTGATTTTTTACCTCACTGTGATTAGTAATATTTTGATTCTGCATTAACATCTCTTCGTCAACATAGTGAGACGATTGTTCCTTTGTTGGGGCTACCAACTCTGCCTGTGGGGAGAGAAGTTCTCCAACAAGGTCTTTTCCAAATTGAACTGGCACAAGCTGCATGATTGTGGAATCAATTAGTTCACCAATTTTTAATCGAAATGATATTTTCACTAAGATATCATCAAGTTGAAGATTTTCTACACCATTGCTATTACTCATGTCAAGCATATCAATACTAGGTGGAGAAATATCAATTTTCTTACTAAATACAGTTGACATTGAAGTCGCAGCAGAACCCATCATTTGATTCATCGCCTCTTGAACAGCACTTAATTGAAGTTCTCCTAGGTTTGTTGGTGCTGCAAGTCCGGTTCCACCAAGCATCAAATCAGCAATAATTGATGCATCACTTTGTTTAATGACTAATAAATTTGTTCCTGTAAAACCAGCCGTATAGTTTACATAGACCGTTACACATGGGTGTGGAAACTCATCCGCGAGTTGAGAACTTTGAATAAGCGTTACATTTGGAGTAGTAATTTCAACCTTTTGATTGAGTAGTGTAGAAAGTGCCGTTGCCGAACTTCCGAAAGATATGTTCCCGATTTCCCCGAGTGCATCCTGTTCAATTAAAGATAAAAAATCCTCGATAAGGGGTTTATTTTTGTCTGCTACCGGTTCGTTGTCTAAGTCAGCTGTACCTCTAAGTAATGCATCAATTTCATCTTGAGATAGCATATTACCATTATTCATCTTCACTGCCCCCCTCTTTTATTTCATTTAGGATTTGAATGGCTTGTTTCTTATTTACCTTACCAACTTGCGCATGAAATTTCGGGATACCTTCAATTTTTACATCAATTGGGTGTTCAATCATTTTGTCAAGCTGGATTGTATCGCCAACATCTAATAATAAAAACTCCTGGATCGCAATATTAGCTGTACCTAATTCTGCTATAATTGGTAGTTTAGTGTCTTTAAGATTGCTTTTTATTGTGGCCAGTTCCTCTATATTCCGTTCTTTTCTCGGAGCCGTTTGCATCCAGTAATGCGCTGATAGTTTAGGAATAATTGGCTCAAGAATCACATGAGGAATACAAATATTTATCATCCCACTAGTTTCACCAATTTGAGTATTAAGTGAGATGACAACAACCGTTTCATTTGGAGAAACCATTTGAAGGAACTGTGGATTTACTTCAAAATCAGTTAAAAATGGGTCAACTTCAACTAAATTAGCCCATGCTTCCCTAGCTTGTTCAAATGCTTTTTCGAACATATTGCTCATAATTTTAGTTTCTATTTCAGTTAAACTGTCGATCTTATTTATTCCTGTTCCTCTACCTCCAAGTACTCGATCGAGCATGGCATAGGCAATATTAGGGTTTACTTCTAGCAAAACTCGCCCTTCTAGTGGAGGCATTTCAAACACATTTAATATTGTCATTTTAGGAATCGAACGTATGAATTCTTCATATGGTACCTGATCAGCTGTTCCTACTGTGATTTGTACATACGTTCGAAGTTGAGCTGAAAAATAGGTTGTTAATAATCGTGCAAAATTTTCATGTATTCGGGTGATACTACGAATCTGATCCTTCGAGAATCGAAGTGCCCTCTTAAAATCATAAACTCTAACTCGGCGCTCACTTTCTTCTTTTTTAAGTTCTTCCGGATTCATTTCACCAGTTGACAGGGCTGAAAGTAAAGCATCTATTTCACTTTGAGATAATATTTCACTAGGCAAGGTTCCACCTCCGCTCATTTGGTCATTTAATTAAATTGGTTACTGCGGAAGAAAGGATGTCGCATAGACTTTAACGACAGTACCATCTTGCATTAATTCATTTATTCGGTCCTTTAATCTATTTTCAAGTTTCACGATTCCTTCTTCACCCTTAAATTCTTCAGAAGTCATATTGGAAAGTTCCTTAATAATGATGTTGCTTACTTGGAACTCTCGCTTCTCCAATTCTTCTTTGCCTTTTTTTCCATCTGTTTGAATATTAAAGGATATACGGATATAATCATCACTTAATAGTTTTGTTGTGATTTCTGGAATTTCTACAGTCGCCTTAAGTACCTGATCAATCGATGGTTCCTTTTCACCTTCACCCGCTGCAACCTTCGTTAAAATGACAAATGCAGTGGTACCGACTAATGTTATCGTACTTAATATGATAACCATTACCACAAGAAGTTTATTTTTCATAGCACCCTATCCTCCCCAAGCATTAACGAAGGCCAAGTACATTTATTTTTTGATAAAATTCATGAACCTTCACATGTACATCCTCTTCTGTTTCTTTGACAACAAACTTTTTACCATTTGTTAAGGTAATGGTTGTATCAGGAAAGGATTCAACCTGTTCAATATATAATGCATTTAATGTAAACTTTTTATCATTTAATTTCGTTAAAGTAATCACTTTTCATCGGGGTTTTAGTGTTGTCTAAAACCCCTTACCCCCTTAACGTTTTAGGTTTACAAGCTCTTGAAGGATTTCATCAGATGTGGTGATGATACGAGTGTTCGCTTGGAATCCACGCTGTGCAACAATCATTTCTGTAAATTCTTCAGAAAGGTCAACGTTTGACATCTCAAGAGCACCAGCCATTAATTTTCCACTTCCCCCATTTCCAGCTGTTACTGCTGTAGGAGCTCCCGAGTTTAGTGTTTCAATAAAGAGGTTATCCCCAAATTTTTCGAGACCATCAGGATTCGCAAAAATACTGATTTCTAATGTTCCTGCTGTTTGTAAACTACCGGTATTGTCTACGTAACTTACTACACCAGCTGAATCAATACTAAAACTTTGGGCATCCGAAGGTATTGTAATATCCGGCACAACATTTAGTCCGCTGCCATTTACTAATTTACCAGTTTCGTCTAAATAGAAATTACCTGCTCTAGTATAGAAGTCATTTGTACCATCAGATACAGTAAAATAACCAGATCCGGAAATAGCTAAATCAAGTGGTCGGTTAGTAGATTGGATACTTCCTTGTGTAGAAATAGTATCAATTGTAGATAATGTAGAACCTAAACCAACCTGCTTTGGATTCACACCGCCTCTTACACCATCATTTGCTTTTGCACCTTGAATCGTTTGACTCATCATATCGGAAAAAACTGCTCTTCCCTTCTTGAATCCGTAAGTATTGACGTTAGCGATGTTATTACCAATTACATCTAGTTTAGTTTGAAAGTTTTTCATACCGCTGATTCCTGAATACATTGAACGTAACATTTTATTTTCCCCTTTCAATTATAGGTGGCGTCTGTCGGTCGGCACACCTTGGCTTCCTGTTAAGGTCCAGCCTGATAAATGATTAATCTAAAATAATGGTTCCATTAATATTGGTAAATATTTGAGAATTTGCTTCATCACGATTCATTGCGGTGATAACTGTATTATTTGGGACATTTACAATTAATGCTGCGTTATTAGTAACGACCAATGAATCTTGAATTCCCTTCGTTTTTGCTTCTGAGATTTTTGTTTGAATTTCTTTCCATTTAGAATCTTGAATGTTAATATTTCTTTCATCTAATCTTTTTTGTGCATGCTTACTAATTACAAGGCCTGACTCTTTTGCTAACGTATCTTTAAAAGAAATAGTAGGCTGCTCTCTATGCTGTACTTTCTTCCGTGTTTGTAATGACAAGGGATGATTTTGTATTTGCAGAATACGATGATCCATCTTTACACCTCCTATTCTTCCTCGTTAGAAGGTTCCTTCACTTTTAAAATTTCATCACTATAAATCTTTGTTCCGTCCTTTAACTCTAGCTCAATATACCCTGATTTTTGTGATACAGATGTTACAAATCCTTGTCCTTTCTTAATGATTTCATTTCCATTCTCATCCTCAGTTTTAAAGCTATATTCAATTTCTTTTCCAATCATAGAGCTATATTTTAATAGCTGTTCACCCTTCTGGCTAGTCACGAATTTCTCTAAAGTACTATTCATATTTGTCATTTGTTCGAGCGAGGTAAAGGTCGCCATTTGAGCAATAAAATCCTTATCTTCCATTGGATTCATTGGATCTTGGTTTTGAAGCTGTGTCATTAATATCTTTAAGAAATCATCTTTTCCTAAAATATCATTACCCGTTTTTCTTTCTTGCTTTAAATTTGAAAGGTAAAGACTTGAATCTATTTTTGTAGTCACATTCATCACCACCTAAACTTTAATATTGACAAGCTCATCCAATAGAGCACTTGTAAAGGATACATCCTCATTAAGCTCTTGATTTTTCTGTTCCTTCTGTTGTCTTCCTGGTTGCTGACCATGTTGTTCATTTTCTCTTTGCAGATTTCTTTCAGTTTGATAATGAAGCTGTGTTGAAACTTCAATTTTTTCGACTGAAATGTTTTGTGCTAAGAAAGAGTGTTTTAGGTTTGTTAACTGTGACTCTACTAATTCCTTTGCTTGACTCGTTGAGGCCAAGATTTTTGCAATCATACCTGCTTCACTTTGAAGAATTTCAATTCGTAGTGAACCAAGATGCTCAGGATATAAGTTAATTAATAATTTTTGTTGCCCGCCACTATTCAAAAAGTTGCTTCTTGCTAGGATATTTTGAAACTGTTTTATGAATTGCTGCTGATTCGGTAACGGTTTACTCGTTTGTTCAACGTTTATTGTAAATTGCTCAACCCTAGACATATGGTTGGAACTGAAATCACCTACAGAAATGGCTTCTCTTGAATTTCCTATAACTTGGTGCGTACTTGCTTTTTGTATAGACTTATCAGCCGTATCAGCCTGTGTCGTTTCAATCCCTTTTGGTGCCGAAAAATACCTCGAATGTACAGTTTGCAGGTAGTGAAGACGGGACTGAGATTCTGTCCTTGGCTTTTCGACTAAAGAAGTCTTGTTTTCTAGCGAATGCATCAGCTCTTGGATAAGCTTAATTGCTTTAAGATCGGTTAAGTCCTTTGAAACTTGAGGACGTGTAGTCAATACCTCGTTAGAAGCTATCTTCATTTGCTTTAGAAGGTTTATTAGTACAGCCTGATCAATTACTGGATTTTCTTCTGCTAAACGTGTAGCCACTAACAGCAATGCAGATTGTTCAGCTTCTCCATACGCTTGTCCAACTCCAAGCTCGATTTCACCATTTTGAATTCCAGTGATAAATACTTTTATTTGGTCGACCAAATCAGGTGGAAGTGTCAGAAATACATCTTCAAAAACAGATAAATCGAATTCTTCCTTAACAAAAGACTGGAATTTAGATAATGCTTGGTTGGTTGTAGCCATAGATGAGGAATCCTCTTCTTTTTCTGCATTAAAATTAGGAGTAAGCTTTAATTTAGGATCTCCGAAAAGTTTTGGATCGTTCTCTAAAAAAGCATCTAATTTCTCCCGAAAGGACAATTCAAAAATATTATTACCTTGGATTAAGCCATTGCCCAGACTTGAATCAACAGCCTTTCTGAATGCCCCAGATGATGGTACCAAATTTACTACCATATTCACATTACTTCACCTCCCTTCAAGTTTAGTAGGATCATTATTGTGTAATCAATTGAGTAAATTTCGCTGCGTCCTCAGGCGACATTTTTTCAAAGATAACGGCCAGTTTTTCTGTATCAATACTTGAAAGAATCTCCCTTGCCTCTTCATCTTGTAAATTCGGAATTATTTTTGCCGCATTTTTGGGAGACATCAGCTCATACATCTTAGTTAATTCATTTAATGATTTGCTTTTAGCTAAACGTTCTTTCTGGAGTTTTACAAGTTCATCTGAAAGGTTATTAATTTCATTTTCTAATGTTTCGATTTCATCGCTCTTTTTTACCAATTCGTTTTCCAATTGCGTAATTTTCGTTTCCTTTTCCTGTATCTCAGACTCTAAATCAGCAATTTCTATTTCATCCTCTTCCGGATTCTGCTCCTTTTTTTCATCACTAAAAAGAGAACTAACTGCTGGTATTTTAGCAACGACATCTTTCATTACTCCAAGCGGCTTAAAACCAGCAACAGATAGAAGTACAAATACTACTACTAAAGTAAAGATAGACGGTATAAGAATGACAAACAGGAACCATTGAAATCTACTGTATTCTTTTTCGTTTGTCTCCATTTGATCACCTATCTTCCTTTTGACATATATTGTTGGATTGAAATTTCATCCATCATTTGACTTTCTTGTATTTTTAACAGTCCCTCATATATAGCAAAATCTTTTTCATGCATGATTTCGTATTTCTTAACCTCGATATTTTTTTCGGTTAGCAATGATTGTAGTTGTTGCATTTTGTTTCTTGCTTTTATAACAAGATTTTGGTAATTCATAATTGTTCTTTCTAAACTAGTAATGAAAGACTGTTGTTGTCTAATACTTTGAATGGATAAGCCGCTTTGTAGCTGCTGTCTTTGATTTTCTTCGAGTATTTCCTTCTTTTTTAAAGAATCGTATAAAGCTTCTGCAGCCTCTTCAAATTCTTTTACAGATGATTTATAATCTGAGAGAACTTGATTCTTCTCATTTTCTTTTATCGACATCACTTTATGAAATTTGAACGTATAACTCATTTGTTTTATTCACCTTTTTCGGCCAATTGTGCCAATAAGTGTAAACTTTCTTCAAACGTAAATTTCTCATCGGTTTGTTGTTTTAAGAAAGAAATAATCTTTGGATAATATCTGATTGCTTCATCAACCTCAATTGAAGAACCCCTTTTATAAGCCCCTATATTGATTAAGTCTTCTGAATTGAGGTAAGTGGCCAAAATCCCTCTAATTTTTTCTGCATAAGCTTTATGTTCGCTTGATGTAATTTGGTTCATTACACGACTAATCGATTTTAATACATTAATTGCAGGATACTGTCCTTTGTTAGCTAGACTTCGATCAAGAACAAAATGCCCATCAAGTATACCTCGAACTGTGTCCGCAATCGGTTCATTCATATCATCACCGTCTACCAGTACTGTGTAAAAAGCAGTTATTGAGCCTAAATGATTGGTACCAGTTCTCTCCAAAAGTCTGGGAAGTGTTGTAAACACACTCGGTGTATATCCTTTCGTTGTTGGTGGTTCCCCAATCGCTAAGCCAATTTCCCTGCTTGCCATTGCAACGCGGGTAACAGAGTCCATCATTAACATGACATCTAAACCTTTATCTCTGAAATACTCTGCAATCGCAGTAGCAGTCATCGCTGCCTTGATTCTAAGAAGTGCCGGCTGATCTGAAGTTGCCACCACAAGAATCGATCTTTTAAGGCCCGCTTCACCCAAATCCTTTTCTATAAACTCTCTTACCTCTCGTCCACGCTCTCCAACAAGTGCAATTACATTAATGTCAGCAGTCGTATTTCGAGCAACCATTCCTAATAATGTACTTTTACCAACACCACTTCCTGCAAAAATACCAACACGTTGTCCTTTACCAACAGTTAATAGGGTATCAATCATTTTGACACCAACCTCAATTGGCTCTTCTATTGGAGGGCGAGATAGTGGGTTAGGAGGATCCTGTTCAGTAGGAGCCGACGACAATCCTCTAGGAAGTCCGCTTTCATCAAGGGGATGTCCTAATGGGTCTAATACCTTTCCAAGTAAACCTTCCCCAACTTTTATATCAAGAGGCTTGCCAGTAGCTTCCACGATGCTGCCTGGTGAAATATCCTTTACATTTGAGAATGGCATTAGGATTACATGCTCTTCACGGAAACCGACGACTTCAGCTTGAATACATCTTTTATGTGTTAATCCCACATAAATTAGACATAAATCGCCTATCGAACATTCCGGTCCACGAGATTCAATCATTAAGCCAACAACTCTTGTCACCTTACCGTACCGCTTATATGAATCAATTGTATGGATTTGATCTAGCAGCTCGATTGCCTTCACAACCTATTCCTCCAATAGCAAAGAAAGCAGTTTTTCTTTTATCTCTGTAAGTTGAGTATCTACACTTGCATTAATCTTTCCGAAGGATGATTCAATCTCACAATCTGCTTCTTTGAAATCTTCATTCGGATAGATAAAAAGATCAGTTTCTCGATTAAGGATGGCAATTAACTCCTCTTTTTGTTCCATCACATATTGAAAATAATGTGGGCTGACTTGAATCGTAATATTAGAATGTTCCTTTACTTCTTTAGTCGCCTTTCTAACAAGAAAAACAAAATCCTCTGGTTTCTCAGAAAGATGAGAGCCAATGATTTTTTCTGCTACTGTCAAGCCAAGCTTAACAATGACTTCTTCAGAAGAATCAAGATATCGATCATAATCTTGCTTTGATAGATCAATAATTTTACGAGCCTCAGCAAGTAAATCTCTATATTCTTGATAGCCCTGTTCTCTACCTTCAACCAATCCAGCTTGAAAGCCATCTTCTGATGTTTTGTTAATTAACAGTTGTTTTTCTTCTTCCCACTCACGTTTTTCCACTAATATTTGTTGCCTAAGTGAGTTTGAATATGAAATCGCATCTTTCACAATTTTATCCGCTTGTTCTCTAGCCTCTTCTACTATTTTTTGAGAGACTAAAAGTGAATTTGGCTGTGGTTCGACATTATTCGTTTCTTTTGTTTGTAGAACTTTAAGTCCGATGACTCTCTTAGGAGAATCGTTTGTCGTCTGCAAGGAACCTGACTTAATAACGTTAGACAATAATATCATCTCCTCCGCCACGAGCGATGACAATTTCCCCTGCTTCTTCTAGTCTACGGATGACTGTTACAATACGAGTTTGAGCTTCTTCAACATCACGCAATCGAACCGGTCCCATATATTCCATTTCTTCTTTAAATGTGTCGACCATTCGCTTCGACATGTTTTTAAAGACAATTTCCTTGACTTCCTCGCTTGCAACACGAAGGGAAAGCATAAGATCTTCATTCTCCACATCTCGAATCACACGTTGGATTGCACGATTATCGAGTGTCACAATATCCTCAAATACAAACATCCTCTTCTTAATTTCTTCAGCAAGTTCTGGATCTTGTATTTCGAGTGCATCTAATATTGTTCTTTCAGTTGAACGGTCGACACCATTTAATACCTCGACAACTGCCTCAATACCACCTGTTTGTGTATAATCATGTGTCACCGTAGCAGAGAGTTTACGCTCTAATATTTGTTCAACCTCATTTATTATCTCGGGTGAAGTTCGATCCATAATGGCGATTCTTCTAGCTATATCTGCTTGAACCTCTTGTGGCAACTCAGATAATATTTGTGCAGCCTGCCTTGAATCCAAGTACGATAAAATCAAGGCAATTGTCTGTGGATGCTCATTTTGAATGAAATTCAAAATTTGGCCAGGATCTGCTTTCCTTGCAAAATCAAACGGTTTAACCTGCAATGAAGATGTAAGTCGATTAATAATAATTCCTGCTTGCTCCTCACCAAGAGCTTTTTCGAGTACCGTTTTTGCATATCCAATTCCGCCTTGACTGATATAATCCTGAGCCATTGCAATTTGATGGAACTCTTCCATAATTTGTTCCTTTGTATTTGCTTCCACCTTACGAACCCCTGATATTTCTAAAGTTAGTTTCTCAATCTCTTCCTCTGAAAGATGCTTATACACTGAGGCCGAAACATCTGGGCCAAGTGAAATGAGGAGAATGGCCGCTTTTTGTTTTCCGGTGAGTCCGTTTTGCATTTCTCGTTTTGCCATTTCTCCACCTCCTACTCGTCCGCTAACCATGAACGTAATAATTTCGCAAAGTCTTCAGGCTTATCTTTCGCAAGCTTCTCCAATTGCTTTCTTCTAACCGTTGTATCCGTTTCTTTTTCTTCATTAAGGTCTGGAATATGATCAAAGAATACAGGTTCTGATTGAGGGATTTCCTCTTCAATCTCTGTTTCTTTCTTTTTACGTATAAATAAAAATAATAGAATGATTAGGCCAAGTACTAAAATACCACCTACAATATACACCCACAAAGGAATAGCTTTAATGGTAGGTGATTCAGTAACTGTATTCGTTTTCCCACTAAATTCTTGAACTGAAACGACAATTTTATCTTGTATCTCTTCTTGTGTTAATTCAGTATTTTCATCTTGATTAATACTAGTCCTTACGATAGTGCTCAATATTCTCTCGATATCATCAACACTTTCCTGTGGCATTGATGTAGGATTTTTCGGGTCTGGAGCTTCAACCATTACCTGGATTCCTAAATCTCTAATTTTATATGGTGCTTCAACAATATTTTTTGTAATTCGATTCACATCTTTATTCACTCGTTCTTCGATTCGTTCATAGTCCCCATTACCATCTTGTCCATCAGTGTTATAGGATGGGACATCAGATTCTCCGGTACCAACAACTCCACCAGCCTGGGCCCCTTCACCTGTATAGGTTTCAGTAATACGTTCAACACTAATTTCGATTCCATCCATATTTTCCGGGTCAACGGGTGTGACTAAATTTTCTTGACGGTTTTCTTGAGTGAAATCAATATCCGTAGTTACAGATACAAAAACCTTATCCGGTCCCATCATCGTCCCTAGCATTTGCTGAACCTGTGTTTGAATATCTCTTTCAATCTCACGTTTCAAATCAAGCTGTGAGGCTACATTACCTACAACTGATACATTTCCTTCATTTTCTAAGTCAAAATACTCAAAGTTTTGATTCGTTATGACGATATTATCAGTAGGTAAGTTAGGAATACTTTTGGAAACCAAGTGATATAAAGATTTTATCTGCTGCCCGTCTAATTTATATCCGGGTTTCGTATTAAGTACGATTGATGCGGAGGCCTTTGCTTGGCTATCTTTTACAAAAATCCCTTCGTTCGGCATACTGATCATAACGTTCGCATCGTTTATCCCATCGATGCTCTTGATCATATTTGCTAATTCCGTTTGTGTAGATTCAAGTTTTAACATATTAAATTCATTATCGGTCATCCCAAATCCGGCATTTTGACCAAAGAATGAATAATCAATGTTACCACTATCTGGTATTCCTTCTGCCGCAAGTTCGACCATTAAGGGTTCTACCAATTCCTCTGGCACCTTAATGGTCGATCCATTATCCGATATTTCAGATTGAATTCCTCTAGAATCTAACGTCGCTTTTATTTGTCCTGTTTCCTGTGGAGATAGATTGCTATACATAGGAACTAGGTTTGTTTTTGTTGTAAAAAACACAGTAAGCGAAATAATAAAAATGAAAAGCAATGGCAAACCAATAATTGTAGCTTTTTGAAAGCCAGATTGTTTATTCCAAAACTCGCCTATTTTTGTCTTATATAATAGTAGTTTCTCTTTCATGACATACCCCTAAGTAGAATATTTAAAATCCCGGACTAAACCTGCATCCTCATGATTTCTTGGTATGCTTCCACAACTTTATTTCGAATTTGAAGTGTCGTTTGCAATGACACACTTGCTTTTTCAGAAGCAATCATTACTTGGTGTAAATCTACATTTTCACCCTTAACAAGCTTTTCGGTCATTTTATCTGAAGTCTGTTGAGTTTCATTTACATTATTTAAGGCATCTTTTAAAAAGTTGCTAAATTCCTTTTGAACTGTATTTGCAGACTTTGGCTGTGCAACAGGCTTCGACAAAACCTGTGATGTAGCAATATTTACCTTATCTATCATGCTTTATCACCTATTTCCCTATTTCTAGAGCTTTCATTAACATTCCTTTTGACGCATTAAAAACTGTTACATTCGCTTCGTAGGATCTAGTGGCACTCATCAGGTCGACCATTTCCTTTAGAGGGTCTACATTCGGAAGAGCCACATACCCGTCTGCATTAGCTTCAGGATGATCCGGATTATATACAAGCTGAAATGGGGTTTGATCTTCAACGATACCTGTAACCTTAACACCATTCCCTGTTTTTGATTGATTCATTGCTTTTGATAAGTGGGAAGAAAAGCTATTGCCTAGAGGCTGCTGAACAACCATTTTCCTTCTATACGGCTGCCACTGTCCATCTACAAGTTTCCCTCTTGTTGTATCCACATTTGCCATATTGGAAGAAATAACGTCCATTCTAAGTCGTCCCGCAGTTAGGGCTGAGCTGCTTGTATTGAGGCTTTGAAATATTGACACCTTTAGTTTCCTCCTTTTACGACTGTTTTTAATGTATTGAATTTCCCGCTTATTCTTTGTGTGATGGCATTATAGTAAATTTGATTTTCTGCTAAAAGTGCCATTTCCTTATCGATATCGACATTGTTACCGTTATGGTTATATGCAGTATCGTTCTTCGCAATGAGCGGATTGTTCGAACGTTTACTGCTTGTAAATTCGATATGTTTTTCATTTGTTCGATTAGCTCTCATTTGGCTATCCGTCTCATTAGCAAGAAGATTTTTAAAGCTCACATCTTGTGCTTTATAATTCGGTGTATCCACATTTGCTATATTATTTGAAATGAGCTTCTGTCTTAAAGCTGAATAATCCAAAGCTTTTTCAAGTGAATGTATTGTATTAGAAAAAAGTTTCATATAAACCCCTCACAAAAAAGTACTATCATTCGAATAAATATAACGAATCGTATTAACTCCTTTTTCATTGTAATGAAATTAATTCTATCTGTCTATGAAGCTTGTGATAAAAAGTGATAATTTTCGACAATTTAGGACTTTCTACTCATAGTTTCCGTTTATCATTATAGAATTTCACAGGAGTAGTTTCACGTGTTTTTTACAAAAATCGTCAAGTACATATTTCCACTTCAAAAACTCGATAAATTATGTTACGAACACTTTTATAATAATCGTGCAAATAAAAAAACGAAGATGTGAAATACATCTTCGTTTTTTTAAAAATTAATGTGATTTTAGTTTTTCTAATTCAAGTAAGAATTTATCGTTTAGTACTTTAATGTAAGTACCTTTCATTCCTAGTGAACGAGATTCAATTACACCAGCGCTTTCAAGCTTTCTTAATGCATTAACGATAACTGATCTTGTAATTCCTACGCGGTCAGCAATTTTACTTGCAACTAATAATCCTTCGTTACCATTAAGCTCTTCAAAGATATGTTCAATAGCTTCGAATTCACTATAAGATAATGAGCTGATTGCCATCTGAACAACAGCTTTGCTTCTAGCTTCTTCTTCAATTTCTTCAGCTTTTTCACGCAGTATTTCCATACCAACAACTGTTGCACCATATTCAGCTAAGATGAGGTCATCATCTTCAAATCTTTCATCTAGTCTTGAAAGGATGAGTGTTCCTAATCGTTCTCCACCACCGATTATCGGAACAATCGTTGTTAATCCATTCTTAAACAATTCCTTGTTCTCGATTGGAAAAGCAGTATAATCACTTTCAATATCGAGATTAGATGATGTTTCCTGAATGTTGAATAAGCTTTGTGTGTACTCTTCAGGGAAATGACGATCCTCAATCATTTTCTTAATTCTCTCATTTTCAATCGTTTGCTTGATGGCAAAACCAAGAAGTTTTCCACGACGACTTAATAAGAAAGTATTCGCGCCGATTACATCGGTTAATGTTTCTGACATTTCCTTAAAGTTAACTGGTTTACCTGCTGCGTTTTGCAGCATTGCATTAATTTTTCTAGTTCTTTCTAATAATGGCATTTTCTTGTTCCTCCTGATAAACTTACAAAATAAACTGACTTAAATCTTTGTTTTTTACAATTGTACTTAATTTCTCATCGACATATTGTGGAGTAATTGTGATTTTTTCCATCGTAATGTCCGGCGCTTCAAATGATAAGTCCTCTAATAGTCTTTCCATAATTGTATGTAGACGACGAGCACCAATATTATCTGTATCCTGGTTCACTTGAAAGGCAACTTCAGCTATCTTACGAATAGCATCGTCAGAAAATTCCAGTTGTATACCTTCTGTTTCTAATAATGCTGAATATTGTTTCAATAATGCATTATCTGGCTCAACTAAGATACGGTAGAAATCATCTACTGTTAACTTAGTTAACTCTACACGAATCGGAAAACGACCTTGTAATTCAGGGATTAAATCTGAAGGCTTTGACATGTGAAAAGCCCCAGCTGCAATAAAGAGCATATGATCTGTTTTAACAGAACCATATTTGGTGACAACTGTCGAACCTTCCACAATTGGTAAAATATCACGTTGGACTCCTTCCCTTGAAACATCTGCAGAAGAAGAATTATGACTTTTACCTGCAACCTTATCAATCTCATCGATAAAAATAATACCCGACTGTTCTGCTCGGTTTACAGCTTCCTGTGTTACCTCATCCATATCAATTAGTTTAGCGGCTTCTTCATTTGTTAAGACTTTACGAGCTTCTTTAACTGTTAATTTACGCTTTTTACGCTTTTTCGGCATGAGGTTACTTAATGCATCCTGCATATTCATTCCCATATTTTCCATACCAGAGCCTTGTAGTAGGTCAAACATAGATGCCTGTTGCTCCTCTACTTCGACAGTTACATAATAATCCTCGAGTTCACCAAGTGCAAGCTTATGCGCCATGCGCTTTCTTCTTTCACTCAAGCTTTCATCTTCATTAGTTTTCTCTACTTCGGGTTCAGTGTTATTGCCTCCAAAAAGCATCTCAAGTGGATTTTTATAAGATGTTTGCTTTTTAGAACTAGGGACAAGTAGTTCAACTATTCGTTTATTCGCATTTTCCTCAGCACGTTCGGATACTTGAACCATTTTATCCTCTTTTACAAGGCGAACTGACGTTTCAACTAAGTCCCGAACCATCGATTCAACATCACGTCCGACATATCCAACTTCTGTAAATTTCGTTGCTTCTACTTTGATAAAAGGTGCACCAACTAGTTTCGCTAATCGTCTAGCTATTTCAGTTTTACCTACTCCGGTTGGCCCGATCATCAATATGTTCTTGGGTACAATTTCATCTCTTAGCTTTTCGTTAAGCAAGTTGCGACGATATCGATTTCTTAATGCTACAGACACAGCTCTTTTTGCTTCATTTTGGCCAATGATGTATTGATCTAATTTTTCTACAATCTGTCTTGGGGTTAGATTCGTCTTCAAAGGTATCCCCTCCTTATAGTTCTTCAACTATAATATTTTCATTTGTATACACACAAATTTCACTTGCAATTTCTAATGAAGCTTTTGCAATTTCCCTTGCAGTTAAATGATCACCTGAATATTTTTTTAATGCACGTCCTGCAGAGAGCGCGTAATTCCCACCAGAGCCAATTGCCAAAATTCCATCATCTGGCTCAATTACTTCGCCTGTTCCAGAAATAAGTAGCAAATCCTTCTCATCCATCACAATAAGCATTGCCTCTAATTTACGAAGAACTTTGTCACTTCTCCATTCTTTCGCAAGTTCAACTGCTGCCCTTTGCAAATTACCATTAAACTCTTCTAGGCGTCCTTCAAACATTTCAAATAAGGTAAACGCATCTGCGACCGACCCCGCAAAACCAGCAATAACCCTTCCTTGAAATAGTTTTCGTACCTTTCTTGCTGTATGTTTCATAACAACGGCATTACCAAAGGTAACTTGACCATCACCAGCCATTGCTGATTTTCCTTTATGTTTTACAGCGAATATTGTTGTTGCATGAAAATTAGACATTTCTCAAACAACCTCCTTATGCACGTGGATGTGAGGACTTATAGATATTTCGCAAATGATCCTTTGTAACATGTGTATACACCTGTGTTGATGACAAACTTTCATGGCCCAGCAGTTCTTGTACAGACCTCATATCAGCGCCCTCGTTTAAAAGATGTGTAGCAAAAGTATGTCTTAATATGTGTGGACTAATATGAATAGTAGAAGACGTCTTCTTAATCATATTATTTAAGATTACCCTGACTCCTCTTGTTGTTAGTGGCCCACCCCGGAAATTAAGAAATAAATGGTTTGTATGTACTGAAGCTTTTTTAAGTAAATCCTTGCGACCTTTGGATATATAGTTTGTTAGTGCTTGTTCAGCATAGCTTCCAAAAGGGACATATCGCTGTTTGTTTCCCTTTCCGTGAACAAACACGGTTCCTGTAGAAAAGTCCAAGTCCTGGAGTGTGAGCTTACAACATTCACTCACACGGATTCCAGTCGCATATAATAACTCAAGTAAAGCTTGATCCCGTTGCCCTAAGCAAGTTGAAACATCTGAAACTCTAAATAGCTTTTCCAATTCTTCTTCATATAAAAAATGGGGAAGTCTTTGTTCCCTTTTTGGTAATGACACCAGTATAAAGGGATTTTGAGAAATAAGCTTCTCCCTTAAAAGGAAATTAAAAAAACTGCGCAATGTTGATATTTTTTTTGCAACAGTACGTCTTGCATATTGTTTCTTATAAAGCTCAGTTAGATACAAACGCACATCGGAATATGTTACGTCAGTAAGATTTAAGATTGTTTCTCGGTTCATAAATAAGAAAAAGTCTTCAATTGACTGTTCATAATGCACAATAGTATATTCTGAATAATTTTTCTCAATTTGTAAATATTCTTTGAATAACTGTAACGATTTGTTCACATCTTCCAATATATCCACCTCACAAGGGCTACTAAATATTATCACAATTTAGTAGCCCTTGCAAATAAAAACTCTGATTTTTTTACAAAATTCTGAATTGCGTAAGAAATCCGCTTTTTTCGATGGAAAATGGAAAGTGGTGAGCTGTACGCTGCTCACCACCACATGTTACTTCTGAGTTTCTTCTTTATAATCACACTGGGCACATTGTACCTGAATTCCTTTTTTGAGTTTTTTCTCAACTAATAGGTTTTCACACTTTGGACATTTCCGAGCTAGTGGTTTATCCCAAGATAGAAAATCACATTCTGGGTATTGATCGCAACCATAAAAAATTCTTTTCTTCTTGCTTTTTCTCTCAACAATATTTCCTTTTTCACATTTTGGACAAGGAACCCCGATTTCTTTTACAATCGGTTTTGTATTGCGACAATCTGGAAAATTGGAACAGGCCATGAATTTGCCGTAGCGACCCATTTTGTAAACCATAGGATGACCACAGTTTTCACAATCTACCCCCGCAGGTTCATCCTTAATCTCTACTTCCTTCATTTCTGATTCTGCAATTTCTAATCTCTTTTCAAAGTCCTGATAAAATTCATCAATAATTTTGATCCACTCAGTTTTACCTTCTTCAATTTCATCAAGGTCATGCTCCATTTTTGCAGTAAATTCTACATCTAAAATTCTCGGGAAGAATTCAAGCATTAACTCATCTACGATTTCCCCTAATTCAGTAGGAACAAAACGTTTATTATCTAAGGAAACATAGCCTCTTTTCTGGATAGTATCCAGAGTTGGTGCATAAGTAGAAGGTCTTCCTATTCCAAGTTCCTCCATCGTTTTAACAAGTCGAGCTTCCGTATATCTTGGAGGTGGCTGAGTAAAGTGTTGCTTAGGATCAATATCTGTAGCAAATACTCGGTCACCCTCTTTTAAATCAGGTAGCATCTTCTCTTTTTCTTCAACATTGTCATCATTACCCTCAACATAAACCTTCATAAATCCAGGGAATTTAACTTTTGATCCAGTGGCTCTGAACACAACGTCTCCATAATTTAGATCAACACTCATTGTATCCAAGATTGCAGAAGCCATTTGACTAGCAACAAATCGCTCCCAAATCAATTTATATAATCTTAGTTGATCTCTGCTTAGATATTGTTTCACACTATTTGGTTCTCTGAAGACTGAAGTCGGGCGAATCCCTTCGTGAGCATCCTGTGTATTCGCACCTTTTTTCTCTTTCCTTTTTGTATCTGTTAGAAATTGTTTTCCAAATGTTTGTTCAATATATTGGGAACTTTCCTGAACGGCTGTCTCTGAAATTCGAGTTGAATCTGTACGCATATATGTGATTAAACCAACTGTCCCTTCCTTACCTAGGTCAATTCCTTCATATAATTGTTGTGCAAGCATCATTGTTTTCTTCGCACGGAAATTTAATTTACGTGCAGCTTCCTGTTGTAGGGAAGAAGTAATAAATGGTGGTGCCGGATTTCTTTTACGTTCTTTTTTTGTGACAGATGTAATGGTAAATGATTTCGCTTTTTTAGAAATCACCGCTGTTAACTCATCATCGCTCCCAGAGAATTCAGCTTCAATTTGAGAAAGGATATCTTCTACCTCGGTTTTATTTGTTAACTCTAGTTTATTTCCATTTACACCGTAAAATTGCCCTTCAAATTGTACTTTTTCATTTTCTTTTAAAAAGTTCGCTTTGATTGACCAATATTCTTCCGGTTCAAAATTTTGAATCTCTTTTTCTCTATCGATAATTAATCTAACTGCAACTGATTGAACTCGTCCCGCACTTAAACCCTTCTTTACTTTCTTCCATAGCAACGGGCTAATATTATAGCCTACTAATCTGTCAAGAACACGTCTTGCTTGTTGTGCATCTACAAGTGACTGATTAATTGGACGTGGATGTTTAAAGGATTCTTTAATGGCATCCTTTGTAATTTCGTTAAAAACAACTCGACAATCAGAGGTTATATCAAGATCTAACGAGTGAGCCAAGTGCCAAGCGATTGCTTCTCCTTCGCGGTCGGGGTCGGCTGCTAGAAAGACTTTCTTTGCTTTCTTTGCAGCTGTTTTTAATTCCTTTAACACAGGTCCTTTTCCACGAATTGTAATATATTTTACTTCAAAATCGTTTTTTGCATCTACACCCATTTGACTTCTTGGGAGATCTCGTACATGGCCCATTGAAGCCTTTACTTTATATTTCTTCCCCAAATATCTCTCAATTGTTTTTGCCTTTGCTGGTGATTCAACTATGACTAAATAGTCCGACATGTATCGCTTCCTCCTTAGAGGTTAAATTAATTTTCCATTTATAATAAATATTGCCTAATTTAATAATAAATCCTCCATATTATTAAATATTCATGTACCGTTTGTCAAACTGTTATATTTATTTTTATACATTTTAACTAGTTATTTTTATTCAAAAGTATGAAATTCTGATAAAATATCCTCGCTTGTAAGGACTAATTTCGCTCCGGATTGGATTAACTTATTCGTTCCTACACATGAAGGTTCTAATATCGAACCTGGTATCGCAAAGACCTCTCTGCCTTGGTTTAGAGCTTGATCAGCGGTAATTAATGAACCACTTCTTTCTTTTGCTTCAACGACAAGAGTTCCTTGAGTTAAACCACTAATAATTCGATTACGCATCGGGAACTGCCATTTTTCAGGCTTTGTGGATGGGGGATATTCAGAAATAAGTATATGATTCTGAGTGATGGTAGTTGCTAACTCTTTATTCTCGTGAGGATAAATATGATGAAGACCGCCAGCGATGACTGCAATTGTTTTTCCATTATTTCGGATTGCTAATTGGTGTCCCATTGTATCAATACCACGCGCTAAACCACTAACCAATACCCAATTTTGCTTAATCAAAGGTTCTAAAACTGTTTTCATACTCTGTAAACTAGTTGATGATGGTGTACGTGAACCAACAACACTTAATAATTTCTTACTATTTAGCAAGGATTTGTCTCCAAGAGTATAAATGACCCATGGTGGATCATAAATTTGTTTCAATAGTCTAGGATACTCTTGATCAAATATGGTAATAATCCCCACATTATTATCGCTATATTGTTTTAGCATACTTTGGATTGATAAAGAATGCAAATCTTTTAGAAAAATAGTTAGTTGATTTTTAGACAACGAAAGGATTTTTTCATAAAGGGAAGGGGGGTATTTATAAATTTGGGAGAGGGTTGAATCATGCTGTAGTATTTTATAAATTGATTTCCAACCTATTCCTCGGCAGTGGTGAAGATGTATTAAGTTTTCTCGAAATTTGTCCATAAATTCTCCTTTTTTCATCAGAAAAAGACAGTTCTTTAGACAAGAACTGCCTCTTTCGTGCATATATTAGTGAGTTTTACACTTTTCGTATAAACCTTTTTCCTTAAGAACAGAAATTAAAGTTTCGCCCATAACTGATGGTGTTTCAGCGACCTTAATTCCACATTCATTCATTGTTTTGATCTTTTCAGCAGCAGTACCTTTACCACCAGAAATAATCGCACCAGCATGGCCCATACGCTTTCCTGGAGGCGCAGTTTGTCCACCGATAAATCCAACAACTGGTTTAGTCATGTTTGCTTTAACCCATTCAGCAGCTTCTTCTTCTGCTGTTCCGCCTATTTCACCGATCATGATAACCGCATATGTTTCTTCATCTTCATTAAATGCTTTTAAAACATCGATAAAGTTCGTTCCATTTACAGGGTCTCCACCAATACCTACTGCAGTTGTTTGACCAATTCCAGCTTGTGTTAATTGATGTACTGCTTCATAAGTTAATGTACCAGAACGTGATACAACACCTACATGTCCTTTTTTATGGATATATCCAGGCATGATTCCAATTTTACATTCATCAGCAGTGATTACACCAGGACAGTTAGGACCTACTAAACGAGTCTTCTTACCTTCCATATAGCGTTTCACTTTGACCATGTCTAATACTGGTATATGCTCAGTAATACAGATTGCTAAATCTAATTCAGCATCAACTGCTTCGATAATTGCGTCTGCTGCAAATGGAGCAGGAACATAAATTACTGATGCTGTTGCACCTGTTTGTTCTACTGCTTCTTTTACAGTATTAAATACAGGAACACCTTCTACTTCAGTTCCACCCTTACCAGGTGAAGTACCACCAACAATTTTAGTACCATATTCAAGCATTTGTTTTGTATGGAATAATGCAGTAGCACCTGTTATCCCTTGAACAATTACTTTTGTATCTTTATTAACAAAAACACCCATGTTTGTCCCCTGCCTTTCTATCCTACTAGTGATACGATTTTTTGTGCGCCGTCTGCCATTGATTCAGCAGCTGTAATGTTCAGACCAGATTCTTGTAAGATCTTTTTACCTAAATCTACGTTTGTTCCTTCAAGACGTACTACTAGAGGAATTTCCAAGCCTACTTCTTTCGTTGCAGTTACAACACCTTCTGCGATTACATCACACTTCATAATTCCACCAAAGATATTTACGAAGATACCTTTAACGTTTTCATCAGATAGAATGATTTTGAATGCTTCAGTAACTTTCTCTGCAGTTGCACCGCCTCCAACATCAAGGAAGTTCGCAGGATCGCCACCATAGTGCTTAATAATATCCATCGTAGACATAGCAAGACCTGCACCGTTTACCATACATCCGATGTTTCCATCAAGTGAAATATAGCTTAAATCATATTTAGATGCTTCAATTTCTTTTGCATCTTCTTCGTCTAAATCACGGTATTCAAGCACGTCCTTTTGACGGTATAATGCGTTAGAATCAAAATTTAATTTTGCATCAAGTGCCATAACTTTACCATCGCCTGTTACAACTAATGGGTTAATTTCAGCAATTGAACAATCTTTTTCAACGAATGCAGTGTATAAAGCAGTCATGAATTTAACAGCTTGATTCACTAATTCTTTTGGAATGTTAATGTTAAAAGCAATTCGACGAGCTTGGAATGGCAATAATCCAACTACTGGATCGATTTCTTCTTTGAAAATCTTTTCAGGTGTTTTTTCAGCAACCTCTTCGATTTCTGTTCCACCTTCTTCAGATGCCATTAAAACCACTCGAGAAGTAGCACGATCAAGTACTAGTCCAACATAGTACTCTTTTTTAATATCGCAGCCTTCTTCAATTAGAAGACGTTTTACTTCTTTACCTTCTGGTCCTGTTTGGTGTGTTACAAGCGTTTTACCTAGGATTTCATTAGCATATGTACGAACCTCATCTAGGTTTTTCGCTACTTTAACTCCACCCGCTTTTCCACGACCCCCTGCGTGAATTTGTGCTTTAACAACACAAACTTGGGAACCAAGTTCTTTTGCAGCTTCAACAGCCTCATCAACCGTGAAAGCAACCTTACCATTTGGAACAGCTACCCCATATTTTCTGAGGATCTCTTTTCCTTGATACTCATGGATATTCATTTCCCATCCTCCATTCTTATGTATAAAAGCAAAGAATTTTTTTGTCAGTCCAAATGTTATTATACATTTTCTTTTTTAATCTTTCTATGACAATTATAATTTTTCGGAAAAATCTTAGTTGCATAGAAATTTACATCATACTGAGATAGGATTTTTTTCCATAATCTTTATGATGTTAACTCGACAAAATTAGACTGCGCTTTCATTTTATAACTGAATTAACTACTTGTCTACCATTTCGCAGGAATTTGTTCATTTTTCTGCAAATAATGACTAATTTACTATACCAGGAAACTATTTTTTAGATTCTTCAAGATTCTTATCTATTTGATAAACAAAAGCAAAAATTTCTGCAATAACTTGATATAAATCTTCAGGAATCCCCTCATTTATTCTAAGTTCCCCTAACAACTCTACTAAGGCTGTATCCTCTTGTATTGGAACTTCATGTTCTTTTGCCTGTTCAATTATATTTTCGGCTACATGCCCGCTACCTTTTGCAATTACCTTAGGCTCAGAGTCTATTTTATTGTTATAAGACAAAGCAACAGCCATTTTCGCTTTGTTCTTTTGTACTTTTTTCATATTTTTAGATCTACTCTTTCATGAACTTGAGTTGAGTCGATTTGACCAATCACGTTGTCCCTCTCTAATGTGTTACTTATCTTTATAGATGAAAGCTGGTACCCTAATGTTACTAAATTCGTTTGGAGGGTAGATTTCAAATCACTAATCAAAGACTCGATTTCTTCTGATTGATTAAGGATGGCTATTGATAAAATACGATTTTGAACCTTAACATCAATGACTACTTCATTTAAATTTTTGAGCTCTATCGAAAAGAGTAGACGACAAAAATCAGAGTCAATTTCCCCATTTTTCTTCCTTCCAGACATCCAAAGTGAAACGTTCTTATTATCTTGAGTTTGAAAAGTATATTGATGTTGAAGAAATTGACTAGAGTCCTTAGACGTTAGGTCAACAGTGTCCTGTTGATGTAAGGAATTTTGTTGGAATGCATTTTTAGAGATTTCACTTGTATTTGCCGATAATAACCTCGATAGGTTGGTGGAAGAAATTTGTGTTTTTTCTTCTCCCTGACTTGCATTTGAAAGAAAGTGAAGCTTTTGTACAGCTCCACTTTTAAATATTGATTGTATTAAATGAATTGGGATCATCATTTTACCTCTATTATCTGTCGAATTGGAGCATATGAACGTCGGTGTTCGCTTGTAACGCCGTATTTTTTAAGCGCATCAAGATGATATGCTGTACCATATCCCATATGCTTTTCGAACCCGTATTGAGGATATTCATGACCTAGGCGGACCATTAAACGGTCTCTAGTCACTTTTGCAATAATTGAGCTCGCTGCTATCGTAACACTTTTTGAATCTCCTTTAATGATCGAAGTTTGAGGGATATCGATTGGTATTTCCATTGCGTCAACTAATAGATGATCAGGTTTTTCAGAAAGACCCGTAAGTGCTTTTTTCATTGCTTGCTTTGTTGCTTGATAAATATTTACTTCATCAATAACTTCTGCCGGTATGATCCCGATACCGATAGAAATCGCGCATTCTGTTATTTGTTGAAACAATTCTTCTCGTTTTTGTTCAGATAGTTTTTTTGAATCATTTAGGCCCGGTAAAAAGGCATCTTGAGGTAAAATGACAGCAGCCGCAACTACTGGGCCTGCCAATGGACCACGACCGACCTCATCGACTCCCGCTATAAAACGATACCCCATATTATAAAGGCCTTGCTCATATTGGGTCATTTCTTTAAATTGTTGCTCTAAGGCCTTTTCTTCAGCTTTTTTCTTTCTCCATCGTTGCAAAAGAACTTGAACCCCTTTGCGAGAATCATTTTCACAGTCCTTTAAAAACTGATCCTGTTCATTATGTATCATGGCTAGTTGATTTTCGATCTCTTTGATTGTCAATTGTGACATTTTTTCACCTTCAATTTCTAATGCTTCATGTAAGTAATATCGTCATTTACGAAAAAAAATGAAGGCTCGCTATAAAGCGAACCTTAAGGTTTCTCAAATGTTAGCCTGCCTAATTTTTCAGTTCGAATTTCTCGAATAATTAATTCTGCTGTTTTATCATAGTCTACAAATCCACCAGACATCATGCTACCACGACGTTTGGCAATTTCATCAAATAGCAATACGATATCATCAGGAATTTCTTCAAGACCAAAACGGTCTTTTAAATTCTCAGGATAATTTTCTTCTAAAAATCTAAGTGCATACACAGCAATATCCTGCAGATTTAGAATTGTGTCTTTAATAGCTCCAGTTGTTGCTAATTTTAGACCCACTTCTTGATCCTCGAATTTAGGCCAAAGAATTCCAGGCGTATCAAGGAGCTCTAGCTCTTTACCAACCTTGATCCATTGTTGAGCTTTCGTAATCCCAGGACGGTCACCCGTTTGTGCAATATTTTTCTTTGCTAAGCGATTAATTAATGTCGATTTACCGACATTCGGAATCCCAACAATTAATGCTCGTATTGCTCGTGGCCGAATCCCTTTTGCAGCCATTTTATCGAATTTCTCTTTTAAAATTACCTTTGCTTCACTAACGATCTGTTTCATGCCATTACCTTCTTGTGAATTAATAGCGAGGGCATGTACACCGTTTTCTTTATAATATGAAATCCATTCTTTTGTTACTTTTGGATCGGCCATGTCTGCTTTATTCAAAAGAAGAAGTCTTGGTTTATTTTTTATGATTTCATCTATCATTGGGTTTCGGGATGATGCAGGAATCCTAGCATCAACAAGTTCGAATACAATATCAATGAGAGAGAGTTTTTCTGTGACCTGTCTTCTCGCTTTTGCCATATGGCCTGGAAACCATTGAATTGTCAATATCTTCACCAACTTATATGGTTTATTTTGTGTAAGTTGTCTTGTTTTTTATTTTACAATACCAAAATCAGAAAGTGGCCAGTAGATTAGGCTTGTTTGACCTAGAACTTCGCTGATTGGGACTGGGCCGATATGGCGCGAGTCCTTACTGTAGCGGCGATTGTCCCCCATGACAAACAGGTGACCTTCTGGCACTTCTTCTAAAATAAATGGATCTGTAAGTGGGCCATCAATTAGGTTTTTCTTATATTCATCAAGATAGGGTTCTTCGTACGGTTTATCATTAATGTAGAGGATATCGTTTTTATATTCAATTCGATCACCAGGTAATCCTATTATCCGCTTAATGTAATCTTTTTCGACTGTTGCATGGAAGACTACGATGTCAAAACGGTCTGGTTTACCCACCTTATAACCAATCTTATTAACAATCATACGGTCTTGGTGATGTAAGGTTGGCATCATTGAAAGCCCATCTACTACAATCGGTGCAAAGAAAAAATAACGGATTACTGCTGCTAATATGACAGCAATGGCTAGAGCTTTAATCCATTCCCAAAGTTCATTTTTTTGTTTGGCCATCATTGATCCTCCACCTGTTCTTTTCTCATCTACCATATAGCTTTTTATATAAGAATAGAGTATGTATTATCCTACTATTATAAATAGAATTTCTACAAATGTAAAAGGAGCTTGTTAATTTTATACAAGCTCCTTTCTCGTTTATTATCGAATTTCTTTAATACGTGCTTTTTTACCACGAAGTTCGCGTAAGTAGTATAATTTCGCACGGCGTACTTTACCACGGCGTACTACTTCAAGCTTCGCAATTTTTGGTGTATGCACTGGGAATGTACGTTCAACACCAACTCCGTAAGATACCTTACGAACAGTGAAAGTTTCGCTAATTCCACCACCACGACGCTTAATCACAACACCTTCATATACCTGAATACGCTCACGGTTGCCCTCGATAACTTTCACGTGTACACGTACTGTATCTCCAGGACGGAAAACAGGAAGGTCAGTTCTTAATTGTTCTTTTGTGATTTCTTCAATAATGTTTTGCATCGTCTTTTCAACTCCTTCCAACAGATGCTCTTACCAATATACATTCATTGCAGCGGAACATCTTAATAAGACAAGGACAAATTGCCCAAGTCACAAAGAGTATATTACCATAATCCTGATACCGTTGCAATAGTTACTCTTCATCTATTTTAATTTCTTTTAACCATTTTTCTTGTTTAGGTGAAAGTTGATAGCTTTCAAGTAAATCTGGCCTTCTTTTATATGTTCGTCTAAGTGATTCTTTTTCCCGCCATTCTTCAATATGCATATGATTTCCAGATAAAAGGACATCAGGTACGGTCATCCCTCTAAAATCTGCAGGTCTTGTATAATGAGGGTGTTCTAGTAATCCCGTACTATGAGAATCAAGCACTGGTGAATCCTCATTACCTAATACTCCTGGTAAAAGTCGAACAACACTATCTGAGATAACCATTGCTGCAAGTTCACCGCCAGTTAAAACAAAATCACCAATTGAAATTTCTTCCGTACTTAAATTTTCTCTAATCCGCTCATCGTAGCCCTCATAGTGGCCACAAATAAAGATCAAATGCTCTTCCTTTGCCAATTGTTCAGCTTTCTGTTGGGTAAATCTCTCTCCCTGTGGGCATAAAAGTATAACTTTAGGTTTTGATTCCGTTTGTTTAGTAAGATCTTCAACGGCATCAAAGATGGGCTGCGGCATTAATACCATTCCAGCTCCACCACCATAAGGATAGTCGTCAACTTTTTGATGTTTGTTATCGGCATATTCACGGAAGTTTACGACCCTGAACGAAACCTTCTCTTTTTCTTGTGCCTTTTTTAAAATGGATTCACCCAGTACGCCATTAAACATATTTGGGAAAAGGGTTAAGATATCGATTTTCATGTTAGATTAATCCTTCCATGAGGTGAATGGTGATTCTTTTTTCATCAATATCAATTTCTTTCACGATATCATCAATAAACGGAATCAAAATTTCCTTACCCTTTGCACCTTTTACAACCCACACATCATTCGCACCTGGTGTTAATATTTCTTTAATAGGGCCTAATTCTTCGCCTTCCTCCGTAACAACAGTACAGCCAATTATTTCGTGGAAGTAATATTCTCCTTCCTCTAATGCACCAAGTTGACTTTCATGTACTTTTACTAGGGAGTCTTTAAATTGTTCTACATCATTAACGTTGTCATAACCTTCAAAAGTAACTAAATCAAAGTTTTTATGAGTACGGTGTGATTGGACTTTTACCTCTAAAGGTTCTTTATCTGCTATAAAGATATGTAATGTATTTCCAACCTTATAACGTTCTTCAGGGAAATCTGTTCTAGAGATAATGCGAACCTCACCTTTGATTCCATGTGTATTTACAATTTTTCCGACGTTATACCACTTGTCCATTTATTTCACCTCTAACGAATTTCTTCAACTATACCTTCTTTAATTATAATTGTTCGTGCAGTTGTTACTTCATCCCAGTTATCCCCTACATTTATATCAATAATTGATTGTACTTCTTTTTCCTTTATTTCACTGCCTATGGGTAGCATATGTATTTGTTCGATTTGAAACTCAAATTGTTTGATTTTTTCTTGCCTAAGGTTAATTTCATTGGTGAAATAAAGGTTAATTTTTGCAGAATCAAATTTCTTAAGCTTTTCCATTTTTTTTAGTTCAAACTTGAGCTGCTCGCATTCTTTAAGTAGTTGATCTTTATCGGCTTGTAATGAATCGATGAGCTTTGCTTTGCTATTATCTGTTAAAATTTGTTTAACTTCAACTGTTTGGATGATTTTCACGTGCACACAACCCTCATAAAATTTATATAAGTGTTCAAAAGGAGGATGAAAAGGACTGGGTCGACAAAACGCCACGTCCTCATGTCTTGTCCACACTAGTACGTCCTGTACGTCGAAAGTTCAAGGCGGCGCAGCTTTGAGTACCGGAGCGAGGCAACTGCTTAGGTTAACAACATTGCAGCCTTGCGCTGAGGAATTGACTTCTAGTATATACTAGTAGACGCAAGCGCATGTCCCTAGTTATTTATGATCTTCTAGGAGTAATATTCACAGAAATTAAATGCGTCATTTTCATCGGACTTTTTGAACATCCTCTTATAGAAAAAAGGGGGAGGTTGCCCTCTCCCTTTTCCTTGTTTGGTCTAGTTCCAGCGGCTAGAAACTCGAGAATCTTCAACTCCTTAAGCAGAAACAAAAACGCTTCTACGTCGGAGTCTCCAGATTTCTCGTTTCTGATCGAGCCGCCTACACTTTTCATTTTATTCGTTAATTTCTAGATGAATTCGTTTATTATGTCCTGTTCCTGCTGCATAGACAACAGTTCTAATCGCCTTAATAACACGGCCTTGTTTCCCGATAACTTTACCCATATCTTCTTTATTCACGCTTAGCAAATAAGTGATATTACGGTCGTCTGAGTCTTCAGTGACATTGACTTCTTCAGGATGATCAACCAGTGGCTGTACGATTGTTTTAATTAACTCTTTCATCTGTATGTTACCCATTACTTACCGTTTTTTGCGTTATGGAATTTCTCCATAATTCCTTGTTTTGAGAACAAGTTACGAACTGTGTCAGATGGTTTAGCACCATTTTGTAACCATTTTAATGCTAATTCTTCATCAATTTTAACTTCTGCAGGTTGAACAACTGGATTGTAAGTTCCAACTGTTTCAATTTGACGTCCATCACGTGGTGAACGAGAATCAGCTACAACAATACGATAGAAAGGAGATTTTTTTGCTCCCATGCGTTTTAAACGAATTTTTACTGCCATTTTATATAGCACCTCCGAAAATATTTCAACAAGATATAATATTAACTGTTCCACATCTGTTTGTAAAGTGTTTTTTCTTTACATCAATGAAATGGTTATTATTACTACATTTTTTCAAGAAAAAGCTGTGCCTTTTCTTTCTTTTTTTCTTACATAAAAGGAAATTTAAATCCTTTTTTCTTACCTTTTGTCATGTTTGTCATTTGTTTCATCATTTTCTTCATGTCTTCAAATTGCTTTAAGAGACGGTTTACCTCTTGAACAGTTCGACCGCTACCTTTTGCAATTCGCTTTTTACGACTTGAATTGATAATCTCAGGTTGTTCTCTCTCAGCCTTTGTCATAGAACGGATGATTGCCTCGACATGACCGATTTGTTTATCATCAACCTGAACATTCTTCAACCCCTTCATTTTGTTAGCGCCTGGGAGCATACCAAGAACCTCATCAAGAGGACCCATTTTACGCACCTGTGCTAACTGTTCGAGGAAATCGTCAAATGTAAAGGACATTGACTTAAATTTCTTTTCTAGCTCTTTTGCTTTATCTTCATCAACGGAAGCTTGCGCTTTTTCGATGAGTGAAAGCACATCCCCCATCCCTAAAATGCGTGAAGCCATACGTTCAGGATGGAATGGTTCTAGAGCATCTAATTTTTCACCAAGACCTACAAATTTAATTGGTGTATTTGTAACAGCTTTAACTGATAATGCTGCACCACCACGGGTATCCCCATCAAGCTTCGTTAAAACAACACCCGTTAAACCTAATAGATCATTAAAGCTTTGCGCGACATTGACTGCATCTTGACCTGTCATAGCGTCAACAACAAGAAAAATCTCATCAGGCTGAGTAACTTCTTTGACTTGTTTAAGCTCGTCCATCAGTTCTTCATCAATGTGCAAACGGCCCGCCGTATCGATTAACACATAATCATGATGTTCTTCTTTTGCTTTTTCGATTGCTTGTTTTGCTATTTCAACAGGACTTACCTGATCGCCAAGAGAAAAAACCGGCATATTAAGTTGTTTGCCTAATGTTTGTAGTTGGTCTATTGCAGCTGGACGATAGATATCAGCAGCAACAAGAAGTGGTTTACGATTGTGCTTTTTACGTAATAGGTTGGCAAGCTTTCCAGTAGTTGTGGTTTTACCGGCCCCCTGTAAACCAACCATCATAATAACGGTTGGCGGTCTTTTGGCAACCGCAATCTTGCTTTGCTCTCCACCCATAAGGTCTGTAAGCTCCTGCTGAACAACTTTTATAACTTGTTGTCCTGGAGTTAAGCTTTTCATTACCTCTTGTCCAACAGCTCGTTCGCTGACACGCTTGACAAAATCTTTTACAACTTTGAAGTTAACGTCAGCCTCAAGTAATGCTAGACGTACTTCTCGCATCATTTCCTTTACATCGGATTCTGATACTTTTCCCTTACCGCGAATTTTCTGCAGTGTACCTTGCAGTCGGTCGGCTAATCCTTCAAATGCCATTTTTTCACCGCCCCTTATTCTAATTTCTCAAGCAACTGTATCACATTTTGAAGTTCTGCGCTATCATCATATTGATGTGAAAGTCGTTTTAGCTCGGTAATCAGTTTTCTTCGCTCTTGAAATTTCTGAAATAGTAACAGTTTTTCCTCGTACTCTTCAAGCATTGTCTCTGTACGCTTGATATTATCATAGACAGCTTGACGACTAATTTCATATTCCTCTGCTATTTCACCAAGGGAAAAGTCATCTAGGTAATATAAAGACATATAGTTTCTTTGCTTAGGCGTTAACAACGATTGATAGAAATCATAGAGATAATTCATTCTCGTTGTTTTTTCAAGCATAGAATCTCCCCCTTGTTAAGTGAAATACCTTTACAATTCAATAGTTTACCTATTTCTCAATAGGTTGTCAAGTTAATTTACTTTACTATCATATACAAAGTGTCATAACACCTATAAAAAAAGAGCCTGTGTGATCAGGCTTTTTTTTGTTCCTTTATTCTTCTGCTTTCTCGACTAAGTCTGCAAATAGACCGTACACGTAGTTTTTAGCATCAAATTCCTGCAGGTCGTCTACCTTTTCCCCAAGTCCAATCAGTTTTACAGGAATGTTTAGTTCATTTCTGATTGCCAGGACGATTCCACCTTTAGCCGTTCCATCTAATTTTGTTAAAACAATTCCCGTTACATCTGTAGCTGCTGAGAAAGTTTTAGCTTGAGTTAATGCATTTTGTCCTGTTGTCGCATCAAGAACGAGTAAGACTTCATGCGGAGAACCAGGTAATTCACGTTCAATGACGCGTTTAACTTTTTCAAGCTCTTTCATAAGGTTGACCTTATTTTGAAGTCGTCCCGCTGTATCACATATTAACACATCAACATTTCGAGATTTTGCTGCTTGAACAGCATCATACATAACTGCTGCTGGATCTGAACCTTCTGATTGTTTGATCACATCTACGCCAACACGATCTCCCCAAACTTCAAGCTGCTGAATTGCACCCGCACGGAATGTATCTCCCGCTGCTAAAAGGACATTTTTGCCCTCATTTTTTAGGCGGTTGGCAATTTTACCAATAGATGTGGTTTTACCCACACCATTAACGCCCACAACTAAAATGACAGTAAGGCCTTCCTCCTGAATATTTAGCTTAGGTGATTGTTCCTCGTTTCCTTGATATATCTCAACAAGTTTCTCCGAGATCACACTTTGGACGTCTTTTGTGTCTTGAATGTTTCTTCGTTTGACTTCCATCTTCAATTCATCAATAAGTTCCATTACGGTAGATACGCCAACATCTGCAGCGATTAATATTTCTTCAAGTTCTTCAAAAAAGTCCTCATCAACCTTTCGATAGCGAGCAACTAAATCATTAACTCGCTCTGAAAATGTATTACGAGTTTTAGATAAACCATCCTTAAATTTTTCGGTTACTGAGTCAGCCTGAGTTGAAATCTTTTCTTTTAATTTTTTAAAGAAACTCATGTAAATCCCCTTTCGTTCTACGTTTGTGATACAAATTCCTTCGATTCTTCAAGTCGAACCGAAACAAGTTTGGAAACCCCGGATTCCTGCATTGTTACACCATATAGCACATCCGCTTCTTCCATTGTACCTTTACGATGAGTAATAACAATAAATTGTGTTTCATTGCTAAATTTCTTTAAATATTGCGCAAAACGGAATACATTTGCTTCATCAAGTGCAGCCTCTACCTCATCTAGTACACAGAATGGAACAGGTCGTACTTTAAGAATTGAAAATAACAATGCAATTGCAGTTAATGCTCTTTCCCCACCAGATAAAAGACCTAAGTTCTGCAGTTTCTTCCCTGGAGGCTGAGCAACAATTTCTACACCTGTATTCAATAAATCATTTGGATCAGTTAGACGAAGGTCTGCTCGTCCACCACCAAATAATGCCTGGAAAACCTTTTCGAAATGGGAACGTATACTTGTAAAAGTAGTTTCAAATCTCTTTTTCATTTCGTCATCCATTTCATCAATCACTTGGAACAACGTATCCTTTGCTTCCTGTAGGTCATTTTGTTGTTCTGTTAAGAATGTAAAACGTTCAGATACCCTCTCATATTCATCGATTGCTCCAAGGTTGACAGTACCAAGCTCTTCAATAGCAAGCTTTATAAGTTTTACCTTCTTTCTTGCTTCAGAAACTTCGATTTGAAGAGGAAATTGTTCTTTAGCAGCCTCATAAGTTAATAAATATTCCTCACGAAGATGTGTTAAACCATTCTCAAGTTCTACATCTAAGCGATTCACCTTTACCTCTTCATCTTGTAAAATGTCTACGAGCTGCTTATACTGACGTCTTGATTCCTTTAATTCACGCTCTAGGTCTTCAAGTGTCATTTGTAGTGATAGGCGTTGGTCTCTCTTATTGCTAATCATTTGGATCGCTTCGTTCTTATCATTTAATTTTTGCTTTGCTGCTTCTTCAAGCTCTAATTCACCTGAATTACTTGAGGTCATTTCATTATCAAGAAGCGCTAAATCCTCTTTCAAGTCAGTAAGCTTAGTGAGCCCTTCATTAAACTCTTCCTCTAATCGTTTCACCTTTTCTTGTTGATGTTCGAGTGCTTGTTTTTTTCTAGCTAAAATAACCTTTTGTTCAGTTATTTCCGTTTGTACTGTTTCACGTGAAGTTTGTTGGTCAGACTTTTGTGAATTCAACTGGTCAATCGTTTTATCTAAAGAGTGCAGCTCTTCATCAAGAGCAACTAATTTATCCTTAAGCTCTTCTAGACGAGTTGTCATCTTTTCTTTATCAAGTTGATATTGTTGCTTCTCATCATCATACAATGCCAAATGGTCATTCACATTCTGCTCTTTCAAAGCAACTTCTCGATATTCTCCTTTAATGGTTTGCTCTTTTAAGCGTAATGTTTCTCCAGTTTGACGAAGCTTTTCAAGCATTTCTTCTTGCTCTGTAATTAGTTTTTTCTTAACTTTGACCGTCTTTTCGAGTTCTGTTGTTTTAATTTCCATTTCCGTTAATTTTTTAGCTATTGCCTCAAGCTCACGGCCTCTACTTAATAACGAATTCGACTTTTGTTTGACAGCTCCCCCAGTCATCGAACCACCAGGATTTACAACATCACCATCAAGCGTGACAATTCGATACCTATGTCCAACAAGCGATGCCAACTCATTTGCACCTTTTAAATTATTTGTAATAATAATTGTTCCTAATAGGTTTGAAATAACAGATTGAAATCTTCCTTCGTAGGAAATTAGTTCAGAAGCTATTCCAATAAATGCTTGATGTCCTTTAATTGCGACAAGTTGGGTTGCTGGTATCGAGCGTTCTTTTATGACATTCATCGGTAAGAACGTTGCTCTACCATACGAATTTTTCTTCAAATACTGGATTGCAGTTCTTGCATTTTTTTCATTGCTCACGACAATATGCTGAGTTGCTGAACCCAATGCGATTTCAACTGCGGTCTCGTACTCTTTTGGAACTTGAATTAATTCTGCAATTGCACCTTCAATTCCTTCGAGTTGATCGTTTCTTGCTTTTAAAACTTCCTTTACACCTTGGAAGAATCCAGAATAATCATCCTGCATTTCTTCAAGCATTTCTTTTCTCGACTTCGTTTGTTGCAGATATTGATATGCTTGATAAAGCATGCTTTCTTGCTTCTGATAGTTTTTCTTTCCATTCTCAAGCCTTGCTTGTAAGTCTCTAAAAGAAACAATTTGGTGATTAATCTCCTGTTCAATTACAGAGAGCTTTGTTTGTAGCCGTACTTTCTCATCGAGAATTTCTTTGCGCTCTACTAGATATTTTTGATTTGACTCATCTAAACGAGCTACTTTCGCTTCCTGCTGTGAAAGCTGATCATTAATATAGCCAATTTCATTTCGAAAAGAAGCCTGTTTATTAAGCAACTCAAAATAATCACTTTTCAAATTCTCAATCTTCTCGTCAATATTTTGGTCATACGAAGCAAGTAACGTTTGTTTTTCTTTTAACTGCTGTTCTAGTACTTTAACTTCTTCAATTAGTTTAGAAAGCTCATGTTGCTCTGTTTGTTTATTTTCTTTTAAGGTCTCCAGTTTTTGTGAAAGTTCAAGGATTGAACTTTCAAGTTGACCTTTGTTCTGCGATGCATTTTTTTTGCGTTCTTTTAATACTTCTTTGCGTCCTTCTAATTTTTCTAGCTCTTCACTCGTCCTTAATAGGAGTTGTTGAAGTTCATGAATCGATGAATCAGCCGCTTCAATTCCATTTCGTAGTTCTTCAATTTTGGCTTCCTTGCCTTGAAGTTTTGTGTTTAAAGAGAGTTCTTGCTCCTTATGCTCTTCGACAAGCTTAGATAGCTTCACCCATTTTTCATGAAGTTCTTCAATTTCATAAACAGTTAGGCCAACTTCAATTGTTTCTAGCTCTTTCTTTTTTTCAAGATAATCCTTCGCAATCGATGACTGGATTTGAAGTGGCTCTATTTGAGATTCAAGCTCATGAATGATGTCATTAACACGATTTAAATTTTCCTGTGTTTCAGCAAGCTTATATTCTGCCTTCTTTTTACGGGTTTTGTATTTTAACACCCCAGCCGCTTCTTCAAAAATGCTTCTTCGTTCTTCAGCTTTACTGCTTAAAATTTCTTCTACTTTTCCTTGACTAATGATAGAAAAAGCTTCACGGCCAAGTCCAGAATCCATCAATAAATCAACAATATCTTTTAAACGACATGCCTGTTTATTTATTAAAAACTCACTTTCACCAGACCGGTATACACGGCGAGTTATACTCACTTCATGATAATCGATTGGTAAAAATTGATCTTCGTTATCCAACGTTAATGTTACTTCAGCCACATTTAGTGCTTTGCGACTATCACTTCCTGCGAAAATGATATCTTCCATTTTCGACCCACGCAATGATTTTGCTGACTGTTCTCCGAGAACCCATCGTATACCATCAGTGATGTTACTTTTACCACTACCATTTGGCCCAACGACAGCCGTAACCCCAGGTACAAAATCTACTGCAATTCTTTCAGCAAACGATTTAAATCCTACTATATCTAAACGTTTGAGGAACATAAACTTCCCCCTCAATTACAATTTAAAGTCCTACATATTTTATCATAAACAAGTATTTTATTGGATTACTTTTTATCTCCATATATGTATGGGCAAAAATATAACCCCACGATATCGTGGGGTGCGCTACTTATTTTTGTTTGTTCTTCAGCTTTATTAAGGCAATTTCTGCCGCATGCTGTTCAGCTTCCTTTTTCGATCTACCTGTGCCTATTCCAAGTTCCTCGCCATTTAAAGAAACACGTGAAACAAATTCACGACTATGGGCTGGCCCTTTTTCTTGGAGAACCTTATATTCGATAACTCCAGTTCCATCCCGCTGGACAAGCTCTTGTAGCTGACTCTTAAAATCCATCACATGAGAAAAAGCACCCGCATTAATTTTAGGTATGACTGTTTTATCTAAAAACTCATTGACAACCTCTAATCCATGATCAAGATATAGCGCTCCAATAAATGCCTCAAATACATCAGCAAGTAAAGCAGGTCGCTCTCTACCACCAGTCATTTCTTCCCCTTTTCCTAGTAAAACGAGTTCCCCAAATTTTAATTCATTTGCAAAGGTTACTAATGATGGCTCACAAACAATTGCCGCACGCATCTTAGTTAACTCACCTTCACTCATGATTGGAAACTTTTTAAAAAGGAACTTGGAAATGGTTAGTTCTAAAACAGCATCTCCTAAAAATTCAAGCCGTTCATTGTCTTCATGAGGCTTTTTTCGATGCTCATTCACATAAGATGAATGTGTAAATGCTTGAATAAGTAATCCTTCATCATGAAACTGAATTCCAAGTCGCTCCTGAAAAGCTTTAAATTTTAGAGCGAATTTATTGCCTTTGTCTTTATTTATCCGCTTCACCTTATGAACCTCCAAGGAGAAAGCCCCGTTTAATTAACGGGACTCACATTCTAAGAAATATTATAGCTGGCTTTTTATGTAATTTACAGCGTCACCAACTGTAGCAATTTTTTCAGCCTCATCATCTGAAATTTCCATATCAAACTCATCTTCAAGTTCCATAACAAGTTCAACTACGTCTAGTGAATCCGCTCCAAGATCATCTTTAAAAGAAGCCTCTAAAGTTACTGCTGATTCCTCAACACCTAAGCGGTCAACAACGATTTTTGTAATTCTCTCAAACACATCTGCCATTTCCATTCACCTCCCCTCAAGGTATTATATTTTGTTTTACTAGAAAAGCGCAAGAGCCTTTGCAATAGTTTTTCGTATTGTCCAGTTTCAGGCACCATCAGCTCTCTGGTCTAGCCAATCGTTTCTGAAGGTAAAAGACACAACGGTTCAGCGCTTGTCACTACTTGTTACCTCAAGCTGAGGGCCTTGCACTTTTACATTACCATTCCACCGTCAATATGCAAGGTTTGACCTGTCATATAGTTGCTATGATCTGATGCAAGGAATAGAACAACTCCAGAGATATCGGTTGTTTCACCAAATCTATTAAGAGGAATTAGTTTTAACATTTCATTCTTAACGTCATCAGGAAGCTTATCTGTCATATCAGTCGTAATAAATCCAGGCGCTACAGCGTTCACTGTAATATTTCTGCTGGCTAATTCCTTCGCTGCTGTTTTCGTTAATCCGATTACACCAGCCTTTGCAGCAACATAGTTAGCTTGTCCAGGATTACCACTAACACCCACGATTGAAGCTATATTTATAATTTTTCCAGAACGTTGCTTCATCATTTGTCTTGTAACTGCTTTCGTGCTAAGAAATACACCTTTTAGGTTAATATTAATAACATCGTCCCATTCTTCCTCTTTCATTCTCATCAACAAATTATCCCTAGTAATTCCTGCGTTATTAACAAGAATATCAAGACTGCCGAAAGTGGAAATAACTTCTTTAACCATATTTGTCACCGAATCTGCATCTGACACATTCGCTTGGATTGCAAATGCTTCTTGACCTAATGCTTTAATTTCATCAACAACTTCGTTGGCTTTTTGTTCACTACCAGAATAGTTTACCGCAACTTTTGCACCTGCTTTTGCCAACTCAATTGCAATTGTTCGACCAATTCCACGTGAAGCACCGGTAACCAATGCTACTTTGCCGTTTAACATCTAATTTCCCTCCTTCAATGCACGGATTGTTGCTTCGAGTGTTTCTGTATCACTTATTGCATATGTTGCTACTCTGCGATTTACTTTTTTAATTAAACCTGAAAGAACTTTACCAGGGCCAATTTCAATAAAAGTATCTACGCCTTGGTCAAGCATATATTGAACAGAATTTTCCCATAAAACAGGTGAATATAATTGCTTTACCAGATTTTCTTTTATTTGATCAGCTGAAGTCATTTCTTCCGCATTAACATTAGCCACTACTGGGACAGATGCATCAATAATCTCAATTTGATCCAGTACGGAACGTAATTTTTCAGCGGCTGGCTCCATTAATGAAGAATGAAACGGTCCACTTACTTCAAGTGGAATCGCTCGTTTTGCTCCCTTTTCCTTTGCTAATTCACAAGCTCTTTGTACCCCTTCAGTAGATCCTGAAATAACAATTTGGCCAGGACAATTAATATTCGCTAGTTGTACTGGATGACCTAAAGCAGATATTTCTTCGGTTACAGCGTGTAAGTCTTCACTGCTCATCCCTAAAATCGCTGCCATTGTGCCTTGACCTGCAGGTACAGCTTCTTCCATAAATTCGCCACGTTTGCGTACTGTACGAACAGCATCTTCAAAGCTCAGTGCGCCAGCAGCTACTAACGCCGTATACTCACCAAGACTATGTCCCGCTACATAATCAGGTGTTAGATCTTCTTGCTTGAATTTTTCAAGAATTGCAATACTCGTCGTTAATAGTGATGGTTGGGCATTAGTTGTCAGTGTTAAACTTTCCTGTGGACCATTAAAAATAAGCGAAGACAATTCCTCACCTAGTGCTTTGTCAGCTCTAGTAAAAATATCTTGAACCGTTTCTGAAGCATCTGCTAATTCCTTTCCCATTCCCACGGTCTGAGAACCTTGTCCTGGAAAAACGAATGCAATCTTACTCATTCTCTATTCCCCCTATTCATCTACTGTAGGATTAATATCCTCTAATGTTTTATGTATTGTTCCAGCTACGTCCTTCTCTACCATTTCATAGGTTTGACGGATGGCACTAAATAGACCATTTGCATCCGAAGAACCATGGGCTTTTATAACAGGAGCCTTTAATCCAAATAATCCTGCCCCTCCGTATTCTGAGTAATCTAATGTCTTTTTTAATCCCTTTAATTCTGGCATTAATAGACCAGCAGCTATTTTACTTTTTAGATTACTTGTAAAAGCTGTTTTCAACATTTTAAACATGGAAAGAGCAGTACCTTCAATTGTCTTTAAAGCTACGTTACCTGTAAATCCGTCTGTAACAACAACATCGGCAACCCCATCAAGTAGGTCTCTTGCCTCTACGTTTCCAACGAAATTAAGATTTGTTGCTTTCATCATTTTAAATGCTTGTTTCGTTAATTCATTCCCTTTTTTATCTTCTGTACCGACATTTAATAGTCCTACTCTAGGATTTGTAACTCCACGAACCTTTTCAGAGTAGATTGAACCCATTATCGCATACTGAAGCAAATGCTCAGGCTTTGCATCAACATTTGCACCAACATCAAGCATAAGAAATCCCTTTTTATCTAGAGTTGGTAAAGTCGGTGCTAACGCTGGTCGATCAATCCCTTCAATTCTGCCAACGATAAAGAGTCCAGCAGTCATTAAAGCCCCTGTATTTCCTGCAGAAATACAGGCATCTGCACGTCCCTCACTAACCTCTTTTGCCATTAAGACCATCGATGCGTTCTTTTTTCTTCTAACAGCCCTCACAGGTTCATCTGTACCTACTATTACTTCTGTTGTATGTAAAATTGTGATTCTTTCATCTTCAGTTAAGTATTTGCGAATTTTTGCTTCATCACCAATAAGAGTGACTTCAAGGTCTTTATAATGCTTTAATGCAGATATTGTCCCCTTTACAATTTCCTCTGGGGCATGATCTCCGCCCATTGCATCAATTGCAAGTTTCATCTTTGTATCATTCCTTTTGTTTGCTTTTAGGTATTCAGATGCTCATAACTTGAGTTCGTTCTCTATTATGAATCAATTTTTACTTGTTTATTAGAACGATACATCGTAAATTCCCCGGAAAACACCAATTCATTACCAACATAGCTTTTTACATCTACGATTGTTCTCCCTTTTTCCTCAGCACCTTTCACTTTTGCTTTTGCGACGACACGCTCATCTAGTTTTACTTGTCTCGTAAAACGAATATTCGCTTTTGCCGTTAGCGCAAGCTCATCATTAATGACAGCAACCGCTAGTGAATTTGCTTGAGCAAAAAGATGATGTCCACGAGCTATATGGTTACGTTTAAATACATGCTCCTGTGTTACATCAAAGATTGAAATTGCACTGTCATCTAATTCAATATCAATGATTTCACCAATTACCTCATCAATTGGTAAAGATTTAACTTCATCTTCTAATTTTTTTTCAGCAACATTCTTGATTCGCTCACGCAGTTCAGGAATTGATAGTTCTAATCGATCCAATCTAATTGTTTGAACACTTACCATGAACTTTTCAGCTAAGTCTTCATCAGTTATAAACGGATTTACTTTAATCGTTTCCTGTAATAGTTGCTGCCGTTCTTTTTTACTCTTTCTCATTTAAAAACACACCGTCCGCACTCTTAAGACTAGGTACTAATAGTTAGTATATAATTAAAAAAAGCAGATTGCAAGAAGAAATCCTCCTCACAAACTGCCTATACGATATGGGGGTTAGTCAAGTTTTTCGCCATCTAAAATACCAGATTGTAATAAATCTTCCCTAAGGTGTTTGTAAGATTCATCTTTCCAAAACACCTGCGAATTTATGAGTTTAGTAGCATCATTTCTAGCGACCTCTAAGGTTCGATAATCGTGAACCATATCTGCGACTTTAAATTCTGGAACACCACTTTGTTTTCGCCCAAAGAAGTCACCAGGGCCACGAAGTTCTAAATCTTTTTCTGATAAAACAAATCCATCATTTGTTTCCGTCATGATCCGCATTCGTTCTTTTCCCACTTCAGATTTTGGATCAGCTAGAAGGATACAATAAGACTGTTCACTTCCCCGTCCGACACGTCCCCGTAATTGGTGAAGTTGTGATAGTCCGAATCGTTCTGCATCATAAATTACCATCAATGTTGCATTGGGAACATTCACACCGACTTCGACTACTGTTGTCGAAACTAGGATTTGAACTTCATTTTCACTAAATTGTCTCATTACATCGTCTTTTTCGTCTGCGGACAAACGACCATGCATTAAGCCGACCTTTGCTTTGTTTTGAAAATGAAATGAGAGCATTGAATGAACATCAATTGCATTTTGTACATCTAGTTTATCTGATTCCTCAATCAGAGGGCATATAACATAGGCTTGTCTACCTTTAGCAAGCTCTTTTTCGATAAACACCAATATCCGTTCTAGTAACTCATGCTTCACCCAATATGTTTCAATTTTTTTCCTTCCCGCTGGCATTTCATCGATTACAGAGACATCCATCTCTCCAAAAACTGTAATCGCAAGAGTCCGTGGAATTGGTGTTGCAGTCATAAAGAGCACGTCAGGCTTTTCTCCTTTTTCCCGCAATACCCTGCGTTGTTCAACACCAAAGCGATGCTGTTCATCTGTTATTACCAGGCCAAGCCTATGGAAATTAACTTCATCTTGAATTAGTGCATGAGTACCAACTAAAATATGAACTTCACCCGCTTTAAGCTGTTCGAGGATTTCTCTTCTTCGTTTTCCCTTAACAGAGCTTGATAGCAGTTGAATATTTAACCCGTACTCGGAAAATAACTCCATTAATGAGTGGGAATGCTGTTCCGCTAAAATTTCTGTTGGAACCATTAATGCTCCCTGATATCCAGAAAGGATTGCGGCATATAATGAAATAGCAGCAACAACCGTCTTGCCTGAACCAACATCACCTTGTAGCAATCGATTCATTCGATATGGGGAGCGGAGATCATTAATTATTTCAGTGACAACCCGATTTTGGGCATTTGTTAAAGGAAATGGCAGTCCTTTCATGAATCCTTCTAATTTCTCCATCTGAATGTCCATTGCCGAACCCATCGTTTGTTCCCGTTCAAATTTCCTAAGTGCCTGCATTTTTAGTTGAAAAAGCAGAAACTCCTCATATACAAAGCGTCTTCTAGCCTGTTTTAAATCTTGATGACTTAATGGATGATGCATGATTTTAATGGCATCCTTCTTAGGTAAAAGCTTGTATGTGGTTAATAATTGTTCTGGGAGATTGTCCTCAATTTGATCACCAAACTGCCCGAGGGCAAGTGCCATAAACCGCTTTATTCCTTTAGCAGTGATCTTTCCTTTTGTTGAATATACTGGTTCAATCCGGTTGTCATTCGTCATTGGACCAAATACAATCTCACTAACGGTAATTGTTTGACGATGTTGATCCCATTTTCCGGAAATCGTAATAGTATCATTTAACGATATTTTATTCTTATAATATGGCCGATTAAAGCAGGTCGCTGTAATAAGATAACGACCAACTAAGACTCTAAAAGTTAAGCGCGAACGCTTACGATTGTAATAGGTTAATAGTGGTTCACTATGAACTTTTCCCTCAATCGATATTTTCTCCTCATGCTTAACTTCTGCTAGGTCTCTAAGACTATAGTCTTCAAATCGATATGGGAAGTACAATAGTAGGTCAAGAATGGAATAGATGTGCATCTCGTTAAGCTGTAATCCTGTCTCCTCGCCGATTCCTTTTATTTCAGTGACAGGTTGCTGAAGTTGACTATTCACTTTTGTTTAGCGAAATCCCAAAGATCTTTGCTTCAAGAGCACGACCAGTTGGAGTTGCCGCTAGTCCTCCCTGTGCTGTTTCTTTTAGTGCCGTTGGCATTGTCTGACCTATTCTGTACATCGCATCGATTACCTCATCACATGGGATCCGACTTGTAACTCCTGCTAATGCCATATCTGCAGCAACCATTGCATTCGCTGCTCCCATCGCATTCCTCTTAACACATGGTACCTCGACAAGTCCTGCCACAGGGTCACATACTAGTCCAAGCATATTCTTTAAAGTTATCGCCATTGCTTCTGCAGATTGCTTGGGAGTACCGCCTGCCATCTCAACAATCGCAGCAGCAGCCATTCCAGCTGCAGATCCAACCTCAGCTTGACAGCCTCCAGCAGCACCAGAAATAGATGCATTGTTCGCAACAACAAATCCAAATGCGCCAGCAGTAAATAAAAATTCAACCATTTGCTCTTTTGTTGGATTCAATTTTTCTTTCACAGCAAATAAAGTTCCTGGCACAACACCTGCAGAGCCTGCAGTTGGTGTCGCACAAATTGTTCCCATTGCTGCATTAACTTCATTAGTCGCAACAGCCTTGCTAACAGCGTCCAGGACTGTTTTACCCGTTAAAAAGTTTCCTTTATTTATATAATCCTGTAAGAGAACAGCATCTCCGCCTGTTAAACCTGAAAGCGACGAAACTCCAGACAATCCTCTTTCGACAGCTTTTTCCATTACTTCAAGATTTCGTTCCATTTGTGTGATGATTTCTTCACGAGTCTTTCCTGTTACTTCAACCTCTTGTTCAATCATCACTTCTGCTATTTTCATATTTTTAGAAGTAGCAAGTTCTACTAACTCAGTAACATTACGAAACATAAAAAATCCTCCTGTCGATTAAACTTGTATCCAATTAACAGTGAACTTAGTCGACAATTTTAGCTACCTTAATAATATTGGGTAAAGTAGATAATTCATCTAATATTGGGCCTTCGATATTTTGATCCACTTCAATGGTCATTAGCGCTTGCATCCCTTTTTCTTTACGAGCCACTTCCATATGCCCAATGTTGATCGCATATTTTGCAAGTACGTTTGCAACACCTGCTATTGCACCATAACGGTCATTGTGAACAACAAGAATTGCCGGATGATTACCTGATAAGCGCAATTTAAACCCATTTAATTCAGTAATCTCAATTTTACCGCCACCAATAGAAATACCTACAAGCTCTAGTTCACCTTCATCATCACCAATCATTACTCTGGCTGTATTAGGATGTTCAGGAACAGCTTCTTCTTCAATGAACTTTATCTGAATGCCTGCTTCTTTTGCGATATCCAATGAAACTTTTATTCTTTCATCAAATGTATCAAAATCAAGAAGACCACCAATAATCGCTACATCCGTTCCATGGCCTCTATATGTTTCTGCAAATGATCCATAGAAGGAGATGTTTGCCCATTTTGGTTCACGACCAAACAAGCTTCTTGCCACCCTGCCAATACGAGCTGCCCCAGCTGTATGTGAGCTTGATGGGCCAATCATAACCGGACCAATAATATCAAAAACACTTCTATATTTCATATTATCTCCTCCTTACATACTATAGAATTATGGAGTTAGGTCAAACTATGTTCCTACATATTACTCTATTTCTCTAAAACAATTTTAGCTACAGGAAATTGTCCCCATACATTGAAATAGAAGGGATAAATCCCTTCTATTTTATAACTTATTCAACTGAGAAAATAAATGCGTAAAGCGGTTGGTCACCATTATGAACTTCAACTTCGATATCTTCAAACTCGCCTTCAAGATATTCTACAATTGCATTCACATCATCTTCTGAGGCATCTTGTCCATGTATGATGGTAACAATTTCATCCTCATCAGCAGATATAATTTTTGCTAATAGATCTTTTGCTGCTTTCAGCTTATTTTTGTCTGTAACAACAATTTTACCCTCTGCAATCCCCATGAAATCATCTTTTGAAATATCAATTCCATCTATATTTGTATCACGGACAGCATAAGTGATTTGACCCGTTTTGACATTACTTAATGCATCAGTCATGGACGCTTGATTTGCTTCCAACTCTCCAGATGGATTAAATGCAAGTAATGCAGACATTCCTTGTGGCACTGTTCTTGATGGAACAACGACAACATTTCCTTCAACAACAGATGCTGCTTGTTCAGCTGCCATAATAATATTTTTGTTATTAGGTAGAAGAATGAAGTTCTCTGCATGTACTGATTCCATTGCCTTTACAAAGTCTTCAGTACTTGGATTCATCGTTTGCCCACCCTCGATAACTACATGAGCACCGATACTCTTGAATAATTCCGTGATTCCTGAACCCATTGCCACGGTGATTATTGCATATTTTTCTTTTTCTTTACTATTTATAACTCGTGCAGGTGATTGTGTTTCATCTTCATTTAGAATTGCAGTATGCTGTTCTCGCATGTTTTCGATTTTCATTTTAATCAAGCTTCCATACCGTTGTCCATATGATAATACTTCACCCGGTTGTTCGGAATGTATATGTACTTTTACGATATCATCGTCTGAAATAACTAATAATGAATCACCATATCTGCTTAAATCATTGCGAAACTGTTCTTCAGCAAATGGATGATTACTAATTTTCTCTGCTTCAAATTTCACCATGAATTCTGTACAGTAACCAAAGACGATATCTTCTGTATTCATATGACTTTGAACACTTTTATGATGTTCTGCATTAACAAGCTCGTTCATTGATGGTGATGAAATGGACATATTATCAATTGTTTCACCTTTTAACTCTGAAAGGAAACCTTCATAAACAAGTAATAATCCTTGACCACCACTGTCTACAACTCCAACCTCTTTAAGTACTGGAAGTAGATCAGGTGTACGATTCAATGAAGCTTTTGCCTCTTTCACTAATTCTTCCATCACGATAATGATGTTTGTTTCATTTTTTGCTACTTCAACCGCACGCTTAGCAGCATCCTTAGCAACTGTTAGAATCGTACCTTCAACAGGTTTCATAACTGCTTTATAAGCTGTTTCTACACCATTTTCAAATGCATGAGCAAATTCAGCAGCAGTTAAAGTTTCCTTTTGCTCAATTGCTTTAGAAAAACCTCTAAAGAGTTGAGAAAGGATAACTCCAGAGTTACCTCGTGCACCCATTAATAATCCACGCGCTAAGGATGCACCTACCTTTCCGATATGTGGGGTAACATTATTTTTTACTTCCTTTGCACCAGATGTCATGGAAAGATTCATGTTCGTTCCTGTATCACCATCTGGTACAGGGAAAACGTTAAGTGCATCTACCATCTTTGCGTTATTAGATAAGTGAGTAGCACCTAATAACACCATTTTTGCAAAACGTTTTCCATCTAATGTAGTAATTGACACTCAAAGTTCCTCCTTCTTATGGGTTCGTTACACGAACTCCTTGCACGTAAATATTAACCGAACTGACAGCAAGTCCTACTGTTTGGTCTAATGTATATTTCACCTTTGATTGAACATTGTGGGCAACCTCAGAAATTTTCGTGCCATAACTTACGATTATGTACATGTCGATATGTACTTCGCCATTTTCTTGACGAACAACAATACCACGGGCAAAATTTTCTTTTCGTAAAAGCTCAGTAATGCCATCTTTAATTTGCTTTCGAGACGCCATTCCAACGATTCCATAACAATCGATAGCAGCTCCTCCAGCAACTGTTGCAATTACATCATTTGATATATCAATTTGTCCGTATTTCGTTTTTAATTCGATGGACATATCAGTTCCCCCTTTATAATTGTTCACCTTGGCTACAGTCATTTTACTATAACATCACAGATTTTTAAAGTAATACATGAGGTAGGCTAATGTATTCATTACCTTTTATTATATAGCTTTACTGAAATTCTATGTCTTGACAAGTATTTTTCCTTTAAACCCACGTTAAGAAGTATTGCAATATCCCATTTTGTATGATAAATTATATAAGTATTTCTATGAAGAAAGCGATATGTATGACTGTTGCTGTGCAAGTTAGGAGGGAAATAGAATGGCACGTAAATGTGTAATCACAGGTAGAAAAACTACTACTGGTAATGCTCGTTCCCATGCAATGAACGCTTCAAAACGTAAATGGGGAGCTAACTTACAAAAAGTTCGTATTTTAGTTGACGGTAAACCAAAACGCGTATATGTTTCTGCAAGAGCATTAAAATCTGGTAAAGTAGAACGCGTGTAATAAGAAAAGCGTAAGGTGCCCGCCTTCGGGGACAAGCATAAGACAAACGCTGACAGAAGGTGCTTTTTACCTTCCAAAGCGATTGGCTTATGGCTCTAGCCGATGGCGCATGGAGCCATACAATAAAGAAAGACCTTTAGCTCTTACAAATATGTAAGAGCTATAATTTTTGCCACAAAAAAAGGCACCTAAGGGCGGTGCCTCTTTTATCCTTTTTTAAATGATCCTAACATGGCACGGACAATACCACCTAAGAACTTTGGCAACTTAATCGTATAAAATTTCATACTTTCCCTCCTCAATGCAAATATCCACGAACTTTCATTGAATTCATACAGTCTACTTTATAATATTATTCAGATGAAAAAAAATAGTACCATAGTACATACATATAAATAAAAGCAATTTCTTTTATCCTACTTAAAACATTCATATGCCCTTTTGATAAAAAAAAGTACAATTCAATCTATTTTTTCATTTCGAAAACATAGTATCCCACGTTTATAAAACATGAAAAAAAGAGCAGAAATTCTGCTCTTTTTACATATTACGGATTTTTTCAATTGCTGTTTTCCGATCCACTTGATTGTATATAGCTGACCCTGCAACTAAAACATTAGCACCAGCCTCAACACAAAGCCTTGCTGTTTCTTCATTGACTCCTCCGTCAACTTCAATTTCAACATTCAAGTTCTTTTCTTTTACCATCCTAGCAACTTCCTCAATCTTAGGAAGCACGGAGTGAATGAATTTTTGCCCTCCGAATCCAGGGTTCACTGTCATAAGCAACACTAAATCAATATCCTCAATAATATGCTTAATCGTATCTACAGGTGTTGCAGGATTTAATACGACTCCAGCTTTTACACCATGAGATTTAATTAACTGAATGGTACGATGAAGGTGAGGACAGGCCTCGACATGTACCGTTATAAAGTTTGCTCCTGCTTTAGCAAAAGCAGAAATGTATTGATCAGGGTTTTCAATCATTAAATGAACATCCAATGGCAGTTTAGTAATCGGTCGAATCGCCTCTACAATTAACGGACCAATTGTAATATTAGGAACAAAGTGACCATCCATGACATCCACATGAATATAGTCTGCTCCTCCATTTTCAACATCCTTAATCTCTTCTCCAAGCTTTGCAAAATCAGCTGAAAGAATGGATGGTGCAATTTTGATCATCCTTAGTACCTCGGCTTTCTATCCTTGATTTCTTCAAAAAAACTTACATAATGGTCATATCGAAATTGCGCAATACTCCCTTCCTCTATACCCTGTCTAACAGCGCATTTCGGCTCAGAAATATGGGTGCACCCTCGAAACTTACAATTAGATCCTGCATCATAAATTTCCGGAAAGCAGTATGAAAGTTCATCTAATTCGATTGTCAAAAATTCCAACGAACTAAAACCAGGCGTGTCTGCGACAAGGCCACCACCAACCTCAATTAATTCTACATGTCGGGTTGTGTGCTTTCCCCGACCTAAAGATGATGAAATTTCATCCGTTTTCAATTCAAGATCAGGTCGTAGCGTATTCAATAATGAAGATTTTCCAACCCCTGATTGTCCTGCAAAAACTGAAATTTGATTATCCAGCAAAGGCAAAAGCTGGTCAAGACCTTCACGGACCTTCGTTGAAGTTAACAGAACGTGATAGCCAACTTCCCGATAGATTTTTGCATACTCCTGGATTTCCTGGAACAACTCATCGGAAATTAAATCCGTTTTACTAATACAAATAATAGGTTTTATGTCGTTTGATTCAACTAAAACAAGAAAGCGATCTAACAACAATGGACTGAAATCGGGTTTAATTGCTGAAAAAACCAAGATGGCTTGGTCAACATTTGCAATTGGTGGCCTTACTAATTCATTTTTCCGTTCTAATACTTCTAAAATATACCCATCTGTTTCGTTTTCTGCTTGAAAGATAACATGGTCACCCACTAATGGAGTAATTTTATTTTTACGAAATACCCCTCTACCACGACATTGAATCAGTTCACTGTTTTCACCTTGGACATAGTAAAATCCGCTTAATGCTTTAATAATTTTGCCTTCTGGCATAGTTTCACTCCTTGTTTCAATTCATTCACCACGACATATGTCAGGTAGCTTAAAATTTACACTATCTTTTGACGCCTATTCTTCTGGATACGGAATTTTATCTCGCTGATTTAATTTTCCATTTATTAAAACCATGTATTCGGCCGTTTCACCTGGGTTAATCACAAAGGTAAGTTCAATTGAACGTTTTTCAGTGAGTTCAAACTCATTATAAACTTTGGTTATGTTATTATTCGCATCCTGAATATAAATTTCCACTAACTGCGGGCTTTCCTCTTCATCCGGCGTATAATCGATTGTTATGGTTTGTTTTACTTCTTTTGGCTCTTTAGGCTCGGGACCTTTTGACATAATTACTTTTACCTTAGCACCCTTTGTTAATTCAGTACCTGCTGCAGGTGTTTGAGAAATCGCTTGGCCAGCAGGAATTTCATCTGAGTGTTGCTCCTCAGCATAGTCAATTATCAAACCAGTACTATTCGAATATTCGTCGAGAGCATTTGCAGGATATTTTGTTAAATCAGCAAGTTTAATAGTTTCAAGTCCCTTACTTATTGTAAAAGTTACTTCTGTTTCTTCTGGTACAACCTCTTCACCTTCATCAATTGATTGGCTAAGGATTGTTCCTGGAGCACTGTCAGAAAACTCTTCTTCTGAAAACACAGCTAAATATTTTTCTTTATTTAATAACTTATCTTTTACTTCATCGAAATTTCTACCGACATAATCTTTAAAAGCCACTTTCTCTTTACCAGTACTTTCATATAAATCAATTGTGGCGCCTTCTTTAACCGAATCTCCTGCTTCAGGATCAGTACGAACAATATAGCCTTCTTTTACTTCTTGGTCACTGACTTCAATCGTGTCACCAATCGTAAATCCAGCTTCTTCTAATTTGTTAACGGCTCGATCATATGTCATGTTTGAGACATCTGGAACTTCGACATCCTTCGGTAAAAATAAGGCTGGGAAAATTGTTACTGCAGCAACTCCAGCAGCAAGAATTAAGAAAAAGATAATTGCAAGGGTAACTAGAAGCTTATTCTTCTTTTTCTTCTTCTTCTTCTTTTCCTTTGGTTCGTCCTGATCAACTGGTTTTGAATTCTTTTGAGAATCTCTTACCATTGTTTCAGAACTTGATAGTGGACTATTATCCTTAATTATTGGAATTGCCTTTGTGACTTCATCATCCATATCAGGAATCACAAATTTTTCTTCATTTAATCGATTTGGAAATAACACAGTCTGCAAATCCTCTTCCATCTCATCAACGGAATCATAACGATGAAATGGATCTTTTGCTGTTGCTTTTAAAATAACATTTTCTACACTCTGTGGAATGGTCGCATTCCATCTTTTTGGTGATGGGGTATCTGATTGTAGATGTTTTAAGGCAATAGATACGGCTGATTCACCTTCAAAAGGTACTCGACCTGTCAATAATTCAAACATCACTATACCTAGTGAATATATATCTGACTTCCTAGTTGACATTCCACCTCGTGCTTGTTCTGGTGATAAATAATGAACTGAACCAAGTACAGAGTTTGTTTGAGTAATCGTTGTTGAACTTAGCGCAACTGCTATTCCAAAATCTGTTACCTTAACAGTACCATCGTGATCAATTAATATATTTTGTGGTTTGATATCACGGTGAACAATTTGATTTTGATGGGCATGGGTGATTGCAGATGTCAACTGCAACATAATATTAATCGCTTCTTTAGGATGAAGCGGTGCATTCCGTTGTATGTATTGTTTCAAGGTTTGGCCAGGAACATATTCCATTACTATATAATAAATATCCTCTTCTTCCCCAACATCATAGATACTTACAACATTTGGGTGCGCCAAACTTGTAGCCGCATGCGCTTCTCTTCTAAATCGTTTAATAAATTCTTCATCATTGGAGAAATCTAAACGAAGCACTTTAATGGCTACGTCTCTTTCTAGAATAATATCCCGAGCAAGATAGACATTGGCCATCCCGCCTCCACCAATAACCTCGAGAATTTTATATCGACCACTTAATCGTCTTCCAATAAGCATAGGGTTATTCTCCCTCACTTTCAGGTGTGTAATCGACGATTACGAGTGTGATATTATCTTCCCCACCATTATCATTGGCTAATTGGATAAGTTGTTCACTCTTGCTTTCAATACTTTCGTCACTTTCAAGAATGCTTTTTAATTCGGGCTCTGGTACTTTATTAGATAAGCCATCAGAGCAAATTAAAAGCATGTCCCCTTCATCTAAAATAAGGGTTTTCAGGTCCATTTGAACATGAGTTTCTGTTCCTAACGCACGTAAAACGACATTTTTACGTGGATGATGTTCAGCATCTTCCTTGGAAATGTGGCCAGAACGAACAAGTTCATTGACAAGTGAATGATCCTCGGTAATTTGTTTGAACCCGTGACTGTTTAGAACATAACAGCGGCTGTCTCCAATATGGGCTACAGTTGAAAACAACTCTGTACAAATAGCAGCCACAACAGTCGTTCCCATACCTTTGCATTCATCATTTTCCTGTGAATGTGTGTATAGGTTTGAATTTATTTTAGAAATATACTCTTTTAACCACTCTTCTGCCGATTCGGATGTTGTCACCTTGTCAACTTGCTCCCAATAATACCGTAGCTGGGATGTTGTCATACTACTCGCAACATCGCCAGCTCGGTGACCACCCATTCCATCAGCCACTACAGCTAATACTTGTCCAGCTTTGTTATGGTATACCCCACAGCTATCTTCATTGATTTGTCTTACTTTTCCCCGGTTTGTCAAAAAGAACGACCTCATATGTTCACCTCGTCTCCTCTTTACGCTCCTTTGCACGTAATTGACCACAGGCCGCATCAATATCATGACCTTGTTCACGTCGAATTGTCACATTCACACCATGCTTCTTTAATGTCTTTTCAAATTCAAAAATTTGCTCTCGTGGTGTTCGAACATAATCGCGCTCAGGAACATAATTGACTGGAATTAAATTCACATGACATTTAATTCCCTTTAGTAGCTCTGCTAGTTCTTCGGCATGTTCAACTTGATCATTGACTCCGCCAAACAACCCATATTCAAAGCTAATTCTTCTCCCTGTTTTATCAATATAATAACGTACAGCTTCCATTAAATCAGGTAGTTTATATGCACGATTAATCGGCATTAACTTACTTCTAATTTCAGTATTAGGTGCATGTAAAGAGATTGCAAAATTTATTTGTAATTTTTCATCTGCAAATTTATAGATTTTTGGAATGATCCCACTTGTTGAAACGGTAATATGACGGGCACCAATATTTAAGCCTTTATCATGGTTAATGATTTTTAGGAATGAAAGCATTTGATCATAGTTATCAAATGGCTCACCAATACCCATTATAACTAAATGGCTCACACGTTCACCTAGCTCATCTAGTGCTTTTTGCACCTTGACAACTTGAGCCACGATTTCGCCAGCTTCTAAATTACGTTTGAGTCCACCTAACGTTGAAGCACAGAACGTACAACCGATACGGCATCCAACTTGTGTTGTTACACAAATTGAGTTCCCATAGCTATGTCTCATGAGCACTGTTTCAATCGAATAGCCGTCATGAAGTTCAAATAAAAATTTCATTGTACCGTCTGCTGATGTTTGCTGAATAATTGTTTTAAGAGTCGTAATTGTAAAATGCTCAGCTAAATTTTGTCTTAATGAATTTGAAAGGTTCGTCATCTCGTCAAATGTTGTTACACGCTTCGTATAAAGCCATTCAAAAATCTGGTTCCCACGAAATTTCTTCTCTCCATTTTCGATTAGCCAATTTTCAAGTTCCTCTAATTGAAGTGAATAAATTGATGGTTTAGAACTCGGTAAATTTTGTTTTTTTCTTCTGGTTGTTTGTACTTCTTCCAATTACATTACACCTGCTTTCTTAATCTTGCAATATAAAATCCATCCGTACCAAAATAATGTGGATAAAGCTGTAGTTGTCCATTTTTAGTATATGGTTTCACTATTTCAGGAAGATCATTTTGTATTGTTTCATCTTGAATAAAATCGGGATTAAGTTCGATAAAGGTTTTAACTACCCCTTCATTTTCTTCGTAATCTATTGTACATGTGCTATACACGAGTATACCATCTTTTTTTAATAAAGATGAAACCTCAGTTAGTATGTCTAACTGTATTTTTGCAAGGTTATGATTGTCTGATACTGATTTTGTATATTTAATATCCGGTTTCCTTCTTATGACGCCAAATCCTGAGCACGGTGCATCCACAAGAATTTTATCAAACTTTTGACCCTCAAAGATTTCCCTGGCCTTTCGACTATCATGGGCTTTTGTCTCTACATTATGAATACCTAATCGTTTCACAGCTTCATTAATCAATTTTATTTTATGTTCATGAAGATCAAGTGAGTAAACCTTGCCCGTGTTTCCTAGTAGTTCGGCGATATGTGTTGTTTTACCACCAGGTGCTGCGCAGCTATCGAGGATTTGATCACCTTTTTCAACACCAAGTGCTCTTGCAACCAGCATTGAACTTTCATCTTGGATTGTAAAATATCCTTCTTTAAATGTCTTTGAATGAATTAAATTGCCACGAACAGCCTTAATCGCATCAAGAGAAACATCACCTTCAACAGCTTCAATATCCTCTTCTTGTAGCATTTGAATAAGTTTTTCTCTCGTTGTAACCAGACTATTAACACGCCCCGTTTGCTCTGGTGGGGTACAATTTACCTCACACATTTTCCGAGTTTCTTCTATTCCAATTTGTTGAGCCCAACGCTTGACAAGCCAGATAGGGTGACTGGTTTCAACAGCAATTCTTTCAACTTCATCAGTAATTTGGTCTAATGAGGGCACACCCTCTCGTTGAACGGAACGTAAAACACCATTCACCAGTGAAGCGGTACCTTTATGCCCTCTTCTTTTAGCGATTTCAACTGCCTCAAAAAAGATTGCTCGTTCAGGTACTCGGTCTAAATAAATCATTTGATATAAGGAAAGTCTTAATAAGATTTTTACCCATTGATCAAGTTTTTTACTCTTTTTCAAAAAAGGAACTAAATAATAATCCAATGTATCACGGCGTTGAATTGTTCCGTATACTATCTCTGTAAGTAAACCTACATCCTTTCCCTTAACCTCATGCTTTTTTATCATTTGGTTTAAAAGAAGATTGCTATATGCTTGATTTTTTTCAATTTGCAATAAGATTTCAAGTGCTACATTTCGAACATTAGTTTTCGTCATTTTTGTCTCCTAGCTGAGTTCCCACCTGTATACTCGACCCCATCAGGAATTGCTCTGCACTCATCTTTTTCTTACCGGCAGGCTGAAGTTGGGTGATTTTTATATAAGTAGTATTCCCAGTCGAAACAATAAACCCATCTTTTTCGATCGAAACAACCGTTCCGCTCTTTGCAGAAGTTGTAGAAGGAACCTTGTGGCCCCACCATATTTTCATTACATCGCCTTTTAAAGTAGTATAAGCAACTGGCCACGGGTGAAGTCCACGTATATGGTTGTAAATATCTTCTCCATCTTTTGTCCAGTCTATCTTTTCCTGTTCCCGCTTAATATTTGATGCAAATGTTGCCTTAGAATCATCCTGTTTAATTGGTGTTATTTTACCTGCTAAAAGCAAAGGAATAGTTTCAGATAATAACTTTGAACCTGCAACACTTAATTTATCATGTAAAGAACCAACATGGTCCGTTTCTGATATTGGAATTTCAACTTGAGTTAAAATGTCCCCCGCATCTAATTTTTCAACCATATACATGATAGTAACACCTGTTTTTTTCTTCCCCTGGAGAATTGAATAGTGGATTGGTGCACCACCTCTTAGCTCTGGAAGTAAGGATGCATGTACATTTATACATCCAAACTTAGGTGCTTCCAATAATTCATTAGGGAGAATTTGCCCGAAGGCAGCAGTTATGATTAAATCAGGCTTATAACTTAATACTTTTTCAATTTCTTCTTTTTCACGAATTTTATTTGGTTGTAGGACTGGTATGTGATGCTTTAATGCCTCAACCTTTACAGGAGGAGGGGTTAAAACTCTTTTTCTACCAACCGGTCTGTCAGGTTGCGTTACTACTGCAACAACTTCATATCCATCTTCGATTATTTGACGTAAAACAGGTACTGAAAAGTCCGGTGTACCCATAAATACAATACGTTCCATGTAATTACCTACCCTTCAATTTCTCCTTCTTCATAAAAACGGTTCACCTTCGTGGTGAATAATATACCGTGGAGATGATCGATTTCATGTTGAATCGCACGGGCCAAGAATTCTCTTGCCTCAATTATATATGTTTTCCCTCTTCTGTTCTGAGCTCTTACTTTTACGTAATCATTGCGTGTAACTTCACCAAAAAGGTCCGGAAAACTGAGACAGCCTTCAGGACCCACCTGTTCACCTCTACGCTCAAGGATCACGGGATTAATAAGTTCAATAAGTCCGCTTTCGTCTCCAATATCAACGATTGCGATTTGTTTTGCTATTCCAACTTGAGGGGCAGCTAAGCCAACACCATCCGCTTCAAGCATTGTATCATACATATCTTTAATTAGTTTTGATAATTTCCGGTCAAAGGTTGTCACCTTTTCACATTCTACCTCTAGTATTTCATTAGGGTATTTTACAATTGGTAATACTGACAAGTGTGTTCCTCCAACATTCTACTTTTTTACATGTCTAGTTCCAGGCGCCAGCGTCTGGAACATAAGTCAATCGCTTCTGTAGGTAAAAAGCACCTCTGTCATCGCTCGGCATACGCTTGTCGCACTTGCCGGACGGCTAGGATTCCAGCGTGAGGCACAGGTCGTGGCCTGCCCCTAGCTGGAATAGGGGCGCCTTACTCATTTCTACTAGTCTCTCTCTTTTTTCAGAAGTTTAAACTACATCATAATATATGGGTTTAAATCAATGGAAAGTGTAAGTGAGTTTTGTGAAATTTCACGTTGATAACGATCTAGTATCCCTTTTAAAAGTTTATTAAGGTTTGGCTCATTTTTGTATTTTATCATGCATTGGTATCGATATCTATTATTAATCCGAGCAATCGGTGAGGTTACCGGCCCTAAAATGATGGACTGATTAGATAACGATTTTCGTAAATAGATGGCAATCTTCTCTGCAACGTCCACTGTTTTCGTTAATTCTGGATGTGTGATGGTTACTAAAGCCAGATAGTAATAAGGTGGATAAGCATGAGCTTTTCTAATTCTCATTTCATTCTGATAGAAGCTGTCATAATCATGATGGCTCGCGAGCTCTATACTATAATGTTCAGGAGTATAACTCTGAATCACAACCTCACCTGGCAACTCATGGCGTCCCGCTCTACCGCTGACTTGTGTAAGAAGCTGAAACGTTTTTTCTGATGAGCGAAAATCTGGTAGGTTAAGCATGGTATCGGCTGTTAATACACCGACTAATGTAACATTTGGAAAATCCAGTCCCTTAGCAATCATCTGTGTCCCTAATAAAATATCAGCTTTACCATCACCAAATTCTTTTAATAATTTTTCATGGGAACCCTTTCTGCTAGTTGTATCTACATCCATTCGAATGACCCTGGCTTCAGGTAATACCTTAGCAAGTTCTTCTTCCACCTTCTGTGTACCTGTTCCAAAGAAGCGAATATGTTCACTTCCACACTCTTGGCAAGTATTAGGCATGAATGTTTCGTAACCACAATAATGACATTTTAAACGGTGATGTGTTCTATGATAAGTGAGTGAGATTTCACAATGTGGGCAATTTGCGACATATCCGCAATCCCTGCACATGACAAACGAGGAATGCCCTCGCTTATTTAAAAATAAAACCGATTGTTCATTTCGTTCAAGTCGCTCAGTTAATTTTTCAAATAAAGAACCTGAAAACATGGAACGATTGCCGTTGCGTAATTCCTCACGCATATCTACGATTTCAACAGTTGGTAGTGGCCTATGATTTACTCTTTCCTTTAAGGTTACAAGTTCATAAACATTCTTTGATGCTCGTGCGAAGGATTCAAGCGTCGGTGTCGCACTTCCTAAAATAACAGGAGCATTATGCAGTTGCCCACGAAAAATAGCAACATCTCTCGCATGGTATCTAGGATTATCTTCCTGTTTATAGCTTGATTCATGTTCTTCATCAATTATGATGATTCCGAGATTCTCAAATGGTGCAAAAATAGCAGACCTTGCCCCAACTACAACACTAACTTCCTTACGGTAAATCTTTCGCCATTCATCATATTTCTCCCCGATTCCTAGGCCACTATGCATAACGGCAACCCGAGAACCAAATCGGCCCTTAAAGCGACTGACCATTTGTGGGGTCAGAGAGATTTCTGGCACTAACACAATCGCTTCTTTACCTTTTTTCAAAACTGCATCAATTGCCTGCATATAGACTTCGGTCTTCCCACTTCCTGTAACACCATACATTAAAAATACCTTATGATAAACATCCTCAATCGAGGCAAGGATAGGAGAAATCGCTTTTTGTTGTTCCGTTGTTAGTGGCATTGGTGTAGTCTGTTCAAAATGCTTGTCTGCATATGGATCCCGGTATACCTCAACATTTTTTTCTAAAAGAAGACCCTTTTTGACCATTGTTCGAATCGTACTATCTGTTACGCCAACCTGCTGTAAAAGTTCCTTTAAAAAGATTGGCTTATTGTCCTTTAAAAAATAGTCAAGTACCTCTTTTTGTCTTTTAGCAGTTGCGGGAAGCTCGTGAATTATTTTTTCCGTTTCCTCGATTGAATTTGGAAGCTGTACCTGCTTCATCGTTTTCTTGTTGCTGCGATTCTTTACTTTGTAGACAACTTCCAGGAGGCCTTTTTTTATATCCTTTTGGTAAATATGTAGTAAATCATTTTTCTCTGCATCTTCCCAACTAATCACGTCATCTTGGATAAATGAAGCTTGAATAGCAGGCTCCAATTCACTTCTGTTTGAAACTTCAAGTAGTCTAATTTCTTTTTCATATTTCGCCCGCATGGCTGATGGTAGCATCGCTTGTAATGCGGAGATTGTAAAACAAAGCGTTTTTTCTGTTAACCATTTCCCGATGTGAAGAAGCTCCTCGTTCAGTGCAGGTGTAAGATCAAGTAAGGAATAAATTTCCTTCAGCTTTTCTACCTCCCCTTCGACAGAAATGCTCATAACAAATCCCTGCACTTTGCGGGGACCAAATGGAACAACGACCCTCATACCAGGTACGACGATGTCCTTCCATTTATCAGGAACTAGATAGTCATAGGTTTTGTCGGTTTGCATTGCTGGAACATCGACGATTATGCTTGCGATTTTCATTTATTCTCGCCATCCAAGAATTTTTTCACTTCTTGAAGTATTGCTTTTGCAACTTCAAGTTTTGTCATCATTGGAAGATTATTTTGTGTCCCATCCTTCTTATAAAGCGTTACTAAATTTGTATCAGTACCGAAACCGGCCCCCTGTGTAGTCACATTATTTGCAACAATCATGTCAAGATTTTTCGAAGTTAGTTTGTGTTTTGCATATTCGTCTATATTATCTGTTTCAGCAGCAAAACCAATTAATAATTGATGTTCCTTGCTTTCACCTAACGTTTTTAATATATCAGTTGTTCTTTCAAATTCTAGAACAAGGTCTCCTGATTTCTTTTTCATTTTTCCATCATAGACTTTCTTTGGACGATAGTCCGCAACAGCTGCAGATTTTATGACAATATCGCTTTGTTGATAGTGGGACATCACTTGCGTAAACATCTCTTCTGCAGATTCAACTGAAATCATACTAACATTAGGTGGAACTGGAAGATTTGTCGGTCCAGAAATCAAGGTTACTTCTGCACCAGCTTTACCTGCAGCCTCTGCAAGAGCATAGCCCATTTTACCGGTTGAACGATTTGTGAAGAATCGTACAGGGTCAAGTTTCTCACGTGTCGGACCAGCAGTTATTAAGACCCTTTTACCTTGTAACATTGGTTTTTCAGAAAAATGAGCAGTTATAAGTTCAACAATTTTTTCAGGTTCTTCAAGTCGGCCTTTTCCAACATAACCACATGCCAAATAGCCCTCAGAAGGTTCAATAAATTGATATCCATCCCGAGCTAAGATCTCGATATTTCGTTTTACGGCAGGATGATCATACATATGGACATTCATTGCAGGGGCAATCCATACAGGGGCAGTTGTTGCAAGTAATGTTGTCGTGATCATATTGTCTGCAATTCCATTTGCGAGTTTACCGATTATATTTGCTGTTGCAGGTGCAACTACAACTAGATCTGCCCAATCTGAAAGATCAATATGGGCAATAACAGCTGGATTTTTTTCATCAAATGTATCAAAATAAACATCATTCCTTGACAAAGCTTGAAATGTTAATGGCGTAACAAATTTCATTGCAGATTCGCTCATAATTACTTTTACTTGAGCTCCTGCTTGGGTTAACTTGCTTGTCAAAGCTGCTGCTTTGTACACCGCAATTCCACCACTCACGCATAGTAATATTTTTTTATTTAGCACTTGAATCCCCCTTTTATAGAAAAGCTAAATCCCATTGCTTAGCCCTGACAAGCTAAAGTCAAGTCACGCATCAAATTCTTAATTTCTGTGGTGAATTTGGCTTATAACTTCTAGGGCTTGGCGCTTTGGCTAGACATATCTTAAAAAAATAACAACCTACAAGAGAGGTTGTTATTTTTGGTTATTCAGTAATTGTTGGTGTAGTATCAACAGCGGTTTTCTTGTCAGTCGAATAAAAAAGTAAACCGGCATCAATTTCTTCTAATGCTTTACCAACTGATTTAAAAGATACAGGCTTCTGCACCATTCCGTTATTCTTCTCTTGCATTTCTCTTGCCCTTTTTGCAGCAACAGTTACAAGTGTGTACTTGGAATTCAATTTATTTAATAATGAATCAATAGATGGATTTAACATTTAAAAATCACCCTCCAGCATTTTTTTATATCGTCTTGCTACTCGATCTCTTCGGCAATGTTCAGCCGTTACAATTGCATTAATTCGATCGCATGCAAGTTCTACTTGATCATTTTCAACTACATAATCATAAGCGTCCATCATTTCAATTTCTTCTTTTGCTACCTTCATTCTGTTGAGAATTAAATCATCAGTTTCAGTACCCCTCGTCACAATCCTGTTTTTTAATTCCTTCAAACTTGGCGGCGCTAAGAAAATGAATAAGCCTTCTGGGAATGCTTTTCTTACTTGAAGTGCACCTTGCACCTCTATTTCTAGAAATACATCTTTACCTTCCTGTAAGGTTGACTCTACATAGTCAATTGGGGTTCCATAATAGTTCCCTACATACTCTGCCCATTCTAGAAGCTTGTCGTTTTTTATTAATTCCTCAAACTCTTCTCTCGATTTAAAGAAGTAATCTACACCATCTACTTCTCCCTCGCGGGGTTTTCTTGTCGTCATCGAAATAGAGTATTGGAATTTTGTATCAGGCTGAGAAAAAATAGCTTTTCTAACAGTACCTTTCCCGACACCAGATGGACCTGATAAAACAATTAGTAAACCTCTTTCTTTCATTCGTTCTAATACCTACCCTTCGTCTGTTAGCTCATCTTCTTTTGATAGTCTCTGTGCAACCGTCTCAGGCTGGACTGCGGATAGTATAATGTGGTCACTATCCATAATCATAACCGCACGCGTTCTTCTTCCGTATGTAGCATCAATGAGCATTCCTCGATCACGAGCATCTTGAATGATTCGTTTAATCGGAGCAGATTCGGGACTCACAATCGAAATAATTCTGTTGGCCGAGACAATATTCCCGAATCCGATATTTATTAATTTGATTTGCACGTAAACTCCCCCAATAAGTACCCCTCTATTTTTGCCGTGATAATGGCTTTATAATCAAGCTTATTCAATATTTTGAACTTGCTCTTTTATTTTCTCTAGTAAACTTTTTATCTCCACTACATGTTTTGCAATCGTAGGATCATTCGCCTTTGAACCGATTGTATTGGTTTCCCTATTCATTTCTTGTACGATAAAATCGAGTTTTCGACCAATAGGTTCATTCGTACTTGCAGTTTGTTTAAACTGACTAATATGACTTTCGAGACGGGTCAGTTCTTCACTGATATCAGCTTTTTCTGCAAATAGAGCGACCTCCGTAAGGATACGATTTTCATCAAATTCATTCCCCACATATTCTTTGATCCTTTTTTCAATTCGATCGCGATACTGAGTAACCACAATTGGTGCATATTCTTTAATAGTATGTACATTATCAGCTAGTAGGTCGAGATAAGAGAAAATCACTTCCATTAATGACTTTCCTTCAGCTTCCCTCATTTGTTTTAAGCGGAGTGTAGCACTTTGAATCACCTCAAGGACCGTTGATTCTAGTTCATTATTCTCCATTTCCTTCTCTTCAAAAGAAAGAATATTTTCGTTTGAAAGTAGCTGCTGTGAAGTAATTTGATCACTAAGTTGGTATTTTTCTTGGATGACTTTGGTTGTTGAAACGAGCTCTTCCAATAAATCCCAGTCAATGGAAATTGCTTTCGTAACTAGTCCTTCACCTTCAATATTTAAAAATACTTCGACACGACCTCTTTTTACATGCTCTAATATCGCTTTTTTTATTTTATCCTCAAGAAACAGTAGTTGTCTAGGTAATCTTATATTGATTTCACAGAATCGATGGTTTACAGATTTCAGTTCAACATGAACGGTGTAGCCATCCATTTCCTTATTGGCACGACCATAACCTGTCATACTTGCTATCATCTTTTCACTTCCAATCTAACATAAAAGAGACATTACTTTATAGATAAAATTTCTTATTTCTATACTTATTTTACCATTGTTTATTAAAATCGAATAGTTTTTAAAGATTTCAACAAGAAAGAAAAAAGGTAATAGAGTGTATACTCCATTACCTCACGAATTATAACATAGTTTTATCACTAAAATCCAAGCCTAGCACTTTATACACGAGCAACAGAACGTTTGTTTGTTAATAATGATCCTGCTAATAGGAATGTTGGAATTGCTGACATTCCAATAACTAGGAGCCAATCTCTTGGTTCAATTGCGTACGTCTTGAAGACCGGTTGTAATGGTGGATAGTAAATTACAACTAACATTAGTACGATAGATGAGATGACCGCCCATACTAAGTACATATTTTGGAATGGATTCCGATGGAAAATAGACCGTTCACTACGACAATCAAATACGTGGATAAGCTGGGCCATTACAAGAGTTGCAAACGCAATGGTTTGTGCATATCCTAAGTTGCTCGGATCCCTATGATAGACAACCATAAATGCAGCCAAGGTTGCTATCCCTATTAAAAACCCGCGGCTGACAATTTTCCAGCCCAATCCTCTTGCAAAAACCCCTTCTTTTGGATGGCGTGGGCCATGTTTCATCAAGTTGCCCTCTGGTTGATCAAGTCCAAGTGCCATTGCTGGTAATCCATCCGTTACCAGGTTAACCCAAAGGATTTGGATTGGTACGAGTGGTAATGGTAAGCCCATTAACATCGCGAATAACATCACAAGTATTTCACCAACATTAGAAGCTAATAAATAACGGATAAACTTTCTAATATTTTCATAGATATTTCGGCCTTCTTTAATAGCTGCTTTAATCGTCGCAAAGTTATCATCAAGTAATACTAATGAAGATGCTTCTTTTGCTACATCTGTACCTGTTATGCCCATCGCAATTCCAATATCCGATGCTTTAATTGCCGGTGCATCGTTTACACCATCACCTGTCATCGCAACAATATGGCCCCTGCTTTGAAGTGCTTTTACAATTTTTAATTTATGTTCAGGTGACACCCTTGCATATACATAGACATCATCGACAATTTCCTCTAGCTCTTCTACATCCATTTTAGAAAGAGCATATCCATCTAACACTTTACCCCCTGGAGGTAGAATACCAAGCTGTGTAGCAATCGCTTTTGCTGTAATTAAATGGTCTCCTGTTATCATAACTGTCTTAATGCCAGCATCTTTACACTCTTTAACTGCATCTTTTACTTCTGGTCTTGGCGGATCAATCATTCCTTGAACCCCAATAAAGGTTAATTCGCTTTCGGCTTCGTTTTCCGACACTAACTTTTGATTAGGCCGTAATTGTTTAAAGCCAACTGCAATCGTACGAAGAGCATCTGAGGCTAAGCTCTCAATTGCATCCTTAATCTCATTTTCGTACCCTACCGTTAATGGCTGCTGTTTATTGTCCCAAAGGACCGATTTACTAACTCTTAGTAATACGTCTGGTGCACCCTTTGTAACAACAAATTGATTTCCAGCTCTATCTTTTACAATGACACTCATCATTTTTCTTGCAGAATCAAATGGGAACTCTTCAACAATATCAAATTGCTCAGCTAATAATTGATTTGTAAGTCCTGCTTTAATACCCGCAACAAGTAAAGCTCCTTCAGTCGGGTCTCCATCAAGGATAATATCATCATCCTTCTGCTTTAATGATGCATTATTACACAACACTCCAAAAGTTAATAATTGTTGAAGAGTCTTATGTTCTGATGGTTTGATTTCTCTATCCCCCGAGAAAAATTTTCCATCTACATCATAGCCTGTACCTGTAACAGACCAAGTTTTGCCACCAGACCAAAGATGTGTAACCGTCATCTTGTTTTGAGTCATCGTTCCTGTTTTATCTGAGCATATGACCGAAGCACAGCCCAAAGTTTCAACAGCAGGCAAGCGTCGGACAATTGCATTTTTCTTAATCATTCTTTGAACACCTAAAGAAAGGGCAACAGTAACAATGGCCGGCAATCCTTCAGGTATTGCAGCAACAGCCAATGAAACTCCCGCTAGGAACATTTCATAAAGCTCATGTCCATTTATAACACCTACAACCACAACTAAGAGAGTTAAAATTAGTGCTACGGTGATTAAAACCTTACCTAATTGCTCCAATCTTCTTTGCAATGGAGTAATCATCGCTTCGGCTGATTGAAGGAGTTCTGCAATTTGACCCATTGCTGTATTCATACCAGTTCCTACCACGATACCTACACCACTACCACGTGTAACCATTGTGCCCATAAACGCCATATTTTCTTGGTCACCGAGGGAGACATCACCGTCACGAATCGGTTCAACATGTTTTGTAACAGGAACAGATTCCCCTGTAAGTGCGGATTCCTCAATTTCTAAGCTTTTGACATCAATTAAACGCACATCCGCACCTATACGATCACCACTGGTGAATTTTATGATATCACCTATAACGAGTTCCTTTGAAAGAATACGAACCCATTCATTACTTCGAAAAACATTCACCTGTGGTGCGGAGAGTTCCTTTAAGGCTTGAAGCGATTTTTCTGCTTTTCGTTCTTGGAAAAAACCTAAAAACCCATTAATTAAAACTATAGCCATAATTGCGATAGCATCAATGTATTCTCCTAACAACCCGGAAATCAAGGTTGCAGCAAGTAATACAAGAACCATAAAGTCCTTAAACTGAGCTAAAAAAAGCAAAATTGCTGAAGCGCGTTCGGCTTCCTTCAATTCATTATATCCAAATTGCTTTTGTCGCTGCTTTACTTCTTGGTCGGAAAGACCATGAGAAAGGCTTGTATTAACTTTTTTTTCGACCTCTTCTGATCTAAGCTCATACCACTTCATCCGTCTTTTACACACCCCTCACATTAAATCATAATCAAATTCACCTTCGCGTATTTGCCTCACGATTTTTTAGGCCCACAGGTTGTGGGATTCAAAGCAGTTGCCAAAGGAAGTGGCGTAAATGGTCTTTGAACTTATGCACGAAAAAATCGGGGCATCCGCCGGAGGCTGAATCACTTCATCAGAAGTGGCGTACTTCTGATGAAGTAAATTCTATCTATGAAAGCTTATTCAGTCTCGTCCAAAAAAATGCTATACTTTTTCTAAGTTACCTATTTATTGGTACAATAACATTGAAGAGGAACTGGAAGACACTGTCTTCTATTGATATGGAAAAGAGGAAACACGTATGACATTCGATGGAATCTTCACACATGCAATTGTGAATGAATTACAAAAAACACTAGATAGTGGTAGGATTTCAAAAATCTATCAACCATATAAAAATGAACTTATCTTTCAGGTTCGTTCAAATGGAAAGAATCATAAGCTACTCCTTTCAGCACACCCTAGTTATGCCCGTATCCATTTAACAAATGAGTTATATGATAATCCACATGAGCCGCCGATGTTTTGTATGTTACTCCGCAAACATCTAGAGGGCAGTATCATCGAAAATATCCGTCAAGTTGATATGGATAGAATTATTATTTTTGATATTAAAGGCCGAAATGAACTTGGTGATGTCTCTCTAAAACAACTGATTATTGAAATTATGGGTAGACATAGTAACATCATCCTCGTTGATTCGGAAAAACAGATAATCCTTGATAGCATTAAGCATATTTCACCTGCAGTTAATCGTCATCGTACTGTATTGCCAGGGTATACATATGTTTTTCCGCCTGCTCAGGAAAAGATAAATCCTATTACAGTCGATGAAGAGACATTCTTGAAAAAAATTGATTTTAATGCTGGTCGATTAGATCAACAGATTGTGAATAAATTTTCTGGGATCTCCCCTGTATTTGCAAAAGAAGTTGTATTTCGCGCCGGTATAGCTAATCAAAAAACATTACCTGATCCTTTTTTATCAATGATATCAACAATCAAACAAAATCAAATTACACCACAGATTATAACAAAGGGACAAAAGGATTTTTTCTATATCTTTCCTTTACATCATATTGGTGGTGAGGCTAAGGCATTCACTACAATTAGTGAAATGCTCGATCGTTTTTACTTTGGAAAAGCAGAACGTGATCGGGTTAAGCAGCAAGGCAATGATTTAGAACGGTTTATCCATAATGAAAAAACAAAAAATGAGAAAAAAATTAAAAAACTTGAAGCAACCTTAGTCGAGTCCGAAAAAGCTGAAAAATATAAGCTCTTTGGTGAACTTCTGACAGCGAATATGTATGCGATAACTCGAGGCGACAAGGAAATTGAAGTATTAAATTATTACTCAGAGGAAAATGAAATGGTGAAAATCCCTCTACACCCACAAAAGTCACCCTCTGAAAATGCGCAAAGTTATTTTTCAAAGTATCAAAAGGCAAAGAATGCTGTTTCCTATGTAGAACATGAAATTGCGAAAGCTAACGAAGAGATTGCTTATTTCGAGTCTCTATTGCAGCAAATTGAATCAGCTGCTCCAAAGGATTTGCAGGAAATCCGCGAGGAACTTATGGAAGAAGGTTATTTGAAGAAAAAGCAACAAAAAGGAAATAAGAAGATGAAACCAATAAAACCTTCTATTGAGCGCTATGTAGCAAGTGATGGGACAGAAATCTTTGTCGGTAAAAACAATAAACAAAATGATTATTTAACAAATAAACTTGCAGCAAGAGATGAGATATGGTTGCATACAAAGGACATACCCGGTTCACATGTGATTATTAGAAGCAAACAACCATCACCAGATACAATCCTTGAGGCAGCGACAATTGCAGCGTATTTCAGTAAAGCAAAAAATTCATCCTCTGTACCTGTTGATTACACACTTGTGCGCCACGTTAAGAAACCGAATGGTTCTAAACCTGGCTATGTTATCTATGATAATCAACAAACCGTATATGTGACACCACAAGAAGACTTGATTTTACAGCTTAGAAAATAAATAAAAAAATTAATGCCCTAGGATCGCTTAATACCTAGGGCTTTTATATTATGCTTTAGTTGTATACCAGTCCACTGGATTTTCTCTCCAGCTCTTTAGGCTTTCAATATCTTTTTCAGATATGACATTTTTATCAAGCGCAACATTAATTAAGGTTGGATAATCGGTTAAGGTATGAGCTGAAATATTAGCTGCTTCTAAGCTAGCTGTTGCTGCTGGAAGCTGGTACGAGAAGATTGCAGCAATTCCTAATACTTCACACCCTGCTTCACGAAGTGCTTCAGCTGCTGTAATAGCACTGCCCCCCGTTGAAATAAGATCTTCTATTACGACAACTTTTTGTCCTTTAACCACTTTGCCTTCAATTTGATTACCTTTTCCATGTGCTTTTGCTTTACTTCGTACATAGCACATTGGGATATTTAATACATCACTTACCCATGCTGCATGAGGAATCCCTGCGGTTGCAGTTCCAGCAATTACTTCGACCTCAGGATAATGAATCTTAATTAATTCAGATAATCCTTTTGCAATTTCCCTGCGAACCTGTGGGTAAGAAAGAGTCATTCGATTATCACAATAAATAGGAGATTTTAAACCTGAAGACCATGTGAATGGCTCATTTGGTTGTAAAAATACTGCCCCGATTTCTAATAAATGTGCTGCTATTTCTTTATTCATACTCTTACCCCTTCCCATGCTGCTTTCATGTGTTTATATGTTTGTAATGGGTTATTTGCTCGCGTGATTGATCTACCTACGACAATCGCAGTTGATCCTAATTCTCGTGCTTTTTCAGGTGTTACAACTCTTGCTTGATCTCCTATATCATCGCTAGCTTGGCGAATTCCAGGCGTAACTGTCATAAACTCGTTTCCTAGCTTTTTATTGATTACCGGAACTTCAAGAGAGGAACATACGACACCATCTAGTCCACTATCCTTTGTCATTGTTGCATACTCGACAACTACATCTAACAAATTACGTTCGATTAGTAATTCGTTTCTCATCACTTCTTCGGTTGTACTCGTAAGCTGTGTGACAGCAATACACTTGGGTCTCGATTGCCCCATTGTAGTTCCAGCTTCAAGTCCTTCGCGGGCCGCAACCATCATTCCCCGTCCTCCAGCAGCGTGGACATTGACCAAGTCAACACCAAGACCTGCCAAACGTTTCATGCTAGAATATACGGTATTTGGAATATCATGAAGTTTCAAATCTAGGAAAATAGAATGACCTTGTTCTTTTAAGAAGTGAATGACTGATGGTCCTTCTTGATAATACAGCTCCATTCCGACTTTCACAAAAAGTGGCTCTTTCCCAAATTCCCTGAGAAAGTCTTTCGCAGATGGTAAGTTTGGAAAATCGAGAGCAATAATTAACGGTCGTTGCATCACTTCCAGCTCCTTCCCTGACATTCCGAGATATGCTCAAAACCATATTTATCTAGTAATCTTGGAAGATCCTCAATAATTGTCGGGCAAACATATGGGTCCACAAAATTAGCAGTCCCTACTGCAACGGCACTTGCACCAGCATAAAAATATTCAAGAACATCTTCAGCTGATTGAATGCCACCCATTCCGATAATCGGAATCGACACTGCTTGACTCACTTCATGAATCATACGGATTGCAACAGGTTTGATGGCTGGACCTGACAATCCTCCCGTTTTATTTGCTAAGATTGGGTTTCCTGTTTTAAGATCAATTCGCATTCCGATTAATGTATTAATCATTGTTAAACCATCTGCGCCCGCTTCTTCGATTGCTTTTGCCATTTCAACGATGTTTGAAACATTCGGTGATAATTTAACGTATACTGGAACACTAGATGCTTCTTTTACATATTTCGTAAGTTCTGCAGCCACATCTGGAATCGTACCGAAAGCTATTCCACCCGTTTTTACATTTGGACACGAAATATTTAATTCTAAAGCATGAACATTAGATGCTTTCGAGATTTCCCTTGCTACCTCGACATAATCTTCAATTTGTGAACCGGCAACATTCGCAATAATAGGCACATCAAATTGATCAAGCCAAGGAAGCTCTTCAGCAATAACTTTCTTAAGTCCTGGATTTTGTAAACCAATTGCATTTAACATCCCTGCACTGGTCTCTGCTACTCGTGGAGTTGGATTTCCGAATCTTGGTTCTACAGTTGTTGCTTTAATCATAATTGCACCCAATGTGCTCAAATCGTAAAACTTCGAGTATTCTTTTCCGAAACCAAAGCAACCGGATGCTGGCATGATGGGATTTTTTAGTGATAAACCTGGTAGTTCAACTTGAAGTCTGTTCATAGTACCACCTCTCCAACCTTAAATACTGGCCCATCACTGCATACTTTTTTATAGGTATAACCGTCTGGATCATCTTGAAGATGACATACACATGCAAAACATGCGCCAATTCCGCAGCCCATTCTTTCTTCTAAAGAGATATATGCATTTCGATCAGGGAAGTCCGCTTCAAGTGCTTTTAGCATTAGTGTTGGTCCGCAGGAATAAAGTGTATCAAATATTATACCGTTATTAGAGATGACATCTGTTACAAAACCTTTCGTTCCAACTGTTCCATCCACTGTTGCGATATAAGTTTCACCAAACGCGTTAAATTTTTCTTCATAAAACACAGCAGATTTTGATTGGAACCCAAGGACGTGAATCACTTTAACACCTTTTGCAACCAGGCGCTTCGATAATTCATAAAGTGGTGGAACTCCAATTCCTCCACCCACAAGCAAGGCTGTCTCACCAACACCTACTTCATCAACAGGAAATCCGTTTCCTAGAGGACCTAACACATCGACTGATTGATCGATGTTTTTTTCAGAAAGGACTCGTGTGCCGAGTCCTTCCCTCCGGTAAATTAGTGTACACTCTTGCTTTTCTTGATTAATATTTGCAATACTAATCGGCCTTCTTAGTAATGGATCCATTCCATCACTTACTTTTACATGAACAAATTGTCCTGGATCGTTCATTGCCTGAACCAATTCTCCCGCTAGTGTGAGTTCAAAAATATCCTCTGCTATTTGAATGTGACTTACAACTTTCATTTGTTCCTTTTTAATCATGAATGTACCACCTCACGTTTTTGCACGTGAGAACCCATTGTTTCGCTCGAGAATGTCATGGATTCTAATACCTTTACGATTGCTTTAGCAGTATCTAATGAAGTTAAACATGCAACTCCATTCTCAACTGTTTCACGGCGGATTCTAAAGCCATCTCTAGCAGGCTGTTTTCCTTTTGTTAATGTGTTTATGACAAATTGAGCTTTTCCTTGGCGAATGACATCAATTAAGTTTGGAGCATCTGAACCAATTTTATTAACGACGGTAACGGGAATGTTTGCTTTTTGTAAGTAGCTTGCAGTTCCACTTGTTGCTAAAAGTTGATAGCCAATTGTGTGGAATCGTTTTGCAATTTCAAGCGCTTCTTCCTTGTCTTTATCCGCTACTGTTAATAATACAGATCCGTATTTAGGAATCGTGATTCCAGATGCAACTAGGCCTTTATATAATGCCTTTTCTAGCGTATAGTCTTTGCCCATTACTTCACCAGTTGATTTCATTTCTGGTCCAAGCGAAATGTCCACATTGCGAAGTTTTGCGAACGAGAAGACTGGTACCTTCACATAAACTCCTTCGCTTTCTGGATGTAATCCTGTAGTAAACCCTTGTGATGGTAATGATTGTCCAAGAATAACCTTTGTCGCAATATTTGCCATTGGTACGCCAGTTATTTTACTTAAAAATGGGACTGTACGGCTTGATCTTGGGTTTACTTCGATTACAAAGACTTCTTCGTTATAGACCACAAATTGAATGTTTAATAGACCAATAATATTTAATCCTTTTGCAAGGGCAATTGTATTATCAATGATTTGTTGTCTTACATGTTCTGATAAAGTTTGTGGTGGATATACGGCAATCGAGTCACCAGAGTGTACTCCAGCACGTTCGATGTGTTCCATAATTCCTGGAATATACACTGTTTCCCCATCAGAAATGGCATCTACTTCAATTTCCTTACCGGTTAAATAGCGGTCAATTAGTACTGGATGCTCAGGGTTAATTTTCACTGCATTCTCCATATAATGTAGAAGCTCTTCTGTTTGATAAACAATCTCCATCGCTCTTCCACCTAGCACATATGAAGGTCTCACTAATACTGGATAACCAATAGCTTCCGCAATGACAACTGCTTCTTCAACCGAAGTTGCTGTTTTTCCTTTAGGTTGTGGTATGCCAAGTGAGATAACCGTTTGCTCAAATTTATCTCTATTTTCAGCACGGTCTAAATCTTCTAAAGACGTACCCAAAATTTTCACTCCGCGCTCAACTAAAGAACTTGCTAGATTGATAGCTGTTTGACCGCCAAACTGTACAACTACACCCTCGGGTTGTTCAAGGTCAATGATATGCATAACATCCTCAATAGTTAATGGCTCAAAGTACAGCTTATCTGAAATACTGAAGTCTGTTGACACTGTTTCAGGATTATTGTTGATAATGATTGCTTCATAGCCTGCTTGCTTAATTGCCCAAACAGAATGAACGGTCGCATAATCGAACTCAACGCCCTGCCCGATTCGAATTGGACCTGAACCAAGAACGATTACACTCTTTCTATCCGTTACAATTGATTCATTTTCATCCGCGTATGTTCCATAATAATAAGGCGTAGCTGATTCAAATTCAGCTGCACATGTATCAACTATTTTATATACTGGGACAATTCCTGCTTGTTTACGAGTTTCATATATTTCAACCTCTGTTGAATTCCAAAGCTCCGCGACGATGGAGTCCGCAAATCCTTTCTTTTTTGCCAACTTTAATGTTTCTAAATCACCCTTATTTTCCCGTAATGTGTTTTCGAGCGTAGTTATATTTTCAAATTTTTGGAGGAAGAATAGATCAATTTCACTCCACTCATGAATTTGTTGAATGGTAATGCCCCGTCTAATTGCTTCTGCAAGATAGAATAGACGCTCATCTCCTGCTTTCCTAATTCTTTTTTCAATTGTGGAAAGATCAGCATTCGTTGCATCCTCTAATTGAATATGAGAAACATTTGACTCAAGGGATCGAACTGCTTTAAGTATGGATTCCTCGAAATTACGTCCAATCGCCATAACTTCACCAGTGGCTTTCATTTGTGTTCCAAGCCGGCGATTTGCAGACTCGAACTTATCAAACGGAAAGCGGGGTATTTTTGTAACGATATAATCAAGTGCCGGTTCAAAGGCAGCATATGTTTTACCGGTAACAGGGTTAATCATCTCATCAAGTGTTAAACCTACTGCAATTTTTGCCGCAAGTTTGGCAATTGGATAACCAGTTGCCTTAGATGCTAAAGCTGAAGAACGACTCACACGTGGATTTACTTCGATAATATAGTAATTGAAACTATATGGATCGAGCGCTAATTGTACATTGCATCCACCCTCAATCCCCAGTGCACGGATGATTTTTAAAGATGTATTTCGTAAGAGTTGATATTCTCGGTCACTTAATGTTTGGCTCGGTGCCACAACAATTGAATCACCAGTGTGAATTCCAACTGGATCTACGTTTTCCATGTTACATACTACTATTGCAGTATCTGCAGAATCACGCATTACTTCGTATTCAATCTCTTTAAACCCTGCAATACTCTTTTCTAATAGACATTGTGTTACTGGACTATTTTTCAATCCACTTGTCACAATTTCAATCAACTCTTCCTCATTGTTACAAATTCCACCACCAGTTCCTCCTAAGGTAAAGGCTGGTCTAACAATTACGGGGTATCCTACTTTATTAATAAATCCGTATGCTTCATCCAGGTTATGGATAATTTCACTTTCAGGCACAGGCTCATTCAGTTCGTTCATTAAGCTTCGGAATAAATCACGATCTTCGGCTTTTTCAATAGCAGAAAGAGTTGTACCTAAGATTTCGACACCACATTCTTCAAGTACGCCTGATTTTGAAAGTTCTACAGCCATATTTAAGCCCGTTTGGCCACCTAGTGTTGGCAGAATTGCTTCCGGTCTTTCTTTACGAATAATTTTGCTTACAAATTCTAATGTTATTGGTTCTATATAAACTTTATCTGCAATTTCAACATCCGTCATAATGGTTGCAGGGTTTGAATTAACCAAGATAACCTTATAGCCTTCTTCTCGTAAAGCTAAGCAGGCCTGTGTTCCTGCATAATCAAATTCTGCTGCTTGCCCAATCACGATTGGACCTGATCCGATTACTAGAATAGTTTTAATATCTAAGCGTTTTGGCATAGCTTTTCGCCTTCTTTCTTGAAGTTTTCAATCATCTGTAAAAAGTCGTTAAATAAGCTATTTGCATCCTCAGGTCCAGGTGAGGCCTCCGGGTGATACTGAACAGTGAATGCTGGATAATCTAAATGGCTCAGTCCTTCTACTGATCCATCATTAAGTGCTATATGTGTCACTTCAAGTCTTGTAGTAGCTAAAGACTTTTCATTAACTGTATACCCATGGTTTTGAGAAGTAATAGCAACTTTTCCGGATTGTAGGTGTTTAACCGGATGGTTTGATCCTCTATGGCCAAATTTCATTTTTTCAGTATCGGCACCGCCTGCTAAAGCAAATAATTGGTGTCCTAAGCAAATTCCGAATAAAGGAACCTTCCCTAATACGCCGTTAATCATATCAATAGCTTCAGGTACATCTTTTGGATTCCCAGGTCCATTACTTAACATGATTCCGTCAGGTCTTAGTCGAAGAATTTCCTCCGCTGTTACATTGTAAGGAACGACAATTACATCACAGTCACGGTGATTAAGTTCGCGTAAAATCCCATGTTTCATACCAAAATCAACTAAAACAACACGATGTCCTCTACCTGGGCTTGGGTAAGAACCTTTCGTAGAAACTTGTTTGACTTGGTCAGTAGGTAAGGTACGGTTACCAAGTTGGGTGATAACTTCACCAACATTGACACCCATTCCACAAATAGCACCTTTTAATGTCCCATATTGACGTATAATTCTTGTAAGTTTTCTTGTATCAATTCCAGAAAGTCCTGGAATATTTTTTGACTTAAAATACTCGTCTAAATTAAATTGACTTCTAAAATTTGATGGATGGTCACACACTTCATTTACTATAAAACCACTTATTGCTGGGTTGATTGATTCAAAATCATCTCGATTTATACCGTAGTTTCCGATTAAGGGATATGTTAATGTTACTATTTGACCACAATAAGATGGGTCTGATAAAATTTCTTGATAACCTGTCATACCTGTATTAAAGACAACCTCACCAAACTTCTCAGTCTCACTTCCGAATCCATCACCAACAAAAATGGTTCCATCTTCTAAAATAAGCTGTCGCTTCATACTAGAACACTTCCTTTCTGCCATACAATGTTGCCATTTACAAGTGTCATGACCGGCCATCCTTTGCATCTCCAACCAGTAAATGGTGTGTTTTTTCCTTTTGATACAAAGCTTTCTGGATCGATTGTTTCTGTAGCGTTTAGATCTATTACAGTTAAATCAGCATTCTTACCAATTTCTAAGGTTCCAAATGGTAGTTTAAATGTGTTTGCTGGTTTACTGGTTAAGAAGTCTACTAATTGCTTTAATGTCATTTTATTGGTTTCTACAAAATGTGTATAAAGTAGTGGGAATGCTGTCTCTAAACCAACGATGCCAAATGGCGCTAGAGCCATTCCCTGTGCTTTTTCCTCACTTGCATGTGGTGCATGATCTGTAGCGATAAAATCAATTGTTCCATCAAGCAGACCTTCAATAAGGGCATCTAAGTCCTCTCTTCCACGTAATGGAGGATTCATTTTATAATTTGTGTCGAGGCTTGGGATGTCTTCATCACATAGTAATAAATGATGTGGTGTAACCTCAGCTGTTACATGGATACCTGCTCGCTTTGCATCTCTGATGACACGAACTGATTCCTTTGTACTTACATGACATACATGGTAGTGACAGCCAGCTGCTTCCGCTAATAAAACATCCCTTGCTATATGTACGGATTCGCACACAGAAGGAATTCCATTGAGTCCATGTTTCTTCGAAAATTCACCTTCATGAACAGAACCTTTATTGATTAACGTATTTTCCTCACAATGGGCTACAATTGGCATATCAATCGCTGCCGCTTGCTTCATGGCTTCTAGCATCATTCCAGCAGATTGAATTCCAACACCGTCATCAGTGAAAGCGAATGCTCCTGCTTGCTTTAATCCATTCATATCTGTAAGTTCTTGACCAAGCTCGCGAATAGTGATGGACGCATATGGAAGAACATTCACATGAGCCGTATCTTTGATTCGTTGTTGCAGCCAATTCATTTGTTCAACTGAATCTGGAACTGGTCTTGTATTTGGCATTGCTGCAATTGTTGTGAATCCACCTTTTGCAGCCGAAAGACTTCCAGTTTCAATTGTTTCTTTATGTTCGCCTCCAGGTTCACGAAGGTGGACATGAACATCAACAAAACCTGCTGATACAAACATTCCTTCTACATCAAGGACTTTACAATTCGTTGGATCAAGATTTGTACCAACCGCTTCAATCATGTCATCCGTGATTTTGATATCTGCACTTACTAAATCACCTTGTTCGTTTAAAATTTTTGCATTTTTTAATAAGGTGCTCATATTAAAATTCCTCCTTCAACCTGTTGTAACACTCTTTTAAGTACGGCCATTCTTACGAATACACCATTTTCCATCTGTTTAAAGATTCTTGAGTTTTGTGCTTCTACTAATTCACTCGCTATTTCAACTCCACGATTGATGGGAGCTGGATGCATAACAATGCTACCCTTTTTCAAGTTTTTGCTTCGCATAATCGTTAAACCATATTGCTCATGGTATTCTACTTTCGTTAAGCCCATCGATGACTCATGGCGCTCATGTTGAATACGCAGCAACATGACGACATCTGCTTCTCTAATGCCTTTATCAAGGTCTACATATTCACCATTAGGATTAGTATCATCTTGCCATTCTAATGGAGCTGAAAAGCGAACATTTGCGCCTAATCTCGTTAGGACTTCAGCATTGGATCTTGCAACCCGACTATGACGAATATCGCCAACGATTAACACATTTAAATCTTGGAATCTAGCAAACTCTTGTTTAATTGTTAATAAATCAAGGAGAGATTGTGTAGGATGATGACCACATCCATCACCTGCATTAATGATTGGTATATGGATCCCATTTATTAATTCCTTAAAATACTCATCCCTTGGATGACGAATCACGACTGCATTTGCTCCGAGTGATTGAAGGGTTTTAACTGTGTCATATAGACTTTCTCCCTTTTGAACACTTGAAGTCATTTCATCTAACTGTAGGATGTCTGCACCTAATCTTTTCTCGGCTACTTCAAAACTAAAGCGTGTACGTGTACTTGGTTCGAAGAAAAGATTTGCAACAAATGTTTGTTTTTCAAGCTTCCATTTGTTTCCTTCGGCAAACAGGCTCGCATCAAATAGAATTCGGTCAATATCCTCAATGCTTAACTCAGTCATCGTAAGTAAATGATTCATTTTCTCTCCTCCATTTCTTATAATCAAATCCGCCTTGGCGTATTTGCTGCCCAGATTTTTTCGAGCTTGCTCGAAAAGTTTCCTTTGAAAATCTGTGGCATCCGCCGGAGGCTTTAACTTTATTCAGCGTACTTTTGCTGAATAAAGTTAAAAACACCCTTACCTTTTTCTGGTAAGGGTGTAAATCAAGGTTTTTTTGAAAAAGGGTATAAATAAGCCAACACCCTTTTCGCAAAAACCTTACACCCTTAATAACCTCTCTGGGTTATTTTAAAAGGTGAAGCATTATGCAACAGAGCTATCATCCTCATGATGAGCCTCATATATATCTTCGTCTTCCTGAACTACTCCGCCAGGAAGGATTAGGTTAAGTAAAACACCTATGATTGCGGCTAATGCCATGCCGTGTACCTCAAAACCAAGGACACGGATAAATGCTCCGCCGATTCCAATTACAAGGATAACTGATGAAATCACCAAGTTACGATTATCACCAAGATCAACTTTGCTATCTACTAACATCCGTAAACCAGATGAAGCGATAATCCCGAATAAGAGAATGGATACCCCACCCATAACTGGTGTTGGAATCGTACTAATTAAGGCGTTGATTTTACCACTGAATCCAAAGACGATCGCCACAACAGCTGCACCACCAATTACATATACACTAAATATCCGAGTGATGGCTAATACGCCAATGTTTTCTCCGTATGTTGTATTTGGTGGTCCACCAAGTAGTGAAGCAATTATCGTTGCTACTCCGTCACCCATAATTGAACGATGTAATCCAGGTTGTTTAATCAAATCTTTTTGAACAACCTTACTTAAGACCATTTGATGTCCGATATGCTCTGACAAGGTAACTACCGCTACTGGAACGATTAAAGCAATCATATCTAATGAAAACTGAGGTGTATATGAAACAAACGGGATTATAAAGTCTGGCAATTCAAACCACTTTGCTTCTTTTACTGCAGTAAAATCCACTAATCCGATTGATAATGCGTATACGTATCCACCGATAATCCCGATTAGGACAGGGATTAGTTTTAAAAAGCCTTTAAAAAAGATGGTTGCAATAATCACGATTGCTAATGTAACTAATGCTACTGAAAAATGCTGCAGACTATATGCACCGCTAGCATCATTCATTGCCATTCCTACTGCTGTACCAGCTAGGCTAAGACCTATTACGATAATAACTGGTCCAACAACAACAGGTGGTAAAATCTTCACAAGCCATTTATGTCCTGTTGCTTTTATTAACAGAGCTACGATCCCATATACGAGCCCAGCAAGTAAGCTTGCCATCATTGCAGCACCAGGACCGTCTGCAGCTATTGCTGTTTGAAGTGGGATGATGAAAGCAAAGGATGATCCTAAGTATGCCGGAACCTGCCCCTTTGTAATAAGTAAAAATGCTAGCGTGCCTAAACCACTTGAGATGAGAGCTACACCAGGACTAATTCCTACTAAATATGGTACAAGAATTGTTGCACCGAACATGGCGAATAAATGCTGCAAACTCAGTATTGCGAATAGTCCTGGAGATGGTTTATCTTTTATCCCTAATACTATCTTTTGGTTTTCATTACTCATTTCGAATTTCCCCCTCATTTTAAGATACCCAAAAACAAAAAAATCTTTGTGTTTTTTACACAAAGAGGTATACAAATCCCTATCTTTTGAGAAGGAATGTTTACCCCTTTGTTAGCCTCTCTGGACTACATTAAAGGGTATTATATTTACTTTTTATGAATCGTTACTTGATCTAAATTGTCTATTTCTTCTAGTTCAACCACAATTTTTTCTGAGTTAGAAGTTGGTATATTTTTACCGACATAATCTGCTCGAATTGGGAACTCTCGGTGACCTCTGTCAATTAAAACAGCTAACTGAATTTGTGCTGGCCGACCAATGTCGATGAGGGCATCGAGCGCTGCTCTCACTGTTCTACCTGTGTATAACACATCATCAACAAGGATGACTTTTTTATTCGTAATATCAACTGGAATATCGGAACCATTTACAATTGGTTCGCGATCCTCTGTTTTTGTTGTTAAGTCATCTCGGTATAAGGTAATATCTAGTTCACCAATTGCAATCTTCTTGCCTTCAATTTGTTCAATTCGGCTGGCAATGCGCTTTGCTAAATAAATACCTCTCGTCTTGATCCCAACAATTACACAGTTCTCTATCCCTTTGTTCTTTTCAATGATTTCGTGAGCAACTCTTGTCAAAGCTCTTCGAATTGCTTGATTGTCTAAAACTACAGCTTTGTCAGTTTCAGCCATTTTTTACACCCCACTTTAACATTGATTGCCTCTTTAAATTAAAAATGTCCTCTCACCGTAAGTGAAAGGACATAGACATTCATACAAGAGGATACAATGATCCTAATGTAGTTCCGTTTCCTTCTCAGCCTCACGGGACTGATCTTAAAGGGGCTCATTTAATTAAGTTCATTCTACGTTCATTATCGAAATTTGTCAATCCTTTTTATGAGGAAACCAAATCTAATGTCGTAGTTTTTCAAGAAGTTCCTCAAAATAAGCAGGAAGTGGAGACTCAAATTCAAGATATTCCTTCGTTCTAGGATGAACAAAGCCCAATAGCCCTGCATGAAGGGCTTGTCCACCAAGATCTAACGTTTTCTTTGGACCATACTTTGGATCACCCGCTAATGGATAACCAATATATTTCATATGAACACGTATTTGATGGGTACGCCCTGTTTCTAGCTGACACTCAACAAATGTAAAATCTTTAAATCGTTCTAAGACATTAAAATGAGTCACTGCATTTTTACTGTTTTCATCTGTAACAGTCATGCTTTGGCGGTCCTTTTTATCCCTTCCAATGGGTGCGTCAATCGTACCTTGATCATGCGGTATGATGCCATGGACTAGTGCTTTATATTTGCGAGTTACTGACTTTTCGACCAATTGATTCACTAAGGATTCATGCGCAACATCATTTTTTGCAACCATCAATAAGCCTGAAGTATCTTTATCAATTCGATGAACAATCCCCGGGCGTAGAACACCGTTGATTCCTGATAAATCCTTGCAATGAGCCATAAGCCCGTTTACCAAAGTGCCACTAACATGGCCTGGAGCAGGATGTACGACCATTCCTTTTGGCTTATTGACAACGAGAACATCTGCATCTTCATAATATATATCTAAGTTCATCTCTTCTGGTACCACATCCAAGGCTTGCGGTTCAGGAATTTCAATATGGATATGGTCCCCAATATTAACTTTATAATTGGTTTTAACATTATTCCCGTTGACTTTTATATTTCCATCCTTAATCCATGACTGAACTTGTGTCCTCGACCAGTCTGAATTAAAAGCTGAAACGACTTTATCAATTCGGTCATTTTTCTGTTGTTCCTCAATCGTTAGTTCGAATTGATTCATTTGTTTTCTCCTTTTCTAATTTCCCTTCAAAAATAGTTAAAATTAAAATCAAACCAACACCTATTACAAGTGCTGAATCGGCAATATTAAAAATAGGGAAGTCATATGTAAAAATGTATGTATCTATAAAATCGACAACTTCTTTACGAAAGATACGGTCAATAAAATTACCAATTGCACCTCCAAGCATAAATGAAAGCGCAATGCCGAACAGGCGCTGTTTTGGTTTGAGGCTCCGTATGTAAAAAACGAGCATTACAACAACGATAATGGTCACAATATAGAAAAACCACATTTGTCCCTGTAATATTCCCCATGCTGCACCACGGTTTCGATGCGAGGTTATATACAAAAAGTTAGGAATGATTTGAATCGAATCTCCAAGCTCCATGTAACGGACAATAATCCATTTTGTAACCTGATCTAATAAAATGATAAATAAAGCAATTAAATAATAATACACGAATACGCCCCCATCCATACAAACTATACTTTTGAATTTTAGCATATGAATGGACGGCTGTACAATCTATTTAAGGGATTAAAGCAGAGCAAAAGCAAAGGTTTCACTTTTGCTCGACTAAAGAAAGATGGTTTTTACGCTGAAGGGGTATGACATTACTTCTGTCATATAAATCAGTGAAGGAAAATTCGAAAATGGTTCGAGCTGTTGGAAGTATCCGTAGTTTCTCAATCGGAATTTCAGCACCAGTCTCTTCGCAAATTCCAAATGTGCCGGAATTAATTTTATTTAAAGCTCTTTCGACATCGCTTAGGTCTTCTTTTATATGATTTATTACAATCTTTTCTTTCTCAGATTGTTCATTCTGAAAAAGTAGTTCTTGACTTACCTCATATTGTGCTGACTTCATTAACCTGGATATGAGTTCTTTCTTTGTTAATTCCAATTCCGCTTTAATCTCTGCATACTGATCGTTCATTGGAACGCCTCCTTATCATGCTTTTGATTAATGCTTAAGAACATCTTTATAAGGTAGTAGAAATAGTATTATCCATATTGGTTTCCGTTAAAGCCAACAAGTTTTTCCTGTAAGATAAAAATGACGTTTTTTACTGTTTCTAATTACATACTACGTTTTTCTCATTTATTTTTGACGGCAGACAGGCAAATTGTTGGTTTACAGTTCTATTAATGAAATATTTCAAGACACCAAATTTACGCAAATAAAAAACGCCATGAACATATGATTTCATGGCGTTTTTCCTAATTTAGTTTTGGTAATTTTCTTTTACAACGGATGCACAACGTGAGCAGATTGTTGGGTGATCTGAGTCTTCACCAACTGTTGGAGTTACTACCCAACAACGATCACAAGTTTCTCCTTCTGCTACACCAACAACTATTTTTACTTGATCAAAAACTTGTGCATTTTCCGGAGCATCTTCATATGATCCACCAATTTCAAATCTTGACACAATAAACAACTGCTTTAAGTTCTCTTCAACTGTATCAAGAAGAGCTTTTGTTCCGATGTTTGGATATAAAGTAATGCTAGCAGCTAATGATTTCCCAATAACTTTCTCATTTCTCGCTTTTTCTAAAGCTTTTAATACATCATCACGAAGTTCCATGAATGAATCCCATTTTGCTTCCAATGCTTCTGCATTTGGAATTTCAACTGAAATTGGCATATCAACTAATTGAACACTTTCCTCTTTAACAGAATCGATATGTTTCCATACTTCATCTGCAGTATGTGGAAGAATCGGTGTTACAAGCTTAGTTAAGCTTAATAAAGCATCATATAAGACTGTTTGGATTGAACGGCGATCATGTTGATCCGCTGCTTCAATATATAAAATATCCTTCGCAAAGTCTAAGTAGAATGAACTTAACTCAATTGTACAGAAATTATGAACGGAATGGTAGACACCTGCAAATTCATAATTTTCATAAGATGTTTTTACCTTATCAATTAGCTTGTTTAGTTTAACAAGGATATAACGATCTACCTCACGCAATTCATTCACAGGAATTGCATCTGTTTCAGGATTGAAGTCACTTAAATTACCAAGTAAGAAACGGAATGTATTTCTAATCTTTCTGTAAACCTCAGCCACTTGTTTTAAAATAGCATCGGATACACGAACATCTGCCTGATAGTCAACTGAGGCTACCCAAAGACGCAAAATATCAGCACCTAGTTGTTTCATAACCTTTTCTGGAACAACAACATTTCCTAATGACTTACTCATTTTACGGCCATCACCATCCAGGGCAAAACCATGGCTTAGTACGCCTTTATACGGGGCTTTACCTGTTACAGCTACAGCCGTTGATAATGATGAGTTAAACCAACCACGATATTGGTCAGAACCTTCTAAGTAAAGATCTGCCGGACGTTGTAAATCTTCTCTTTCCAATAAGACTGCCTGATGGGATGAACCAGAGTCAAACCATACATCCATAATGTCATTTTCCTTCGTGAAAATACCATTTGGACTTGATTCATGTGTAAATCCGTCTGGCAATAAGTCTTTAGGTTCGCGTTCAAACCAAACATTTGAACCATATTCTCTAAATAGGTCAGAGACATGATTAATGGTTTCATCTGTGATAATTGGTTCCCCATTTTCACCATAGAATACTGGAATTGGCACTCCCCAAGCTCGCTGACGTGAAATACACCAATCTCCTCTATCTCGAACCATATTATAAAGTCTTGTTTCACCCCATGCTGGAACCCATTTGGTTTCTTTAACAGCTTCCATTAGTTCGTTCCTAAAATCTTTAATAGATGCAAACCACTGAGCTGTTGCTCTAAAGATGGTTGGTTTTTTCGTACGCCAGTCATGTGGATAAGAGTGAGTGATGAAGGAAAGCTTTAGAAGCGCACCAACTTCATTTAATTTTTCAGTGATTGGTTTGTTAGCCTCATCATAGAATAAACCTTCAAATCCCTCAGCCTCCGCTGTCATGTAACCTTTTTCATCAACAGGGCAAAGAACACCGATTCCATATTTTTGTCCAACGAGGAAGTCATCTTCCCCGTGTCCAGGTGCTGTATGTACACAACCAGTACCTGCATCAGTTGTAACATGTTCACCAAGCATCACAAGGGAATCGCGACCATAAATTGGATGGCTGGCTACAACATTTTCTAACTCACGACCTTTAAATGTTTTCACAACAGATACGTTTTCCCAATCGATTTCTTTAGTTACTGCTTCTAATAGTGCAGAAGCAACCACGTATTTGTTGTTGTCAACACTAACAACAGAGTACTCTAGATCAGGATGTACACTAATTCCTAGGTTTGCTGGAATCGTCCATGGTGTTGTTGTCCAGATGATGATTTTTTCGTCACCTTCTAAGACACCTTTACCGTCTTTAACTGGAAACGCTACATAGATAGAAGGTGAACGTTTATCTTGATATTCAATTTCAGCTTCTGCCAGTGCTGATTCAGATGAAGGAGACCAATAAACAGGCTTAAGTCCTTTATAGATATAGCCTTTTTTAGCCATTTCACCAAATACTTTGATTTGCTGCGCTTCGTATTCTGGTTTTAAGGTGATATATGGGTTTTCCCAGTCACCACGAACCCCAAGACGTTTAAATTGTTCGCGTTGGTTATTGATTTGCTCGTAAGCATATTCTTCACAAAGTTTACGGAACTCCGCAACGCTCATTGCCTTCCGATTAACTTTCTTATTTTTTGTAAGAGCTGTTTCAATTGGAAGTCCGTGAGTATCCCATCCTGGAACATATGGGGCACAATAGCCGTTCATTGATTTGAAACGAACAATCATATCCTTAATGATTTTGTTTAATGCATGCCCCATATGAATGTCACCATTCGCATATGGAGGCCCATCATGAAGAACGAATAATGGACGACCTTTCGTACGTTCCTGAACTTTTTGATAAATATTCATTTCTTCCCATTGTTCTTGAATCTGTGGTTCGCGATTTGGAAGGTTTCCACGCATTGGGAAATCTGTTTTTGGCATTAATAACGTGTCTTTATACTCCATTACCATTTCCTCCTAATAATAGTTCCTAATTATTTGCAGCTTGTTACAGTATGGATGATTTGTGATACCCTTAATCAGAATAGAAAAAGGCCTCCTCATCCCCAAAAGGGACGAGAAGGCCTCTCGCGGTACCACCCTTATAGACGAAATTCCATTCGTCCACTCGACATTCGTAACGTGAATGATACGCGAAATGCTTACTTAGAAATGTTCAAAAGAAACTCTCTTTTGAATCAATTTATGTGTTCAGCACCGAACTCCAGGGTGATTTTCATTCTTATCACTTATATCAGGCTTCCACCATCCCTGACTCGCTTTTAGAGGATGTTCAATAAGTCCGGTGGAAATGACACATCGAAATTCTTCGTTGGCTTGTTTTTCCGTTGCTCACGTATTCACTACATACGCTCCGCTACTCAAAACTGCGCCGCCTCGAAATTCTCGGTCCTTTCCATCCTCCTTTTTGAAACAACATTTTTTATAAGTTTGACAAGAACTACTGTCCCTTTCAAAGCTGCTAGTATATTAAAGTAATTAGTTGTTTTAAAATTATATGCGTATTAAACAAAAGAGTCAAGTGTCGAGACTAGTTTTCTTCTGATTCTGCAAAAACAGGCTCTACATTGTATTCCATTAGATGATCCCAATCATCATTATTAAGCATGTCTAACTGAGCTTCCACTAACATTTTAAATCTGTTTCTGAATACTTTTGACTGTTTCTTTAAATCTTCAATTTCGATTGATATCTTTCTAGATTTAGCTAACGATTCATTAATAATACGATCTGCATTTTTCTCTGCTTCCTTGATGATAAGCTTTGCTTCTTTTGAAGCATTACGTTTTACTTCTTCAGCTGTTTCTTGCGCTATCAAGATTGATTTATTTAATGTTTCTTCGATATTTGTAAAATGACCTAGTTTTTCGTTCAGCTCTGAAAGTTTTGACTCAAGTTCTTTTTTCTCACGAATAACCATTTCATAATCTTTAATAACTTGATCAAGAAACTCATTTACCTCGTCCTCATCATAGCCGCGAAAGCCTTTGTTAAATTCCTTATTATGAATATCTAATGGCGTTAAAGGCACGAATGCCACCTCCAAAAATTAATAAATGCGATTGTTTTTCAAACATTCTCTAAATAAATGATACTTTACAATTCGACAAAAAAGAAGAAATTCCTGCATTATTTACAATTATTTTTGTCTTCCTACAATTATTCTCCATTTTTCTCTCTTCGTTTTCCCTTCAATTGAATGAAGTCTACTTCTTCCGTAACCACGAACAGAAAGCACATCACTTTCCTTACATTCAAAGGAAGTTTGTTCAATTTTTTTCCAATTCACTTTTACAAGTCCATTTTCAATTAAGACTTGCACTTTTTGTCTTGACAAATTTAATATAGATGCCAATATAACGTCTAATCGTAAGGAGGATACAGTGACTGTTTGCTCAGTCCATTCATCATGTAAAAATACTAGATCTGTAGCTGCAATCTCTGATAATGAGATCGTTGCCTTACCAACGGATGTTAAATTCATTCGCACGTAATCAGCAACCTCCCCAGCAACAACAATTTGAATACGCTCGTCCTGAGTTAAGATATCACCATATTTGGAACGTTTTAAACCGAGAGACATTAAGGAACCAAGAACCTTTCGGTGGTCAACAGAAACAAATTTTACAGGATATTTCACCTCAAAATAGGATAGATTGAAATCCGTTTCAGTAGGTTCAAAGTAAGATGGATACAATAATGCTCGTTTACGTTCAAGTCCTTTTTTTCCACCATAGAAATGAACAAGGACATCTCCACCGTTTCCTACCACTTGTTTCACGATTTCTTGTTCACGTGGATCAAGAAAGTCGGTTAACCTAGGACTATATTGATTCAGAACAGTCTGTTGCCATTCCAACACCTGATCGATAAACGCATGCTCTTCTTTTCGAAAATGTTGATATAAATTCATATGTATAATACCTCGTTTAAAGTAGAAAAGCTCAAGACGCGCTGATTTACGCGACAAGCATAAGAAAACTCCGACCTTCCGAAGCGATTGGCTTATGCTAGAGAACTGATGGCACCTGGAGCTAAACAAAAATAAAGAAAAGGGACCTTGAATGAAGGCCCTTTTTAGAACATGCTTTGCAAAGCATGAATTCCTCTACCAGCGAAATTTAACACTAGGATTGCTACAATTGGGGAAATATCAATCATCCCTAGTGGTGGAATAAATCTGCGGAATGGCTCTAGGTATGGTTCACAAATTCTTGTTAAAAATTGACCAATCCCAGATTCACGTGCATTTGGAAACCAAGACATCAAAATATAAATGATCAGCGCATAAGAATAAAGTACAAGCGCTTGACTTAAGATACCGAAAATAATACCCATTTTCGATTACCACCCCTTTTCAGCAAAATCTTCGTTAGAAACAATCTCAGAAATATTTCCTGACACATCTATATTGTCAGGTGTACATAAGAAAATATTTGCACCAATGCGTTGAATATCGCCACCTATGGCATAAACAGTTCCACTTAGAAAATCAACGATTCTCTTTGCTTGATCATGTTGAACACGTTGTAGATTAACAACAACTGCTCGTCTGTTTTTCAAATGATCGGCAATTTCCTGTGCTTCTGCATATACTCGAGGTTCAAACAAAATAACCTTAGAAGACTTTTGAACACTTTGTAAGCTTACTACATTTTGTTTTGCAGCTGGTTTTACAGCCTTTGTTGGTTCTATTTCCTCTTCAAAATAATCTTCTTCATCATAATCATATTCATCTTCTAATGCAAAAAAGCTTTTAAATTTGGATTTTATACTCAATTGTAACACCTCTCTCTTATCAAATGCGCCTTGGCGTATTTGCGCCCAGATTTTAGGCCCACAGGAAGTGGGTCATAAAGACGTTGCCACAGGACTTGGCGTTCTTAATCTTTGATCTTACTGCTCAAAAAACTTCCTTTAAAAATCGCATGTCTACGCCGAAGGCTTTCACTTTATTCAGTAAGATTTTTAGATCTAACTGACTTAAATATCTCACATTTTCCATTTTTTTAAGTTATGACTTTTGATGAATAAAGTTAAAATTCTTTACCAACCAATGAAGTACCTATTCGAATGAATGTAGCCCCTTCTTCAATTGCAATTTCGAAATCGTTCGACATACCCATCGATAATTCAGTACATGGAGCATGAGGCAAACCAAAAGCTTGTACATCATCTCTTAGTTTTCGAAGTCTTTGGAAGCATGAGCGAATAACATCTTGATCATCGGTAAATGGAGCCATTGTCATTAATCCGACTACCTCGACAGAAGGATACTTTTCAAGTTCCTTTATAAATGACTCAAGATTTTCCGGTGACATTCCGTGTTTCGACTCTTCTCCAGATACGTTGATTTGTACGAAACATTTTATTTTACTGCTAGCCCGCTTTTGTATTTCTTCTGCTAACGATAATCGATCGAGTGAATGAATATAGTCCACCTTTTCAATTATGTTTTTAACTTTTCTTGTTTGAAGAGAACCAATAAAATGCCATGTTGGTTCATTCCCAATTTCTACTCTCTTCTTAATCAAACCCTCGTCACGATTTTCTCCAATATGCTTAATTCCTGCTGCAATTGCTTCCTTAGCTGTTTCAACACTTACATATTTCGTTACAGCAATAATTGAAACAGAATCGGCAGGCCGATTTGACCGCTTGCATGCTTGTTCAATCTTTCCTTGTATGTTGCATAGATTTTCTTTTACACTCATTTAAAAATTAATCCTCCTTAAAGCCAATAAAACTCATCATTCTTCCTGTTTTCCCGGCATCCCTTCGATGCGAAAAGAAATTCTGATTCTCACAGGACGTGCAATACGAGGAAACTTGAATATTTTCAGGAGGAATTCCTGCACTCACCATCAGCTGATAGTTCAGTTCTTTTAAATCTAACCGATATTGGTTGTCATTCACTATTTCGTATGGTTTTGAATCTATTTTGTCCATTTTTCTCACGAAATTTATAACGTAATCATCCACAATATAGCAGCATTTACCTATTGCAGGTCCGATTATTGCCTGGATATTATCTGGTTTAACACCTTCATTACCCCAAACACGAATCATTTCTCCAGCAATATCCTGAACAGTTCCCTTCCATCCTGCATGAGCAATTCCAATGATTTGTTTAGATGGTGCAAAAAAATAAAGTGGAACACAGTCTGCATAGCAGAGGGTTAACAGAATATTTTTCTCTGTCGTGTATAACCCATCTGTATCCTTAATGCTACCTTCATATGTAAAAACACCTGAACCAAGATCTTTTTTAGTGACCTTAGCGATGTTATTTTTATGTGTTTGCTCGGAGCATACCCAGTTTTCAAGTGGAAAGCGAAGAATGTCTGCAAGCAGTTTTCGGTTTGAAATAACCAAGTTGTCCTCATCATTTACATGTAAACCAAGATTAAAGGATTTAAATTCCCCTTTACTATCTCCACCATTTTTAGTCGTAAAACCAGCAACCAATCCATCAGAAAAATGGCTCCAACTGGAAAGTTTTAAAACTTGTTCTGCCTTTTGAGTAAATGGTTCAAGCTTCATAATAACATCCTTTTATTCACATTTATCAACACATCTGATCTAGATATGACGACAATATTTTTTTCAGATAATGACTCCTTCTTCTGCCTATTTTATCACATCTTAGCAAAAGAAAGGACAATATGTTAGGAAAAATGTCAAAATTTAGCGCGATTACTCAATTGTATTCTGAGTTCGCACTAAAATCACATCCTTACCGACTTTGATAATGTTTCTCCATGGAATCACAATCTCTTCCTCACGACCAAATATGCCTAATACTTTTCCATAGCCACCTATAATAATGGACTCTATTTTTCCAGTTGTTAAGTTGATGTCGATATCACCAATATTACCAAGTCTTTTTCCATCGACAACACTTACAACATCCTTCGCCTGAAAATCAGAAATTTTCACCATTTCCCTCCGCCTCCTTATAGTAAACTATATGACTGGATTACTGCCTTTTATGAGACAAAATTAGACGAAGTGGAAGGCTTTAATTTCACACGATAAAAAGACGATAAAAAAGACATTCGATTTCACCGAATGTCTGATATTTTACACTATACATGCTATAACTTGTCCATTTACTGGACGAATCCATGATTAATTTTGGATGTTCTTATTCATTTGTTTAATAGCTGCTTTTTCAAGACGTGAAACTTGAGCTTGAGAGATTCCGATTTCTTCAGCAACTTCCATTTGTGTTTTCCCTTGAAAAAATCGTTTTCGAAGGATTAGTTTTTCACGATCATTTAGTCGTCTCATTCCTTCTTTTAAGGCAATCTCTTCAATCCAATTTGAATCACGGTTTCGTTCATCACTTAATTGATCCATCACAAAAATTGGATCCCCACCATCATTATAAATCGGTTCGAATAATGATACAGGGTCTTGAATCGCATCAAGTGCAAAAACAATTTCTTCATGTGGCACTTCAAGAACCTTTGAAATTTCTTCTGCTGTAGGTTCCCTTGATGTTTCACTCATCAAACGCTCTCTTACTTGCAAAGCCTTATAGGCAATGTCCCGCAATGAGCGCGACACCCTGATAGGATTGTTGTCTCGTAAATAGCGCCGAATTTCGCCGATAATCATCGGGACTGCATAGGTGGAGAACTTTACGTTTTGACCAAGATCAAAGTTGTCGATTGATTTCATCAGACCGATACATCCGACCTGAAATAAATCATCTACAAATTCTCCTCTGTTGTTGAACCGTTGAATTACACTGAGAACAAGTCGTAAATTCCCATTTACGAGCTTATCGCGGGCTGACAAATCGCCACTTTGCATTTGTCGGAATAATTGCCGCATCTCTTCATTCTTTAGTACTGGAAGTTTTGAAGTATCAACACCACAAATTTCTACTTTATTTCGAGTCAATTCTTTCCCTCCTAACAGGAGTTGCTGTACAAAGTTAAGTATCTCCGTTAGAGGGAAAAATATGCATTTCGAATTCACAACTATTTCCATACCTTGTTTATAAAAACAGCAAAATCAATAGCTATTAAGGAAAAATATTTTTTATTTACACCATTTTGTTAAATTCTTTTCGAAGTCGTTTAATAATTCGCTTTTCTAGTCTTGAAATATACGATTGCGATATCCCAAGCATATCAGCAACATCTTTTTGAGTCTTTTCTTCTCCACCAATTAAACCAAATCTTAATTCCATGATTTGTTTTTCACGATCATTTAACTGATGAAGAGCCTTCACTAATAACTTTCTGTCGACATTCGCTTCCAAATCCTTTGTAATGATGTCTTCGTCTGTTCCTAGAACATCCGATAATAATAGTTCATTACCATCCCAATCAATATTTAATGGTTCATCAAAGGAAACCTCGGACCTTATTTTATTATTTCGTCGTAAATACATTAAAATCTCATTTTCAATACATCTGGATGCATAGGTTGCAAGTTTAATTTTCTTTTCAGGATTAAAGGTATTGACAGCCTTGATTAACCCAATTGTTCCAATACTAATTAAATCTTCGATATTTATTCCTGTGTTCTCAAACTTTCGTGCGATATATACTACAAGTCTTAGGTTTCTTTCAATAAGAATCGACCTTGCAGCTTGGTCGCCACTAGGCAACTTGTTTAAAAGAACCTCTTCTTCATCCTTTGATAACGGTGGAGGTAAAGCCTCGCTACCACCAATATAATAAATTTCATCTGTCTTCAAACCTAATTTTATTAAAAGTTTATACCACCAATATGTAAGTTTTAATTTTAATTTAGCCACAGATAAGTTCTCCCTTCTAATTTGTAAAAAGCGTGAGTATGATATTTATTAGAATAAATTTGTTATTTACCCTTTAAGAAGCTGTCTGAATGGAGCTTGAAACAAGCATTTTTGGATGTACGATACAATCATACTCACCATCAGTTGATAAGGTAGTATGGTTAAATGCAACCAATCCTTTTTTTACGATATTTTCTTCATTTTGATGATAGATTGTTATTCGGTCAGGTTTAACTGCCAATAAGAATTGATGTTCTTGGCCAACCCCACGATATGGAATAAGTCTTACACGACTTTCCCATTTATGAGATTCTGTTGCAGAATCATTGGTTAAGAGCTCAATATTTTTGGATTGTTCCATCAGTGCTTTTGGAAAGTGATTCTCATATTTTGTGGTGTCTAAGATCATAACTGGGCTTTTTGTAATTGGGTCGAACAATTGATTTCCACTGTCGACCAAACCTTGTAAATGTAAGATGACATCATCTATTTCAAGTTTCACAGCAACAATCTGGTCATAGAAAACTTGCTTCGTTTCAATGTCATCCATTCTATTTTTTGAAAAATACCATAAGAGCGGGAAACCGATTAGCACAAACCCCCAACTAATTGGGTTTCCGTAGCCAGTAGACTGAGTCATGATTGTTCCATCAAAAACCTGAACATCAAATTCTAAAAAATAATGAACCCCTATCATCCCACCTCCAATCATGAAAGTAGCAAAATAAAAGGTTAATAATCCTTGTAAAAAATAGCGAAATCGTTTATATCCGAAAGCAACTCCTACAATTACGATTGAAAAGAGAAGTTTTGTAACAGGATGAGACCCAATTTCTGCAAAAGGAGAAACCACTAAGAGCACTAGCAAAGATCCAATAAATGAACCTACTAAGATTCTCCATTTTACAATTTTTCTCTTTAGGATCATTGCAGTTAATAGTAATAATAAGGCGTCAAAGAAAAAGTTTAACAGCCAGATTACATCTAAATAAATAGACACCCCATTTCTCCTTTCACCAAAAGTCACTTCACCTTTGAAACATGTATTTCATTTGGTAAACTAGTTAGCTTAAAAAATAGTATATAGTACATCTTATATGGAAGTCTGTCACTTCATGCCGATAATAAAAGAGAAATTTTGGAAGATTAGTTCTTATTTTGTCAGTTAAGTTAGAATGAAGAGGAATATAAAGAAATAGGTGAAAAAATAGAAAAAAGGCATTCGACAACTAAATGAACTGCACCCTGTCAAGTAGACAGTGGAAATAATAAAAATGATTTAAGCGGCTCTAGCTCTATATTCCATAGGGC